>CAWHIG010000014.1:0-998260 GCA_963829255.1 uncultured Bacteroidales bacterium
TCATTCAGACCATAAACCTGGATCTGCACCTGAGAACATTTCAGAGTGATCATATTGAGAAAGTTGAATCATATCCCAGCAAGTTAAAAATTAAGTCAGGATTGAAGTTTTTTATTGACTTGTTGTAAATGAAACATCATTTCCATATGCTGTGCCGTAAGAGTTGGTGGCATATGCACGTACATGATAGGTTGTTGCCGGAAGTAAATCTGTAAGGTTGCTTGAAAAGCTACCTTTACCAGAGCCGTCAGAAGTTTTATTACCGCTGATTATTGGATTTACATAAGTGTTCCAGCAGACTCCTCGCTCAGTAACCATTACTCCTCTATCCTGGGTTACATTACCACCACCCTCAGCTGACGTTCCCGTGATATTTGTAATAGCAACAGTCGTCACTACCGGTTCTCTTTCGGTCGGAATACATGAAGAAAGAAAAAATGTAAAAAGGAGAAAACATATTTTAACCAGTTTAATTATTTCTTTCATCTGACAGATGATTTGGTCAAATTAAAATAGAAGACTATCAAATTTACATTCATTTTAATGAAATACTTCCATCCGGACAATAAAAATCAATCTCCTAAGTCGCTATACAGATTAACATTTTAGTTTTTGTACGAAGTCTGAATTTTTTGTACGAACCGGATAGCGAATGCATGACTCACCGGGGTGAGGTTTAAATCATGAGTCAGTCCCTGAGGATCTCAATCATTTCCAGAATTGCTTCCGAATCTATAGCATCTTTTATGGGAGACAGGCCTAAAAGCGGCCTTACCTTATTCAGATCATCACCGGTTACGAGATCCTTTCCAATAATTATATAGTATATTAATGCTGACTTAATTGTATTGGATTTTACCCTGAATGTGTGCTGACTGTTGCGAGCGGGGAAAAGGTGTACAAATCTTTGAGGATTATCGCGGAATTTCAAAGTCCATTGGGAACCGTCGGTAAGAGAGATTATCCTGAATCTTTCCACCTTGATCCCGGTCCAGATCGAATAAGCTTCCCTTGTTAAAAGATCTTTTTGCTTTAGGAACTCCTCAATTTCAATGCAGATATTTTTAACTGACAATGATCCGGTATATATGTCCATTACAGACGTACCCAGGTGTTTGAGTTCCCGGGTGAGTTTTATTATATCAGTCGAAGATTCATCAATTTTACGATTAATGAATTCTCTTATAAATCCAAGATGGTGCTTGAGTGGATTGAATAAAAAGGGTTCCCGGATGGCATTATCAGTAATCATTCAGCAAAGATAAGCCAAAGAAAAAAATCCATCTTAAGAATCCTGAACTATGATGCCCGAATATTCAGAATAGACTAACTTTATGATCATGATTGCAGCCTATAAAAAGATAACCAGGAAATGAGAAATGATTATTAATAAATAAATATTACTGTCCGACTTAAAGTATGAGATTCTTCGCTTCGCTCAGAATGACAAGTATTTAGAAAGTTAAAGGGGAGGAGGAGGTGGTTGGCGGCAGAGCCGCCAACCACCTCCTCCTCAAAAACACAAATGTCTGTCATTCTGAGCGAAACGAAGTGAAGCGAAGAACCGAGCTTTGCGAGCTCGCCGAAGAATCTCCTGCTAATTTCACATTTTATCCGTTTAGTAATTAATAATTATATTCAAAATGAAAACAACCTTTGCTTCCTTAATTATGCTTTTGGCTTTGTTTGTTCAGTGCGGCAGAAATGAAAATGTAGGAAACCGTTCGAAATTTGCTTCTGTAAGTAGCATTGCGTCCGGGAAACCTGTTGGGGTTGTGATGACAACATATAAAACAACAATGCTGGCTGACGGAAAAGATGAAACAATTATCAGAGCTTTTGTAGTCGACAGTGCTGGCCGGCAAATTACAACGGCAGATGTGCCAATTCAAATTTTTGTCACAGGCGATGGTAAAATAACAGGCACAAAAAATGGAATCCCCGTTGATTTCAAGAGAACTGAAAAGGGTACTTCCGTTTGGGAAAGCAAACTTGTCAATGGCTCGTGTCCTATGATATTTCATGCAGGTAATACGGTTGATAAAATAAAAGTTGAAATTAAGTCTGATAGTCTTCGCCCGGGATCTCATGAAATTCATACGATTAGTCCCAACATTAAGCTTCTTAAACCTACGGGAGTTCAAATTGCTCAAGTCACTCATGAAGCTGGAAGAAGCATCGGGGCAGATATCTCATTTCTACCTCAGCTGGAGGCCCGGGGTGTTAAATTCATGGAGAACGGCAAAGAAAAGGATGTTGTGGAAATTCTTGCTGGACATGGGTTCAATTATATTCGACTACGCATTTTTGTAAATCCGGAAAATGAGAAAGGATATTCACCTGGAATGGGATTTTGCGGACTTAAATATACCAGACAAATGGCGCTTCGGGCAAAAAAAGCCGGAATGAAATTGCTTCTGAATTTTCATTACAGCGATTACTGGGCAGATCCGCAACAACAGAATAAACCTATGGCATGGAAGGATCTTAATTTTATTTCTTTGAAAGATTCTCTTAAGATGTATACGAAAAGAGTTCTGTTTGCCTTAAAAGAACAGGGAACCCTTCCTGAAATGGTTCAGATTGGAAATGAAATCAACCATGGAATCCTTTGGCCCGATGGACATATTGGCAACCCTGACAATCTTGCTGAACTTCTGAAAGCCGGAGTCGAAGGAGTAAAAGAAGTGGATCCTTCAATAATTATAATGATGCATATTGCTTTGGGAGGGCAAAATGAAGAAGCAGTTTTCTGGCTCGACAATATGATTGCCAGGGATGTACATTTTGATGTAATAGGGCTTTCATACTATCCAAGGTGGCATGGAACTCTTGATGATCTTTTATTCAATACCCGCGACCTTGTAAAAAGATATAACAAGGAAATCAATGTAGTAGAGTATTCCCAATACAGCAAGGAAGTTCATGAAATTGTCTTTGGTTTGCCCGGGGACCATGGAAACGGTACTTTTATATGGGAACCACTTAATGTTTTTTTCGGAAGAGACAGGGAGGTTACAAATGAGCTTAAGTCTTATGATGAATTAAGCAAAATGTATCTGATAAAATGCGCCGATGACATCTGATTGTAACCAGATAACTGCCGAGAACCAGGATGTGGCACAAATTAGAGTTGAAGGGCTGGATGGCACTTCTGTTGAGATTTTAATAGTGAAATAATATGGGTATGTCAAACACATCAAAACAAAATTTCTTAGAAACTATTAATCACCGACAGCCTGAAAAGGTTGTAGTAGACCTGGGTTCTACTCACGTTACAGGAATCCACTCTCTTATTGTTGCAAAACTTCGGGACTATTATGGTCTTGAAAAAAAGCCTGTTAAAATAATAGAGCCTTATCAGATGCTAGGAGAAATCGATCCGGATCTTATAAAGGAAATGAATATTGATGTCATCGGGTTATTTGGACCAAAGAATATGTTTAGTATTTCAAATGAAAACTGGAAGCTTCACCAAACTTTATGGGGACAAGAGGTACTTTTTCCGGCCAATTTTAACTATACTTTTAATATTAATGGGGATGTTTTGATGTATCCGGAGGGAGACACATCGCTTTCACCAAGTGCAATGATGCCAAAATCAGGTTATTTCTTCGATGCGATAGAAAGACAGGGACCAATAAGATGAGAAAAAATTAAAGATTGAAGACAATCTTGAAGAATTCGGTTATGTGACTGAAAGCGATCTGGTCTATTGGAAAACTCAGGTTGATTTGCTGAAGAGAAGCGATAAAGCTGTAATAGCATCCATTGGTGGAACAGCACTCGGTGATGTAGCGCTGGTACCCGGTATTGGTCTCAGAGATCCTAAGGGTATAAGAGGAGTGGCCGAATGGTATATGTCTACACTTACCAGAGAGGAATTTATCAGGGAATTATTTGATAGACAGACTGATATCGCTATTGAGAACCTTAAAAAGATTTTCGCTGTCATTAAGAATAATATCGATGCTATAGTCATCTGCGGTACGGATTTTGGTACTCAGAATTCCACTTTCTGTTCTCCGGAGACATATAATCATCTATGGCTACCATATTATAAAAAAGTAAATAATTGGATTCATGAAACTACTAAATGGAAAACATTTAAACATTCTTGCGGGGCAATAGAATCTTTTATTCCGTTATTTATTGAATCAGGCTTTGATATAATTAATCCGGTTCAGATAAATGCCTCAGGGATGGATTCAAAACTTCTGAAAGAAAAATATGGAGAAAGAATTGTATTCTGGGGCGGAGGAGTCGATACCCAGAGGGTTTTTGCTTTTGGCACACCTAATGAGGTAAAGGATCAGGTAAAAAGACAATGCGGGATACTGAATAAGAAAGGTGGATTTGTCTTCAACACGGTCCATAATATTCAGGCAAATGTGCCATTCGAAAATGTTGTTGCAATGCTGGATGCTTTGAAAGATTTATAATATAAATTTTAATCAGTCACAATCAAAACAGGGTTAATTATGAAATATTTTCTGCTATCATTCAGCATTTCTGTATTGACTATCTGCACAAGTTCCGCTCAAACTATACATGAAATAGATATAAACATCCCTGAACCCAAATTCTATTCAAGCCATCTCAAACTTGGAGGAACCAATTTAAAAGGAGATAAGATATCCGTCAATAATTATTTTCTGTCATTTAATGATAAACCCTTTATACCGGTAACAGGCGAATTTCATTTTTCAAGGTATGCCAATCAGTATTGGGATGAATCGATAAGAAAAATAAAAGCAGGAGGAATTAATACGATTGCCACATATGTTTTTTGGAATATTCATGAACAGAAAGAAAATGTTTTCAACTGGAAAGCGGATAATGATCTGAGACGTTTTGTAGAGTTATGTGCCAAAAACAATATGTATGTTATTGTACGGGTCGGACCTTTTTGTCATGGGGAGATCAGGAACGGAGGTCTTCCTGACTGGCTTATGGGTAAAGCCCTCGAGATACGTTCAAATGATCCAGGGTATTTGTTTTTTGTGGAACGACTGTTTAAAAATATAGGCGAACAATTAAAAGGATTATATTTTAAAGATGGCGGGCCAATTATAGGCATTCAGTTAGAAAATGAGTATCAGCATTCGGCAGCACCATGGGGATTGACTTATCCGGGACAGCCCCTTGATTTTACTGCAGCAGAAAGAGATATTTCAATAACGCAGGAAGGAGTTGGCGTGGCCTGGGAGAATAATCCCTATTCTGAATTTGGCAATAATCATATGTCCGTACTGAAAGCATTGGCTATGAGAGCAGGAATGGATGTACCGATTTATACGGCAACAGGTTGGGGTAATGCTGCTATTATACCAAATGAATGTATCCCGGTAACAGCGGCGTATGCTTATCCCTTCTGGACTCCCAAAAGAGATTTATCACCATTCTTTCTTTACAAGGATATGCACAAATATCCCGACTATTCGCCAGTCAGATATAAAGCCGAAGATTATCCGGCTTTTCCCGCCGAGCTGGGTTCAGGTATTTCATCAGTTTATACGCGGCGCCCTATTGCTGTGCACAAAAGCTTTGATGCCATGATCAACCGTTGCCTGGGAAGTGGTGCCAATGGAATAGGCTATTATATGTATCATGGTGGTTCAACTCCTCGTGGGATAGATAATTATTTAAGTGATGAAGCATATGGATTGACAAAGATCTCCTATGATTACCAGTCGCCTATTGGTGAATATGGCCAGATCAGAGAAGGGTTTCATCGCCTTAAATTAATGCATTTTTTTGTTCATGATTTTGGAGAGATTTTAGCGCCAATGGTGACTGTATTGCCTAAAGACGCAGACAAGATTATGCCCGGGAACATTACTGATCTGAGGTATGCTGTAAGGGTAAATAATAATGCAGGATTTGTTTTTCTGAATAACTTCCAGGATGATACAATTACTACCGATAAAAGGGACATTCAGTTAAAATTAAAAACCACTGACGGGGGAATAAAAATACCTGAAAACGGAGGGTTTGATCTTAACAGCGGTGAAAATGTGATATTACCATTTAATTTTAACCTGGGAGGTGCATTGCTTAAATATGCAACCGCTCAATTGCTGATGAAAAGTGATGATCAGTCCAAACCATATTTTGTCTTCTTTACTCCGGGAGGGATGAAAGCAGAATTTTCTTTCTCAAAGAGCGGTGTAAAAATTCAAAATACTCTGAATACAAAAATTGAAGAGAATTCAGCCAGGTGGCTGGTAAAATGCACTGACGAATCTGCTGAATTTCTTGTCAGCGCAGGCGGAGCCAAAACCAGGGTACTGGTTATTAACCGGTCTTTGGCCATGAGATCATATGTTGTAAATCTAAAAAATAAGAAATATGTGTTTTTCTCGGATGCAGTTGTGTTACAGGATAACGATTCTTTTACTTTGCTGAGTGATGGTAAAAACAAATATAATCTTTCAGTATATCCGCAGCTAAACACGACTCCGAAAATATCGGCAGGACAGATTATAAAAATCCCTGACATTAAGATTATGACAAATTTTTCAATTTCTCAACCGGAATTCAGATTACCGGTTAAAATAGAATTAGTAGGGCAGAAGAAACTTGTTGTTAATTTGCCTGAAAATATTCCTGAAGCGTTAAATGATGTATATCTTGTTATAGATTATACGGGTGATACGGGTATGGGATTCCTGAATGGGGAGCTTTTTGCTGATGATTTTTATAAAGGTATTCCCTGGCAGATAGGGCTGAGAAAATTTCTGGCCACACAATCTACACGACAATTTGTCTTTTATTTCCGTCCGATGTATAAAAATGCAACCTACCTGGTCGATCTGCAACCTTATCCTGCCAGTATCCCTGATTTTGGCAAACAGAGAACCTACTTAAAAATAAATAAGACTGAGTTTGTGCCTGAATATAAAACGATCATTCAATTTTAAATAATGTAAAGAACATGAACAATCAACCAGCGATATATAGAAAAGGCTATGTAATAGGTATTTCATTTATATCTGCACTTGGCGGCTACCTCTTCGGATTTGATTTTGCAGTTATATCCGGTGCTTTGCCATTTTTACAAAAAGATTTTGGACTGGACGCATACTGGGAAGGATTTGCAACAGGCAGCCTGGCATTAGGAGCAATAGTTGGCTGCCTGATTGCCGGAAATCTCGCAGACAGGTATGGACGTAAACCAGGACTTCTGTTCGCAGCTACAATTTTTGCCCTTTCCTCACTCGGCATGGCATTTTCGCCTTCCAGAGATTTTTTTATTGCTGCAAGATTTGCTGCAGGTATCGGTGTAGGTATGGCATCTATGCTCTCTCCATTATATATAGCGGAAGTTTCTCCGGCGGGTTATCGAGGCCGGATGGTTGCCATTAACCAATTAACAATCGTATTAGGGATTTTAATTACCAATCTCGTAAATTTTACATTAAGGAACAACGGTGATGAGGCATGGAGGACAATGTTTGGCCTGGGTGCAATTCCCTCTTTTTTATTTTTCATGGGGGCACTGTGGTTACCTGAGAGTCCACGCTGGTTGATGAAGGCCGGAAAAGAAGAAAAAGCCAGGAAAATTCTTCAAAAGATCGGGAATGATTTTTCTGCAAATGAATCGTTGATCAATATTAAAAGATCTTTAGAGGGAGTTATTAAGATCAATTATTCCGAATTATTTAAAAAGGGTATCCTCGCCACCCTTCTTGTGGGTATAGGACTTGCAGTCTTTCAGCAATTATGCGGGATCAATACCGTATTTAATTATGCTCCTAAAATCTTCCAGAGTATTGGCGCCTCTCAGGATGATCAGCTTCTACAGACAGTATTTATTGGTGGCGTCAATCTTGTCTTTACCCTTCTTGCCATGTTACTTGTTGATAAATTGGGACGCAAACCCCTTATGCTGATTGGTGCTGGAGGGCTAAGCATATTATACATTGTTGCTGCAATAATACTCAGATCCGGATCTGAAACTGTATCGTGGTTCTTGCTGGCTGCTATCGGGACATATGCAATGTCATTGGCGCCCGTTACCTGGGTACTGATTTCAGAAATATTTCCAAATAAAATAAGGGCTGCTGCTGTTTCAATTTCAGTATTATGCCTTTGGTCAGCCTATTTTATCCTGGTATTTACTTTCCCGATATTATTCAAAACACTGGGAGATAAAACTTTTTATATCTATTCAATAGTCTGCATAATTGGATTTCTCTTTGTATTGTTTAAAGTAAAAGAAACAAAAGGTCAGACTCTTGAAGAATTGGAAAATCGAATGATCTGATACCAAAATTCTGAAGTATAACACCATTGGCCGATAAAAGCATTTCAAAAAATGACGTCATAAATTAAGGACCATTTAATGGCGCGTCGACAACAAAGTCTTAATGTGGTTTTAATGAATAATTAATCTGACCTTAATTAAAAACTCTAATCTTACACATATGTTTGACAGGGTAAATTCTTGAAATGATAATTGTTTTTATTGGTGCTGTTTCAGGCAAATATTAATTTATTTTATGAACAGTAAGCTATTAATTTAAAATTATGTAGCTATGGAAAACTTAATTGTTAAAACCAGAAAAAGAGGAGAAGTACGGAATCCGGAACCGAATGAAATTAAAAGGATAATTTCAGAAGAAAATATCCGCAGAAGAGCTTATGAGATCTATCTGGAGAACAGAGATACTCAATTTGATGAACTGGATAATTGGCTCTGCGCTGAAAGAGAGTTGAAAGGATCCGAGTAATACGTCCGGTTCATCTACTCATATCTCAGTGCATCTATCGGATCGAGATTTGATGCTTTTCTTGCAGGGTACCAGCCAAAGAATATTCCGATAACAGTACAAACTGCAAATGATAAAATTTCCGAACTTGGCAATACAACTATAGGCCACGACATAGCGGATACCTATTATCTTAGATGCTGCAATACCCAGCAGAATACCGATAACACCTCCTGTAATACTTAGCAAAATCGATTCTGTAAGGAATTGCAATAATATATCAAATCCTTTTCCGCCGATTGCCATGCGCAAGCCTATTTCCCTGGTTCGTTCGGTAACAGATACATACATTATATTCATGATACCTATACCTCCTACCAGAAGAGAAATTCCGGCTATTGCCCCAAGCAAAACAGTAAGAATATTGCTTACTGAACTGAAAGTGGATAATAATTCCGTCTGGTTCCTGATTGTGAAGTCATTCTGATCAGATGCTTTTATTTTATGCGTGTCTTCGCAAAGTTTCTTCTATCTGTTTTGCTGCAAGATCAGTTGATTTGGAATCAACTGCTGAGGTATAGATACTCTGGACCCAGGTAATTGCAAGTACCCTTTTCTGAACAGTTGTATAAGGTGCCAGTATTAAATCATCCTGATCCTGTCCAAAGGTATTCAATCCTTTTGGATCAAGAACCCCGATTACCAGAAATGGTATTTTTTTAAATCTTATGACCTGCCCGACCGGATCTGCACCCGGGCCAAATAAATTTTTCACAACTGTCTGTCCCAGAAGACAAACTTTTGCAGCGCTGCTCATTTCTCTGTCAGTAAACATACGTCCGTTTCAACGGACCGTTCCCTTATCTGCAGGTAGCTCTCATTTTCTCCATAAAGAGATGTTGGCCAGTTTAATGCTCCAAATACAGCCTGTCCGTTACCCCTTACTTCAGGTGTGGCTGCAAGCACAGCAGGACAATCTGAAAGAATTGCATTAACATCGGTTTCTTTCAGACTTTGCATGGTTGAAGCTCCGAACTGGACTCCTCCTCTCTGCTGTGACCCTGGCACAACAGTAACAAGATTTAATCCCATTCCGGCTATCTGTTGCTGAATGCTGATTTTTGATCCCTGACCGATTCCAAGCATGGCAATGACAGATGCAACTCCTATAATAATACCAAGCATTGTCAGAAAAGCCCTGAGTTTATTTCTTAACAAAGCATTCATTGCAATTTTAAAAAGGTTTTTAATACTCATTGTTCCTTTGTTAACTAATCTTCTTCAACCGGAATACTGGCAAGCATTTCGAGTGCATTAATTCTGTCCTTTACTATACTTTCCCTCAAAATGAGACCATCTTTGAAAATAATATTCCGGCTTGCACATCTGGCAATATCCGGTTCATGAGTAACAAAGACAATTGTTTTTCCTTTGTTATTAAGATCCTGAAAAAGAGCCATAATTTCATAAGATGTCCGGGTATCAAGATTTCCGGTAGCCTCATCAGCAAGAATCACCACAGGATCATTAACAAGGGACCTGGCAATTGCCACTCTTTGCTGCTGACCTCCTGAAAGCTGATTAGGTTTATGATACATCCTGTCTGCAAGACCAACTGATTCAAGTGCCGCTTTGGCTCTCTCTATTCTTTCCTTTGTTTTTATAGCTGAATTGTACAACAGAGGTAATTCAACATTATCCAGAGCATTTGTTCGGGGAAGAAGATTATAAGTCTGAAATACAAAACCGAGTTTCCTGTTCCTCAGAGCAGCAAGTTCATTTTTGCTAAGAGCGGAAATATTGATTCCATCAAGAATATAATCTCCATCAGTTGGTTTATCAAGACATCCGATAATATTAAGCATTGTTGATTTTCCTGATCCGCTTGCTCCCATAATAGCCACAAACTCACCTTCATTTACAACCATATCAACTCCCCGGAGGGCATGAACTGTCACTTCTCCCACATAATAATCTTTTTTCAGTTTTATTATTTCAATCAGCTTCTTCATAAATGTAGTATCAGTTTTATCTTCCTCTTCCGCCTGGTCGCTGTCGGCATGAAAGGACTTGTTGTAGTAGGTGCAGCTGCAGCAGTCGTTCCTGACTTGCCTGCCAGACTCATTGAAAGAATAACTTCATCTCCTTCTTTAAGCCCGGATTTTATTTCAGCATTTGTTCCGTCAATAGCTCCGGTCACAACATGGGTACGATGAATCTTATCTCCGTTTTTACCCAGACAACAACCGGTTTTTTCCCTGCCTGGCGCATCCGGACTGAAATTCACCTGGATTAGTCTGGCCGGACACCTGTTCCCTGGGCTGATTTCTTCTGCCGGCTCTCTGGTTCCTCCTGTTCCTAGATCCTCCTGTACTCCTGTCCTGCGTTCCTCCTGTCCCTGTCTCTGAGGAGCCGGATTATTTTTCATATATTCAGCCAGCCAGGCAGCATCAGGAGTAAACCTGAGAGCTTTTCCCGGAACTAATAAGTACACTGTCCACCTTCTGAACAAGAACAGTAATATTTGCAGTCATCCCCGGCATCAGTTTCTTATCAGGATTAGGTGCATTGACAATTACAGTATATGTGACAACATTAGATGTCACAACCGGCTGTAATCTGATTTGTCTTACATCGCCTTTAAAGGTTTCAGTAGGATAAGCATCGACAGTAAAATTAACAGGCTGACCTTTCTGAAGCTGCCAATATCTGCCTCATCAACATTAGCCTGAACCTGCATCTGTGTCAGATCATTTCCAATAGTAAAAAGATTGGGAGTACTGAAACTGGCTGCAACAGTCTGACCCTGATCAACAGCCCGGTTTAGAACAACTCCGGCTATCGGAGAATAGATTGAAGCATAGTTCAGGTTTACAATAGCTTTGTCATATCCTGCCTGGGCGGTTTTCAGATTTGCCGCGCTTTATCGTAATTATATTTAACCTGATCATAATCAGCCTGTGCTACAAGTTTTTTATCAAGCAAAGCCTTATATCTTTCATAAGTAGCAGTCTGAAATACCACTTCACTCTTTGAATCATCAAGAGAGGCCTGAGCCTGTTGTACCTGAGTCTCTAAAGGTGTTTTGTCAAGTTCAGCCAGCAACTGACCTTTTTTGACATGCGAGTTGAAATCGACATATATTTTTTTAATTACTCCCGAAACCTGGGTACCTATTAATACTGTTGTATCAGCTTCTATAGTTCCCGTTGCTGTAATTGTATTTATTATCGAACCCTTTTTAACAACTGCAGTTTCAAAGGAATAGGTATTTACTCCCTTTATGCACGAAACGGCAGTAAACAACACCAATAAAGTCATTATAATAACAACTGAACTTCTGATTTTTCTTCTCCTTTTCATTACTGAATTATTTTATTATGAATATTACTTAGATTCTTGAACGATAAGGGAATCCTGAATAAAAATCAAGCACTTTATAACTGAAAATCAATTTGTACTTTGATTGAAGAAGTGCACTTTCGGAAGAAATAAAGTAGTTTTCTGAATAAGAAAATCAACCGAATTCATAATACCCTGAAAATATTTTTCAGAAGCAACATCAAATGATTCCTTTACAGCATTGTATGCTTCAATGCTTGCTTCATACTCAATCTGAGATGAAGTAACATCCTGGCAGGCCTGTTCAATGGCTTTCCTGAGTTGATTTTTTACATTCAATTCATCGAGTTCTGCATTATCAGTGTTTTTCTTTGCGATTTCCACACTGGTCCTCACCTGCTTGTTAAGATAAATCGGAATTGAAGCACTGAAAGACCGATTGCCGGACTGAAATTATTTTTAACTGATATCCAAATGAAGATCCTGATCTTGGAACCTGGAATATAAAGTAGATAAACCGGCATTCAGTGAAACATTTGGGAAAAAATCCAGATCTTGCAATATCAACACTTATCTGAGAACTTTTTTTGTTGAGTTCAGCATTTTTAACTTCAGGTTTTATTCCAAGAGAGATCTGAAAGACTTCTTTTGGATCAGGAATCCGTTTCTGATTAATCAGACTATCCAGATTCGGATGTTCAATTGAAAAGTCACTGGTATCAGGAAGCTCCATCAACTGCATCAGAGTGATCCTGTTAATTGCAAGCTGGCTTTCAGCAGTTGCAAGAGTCTGTTTTTCTGTAGCAAGCTGTGATTTTACCTGAAGATAGTCAGAATTTGCAATTGCGCCCAGTTTAAGTCTTTCTCCGGCCAGATTCAAGCTGTTCTTCAATGTTGAAGTGATCTGATCGTTGCTGTTTTTAACCAGTTCCTCAGAATAGAGAACCTGCAGGTATGCATTCAGAACACTAAGGCTTACTGTCTCCTTTAATAACTTCAGTATTATATTTGTCATGCTTCATAATCAATTTCGGATTTTTTTACATTATTCCGTAATCCTGTTTCCATTAAAAACAGTCATTCCTGAATTTAATGAAATATTTGTTCCATTGCTTCCTTTAAATACAGTGATCCGGTGGTAGTATTAATCTGATTGCTCCAGCTGAAGTTTTGCTCTTGCAGATCCGCTTAATGAAGGGTACCATGCCGATTTTGCATAATTCAGATCTATTTCATTTATATCATTGCTTACCATGAGCTTTCTGAATCTGAATATTCTTCTCAAGTGCATATTGTATACAATCATCAACAGTCCAGATTTTAACCTGGGCTTTATTCTGGGCATCTAAACAGGTTCCGTTTGTGATGATAAGTAAACTTGATATTATTAAAACTGAAATTCTGATATTCATTTCTTTTATTATTTGTTTTATGTTTCCGTTTGCCTTTTATTCTATAGTGCTTTTTGAATTTGCAGCCGGTGAAGTTTAACTTAAAATTGATAGTTAGACATATGTTCAATTGGTTTTATTCCTCAATAATAAAATGTATTCAAAGTTTAACGTTTCTTAACTATTGATTTTATCTTAACATATTAACAAGAAAGTATGTGAAAGGTTTAACACGGATAGAACAAAAAGTCTTAAGAAATGTAAAATCCGCCAGAATTTATTTTTAAATACAAACTAATACTTTGTTTGTTCCCCAATCGGGTGGGGGAGAACATGGCGCCGGGAATCTGAATCATAACAAGTATGCTTCTTTGTACTATCGTTTTTCTGACTATCTTTATAGCTTCCTTTAAACTTCTGATATAAACAATTAATCTTTAAGCTTATGACAGTAATAATAGTTGGGATTATAATTATCATTATCGGATTTGTAGCCGCAAAATCCGATGAACCGATGTTGCGCAAGTACAGATCAATGATTAAAACAGCAGGAGCAATTGTCATTCTTATTGGAATGTCAATTGCATGTGTTGTTCAGGTCGAGCCGGGACAGGTTGGAGTGCAGAAACTTTTTGGGAAAGTAAATAATAATATCCTTGAAAGCGGATTAAACATCATTAATCCGTTGGTACAGGTTGTTATGTTCGATGTCAGAACTGAGAATTATACAATGTCGGCAGTACAGGATGAAGGGTCAAAACAAGGGGATGATGCCATTCGCGTATTAACAGCAGATGGACTGGAAGTAATTATCGACCTGACTGTTTTGTATAAAGTTATCCCTGCTGAGGCACCCCGGATTCTCAGAGAGGTAGGAACCGATTATAGGAATGTTCTGGTTCGTCCGATTTGCCGGACAAAGATCAGGGATAACGCAGTATATTATGATGCCGTTGCATTGTATTCCACTAAACGAGATGAATTTCAGTCAAAGATATTTTCAACAATCGAAGCAAATTTCAAAGAACGGGGTCTCTTGCTGGAACAGCTTTTGGTAAGGAACATAACCCTTCCTGCATCTGTAAAAGCCTCCATCGAATCAAAAATAAATGCTGAACAGGATGCCCAGAAGATGACCTTTGTTCTCCAAAAGGAAAGACAGGAAGCTGAACGAAAAAGAGTTGAGGCACAAGGTATTGCAGATTACCAGAAGATACTTAGCACAGGGCTCAGCGACAGGCTGTTGCAATATGAGATGATCAAGGCAATTAACACATCGCCTAATGCCAAGCTGATATTTATGACTAACGGTAAAAACCTACCTATACTGGTAGATAGTAAATAGCTTCAAATCCCCTCTCCCCTTAAAGAGGGAGAAAAATCCCGAACAAAAATAAATTGGGGTTGTTTAAAAAGTCCTTAGTGTACCTTAGTGTTACCCTTGGTGTCACTTTGCGGTAAAAGTTAAACATTGAACCACAAAGGGGGTTTATATCCCAGAAACGCAAAGTTAATTGGTTGGATATAAAAGTCCGTAAGGAACAGATTGTTGTACTTACGGACTTTTTGCAGACTGGTAGACGTTAGTTAGACGGCATCATTGAATTTCCCAATCATAAGTTTTCAAACTTGTACCCTATACCACCATTTTTTACTCTTATTTGAAAATAACCAGCATTACTCTCCCCATCTTTCAAAGCATCCATAATTATGTAAGTTGTATTTCCAAACACTTCAGTATCTTTTTTATGGTCATGTCCCGTAATTACCATATCTACATGATGTTTTGCGAATAACTCCAGCAGGACCTGCAATTCTTCAACAGGTGGATTGGTACTTTCCGTATGCCTTGAGCGGAAAAAATTGTTATGAGTAAACACCATGCAGTGTCGATAGCCTGCTCGCTGTGTTTCCAATATTTTGATCAGCCAGTCAAGCTGTCTGTTCCCTAAGGTTCCGCTACCAGTTTCGAGACAGATAATCAGATCTGTGGCATTTGGTGTTTTTATCGTAAATAGATAACTTGAAGAACCGAACCTGGAATAGAATTCTCTCCACCCATTGAAAAACAGATCATGATTTCCTGCAATTAAAAATACAGGTAATGAATACTGCGAAGGAAGGTGTTGTTCAAATACGGTGTAATCATTTTCGTGACCTGTAGTCAGATCACCTGCCATCACAACAGCTGCAACATTATTTGATTTTGCGATGTTAAAAAAACTGTCCAGATTTTTTGTGCCTCCTACATGACTATCCCCGGCAGAAAGGATAAGATAATCATCAGATAAGACTGAGATTTCACGGTATGAATGAGTATTATTCCAATCCATTGATTGACTAAACCTTTGATTTGCAGTTTCAGCTGTTTCCTCCTGTTTGGCACAGGAAGCAAAGGTCAACACTACCGCTGCAATAAGGGCGAACCTGTTATTTATTGATGTTCCATATGATTCCTGTTCTAAAGAAATAACCAAAATGATTCAACGCCAGATTAGTCATACCGGCACACTTATACCACGCCTGTATATAAAGATATACCGGGGAACTGATTCTATACAAACCTTTAAGATTGACTATGGGGTTAGTTTCCTGATTTATAATAAAATGATCGATATTAGTGACAGACAAACCAATATTCCAAATATCATCTGCTGGTTTTAGGTAGTAACTGAATGAATACATAATATTATAGATTTCATGTACCTTAGTGTTCTTAGGATTAATTTCATAATCTCTGACAGCTGTTTGTCTGAAATTGTAAGACCTGAAATTAGTGCCAATTGCCATCTCAAAATGTTTTTGTCTCATATTTAGCAGTGCACCCCAGTTCGTTTCCTCTAAAATCTCAGATGGGTACGTCCATGTACAGAATCCTTTAAGTACAAGAGGAATTTTCTTTATCTTAAATATTCTTGAAGCATTCAGGGTATATCCTGAAAAACAAAATTTATTATTCTTCAGGTCAGTTTGAAAACCCGTTTCCAACATATTCTTTCCGGATTTATAATGCGCCATGGTTGATGATTTTGTAAATATCCCCTGAGAAACATTATTCTTACCTAAATCAGTGTAAAGAAACAAACCCACTTGTGCAACCAAATTGAGACAAATCAATGAGAAGAAATTAATGAAGAATAGTTTTAAGATCAATGTAGATTTCATATCTGTCAGCTTTTAGGTTAATTCTATCCGAAAATGTTGTGTAAGTGGTAATTAAAATAATAATCGGATGACTGCAGAGTGAATTCAATTATCAGGCCAATTTGTGTAACGATAAGATATACAATTGATTACAGCGACAAGATGTTTAAAAATGATTTATAAGTGTAGCGTTTTGCTACAATGCATTGATTCAGAACGCTACACTTATTATCTTTACTTATAATTGCCTGTTAACAGTAAATAATCATTCATATATCTTATAATGAAATCAGACAGATCCGGTAGCGTATTGGTCGTTGACGATGATAACGATGTTTTATATACTGCCAGGCTTGCACTGAGAGGTCTTTTCGGGAAAGTTGATACACTTGATCGTCCCGGTTTAATTCCTGAATACCTGAAAAAATGCAAATATGATGTGATTTTACTTGATATGAATTTTACCCGTGGCAATACATCCGGGAAAGAAGGATCTGGAATGGCTTGGTAAAATTCTTCAGATTGATCCTGATGCCAGTGTATTGACGACAACTGCCTATGGTGAAATAAACCTGGCTGTTCAGGCGATGAAAAAGGGTGCTGTGGATTTCATAACAAAACCATGGAATAGGGAACAGCTGGTTGCATCGGTCAGCAATGTTGCTTTACCTCAAAGTTTGGAGAGAGAAAGTCAGAAAACTAAAAGCAATCCGTCAGAGCAGCGAATCTCCGGAAATAAGATTACCCTGAAATGATCAGCGGTCTCCGATAATGGCTAAAATACTGGAAACAATAAAAACAGTTGCTCCCACAGATGCCAATATTTTGATTCTTGGTGAAAACGGAACAGGCAAGGAACTGGCAGCATGGGCTTTGCATAATGAATCACTGAGAAGCCAGAACTCATTCATTCATGTAGATCTGGGCTCAATTCCGGAGACTCTTTTTGAATCTGAATTATTCGGTCATACTCGCGGTGCTTTTACTGATGCAGGGAAGAAAGGGCTGGAAGGTTTGAAACAGCTTCAGGAGGAACATTATTTCTTGATGAGATAGGAAATCTCAGCTCTGCCGCTGCAGGCAAAGATCCTGACTGCAATTCAGAACAGGGAAATATCAGAATTGGCAGCAATCATCCTGTACCTGTAAATATCAGGCTTATTTCAGCCACCAATATGCCATTATATAAGATGGCTGATTCCTTCGAATTCAGGCAGGATCTTCTTTATCGTATAAACACAGTTGAAATTGTATTCCTCCTTTAAGAGAAAGAAAAGAAGATATTGGTCTCATTGCAGATTATTACCTGGAGCTTTTTTCGGACAATATGGCAAACAAGGAATAAAACTAAAGGAAGAAACATTAAAGAAACTTAAAGAATATCACTGGCCGGGAAATATCAGGGAACTGGCTCATGCAATTGAAAGAGCTGTTATTCTGTGCAAATGCGGAGCCCTTCGCCCGGATGATTTTATGCTGAGAAATAAATCCACGATTCCTCAGTTAATGCTGATGAATCTGCTATTCGTGTTGAAGATTATGAAAGAAAAGCAATCAGCAATGCAATGAGAAAACATAATGGAAACCTTTCGAAAGCAGCAGAAGAAATTAGGTATTGCCCGAAGCACTCTTTACAGGAAGATTGCGCATTTCGGAATTGAAAACTGATCATAGTTCAATTAACCTGAAATAAACTCTAATGCAATGAAAAACTGAAATAAATTTAAAGAAACAGACAATATGCAAAAAATCTGGAATTATATTTCCAATCTGGGAACAACCGGAGAAGACAATCAGTTGAACCAGAGAACCATAGTTATTACCAATCAGCTCAATTTTGTGATGTTCTTCTCCATGTTTTTATTGCTTTTAACCACTATAGTTACTCTATCTGCTGACAAATGATACCATATACTTTGGAACATTGCGGGTGGCACTTCTTTTAATGCTCAACTTTTTGAATCTGTACTTTCCCGATATGGTTATACACAGTTAAGCAGGCTCTCACTGATTTATCTGCCTCCTGTTGTTTTCCTTCTTGGCCCGACACTTATAGGTTATGTAGAGGAGGAAAGTTATACTTATTATCCTTATGTTATTGATATGTGTCTCGATAATCCCTCAATTGTTGATTACATCCCAAAGAGGAAAAATTTCTCTGGTGGTTTTCCATGTCATATTATTTTGTCTGGTAATATTAATTGACAAAATAATGGTTCAGTTTGGGACAACCAGTTTTCCGATTGTAGACAGGATTAATACTTTTTATCCTTTTTACAAAATTGCTCATATTAGGACTTTTCCTCTTTATCAATGCGAGTATCTATTACCTTCGGTTGCTTAATTTCCATTTTGAGGAGGAGCTGAACAATAAGAATAAGGAACTTGATCTTCAGAATATAGAGTTGAAAGATCAGAAAGATGAGATTGAACGCCAGAAAGATGAACTGGTGAGCAAAGAGATCAGTACATGGCAGAAACTGGTCAATATTATGTCTCACGAAATAGTAAATTCAGCAATTCCGATCACCAATCTTGCCGGGATGACAGCTCAGATGCTTGAAGATGAATCAGGTGTTGTTCAGAAACCTGAAAAAATCGGAGAGGAGGTGACAGACGATATTCATCACAGTTTAAGAATAATTGAATCCCGTACTCAGGGACTGATAAATTTTGTAAAGGCTACTAAAAGTCTTACTGATATACCGAAGCCAAACCTGAGGAAGATATTTCTTCATGACCTGTTCGAACGGATTACAATACTTTATCGGGCAAGGTTTAAGGAAGCAGGTATAAAGTTTGAAAGTGAGATTAATCCCCGCGACCTTTATATCGAAGCCGACCTGGAGCTTATTGAGCAGGTAATCATAAACCTTATTCAGAATGCTCTGGAAGCAATGCAGGATACCCCAATCCTAAGCTGACAATAATTGCCAGGAAAAATGAATCAGATCATATTCAGATATCTATTTCTGATAATGGAAGGGATTAAAAATGATGAACTCGAGCGCATATTCCTACCTTTATTATTCTACAAAAACTAATAATTCAGGGATCGGTTTGAGTCTGTCGCAACAGATAATGATGCTTCATCATGCCAGGCTCGAAGCAGTTTCTAATTTGAAAAAGGGTGCAACCTTAAAAATGATATTTTGATATTAAGTGTATTACACATCTGTTTAAGTCAGACAAATTTGACAGCCAAACATGTGATTTTCAAATTATATATGATATATATTATATATGTAGATAGATAGTTTTTATTTTATTTAATTTTGACGTCCAGATAAAATAAAGTTTGCATCAGCATCAAAATATTGAGAAATCCCTTTATCACTTTAGTTTCCTGAGGGATATTAAAGTGCATGGTATTTATTATAATTCTTTTACCAGGTATTTAAATCTTTATCGTTTCATCAAGAAACAACATTTTCACGATTTTTATACTGTTATTTTATTTACCAGGTGGAAATGGAGTATTAAATTAATAATGATACATATACTGTTCAGCCACAAACTATCTGCCTCATTGCTCCAGGCCAGATGCATTCATTTGAGGGTCTTGAAGATGTGAAGGAATAATTTTTTTCTTTTGCCAGGATTTTTACGTTGAAGAATTCAGTTTTATCCGTCTTCTAAATGTATTTTCATATACTTCACAGACAGGAAACTAATGTATGCAATCCTTGTATTGATTTATCTGACAAGGAGTTCAATCCGTTCATATCGACATATTAAATTCGATCGGGAATGAATACGAATCATATACTCCATTCAAACAATTCTGCTATAATAATCCGTTCCCTTTTGAATATTATGCTGTTAAAACTTTCTGAGTTGTATGAAGCAAAATCAGGGAAATCAAATAAAAGCGACAGCATTCTTATTCATAAATTATCGCATCTGGTAGATTCTTATTTTATTAAGGAACAACAATTAGGATTTTATACTTCGGCATTTAATATATCCGAAAGACATTTAAATGATATCTGCAACAGGCATTTTAACTGTGGATTAAAAAAAATATTGCAGAACAGGCTGATGCAGGAAGCCAGGAAACTGCTGTTATCATCAGAACTCTCAGTTTCAGAGATTGCATATAAGTTGAATTTTGAGGATAATTCCTATTTCAATAAGGTTTTCAAAAGTAAAACAGGCCTTACTCCTAAAAGGTTCCGCGAGATTCATAAGAAATTAGTACCATAAAAACTCCGAATTTTACCATTTTCAAAAATCTTGTGATTTTATTTTTGCATAAATAAAATCACAAGAATTATGAAGAAAATAGTTTTTCTGTCAGTAATCGTTCTAGCATTATTGATAGCCTGCAAGAAAGAAGACACCAACACGCCTATTCAATCCCAGACATTTGAAATAAATTCTACCGGTTCAACTACCTGGAAATACTTTAGTTTTGCAAAAAACGACACTATAACTGTTACGGATCCCAGCCACTTCAACGACATGGGATCTGGCATTTCAGCGTTACCGGATCAAAACCAATGGCGGGAAATCGGGCAGCGGCTTAGGAAGTGCAGCAAATTCTTATCAGAAAGGACAGACCGGATTTGATGCTTTGAAGATTGTTTCGGATACAGCAACATTTGTTGCTGATGATTCAATCAGCATTGCAGTGCAACAGGGTTATGCAACTTATATTGTAAATCCGGTATTATATACATGGTTCTCGATAGAGCTTGCCACCCAGGGAACTCAGATAGTTCCCACAGATTATATATATATTGTTAAAACCGGTACCGGAAAATATGCAAAAGTTTGGTTCAAAAGCTATTACAGCGCTACCAATGTATCGGGTTATGTCACTTTTCAGTATAAATATCAGCCTGACGGATCAAAAAATCTGAAATAAATGCATCCGGATATCACCGTAAGTCACGAGAAACTGAAGAAGGTTACTTATATGAAACAATTCCATATTTATTTATTTCTTATTTATTCCCTCAGTCATTTTTTCCAGGGAGTCAGTTTATCGGGCCATGTCACTGCAACAGACAGCAGTTCAGTTGCAGGCGCAACAATTAGTAATAAAAGGTACCACATTCGGAACAGTGACGGATAAAAAAGGATATTATTAAATTAATAAAATAAACCCGGGAACATATACATTACGGGTATCATTTCTCGGATATGAGACACAGGAAAGATCTGTTGCTATTCTTAAAGATGAACCAATGCTGATTTTTGTATCAGGGAGTCGAATATTGATTTGAACGAGGTTGTGGTGACCGGAACAAGATCTGAAAAAACTTTAAAAAATGTTCCTGTTATTACACAGGTTATAAGCGCCCGTCAGATGCTTGATCTGGGTATTACCAATGTTACCGGATGCACTTACAGAATATGGTACCCGGTCTTGATGTGAGCCAGTTCGGAACAAGAGTTCAATAACACTGCAGGGAATGGATGCAAAATATGTGCTGTTTCTTATTGACGGGGAAAGGATTGCCGGGGAAGTCAACGGAGATATTGATTATTCGATGCTGAATCTGGAGAATATTGAACGGATTGAAGTAATCAAAGGGGCTTCTTCATCACTTTATGGTTCAAATGCAATAGGTGGTGTAATAAATATAATCACAAAAAAAATTACTGAGCCGTTTGATGCAAAATTTTATTCACGATATTCAAAATATAATGAACTGTATTCAGGTGGCGGTATTAGGTTTAAAAAAAGGAATCATCGGATCCAGGACAAGTTTTAATTACAGTCGTACAGATGGATATGATCTTACTCCCGAAAGTCCACATGACTGGACCCAGAATCCATATTCTTCATTCAGTATTAATCAGAAATTTGAAATTACACCTTCCTCCGGCTTTCACTTGTTCCTTATTTCAGGATATTATCAGTTTGACAGGGGAAATGTAAGTGCCCGTCCGGCTCATGATCTTTATCAGGACTTTAATGCCGGATTGAAAGGACAGTATTATGCGGGAAAAAATTCTATAGATTTTTCATATTACCGCGATCGTTACAATACTTTCGATGTCCTTGAACTTCTGAATAACAAAAAAGATATGGTATCATATGATATAATTCAGACGTTCAGGACACAGGGGAATTTTAATATCTCTGATAAAAACAATCTGATTGCAGGACTGGAATATAATTATGAAAATCTTTTTTCAATAAGAAATGAGGGAGGACTGAAAGGTGAAGGTGAAGCAGTGTTTTATGTTCAGGAAGATATCCGGTTGGGAGAACGATGGAACCTTATTGCCGGAATAAGGGCAAGCAGCCACAGCAATTATGGATTAAATGCTGCACCAAAAATCTCAGTAATGTTCAAACAGGGGATTTTGAATTTCAGGGCATCTGCCGGAACCGGTTTTCGTTCTCCTGCATCTGAAGGAATTATATATGAATTTTGATCATTTCGGTGAATGGTATATAATAGGAAATACGCAGTTAAAGCCTGAATCATCAAAATATATTTCCGGATCAGTGGAATTTTCAAAACCATGGAACAATTCATCGGTTACAGTGTACAGGAATGTACTGTTCAGAATATGATTACCGATCGCTGGTTGCCCGATTCTGTACAGACTGACCCGTCAATATCAGAATATTGCAAGCGCTTCAGTTTATGGAATTGATTTTATATCGAAACAAAAGATATGTAACGGATTATGGTTGAGCACGGGATACAGCTATGTTCATTCTCATGATAATCAGACTAGGCCTGCAGTTATATGGAACTACAAAACATTCAGGGAATATTGCGGCAGATTATAATTTCAGGAAAAAGAATTATTCATTCACTGCTCAGATCTATTGCAAACTGATGGGTGAAAAGTTTTATGAGATAACAACTGATGGCACTTCACGCGACAGGCCTTACAGTACCTGGAGAATAACTATTTCTCAGGAATACAAATGGCTTACGGATTTCAACAGGTCTGGATAATATATTCAATGTGATAATCCCTCAGAATTTAGATTTTATTTCTCCCGGCAGACGTTTATTTGTCGGACTGAATATCGATTTCGGTAAAATCAGATAATACCTCACTCAAATCATTTAACCACGGAGTTACACTGAATGGGGGTGTTGAAAAAGCCTTCTTTAACCACAAAGAACACAAAGAAGGCACAAAGCGCCCGGTGACGCCGCCTGAAAACACAGTCGGCACGTCAGTACACAAAGGTAAAAACCTATAATTCATCCTTTGTGACCTTTGTGAAAATACTTCGTGACCTTTGTGGTTAATGGATTTCGACTTTTTCTACACCCCCATCACGGAGTAACACTGCTTTAGTTTTTCGTCTATTCGTCTCTTAGTCTCTTCGTCCCTTCATCTATTCATCTCTTCGTCTATTCATAAAGATTATTCATATAATATCTTATTAATTGGGGTTTAAAAAAAACAACAAGTCAAAAAACTCTTATTTTTGTAGTAATTCTTTGAAACAGAAAAAATTAAAAATAAATCAAAGGAAATGTCAGAAAAAGATAAAGGGTTTAAGATTCAGACAATTATTTTTCAGAGATCTCGAAACTGGCACACAGGAAAAACAAGTTCAGAAAGCTGAACCTGTCAGCAATAAAACTCAGGATGACTTTTTCACAAACAAAGTTCCACAGACACCTGTTGGAGTACCGGATCAGGCTCTGGTGGAAGATTTTGTGCAGCGACTTCAAAAGCTAATCAATCAGAACAACCAGCCCGGATTTGATTTTCTTGAATTCACCGAATCGCTTTTTGAAGAAAAGCAAAATCCAACTCCTGAAGTTTATAAGACAGTTTTCAGGATAGCGCAGAAAATTGATAAATCGCTTACCCCGCAAAGATTGCTGGACAGCGCCATGTTCTATAAAGATCTGGTACAACGGACTGCCGAGACTGAAATAAACAAGGGAGTATCAAAAAAACAGGGATTGCAGTCAGAAAAAGATAATGAAAAAACAAACCTCGACAATGGACTCAAAGATACCAGGACAAAAATACAGCAACTTACAAGACAAATTCAGGAACTCCAGAATCAGGAAGCTCGCTTTGAACAACCAGCTTCTGGCTATTGATCAGAAATATGACGGCCAGTTTACCGATATCGACAGGAAAGTAAATGCCATTCGCAATGCAAAAGAACAGGTGATTGTAAGTATTGTTGATATTGAAGCCGGAATAAAATCGAATCTTTCTTAAAAACAAATAAATCAGATGCTATGCAAACCGAAACAAAAACAATTACCCAGCTTCCTATCATGAAGTATTTCGATGATGCCAAGCTGGTTGAAAAAGGGAAAGAGACACTTGGAAAATGGCGCAAAGGTGAAAAACCAATTGGCGCTGTTATTGGTTTGATATTGATCGGGATAATTGGTTATGGAATATTCAGATGGATAATTCCGGCAGTTTTTACTGCCCTGAGCCAGGTATTTGCTGTAATTGCCTCTGTGCTTGCAGTTATTCTGGTTATTGTTCTTTTGCCGGCAATTTTCAAGCTTTTCCGGCAGGATTGTCCGTTGGTTTCACAAAGCCATAATACGCTGGAATCCTTTTGATGAGCTTGATGAACAAAAACAAAAAATGTGGGAGACACACGATTTGTTTTTAAAGCACAAATCGAAAATAAAACAACTTCGTACCGATTTCGAGCAAATGTCAAATGAAACACGGAATGTTGCTGAAAATTCAAAAGCTGAAGTTCAGCGGCAAACCAAAAAGGCCGGTGAAATTAAAGAACAGATGGACAAAATGATTGCCGAAAAAGGTGAAGGAATAAAAGAAACCGATGAATATGTTGAACTGCAGCAGCAGTTTATCAATGCAACATCTGCAGGTACACGTACAAATACAACACTTGAAAAAAATATTGAATGGACAACCAAGTATTCTGCACGTTCGAATATCTTTGCCAATCTTGACCGTAAATTGGCAATTGGTGCAACACTTCTCGAAAACAAAATCAAGGATTTTGAGGAAAGTATCAACATTATGAAAAAAGACTGGGAAATGGCATGCAGCTTCACGCGGTGCAACTGCCATTCTGAAAGAAATTCTCGGTCCGGGCGGACAGAACTGGAAACTGGAATATGCCCTTGAATTTGTTGCCGGACGAATTTCAGAGGATCTGGCAATGACAGCTCAGAATCTTGAAGATCTGGAGAGGAATACAACTTCATTTAATTTCGATAGCGATGAGGCTTATGAAAAGCTGCTTGCTATCGGTAACAAACTGGATGCAGGACAGATAGATATTCCGGATCCTTCAAAAATTTCAAATCCCAACCACAAACTGACCCGTGAAGAAAAAAATTCAGCCGGTCCTCTTGGGGATATTTTTTAGAGATACTATTTTAAATGTATAATAAACTAACCTTAATCAAATGAAAATGGAAACTGATTATCAGAACAAACCAGGAGCATCAATTCCGGGATTTCCCGAAAAAATGGACTTTTGGATTTCAACTGATAGTACTTATAATTATCGTCGGCTTAATAGGAGCCGGTGTATATTTCGGCTATCCGTATCTGAATAAGGCATCAAAAGGTAATAAAGCTGACCTGCGTGCCGGGTTTAACAACTTTGTTGGCTTTGCCCCGGGGATTGACATGAATGGCGGAGCTGCTCCAAATAAAGAACTCAAGAATGTACAAGGAGTTTGGTGTTACTTTTGAAGCCGTGAGGATGGATGATATGCAAAAACTAAATGATGCCTTGAAGAACGGAGATCTTGATTTTATTTTTACTACAACTGATATTTCACCCATCGGGATGGATCGCAGCAGCGACCTTGCCAAAATGTCGGTTATGCAGTTTCTGAAAATTGATGATTCGCGCGGGGCTGATGTTTTTATTGTCGACAAATCAATCAATACGGTCGCTGATCTTAAAGGCAAAAAAATTGCCTGCGCCCTGGGATGGCCAAGTAACACTTTACTTCATGCAACGCTTGAAGCAGGCGGACTTACCGAACAGGATGTAAAGATCTTGCCCATGGGTGATCCGTTTGCTGCCAAAACAGCTTTTACCACCGGCAATGCAGATGCCACAGTTGTTTGGTCGCCGGATGATGAGGAATGTCTCAAATCGAGAGATGCAAAAGTTCTGACAAGTACCGAATTGCTTCCAAATATCATTATGGACGGATTTATTGCCAGAAAAGAAGTGCTGGAGAAGAAAAAGGACCTGTTTATTAAACTATCAAGGGCATGGCTTACAGCCAATGCTGAAATGAAGGATCCTGCAAAAATGGCCGAGGCCGCACAGACTTATAAAACAGCATTTGAGGTTCCTGACGATGTAAGCATTATCCTGGGCGGTATGAAAAAAATACACTTTGCCACATATGGTGATAATGTAAACTTTTTCGGATTGAGCACAGACTTTACAGGCATTACCGGGCAACAGCTTTACACAAAGATGGCACGTGTTTATAAAACAGGTTATGGAAATAACCTTACCAATATTGTTCCATGGGCCGAAGCTTCTTATCCGGGCATAGTACAGGCTATCAAAGATCTTACAGGCGATGCCAATGCTGCTGAAGGGCAGATTACAGTTTGCATCTCCCTACAGCTGCGGATGTAAAGTTGCCGGCTGTTGCTATAAAACCGATTATAATCAATTTTGCCACAGCTTCATGGGCGCTTAACCCCCGATATGAAAGAGAAAATTGAAAACCAGCTTGGACAATTGTCGGTTGAGTTTGCAGGAATGAAAGTTCGTATTGAAGGCAACACCGACAATATAGGAAGTGCTGCCATGAACAGGGAACTTTCCTACAAACGCGCCAAATCGGTTGCCGATTATCTTGTTAAAACATATAATTTCGATCCCAACAGGTTCATAATTGTGGGCAACGGCCCGGATAAGCCGGTTGCAGGAAACGATACCGAAGAAGGCAGGGCTGCAAACCGCCGCACTGAATTCCAGCTTCTTGGAAAATAATGATTGTTAACTTTCTATTAATCCTGCTAAGCAAAGGAGGATAAAACAGTATCCTCCTTTTGTTAGACATAATTAAGAAAATCATACATGATGGAATTAATTAAAAAAGCTATTCAGGTTCGCCGGTGAGGTTGATAGGAAAACCGAATTGGCGTTGAATATCCTGGGATGGGTGCTGCTGATCTTTATCTGGTGGCTAATTTGTGAGTTATGGTGGATTAAACCCACCATACTTCCTTCGCCCATTGATGTGATCAAGCTGCTACAAAACACTTTTCGCGGAACGACACCTTTTGTACAATACCGGGTATTCAATTTCAATTAACCTCGGAGGTTATCTGCAGGCAATGGCCATTGCCGTTCCGCTGGGTTTGCTTGTCGGACTTATCCCCTTTTTCAGACATCTGGTAAGCAAACAAATTGAAGCGATTCGTTTTACACCATTGCCGGCCACAACCGGAATATTTATGGCCCTTTTTGGACTTGGACTGGGCGTGAAAGTCGAGTTTCTTGCATTTGGTATTTTCGTTTACCTGCTTCCTGCAATTACCCAGAGAATTAAAGATATTGAAACCGATGATCATCTCAAGGCATTGCAACAGACTATGTGGACACTGAATGCCAGTCCCTGGATGACGCTGAAGCATTTCTATATTCCTTCGGTCCTGAGCCGGTTTTCCATGGATGTGATTAATCTTGTAGCGGTGAGCTGGACCTACATTGTAATTGCAGAAATGGTAAATGCCCAGGGCGGACTGGGTTCCATGATATACATGGCTACTTCCAGGGGCTCTCATGTAGATCAGTTTATGCAGTTTTGCTGCTTATTATTTTCATTGGTTTTGTACAGGATAAATTGCTGAAACTGATCGATAGAAAACTTTTCAAATTTAAATATGCGTGAATAATGAAGCGTAATATATTTCAAAAACAGGAAGACAGCGAAATAACGGAACCTGTAGAAACTAAGCCGGAAAGGATTCTACCGATGATCGGCACTGAAAACAGCCAGGGAATTTATCCTGGCAACACTACGGAGATATAATAAACCTTGTTAATATTTCCCAGATATATTCCGAACATGACGCCTCCCAATGTAGTGTTTAAGGATTTCAATCTTGATGTTAAAGATATCAGGGATCAGGGGCAGTTCATTACCATAATGGGTAAATCGGGTTGCGGAAAATCCACTTTGTTCCGCTATATTTCAGGATTACAGGTCCCAACATCAGGAGAGGTTTATATTTACGGGAAAAAACGTACGGATAAAGACAGGATTCCCATGGTATTTCAGCAATATACTTCTTTTGAATGGAAAACAGTTTTGCAGAACGTTGCACTTCCATTGATTCTGAAGGGGGTTCCCAAGGAAGAAGCGAATGAAAAAGCCATGGAAATGATCAAGATTGTTGGATTGCCGGCCATGAGGATAAATGGGCCAAATACCCTATCCTGTCAGGTGGTCAGTTGCAGAGGGTAGCCATTGCCCGGAACCTTGTGGTAAACCCCCAGATACTTTTAATGGATGAACCATTCGGAGCTCTTGATACAGTCACCCGAAAACAAATCCAGGTTTTCCTCAGGGTATTATTTGAAAATGCAAAGATCGACCCGACTGTCATCTTTGTAACCCATTCCGAAAGTGAAGCTGTCTTTCTTTCTACCGATATTGTCATCCTCGATTCGGGCCCGGCTACTGTAAGACATCATTTTAATATTGATTTGCCCATGCATCGCGATGATTCGATAAGATATTCAATCAGTTTTACCGATTATGTGAACAAACTGGGTACCCTGATGGAAGATCTGAAAAATGAAAGAAAATAGGGATCGTTAGAACATTGGGTTTGTGATTATAATACATGGGCAGCTGTCCTGCAAATCAGGGCTCCGTGATAGAATCGCTCATGATGTACGCAGTAAAGGCCATCATATGAAAATTATCAATTAAAGGCAAGGATAATTTTAAAGATATTGAAATTATGAATTAAAATGATAGTTTTGTTAAACCGTTTTTTCCGTGAAAAAGCTTTTTTTATTGGACCAACTTCAATGGGATCAATTGGCTCAGCGGAATAAGGTCAGATTAACAGGTGTATGTAAATAATCAATTAATAATAAAAAGTATGAGTCTAACTTCTAAAAAAGTCACAGTATTCGAAAAAGTAGGGTATAGTCTTGGAGACTTTGCTGCGAACCTGGTTTTCCAAACACTAATTACTTATTTAGCTTATTTCTATACTGATATCTATGGGCTGAAAAACACCGATGCCTCAATAGTGATGTTAACTGTCGGCTTAGTTGCCGCATTTGTGTTTAATCCAATAATAGGATTACTGGCTGACAGAACCAATTCGAAATGGGGCAAATTCCGGCCCTGGATATTATACACTGCTATTCCTCTTGGCGTTATTGCTTTACTGGCCTTTTCAACACCCAATTTTTCATACAAGGGAAAATTAATTTATGCTGCTGTAACGTATACTTTTTTGTTGTTGATGTATGCTTCCAGTAATCTTCCGTATTCAGCTTTGAGCGGTGTATTAACCGGTGATATGGGAGAAAGAAATAGTATCTCATCGTATCGTTTTGTTGCAGTGATGTTTGCACAGTTTTTTGTACAGGTATTTATGCTGCCAATTATTGAATATGCCGGCCACGGAGATAAAGCCGCCGGGATTGAATCAGTAATGACATGGATGGCTGCCATAGGTACTGTAATGTTACTTATAACATTTCTTACAACCAGAGAACGCATTATCCCTAGATTGGAACAAAAATCATCGATAAAAGATGACCTTTCTGATCTTTCGAAAAACAGACCCTGGCTAATAATGCTCGTCTTAACCATTCTGGTGTTCATCACTCTTGCAATGAAAGGTGGTTCTTATGTATATTATTTTAATAATTACGTAGATAAAGTTGCCCTTGCCAGGTTTATTAGCCCGCTTACTTCTGCCTTATCGGGCATTGGCATTAATTTCTTTGGGTCAGACCCAGTTTCTGCCGGCTTTGGTTTATTCAATGCAGGAGGCATAATCTTTATGATTGTTGGGATTTCAATATCAAAAAAACTAGCAGATAAATATGGTAAACGGGATGTTTTTCAGTATGGCTTACTCGTTGCTACCCTTTTTGTTCTGATCTTTATCTTTTTCAAACCCAATAATGTAATTCTGATGTTCGTTTCGCAAATTCTGCATGGATTTTCCTATGGGATTACTATTCCTATTCTTTGGGCCATGATTGCTGATGTTGCCGACTATTCTGAATGGAAAACAAATCACAGGGCAACTGCAATTATCTTTTCTGCTATGATGGTAGGCCTTAAAGCAGGTCTTTCAATCGGAGGTGCTTTGGTTACATGGATTTTAAGTTTATATGGTTACATCCCTATACAAAGTGCAGTTGCCGGGAAGGAAATTATTCAACCTGAAACTGTCGCTGCAGGAGCAAAAATGCTTGTCAGTATTTATCCTTCCATCCCTTTTCTTCTGGGAGTTGGTTTGTTATTTTTCTATGTGATTGATAAGAAAATGGAAGTAAAAATTGAGGCAGACCTTAAGGCCCGTAGGGAAAAAGTGGTTGCCTGACCGATTTTAATTAAGTAAATAGAATAAAATGAAAATCAAGACTTTTTTTGCAATAATTGCCATTATTATTCTGCCAAACATATACACTATGGCGCAAAATACATTAGCTGAGGCTACCAAAGGTAAATTTCTTTTTGGAGTGGCTGTTAATATGCAACAAGTTAACGGTGTTAACCCCAAAGAATCAGAATTGATTGCAAAAGAATTCAGTAGCATTGTTGCCGAAAACTGTATGAAGCCCCAGCCTATCCATCCGGAAGAAAACAAATTCGTATGGACAGATGCAGACAAATTTGTAGCGTTTGGAGAAAAAAATAAGCAGGTTGTAACAGGGCATTGTCTTATCTGGCATTCTCAAATAGGCAGGTGGTTCTTTGTTGATGACAGTGGGAAAAATGTCACTCCTGAAGTTCTCAAAGAACGTATGCGTCAACACATTATTACAATTGCAGGTCGTTATAAGGGTCGTGTAAAAGGCTGGGACGTTGTCAACGAAGCTTTTGAAGACAACGGCACATACCGTAACAGCAAGTTCTACCAAATACTGGGCAAGGATTTCATCAAATATGCTTTTCAGTTTGCTCATGAAGCCGACCCAAATGCAGAATTGTACTACAACGATTATAATGTAGAAACTCCGGCAAAATGCGATGCAATTGCGGAACTTGTAAAAGAACTCAAGGCGGCAGGATGCAGAATTGATGCGGTTGGTTCTCAAGCGCACATGCACATGGACAGCCCTACGCTTGACGCTACAGAAACCAGCTTTAAGAAACTTAAAGCTGCCGGTGTGAAAATACTTATTACTGAATGGGATATTTCTATTCTTCCAAGTCCGTATTCCGGGGCAAACATTTCTACTAATTTCACTTATTCAAAGGAAATGGATCCCTATCGTGAAGCTGTACCCGACTCAATTCAACAAGAATGGAACAAACGCGTACTTGATATGTTCGGGCTTTTCCTTAAGTACAATGATGTAGTTGATCGTGTCACTGTCTGGGGATTGAACGATGCCTCATCATGGTTAAACAATTTCCCGATCCGCGGCAGAAAGGATTATCCTGTACTTTTCGACCGCAATAACCAGCCCAAGAGTGTGGTTGATGAAATGATTAAGATGGCAAAAAAATACAAATCCAAAAAATGAAGTAGCTAATCCGAATCACATCTGACAACCGTAATTATTACAGAAAACAATAAATTATAAGGAGAAACACCATGTCAAAAGAAAGAGATGCTTTTGTTGCTGCGAAAATCGCGAAAATGAGTCTGCTGGAAAAATGCGGCCAGCTGCTAACCTTCACCTGGAGAGGTGCTATCCCTACACCATCGGGGATCGAACAGATTACTAAACTGCATGCAGGCGGCATTTGTCTTGAACCGTATGCGCTTGAAACATGTAAAAATCTATATTGGGGACGCTCACAGGTTGATCCAAATTTCAAGAAGCCCAAGGATTATTTCGACATTGCACACACATGGTTCAATTCCCGCGCCTTTGGCGTGAGCGTAACGCCTGAAGAGCTTACCGAAGCACTCAACAATCTGCAAAAAATTGCTATGAACCGGGCTTCGGGAATTCCTTTGCACGTAACGATTGATATGGAAGGTGATTTCAAGAACGATTATACTGCCGGCGGTGTTCTTCAGTTTATTCCTCCGATGGGTATTACAGCCATTGGGGACGTGGATCTTGCTTACAAAATAGCAAATCTGATGGGCCGTCAAATGGCTGCTATAGGTGTAACCCAGTTCTATCATCCGGTTTGCGACGTAAATATCAATCCGCTGAATCCTGAGATCGGTGTACGTTCATTCGGTGATAATGTAAGCGTTATCTCAAAATTCATCGATGCTACTGTCCGGGGATATGAGGATGCAGGCATCACTGCAACTATTAAACACTTTGCAGGCCGTGGTGATTCCGCGACTGATGCTCATGATGTGCTGGATGTATGCCGTGGCGATAAAAAACGTATGAAGGAGGTCGAACTTGCTGCATTTCAGGCAGGAGTAGACGCCGGCGCTTCAGCTCTTATGACTGCCCATACTATTTTCCCTGCCTATGATGAAGAATATCCGGCAACCCTTTCGAAAAAGATCCTCACCGATCTTCTGAGAGGTGAAATGGGTTTTGACGGAATTATAGTATCCGATGCAATCGGTATGGCCGCAATCCTGAAGAAATGGCCCCTGCCACTGGCGTGTGCTATGGCCATCAAAGCAGGTGTAGATACCATTCTGCTTAAGGCTGACGACGAATCTCGTGCTCAGTGTTTGTTTGGTATCAAGAGTGCTGTTGAAGATGGTAGCTTGTCTGAAGAGCGCGTGGACGATGCAGTTCGCCGTTTACTTTCCCGGAAGTATGATCAGGGTCTGTTTAAAAAAGCCGGCAAAATGGATCCGAAGGAAACCACCAAGATTGTCAGAAGTAAAGAAAACAGGGACTTCTCTATGGAAATAGCTCACAAGGCACTTCTTGTAGTCCGCGATGATAAAAAACTGCTGCCTCTTAGCAAGGACAAGAAAATCCTGGTGATCGAGCAAACCATCCCCTATGAGTTTCTCGGAAAGGATCTTTATAGCCATGCTCATATGTTCTGCGAGCAAATGGTGAAGTATTCAACTAACCTCATTCTCGACGATGCTGGATTCCATGCTGACGAAGAAGATATTGAAGAAGCACTGCGACTGGCCAAAGAGGCTGATCTTGTTGTCATGACCAACTACTACGCACGTATTGAAAAGCGCGGTAATAATACACATCTGGTCAAGGCGCTGAAGGCAGCTGGCCATACTGTGGTTGTCGTTACCAACTTCCCCTACAGGAAGGGAACCACAACAGTAGCCGATGCTGTTGTTTGCAACTTCTCCGGTACTCCTGATTCAATCAGGGCTTCAGTTGATCTCCTTTTCGGAGCTATCAAACCTTATCCTACGACTAAGATGCCGATTGATCTGAGCGCTGAAAAGAATCTGCCGGAGGAAGAAACACCAGCTCCCAAAAAGTCGCAAGAGAAGAAACCTGGCAATGTATGGGGAGGAAAGTGCTAAGACTTATAAAACGGAAAGATTAAATTAACATGCTGAGCGCCGGTGAAGATTATAAATCCCACACTGGCGTTCAGATTAATCTAAAGGGTGATAGCATCTGCAGGATACCACCCTTTTAAATTTAATATATTACGAACAATAAGCGAAAATAATATGACAAAATCAACATCCTTTAACATCCAGGATATCTATACAATCACGGGTACCGAGATTGCAAAGATCTATGAAGAGAACTTTATGTCGGTTCATTTTCAGGGCATGTCCAAATGCCTTCAGTTTCCGCATACTGTCGCGCTGCAAGGCGCACCTACCTGTTCAATCGGAATTTCGCCATACGGTCTTTATAATCGGCTGAACGACGCTGGTCGTCTTATTATGTTGAATCAGAAAGCGGTTCAGTTTGGTTCAGCGCCATATATTCGTATCGACGATACCTGCACAATGCTAACGCAGAAACTTCCGGGTGAAACAGAACTTCCCGATGATATCCCTGCAGTTAAAAATTATTATCCTGCTCCGGTTGAAAAAGAGAACATCGCGATGACCATTGCAACTCCCTCACTGGAGATTGCTTATAAATTTGAAAAGGTAAAGGTCACCAGAAGACTGATTTCTCCTTTACTATCAGGTGGAGAACAGACATTGATGCCGCTCGGTGTTGAAGAATATTTAGTTGAAAATATTACCGGATACGATCAACAGGTCACACTCGTAATTCCAAAACCATCATTGGTCAATCTCCAGGAAAAAGAGCTTAAACCCACCGATCAGGACAGTGTTTTCGTAGCTACTGCGGCAGTAAAAGGACAGAAGCATGAAGAATTCCGGCTGGACGGTATCCGTGGTGTAATTATGGGCAGTAAGGAAAGTCAGAATAGAATGGCGATAGCAGTCGCAGACGTTCCGGGTGTTTCAGTGGATACACAACCCTATTTCTGTCTCAATAAATACTCAGGTGATCTGCTTTTAACTGCCGATGGCAGTTTTTATGAAAAAAAGGGACCAGTTATTCGAAGTGATTATGGAGCGGCTATTAGTTTGACTTTTACTTTGAAACCAAACGAATCCAAGACCATTCCTGTCGCTGTTGTTCTTGATTATCCTGTGCAGGATTACATTGATGGAAAGACATTTGACAGAAAATATCTGAAAAACTTCAAAGATGAGAAAACTCGCGCACTGGATCTGGTGAAGATAGCATTAACCAGTTACAAGCAATGGTGGGATCGCACATTGACAATTCAGAAACGGATTTTTGATACTATCTCGTCCACGTCATCCTATCAGAATGACCGCGAAGGTGCATTTCGTCTGACAAGATTGATGTTGAATGAACTCCATTTCCCTTTATCGAACGCTATTGTCTGGATAGAGAATGAAAAAGGAAAAGAGCAAGCCCGGTTCCTGGAATGTTTTGACTATGCATATATCGATCCTTCCGATGTGGATTGGTATTCGATGGTACTACTAATGCTTTTTCCTGAGGTGGAAAAAGACCTGTGCCAGGCGTTTATCAATTCCATACAGGCAGTGGATCCTACCCCCCGATGGTATCATCATCATGCTTCGTTTGTGCAGGCACAGATGCATTTTAATGAACATCGTGAGGAATATGAAGGTGTATCCCTTACGCAGATCCGTGATGATTTCAAGACCAAAGGCAGTGTCGCCCATGATGTCGGTGCCATGCCTAAGGGCCATCCGCTGCGTAACGTGAGTGATTATGCATGGTATAATAATAATTACTGGGTCGATCTGTATCCCAAACTGATGATGCGTGTATTACGTAATGTAAAATTCACGGGGGATATGGAATTTCTTAAATCGAACTGGGAAACGCTGAAGTTCGGACTGGAATCATTGCTGAAACTTGATTTTGACAACGATGGTATTCCTGAAGGGCATCCGGACGATGTAAAAAACACCTTTGATAACCTGGTACTTTTCGGCGCTGATGCCTATGATGCAACCCAATTCCTGGGAGGTTGCCAGGCATTGATCAAAATGGCACAGATGCTTGGTGAAAAGGCTGATGAGGAACACATCAAAAAGGTGTACGATAAAGCCTGGAATAGTTTTGAGAAATTATGGCGGGAAGATGTAAATAAAAAGGGAGAGAAACTCGAATACTATGTTACCTGCTTTGATCCTGAATCAGGAAATACAAATACGGATGTCTGGACCAATCAGCTTGACGCTTTATGGTATCTGACAGCCATTGGCGAGCCTCCGGCAATTCCGGAAGAACGGGTTAAAAAGATCCTGAAAGCTGTCTATAGCACCAATCGCTCGTTTATGGGCTGGGCCATGTGCAAAACGAAGGATGGAGAGCCTGTTGAATCAGAACAGGGACAGGATGTGTATACCACTACGAATTATGTTTTCGCCCAGTTGCTGGATTATTACGGTATGGTTGACGAAAGTAAAGAGGTATACAAACATATGGATCGCGTAGTATTTAACTATGCAAATACCCTGACAACTCCGGATAATCTTCGGGCAGAGCTGGAACTGGAAGCCGGCGAAACAAAAGCCAATCCACATTACATTGTTGCTGCCTATCCAAGGCCTGGTGCAGTCTGGTCACATCTTGTGATGAATCACATCAAGGAATTACAGGCAAAAAACAAGACCAAAACTATTGAGTCAAAAGATCTGATATCATTCTATCCATGGTTGATAGGTGGTTCTGAATAATATTTATAATATAAGTTGAAATGAATATGAGCAAAAAATATGATATCACATTTGTAGGGCACATGTGCTATGATGAGATCGTTCCCTTCGGAGGAAAACCACGTGTAGCTCCGGGAAGTGCTGTTTTGTGCGGAGCCATGGTGGCCGCAAGGGTTGGCAAGAAGGTTGCTGTCGTTGCTAAAATGGCCAAAAAGGACGAGGAGATCCTTCAGCCCATGAAAGATCTGGGCATCGATTGTTATCTTATTCCCAGCGCAGAAACTTCGTATAACCGGGTGGTACACTTTTCTACAAATGTCGATGAACGTGAAATGACCCTTATCAAATCGGCCGGAATAATCGACATCAAAGATGTTCCTGAATTGGATTCTACATGTGTTCACCTGGCCGGAATTTCGGATACCGAATTTGATATGCCACTCATGAAGGGATTGAAAGCCAGAAACTACCCGAGCCTGTCGGTTGATATGCAGAGCTTTGTGCGGCATATCAATCCCGTAACAAAAAACCACGAGTTCAGCGACGTGGCAGATAAAAAGGAAATTGCTGCTATGATGAACAAACTAAAATTGGATGTTGTAGAAGCCAAACTTCTTACTGGTACAGATGATCTTGAAAAGGCTGCAATAATCGTCGAATCATGGGGTTGTCCCGAAATTTTAATTACACATTCCGAGGGAGTGCTTGCGAGAGTTAAAGGGAAAACATATTATGAAAAATTCTCCAACAATAGTGTAGCTGGCAGAACTGGCAGGGGCGATACAACATTTGCTGCATACCTCTCACACAGATTGGATCACGAAGTTCCGGAGTCATTGAAGTTTGCTGCTGCTCTTGTATCAATCAAAATGGAAACACCCGGCCCATTTAGTGGAACACTAGATGATGTTAACAAACGACTGAAAGAAAAACATTCTTGAAAAGACCAGATATAACTGGTCAGCCTGTTTTGTAATGGGAGGGGTTTGGGGAGAGGCCACTTATAGGGGATTACGACCTCACTTCGTTCAGTCGTGATCCCCGGGGGAGAACCTAGCAAAGCCAAAGCAAAAATGCTGTGATAACAGCATTTTATTTTTATTTTACCCTTTTTCATCGCCATATAAACAAGGCTCTGAATCAGGGTAAAATAAAAATCCATCCGCCTCCTGGCGGATGGTTTGCTTTGGCTTTGCGGAGAGAGGGGGATTCGAACCCCCGGTACCCTTTTGAGGTACACACGCTTTCCAGGCGTGCCAGTTAAACCACTCCTGCATCTCTCCCTTTGTCCACCGTAGCCTTGGCGAAGGTGGATTTTCTGTTTGGCGGCGCAAATTACGAAAATATCTTTACAAAACTGCCTGTCAGGAAATTTCTCCTGCCAGTGAAATATTCAAAGACTGAATAACTTTTTCTTTTGATGAAAATCTTCCGAGCAAATGCATAAGTTTGGTAACAGAAGCTTCCGATGTAATATCTTTTCCACTTACCACCCCGGCAGCAAGCATTTGCCTGCTTGTCTCATATAATCCCATTTCAACACTGCCGCCGTGACATTGTGTAACATTGAGTATTATACCTCCTTTATCAATGTATTGTTTCAGATCCTCTAAAAACCATTGATACGTTGGCGCATTTCCCGATCCGTAGGTCTCAATAATAAGTCCTCTTAAACCCTCGGTTTTGGTAATTGCATTTACAAGTTTTCTGTTAATACCGGGGAAAAGCTTAAGAATAGCAACATTTGTATCAAACTCTTTATGAACAATCAGTTTGTTTTCTTTTGCCGGATGGCTGATGAGGTTATTAAAATAGTTTAAATGTAATCCGACTTCAGCTAATCGATGATAATTGGGAGAATAGAAAGCATCAAAATGTTCGGCACTCATTTTGGTCGTCCGGTTGCCCCTGGTAAGTTTATTATCAAAAAATATACATACTTCCGGAACCGCAGGCATATCGTTCTCCCTTGCCGCAGCTATCTCAATTGCTGTTATAAGATTCTCCCTCCCGTCAGTGCGCAATAATCCAATTGGCAACTGTGAACCGGTAAGAATGACCGGTTTCGCAAGGTTTTCAAGCATGAAACTTAAAGCAGAAGCAGTATATGCCATAGTATCTGTTCCATGTAAGATTACAAATCCGTCAAAATCGTCATAGCTTCCTTCAATTATTTCAGCCATTTTGACCCAGACTCCGGGATCGATATTGGATGAATCCTTAACCGGATCGAAAGATATGGAATGAAGGTCATAACCGAATTTCCGGAGTTCAGGTACATGATCTGAGATGTGCCGGAAGTCAATTGGAACAAGTGATCCGGAGTGAGGATCAGAAACCATCCCGATAGTTCCGCCGGTGTAAATGATAAGTATGGAGATTTCCTTTTTATTTTTCATTACTTCTTCTATAAATTAAAAAGCAGGGTTGAATTTAATAAAGTAATTGATCCGGTCTCTTCTTCGCTCATTCCAAAAATTTCGGCCAGCTTTCTATTTATGATACAAATATATGAACTCTCGTTCCTTTTTCCTCTGTATGGTACCGGAGCCAGGTATGGAGAATCAGTTTCAAGTATCAGGTTTCCAGGACCAATCTCTTTAACTATTTTATCAAGACCGGAGTTTTTAAAAGTCACTATACCCCCAATTCCAAGTTTAAACCCCATGCTTACTGCTCTCTCAGCATCTTTGATGCTACCGGAAAAGGCATGAAAAACGCCTTTCAGGACTTTCCCTTTAAATTCTTCAAGTACGGAAAAAACTTCCGGAAAAGCTTCCCTTGAGTGAATAACAACCGGCAAATCTTTATCTGATGCAAATGCAATCTGTCTTCTGAAAGAAATCAGTTGTTCTTTCAGAAATGTCCTGTCCCAATATAGATCGATACCGATTTCCCCGATGGCAACAAATTTATGATTCAGCGCTATGGTTTCAAGTGTATCAAGCTGAATAAGATAATCCTTTTTAACCGAAGTGGGATGAAGGCCTATCATTGGATAACAGATACCAGGGTAACGGTTCACCAATGAAAGCATCTGGTCAACAGACTGAATATCAATGTTTGGCATCAGCATTTTTGAGATGCCACCGCCAACAGCCCTCTTGACCACTTCATCCCTGTCGGTATCGAATTCCGGAAGATACAGGTGTGTATGAGTGTCAATAAGCTGCATTATACTACCCCCTGGGCAATCATGGCATTTGCCACTTTCACAAATCCACCTATATTGGCGCCATCAACGTAGTTTATAAACCCATCCTCTTTTGTACCGTACTTCACACATGTTTTATGAATGTTTTTCATAATCGTCTGAAGTTTCTCATCAACCTCTTCCCGCGACCATGGCAATCTCATCGAGTTTTGTGTCATCTCAAGTCCCGATGTGGCAACACCTCCGGCATTGGCTGCTTTGCCCGGGCCATAGAGGATCTGCGCATTCAGAAATACTTCTACCGCTTCAGGGGTGGAAGGCATGTTGGAACCTTCCGACACACATTTACATCCGTTTTTAACCAATAATCTGGCCTCTTCATCATTTATTTCATTCTGTGTTGCACAAGGCATAGCTATATCACATTTAATTATCCATGGCCTTTTGCCTTCAAAGTATTCAACTCCATATTTTTCAGCATACTCTTTTATCCTTCCCCTTTTGATATTTTTAAGCTCCATTATAAACTTAATTTTTTCGGCATCAATACCCTTTGGATCGTAAATAAAGCCGTTTGAATCCGATGTTGTAACTACTTTTCCTCCAAGTTCTGTAACTTTCTCAGTTGCAAACTGAGCAACATTACCCGATCCGGAGATACAAACGATTTTGCCTTTCAGACTATCGCCACGGGTTGACAGCATTTCCTGAGCAAAATATGTAGCTCCATAGCCGGTAGCTTCAGGACGGATAAGCGAACCACCCCATTCAATACCTTTTCCGGTAAGAACTCCTGTAAACTCATTCTTCAGCCTTTTATACTGACCGAAAAGGAACCCGATCTCGCGTCCGCCTACTCCAATATCTCCGGCAGGAACATCAGTGTCAGCACCGATATGGCGAAAAAGCTCTGACATAAAACTTTGGCAAAACCGCATTACTTCATTATCTGATTTGCCCTTTGGATCAAAATCAGAACCGCCTTTGCCACCACCCATCGGTAATGTGGTCAGACTGTTTTTGAAGACCTGTTCAAAGGCAAGAAATTTCAGGATGCCCAGGTTAACTGTCGGATGAAGTCTCAGACCTCCTTTGTATGGGCCTATTGCACTGTTCATTTCAATTCTGAAACCACGGTTTATCTGTACTTCTCCCTTGTCATCCAGCCATGGAACCCTGAATATAATCGTTCGTTCGGGTTCCGCAATTCTTTCCAGAATTTTTGCATGTTTGTACTTAGGATTTTCTTCAATAAAAGGAATCAGGGATTCTGCAACCTCCTGAACAGCCTGATGGAACTCGTTCTCACCAGGATTTCTGGCTTTGATCATGGCCATGAATTGTTGTACTCTTGGATCCATAACAAGAAATTTTAGTTTAAAGGTTAATTGGAGGTTAAAAGTATAAAAACAATGGGATATAACCTCTGTATTTATACTCTATTCTGTTAGGATCACTGCAGAAAAGGTCTGAAGTCTGAAGTCCGAAGTCCGGAGTCCAAATACTTCCAACTTCGGACTTCGGTCTTCCGACTTTTATTCATACTGTTCGATACAGATTTCCAGGAGAGCATTTTAATAATCCCTTAAACTCCATCTGGAGAAGAAGCGATGACAATTTGTAAACAGGCATATCCAATGACCGGCAAATTGTGTCAATTGTCAATTCCCCTTGTCTGGTAAGTAACTCAAAAATCATCTTCTCCATATCGTCAAGATCAGAAAATAGCGTTCTCTGTACAACCGTTTTTGCTTTTTCTGGTATCCAGTTCAGAAAATAATCGATATCATCAGAACATTCTATAAGTGATGCTTTATTATTCCGGATGAGGCTGTTGCATCCGGCAGACCATTGATCATCGGGCCTTCCCGGTACTGCAAAAACATCACGGTTATATGAATTGGCTATGTCTGCTGTGATCAATGCGCCTCCTTTTATCCCGGATTCGATCACAAGAGTGGCATCTGACAGTCCCGCAATTATACGGTTTCTTTTCAGGAAATTATTACGTTCAGGAAGAGCATCTGACAGAAAATCAGACAGGAGCCCCCCTTTATTTACTATAGCTTTTGCAGTTGCAGCATGAATGGCAGGATAGATTGTCTTAAAACCATGAGCAAGCACACCAATGGTTTGCAGATTTTGTGCAAGCGCCGCTTTATGCGATGCGATATCAATTCCGTAAGCGAGGCCGCTTACTATAATAAGATCGGGATGAGCGGCCGCCAGGCCTTCTATTATCTTTTCACATAATTCTCTCCCATGTGTGGTTGCATTACGTGTGCCTACTACACTTAAAATCTTTGCAGAATCCAGATCACAGTTGCCTTTAAAGAAAAAAACAACAGGCGAATCGTCACATTGTCTTAATCTGAAAGGATAATCATTATCCAGATAAAAGTAGGTTCTGATGTTGTTCTTTGTGATATATTCGGCCTCCTTTTCCGCACTGTCGAGATAGGATCTGTCGCTGATATACTTTGCAATACCTGATCCGATTCCCGGAATTCTGATGAGATTTCTATAAGGTTCATGGAAAATTGCTTCAACGCTGCCAAAATGTGACACCAGTTTTCGGGCATTAATATCACCGATGCGCGGAATCAGTCCTAAAGCAATTTTATGCTTGAGCAGCACTTCTGACATAGCACAAGAAATTGAGACACTCAAATATAAAAAAAAGTAGGGACGTTGTACACAACGTCCCTACCTAAAAATATTTAAATGTTGCTGGTTGCTTGTTGCTTGTTGCTGGGTGCTGGTTGCTTCTTATTAAACCCTGCACCCTGCACCCTGCACCCAGCACCCAGCACCCAGCACCAGTTTCTAGATCACTCCCATATCAAGCATTGAATTTGCAACTTTCAGGAATCCGGCGATATTGGCACCTTTAACATAATCAACATAGCCATCTTCCCTTTTGCCATGCTTAACACACTGGTCATGAATGTTACACATGATTTCGTGAAGACGGTCATCAACCTCCTTGCTGTTCCAGCGAAGCTTCATTGCATTCTGGGTCATTTCCAGTCCCGATGTTGCAACTCCGCCGGCATTCACTGCTTTACCCGGGGCAAATAACACATTATGTTTATGAAATGCCTCGACAGCTTCAGGAGTACAACCCATATTTGATATTTCAGCTACAAGGATGACACCATTTTCAATCAGTATCCTTGCATCTTCACCGGTAAGTTCATTCTGTGTTGCACATGGCAGAGCAATATCAACTTTTACTTCCCATGGACGTTTGCCTTCATGAAATTCAACCCCTTCGAATGCGTATGAATAAGGTTTAACAATATCTTCATTAGAAGAACGGAGTTCGAGCATATAATCAATTTTTTTGCCTGAAATTCCATCCGGGTCATAAACATATCCATCAGGACCTGAGATAGTAACAACTTTTCCTCCCAGTTCGGTTGCCTTAAGTGCAGCACCCCAGGCTACATTGCCAAATCCTGATATTGAAATTGTTTTGCCCTTAAAAGTTTCATTTTTTGTAGCCAGCATTTCCTTGGCAAAATAGATCCCGCCAAAGCCTGTTGCTTCAGGACGTATGAGTGAGCCTCCCCAGTTGCTCCCTTTTCCTGTCAGAACACCTGTATGTTCTCCTGCGAGCCTTTTGTACATACCATATAAGAAACCTATTTCACGTCCGCCGACCCCTATATCACCGGCAGGAACATCAGTTTCCGGTCCGATGTATTTCCAGAGTTCAAGCATAAATGACTGGCAGAAACGCATTACCTCAGCATTCGATTTTCCTTTCGGATCGAAATCGGAACCACCTTTGCCGCCCCCCATAGGAAGAGTTGTAAGTGCATTCTTGAAGATCTGCTCAAATCCGAGGAACTTCAGAATTGAAAGGTTAACACTTGGGTGGAAGCGCAGACCTCCCTTGTAAGGGCCGATTGCATTGTTGAACTGAATGCGGTAACCAAGGTTTACCTTCACGTTTCCTTCATCATTAACCCATGGAACTTTAAATGTAATAACACGGTCAGGTTCAATAATCCGTTCAATGATATTTGCGGATTCAAACTGGGGGCTTTCGTTATAAACCTCTTCAATTGACTCCAATACTTCTCTTACTGCCTGTAAATACTCAACCTCTCCCGGATGTTTCTTCTCGAGGTTGTTCATAATTTTATCTACGTTCATTGTTATAATTTTTTAGTTATGATCAAGATTAATAAATTGGTGCATCAAATTTGAGGCTTTTTAAAGTAAGTTAAAATGATAAAACTCATGTTATCAGATGATAACCTTCACGCAGGAGTGGAGTATCGGTTTAGTGATCTGACGACTTTATCCCTCTCTTCGCGTGACAGGGCGCTTATGTAAACCGGGGGATATTTAGCGACACCTTCCTTAAACTTCTGGAAAAGGGTTATATTTTGTATAAGACCAAAAAAGCTGCTTTCAATTTTATAACCCGAAAATGATTTTTTATCTATTTCCACAGAGTTTTTTTTACCACTTATAAATCCGGCATTAAAATATCTGAGTATAATCTTTTCACCATCGTCAGAAAAGAAAACAAACTGGTAACTGAGGAACATCGGGGTGAATGTAAGAATGAACCAGATACCAACAAGTATGAGTGTGCAGACAGTGTCGCTCATTCCCAAAACCGGAAATTTTATCAGCTTGGCTACGTATGTCAGAGCCAGGTAAGCCAATAAAATAACCGTTGCTCCGAAGAACCCGATTCTGAGATTAATAATTGTCTTGCTGTTATCGAATGTCATTGAAGTATTTTTTATAAAATTAATACTTACCGTTTGTTTTTAAAAAATTTAATTACTAATTCTTTGCATTCTTTTTCGAGGACTCCTGATTCAACAGTGGTTTTGGGGTGAAGTAATTGACCTGATATTGTTCTGTATCCTTTATTTTCATCAGCTGCCCCGAAGACAAGTGCTGAAGCCTGGCTCCAGCCTATTGCCCCGGCACACATCGCACACGGTTCAAGTGTAACATATAATGTACAATCCGTAAGATACTTACCGCCAAGCCAGTTTGTAGCTGCTGTTATAGCCTGCATCTCGGCATGTGCGGTTGGATCCTTCAAGGTCTCCGTAAGATTATGAGCTCTGGCAATTATGATATCATTGCACACTATAACTGCCCCAACCGGAACTTCCTGTTTGTCATAAGCTTTATTTGCTTCAGCCAGGGCCGCCCTCATATAACGCTCTTTATTGTTATGAACCATAATTATTGTATTTGATCTCTAAAAGTAGAAAGAAAATCGGGATTTCCTTTTCCATATTCAATCTGATAATTTTCTTATTTTTGCTGAAATTTAATTTTATTGAAATGTACAGAACAAATACTTGCGGCGAGTTGAACATGAATAATGCGGGGACGTCTGTTATTCTTTGTGGCTGGATTCAGAAATCAAGAGACTTTGGAGGAATGACATTCGTTGATCTTCGCGACAGATATGGAATAACCCAGCTCGTATTTGACATGGAAACCAACAGGGAGCTTTGTGAAAAAGCCCGTAATCTGGGACGTGAATTTGTTGTACAGGCTAAAGGTAAAGTAAGAGAAAGGAGTAACAAGAATCTTAAGATCGCAACCGGTGAAATTGAAATAGAGGTTTATGAACTCAATATCCTGAACAGAAGCGAGATTCCTCCATTTACAATCGAAGAGGAAACTGATGGAGGGGAGGAGTTGAGAATGAAATTCCGTTACCTTGACCTGAGAAGATCCTGTGTTAAAAACAATATCATACTTCGTCACCGGGTTGCACAGGAAGTTCGAAAATATATGGATTCCATAGGATTTATAGAGGTTGAAACACCTGTTCTTATTAAATCGACACCCGAAGGAGCACGCGACTTTGTGGTTCCTTCAAGGATGCAACCGGGTACGTTCTACGCTTTGCCCCAATCACCCCAGACTTTGAAGCAACTGCTTATGGTAGCAGGTTTTGATAAATATTTTCAGATCGTAAAGTGTTTCAGGGATGAAGACCTGCGGGCTGACAGGCAACCTGAGTTTTCTCAGATCGACTGTGAAATGTCATTTGTTGAGCGAAATGACATCCTGGATACCTTTGAAGGCCTCGCTAAGTATCTGTTCAGCTCAAATCAGGGCTACTGAATTCAACGAACCGTTTTTAAGGCTCCCATATCATGAGGCAATGGAATTCTATGGTTCAGATAAACCCGACCTTCGTTTTGGAATGAAGTTCACAGATTTATCCGGCACAGTGAAAGGTCATAATTTCATAGTATTTGATACTGCAGAATATGTAGGAGGAATATGTGCAGAGAAATGTTCTGAATATACCAGAAAACAACTCGATGATCTGACTGAGTTTGTGAAAAGGCCGCAGATAGGTGCAAAGGGGCTGGTATATTTAAGATATAATACCGATGGCACCTTTAAGTCGTCGGTGGACAAGTTTTATTCCCAGGAGGATCTGAAGAAATGGGCTGAGGCAATGAATGCAATGCCCGGTGACCTTATTCTTGTTCTCGCAGGGGAAAAGAAAAAAACACTTACCGCTCTTTCTGAACTGCGACTTGAAATGGGAAACAGGCTGGGATTAAGGACTAAAGATAAATTCGTTCCATTATGGGTAGTGGACTTTCCCCTGCTTGAGTGGGATGAAGAGTCGAAGAGATTTTATGCAATGCATCACCCGTTTACTTCTCCTGTACCTGAAGATATGCCTTTGATGGAAAAGGATCCCGGGAAGGTAAGAGCCAATGCTTATGATCTTGTAATAAATGGCGTTGAAATCGGAGGAGGTTCGATCAGGATTCATGATGCTTCAGTTCAGAAATTAATGTTCAAAGTGCTGGGATTCAGCGAAGAGGAGGCAAATGAGCAATTCGGGTTTCTCCTCAATGCTTTTAAATTTGGTGCTCCTCCCCACGGAGGAATTGCTTTTGGCTTTGACAGATGGGTAGCCATGTTCGGCGGGCAGGATTCGATCCGTGATTTTATAGCCTTCCCTAAAAATAATTCGGGTCGTGATGTAATGCTTGATACGCCTTCACAGATATCAAATAAACAGCTGGACGAACTGAACCTTATTATAAGAGTGAAAAAATAGGAATGGATATTTTTTAGATTAATATTATCATTCTCTATCGGAACCTTTAATCAATGTGATGAGTATTACACCGTTCGCACCTCTTGAACCATAGACAGCTGTTGATGCCCCCTTAAGAACAGAAATATTTGCCACAGTTGAAGGGGAAATCTGATCGATTGTTCCGACAGGCGTACCATCGACGACAAAAAGAGGTTGTGTTCCGGAATTAATTGAGGCCACTCCCTGGATTCTAACGCTATTTCCGCTAACGATGACACCTGGCAATTCTCTCAGAATTTCGTAGATGTCCCTGTAAGAAGCGTATCTATGGTTTCTTCCATCTACTGTTGTTACCGGAGTTGTGAGATTCTTCCGGTTGACACTACCATATCCGATATTAACCTGCTGATCATTTGACTGCTTTTTCTGAGCATTTTGTTGCGATAAAGGTAATCCTACAAGAATGAAATCAATATTGGTTCTGCCATTGATAGCAACAGTACTTATCTCATTTGTGAAAGTGAAAATTGTTATTGAGTCGGCATCGGGTCGTACTTTTACTTTATAAATTCCATTATTATTGGTGGTTCTGTTTGTATTTTTTCCATCGATAAGAACTATTGCCCCAACAATAGGTTTCTGCCGGACATTAGTTACTAATCCTGAAACAACAATCTTTTTATTGTTTTTTTGCCCCGAAACAGGTGTCGGCAAGAATGAGATAAGGATGAGAAGGAATGCTGTTAATTTCATTTTATTTGATTATCTGTTATATAATTATATTTTTTATTTTTCCGAACCGTTTTTAAGAGTGATTTTTAGCACTCCGTTTGAGCCATTCAGTCCGTACATTGCTGCTTGTGAGCCTTTTAACTAATTTTGTTAAGAGAAACAAACATTTCATTAGTCAAATGCATTTGCCAATGAGAGTTGCTGAAGTACATCTTTCGATTAAAACCCTGACATAATCTCCCTTCTTAAAATCTCCTCCGGGAAAAACAACCACCTTATTCTGCGAAGTGCGTCCTGATAAAAATTCAGCCGATCTCTTCGAAAATCCTTCAATCAGAACCTCAAATACCATGCCGATATCATTTTTTTTTGATATTGTCGAAAGTTTATTCTGAAGAGAGATCATTTCCCTGAGTCTTTCTGCCTTTACTGATTCAGCAATATCATCTTTATATTTTCTTGCAGCTTTTGTGCCCGGTCTTTCACTGTACTTGAACATATAGGCAAAATCAAAACCGGTCCACTCCATGAGCGAAAGAGATTCTTTATGATCTTCTTCCGTTTCAGTACAGAAACCGGTTATCATGTCTGTCGACAATGAACAATCAGGAATAATAGAATGTATTGCATTAACACGGTCCATATACCACTCCCTGGTATATTCACGGTTCATTAGTTTTAGAATGCGGCTGCTTCCGCTCTGTGCAGGAAGGTGAATATGCTTGCATATATTATTATTCCTGGCTATGGTATGTAGAAGTTCATCTGAAATATCTTTTGGATGAGAAGTCGAAAACCTTACCCGCAAGAGAGGATTGATCAGTGCGACATTTTCCAGAAGTTCCGGAAATCCTGTAATCTCCAAATTGTTGTCCCAGTTATAAGAATCAACATTTTGTCCGAGCAGTGTCACTTCCCTGTAACCCATTTCAAAAAGGTCTCGTGACTTCCTTAAGAATAGATCCGGGATCCCTGCTTCTTTCCGCTCCGCGTACATACGGTACAACACAATAAGCGCACATATTATTGCAACCCCGCATTATAGAAACATAGGAGGAAACACCGTTTTTATCCATTCTAACAGGTGAAATATCAGCATAGGTCTCTTCACGCGAGAGAATAACATTTACGGCTTTATGTCCAGCTTCAGCTTCACTGACCAGAAGCGGAAGCTCCCTGTATGCATCCGGCCCCACTACCATATCAACCAGATGATCAGTTTCAATCAGTTTCTCCTTAAGCCTTTCAGCCATACATCCTATTATACCTATTTTCAGATCATTTTTCTTTTTTTTAAGATGACTGATTGCTTTAAGGCGGCCCCAGATTCTTTGTTCTGCATTTTCACGGATCGAACAGGTATTTATAAGTATTAATGCAGCATCATTAATGTTTTCAGTCGGTTCATATCCGGCTTCAGAAAGAATAGACACAACAACCTCACTGTCAGCAACATTCATCTGACACCCATACGTCTCAATATATACTTTTCTACTCATTTAGCTCCTCCTGCTTCTTTTGCAACGGCACAACGGCACAACGGCGCAACGGCGCAACGGCGCAACGGCTCAACGGCTCAACGGCTCAACGGTATAATAGACTTTATAAAATATTGGAAACCGTTATGCCTTTGCGCCCTTGCGCCTTTGTGCCATCATTCAATTTCATTCCCGACAAAAGTATAAAGTATGATCGAGGTTTGAAAGAATTATTTAATTTTGCATTCTGTTTAATAAATATTTATAAGTATGTCAGGTCATAGCAAATGGTCAACCATAAAGCGGAAAAAGGGAGCAATTGATGCTAAAAGGGGAAAGAAATTTACCAAAATCATCAAGGAGATAATAATTGCTGCAAAAGAAGGAGGTGGTGACCGGGAATCTAATGCGAGACTCAGGCTTGCTATTCAGAATGCTAAAGGAGCCAATATGCCCAAAGATAATATTGACAGGGCAATTAAAAAGGCTACAAGCGCTGATGCTGAAAGTTTTATTGAAACCTCATTTGAGGGTTATGGTCCATGCGGCGTCGCAGTATTTGTAGAGTGCCTTACTGACAACAATAACAGAACAGTGGCTTCAGTAAGATCAGCTTTCAACAAGCATGGTGGTAATCTTGGGACTAATGGATCATTAGCATTCCTCTTTGACAGAAAAGGTATTTTTACAATTAAAAATGAAGGATTGTCTCTGGAAGATATTGAACTTGAAATGATCGATGCAGGTGCAGAAGATTTTGAAGTTGATGGCGATATGTTAACTGTGACCTGCGCTAAAGAAGATTTCGGAAATGTAAACAAAAAGCTTAATGAGCTTGGGATTGAGCCGGAAGAAGCCGGATTGAAAAGAATTCCAAACGACACCAAAAAGCTCGACCTTGAATCTGCAAGAAAAGTGCTAAGGCTTGTCGATTCTCTGGAAGATGATGATGATATCCAGTTTGTTTATCATAATCTTGAAATGACTGACGAGCTTGCAGCAGAGTTGGGATAGAATTTATTGCTACTTTTGCGACATGATTAGAAAATTCTTTTTGACGTTAGTTATTCTCTGCTATTCAACAGTGCTTATCCGAGCACAGACTTTTGTTAAAACGTCTGATCTGTTTAAAAGGACCGATGGCAATTTCCGTGCGGGACAGGTTAAAATAATGCAGGATCCGGAATTAGACACCCTGATAAGCAGATATATACTGGCAAATAAGAATCAGAATGAAAAGAATAGCTACGCCGGCATGGAAGGATTCAGGATACAGATATACAGCAGTTCCTCCAGAAATGCACGCGAAGAATCAGCTAAGGTCAGAGCTGAATTTATGAGTAAGTTCCCTGACGTTGATTCATATCCATTATTTGAAAATCCCGGATATTTCAAGATCAGGGTTGGCGACTTCAGAACAAAAACCGAAGCCACAAGGTTGTTTCTATTAATCAGCAAGGAATTTCCCGATGCTTATATTGTTCCGTGTTTTATAAATTTCCCTGACCCGAATACTAAATAATTATGAGCGATAATATCAAACACGAATGCGGCATTGCAATGTTAAGATTGCGTAAGCCGATTGAATTCTATATTAAAAAATATGGTACCTGGAGTTATGGTCTGCAGAAGATGTATCTGATGATGGAAAAACAACATAACAGGGGCCAGGATGGAGCAGGTATTGCCGGAATCAAGCTTGATGTCCCACCGGGAAACAGGTATATTTTCCGACAGAGATCAAATCAGGCAAATCCAATAAAGGAAATTTTCAGCCTCATATATAAAGATATTGATGCATTAACTTTAAAATATCCTGAGGGCTTCAAAAACGCGGAATTTATTAAAGGGAATGTCCCATTTGCCTGCGATATCTATCTTGGACACCTTCGATATGGTACTTATGGAAGTTATAATATTGACTATGTACATCCCGTAAGCCGCGAAAATAACTGGAGGTCAAAGAACCTTGTTATGGCTGGCAATTTTAATCTCACAAACGTTGGTGAAGTCTTCAGAAGTCTTGTCGAATTGGGGCAGAATCCTGTTGATTTCTCTGACACTGTAACAATTCTCGAAAATATCGGCCATCGTCTCGATGAGGAAAACGAAAGATTATTCCGCCAATTCAAAGAGGAGGGTTTTTCTAAAAAAGAGATTTCTCCGCTTATAGAAAAAAACCTCGACGTCAGTTCTATCCTGAAAAAAGCAAGTCGCAGCTGGGATGGAGGGTATGCAATGGCAGGGATGATCGGCCATGGTGACGCATTTGTTATGAGAGACCCGGCTGGCATAAGACCGGCATTTTATTATATCGACGATGAGGTAGTTGTGGTCGCTTCTGAAAGACCGGTTATACAGACTATCTTCAATGTAAGGACAGATAATGTGATTGAGCTTCCTCCTTCAAGCGCTATTATTATTAAGGCATCCGGCGAAACAACTGTTGAACAGATAAGGGAGGAAACTGAACCAAAGAAATGCTCATTTGAAAGAATATATTTCTCGCGGGGTACTGACAAACAAATATACAGGGAAAGAAAGAAACTTGGTGAGCTGCTTGCAAACCAGGTTCTGAAGGTTGTTGACTATGATCTTGACAACACTGTTTTTTCTTATATCCCCAATACAGCTGAAAGTGCATTTTATGGATTGATAAAAGGAGTCGAGGATTATCTTAACCAGGTAAAAATTGATCACATTCTGAGCAGGGGTAAGTACCTCTCAAGAGAGGAACTTGAAAAAATTATTAACCAGAGACCAAGAGTTGAAAAAATAGCGGTAAAAGATGCAAAACTCAGGACATTTATAACAGAAGACACAAGCCGTGATGATCTGGTTGGACATATTTATGATGTTACTTATGGAGTGATAAGGAGAAATGTTGATAATCTGGTAGTTATCGACGACTCTATTGTACGGGGCACAACCCTGAAGAAAAGTATTATACGGATCCTCGACAGACTTGAACCGAAAAAGATTGTTGTCGTCTCTTCATCACCACAGTTAAGATATCCCGATTGCTACGGAATTGATATGGCTAAACTTGGTGATTTTATTGCATTCAAAGCGGCAATTGAGCTATTGAAAGATACCTGCAGAGAATCGATAATCCAGGACATTTATAATGGTGCAATTTCAGAGCTTCGGAAACCAGTGGATGAAATGAAAAACCTGGTGAGGGAAATCTATAAACCTTTTTCCACCGAGGAGATATCAGACAAAATTTCGTCCATGCTGAGATCAGACGAAATAAAATCAGAGGTTAAAATTGTATTTCAATCAATCGAAGGTCTTCACAAAGCTTGCCCCGGTCATACGGGAGACTGGTATTTCACGGGTAATTATCCAACACCGGGAGGCAATAAGGTTGTAAACCAATCGTTTATTAACTACGTGGAAGGCAGGAACGTACGAGCCTACTGATTCTCATGTGAAAACCAGGTTATTTCGAAATCTTTCTTGTAGGAAGAAAGATGCCTGTTGATCTTTTCAACATAAATATCCCTGAGGGTGATCATTATCCCCGTCTCCTCAACATCTCCGAATTTATGATTTATGAAGGTTCCGAAAGTCCGCATCGTCGGCGATAAATTCATGTAGGCATTGATAAGAGGAGGTATGTTTTCATTAAGGTTTCTTACCTCCCGTGACAGAATCTTATAATTTTCTTTATATCTTCTCCATCCCCATGCCCTGAATATCTTTTTCATCTCCGCACTATTTAAATCAATATTTGCAGGGTCAATAGGAATAACCAATCCGTCAGGATCGTTGAAATGCTTCTTCAGAAAATAAAGGATCATGTTTCTCGCTTTCTGGTTGAAATGCGGATACATTGTTACTTTCCCAAACAGGTATTTAAGGTGATGATTATCGATAATTATGGCACCAAGTCCGTCCCACAGGTTATCGAGTGCAAAAAGACTTTTCCTTCCCATGGAATGCGATTGATAATCAGGATGCACAAATGACCTGCCGAGTTCCATAAGATGCGGATAATATTTGGAGAGAAATTTTTCTGAGAAATGAAAATAGGCTGATGAAGCCAGCTTTGAAATATCACAGTCTTTGCACCCTTTTTCAGGAAAATAGAAACGGTATCCCCCAATAAGTTCTTTCTTTTCAGGATCCCATACAATGAGTTGCTTCTGGGGATCAATTTTAGCCGTATCAAACTCGTCAATATCTATCTCTTTTCCTGTTCCTCCTCCGGCATGCCGGAACGTTAGCTCCCTCACACGTCCGACTTCGTGCATGAGAGCAGGAGAGTTATTATTGTCAAATATATATACCTCATTGTTACCATTGTTGGTCTTACGAAGAAGCTTATCGCTGGTCAGCTCAGCAATTATCTGATCCTTTGGTAATTGGTCAACAATTGGTTTCATTTATAAAATAAGTGCGAGACCTATATCCGAATTTTATTTCTCAAAAACGAACGCAATTTACAATTTTTTTTTGTTTCCCGGTTATGCAGGGATAAATGATTCCAGATCATAGGTTACCGACTTAACCCAATCGGCCCATTCCAGAGCAGATTTTGTTTTATCGAATGATTCCCAGGATATTGGTTTGCCAAAAACCAGCCTGATCACTTTGTCCTTCTGTCGGAACATCTCATCGGCGAGATATAGCATTTCAATATTGGCTTTTAGTCCCAAAAGCTTTCTGAAATTGGCCAGGTTGTAGAAAAAATTTGAGTTGCGGCCTGAAAAAAATGCTGGTACAATATCTCTTTTGTGCTGTATTGCCTTATTAATGAAGCTTTTTTGCCATTGCAGGTCCTTAATTACCCCTCTCTTTTTTCTCGAACATAAGCCGGCCGGAAAATAGAGAATCTGGCAGCTGGAAGAATATGCTTCCTCAATCATTAAGGCCGCATCCCTTGCCTGTACTCCATGCTTATTCACCGGAAGAAATACACCTGACATGTTTTTGATATTGGTGAGTATGTCATTTACAGGGAATTTAATATCATGGAAATGTTTCGATAATTCATAGATAAATACCAGTCCATCGAGTCCTCCAAGCGGATGATTTGAAACAAAAATATACCTTCCCGTTTCGGGGATATTCTCACTTCCATAGACTTCGAATTTAATTTCAAAATGCTCCAGACCTGCTGCAATTAATTCAGAATCTCTCAGGTGGCCGTATTTTTTCAGGAATTCATTTAATTCATCCTGATGGATGATCTTTTTAAGATAATTTATAATAAATCCTGGTATCGTCTTTGCCAGTGCAGGATTTTTCGAATTCAGGACTTTTTCGACATCTATTTGCTGAGTTTCATTATTTTCTGACTCACTTCCCATTTTACAGACAATTATTGACCTGGATAAAGGTTCAAATTTACCAAAGATCTTTTTAACCACAAAGAACACTAAGAAGGCACACCCCCTGACCGCTTCGCGGTCATGAAGTCCGCTTAAAAAGTCCTTTGTGAACCTTAGTGTTATCCTCAGTGTCCCTTTGTGGTAAAATTTAACCCTCATTGAATTCACAAAGGATCACAAAGTATATCACAAAGGAACTCTAAGGAGGAAATCAAAATAAACTACTTTTTCATGCAGCTTCACTAAACTATGTATCAAACAGACTTACACCGGGTCGAGTGAATTTTAAACCACTTTTGGGGGAGATGGCGGGCAAATAATAGAGAGGTGAACAAAAACTTCTCTGAAATTTCCTTCCGAAAGTTATCAACAAAAAATAAAAAATGTGGGGCAAAGTGGAGTAAAGTGGATAAATTTTGCTTAATTTTAGCCTTTTATAGGAAAAAAGCGAGTATGGCCACATTTATAGGTGATTACACGTGCAAAGTAGATGTCAAAGGAAGGATAATTCTTCCAATGGCATTTAAGAAGCAGATGCCTGCTGATGCACAGGATCATTTTGTGGTACGGAAAGATATCTTCGAGAATTGTCTTGTGCTCTATGCAATAGAAGACTGGAACAGACAACTGGACAAGATCAGAAAGAGGATAAATCCCTATAACCGTGAGCATAACAGGTTCCTGAGAAATTTCTTTAAAGGTACAGCTGAACTCTCGCTTGACAACAATAACCGCATGCTGATTCCTAAAAGATTAATGGATCTGATAGGGGCTGAAAGGGACATAGTTCTTGCAGGTCAGGATGGAAGGATTGAGTTATGGGCAGCAGATATTTATAATAAAATTGATATGCCTGCTGAAGAATTTGCCGACCTCTCTGAAAAACTTTTTGGTGGAAGTATTAATGAGCCTGAAGCATAATGGTTTACCATATTCCCGCACTGCTCAAGGAGAGTATAGACGGGCTGAATATACAGCCTGATGGGATTTATGTCGATGTTACTTTCGGTGGAGGAGGACACTCAATGGAAATTCTTAAACGACTTAATACTGGTAAACTTATTGCATTTGATCAGGATGATGATGCCCGGTCAAATGCGCCGGTTGATGAAAAGTTTCTTTTTCTCAACCAGAATTTCAGGTTTCTGAAAAACAATCTTCTTTTTAACAACATCCAATCAATAGACGGACTGATAGCTGACCTGGGAGTCTCCTTTCACCAGTTTGATGAACCTGACAGGGGATTTACTTTCAGACAGGAGGCCCCACTTGATATGCGTATGAATAAAGTTGGTACTGTAACAGCTGCTCATCTGCTTAGCACAATGGATGAAAGATCCCTCGCGGATATCTTTTACAAATACGGAGAACTGGTAAATTCAAGGAGAATTGCCAGGGAGATTGTTGCCGCAAGAGTTACAAAACCAATGGCAACTGTTAACGATATAATTGAAACAGTAGGTAAACTGGCGCCTTTCCGGCAGGAACATAAATTCTATGCAAAGCTTTTTCAGGCTTTGCGTATAGCAGTCAACCACGAAATAGATTATCTGCAGGAGATGCTTCAGCAGGCTCTCTTAGTTTTGAATACAGGAGGAAGACTTGTAATCATCAGCTATCATTCCCTTGAAGACAGGGTGGTAAAAAACTTTATGAAGACTGGCAATTTTGAGGGAGAGGAGAAGAAGGATTTTTATGGAAACGTTAAAACTCCATTCAGGATTATAAACAGGAAGGGAACCACTCCGGGTGATGAAGAGATCGCAATAAATAACAGGTCCAGGAGTGCAAGACTCAGGATTGCAGAAAAGATCTGACAAATGGAAGAAAATAAGGAAAATAACAAAAAGCAATTAAAAACGGGAAGTTTCATTAAGGAACTGCTGAGCGGGAGTATGGTTTCTGAAAAGATAATACTCAAAAACCTTGGATATGTTTCGCTGATAACGCTTCTGGCCGCAGTTTACATAGGAAACAGGTTTCACGCTGAAAAAATAACCAGAGAAACAACAAGGCTTCAGAGAGAAGTAAAAGACCTTAGGGCAGAGTCACTTTCAACCTCTGCCGATCTGATGTATATTAGTAAACAGTCAGTAGTATTTAGTATGATAAGGGAAAAAGGACTTAGTCTTGAAGAGCTGAAAACTCCGCCTTATAAACTTTTAGTTGATAAGAAGTAAAAGAGATGGCAGCAAGAGACGAAATAATATGGCGTGGCGCTCTTGTATATTTTGCAATTGGATTATTGGCAGTTGCTTTGCTCGTACGCATACTCATTCTGCAATATGTTCAACATGGCAAATGGGCAGACATGAGCGAGAAATATGTCTATAAAACTGCTGAAATGCCAGCTAACAGGGGAGATATCCTGACAAACGACGGACGTCTTCTGGCAAGTTCGGTACCATACTACACAATCTACATGGATACCCGGAGCAGTGGAATGTCATCTGCAACATGGTCGGGCGGAATTAACGGATTATCAGCAGGTCTGGCTAAATTATTAGGCGACAGGTCAGCGGCAGGATGGAAATCAGCCATAACAGATGCCAGGAGAAAAGGCGATCGTTATTTCCTTATTCAACGTAAAGTCGACTATGAGACCCTGAAAAAACTAAAAATGTTGCCAATATTCAAAGAGGGTCAGTATAAAGGCGGTATGGTAGCCCAGGCGGACAACAGAAGAATTCTGCCGAACAGCGATCTTGCAGCCCGTACTATCGGTTACCTCAATCTGGGCAACGAAGGTAACGAAGTTGGTGTTGAGGGCGCATTTGATAAGGATCTGGCCGGCAAAAACGGAGTGGCAGTAAAACAACGGCTCACCGGCGGCGACTGGATCATAGTTGAAGGTCCAAACAGCGTTGAGTCACGTGATGGAAATGATGTAGTTACTACATTAGATCTTGACCTGCAGGATGTTGCATCAACAGCCTTGCTGAATCAACTCAGAAAGAATGATGCTGATCATGGTTGTGCCGTTCTCATGGAGGTTGCCACAGGAAAAATAAAGGCCATCGCAAATCTCGGCCTGCAAAGCGATGGCGATTATCACGAAGCATATAATTATGCAATAGGCGAAAGCACCGAGCCGGGTTCAACCTTTAAGCTCGCGTCGCTCATGGCTGCAATTGAAGATGGGGTTATTGATACAGGTGATATTGTAGATACGGGTACCGGGAGTATTAAGTACTACAATAAAGTCATTAAGGATACAAAAGAGGAGGGCTATGGCAAAATAACAGTAAAACAAGTCTTTGAAAAATCATCAAACGTTGGTACTTCCAAGATCATTTATGATCATTACAAAGACAATCCTAAAGATTTTGTGAACCGGCTTTATGCAATGAGGCTCAATCAAAAACTCGATCTGCAGATAAAAGGAGAAGGGGAGCCCCTGATAAGATATCCGGGTGATAAATTCTGGTCGGGACTGTCACTTCCGATGATGTCGCATGGTTATGAGGTGCAACTGACACCTCTGCAGATACTTGCCTTCTACAATGCAGTGGCTAATGATGGCAAAATGATGCGTCCGTTCTTTGTCTCTGCGATCATGAGAAATGGAAGTGTTATTGAAAGCTTCGAACCTGAAGTAATAATTAACTCGATAGCCTCCCGTTCCACAATCCGTAAAGCGAAAAAGATGATGGAAGGTGTTGTTGAACATGGTACGGCAATTAACCTTAAAGGCGCCAGCTATAGGATCGCAGGAAAAACAGGAACAGCACAGATAGCAAGGGATAAGTATGGTTACAGGACCGGGGCCAGGATATCCTACCAGGCTTCATTTGTCGGGTATTTTCCTGCAGCAAGTCCTCTTTATTCATGCATAGTGGTTGTAAACGCTCCCTCAAATGGAGTTTATTATGGGAACCTGGTTGCAGGTACGGTTTTCAAGGAGATTGCCGATAAGGTTTATGCAACAAGGTTTTTCAGGGATTATACACCTGAAAATAAAGACGAAATAAAACCCACTGCACCTGATGTCGGTAACGGATACAGAGCCGATTTAAATGAAGTTCTGAAAAACCTTGATGTTCGCTACAGGCGCACAGCCGATGATGACTGGGTTGCCACCCGTGAAAGCGGAGATACAGTGAGTCTTGCGGCTGTTAAGATCCAGCCTGGTCTGGTGCCTGATGTGAGAGGGATGAGCCTGCGCGATGCTATCTACCTCCTGGAAAACAAAGGGTTAAGAGTAAAATACAGCGGTAAAGGGAGGGTGTTGAGGCAATCACCTGAACATGGTGCCCGCTATTTTGATGGCACTGTTGTTTCGCTTGAAATGAATATGTAAGCTGATGAAAATAGAAAAAATATTAAAGGGCATTGATATTGTTTCCGTCACAGGGACAAAAAATACTGTTATTACGGGTATTGAATTTGATTCACGGAAGGTAACCCCCGGTTATCTTTTTGTTGCTGTTAAGGGCTATAAAACCGATGGACATGATTATATAAGTTCTGCAATAGCTTCAGGTGCCTCATCTGTCATTTGCGAAATACTTCCTGAAAATCCCGATAAAAGTATCTGCTGGATAAAAACCGGTGATTCTGCTAAAGCTCTGGGACTTGCCGCTTCAAACTTCTTCGGAAATCCGTCATCTTCACTTAAGCTGGTTGGCGTTACAGGGACAAACGGGAAAACAACCATCGCAACATTACTTTACAGGATGTTCGTGAAACTGGGTTATAAATGCGGATTATTTTCCACGGTATGCAATTATATCAATGAAAAGGAACTTGAGGCAACACACACAACACCAGATCCTGTTCAGCTCAATAGCCTGTTATCGCGAATGGTCGATGCAGGATGCGATTTTGCATTTATGGAAGTCAGTTCTCATTCTGCTGATCAGCAGCGTATAGCAGGTCTGAAATTTGCCGGGGGGATCTTCACGAATCTTACTCACGATCATCTCGATTATCATAAAACATTTGATAATTACCTGAAGGCAAAAAAGAGTTTTTTTGACTCTCTGCCTGCAGGTTCATTCGCACTTGTAAATGTTGACGACAAGAATGGCAGAGTCATGCTTCAGAATTGCGCGGCCCGGCATTACACATTCTCAGTGAGGGGAGCAGCTGATTACCGTTGCAAGGTTATAGAGCAGAGTTTTGAAGGTATGGGAGTGAAAATTCAGAACGAGGAGGTATGGACCAAATTTATAGGCGATTTCAATGCCTCCAATCTTCTTGCGGTTTATGCTGCATCCGAACTTCTTGGTGCAGTAAAAAAAGAGATTCTGACTATTCTTAGTGATTTGCAGCCGGTCTCAGGCAGACTGGAATTGATTAAATCTCCTACTGGAATTTCTGGAATTGTGGATTATGCCCATACCCCCGACGCTCTTTTAAATGTAATAGATACATTAAATAAAATCCGGGAGGGTGGAGTTCAGCTGATAACCGTTGTAGGTGCGGGAGGTGACAGAGACCGGACCAAACGTCCTAAGATGGCGGCTATATCTGCTGAAGGAAGCACTAAGGTCATACTAACTTCAGATAATCCAAGAACCGAAGATCCCGAAAAGATTCTTGATGATATGGAAGCAGGGATTACCCCGGGACTTAAAGGAAAAACCCTCAGAATAGCAGACAGGCGTGAGGCAATTAAAACTGCAGTTATGCTTGCAAACAAGGGCGATGTGGTCCTGATTGCCGGTAAAGGCCATGAGACTTACCAGGATATAATGGGAGTGAAACACCACTTTGACGACAGGGAAGAGATAAAAAAAGCTTTGCTACTTAAATAAAACAGAGGAAAATGCTGTACTATTTATTTGATTATCTAAAATCACTTGATTTCCCGGGAGCCCGGTTATTTACATTTATCTCTTTCAGATCTGCTGCTGCTGTTATCACTTCCCTCATAATTTCCCTTTTGATCGGCAAAAGAATTATATATTATCTCCAGAAAAAACAAGTGGGAGAGGTTGTGAGGGATCTGGGACTGGAGGGACAGTACAAGAAGCAGGGTACACCTTCAATGGGAGGAGTTATAATTCTTTCATCAATTATTATTCCTACTCTTTTATTTGCAAAACTTGAGAACGTTTACATCATTCTGATGCTGATAACAACTGTATGGCTGGGACTTATCGGCTTTCTTGATGATTATATCAAAGTATTTAAAAAGAACAAAGAAGGACTTGCAGGCAGGTTTAAGATTGCTGGCCAGATAATCCTGGGAATTATCGTCGGGTTAACTCTGTTCTTCAGTAATGAGGTTAAGATTGCAGAGAAAGTAAATGTCGACAGTCTCACATTGAGGGAAAGGCATGAGATGATCGATCCTTCTGTGAAGATTCCCGAGCAGGGTGAGATAACGATGGAAAAGAAGTCAACAAAAACGACCATCCCTTTTGTAAAAAATAATGAGTTCGATTATGCATGGTTGGTTTCGTTCATCAGTGCAGAGCACAGACGGCCTTTTACCTGGATGGTCTTTGTGATAATTGTAATATTCATAGTTACCTCTGTTTCAAACGGTGCCAACCTGACTGACGGACTTGACGGACTGGCGACAGGAACTTCTGCAATTATTGGGACTGCACTCGCGATACTCGCATATGTTTCCAGTAATATTATTTATGCCCAGTATCTCCAGATAATGTATATTCCAGGTACAGAGGAGCTTGTAGTGTATGCCAGCGCCTTTATCGGAGCCACAATCGGATTTCTGTGGTATAATTCATTTCCGGCACAGGTTTTTATGGGTGATACGGGTAGCCTGGCGCTCGGTGGCATTATTGCCGTATTTGCGATAATAATAAGAAAGGAACTTTTAATCCCGATACTATGCGGGATATTCCTGGTTGAGAACCTGTCTGTTGTTATGCAGGTTGCATGGTTTAAAAGAACAAAAAGAAAATATGGGGCCGGAAGAAGGATATTCCTCATGGCTCCTCTTCATCACCATTACCAGAAAAAGGGTTTTCCGGAACCGAAGATTGTGACCAGGTTCTGGATAGTGGCAATAATATTAGCAGTAATAAGCATTGTGACGCTCAAGATAAGATAACAAAATGAATAAAAAGATTGTAATACTGGGGGCAGGAGAGAGTGGTGTCGGATCGGCGATACTTGCGCAGAAACATAAATTTGATGTTTTCATTTCCGACAAGGGTCAGATTAAGGAAAACTATAAGGATATTCTTGTAAAGCAAAAGATTAAATGGGAGGAAGGGAATCACAATGAATCAATTATCCTTTCAGCAGATGAAATTATCAAGAGTCCGGGAATACATGAAGATGCTCCGATTATAAACAAGATCCGCACGAAAGGAATACCGGTAATATCGGAAATAGAATTCGCCGGCAGATACTGTAAAGGTATAAAGATTTGTATCACAGGAAGCAATGGTAAAACAACCGTAACCAACCTGATCTATCATATTCTGAAAAAAGCCGGGAAAAATGTCGCAATGACGGGTAATGTTGGCAACAGCTTTGCAATGGCTGTTGCAGAAGGTTCCTACGATTATTATGTAATTGAACTCAGCAGTTTTCAGCTTGACGGGATGTATGAATTCAAGGCTGATATAGCTGTATTGATGAACATTACTCCTGACCATCTTGACAGATACGATCACAAATTCCAGAACTATATAGATTCCAAGTTCAGAATAACACAAAACCAGAAAAAAGACGATTTACTGATTTACTGGGAAGGAGATCCGGTTATCAAAACGGAATTATCAAGGAAGAAATATGGAATGACACTGTTGCCTTTTTCTGATGAGATAAAAGAAGGCATGGCAGCTTATATTGAGAACAATGAATTAATAGTTGATTACCCAAATAAAACCAACATTATGACCATTCATGAATTTGCGCTTAAAGGTCGTCACAACACCTACAACTCAATGGCAGCAGCTATTGCAGGTAAAGCTCTTAATATCCGCAAGGAGGTAATCAGAGAAAGTCTTGCTGATTTTCAGGGAGTTGAACACCGTCTGGAACCAGTTATTACAGTCTGCGGTATAAACTTCATTAACGATTCAAAAGCTACAAATGTCAATTCAACATGGTATGCTATCGAGTGTATGGAGAACAATATTATATGGATAGTGGGTGGAGTAGATAAAGGGAACGATTATTCGGAGCTTTTTCTGGTTGTCAAAAAGAAGGTAAAAGCTATAGTATGCCTGGGGAAAGACAATAAAAAAATTATTGAAGCTTTTAAAGATAAAGTATCAACTATTGTTGAAACAACGTCGATGGAAGAGGCTGTTAGATCTTCTTATTATCTGGCGAAGAAAGGGGAGACAGTTCTATTATCACCTGCCTGTGCGAGTTTTGATCTGTTTAAGAATTATGAAGACAGGGGTCGTCAGTTTAAGCAGGCAGTCAGAAACCTTTAATCAATTATTTAATGCAACAGGGCTGGCTTACAAAGACATTTAAAGGAGACAGGGCAATATGGGGCCTTGTGGCACTTTTTATGTTCTATTCCCTTTTAGCTGTTTACAGCTCATCCGTAGGTGTGGCCTTTGTAAAATATGGCGGAAATACTACATACTTTCTTAAGAGTCAGTTTTTTATGCTCGTATTAAGCCTGGTAATAATCGTTGTGGTTCATTACCTGCCATACAGGATTTACTTCTCTATGGCAGGGTTGATCCTTATCTGTGCCGTTGGATTGCTCGTGCTCACTTTTGCTTTTGGTTCACGTGTTAATGAGGCAACCCGGTGGCTTGTAATTCCAGGCACAGGATTCAGGCTTCAGACCTCAGACGTTGCCAAAGTGGCGCTGGTTCTCTATCTGGCCAGATCACTGGCTAAATATCAGAAAGAACTGAATAACTTCATGCTTGTAACGAAGTATTTTTTATTTCCGGTTGGTATTGTATGCGGTCTGATACTGCCTGAAAACCTCTCTACATCACTCATGATATTTGGCATGAGCATGATCATTATGTTCATTGGCCGGGTCCCTTTAAAATTTCTTCTGGCCTATATAGGAATGGCTGTAGTAGGGGTTGTTCTCTTTGCCCTGGTACTTACTGTGGTTAAAAAGGATAACCGGGTCCAGGTCTGGAAAGACAGGATCGAACATTTTTTCTCAGGGAAGGGCGATGCAGATGGTGACTATCAGTCTAACCAGGCAAAGATAGCAATATCAACTGGAGGGTTATTCGGAAAAGCTCCCGGGAAAAGTACCCAGAGAAACATGCTGCCTCAATCAAACTCCGACTTTATTTTTGCAATAATTATTGAGGAATATGGATTATTATTCGGTGCCATTCCACTTATTCTGGCATATATGATACTGCTTTTCAGGGGGATCACTATAGCGAAGAAATGCGAGACTGCATTCCCTGCGTTCATGGTGCTGGGCTTAATTGTGATGATTGTTATCCAGGCTATGCTTAACATGATGGTCGCAGTTGGACTCTTTCCGGTTACCGGGCAGACACTGCCAATGGTGAGTTGGGGAAGAACCTCTGTGCTTGTAATGAGTTTTTCAATTGGAGCAATTCTTAGCGTAAGCCGGGTGGTAAATGCAAGGCTGAAAAAAGAAGAATTGCCTGAGGAAGAGATAGTAGATGAAGGAGAAAAAATTTATGAACCTGCAAAAACATAAAAGGGTGATAATAAGCGGTGGTGGAACCGGGGGACATATCTTCCCGGCTATCTCAATTGCCAATGCGCTCAGGAAAATTGATCCTGCAACGGAGATCCTTTTTGTTGGTGCAGAGGGAAGGATGGAAATGGAAAAAATTCCTGCAGCAGGATACAGGATAATAGGGTTGCCGGTTGCAGGACTATACAGGAGCCTCACCCTGAAAAATTTTTCAGTGCTCATAAAACTTTTAAAGAGCCTTAATAAGGCAAAAAAGGTTATTAAGGAATTTGCACCCGATGTTGTGGTCGGTGTCGGTGGATATGCGAGCGGCCCGGTTCTCAGGCAGGCAGGCAGGATGGGAATTCCGACTCTTATTCAGGAACAGAACAGCTATGCAGGTGTGACAAATAAACTTTTGGCAAAAAGAGCTTCTGCTATTTGTGTTGCATACGATGGGATGGAAAAATATTTTCCTGCTGAAAAAATAATCAAAACTGGAAATCCTGTGCGTCAGAATTTCGACAACCTTGATATTTTACGTGATGAAGCGCTCTCTTATTTTAACCTTAAGAAAGAATTCCCGGTGATTCTGGTATTGGGCGGATCACTTGGAGCCGGAAGCATCAATAACAGCCTTTCAGAAAACATAAATAAACTCAGGGACTCAGATTGCCAATGGCTGTGGCAGACAGGGAAATATTACTTTGAAAATGTAAAAGCGCTTGTCTCAGTATCATTTAGCGGAAATATTTCCGTACACGGGTTCATCAACCGGATGGACTATGCTTATGCTGCAGCAGATATAATAGTATCCAGAGCCGGGGCAGGAACCATCTCAGAATTATGCCTTGTAGGTAAACCTGCAATTCTTATTCCTTCCCCGAATGTTGCAGAAGATCATCAGACCAGGAATGCAGAAGCTTTATCAACGCAGAATGCTGCAATATTAATTAAAGATTCTCAGGCAATAAAAACTCTCGTTGACGAGGCAATTAAACTGATTTCAGATAAAACGGTTAGAAACATGCTTTCTGAAAATATCCTCAAACTGGCCGACAGAGATGCTGATAAAAGAATCGCAGAAGAAGTACTTAAGATTGTCATAAAATGATTGAATTCAAAAATATTGAAGCAATGTATTTCGTCGGGATAGGCGGTATCGGAATGAGTGCACTTGCTCTGTATTTTGCTAAAGGCGGGTATACAATTGCCGGTTACGACAGGTCGGAAAGCAGGATAACTCATTCTCTCGTTGAAAACGGTTGCACTGTCACATATGAAGACGAATTAACTATTCTTCCTGATATTTTCAGAAATAACAAGGATAAAAACAAGGTTATTGTAGTTTATACGCCTGCAATACCCACCGAAAATAAAATACTTTCATTCTTCAGAAGTAATGGTTACAAGGTTTATAAACGTTCGGAGATACTCGGCGAAATATCATCAAACACTGATACCCTTGCAGTAGCCGGAACTCATGGAAAGACAACTGTATCCACAATGATTGCACATCTGCTGAAGCAATCTTCCATTGATTGTTCTGCTTTTCTTGGCGGTATATCGAAGAATTATGATTCGAACCTTCTTTCAGGCGATAGCAGATATACAGTTATGGAAGCTGACGAATTCGACAGGTCTTTCCTCAGGCTCAAACCATTTATGGCAGTGGTAACTTCGCTTGATGCAGACCATCTGGACATTTATGAAGACAGGGATAGTATGGTGAAAGCTTATAACGAGTTTTGCGAAAGGATCAGGCCCGGAGGTACCCTGATTGTAAACAGCAGAATACGAAAAGAAATCATTGTTCCCGCAAGTGCGACATGTTTTACATACGGACTTGATTCCGGTGCAGATTTCCGGTCGTTCGACATAACCCATTTGAAAGATTATTATAGTTTCAATTTTAAAACACCTTCAACAACTATTAATGATCTGCATTTTGGATTCCCCGGTATAATTAATATCGAAAATATTACAGCTGCTATTGCAATCGCTCTGATGTGTGGTGTCACAGAACAGGAGATCAGGAAAGCTGTTCTGCTTTTCCAGGGCGTAAGACGCAGGTTTGATATCAGGATTAATATACCAGGATTGGCTTTTGTTGACGATTATGCACATCATCCCGAGGAGATAAGGGCATGTATAACATGTGTAAAAGAATATTTTAACGGACGAAAAATTACAGGGATTTTTCAACCACATCTTTTTTCACGTACACGCGACCATGCTGAAGGCTTTGCTGCGATTCTGGATGAACTGGATGAAGTTATACTCCTCCCGATTTATCCTGCGCGTGAAAAACCAATGAAAGGAGTCACATCGGATCTTATTTTCAATAAAATGAAGTCAGTCAAAAAGAGATTGCTGAGAAAAGAAGATATCCCGGGGAAACTTGAAACAAAGAATCTTGATGTATTGGTAACAATAGGAGCAGGGGACATTGATACACTTGTCGTTCCGATAGAGGAAAAGCTAAAAACCGATAGAGTGAAATGAGGAAGGTATTAAAGATATTACTGATAATTCCAGTGTTATACATTATTATAATGCCGGTTTATCTTGCCCGTTCCACAAATTCGAAACCCTGCGGAGGTATCGTTATTGATATAAGCGACTCGTCTGATTATCATTTTGTTACTAAAAGACAACTGTTAAATTTAGCATACGGTAACTCCGGAAGAATAGTTGGAAAGCCTGTTAAAGATGTATCAGTTTCAGAAATTGAAAATAGAATTAATGTATTAAGGGAATTGAAAAAGGCCGAAGTGTATATGGCAATTGATGGCACGGTACATATTTATGTTGAACAGCGTAATCCGGTTATGAGAGTTATGCCCGGAGATGGCGGAGACTATTTCGTTGATGAAGACGGATTTGTCGTCAGGAGAAGAAATCTTTATAATCCCAGGCTGCATATTGTAGAGGGCAATGTGAATATAAGTTCAGCCATGCTTAATGGCGTAAGCATTCTTGATACCAGCATTAAAAAATCGATTCTTAAAGATATTTATCGTCTGGTTAATTATATAAACGATGATAAATTCTGGTCGGCCCAGATCGACCAGATCTATGTGGACGGAAATGATGAAATTGACCTTATCCCTCGTACAGGAAATCAGCTGGTGCATCTGGGCACAGCTGATAATTATGAAGGAAAGCTGAGAAACCTTGAAGCTTTCTATGATAAAGTTCTGCCTGAAGTAGGCTGGAATAAATATTCCTTGATAAACCTTGAATTTAAAGATCAGATAGTTTGTAAAAAAAGAGATAATCAGAAATAACCATATTTAAGTTATGAACAAAAAGGAACAGTATGTAGCAGCCGTCGACATAGGAACCACAAAAATTGTGGCAATTGTCGGTAAGAAAAACGAGAACGGAAAAATAGAAATTCTCGGACTCAGCAAAGCTCTTTCAAAAGGTGTGAAGAGAGGCGTCGTTCTGAATATTGAGGAGACAGTAAATGCCATTCAGACCACTGTTGATGACGTACAGAAAAGATCAGGGATCCTGTTCTCTGAAGTCTTTGTAGGTATAGCCGGTCAGCATATTAAAAGTATGAAAAACCGTGGTTATATCATACGTGATGCTTATGACGATGAAATCAAAAAAGAAGAGGTCTTCAAACTGATTGAAGATATGCATAAGATACATATTGACATCGGAGAGGAGATAATTCATGTTATCCCTCAGAATTTCATCGTTGATAATGAGACCGGTGTTAAGAGTCCAATAGGCATGTGTGGCAGAAGGCTGGAAGCTAATTTTCATATTGTTATCGGACAGGTTGCCGCAGCAAAGAACATTGAAAAATGTATCAGGAAAGCAAATCTGACCGTGAAGGATATGATTCTTGAACCTCTTGCTTCTTCCGATGCGGTTCTTACCGATGATGAGAAAGAAGCCGGAGTGGTACTGGTAGATATTGGCGGAGGGACTACTGATGTCGCAGTCTATTATGACAATATTATTCGTCATACAGCAGTGATACCTTTCGGTGGAAATGTGGTGACAAAAGATATCAAGGAAGGTTGTGCAATACTTCAACGTCATGCTGAACAGCTTAAAATTCAGTATGGTTCAGCTCTTGGCGATATAGCTCCTGACGATAAAGTCGTTTCTATTCCGGGGATAAGCGGCCGGGAACCTAAAGAAATCTCTTTTAAAAGCCTTGCTTACATAATACAGTCAAGGATGGAAGAGATTATCGACGCGATAAATTTTGAAATACAGAATTCAGGGTATGCTGACAAACTGGCTGCCGGTGTTGTAATCACAGGAGGTGGTGCCATGCTTAAACACCTTCCTCAACTGATGAAGTTCAAAACTGCTATGGATGTAAGAATTGGTCTGCCAAACGAGCATCTTGCCGGAACAGCGAAAAATGAAATTAACCAGCCAATGTATGCAACAAGCGTCGGGTTGATAATGCGTGGCTTTGAGTATCTTGAAACCTACAAAAAATCATTTAATGCAGGTAATCCGGAGGAGTTTGTTAAACCCAAGGCTGTAATTGTTAACCAGAATGAGGGAGAAGAGGAGGAAGTATTTGCACCTCCGGTTCACGAAGAGGAGAGAATACCCCTCACCGAAAAAATTAAAAGCATGCTTTCAAGAATGTTCGAGGTAGAAGATCAGCCTATCAAATGATAAATATGGTTTATATTTAAATATATGCTGTTCATAATCAATAAAATAATTACGCTATGTCAGACGATATAATGAACTTTGATCTGCCTGTAGAGAGATCGTCAATTATTAAAGTTCTCGGAATAGGTGGTGGAGGCAATAATGCTGTCAATCATATGTTCGAAAAAGGTATCACGGATGTGAATTTTGTTATTTGCAATACTGACCATCAGGCTTTGTTAAAAAGCCAGGTGCCTATAAAAGTTCAGATCGGAGAATCACTTACCGAAGGCAGGGGAGCCGGAAGCAAACCGGAAATTGGCCGACAAGCCGCCATTGAGAATTTAAGTGATGTAATGGATGCATTATCGGGTAATACCAAGATGGTCTTCATAACAACCGGAATGGGTGGCGGAACAGGTACAGGAGCTACACCTGTAATCGCAAAAGCCTGCAAAGATGCAGGATTGCTTACCATAGCAGTTGTTACTATTCCTTTTAAATCTGAGGGCAAGGTACGTATCAGACAGGCTATTGATGGGGTAACTGAACTCAAGGATTATGTTGATTCGTTACTTGTGATTAACAATGAAAAACTGAGGGAGATATATGGTAATCAACCTGTCTCAACAGCTTTTGCAAAGGCTGATGACATTCTCACTACAGCTGTAAAAGGCATCGCAGAGATCATTACTGTAACAGGTTATATTAATGTTGATTTTGCCGATGTGGAAACTGTTATGAAAGACTCCGGCGTAGCAATTATGGGCATGGGTAAAGCAGCCGGCGAAAACAGGGCAATAAAGGCGATCGAAAATGCGCTTGCCTCACCTTTATTGAATACAAATGACATTACAGGCGCAAAAAGTATCCTCATAAATATTTCCTCCGGGATTGGGGAACATGAAATCACAATGGATGAATTGGGTGAAATAACTGATTACATGTACGATGCAGCATCTGATGAAGCATTGATAATCAGAGGATTGTCGAAAGATGAAAACCTTAATGAGGAAATCAGTGTAGCAGTTATTGCAACAGGATTTGAATCTAACAGTATTTTCCAGCCATATAAGCCTAAAAAACCCAGTAAAGTCGAATTATTGACAAATAAAAATGCAATTCCTACCAGAATAATTCCTGAAGCAGGCGAGGATGTATTCTCTGTTCATGAAAGGGGGAAAAAGTCTATTATTACCGATTTTGAAGAAGAATCGCAGGGTGTGATTGATTTTAGCCTTGAACATAATCAGGAGATGGATGAGATCAGAAACAGGCGGCCGGTGGAGAACGATGAGGAAAACCAAAAGCCAAAGACAACATTGAGGAAAGTGAAACATATGCAGAATATTCTGAAAAGGGAGGGCCTTTCAAACAAGACAATGAAGGAAAATATTGATACTTTTGAGGATGTGCCGGCATATGTCAGAAGAAACCTGTCACTCGGCATTCCGGAAAATGCAACTGAAAGCAAATTATCAAAATTCACATTAACCTCCGATGATAATGACGAGCCTGTTTTGAGGGAAAACAACGCATATCTGAATGATAATGTAGATTAGAAAGCTGCTCAAAACAGGTCGTTTTATTGTCTGGAGAAGTTTGAAAAGGAGATTCCTCCCTCTTCCCCAATCCAAAAAAGAATTGTCATTCCGAATGTATCCGCCGAAAGGCGGAGGAATGAGGAATCTCCCCCGATTTATGTTTAGTATCGGATGAAATTGTGAGTAGAAATTCTGGTTCTATTAGAATACAGGAATTCAATTCTTTATTTCTTTGCGCAATCCTTTGCGACCTTTGCGGTTAAGTTTTGTTCATATTTTCTATATTTGCACCTGATGATCAGACATATTTCAATAATACTGCTTCTTGCCTTTTCTTCAGGATTATATGCCCAGATGCCGGCTGACGCTGCTAAACGTTACGCTGTCGCTAAACCCGATAGTGTAAAAAAACCAAGGATTTTAAAAGAGTATAAGCTTTCTGCCGATTTTTCTGAAGAGATTAATGCCCCGGTTGATACGCTATTTTCATTATTTAACCGGTTCAAGATTGCAGACAAGTATTCACCTGTAAATGCGAGTCTGGGTAATTACGGATTGCCTTTTTATCAGATCAGTTTTTTTGACCGGATAACCGACCCTGATAAATTCCTTTATACCTATTATTACCCCTTCATGCATCTTCCTTCTAATGCAGAATTCATGAATACCCAGGTCCCCTATACCGAACTGGACTGGTCCTATGCTGGTCCGAGGGAAACAGCAGAACAAACATTCAGGGTGAAGCATTCACAGAATGTGAACAGGTTTTTTAACTTCGGGCTCATTTATGATATTATATATGGTCTAGGACAATATAATTACCAGAGGTCGGAGGATAAAGACTTTACTTTTTTTTCGTCATACACCGGAGCTAAATATAAAGCATACTTCTCAGCTGGAATAAATAACATTACCTCATTCGAAAATGGAGGGATAGCTGACGAATCACGGCTTAATCAGTCAAGTACCCTTGAAATACCCGTAAAGCTGGGAGGCGCTGATAAAGCGGCCAGCACTCTTAAGAACCGCAACCTGTTGCTTGTACAGCGGTATACTATTAGCAGCGCTCCAGTGGTAAAATCAGATACTACTCCGACCAAACGATCCGGTTTTTTTGGACTTAGCGGTACATTTTCGCATATTTTAATAATTGAAAGCAATAAACGAACTTACAAAGACGCTTATCCATTATCAGGATTTTATGATACGTCAAAAATAAATATAAGCAGAAAAGTAACAAATGATTCCCTCTTTTCGAGAAGCATTAAAAATACAATAAGATTTGATTTTGCTACTGATACTTCAAGAAAATTCAGACTGGGAGGTGGGATCGGATTGCGAAATGAAATATTCAGATACAGCCAGATTGTTCCAACTCATATTTTACCTTTAAATGATACAACATCTTCTGAAATAGCCGTTTGGCACAGGAGCAATAATGTTCTGGTCGGAAGATTATATAACGACATCGGAGACAAGTTCCGCTGGATAGCGACAGGGGAATTGTTTTTAACCGGGTACAGGGCCGGTGATTTCAATCTTGACGGCGTAATATCCAAATCTTTCGACTGGAAAAAGGGAAGGGCAACATGGTTAATAAACGGATCAATGATGAACCGGCAACCATCATTCTGGTATGAACAATGGGGAAGCAACCATTTTGAATGGCATAATAATTTAAACAAGGAGTTCAGGATCGATGTGGGATCATCTTTTTCTTATCCTGCCCGGAAGTTCGAATTAAAATTCAATTATGCCATAATTAAGAATTATACGGATTTTGGCCTTGATACACTTCCTTCCCAGTATTCAGGAGGACTTTCAGTAGCTGCCATTTCTGTCAGAAAAGAGTTAAGAGCATGGAAATTTCATCTGGCAACCGATTTAATTAGTTCAAAAAAGCAGTAATGTAAATATACTTGACCTTCCCCTGGCAACAGTTCGTTCAGCAGGTTATTTTGAACACCTTTTCAGATTTAGAAAAACGGGAGGAAAACTGAATTTTCAGCTTGGGGTTGATGTGACCTATAATACTCTTTATCACCCCTATTCCTATATGCCGGCCACTGGCAGGTTTTACCGTCAGGATGTGGTAAGTGCCGGGGATTATCCTTACGTCAATGTCTTTTTAAATTTTAAAGTTAAGAGAACAAGAGTCTTTGTTATGTTCGATCATGTCAATTATGGTCTGATGAGTACCAGCTATGACATGATTCCGTCTTATCCAATGAATATAAGGATGTTACGCTATGGCCTTTCCTGGACTTTTTATGATTGAAAAAATTGTTGTACTTTTGTAATTATTCTTATTGGTAAATGTTTAACTAAAATTGAATTTTGGTAAAAAAGTCAACCTTCCTGTTAACGATCCTTGTAACAGTTTTCATTTCCTGTTCGGATCGCCATTACTCTTCAGATAATATAAATAATAGTACGGTCTCCTTTGATCTTGACTCTATCAGGAAAAGAGGAAAGCTGATAGCAATAACCGACTTAAATTCAACTAATTATTTTGTTTATAAAGGAGAACCTATGGGATTTACATATGATCTCCTCAAGTCCTTTTCAGATAATATAGGAATTGATCTGGAAATCATCGCTGAAAATCATCCCGGACAATCGTACAGAATGCTTAAGTCGGGTGAAGCGGATCTCCTGGCTATCGGCCTTACTGTTAATTCAACGAGAAAGAACGATGTGCTTCTTACGGAACCGTTTGATGAGACAAGGCAGGTTCTGGTGCAACGAAAGCCACATAACTGGAGATCTTTAACTTCAGAAGGACTCAATAAAAAACTGATCAGAAACCTGTCCGGATTGGCAAAAAAAATAATATATGTGCAGGCAGGATCTACTCATGCTGAACAACTTTATTTAACGGCTAAAGAAATTGGAGATTCAATAAACATCATAGAGGTTCCCTATGATCCTGAAAAACTGATTCAACATGTCGCTACTGGCGAAATCGAATACACAGTATGTGATGAGAATTTAGCCTTAGTCAATTCAACCTACTATCCGGATATTGATGTAAGTACACCTGTGAGTCTTTCACAGAGTATTTCCTGGGGAATAAGGAAGAATAATTCTGTTGCTCTTTTAGCAGAGCTAAATCGCTGGATTACAATATATAAGAAAACAGAGTCATACGCTCAGTTATATGCAAAATATTTTAAAAATTCACGGTCCAGCACAATTGTTAAAAGTGATTTTTATGCCCTTAATACAGGTAAAGTCTCTCAATATGATGATCTGATCAGGAAATTCAGCATAAGCATTAAATGGGACTGGAGATTACTGGCTTCACTTATCTGTCAGGAGTCGCATTTCGATCCGGATGTTGAATCTTATGCCGGAGCATATGGTTTGATGCAGGTCATGCCGGTTACCGGAATGAACTTTGGAATTGACATAACATCTTCGCCTGAAAGTAATCTGAAGGCCGGTATCCGTTATATTAACTGGCTACGAACAATATTCGATCCGAAGATACCCGACGAAAAGGAAAGGATTAATTTTATTCTTGCATCATACAATGCCGGACCAGGGCACGTTCTGGATGCCATGAAACTGGCAGAGAAGAACGGGATGAATCCACAGAAATGGAATGGGAATGTTGCTTTATGGTTATTGAAAAAATCTGAACGTCAATATTATAATGACATTGTTGTAAAAAACGGTTATTTCAGGGGTGTTGAGTCAGTAAATTTCGTCAGTCAGGTGCTTGAGAGGTATGAGCATTATAAGAATATTATTCCTTAAGAAAAAAACGACCCCTTCTGAGAATTATCAGTAACTCCTGAAGAATCATTGCTGTTGCACCCCAGATCATGTTCCCTTCATAGTCAAAATATTTAACCTCAAATGTTTCTCCTCTTATTTGTAAGGGTTTTGTCCTGACTATTGCCGGATCGAGCAGTATCTTAATATCAGCATCGATCAGAAATACCACCTCCTCAGGCTGATGATTAAAAACAGGTTTCTCATCAATCCATCCGACAACAGGAGTAACAAGCATATTACTTACCGGGATAAATAAGGGGGTAAGAGTTCCTATGACTCTTACTTTAGTATTGTCAACACCTGTCTCCTCATGGGCCTCACGTAATGCAGTCTGAACCACATCTTCATCCTCAGGTTCCTTCTTGCCACCGGGAAAGCTGATTTGTCCGCCATGAACACCATTATAATCAGGGCGTTGCATAAACACAGTATGAATTGATCCCTTATCGGGATAAAGCAATATCAGAACAGCTGCAACACGGACGTTCTTTCCAGGAATCCTGGGAAAGTTCTTTATCATCCGGTCAGAAGAAGCCATCATCCACTGGATCTCCGTTCCGGGCAGCCCTTTCAGAATTTCGTTTTTTAATCTGGTTGAGAAATCATCCATGGTTTCTGACCCCCCAATTTTGTTTGCCCCCCAACCCCCCTAAAGGGGGGCTTTTAAGACGTTGATTAACAGTGTCTGTTATCTTTTCTGTTTACTACTCGTATCGCAGAGCTTCGACCGGGTTCCTTGTTGCTGCTTTCCAGCTTTGCCAGCTTACTGTAAGTAACGCTATTCCGAGTGACAGCATTCCTGCTATTGCAAAGATCCACCAGTTAAGTTCAGTTCTGTAAGCATAATTCTGAAGCCATTTATCCATAATATACCATGCAATGGGCACAGCAATTAAGAATGCAATCGCGACCCATTTTATAAAATCTTTATTAAGCATCAGCATTATCTCTGCAACTCTGGCTCCATTTATTTTACGCAACCCTATTTCGTTCTTTTTCTGATTAAGATAAAAAATTATCAGTCCGTACAACCCCAGACAGGCAATCATTATGGTAAGTAAAGTAAGCGAAGAATAAAACTTGCCAAACCGGGTCTCTGACTGGTACTGTCTGAAGAAGTACTCATCAGCGAAGAAATAATTCATTGGGTCGGAAGGATAGTGATTCAACCAGATTGCTTTCAATTTATCGATTGCCCTGGGGGTCTCATTAGTTGCCAGCCGTACAGTATAATATCCAAATTCACCCGGGTGACCATTATTGTAGACCATTGGATAGATGGGTTTTTGAAGTCCTTCATTGTGAAAATCGGCCAGCACGCCTATTACTTCAATAGGAATGCTGTCCCTGTTGGCACGATAGATGAATCTGCCGACTGCCTCCGCGGGACTTCCAAACTGTAATTCCCTGATACTGCTTTCGTTCAGCAAAACCCTGCGACGATTGTCAGAAGGAAGTGAAGAAAAATTACGGCCTGCAAGAAGTTTCAATCCAAAAGTCCCGATCAGACCATCGTCGCCGGTATTTTCAAAGAATGTTGAATTAGGACGAACACCTGCGTCGGGCCTGACATATTCGACATTTCCATACCTGGGTGACTCCCCTGGCGTGAAGCTGTTTGCGGTCATTGACTTGAATTCAGGTTCACTGAGAACTTCGCGTCTGAAGGAGAAATATTTTGTTCTTCTGGTTGTGTCGGAATTTAGTGATGCCGGGGCGTTTAGTGTAACTACATTGTTAAAATCGATCCCTGTTTTGGCTTTTTTCATGAATAGTATCTGCTTGAAAACCACCAGGGTAGTACTCAAAAAGACAATCGATATAGCCATCTGCAGAATAACCATCCACTTTTGAAAACTCCTGTTCTGTTTAACAACTTTTTTACCGCTGAAAGGATTGAGTCCGGCAAGTGTCAGTGTGTTATAAATGCTGGAAAAGAAGATTCCAATAAATGCAACTCCGATCAGTGACCAGATGACATATCTTATCGGAAATACAGCTTGTGATAAAGGGATTTCAAAAAAGCGGGCAAAAGAATTAAGGAAGGCCCTGTAAAATATCAGCGATAGAATAATTGCTGCCAGGTTCAGTATGACAGTCTCAATGAATGATTGAAGCCAGATATGGAATTTAGATGCTCCTATAAGTTTCCTCATTCCTATCTCATCGGCTCTTTTTGCTGCCATGGCAGTAGAGAGGTTTACATAATTTATCCAGGCAATCAGTATTGTTAACAGTGCAATTATGAAAAGGAAGATGAGAGATTTCTGATTTGTCTGTGAACCCATTTCACCTTCGAGTCCCCTGAAATAATGAAGATCAGATAATGGCTGGAGGGAGATTGTTGTGGTGCGTTCACTGACTCGTCGCCTGGAATTAGAGTTAACAAGTCTGGTAAGGGTTTCTTCAACACTTTTGATATCGACACCGGGTTTCAGCTTTAAATAATTCCAGTATGAATTTCCATTCCAGTCGGGTGTTCTGCTTATCCAGTTATAATGTTCCCATGTCTTGATAGATACGAAATAGTCGGCAGTAAGATGGGTGTTCGATGGCAGATCCTCATAAACTCCGGTAATCTCGACAGGCATTCCTTCATTCACCTTCATTATTTTACCGACCGGATCCTGGTTTCCAAAGACCGGGGCTACCTTCGATTCAGATATGAGACCGGTCAGAGGCCGGTCGAAATCTATTTTTCCTTTTATCAGGTGAAAGGGAAACACATTCTCAAACCCTGCATCAACCCATAAAACCCGTTGCGAAGCAAGCTGTGAATCCTCGAACCGGATAAGACAACTCTCGAAATAGGCATCTCCGTTGGCTTCAATTCCCGGGACATCTTTTTTACAACCGAAGTATAAACCACGCGAAGTTTTTGAGCCATGGTAAAAAACCTCTGCCCCGGTTTTGGTTTCGGCGTTTACCCTGTAAATTGATTTGGAGTCAGGGAAAAATGAATCAAAAGAAATTTCATAAAAAAGATAGTGGACTATGAATAGAAATGAGGTCAGCCCAAGTGTGAGACCGCAAATATTGATTATGGTAATGCCTTTATTTTTCAGCAGGGTTCGTATTGCAGATACTAAATGAATTTTGAACATGAAGCAGGTATTATATTTAAGTAATAAATTATTCGTACAGGAGAGGCTCTTCAGGATTTCTGGTTGCAGCTCTCCAGCTTCGTAAATTTACAGTTAATAATGCTATTCCAAAAACAATAATTCCTGCAAGTGCAAAAATCCACCAGCTTAATTCAGTCTTGTATGCAAAATCCCTTTTTGCCTTCTTCGCCTTATTTTTTACCCCCAAACCCCCCAAGGGGGGCTTTAGCCAGCTCACTGTCAGTAAAGCTATTCCCAAATCCAGGCTACGACAGATAAATGCTCTTCCCGGTTGAGAAAAGGCATATTCACATTACTTCTGAATTTATATATTAATCAATTGAAATTAAATTATTTAACAGGATCAACACCCTTTGTTGTCTGAACAACCTTTTGTATTGTTCCGTCAGGATTATAATACATGTAGTCGACACATACCGAACGCCTGTAATTTCCACCAGTTGGCAATGCTCCATTGTGATAAAAGAAATAGGTCTTTCCTTTGTAATCAATAATTCCGGCCTGGGTTGTAGTACTGTTGGTTACCAGGTCTTCAATTACACCTCTGTATGTCCATGGACCGGTAGGCCCTGGTGCGGTACAATATTCGATAGTCTCAGGGAATCTGGCAGCATACACGAGGTAATACAAATTGTTCCGTTTGTATAACAAGGGACCTTCAGTGTAATTTTGAGGTTTGAAAGTAGTAATCGGGCTATCAATTTCGATCAGATTTTTCTTCAATTTCACATATTTGCAACTCCCGTTACCCCAGTAAAGGTATGCCTGACCATCATCATCGATTAACACCGTTGGATCCATATCATCCCAGCTATATTTCATATCAGTGGTCATTTCATTTACAATAAGCGCCTTGCCTATTGCATCCTTGAATGGGCCATAAGGTCTGTCAGAAACAGCCACTCCAATGCTAAGTCCACCCTTACTGTTCTCGTCGCTTTTATGACCCACTGCAACATACCAATAAAATTTGCCCTTGTAGTAAATACATTGTGAGGCATATGCATCTTTCTCTGCCCACGAAAAAGTCTTTGGTGAGATTACTGCTCCATAATCTTTCCAATTAACCATGTCGGTTGTAGAAAAAACATGCCAGTCGGCCATTTCGTAGTTTGGAGCCTTCACAGATGCAGTATCGTGCCCGGTGTATAAAAACAATGTGTCATGATATACAAGAGGAGCGGGATCGGCTGTAAACATGTGTTTAATAATCGGATTCTGAGCTTTTACAGCTGTGAAGGACAAGATTGAAAAAATAGTTATTAAGATCCTGGTTTTCATCTTTGTTTTGTTTTTAATTAGACATACTGACTTATTTTGTTTTTAATTCTTATGAGCTCACTCAATCCTGAACACAACGGATGTTTCAAACGGCATTTCTGCCGGACATGTTATTGCCAAGCCGTCGGCTTCTAGCTTCCATTTTATTTTGCCATCGTATCCGAGTAGCTTCACTGTTTTGACAGACTTATCCAAATATTTTGCATCTGTTGCAATCGATTTGATATTCAATTGTGTTCCCGGTGCCGGCACATTCATACAGAACGCAAAAATAAGTATTAGAATCGTCTTCATTATTAATTCCTGAAACAAAAGCTTAACAAACTGTTATGTTATTCAAGAATACTGCCTCAATGATTATTTTTTTGAAGTAGCATGAAAAAATAAATTTTCGGGTAAAGGCTGCCGTTTGATTTTTGAAGATTCATATTCAAGTGCAAGATTAAACCCGCCGGTTTCCTGGAAGAATTGTAATTCAATTTGATGCTTTCCCTTCTCTAAAAAGAGTCTTTTATTTTTTTCAACTGTGCCATGCAATCCATCGTTATCAATAATCAGTTTATCATCAATTAAAAGCTTGCTACCGTCGTCGGAACTTAGATAGAAATTATATGCATCATCATCATTGATGTCGATATAACCTGTACAACGTACGGCAAAGTTTATATCCCTGTTTCGAAAATCAAAACTTGCTTTATCGAGAATTCCGGATTTAACCGGAATGCATTTTTTGAATTCAGGGATCATATTCCAGTTACCTTCGTAATAAAAATAGTTTAATCCTTGTGCCAGCTCAGGCAGAGCTTTTACTGCTTTCAACTTCTGCAAATAATCAATATGAAGTGAGTCATAATTTCCGGGAATACCATGCCCGAAAAGTGAGAATGCTTTTATTGTTCCGGGTTGTTTGATTATAACAGGATTACTATATATAGGTGATGTTATGGTGGGCATTGAACCGTCAAGCGTATAATGTGTTGTAAGGTTAGTGTTTAATGTTATAGTTAAGGAATCTCCGGGATTTATTAAATAGCCCGAAACAGCAAAATTAATTTTATCGGGTTTCCAATCGGAAAAGATAAATTTCATGCCATTATAAGTTGCTTTATACGCGGTTGTTTCATGAATTTCGTCCGGGTATTCTTCGAATTTCCACTTAAAATCTTTAGGCGCTTTATCTGCAAAAACCTTAGCAAGTTCATTTACGCCCATTCCCAGGCCTTCGTTTGCGACATTTATATACCAATAGGATTTCAAATCAGTTCGTTCGGAAAATAGCTTCTCCATGCTCTTAATATAGTATTCGTTTTCCCACCATATGCTCGGACTATATGCCAGATAGGCGTCAAAATATTCAGGGTTATCAAAAAAAGCATGTGCTGTAAATATTCCTCCGAAAGAGCTGCCTGATAGTATGCGATATGGGTAAGTTCTATAATTCTTTTCAATAAACGGGATGAGTTCTTTCTTCATGAAACTTAAAAATTTATCAGCGCCTCCTCCCAATTTGCCATCAGCGTTCTTAGTTGCAGCAAGATCCCGTGAACGGTTATCCAAAGTCTGTACTGCAACAATTATCATTTTCGGCATAAAACCATTACCTGAAAGACCTCCGACAGCCTGAGTTGTATGTGTAAAATGCCATTGTCCGTCAGGCATGTATAGAACCGGATATTTTTTCATTGTTGAACTGTAATCATCCGGTAGCGATACCATAACGATACGGTCCTCGTTTAGAATATCTGAGTGGAATTTAAATGAATATCCCACACTAACCGGTTCGGTTTTAAACTCATTAATAGAAGGAACAGTCTCACGGAGTTGTTGACTATAAATTTTTTGAGATGAAACTGCCAAAAAAAAGATTAATGTAATTAAGATTGTGTGCTTCATTATTTGTCCTCCTTTATTTTGATGAATATTCAATTAGAATTTTATTATTACTCTGCATGTCCAGGTATTCTTAAAATTATGGTAATTATTTAATCAACTTAATCATAGTTCAAACATTTTACTCAGGCCTCAGTGCCTCCATCCCGATACGCTTCGCTCCCGGTAGCTATCGGGATAAAACCTAAGTACGCAAAGGAGTCTTTCTCCTATTCACCCTTTCATTCCTCGCGCCCTTTAGCCTCCGTAGCCTTGGAGAAGGAGGCTCACACCTCACACCTCATACCTATTCATATCTCAGCCCTCCACCGGATTTCTCGTTGCTGCCCTCCAGGTCTGCCAGCTTACTGTTAATAATGCGATTCCAAAAGCTATAATTCCTGCTAAACCGAATATCCACCAGCTTATTTCTGTTCTGTAAGCAAAGTTCTTTAACCACAAATGTAAAGCATACCATGTTACGGGAGTGGCAATCAGAAAGGCTGAGATTACGAGGATAATAAAATCTTTATTCAGCAGATATAGTATCTCAGAGACTTTTGCTCCATTTAACTTGCGCATACCAATTTCTTTGGTGCGCGAAACGGTTACCATCATCACCAGTCCGAAAAGTGAGAGACAGCTAATTATAACTGCCATCAAACTGAACAGAATAAAACACCTGAAAAGCTGAATATGAGATTTGTACTGGGAATTGAAATAGTCGTCAAGAAAATAATATTCAAAGTACTGGTCCTTAAAATATCTTTTGAATTCAGATGTTACTTTTTGAATAATATCCTGAACATTGGCATTATTGATTTTTATAAAAATGTAATATCCTCCCTGATCGCAATTGAAAATAGTCGGTTTGATTTCCTGGTCAAGCGAATTCTGAAAATAGCCGTCAATAATACCTACAATCTCTCCGATATCTTCTTTATTGTCAGAATCGAAAAGAGTTTGTCCGATTATATCATTATAACTATCCTCCCCGAAAGCGAGCGCGGCTTCTTTATTCAGTATGAGATGACGCGGACCTCCCGACCAGTTTGTTTCATCCTTGAAGAATTGCCTTCCAGCCAGAAGCTTTACATTGAAGAACTGAAAAAATCCGGGAGCCACATCTGCCTGAAACAACTGATAATCAAGTTTTTGTTTTCCTTTTAGTGAAATCCCTCCTTTTACCCATCCGTTCTTTTCGCCGGGTATGATTGTCGAATATGTTATTGCATTTATTCCCGGATACTTCAGGAGACTCTCCTGGAAAGATGTTTGGGAGGAATTGAATTCTTTTGCAACTGGTCTTTTAACCACAAGTACCTGATCGATATTCATAGTAAAGGCATCATGTTGCATATACCGGATCTGCTTCATTGCTCCGATTGTGCTTCCAATCAATATTATAGCTATTAGGAACTGCCCGACAATCAGATATTTGCGCGATTGTTTTTTATTGCCTGTGATTAATTCCTTCCTTAAAAATGAGACAGAGACAGCATTTAAGATTTTTATTCCTAATAATATGCCAATCAATAAACTTAATAAAATCAGAATACCGGAGGGGAGTAACCATGTTTTCATCTGGAAAACAGAATGTAATGTGAAATCAAGATTTAAGAAATTCTTAAATACAGGGAATAGAAGAAATAATAACAAAAAGGATAAAGCAAGGCTGAACAGACCGGTGAGAACTGCTTCTGTTGTGAATTCTGATATTATATCTTTCCCTGAGGCACCGTTGGCGATCCTGATACCTATCCCGTTAATTCTTCTGCTTATAATCGATGAATAGAGGTTGAAATAATTTAGTGCTGCACTTATCAGTATTAAAATTGCAATGATCAATAATATTGACAGGTATTTATTGTTACCGTTGGTTTCATGTTCGAAACGATAATTGGAATGAAGATGAATATCTGTTATTGGTTGAAGGTGGTATTCCACAGGATAAGTTATTTCAACCTTCATTGATTTGAAATATTCCATTGCCAGAGTTGTAATCTCACTGGCAACTTTGACAGGATCAGTTCCCTTACGAAGAAGAAAGTAAGTATTGGTGTTATTGCAGGTATAACAATAATTTTTGTTGGTAACGGTAGCCAATGATATTACAATATCAAATTTGAGATGCGAATTTTTTGGAACATCTTTTATAACTCCCTGAACAGTTACTGGTTTATTTCCTGGATTCACTATGTTGATAGTCTTGCCAACACAATTATCGCTGCCAAAGTATTTCCGCGCCAGCGATTCGGTTATAACAGCCACATCAGGACTCCTGAGAAAACCGGCTTTGACACCTGATACTATTTTATGGGAAAACATATCGAAGAATGAACTGTCGGCAAAAAGGGTCCTCTCTTCTTTGTAAATTTGTTCACCTGCCTGAAGAAACAGAGTCTCTTTTTTGCAGCGGCAGAAGTTTTCTATACCAGGAATTTTCTCATAGGCAATTTGTCCGACGTAGTAATTATTACCTACACTTTTATCAAGACCTGTCTTATAAAACCTGTAAAAAACCAGACGTTGCAGGCGATCGGTATTATCAAAGAATCTGTCATAGCTTTTTTCAAACCCAATATATTGAAAAATTAACAAAACTGCCATCATCCCGATGGCAAGTCCAAAAATGTTAATGCTGCTTACTCCTCTATTTTTCAGAATATTCCTGAAGGCCAGCCGGATGTTCTTATGTATCATTGTCAAAATATCTGATTTTCAAATTGTCATTCATCTTTTTTAATCTCCCATTCACCCTTTCTCCATTTCTCCCTTTCTCCCCTTCTCCCTTTCACCCTTTCTCCCTTTCTCCCTTTCCCCCTTTCTCCCTTTCTCCCCGTCATGCTTCATTACTCGTATCTCAATGCTTCCACCGGGTTCCTTGTAGCCGCTCTCCAGCTCTGCCAGCTTACAGTCAATAGAGCAATTCCACAGGCTATTATTCCTGATACTACAAATATCCACCAGCTTAGCTCTGTTTTGTATGCAAAATTCTGTAACCACTTGTACATTGCATAAAAAGCAATAGGGCATGCAATTACGAAGGCCATTGCTACCCAATAGATAAAATTCTTGTTCAGCAGGACCATTACCTCAGAAATTGTAGCTCCATTCACTTTTCGCAGACCTATTTCTTTGGTCCTTCTCTCGTTCATACTGAGTGATAAACCTAAAATTCCCAGAATGCATAAAAAAACTGTAATTGAAGCAAACAGGAAAAAGAGATTGAGTGCTTTATAGTCTGATTTATAATAACCGGCTATTCTGTCGTTGAGAAATGTATAACGAAATACCTGGTCGGGAAAGACATTCTTCCATATTTTATTTATTTTGTCAATCCCGCCCGGTAAGACTTTTGTATTATATTTATCAGAACTTCCTGAAGATACAAGCTTAATATTCACAATTCCGAAGCCTCCGGGATTATTGAAAAATACACATGGCCTGATTTCGTTCCTTAATGAACCGGAGTGAAAGTCGCCGACTACCCCTTTTATATTTAACCTCATTCCATTTGGACCGTTTATTATGGCACCAATAGCTTCATCAGCATTTTTGAAACCGATTTCCAAAAGAAATTCACTGTTTAAAATAATTGCAGCGCTTGTATCTTTTGAGGAAAAATTTTGTCCGGCTATAAGAGTGAATGAGTATAAATCGAGATAAGAACTGTCGACAAATTTGATTTCAGCATCAATTCTTTTTTCCTGATTATTAATGTACGAGCTAAAAGAAGTCCATTGACGGGATTCTGCAGGCACAACAGAACTAAAACTCACACCTTTTATTCCCGGATCAGATAATAGTTCTGCTGATAAAGTTGGTAACTTTGATTTCGGATTCTCAGGCAGCCCTGCATAAATAATATTATCAGTTTTATATCCAAGTTCCTTATGATTGATAAAGTAAATTTGTTTGACAATAAATAGTGTGGCAATAATCACTGCTTGTGCAACGACAAACTGAAGAATTACACTTGTTTTTCCAAAAGTGTTACCTCTTCCTGAATAGCCGCTATCACTTCCTTTCAGAAGATTGGACAACGATTTTAAATTCAGGTTTAACATTGAAAAAATTATTGAAAGAACGCTCCCGGCAAACAGAAGTCCGATAACAAGCATTAAGAAGGTATAAATTAATCTCAGGAAGATATCCCTGAGGAATGTCGATGAAAGAGTAGAAGTTTTTAATAACTGGTAAAGTCAATTGCAGGCTGATTAGCATAGCGACAAAATTAACCAGGAGCGATTCGGTAAGAAATTGAAAAAACACAGAAACAGGTTTGCTGCCAAGGATCAACTTTAAAGCAATCTGTTTTCTCTGTTTTATGGTTTCAGCCAGAAAAAAGTTACTGTAATTAAATGATGCTATAAGAAAAATGAATGTGCCTATTAGCGTCAGTGCCAGAAGCAACCCCGAACTGACAGTCCGATTATTATAATTTCCATATTGACTCTCTTTATGCACCTGAGAAAGTGGCTGCAATTTGAATTGCCGTCCTTCGAGTCTTGCGGATCCTGCATTTAACCCGTATATTTCCTTGAATTTTTTTTCTGCTGATACTACATCGTTCCTGTTATTCAAAACCACATAACATTGAAAGTTGTCAGATAAACTACCCCAATCAGTGATGAACCCCGGATTAAGCTTTTCCGAAAAAGTTCTTAACGATAACAAAACTTTAAATGGGAGATCCGTATTTTCAGGAAGATCCTGAATGACCCCTTCAATGGTGAATTTTGTTCCGATAGTTATCAGTTCACGACCAACAGGATCTTCATCAGCAAAGAGTTTTTGAGCTGTTTTTTCTGTAATAACTGCAGTAAATGGTTTATCCAGAACCTGTTTACCTTCACCTCTTACCCATTTTAGCCCGGTTTTTCCGAAATCAAAAACATTAAAAAAGGAAGGTTCAGTCATAACAACTCCATCATCAAGTGTGAATGATTTTTCCACTGTGCTGTCCTTTGTCGGGATGTTGATTTTCTGACCATACAGGTAAAACATAGCGACTACATCGCGCAGCTCGGGAACTGATTTTTTAAATGCTTCGGGAAGGGGAAAATGAACACCGGTCCGATATTCCAGTCCCCCGTTTGTATATTCCAGACCTGATGTAACCCTTACAACCCTGTAAGTATTTTTGCTTTGGGTATGATAGTTGTCAAAACTTAATTCATAGTTTACTTTAGTATATAAAACCAGGCAGCTTGTCAACCCTATCACCAGGCTTGCAAAAATCAAAAGATTTGATTTGTAGTTTCGTGTAATCCTTCTGATTGCTATTTTAAAATATTGTCCGTTCATCTAAATCAAGGTATTTATTATCAGTAATTATTTTTTTCCTGGTTCTCTATTTTGTTTCAATTTTCTCCATTAGTTCATGATCTGTTGACAACTATTCTTTTTAAAAATCCTTTAACCGCAAAGGGCGCAAAGTTTACGCAAAGGGCACAAAGGAAATTATCAATCTCCTTGTTTCTCCTTTTCTCCTTTCACCCTTTCACCCTTTCTCCCTTTCACCCCTCACCCCTCACACCTCACTACTCATACCTCAGCGCCTCCACCGGGTTCCTCGTAGCTGCCCTCCAGCTTTGCCAGCTCACAGTAAGCAATGCTATCTCCAAGCACGATAATTCCTGCCATAGCAAATATCCACCAACTGATATCAGTTTTATATGCAAAGTTTTGAAGCCATTTATGCATTACATACCATGAAATAGGGCAGGCAATAATGAAAGCAATGACTACCCACGTTATAAAATCTTTATTCAACATTATCATTACTTCTGAGGCACTGGCTCCATTTATTTTACGAATACCGATTTCCTTAATTCTATTCTGCGTAATAAATATCACTAATCCAAAAATACCTAACATGGAAATAGCTATAGCTAAAATAGTCATTATGAAAAGTACGGTTCTTGTTCGTATTTCTTTTTCATAGTTTGTTTGAATTTTATGGTCAATAAATTCATATTCAAATGGGTATTCCGTTTCGATTCCTTTCCATACTTTTTCAATATTCTTTAAACTTTGGGGAATATTTCCCGGATTCAGGCGTACAAGAATTTTATTTAATCCAAATCGACTCAGGTAATAAATAGCTGGTTTTCCTTTTTCCTTTAATGATTGATACTGGATATCGTCGATTACACCAATGATTTCATAACTTTTTTCGGGGCCTGTGAAATAGTTTTTTAGATGTTGCCCGATCGGGTTGTTCAATCGAAGATTCTTCATTCCCATTTTATTTATTATTACCTTATTACTGTCGGAACTTGATGATGGGGTGAAGTTGCGTCCAAAAAGAAACTTTGCTTCAAGTACATTAAGAAAATCAGCATCAATCGGTAATTGTCCGAAATTTGTTCTGCTTATATTTGCTATTACCGATTATTTCAACACCACTATAATTGTTGATATATTCTCCAGGAACATTCCACGAAGCTGAAACTCCTTTCACTCCGGGTAATTCTTAAAGTTGTTCTTTTATTAGTTTATATCGGATTTGTACCTTTTTATCCCACGGATTTTTAATTACTATCAGATGAGATTTATTGAAACCGAGTTTACCATCTAATAAAAGGATGGTTTGTTTAAAAATTGTAATTACCGCTGTCACCAGGGCAATCGAGATGATAAGTTGAACAATAGAAAGAGATTGAGAAAATATCGGTAAGGGCCTTTTATTACCGGGGAGCAAAAGTTTTCCTTTACCGGAAAGTAAATCAACTGGATTGATTTTAGTATTGCGCCACGACTGAAATAGAGATGAAAGAAGTACAGTAAAAGCAACTAAGACTGTCAGGGTTGAACAAACGATCGGGTTTGAAAATGAAAATATAAGGTTTGTTCCCATAATCCTGTTAAAAACAGGAATAATGAATAAAGAAATATAAACAGCACATACCGCACAAAAAAGAACCAGTAGCAGACTTTCAGTAAATGTTGACATAAATATTGCTTTCCCATCAGCCCCCATAGTTTTCTGGATACCTGAATAGAAATACCGTTTTCCTGACAACGCTATTGACAGATTAATGAAATTGAAACAGGCAATTATCAGGATGAGTATGGCGATCAGAACAAAAGCAACCACAACCTGTATATCTCCTTTTATTGCACTATCCCAGATTGTATCGGAAGAATACAGGTGAATTTTTGACAAGGGTTGAAACTGAAAAGTTCTTTCAACAGAATCTACAGGACGCACTTTTCTAAAGAGTTCTGTTATTTTTTTTTCAAGGGTATTAATATCGATGTTTTGAGATAACAGATAATAAAAACTTGTTGATGAGTTGTACCATGACTCCATCATATATGAATTTATATTCTTTTGTGACTCAAGTGAGACAAACAAATCAACCTGAAAATGGGAAGTTTTGGGCAAGTCTTTAATTATGCCTGTTATTTCGAAATCATAATTGTTCGAATATTTGATAATTTTGCCTATAGGGTCTGTACTTCCAAACATTTTTTTTGCAGTGGTTTCAGTAATCACGGCTTTGTTAGAAGCATCCAGGGCATTTTTTTGGTTCCCTTTTATAAACTCTATTGAGAAAATATCGAAAAAACTCTGCGTGGTAAAGACGACATTGTTAAAAATATAATCATTGTTCTCGTAACGGAAAAAATCAGTTTCTTTGCCGTAATAGAAAAGCATGGTTCCGTTCTTTAGTTCAGGGATGTTATCTTCAAGCACTTTATTAAAAACAATAGGGTGATCAGAAGACCGGCCATCTTTATCTACCTCCAATAAACGGTAAATGCTGTTATAGTTCTTATTGAACCTATCAAAGTTTAGCTCTTGCTGTACGAACAATACAATTATTAAACAGGCTGTTAAGGCTGACTGAAAGGCCAAAAACATTTATCAGACTTCCTGTTTTCTGTTTTAATATATTCCTGATAGCTAATTTTATATGGTAAATCATGATTGTTTGATCTTATTATCTCTTATGTTACATTTTATATCTCAGGATTTCTTGTTTATTTCCCCATTACTTTGGTTCTCCCTTTCTCCCTTTCTCCCTTCTCTCCTCACTACTCATACCTCAGCGCCTCCACCGGGTTCCTCGTAGCCGCCCTCCAGCTCTGCCAGCTAACAGTAAGTAATGCTATTCCGAGGGCGATTATTCCTGCCAGGGCAAATATCCACCAGTTCAGATCAGTTTTATAAGCAAAATTCTGAAGCCATTTTTGCATTGCATACCAGGCAACGGGAACAGCAATCACAAAGGCTATGCCTATCCATTTGATAATATCCTTGTTAAGCATTAACAGTAGTTCTGCAACCTGTGATCCATTTACTTTTCTTATACCTATTTCTTTTATGCGGTTTTCGCTGGAAATAACTGCCTGCCCGAATAACCCCAGACAGGCTATAAAAACTGCAAGCGAACAAAAAGATTGATCATCTTGCAATGCGGCTATCTGTATCATATAGTTTCTCATAATCCTGATCAAGAAAATGGAATTCAAATGGAATTCCCGGGTTATTTTGAACCCATATTTTCTGTATTCGGTTAATTGTTCCGCTAATATCTCCTTTAATCTTAAAGAAAAATGCACTGAAATATGATTCTGATGACTCATCCTTGTACAGATGAAATACCTGGGGATTGATATCCTGGTGAAGTGATTTAAAATAGGTATCTTTTATGACTCCTATTATTTCCCCACTTTTCCCATATAGCATGAATTCTGTTCCAATGGGATCTTCTAATCCCATTAAATGAGTAGCTTTTTCATTTACAATATAATTATTTCTGTCGTCGGCATACTCTTTAGAAAAATTTCGTCCATAAGCGAATTCTACACCTATCATTTTGAGATATTGATAGTCAATCCGTGTGGTTTCCATGCTTATTAAATCGCTCTTCCCCTGGTTTTGCCACTCCCCGTTTAATTTCCATGATATACCAACTGTTCCGTTTACCTGTTGATAAGGAAGACAATCTTTCAGCCCAGTCTCAGTTATGTCGGGAATTTCGAGGAAAGAATTTCTGATAACTCCAATCTTTTTAGATATTGGACCTCTCAGAAAAGTATAACCTATTTGTTCAGTGTTGAACCCCAGTTTTTTATTTCTGATATATCTCATTTGCTTGTTTATGCCAACAGCAACAATGATCATTGTGACAGCAATAACGTTCTGAAAGATGACCAGACTCTTCAGAAATCCTGTTTTTTTCTTTGAATATCCTGACATTAATTCAATAGGCTGAGAACCGTTAAAAACTAAAGAAGGGTAAACAGAGCAGGAAATTATTGTAATCAGGAAAATCCCAAAGACCAGTATAAAAAACCCTGGTCTGAACAATTGTTCGCTAATCAGATTTTTCAGGAAAACCGGGAAGGAAGGTCTTAAAAACCATAAAATCAACAGCGTGAAAATAAATGACAGTAAGATCAATACCCCGCTTTCAATAAAGTTGTTCCAAAAAATCGTTGATCCATGGGCTCCAAATGCCTTTCTTATTGATGTGTTTTTATATCTTTTTACCCGTAATGATAATGTCAGATTGATGTAGTTGATGCAGGCCAGGATCAGTATTAAACCGGCAATTGTACCGAAAATTAAGAGATAACGGTAATCGCCTGTTTTTCCAAGCCTGTTGTTAACTTTATAGTCAAGATAAATGTCCTTTAGAGGCCTGAGAAGTACCGTATTTCCTCCGTATTTTACGTGAGGCATACCTTTTTCTTTCGCTACCTCGTTAATTGAGTTAGAGGCATCAACAGGATTCGTTTTATTCTTTAATAAAATATATGTCCTGAAATTTGGATCTCCCCATTCCATTCCACACAAATGAAACTCTTCAGCAAACTTCTCAGAGAGGATATAGTCAAACTGAATATGCGATTGTAGCGGGGTATCTTCAATTACTGCCAATACAGGAAGATGTCCTTCTCCTTCGATCTCTAAATATTTATTCAGGGGATCTTCTGAACCAAAATACCTGGCAGCAAAAGACCTGGTAATTACAATACTGTTTATTTGATCGAGGGCTTCTCTTGGATTACCTTCGATCGTTTTAAAGCTGAATATATCAAACAGCTGAGGATCAGCTGTAATCCCGTTTCCCTCAAAAAACATATTGTCTTTATACTTAAAAGCAAACTCAGGTGCATTTCTCAACCTCGCGGCCGATTGAATAGCAGCAACATCATTTATAATTGCAGGTGCCAAAGGAGCTGGCGTTCCTGCCATACTGAATTCTCCTTTATTATTTTTGAAGTTTATCTGATAAATATTATCAAAATGTTCATTGAATTTATCATAGCTCATTTCGTTACGAACCCATGAAGCAATTAATATCACACTCGTCAAACCAATGCTTAATCCAAGAAGATTGAGCCCCGAGAAGAGCTTGTATCGAATCAAATTTCGGATTATTGTTTTTATTGTCATATTCTTAAATGATCTCTATTATAATTTTCTCCCTTTCACCCTTTCTCCCTTTCACCCTTTCATTCCTCTCTCCTCACTACTCATATCTGAGAGCTTCGACCGGGTTCCTTGTAGCTGCCCTCCAGCTCTGCCAGCTCACAGTAAGTAATGCTATTCCCAAAGCGATTATTCCTGCCAGAGCAAATATCCACCAGCTCAGTACAGTTTTATAAGCGAAAATTCTCAAGCCATTTATGCATAATAAAGTAAGTAACCGGACAAGCTATTACAAATCCTATTAAGACCCATTTGAAGAAATTTGTGTTTAGCAGAATTATTATATTAAGAATGGTAGCTCCGTTTACTTTCCTCAGGCCGATCTCTTTTGTTCTTTTTTTGATTGTATATTCTGCCAGCCCCAATATACCAAGACAGGATATTAATATTGCCAGTATTGCAGAAAGGCGTATTGAAGAAACCAGCCTCTCTTCTCCTTTATACATGGAGTTAAGCCATTCATCATAGAACTGGTATTTTAATTCATGTCCCGGACATACTTCCTTCCATGTTGCTTTTAAAGTGTTTATCACTCTCTGAAGGTTCCCGGGATTTACCCTTACAGTCATATGTGAGATTCCCATCTCAGAAGAGATTGGAATCACAAGCGGTCCGATAGGGTTATACATATTGGCAAAATGGAAATCTTTTACGATCCCTATAATCTCTTTCCCATGGTATTTTTCCCCAAGAAAGGTTTTCCAGCCTGTTAATTTAAAAGCTGTTTCATTTATGTAACACACTTTATTAAAATCGGATGGACGAAGCTCTCTTCCCATTATTACTGGTATCCGGAAGACTTTGAGAAATGAGGTATCAGTATTAAGTTCATTTACTATTATGTTTTTGCCACCCAACGCACTCCAAGAGGATGTTAAATATATGCTCCCGGGAGTTCCGTGTGAGAAGCAGACATCGGAAATCGATGGATCCGTTAAGAGCCTGTCACGGATAGCCTTAGCTTTGTTAAAAAGCTGCCAGTGTACATCAACTCTTAATAACCTGTTTGTATCAAATCCAAAATCTTTTGACCTTACAAAATCAATCTGTTTTGACAGGATAATCAAAGTAATAATGAGCGATACTGAAACTGTGTATTGAATTATGTTGAGGACAGCTCTGAGTCCAAAGGAGCTGTTTTTCCCTGCGTTATTCTTACTTAAAATGTCGATAGGTTTACGCCTGGAAATTGATAGCGCCGGATATATTCCTGATATAAAGGATATTACAAAGACACCTAATACTATCCAGCCTGGCCGGAAAGATTGGAACAAAGTCGACAGTTCAATCTTACTGTCCAGGAATTCTTCGAAAAATGGAACCCAAAGAGCAGAAAACTGAATTGCAAGAAGAAAAGAAACAATACAGACCAGAAATGCTTCAGCCATAAACTGGGTAAAAATCTGTATTCTGCTTGCTCCAATTGTCTTTTTTATGCCTATCTCCTTAAGCCTGTCAGAATGTGTTGCAGTTGTGAGATTTATATAGTTAAAAACGGCCAGCAGGATAATAATGAGACTTATTACAGAAAGTACTATGATTAATTTTAAGTTCGCATGCAGGGTCTGACTTCTTTCAATCCCCTGCATAAAGTAAGATTCCTTAAAAGGGACCAGATTAATTCTGTTGATCTTGTAACCAACCTTATACTCGATAGAACAGAAATCTTTAGTTAAACGCTCTTCAAGACCTGAACTGTTTTCTCTGTTTTTTAATAGCAGGAATAATCTGAAATAATTAACATTATTACCCAGTCCATCGCTGCTTCCTTCATATATAATCTTTAATTTGGAATTAGTGAGAAAATCGCCTCTGATACTTGACTTTGAAGAAAAATCTTTTATCACAGCGGTTACTACCAATGGTTCCCTGTATTCAGCTACAAGTGTTTTTCCCAGAGGATTTTCACTGCCAAATATTTTCTTTGCAAAACTTTCAGTTAAAACAACATTATTCAAATTTGCCAGCGCAGAATTGAATTCTCCTAAAATAAACTGAGATGAAAAAATATTGAAAAAGGAATTATCTGTTACAATCATTTGACCACTGAATGGCACATCCTCATACGTGACATTTGCGGTGTAGCTATTGTAACGACATGCATCATCAATATCCGGGTAGTTTGCGATAAAGGATTCACGAAAATCCTCCCTTACCGATGCATTATTTCCATTGGCAAAAACACGATATATATTGTTTATCCTGGGATATTCACTGTCGGTACTAAACTCCTTTATCAGGAACGCAATTAGTACCAGCGCCATTGATATACTTATTGAGAATCCGGCAATTGTAATTAATGAGGTCGCTTTATTTTTAAATACATTCCTGATTACATGCTTTAGATTTATCATTTTTCAGGATACTTGAATGGATAGCAATTGTTCTTTAGCTATTTGTTATTACTAATATGATGCCACAAACATATCTTACTGATATATAGGCGTATAAATATTTGTATTTCAAAAATAGGTAAATTTATTTTACGGTAATGTGTAAAAATATTTTACGATTTGTTGATTTTGGTTTTGGAATAAGATAATTTTGTTTTCTTTTACTTCAAGCGCCTAATTGGGAGGGTTAGCCCCACATCGGAGCTATACTGAAAAAGTCTTTTTTTAACCGCAAAGAACGCAAAGCCCTCCTTTCGCAGTTAAGGCGGATTCGGAGGGTAAGAAAATCACAAAGGGCACAAAGTCAAAAACATATGGATAATCCGGATAGCTATCGGGACTTTGTGATCTTTGTGAAACCTTTGGACCAACCCTGAACTTGAGAAGGGTGTGGTTAAAGGATTTCAGATTATTCAACAACCTCTTGAAACTAAACTGAATTATACCCCCTTTAGGGGGAAGGGGGCAAAAAATAGGGTGGAAAGATTTTATCCATCCATATGCAAAACCAAAAAGGCAACATTCTTGTTATTGATGACAATAAAAGTATCCTCAGCGCTCTTGAGATATTACTCCTGCCTGAATTTCATGAGGTTACACTTCTTTCAAATCCAAACCAGATACTATCTGAATTATCTAAGAAGGATTACAACCTGGTAATACTTGACATGAATTTCAAAGCCGGGGTCAATACCGGAAATGAAGGGATTTACTGGCTGGAAAGGATAAAAGAGAGCAAACCTGAAATATCCGTTGTAATGATAACAGCATATGGAGATATCAACACTGCAGTAAAGGCTCTCAAGGCAGGTGCCTCCGATTTTGTTCTCAAACCCTGGGATAATGAGAAATTACTTGCAACTCTTAAACTTGCAATTCAGCTTAATCTTTCAAAAAAGGAAGTAAAACAGCTTAAAGAAAGAGAAACTGAACTTAAGATGGAGATAAACCGCGACCAGCGGTACATTATTGGTTCATCTCCACAACTTATGCATGTACTGAACATGGTGAGGAAAGTTGCAAAGACCGATGCAAATGTATTGATCACAGGGGAAAATGGTACCGGGAAAGAACTTATTGCACAGGAAATCCACCGTTTATCAAACAGATCGGGAGAGGTACTTGTAAGTGTTGATATGGGTGCATTATCGGAGACTCTCTTTGAAAGTGAGCTATTTGGTCATATGAAAGGTTCTTTTACCGATGCGAGGGAAAACAGGCAGGGCAAATTTGAAATTGCCAACAAGGGAACACTGTTCCTTGATGAAATAGGAAACCTCTCATTTCATTTGCAGGCCAAATTGCTTGCCGCTATTGAAAATCGCCAGATTACAAGGATTGGCTCGAACCAGCTTATCCCAACAGATATCAGGCTGATTTGTGCGACCAACAGGAATCTCGAAAGCATGATTAAGGAGGGTCTTTTCCGTGAAGATCTGCTGTACAGGATAAATACAATTCAGATCGAACTGCCACCTCTAAGGGACCGGGGCAATGATATTTTCATCCTTGCTGAATTCTTCCTGAAGAAATATTCTTATAAATACAATAAACCCAGTTTGAAAATCAACCAGCAGGCTCATGAGAAACTGTTGAAATATTCCTGGCCGGGTAATATCCGTGAACTTCAGCATACCATTGAAAAGGCGGTTATTCTAAGTGAATCGAGTGTAATAAAACCCGATGATTTGTATTTACGACATTCAGGGTCATCTTACAGCAATACACCTGTCACAACGCTGGAGGAGATGGAAAAACAGATGATACAACAGGCCCTTGAGAAAAATAATGGTAACTTCACTGCAGCAGCTGACCAGCTTGGAATAACCAGGCAGACTCTTTATAACAGATTTAAAAAATCAATGTGATGTTCAGCAAAAGCCTTTATTTAAATATCATTATCAGAGTAACACTTATTGTGCTGTTTTCTGTTGTTCTTGGTTATTTTGTTGTAGTTGCCCAGTCATTGCGTTTTTCTATTATCTGCATTTTTATAATAGTTTTTCTCACAGTCAATCTCATATTATATCTGAATAGAACAAACAGAAAAATCAGATTTTTCTTCGATTCCGTCAGGAATGATGATTCAAACCTCTCTTTTCCTATTGAAACCAGAAGTGCCGGTTTGAAGGAGTTATATCAAAGTATGAATAAGGTGAATCAGCAGATTCAGCAGCTAAAAATTGAAAACAGACAACAGGAGCAATATTTCCGGACATTACTTGAACACCTGGCTGCCGGTATTATTACTTATAATAAAAAGGGATTTATTCTGCATGCAAATTCATCGGCAAAAAAACTGCTTTCAATGGATGTTCTCACTCATTTGCAGCAAATTGAAAGGAAGGATCTGAAACTCTTTCAGACAATAAAAAATATAAGACCTTTTGAGCGGAGACTCGTGGCATCTGTCACAGCACAGGGCGAAATTCAACTTTCACTGAAAGCTACATCATTTAAGACCAATGATAATGAATTGGTAATTCTTTCTATACAGGATATTAAGAATGAACTTGATGAAAAAGAGATTGAATCATGGATGAAACTGATAAGGGTATTAATGCATGAAATAATGAATTCTATTACTCCGATAACATCCTTATCAGAAAGTCTCTCTAATATTTATAGTGCAGGAGGAAAGCCTGTTTTGCCGGAAGAGATAAATATAAAAACTATTGCCACTACATTACAGGGTTTGAATGTGATTAAGGAACAGGGAAGGGGTCTGATGTCATTCGTTGAATCTTACAGGCAACTGACCCGGGTGCCTGAACCTGATAAGAAATTATTCAAAGTGGCCGACTTGTTGAGTCGGGTTCAAATTCTTTATAACTCACTTGAAAAGAGCGACAGAATTGATCTGTCTCTTTCACTTAAGAATTCTGATCTTGAAATATTTGCAGATCAAAACCTGATTTCACAGGTCCTGATTAACCTCGTAAAGAATGCCCTTGAAGCAAATGAAAATAATAATGAAGGGAAGATAAGAATTGTTGCAAGTGAAGATATCGACAACCATCCTGAAATATGTGTTATAGATAATGGCCCCGGAATAGCTGAGGAAAATATTGATGAAATATTTGTCCCGTTTTTTACTACCCGTCAAAACGGTTCCGGTATCGGACTAAGCATCTCAAAACAGATCATGAGGGTCCATGGAGGAAATCTGAAAGTCAGATCGGTACCAAATAAGGAAACTTCATTCTGCCTGAGTTTCTAATCGTACCTTATTGCCTTTACAGGGGTGATCCTGCTGATTAATTTTGTTGGGACAAGAAGCATAAGAATTATTGCGGCCATTGTCCCTGCATTCAATAAAAGAATGTGTATCAGTTCAAGATTAACCGGAACAGTTTTAATATAATAAGAGGATGGATCAAGAGTAATCACACCGGTTTTCAACTGTATAAAAGCAAGTCCTAATCCGACTAAGTTACCCCAGAATAATCCCTTCCCGATCAGATAAGCGGCCTGATACAGAAATATTCTTCGTATTGTAATATCTTCAGCGCCGAGAGATTTAAGTACGCCAATCATATTGGTCTTTTCAAGAATGAGTATGAGTAATCCTGAGATCATATTAAATCCTGCCACAATAAGCATCAGCAATATGATAATTATAACGTTGACATCCTGAAAATTCAGCCAGTCAAAGATCTGAGGATATTTCATCCGGATGTTCGTTACCTTGAATTTTGTATCTTCTTCCGTTATTTTATATCCTATTGCATCTCTGACTGCCGAGGTCATTTCATCGAGCTTGTCGAAATCATCAATGAATATTTCAAACCCGCTTACCTGGTCATCTCTCCATCCATTCAGCCTTTTGATATGTCCGATATCGCAGTAGACATACATTTTATCAAATTCTTCAAGGCTTGTCTCATAAATTCCACTGATTGTGAATTTTCTCATTCTGGGAGGATCCTGAATAAAAAGCATGGCAAATGAATCTCCGGTTTTCAACCTGAGCATATTGGATATCTTTTTTGAAATAATCACCTTATTTGTGAGCCCGGTGTCGGTGACTGTGAACACACTGCCGTCGACCATATTGCTTTTGAAATATTTCCAGTCAAAATCGCTTCCAATTCCCTTAAGCACTACTCCCTGAATATCCTCATCGGTTCTTATTATTCCTGCTTTTGTGGCAAATACTTCCAGATGTTTGATCCCGGGAATCTGCTTTATCGCGGGAATAAATTTCTGAGTGTCGCTAATCGGTGTGGTTTCGAATGAGATATTCGAATCGAAATTCATGATCTGAATATTTGCTCCAAATCCAACCACTTTATCCCTGATCTGCTGCTTGAAGCCAGTAAGAATTGCTACTGCAAGAATCATCACCGCAAGGCCCATAGCAATACCTATAATAGCTATGACATTAATAGGCCTTGAAAATGATGTGCCTTCACGACGTCCTTTTATGAGCCTGTGTGCTATGAAATACGGTAAATTCATTATTCTGAAAAGTTCCCAAATTTAAGAATTTTGCGGTTAATTTCTCTGTGTACCTCTGTGAAATCCTCTGTGAAACTCTGTGACAGTTCTTGTTTTTTGTTACACAACTTGTCACTGCGAAGCGGGAGAGGGACACAGAGAAGCACAGAGAACCACTGAGAATAAAATAAACAGTAGATTTACATAAACAAAATAGATAATGCATGATTAAATTTTTTATTATCCTTGTTTTGACAACACTGATTATCTCTTTTCCAGTTGGCAAAGAAGCAAAGAAGCTTCCTGTCCCCGGAGCAAATCAGATTGAATTATATAAATCCATAATCGAAGGGAAATCAGTTGCTGTTGTGGCAAACCAGACTTCAATGATTGGCCAAAACCATCTGGTTGATAAACTTTTATCAACAGGCATAAACATTAAGGCAATATTTGCACCCGAACATGGATTCAGAAACCTGGCAGATGCAGGCGAGAATATAGAAAACGGGAAAGAACTAAACAGGTATTCCACTGATCAGTATTTACGGTTCTCATCTGAAACCAACAGCTGAGGATCTGAAGGGGATTGATGTTGTAATATTCGATATCCAGGATGTTGGTGCCAGGTTCTATACTTATATATCAACACTGCACTACATTATGGAATCGTGTGCCGAGAATCATGTTAAATGTATTGTGCTTGACCGGCCTAATCCCAACGGTTTTTATTTTGATGGTAATATCCCCGATACTGCATACAGATCTTTTGTGTGTATGGATCAGGTGCCTGTCGTGCATGGTATGACAGTGGGAGAGTATGCAAAAATGATCAATGGGGAAGGGTGGTTGAAGAATGGCTTGAAATGCGATCTTATTGTTATTAAGTGTAAGAATTACATTCATAAAACCCTCTATGAACTTCCTGTTAAACCATCACCTAACCTTCCAAACCAGAATTCAGTTTATCTTTATCCTTCTCTCTGCTTTTTCGAAGGTACAGCGATCTCATTAGGAAGGGGTACTTCATATCCGTTTCAGGTGTTTGGAAGTCCTGATCTGCCTGACAGAGGTTTCAGTTTTGTACCGCAAAGTGTTCCCGGAGCTAAAAATCCGCCGTTACTCGGAGTAAAATGTTTTGGAACAGATCTGCGTGATGCGTTAAAAAGAAAACTAGTACCCCGGCCTGAACTTAATCTCGATTGGCTGATCACTGCTTATAATGATTTTCCTGCAAAAGATAAGTTTTTCACACCATATTTTGACGTCCTTGCAGGAGGACCGGTTTTACGTGAACAGATTCAGAAGGGGATGACCTCACGAACAGATCAGGGCAACATGGAAAGAAGGACTGGAGAAATTCGCAAAAATACGGGGAAAGTATCTTTTGTACTAAAGAAAAGTTTTATGGTTATCGTATAAATCTCCGAAGATCTGATCAGCCGGTAAATCTTCATAAATTTGCTAAATCGAGCCCGGAAATTATTAATTGTCTTATGGCTGGTAAGTTATTTTATCCGAGTTTTTAATAATTGAGTCTAATTCATCGATCCTAATCCTTGGTGATTGAAAATTTTGAAGTTTTTTCACGACGAGCTGACCCGTTTTTTTTGCGTCATATTTATTTTGAAATAGTGAACTGCCCGTTTTTAGCAGGCATATAAGGCTGGTGGATAATAAGTTTATTGTCGCATAAAATATTATATCCCCAACCCTGTTCGCTGTTAATTACATCTACTGTATAATGATGGTTCCTTTTGTTAAGGACTCTTCCAAAGACAACTAACATTATCAGTAGTGTCAGACCCAATTATAGTCTTTTTATTTATCATTCTTAACATATACGGCCTCAGGATCAAACGACCATAGATCATCTAAAGTAATAGCTTCCGTTTTTACCTGTAGTTACGTAACCTAAGTTGTCTATAGCAAAACCTACTGCATCCGCTCTTGAACTACCTTCAAAAGAAGTTCTTTCAATCCACAAATCATTTGATGGATCATATTCCCATACATTAACTCCGGCGGTTTGACCCCCGGTAGCCAGATAGCCTTTACCGTTTATGCTGAATCCCACTTTGTAAATGCCTGACTATTGTTGTATACTTATCATCATAATTTTCATCAGATATATTTGAAATTGCCCTTTTTTTATTCCATATATCTTCATTGGGATCATATTCCCATAGGTCAGTTTCATATGTTCCATTATCTATCCCAGTGCTGACATATCCTTTCCCGTCAATGACAAAACAGGCAGCATCTTTTCGTTTGCTTCCACCTATACTGGTTTTTTGAGCCCAGCTATCAGTTTCCGGATCATATTGCCAGAAATCTTTTAAGTAGTTACCATCATATCCGGTTCCGATATAACCTTTATTATTAATCGCCATTCCAACTGCAGCATACCTGCCTGAACCACCGAAATCGGCTTTTTGAGTCCATATGTTATTTGCAGGATCAAATTCCCAAAAGTCTTTGAGTTTGTTCTTTCCATCAAAACCTGTACCGATATAACCTTTTGTATCAGTACCGAAACCTACAGCACTGTTTCTGGCCACCCCGGGAAAGTCAGCTTTTTGGGTCCAGGAATTTTTTGATACATCATATTCCCAGAAATCTTTTAATCTTTCTTCTCCATCATATCCGGTACCAATATATCCTTTTGTCCCAATTGAAAAACCCACTGCGTCACTGCGTGGCAATCCATCAAAGTCAGACAGACTTGCCCAGTTACCAATAAGATCTTCATCATCACTATTTTCACATGAATTAATGAGCGGCAGGGCCAGGATGGAAAAGAAAAGAATCGCACAAATCTTCATTGCTTTGTATCCCATTTTATATTTATTATTAGATTAAAACTCACTTCACAAATCTATCTGATGAATGTTTCAATAAAAAGCATTGTAGATATATCCCTTGAAAAAGTAGACCAGCCACCGTATATAATCGATAAAACCATTTTTGATGCAGGTCTTAATAACGATGTGAGAAAAATTGTACATGTTTTTACATAATCTTTTCAATTTGCCTTTAAGTCTACACTTTTCACCTGTTGGTACACTATGCTTGGTTTACATCGTGTATTAATCTTTAATTTGTACAAATTGAAACAAAAATGAAAGTTTTATGTATCGGCAAGACAAATGAACACCTGTCATATTCTAAAAAAACAACTTTTTTCTTGTTTATACTACTTGTTATTGTAACTATCTCTATCAACTCATGTACCCAGAGTGACAATTTTACAATAGGTCAGGAATTTGTTGAGTCTCAGACAAACCTTAAAATATTAGACACATTTAAAATAGACATGTCTACGGTTTTGTATGATTCTTTAGCGACTTCAGGAACAGGGGTGGCTTTTGTCGGAGATTATAACGACTCTGACTTTGGCACTATAAAATCTAAAAGCTATTTTGAACTTGCGTTTCCGACTTATAGACGTTATTGAAGATTTAGCTGAATTTGATTCAGCGGCTTTTATTCTTGTTTATTCCGGATACCATTACGGCGACACTACTGCCTTAATGTCAATTAGTATCCATCAGCTTACCGAAAGAATTACCCTTAATAAATCCGGTTATTTATATAATAACTCAACTGTGAATTATTCTCAGGGAGTTCTTGGAACAAAATTATTTTATCCGGAACCAAATTCAGCCGATACTATTGTCTCTGTCCCTGTTAATGAATTTGGAAGGAAACTTTTTGGGTTATTTAAAAGAAAATGATGAAAATATTTCCACAAGCGATTATTTCTTAGATTATTTAAAAGGATTTGCAATTACTTCAGATGAAGGAGGCAATAGTACAATAATAGGGTTCCTGGCAGACGAAAGCCATATCATTTTGAAAATCTATTATCACATCGATAAGGATGTGCCTGAAACGAAAGTAATCGAAATCAAATTTGGTGACTCGGATGTTCAATTTAACAACATTCAATATGACCTCACTAATACACTGCTGAAGAATTTAAAAGCAACAAATAATATAATTTCATCTTCACAGACAGGAAATAAAGCATTCCTTCAGGGTTTAATAGGATTATTGCCCAAAATTCAGTTTCCTACCTTGAAGGATTTACTGATGGAAAATCATTGGAAAATACTCAGAGCTGAGCTCATATTAGAACCCGTTAAAACAAGTTATGATATTATCAAACTACCAAAAGAATTGTATCTGTACGATACTGATAAACACAACAAAATAAACAACTTGTTGTATGATGCAAAAGTGGGACGCAAATTTTTGCATCATTATATCTGGATGAATTATTTAAGGAGGAAACCAGATACACTTTTGATATTACATCTTTTATAACTTCAGAATTTTCAGATTCATATTTTGATTATGAACATGGAATATTGGTTGGTCTCAAAGGATCAGAAATAATCTCAACTTTTGGACGAATGATAATTGAAGGCAAAAGTCCTGCCGCAAAGTTGAGGCTTTATTATTTAACTTATTAATATGACTATGCGTACCTCGGCTAAAACCTTCTCCACTGGTAATAATTTGCTCAATTCTACTTGTTTATAATGCCACTGCACAGATTACCTCATCTCCTTATTCCATTTTCGGAATGGGTTCTGTTGAAGAGAACAGTATCGGTGAAAGTAAGGCCATGGGAGGAACAGGTATTGCCTTATTATCTGAACATTCTATAAATCTTCTTAATCCCGCATCATACGACGGACTTGATAGTCTGGTTACTATTTTTGAAATTGGTTTTTTTGGAAAGTATACTTCATTTAGTACGTAGCAAAAAAAGCCAGGCACTTTTCGATGCCAACATTAAATATGCTGCAATGGGTTTTAGAATAACTCCCAGATGGGCGACAAGTTTTGGCATAACATCTTATAGTACAATTGGATACAATATAAATGTTCCATCTCTCTGTTGAAGGCAGCCTCCTAACATACAACAAGACCTTTTCAGGAGAAGGAGGTGTGAATCAGATTTATTTTGGAAACTCATACAAAATTACCAGGAATATTGTTTTTGGAATAAATGCTGTTTATCTTTTTGGTACCATCAAACATTCCGAATCCTCAGAGACTTTTAACTATTCATTTCAGAACTTAACATATTTATCCAATTTCAACCTTAAATTATGGATTGAATTACCAATTTGTAAATGACAGGTGGAAATACAATATTGGGCTTATTTACAGTAATGGAAAGACTCTGACAACAAAAAATGTATCAACTGTAATTACAGGCAAATGAAACAGAAACAATTAAAAGTCATAGCAATAATTTCAAAATACCTAAAACCGTTGGAATAGGTTTGGCATTTGGAAAAGACTTTTTCAGAGGAGGGATAGATTATGAAATAAAGACATGGAAAGATATTGATTTTGCCAATACTCTTCTTGAAACCAGGAACAGCAACAGGTTCTCACTGGGGATTGAATTTCCTTCTACCGGTATCAGAAGGGGAAGTAATAGGATGATATTTTACAGATTTGGCGCTGAATATAATGGATCCTATCTCATCATTGATAATATTCCAATCAATTATCGGGCGATTTCATTTGGTGCAGGAATTCCTGTTAGAGGCATTTTAAGCGTAATAAATGTGTCGTTGGAACTAGGGCAGAACGGTTCTGAAAAGAAAGGACTTTTCAAAGAGAATTTTTGCACATTACATCTTGATTTATCTCTGAAAGAGTTATGGTTCATGAAAAGGAAATACGATTAATCTTTCAGATTGAGTTTCTGTTAACCATATCGTAAAATTGCATCCTAAAAGACTCCCCAATAGGAATACGTTGATTATCAATTAATATCCGGCTGTTTTCAATCATATTGATTTTATCGACAGAAACTATAAATGACTTATGAACCCTGAGGAAACGATCGGGTGGAAGTTTATCATTAATATTCTTCATAGTGGTTTTGGTAAGAATTGGTTTTCCTCCTGAATAGATCTTTACATAATCTTTCAGACCTTCAATATACAGAATATCATCGAGATTCACCCGGATTGTACTATATTCAACTTTTACCAACATAAATCCGCAGGATATTCTCATTTTGTCTTCATTTACACTATCTCCGTGGTTATTCAGTTTTATGAGCTGAGATGCTTTGTTGATCGATTTGGTAAAACGATCAAATGAAAATGGTTTAACAAGATAATCTACTGCATCATAATCAAATCCCTGAAAAGCATGTTCTTTATAGGCTGTTGTAAAGATTACCAGAGGAGGCTTATATAGTAATTTCAAAAACTCAAAGCCGTTGATCTGAGGCATATGAATATCCAGGAAGATCAGATCGATTTCTTTACTGTTCAATAATTTGATGGCATCAAACGGATTTGTAAAAGTGCTAATCAGATCAACGCTGTTAATTCTTGTGCAAAACTCACTGATAATATCCAGTGCAAGAAGTTCATCATCAATAGCTATGCTGTTCATCTCTTTACTAATGTTTTAACGGTAATTCCAGACAAACTGAAAAGATATTATCATTATCTTCAATTAAAAGTTTATGACAATCAGGATATATTAAATCTAACCTTCTTTTAATGTTTTTTAGTCCAATTCCTGAATGTTCTAATTTGGATTCATGTGTAAAACTCTTTTTGTTACTTATTAAGAACTTAAGTTTTTCAGATTTTATTGTGATCTCTATATTAATAAATGAGTCTTTTATATTTACCATTCCATATTTAAAAGCATTTTCAATCAGAGGAAGCAGGATGAATGGTTCAATTTTATAATCATCGATTGAACCGGTAACTTTATAAATCAAAGGCAAATTATTTTTAAATCTCATTTTTTGAAAATCTATATAGGCGTTCATAATCTCAATCTCATCCCTTAATGATGCTAATGAATTATCTGATTCGTTAAGGGTATATCTGAGAATGGATGAGATCTTTAAGATCGCACTGGGCATTATTTCGGGATTTTTAATTGATAACGAATAAATATTATTTAAAGTATTAAACAAAAAATGCGGATTTACCTGCTGTTTAAGATATATTAACTCCGATGAAATCCTTTCCTTCATGATTTCTTCTTTCTTTTTTTCATCATCTCTGAATTTGTTAAGAACCTTAATTGAAATGGCTGCAAAATATACCAAAAGCAAACCTGAAAGAGAAAACAGTTTCCTGTCAAGAAACGGACCACGGCCCATCGGTCGTTTATCATGAAGCATCATTTCTAAATCAGGTCTTCTGAGCACTTCCCTGTTAAATCTGGGAAAAGGTGGTTTCATTTGTCCGGGAGGTCCAGGTTGAGTATTGATCAGGACCGAAAGGATTTGGTCCGGGAATTTTATCCATTTGTTTAAACACTGTAATAAACTGGTTTTGTGCAATGGTCTGGTTTATAAGGTATGACCCAGAAATTAATATTAAAGAACCTGCAATAAAACCAAGTACCTTTTTTCTGAATAAAAATAATGGGATCAATAATGAATAACAAATATAGAATACTAATATGTATAAAGACCATATCAAAATATTAAAAGTAAAATCAAAATTGACTACAAAGTTCTTCAAAAAAACGTAATTAATCATTAAAAGCATCAACCATGTAAGTATATGAATGGTTATACTTTTATAATTCTCCCTGATTTTTTGGATGAGAACCATCATAAGTATTTTATTTAACCGAACCGGTCAACATAAAAGTCAGACCCTCCCAGGATAAACCTTCAGGGCCTCGGCCAATGTTTCCAAAGCATTCTTAAGATCCTCAATCTTAAGCACGTAAGCTATCCGTACCTCATTCTTGCCCGATCCGGGTGTTGAATAGAAACCGGAAGCAGGAGCAACCATCACTGTCTGATTTTTATATTCGAAATCTTCAAGAAGCCATCTGGCAAATTTGTCAGCATCATCGACCGGCAATTTGACAACTGCATAGAAAGCTCCTTTTGGTTTTGGACAATAGACACCGGGTATTTTGTTAAGAGCTTCAACCATGTAATTTCGTCGTGCAGTATACTCCTTGTTCACTTCAATAAAATATTCATCCGGTGTATCGATAGAAGCTTCCCCTACAATCTGTCCTAATCCCGGAGGAGAAAGGCGTGCCTGGGCGAATTTAAGGGCAGTGGATATGACATCTTTGTTTTTTGTAATCAATGCACCAATTCTTACGCCGCATTCACTGTAGCGCTTCGATACCGAATCAAGCATGATTACATTATTATCAATGCCTTCAAGATTCATTGCTGAGAAATGTTCAGCGCCATCATAGCAAAACTCACGGTAAGCCTCATCGGAGAAAAGATACAAATCATGCCGCATTACAATCTCTTTAAGATGCATAAGTTCTTCCTTAGAGTAGAGATAGCCAGTAGGATTATTTGGATTACAGACAATAATGCCCTTAGTTTTTGTTGTGATCTTACTTTCAATATCTTTTATGGGCGGGAGTGCAAAATCTTCTTTTATATAGGACGTTACAGGAACAATTTTAATCCCGGCAGTAGTGGCAAAACCATTATAATTGGCATAGAATGGCTCCGGAGTTATAACTTCATCACCTGGATTTACACATGACAAAAGAGCAAACAGAATAGCCTCGGAACCACCTGTGGTGATAAGCATTTCGGTATGGTCAATATTAATTCCGATCTTCCTGTAATAAGCTGCCAGTTTACGTCGATATGATTCATTTCCTGCTGAATGGCTGTACTCTATAACCTTCAGATTAATATTGCGAAGTGCATTCAGTGCTACCTCCGGGGTATGTATATCAGGTTGTCCGATATTAAGATGGTATACTTTCCTTCCTTTGCGTTTCGCTTCTTCAGAATAGGGTACCAGCTTCCTTATCGGTGAGGCAGGCATTGCTTTCCCTTTGTCGGATATTGATGGCATAATATTTTTAATTAATATCTACATAAAACATTAGCAAAAGTAAATAAATTAGAATAGCCAAATAGTGATTTATCTTCTTTTAACAGTTTAATTCTCCCCTTCACCCCTTCACCCTTTCTCCCCCTCATCCATAATTGGTATCGTTAATTTTCATATTTTTGCAGTTTTATTTAAAGAATTCAATAAGGACAAACAGCAATGGATATTCCCTCAAAATACGAGCCCGGGAAAGCTGAGAGCAGGTGGTACCGGTACTGGATGGATAATGGATTTTTCAAAAGCACCCCTGACGGGAGAGAGCCTTATACAATTGTTATACCTCCGCCTAATGTTACAGGTGTTTTGCACATGGGTCATATGCTTAACAATACCATCCAGGATGTTCTGGTACGGAGGGCAAGAATGCAGGGTAAAAATGCCTGCTGGGTGCCGGGAACTGACCATGCTTCAATAGCAACCGAAGCAAAGGTGGTCGCGAAACTAAAAGCTGAAGGGATTGAAAAGCGTGATCTTACCCGGGAAGAGTTTCTTGAACATGCCTGGGAATGGACTCATAAGCATGGAGGTATAATCCTGGAACAGCTTAAAAGGCTGGGTGCATCCTGCGATTGGGACCGTACACTGTTTACAATGGATGAGAAACGGTATGATTCGGTTATAAAGGTATTTGTTGATCTGTATAATAAAGGTCTGATCTACAGAGGTATAAGAATGGTTAACTGGGATCCTCAGGCAATGACTGCAGTTTCTGACGAGGAGGTTACCTATACCGACGAAAAATCAAAACTATATTATGTCCGGTATAAGATAGTGGGAGAGGATGGTTATGTTACAGTTGCTACAACCCGTCCGGAAACAATACTTGGAGATACGGCTGTCTGTGCAAATCCTGACGATGACAGATTCAGGCATCTCAAAGGAAAGAAAGTTATTGTTCCAATGGCAAACCGTGAAGTGCCATTTATCTTTGACAGCTATGTTGATCCTGAATTTGGAACAGGATGCCTCAAAATTACTCCTGCCCACGATATCAATGACTATGAGATAGGTCTCCGACATAAGTTGCCATCAATTGATGTCTTTAATGAGGATGGCACAATGAGCACCCGGGCAGGCTTATTCGTTGGTGTTGACAGGTTTAAGGCAAAAGAACTGGCCGAAAAAGAACTTCAGAAAAGCGGAAACCTGGTTAAGGTAGAAAAGTATGATAATAAGATAGGACGTTCGGAACGGACAAATGCAGTTATTGAGCCCAGGCTTTCACTTCAGTGGTTCGTGAAAATGAAGGAACTGTCAACTCCTGCATTGGAGGCAGTTCTGAATGGAGATGTTCATATTTATCCGTCAAAATTTAAAAATCTTTACCGTCACTGGATGGAAAATGTACATGACTGGTGTATCAGCCGTCAGTTGTGGTGGGGCCAGAGAATACCTGCCTGGTATTACGACAATAACGAATTTGTTGTTGCGCAGAATATTTCCCAGGCGCTTGATCTGGCAAGGAAAGTTAGCGGTAAGGCGACGTTAAAGGAATCCGATCTGCGCCAGGATGAAGATGTTCTGGACACATGGTTCTCTTCCTGGCTTTGGCCGATAACTTCATTTAATGGTATAAATGATCCGGGGAATGCGGATATTAATTACTATTATCCGACTAACGATCTGATAACGGCTCCTGAAATACTCTTTTTCTGGGTTGCAAGAATGATCATGGCGGGTTACGAGTTCAGGGGAGACAAACCTTTTGATAATGTTTACCTTACGGGACTGGTCCGCGATCAGCAGAGGAGAAAGATGTCGAAATCTCTTGGTAATTCCCCGGAACCAATAAACCTTATAGAGAAGTATGGAGCCGATGGAGTGAGAATTGGTATGCTGTTGTGTTCTCCGGCAGGTAATGACCTTTTATATGAAGACAGTTTACCGGAACAGGGACGTAATTTTGCAAATAAAATCTGGAATGCATTCAGACTTGTAAAAAACTGGAAAGTTGATGAGGATATAGCACAGCCTGATTCATCAAAAGTTGCAGTAAAGTGGATTGATGAGGTTATGAAGAAATCGGTTATAGATATTGACTTGAACTTCAGAAAATTCAGGATATCTCAAGCTTTGATGATAACATATAAATTGTTCTGGGATGAATTCTCAGGATGGTATCTCGAAATCATTAAACCAGAATATCAAAAGGCAATTGACAGGACTACATATGATGCAACAGTCGCCTTCTTTGAGAAGCTGCTTGAAGATAATTCATCCTTTTATGCCGTTTATCACCGAGGAGATCTGGCAGCTGCTTGTTGATAGAAAGGATGGTGAAAGTATTATGGTAACACAGATGCCTGAAGCCAAAAAATTCAATAAAGTTCTGATAACAGACTTTGATTCTGTAAAGGAGACGATAAGCAGTGTAAGGTCTGTCAGGAAAGAAAAGGACCTTCCAAATAAAGAAAAACTTAGTCTTTTAATCCGTGCAGATAAATATAGTTTCAATTCTGAGTTTCTTCCGGTGATTAGTAAATTATGTAATTTATCTGAATTGTCATTTGTTTCTGAGAAACAGGAAGGAGCTGCTTCATTTATGATCGGGACCACTGAGTTTTTTATACCTCTTACAGGGAAGATTGATATCGAAAGTGAGCTTGCCAAGATTAATGAGGAGCTGGATTACAACAGGGGATTTCTTGTAAATGTAATGAAGAAGCTTGAAAATGAGCGCTTTGTCAAGAATGCTCCGGCAAAAGTTCTGGAGTTGGAAAGAAAGAAAAAGAGTGATGCTGAATCAAAAATAAAGTCGCTGGAAGAGGCGTTGAAGTCGTTGAAGAAATAATCCCCCACTACATTTTTTGCCCCCCAACCCCCGTAGCTGGCGTGGATTTTTTGCCCCCCTGCCCCCCTAAAGGGGGGTACGTTTTCTGACATTTAAAGCAATCGCTCGAAATGTCGAGGGAACGAGCCCCCCTTCAGGGGGGTTGGGGGGTGGCTTTAGGGGGTAAAGAATTACGGCATCAGCTTCCTCACAAAATAATTCTGTTCGACGGGAACAAGCTCCCAGTCATTATTAAGGATGAGATGCCATCCCTCACCCGATATATGGTTTTTGTCCATTTTGAAGTTTTTTGCAGTTATGCGGAGATACTTTAAATTGTTTGATACAAGACAGCCACCCTTATCGACTGTGAGTTTACCCCAGTTATCCGAGACCCTCATTGAATTATAGAGGGTCCCGAGAGTGTCGAGTGAATGAATATCTTCCGGCTCAAAATCAAAATATGGACTTTCAAGTTCAAGAAATACTACAGGTTTCTCGGTGAAGATGCTTATTTGTCTGTGAATGCTTTCTCTGATATCGGCAAGGCGCTGTTCTTCCTCCCTGTTAATAACATCGATATCATAATTTACAGCCAGGCTGCCTGCCACATCCCTGCAAATAACAGGCAACTTGATATTATATAGCTCTTTAACTGCGTTTCCCAGGTCAATTGTATCATTATTAATTTTTTTAAAATCATATCCTTTTTCATAAAGCAGCGTTGCATATAATGCACCATGAATGAATCCATATGATCTCGCATACGATTGCATCGAGTAGACCCTGTCGAGATTTTCGAATAGTCTGGACAGGTATTCCTCATGCGAATTAGTGCAAAGCAAAGTATACGTGAATGTTGCCAGTCCTTCGTAAGCTTCAAACCGGTTTTCATCATCGGCATATTTGTGATAGAGTTCTCTGTTTGAACCTCTGAATATAAGAGCATCTCTTATGGCAAGCTGACGTTCATCCCCATCAGTTTTGAGCGCTTTCTTCAAAGCTTTCCATTCGAGTTTGATCCAAAGCCGTGCTTCCTTTTCATCCATATTATTTGCATTGAAGGCTAAAGGCAATACTCCTTCATTTTCCTGAAACCGGTGAAAAAGGCTGTGAATTGCCCGTGTTTTTATCACGTACTCAACTTCTTCAGAGGGAAGAGGCGACATAGCAAACTGCGTTCCTCCGAATTTCACAGGGCCATTGGTTAATAAGAGTTCTTTTGGATAGATACCGTTATATACTCCATCTTTCGATTTCAGAAGGCCTTCATTATCAGGCCTGTTAGCTACTGCTCTACGCGTGACTCTTTCAACAAACAATATGGGTCCATACAGGTTTTTTCCCCAGAGTTTACCATTATCCCGATTGCATATCTCTTCAATATCTTTAAAATATTGTGCTGCTTTAACCGTAGTAAAGTAAGTCTCATCTTTTTTTCCCTTGCAGCATAAGAGCATCAGGAAGAGAGGGAAAAGTAACCACTTTTTCATTATAGCTGATTTGTCGTCCCGAAAGTAATGAAAAAATTTATAGAAAGTCAAATGCACGCTTAAGTATGGGTATTCCGATTTATTAATAACTTAGCGGCGCGCAGTTAAAATGATTCAAATCTTTTTCGAATTATTAATTAATCATGGATCAGTCAGATAATTTATCCGTGCTCTTCAAGGTCAGTGAGGTTGTTGCAAAGAGCTCTGATCTGGAGGAAGCTCTCCTCCAGGTAATGGAGGAAATGGCTAAAAAATTCGGTATCCTGCAGGCCTTTCTGACTGTACTAAATCGGAACTCATCTAAAATTAATATCGAGGTTGCTTATGGTCTGACCAAAGAACAAAAAGAAAGAGGTGAATATAAAATAGGTGAAGGTATTATTGGTGAAGTAGTTAAGACCGGCAAACCCGTTATAATCCCTCATATTTCTGATGAGCCCCGTTATCTGAACAAAACGAGGTCGACAACTAAGCTCGAAGATGAGGATTCATTCATCTGCGTTCCGATTAAAGCTAAAAATGAAATAATTGGAACACTCTCTGTAAAGCTTAAGTATTATTCCAGCCGTTCGTTTCAGAATGAATTGCAGTTCTTGACAATCATGGCTTCAATGTTTGCCAGGCTGGTAAGGTCGCGCCAGGATAAAATTGAAGAATTGGAAAAGCTTCATTATCAGAAGCTCAGGGAACAGGGACTCTTATAGTTATAACGACCGTATCACTTCACTGGTGGGCGAATCGGGGAAGATGCAGGAAGTATACGACCTGATTGCAAAAGTAGCTATGACTAATGCGACAATATTGATCCGAGGTGAAAGCGGTGTCGGTAAAGAACTGGTGGCCAAAGCAATTCATGATCAGAGTCCCCGGAGTAAGCGCCAGATGGTTAAGATAAATTGCGCAGCTATTCCCGAAATGCTCATCGAAAGCGAATTGTTTGGTTATGAAAAAGGAGCATTTACAGGGGCTGACAAACTGCACAAAGGTCGTTTTGAAATGGCAGAAAAAAGCACAATCTTTCTGGATGAGATCGGCGATCTTTCGCCAAATCTGCAGGTGAAATTATTAAGAGTATTACAGGAAAAAGAATTTCAACGCCTGGGAGGAAGCGAGACCTTAAAGGCAGATGTCCGCATCATAACAGCCACGAACCGCGATCTGGAAGAACTGATGCTAAAGAACGAATTCCGCGAAGACCTTTATTACAGATTAAATGTATTTCCATTGTTTATTCCTCCGCTCAGGGAAAGGCGGGCGGATATCCCATTGCTTGTAAATCACTTCATTGAAAAATATAATAAAATTCATGGGCTGGAAATCAAACGGATCAGTTCTACTGCCATTGATCTGCTCATGACATATCACTGGCCGGGCAACATCAGGGAATTGGAAAACTGTATCGAACGCGCCAGTATTCTGAGCACCGATAGGGTAATACGCTCTCATAACCTTCCACCTACGCTTCAAAGTGCGGCATCGACACATTCACGTGTTGATGGTGGACTGGAAGCCATTCTTGAAAATGTTGAGAAACAAATGCTGATTGATGCCTTGAACCTTTCCAAAGGAAACATAACCAAAGCTGCCGAACAACTCAAATTAACCGAACGTATGATGGGACTCAGGATTAAAAAATACCAGATTGACCCCGTCATCTTTAAAAAATTCAAGCGTAATGCGGTTTAATGGTAGGGACGTTGCATGCAACGTCCCTATGCAATCGGACGTTGCATGCAACGTCCCTACCGGTAAATCCTACAATTTTGTAGGATTTTTTGTTTAATCTTACCTGTACGTAGGCTTTTTTACAGCTCCCAAAAAATATCGGATTTTTTTCAACTTCCGTAATGCCTGTCCTTTAATGGTTTACGGGCATCCATTTTATTCTTCCTGGCTGATATTTTAAAATGCGGCACGTGTTTGGCCTGTATACCTGACATATACAAAAATATACAACAGTGTATCTTTTTACCAGTATGAATATATCGATAAAGCTAATAATAACAAATAATTAAAATGTATGAAGAAAATTGAAGCAATTATCAGGACATCAAAATTCGAAGATGTCAAAGCCCAGCTCAAGGAGATTGGCATAGACTTTTTTTCCTACTGGGATGCATCGGGGGTGGGAAATGAGCATTTGCGTGGACATCATAGCTACCGGGGAACGGTTTATGACACACAATACATCCCGAGGATATTTATATCAATTGTACTCCGCGACATCAATGTTCAGAAAACAATCGACTGCATAGAGAAAGCTGCATATACAGGTGAGATTGGCGATGGTATGATCTTCAGTTATAATATAGAGGAATCGGTAAGGATCAGTAACAGCGCCCGCGGTGAAGCCTCAACAGCCGGTCCGGGCGATGAAAAATTAACCAAATAGTAATCTTATAAAACATATAACAATGACTAAAAAACTTATATTGTTCGTCGTAGTGTTAATAATGACCATTGGATCTGTGTGTTATGCAGATGGAACGAGAAAACCTGATCCAGGCGGTGTCAATACCGGGAATGTATCGGATATTTCTGCAGCTAAGCCGGGTGAACCGGTTATAGCCGAAATATCAAACGCTGTTGGACACAATAAGGTCGCCATTAATATGATGTGGGTGTTGGTAACAGGATTTCTCGTCATGTTTATGCAGGCAGGTTTTGCTATGGTTGAGACAGGTCTTACACGTGCCAAGAACGTTGCTCATACCATTGCAATGAACTTCCTTATTTATCCTTTAGGAATGCTGGGTTTCTATATGACCGGCTTCGCACTAATGTTTGGAGGGGTAGGGGCCCTTGGTACTCTCGGTGGTTTTGATGGTCTGAACAGCGAGTTTAGTCTCAGTGTGGCAGGCCATTCATTCGGACTGTTCGGAATGAAAGGATTTTTTCTTAATTTCAGTGTATATGATGTGGGCGTTCTCGCAATGTTTCTCTTTCAGATGGTATTTATGGATACTACAGCAACAATACCTACAGGTTCAATGGCTGAAAGATGGAAATTTTCTTCATTCTTCATATACGGAATTTTTGTAGGAACTATAATTTACCCGATTTTTGGAAACTGGGTATGGGGCGGAGGATGGTTGTCAACTCTGGGTAAAGAGTTTGGAATAGGTCATGGACATGTAGATTTTGCAGGTTCCTCAGTAGTACATATGACTGGCGGTGTCTTAGCTTTTGTAGGAGCTGCTTTATTAGGTCCCCGTCTTGGCAAGTATAATAAAAACGGATCAGCTAATGCTATTCCCGGACATAATATCCCAATGGCTGTAATTGGAACTTTTATACTGGCATTTGGCTGGTTCGGTTTTAACCCCGGCTCTACACTGGCTGGGGGTGACCTGCGAATATCAGTAGTTGCTGTAAATACTATGATTGCATCAGGAACTGGTGCCATGGCTTCTGTTCTCTGGATGTGGTTGTATAAAACGAAAAAACCAGATCCTACCATGATGCTGAACGGAATGTTGGCCGGACTGGTTGCAATAACTGCGCCATGTGCCTTCGTGAGTGTCGGGGGTGCTGCAATTATAGGTTTGATATCTGGCGTCCTTGTAGTTGAGGCAGCTATCTTTATTGATCAGAAGCTTCGTGTCGACGACCCTGTTGGCGCAATTGCAGTGCATGGGGTGAATGGCGCCTGGGGTTGCCTTGCTCTTGGGCTATTCGCTGATGGCACATATGGTGATGGATGGAATGGTGTTGCCGGTACTGTAACAGGTCTGTTTTATGGAGGTGGATTAAACCAGCTTCTGGCTCAGATAATAGGAGTGACAACCAATATAATTTATGTCGGAGGCATTGGCTGGGTAATGTTCAAATTAATAGATAAAGTTGTGGGAAACCGCGTCAAGCCGGAAGATGAACTTCTGGGCCTTGATATTCCTGAAATGGGAGTTGAAGGCTATTCAGGAGTGAGATTGGATAAAAACGCAGAGACTCCATTATCAAGATAAAGTTGGTAACAGAAGGTCGGGAGAGAAATTGCATTTCCCACTATAATTCTCTCCCTGACTTTCATCTTTTAAATATAAAATGTAGTTTGTTTATTTATTCTAAATCATTTGATCATGAAAAAACTCTTATTAATTAGCTGTGTAATTTGTTTATTAATCAGTAAAGTTTCCTTTGCAACTCCTTCCACCCAGATATGGATTCCTTCCACTGATTTTCAAAAGTGGAAAACGATGCACCTTGGTCTGGATAATTACATAAGAACTTCAAAGATAAATGGTGTTCGTGGGGCAGGAATGTTTGATATCGGTTTAACCACCGGTCTGCTGCCATTTGAAAAATTTCAGGGAGAAATCGGTATCGATTATCTTTCGATGGGTGATAGCAATTACGATGATTATCCTCTATATTTTAATGCAAAGCTTGGATTTCCGGAAAGCGCTTTATTTAAAGGCTCTCCTTCCCTGGCAATTGGAGCATATAACTTTGGAACAAAAAAGGATCTTGACAAATTATAATATCATTATATGGGGAAATTGCCAAAACCATACCCATACTTGGCAGGCTAACCCTTGGTTATTATACTGGAAATGAAAAGCTTCTCGTCGATGAGAATCTGAATAAAGCAAAAAGCGGTCTTTTACTATCATGGGACAGGACAATGACCGAAATATCCGACAAGCTTTGGCTGGCTGTCGATTACCAGGGAGGTAAAAATTACCTGGGAGCCTTGAGTTTTGGAGCCTCATGGGCTTTCTCAAAGAATGTTTCCGTTATTTTCGGGTATGATATTTATAATAACAAAAATGCTTATTATAATACCAACAACCAGAATGCCAATACATTTACAGCTCAGGTTGATATAAATTTCTAGTTTGAGAACCTTTTCATAGGGGTTATTAGTTTGTTAGTTGATCAGAGGAGCTGTCCCGTTCGGGGCAGCTCTTTTTTTAATATAAGCTCCTATAACAATGTTGTATTCAAGCGGGTCATTCCATGGCATGACCCTACAATACCTCATTACTGCGTGTAGGGCCACGCCATGGCTTGGCCCTTTAACCCTCTAAATGGCTTTAAGACTCATATCCAGGCTTTTGATCTGATGTGTAAGCGCTCCGACAGAAATGAAATCAACACCGCATTCCGCATAAGACCTGATGGTCTTTAGGGTTATTCCTCCTGATGATTCTGTTTCGTACCTGCCTGAAATTTCTTTAACTGCAGAAAGAGTCTCTTTTAAACTGAAGTTGTCAAGCATAATACGATCTACCCCGCCGACTGAAAGTATAGTACTGATATCGTCAAGGGATCGTGCTTCAATCTCAATTTTTAGTTTAAGGTTGGTCTTCTTCAGATATTCCCTTGTTTTAATTATTGCCTTCTCAATCCCTCCTGCGTAGTCGATATGATTGTCTTTCAGCATGATCATATCGTATAGCCCCATCCGGTGATTCATACCTCCCCCTATCCTTACAGCCTCTTTTTCAAGAAATCTGAAACCCGGAGTCGTCTTTCGGGTATCAAGAATCCTGGTCTTCAATCCCTTAAGCTCTTTTACATATTCATAGGTACTTGTGGCGATTCCGCTCATTCTTTGCATGATGTTCAGAACCAGTCGTTCTGACTTAAGAATTGATTGCTGCCTGCCTGAAATATAGAATGCAATATCTCCGGGGAGTACGCCGGCACCGTCTTCAAGAACAATATCATACTTAAGATCTTTATCGATTGCAGGGAAGAGCACACCGGCAACCCTGATTCCTGCAATAATACCTTTCTCTTTGATAAGAAGCTTTGCTTTCCCGGTTGCATCAGCAGGAATGCATGCAAGTGATGAATGATCCCCATCGCCTAAATCCTCAGCAAGGCTTTTTAAAATGAACTCTTTGAGAATTCTATTTTCCATTGTCAGATTCAATTCTTATCTGATGAATAAGCAATTCCTGGTCAACTTTCTTCAGCAGGAAATAGACACGGAAATCACCTTTCTCTGTCTTAAGATTGCCGATGGCATATTGAGCATCGTTTTTTGCGCCCTGATGAAGGATAGTGAAATCTTTGGTTTTGTATTCAGCAAAAAAATCTTTCAGTATAGTCTCAGCTACATTTTTTTTGTAGAAATCCTCCTTATCGAGAAGAAGCAGCTCAATTGTAGAATTCATATACCTGGATAATTCTGCCGCATTTCCAGCTTTAATAGCAATAGAAATTCCTTCGGGTATTTTTGCCTGATCCTGCGCCGTGGCAGAAAGACTGCTTATAGCCATCAATACTGCCGGAATAATAGTTACGGATTTCATATCAGTTCAGTTTAAATATTGCGGACAACCAAATCATTGCTCTACAAATTTAATACAATTTGATTACGATTGTATTTTATCAGATCAATTCCTTCGTGAACCTTGGTGAAACCTTTGTGTCCCTTTGTGGTAAGAATTGATTCATTTAACCACCAAGGATCACAAAGGATAACACAAAGTAACACTAAGGAAATAATTTATAGTTACTGAAATATAGAAGTTATGATTGAAATGAAAATGGGAGTTATATTCGGCCTTAGCATTCTTTAAAATGCTATTTTTGTAACACTTCTACAGTTCAGTTATAAAACAAAATTGAAGCACATTTTATGAAGATCAGCTTATTGCAAACTGGAAAAACCACTGATAAACATATGGCGGAGCTGGTTGATCTTTATGCAAATCGTATAAAAAAATACTCAGCTTTTGAGATCATTACGCTTCCTGATCTGAAGAACACAAGAAATATGCCGGTTCAGGAACAAATAATTAAAGAAGCCAATAAAATTCTACAGTCGATAAGTAATGATGATTATATAATATTGCTTGATGAGATAGGAAAGGAATTCAGAACAATAGAGTTTTCGGAATATTTAGAAAAAATATTTTTCCTTCCAAAAAAGCGGATTGTATTTATTATCGGAGGGCCATGGGGCTTTTCAAAAGAGGTCTATAAAAGGGCTGATTTTAAAATGTCTCTTTCAAAAATGACTTTTCCCCATCAGCTGGTACGATTATTGTTTCTTGAACAACTTTACCGGGTTTTTACTATTATTAAAGGTGAACCCTATCACCATGAATAGGTCTTGATCTTAAAAATATGAGAGGTAAACGTTACAGGATATTTCTCGCTATTCTGACAGCAGTGTTCTTAATTCTGGCATATGCTACAGAATCAGTTTATTTCAGTGATTTTGAGTATCGGTTCAGGACAAAAATGTTCAACAAAACTCTGGCTGAAAAAGAAACGATCATGGAGGATTGCCTCAATGCCTTGAAACCTATTCTGGCAATGGAGAATCACCATGGATCGATAGCGGAAAATAACCTTTTTACAATAGCTGAAAAGAACAGGATAAGTATCCTGGAATATATAGACAATAGACTTATCTATTATTCTGATAATGAGTTTGATGTACCTGTCGTCTATATTGATTCGCTTTATACCAAACCACTGATTTTTTTGCAGAATGGATGGTTTCTTACTAAAACCGTTCAGGCCGGAAATGAAAAAATAGTTGGTCTGCTCAGATTGCATACTGATTATAGTTTTGAAAACAACATTATTAAAAGCGGATTCGTTAAGGAGTTCAGAATTCCTGAAAATGTTGGTTTAAATACAGATAAAAATGCGTCAGAATTCCGGATTTTTGACAAGGAAGGGTTATTTCTTTTTTCCCTGACCTTCCCCGAGGTGAAAGTCACAACTTGTTTTATACTCATACCTCTGAGTTTTTGGGCCGGGGCATTTATTCTGATAATTCTTCTTTGTCTCAATCTGGTAAAACTATTGGCTGCCAGGGGGAAAAATTTGATTGCTGTCGGTTTAGTGCTGTTGGTTTTTTCTTTGATTTATCTTTTTATTCTTTTAACAGGGAAACCTCCGGTACTTTTTCGGACTGAACTGTTCTCTCCTTACCTTTTCTCTTTGAACAAGTTTATTCCATCCCTTGGCCATTTGTTAATTCTCGGCATAATATCAGCAATTTTTTCGGGTGTTTTTTTCAGGTATTTTCCGCTAAAGGAAAGGAATGAGGGTAAGGGTCTGAAGGAATATTTATTTCTTTCAATTTTGCTGATTATCGCGGCACTATTGCTGAGTTTGTTTCATTTAATACTCAGTGAGCTGATTTCAACCTCAAATATAAATTTCGAGACCTATAAAGTGCTTGAAATGAATGCGTTCAGCATAATAGGATTCACCTCTGTCTTTCTCCTTTTGCTGGTTCCCCTCTTTTATCTGATTAAAATACTACAATATGTTAAGCTATTTTCACCACGCATAATTTTCCTGGCTTTTATTCCTTCTCTCTGTGTGCTGGCATTATTGTATTTTCAAAATTGGGAAACTTTGCTTCCTCTGATGGCTTTTTATTTAGTACTTGCTATCAGTATATGGGTATACGAAAAATTCAGCATAGGGGTGTTTAATATGAGTGTAATTTTTTCGTTGATTTTCGGATTATATTCACTCTATTTCATCACAATGCTTTCCGAAGAGAAAATCACTGAAAATCTTAAAATTCAGGCTGTCTCCTTTTCGACTGAAAATGACCCTGAAGCAGAACGCCTGTTAATCGATTTGTGGCCTGCGATCTCTTCTGACACCATCCTCAATAATATGATGACGAATGATCAATTCGAAAGGGATCTGTACGGGATATCAGCCTACCTGCATGAGACATATTTTGACGGATACTGGGGCAATTTTAATTTCAGCATTGTTCTTTGCCGTAACGATGATCCATTAAGGATTGGTCCGGGCAATGAAATGTCGGAAAACTGTTTTAAGTTTTTTGATGACCGGATAAAGAGAGATGGACATATTCTGACCGGGACTAATTTTTATTTTCTTGATAATCAGGGAGGAAGATCTTATTATCTGGGAAGAATGTATTTTAAAACTGAAAAGAAAACTTCTAATGGTTTGTTCATAGAATTATACAGTGATGTCAGTGATTTTCAGCCAGGATATTCCGAATTGCTGCTTGATAAAAAATACCATGAGTATGCCCGTCTGAAAAACTATTCCTTCGCTAAATATATAAACGGTAAAATTGTTCTGAGCATGGGGGATTTTCCTTTTAATCAAACTGATGCCGAATATGTTGAAAAGAGTTCAGATTACAGGATATTCAACTCAGACGGCTTTAAGCATGTTCTGTACAAGAACGGAAATGCCACCGTGATGATATCCAGACCTGTTCTTACTGCGGGCGATATTATCATTTCTTTTGCGTATCTCTTTGCTTTTATTCTTTTCCTTTCAAACGTAATCATTCTGATAATCAGAAGGCCGGTAGTGAAGAGCGTGAATGTTTTTAATTTCCGCCAGAAATTGCAGCTCTCCTATATCGTGATACTTTTTTTCTCCTTTATATTGATAGGGATCGTTGTTGCTTATATTACAATCAGGCAATATCAGGCAAAACATTATGAAAACATAAAAGAAAAGCTCAACTCGGTTTATATTGAGCTCGACAGCAAACTTTCGATGGAAAAGAATCTTTCGCCTGACTGGAGAAACAGTAGCTATTCATCTTTAAACGATTTACTGGTAAAAATTTCAAACGGATTCAATACCGATGTAAATCTTTATAACCTTAATGGATTTTTAATTGCCACTTCAAGGCAGGAAATTTTTGACAGGGACCTGACCAGCCATCGTATAAACAATACAGCATTTAATAATATCAAATATTCGGAAAAAAGTGAGTATTTTCAGAAAGAGAAAATAGGGAATCTTGAATACTTATCGGCATATGTTCCTTTTCTCAACGCCGATAATAAAGTTATTGCTTATCTGAACCTACCCTATTTCAGGATGCAGAGCGCTCTTGCAAAGGAGATTTCAAATCTGATTGTTGCTGTCATCAATTTCACTCTTCTCCTTATTGTAATAACTATGAGTCTTGCTGTTTTTATAAGCGGACGACTCACTTCACCACTTACTATGCTCAGCGAAGGGCTTGCTTCTGTCGGTGTGGGCAAGAAAAGTGAACATCTTAAATATAAAGGGAATGATGAAATTGGGGAGCTGGTGAAGCAGTATAACAGAATGGTTGATGAGATTGAGGATAGCACTCATAAACTTGCGAACTCTGAAAGGGAATACGCATGGAGAGAGATGGCAAAGCAAATTGCTCATGAGATAAAGAATCCTCTTACTCCAATGAAATTGAATGTTCAACAGTTGTTTAAGTCGTGGAATGACAAAGTCCCGGGATTTGATAAGATGCTTGAGCGTTTTACTAAAAATCAGATTGAATTTATAGATAACCTCTCATCAATTGCCTCAGCTTTCTCATCTTTTGCAAAGATGCCGGTAACAAATCCCGTAGAAGTAAACCTGCTCGATCAGATAAGAATAACACTTGAACTTTTTAAGAATACCGACAATGTTAACTTTCATGTACAATGGCCTCATGAAAGTAAAATTGTTATTTATGCAGATAAAGAGCAACTTAATGGTGTCTTTTCAAATCTTATTAAGAATGGGATACAATCTGTTCCATTACGACGAAAGGGGTCAATAATTGTTAAGCCGGAGGTGAAAGGCGATAAGGTTATCGTTTCGATTTCAGATAATGGCTCTGGTATACCTGCTGATTTGCAAAAGAATCTTTTCACACCTAATTTTACTACCAAGTCGTCTGGAATGGGACTTGGGTTATCAATAGCAAAGAAATACATTGAAAGCGCAAATGGCAGAATCTGGTTTGAATCTGAGGCTGATAAGGGCACTGTTTTTTATTTTGAGCTGCCGGTCCTGTACACTGTTGAAAAACCGGGAAGACTTTAAGTAAGAATTAGTAAAAAATAATCAAGATAATAGTTATATTAGCAGTTCTGATATACAAATGATGACCGGAATTTTTTTGGGCCATAGCAAGAGACTTATACTTAGTTTGCTGATACTTGGTTTTAGCAGTACTGTAATATTTTCTCAGAAAACCCTCTCGGGCAATATTAATCAACCTAAAACACATGTTGTCACTATCGGATTGGACAGGGTTACCGTTGATAATATTACAGGATTTGGAGTAAACGATACCATTCTGCTGATTCAGATGCAGGGTGTAAAAATTCTTACAGCTTCGAATTATGGTACTCTTCAGGATAAATTTGGAGAGCCGGGAATGCATGAATTCATGATCATTCTGAGTATAAATGTTGGAACAAAGGAGATAGTATTCCGTAATGATATTCTCAATAAAACATATGATCCAATAGGTAATATCCAGATAGTAAGGGTGCCCTATTACAACAGCGCCACAATTACCGGAAAGCTCTTCTGCGATCCATGGGACCCTGTTACAAAAGCAGGTGGTGTTCTGGCACTTATTATAGGAAGGACTCTGAATCTAAATGCAGATATTGATGTTTCAGCTCTTGGATTTACGGGCGGTAAAGATACCATCGGAGATGCGATCTGCTGGAATACAAACCCCGCGCTTTACGGGAGGGAATACTATGCAAGAAGTTTTACAAATGCCGGTTATAAGGGAGAAGGTGTTGCCAATTCGACAGAATTCAATCAACCGCTTGGTTCAAATTATATGAAGGGATTAGGCAATAACTGGACAGGAGGAGGTGGTGGAAATGGAAGATATTCCGGTGGAGGAGGCGGGTCAAACCGTGGTGCCGGCGGCTTAGGTGGGATTGAGGATTGTTTTCCGCCCTTACCCGGAGGAAATGGAGGACTTAAGGCAGACCATCCCTCACTCATTGACAGAATTTATATGGGCGGAGGGGGTGGAGCCTCAACTACCTCATTAACAGGAACATCATCTTATGGAGGAAATGGGGGAGGAATAGTTTTAATAGTTGCTGACGGTATTGCCGGCAATGGAGGAAATATACTTTCAAATGGTGGCATCGGCGGAAATGAAACCGGTATCGGCGGTTCCGGAGGGGGAGGTGCAGGCGGATCAATCTCACTTTCTTTGAACAGTTTTGGATCAACGCCTTTAACGTTTTCTGTTTTTGGGGGGAACGGAGGTAATAATCCGGGTACTTTCGGAGAAGGTGGAGGCGGTGGTGGCGGGCTGGTGTATTTGAGCACAGACAACACTCCAAATGTCACTAATAACCTTAGTGGTGGCATTCCCGGCAATAATCTGCAATCCACTGCGTTTCCTGGTGCAATTGGGGAAAAGAGACTGGGATTTAAGGCCATTCTAAATGGATTTTTATTTAATACAATTAGTTCCATTATTACTGATAATCAGATCGATTCCGTCTGTTCCAATATGATCCCTCCCAAGATTATTGGTACTAAACCTGTTGGTGGAACCGGGCCATATACTTATCTCTGGGAGAAAAGCTATGACCTGGTTACCTGGATTCCTCTCACGAACGATTCTGATCCTACTAACTATACTCCACCGGCCGTGAGTGAAACGGCAACTGTTTGGTTCAGGAGAACGATCACGGATTCATCAATTCCAGTTCTGGTTGATATAAGCAAACCTGTTAAAATAATTGTTCAGCCTTTTATCAAGAATAATATAATCGGTACATCAGATACTATATGTTTTGCCCAGGATCCTCCTGCCTTTACTTCTAAAGCGATTCTTCAGGACGGTAACGGTAAATATTCCTTCAACTGGGAAGTCAGTCTTAATAACAGTTTATATACTCTTCCAGCCAATCCTCATAATTCAGAAGGATATACTCCTCCGCCCGCTCTTACGTTTACCTCATGGTACAGGCGCACGGTAACATCCGGGAGGTGTGTTGATGCAACAGCTATTGTCAAAATCACTGTTCTCCCTGTCATAACAGGAAATAACATAACTAATTCACCTCCGGATATTTGTTACGGAAGTTCATTTATAAATCTGACAGCAAACCTGGCACCTGCTCTATCAGGGGGAGATCTGGTTTACCGGTTCAGCTGGGAAACCAGCATCGATGGTTCATCCGGATGGGGACCGGCTGCCGGTACAAATTTACCCGGGGGATTTGATCCGGACGAGAGTTCGCCATCATTTCCGGGGAATCTGTATTACCGGCGAGTCGTTAAATCGGGTAGTAATGATGTTTGTGTGAACGCCAGTCCGCCTGTTCTGCTAAAAGATTTTCCGGTGATAACGAACAACACAGTGGCGCCGGTTCCGGCAATATGTTCCGGATCTGCACCTTCAAACCTCACGGGATCAAAAACTCCAACTCTTGCAGGAGGAAACACAATTTATGCTTATAGCTGGCAGGATAGTTCAAAATCTCATACCTGGGCAACTGTACCAGGCGCAACAAATCCTGATTATCAGCCACCTGCATTAACTGATACAACCAGTTTCAGACGAATTGTCAACTCCTCAGCCTGCTCAGATATTAGCAATTCAATAAGAGTCATTGTTCATAAACCAATTTTAAATAATAACATATCAATATCTACAGGTGGCGTCATCCAGACAATATGTAATAATCAGATACCTGGTCAGTTGATTGGAATTCCTGCAACAGGAGGAACGGGTATTCCGGGCGATTACGCTTACCAGTGGAAGCTTTCGACTGATAATTCTGTTTTTACAGCTGTGCCTTCCGGTGGTACCGGAATTTCTTTTCAGCCGGCAGCACTCACAGCAACTACATATTTTAGAAGGGACGTCATATCAGGATCCTGCACTGTAAGCAGCAATTCAATTACCATAACTGTTCTTCCATTAATATCAAATAATATAATATCAGGCAACACGAAAGTATGTTATAGCCGATTACCTGATGTCATTACCGGAGCTACCCTTTCAGGCGGATCGGGTACATATAATTATTCCTGGCAGCAGAGTACCGATGGTGGAATCCTGTGGAATGCCGCTACCGGAACAAATAACGCTGCAACTTACCAGGCTCCTGCATTATTTGCTGCCACAAAATACAGACGGACGGTTACATCAGGCTTAAATAATTGTTGTACCAGTACCTCAAATGTATTTGATATAGGAATTGATCCATTGCCATCAAGCCCGCTTTATGCTGGACCGGATACAATTATCTTTTCGGTCAAGAAAATTTATCATATGAAAGCTCTTGCTCCGCTTTCGGGCGAATCAGGAGCATGGAAAACCCTTAATAATGGAACAGCTTCCATTGAAGATACGTCAAGTTATAAATCATTTGTGAGCAGTCTGTCTATAGGTAAAAATACATTTTTATGGACTATCACTAAAGGCCTTTGCAAAGTAAAGGATTCTGTAACAATAGAGTTACTCAAAGATTTTATACCACAGGGCTTCTCCCCAAATGGGGATTCCTGGAACAATACTTTTGTTATTGAGGGATTGAATCCTGAAGATAATTACATTGATCTGAATATTGTTAACGGAGCTGGAACAGAAGTATTTTCCACTTCGAACCGCGATAATCCAAACAAAAAGCTGGATTGGGACGGGAAGAACGCCAAAGGCTATGATCTTTCAGAAGGTACATATTATTACTTGCTGAAAATAACTCCAAAAATACCAGGGGGTTCTGCTACCAAAAAGAGTGGATTTATTATTCTTAAAAGATATTGATGACAAGATTACTGACACGGATTTACCTGGAACTTCGACGAATGTATAAGATAAAGTTAATATTCTCTTTTTTGTTTATTTATACTTTCACAAGTGTTCCGGGACAGGCAATTTCTGATTCTACAGGGATCAGCCTTGGTTACCCTGTTTATAGCCAGTATCTTCAGAATGGACTGTTGATAAACCCTGCTTATGCTGGTTCCCGGGGTTCTTTGAGTGCTTTTTTATCATACAGAATGCAATGGATGGGCATACCTGATGCTCCTGTTTTTCAGTCGGTATCCCTTAACACTCCTTTGAAAAATGATAAGGTTGGGCTCGGGATAATGGCTCAGTTCATGAAATTCGGCTTTACAAAATCGCAAAGTATATATGCCAGTTATGCTTATCATATCAAATTAAAAAAGGGGAAGATTTCATTCGGATTGAAGGGAGGGTTCGATAGGTCAAATACCGACTACACAGGTATTCTGACAACAACAAAGAATGATCCGGTTTTCACCGTAAATGATAAACCCTATTTTCTTCCAAATATTGGTGCCGGGGTATACTATTTCAGCGATAAATTGTTTGCAGGAGTATCAGTTCCTTCATTTCTGAGCTATAGAAAAAATAGTTCAACGGGTTCTCTGGAGGCATATCATAGTTTCAGCGAGTACGATCTGATCTTTTCTGCCGGCGGACTAATTACTTTTTCAGAGGCTTTAAAATTTAAACCTTCTGTACTGATTGATTATTCTTTTCAAAACACAAAAAATCTTACACAGTTTGACATAAACGGCAATTTTATTTTCGGTGATCTTATTTGGGTAGGAGGTTCATGGAGAACATCAGAACAGGTTGCTGTTGGGATTATTCAGGTTCAGCTTAACCCCCAACTGATGTTCGGTTTTTCCTATGATTACCCGGTTGGAAGGATGAATTCCTATTCAAAAGGATCAAGTGAATTTATATTGCGTTACGAATTCGGATATAAGGTAAGCTCTGCCAATCCGAGGTACTTTTAATTATATGAAGAGAAGGATACTATATAACATAACATATATTCTGTTTGTACTTCTTGTTTCATTTCAGACAAAGGCACAACAACCTGCTGTCTATCAGGTAAAAAGGATGTCATTTAACTGGAAGGGGTTCAGTAATATCTCCCCCGTTATTGTCAAAGATGGCATAATATTCTGTTCAAACAGGCGATTTAGCGGAATTCAGGATCGTGTTGGTTATGACGGCCGCCGTCTTTATAATATTTACCTGGCAGAAAAAAAAGACACTTCAGAATTCAGGAAGCCAAAAGTATTAAAAAGCGAACGGAGCAATAAATTCAATAACGGACCATTATGTTTTGCTCCCGACGGTAAAACCATTTATTTTACAAGTGAAGTTGAAACAGGGAAAATTGCAGAAGACAGGAATTTTAAGAATCACAGCGGAATTTTTATTTCTGAACTCTCAGGCAATGGTACCGAACTTGTTTCCATTCGCCCCTTTAAATATAATAATCCCCAGTACGAAGTTGGTCAGCCATCAATAAGCAAGGATGGAAAGTATCTATTCTTTGCCTCTGATATGCCGGGCGGTCAGGGAAAATCTGATCTGTATTACTGTGAAAATATTAATGGAGACTGGGCTCAGCCGGTTAACCTAGGGTCAAAAGTAAATTCACCGGAAATAGAAAACTATCCTTATATTCACCCATCAGGTAAATTGTATTTTACATCAAACAGGCCGGGCGGCATAGGCAAACTGGACGTTTATTTTACCTCACTCTACAATGGTTTTTGGGAAGATCCTATACTTCTGCCTGAACCAATAAATTCAACTGCTGACGATTTTGCTTTTGTAGCTGAGCCCGATCTGCAGACTGGTTTTTTCACCTCGAACCGTCGTAATAATGATGAGATATACGAATTCACATCAACAATTATAAGAAAAGCAACATGCGATACATTAGTTGAAAACAATTATTGTTACCGGTTTATTGAAGAGAATGCTGCTAAATATGATACAATGCCTTTCCGGTATGAATGGAAATTCGGAGATGGGAGCAGTGGTACAGGACCTGTAGTTGAACACTGTTTTAAAAATCCGGGTACCTATACGGTTCAGCTGGATGTTGTGAACCTGATCACCAAAGAGGTTACCTATAATGAAAAGTCTGAAACCGTTGAAGTGACAGAAATTGAGCAACCCTATATTTCGGCACCCGATAAGACAAGCACAAATCAAAGAATAGTTCTTAGTGCAGATAGTACAAATCTTCCCGGCTGGAAAATAGCCCAATATTACTGGAACTTTGGTGATGAAACAATTGCAGTTGGCAAGCAGGTTGATAAGAGCTACTTCAAACCTGGCACATATAATATTCAGCTTATTGTAACAACTGAACCTGAATCCGGAGGTGCTGTGAGGGAGGCATGTATTTCAAAAAATATAATAGTAATACGTCAGCCTTGATACCGAAATTGACTAAATTTGAACCTGATGAAATTGAATAAATCAATATATAAAATACTTTTGCTCGTTATTTTTCTTGGTTCTCCGATGTTTGCCAGATTGTCAGGGCAGCCGGTTCCTGGTAAAGATGAAAATATCCCTTTTTTGGTGACCTTTGGGAAAGATGGTTTGACATCATGGGGTGACGTAGATTTTTATCAGATATTCTTCTTCAGTATTCCGAAAGATTACACTAAACCGTTTTATATAAGAGTATTTGATCCCGATTGTGGTGGTGAAAATGATGAAATACAGGGAGAATTTGACACTAAAACAAAATTTTCTGTATACGGGGGTAAAGGAGTAGACCCTGAAAAAAATGAGGAATCGAGGGGATTGCTGAAAGGATTAAATTATAAAACAGGAAACTTATTGGCTTCCAAGATTTTCGGTAATGAAGCCAGGTATGATAATAAGTATTATACTTTCGGACCCTTTAATCCAGCAGAAGGAGACTATAATGCCCAGCTGGAACAGTAATATGTTTAAAATAATCTGCGAAGGGATAAGCGGTGATGATGGAAATCTTTACCGGTATTTTCTGAGCAGTGATGCAAACAACGATGTGGCCATTGAAGGCGCCAACGCATTTACATACTCATATCACTTCAGGATGTGGAATAATTTTAAGAGTGTTTCACATATATATCCTTATATAGATACCGGCATTGTATATATAAGAGAGCGCAATTTTGACTGGGACGATGATGGGGAAATTATTGTTGTATCCAGATATAAACAGGGAATACAGATCCCTGTCTCCAATCAGGATAACTGGGTCATGTCCAATATCCCTATTGAACCTGCAGAGGTGGGAGCTTCCCTTGATTTTCAGTTTCATAAAAAGCAGGGCGATCTTGTTAAAAATAATAACGTTGTAATTACAACCGAAAACCAGAGGGGCGATGGTCTGCCGTTCTTTGCCTCACCTATTGGCGGAGTACCGGTTTACCAGCCGAAAATAAAAGTGGAAAAAGTAAAGCCAAAAAATAAGTGAAACCTGAAATGAGATTTAATATCAATTTGAAAGTATTAAATGGCACCATCGGGTTCTTATTATTATTTTCAACATTTCTAAATGGTCAGACTTACAGTTTCATGAATTATGGAACTGAAAAGGATATCCCGAATGCTTTCGTATATACTATTACCCAGTCGAACGATGGGTTCCTATGGGTTGGAACTGCCAGTGAACTAACCCGGTTTGACGGCTATGAATTTTACCCGGTACAATATCCGGATTCTGCAGCAGGCCGGTATCCGACAAAATGCCTTAAAGATAAAAAGGGAACACTTTGGTTCGGTTGCAGCGATGGTGCAGTTTTGTATGTGAAAGACAATAAATTGATCATGGTTCATCTTTCAAATTCAAACAGTATCAGTGAACTTATCGAAGGGCCTGATGGTTTGATTTGGGTGATTCCACAGGCTAAAGCAGTTTTTTCAATTAATCCGGCGAAGCCTGAAGATGTGCATCAATACTCGTCTTCCATAGAGCCGGTATTGTATTCCGCTTCTTTTAGCGAATCAGGAAATTTGCTTCTTGGTACCCAGGAGAATCTGCTGGTTTGCAGTCTGAAGAAAGATTCTGTTACTGTGATCAAAGTCGTTGAAGGATTTGATTCTTATGGAGTTACATCAATACATAAGATGGATAATGGCTCGAGGTTTATTCTTGGAACAGACGGAAACGGGTTATTTCAATTTAAAATGTCTTCTGACGGCAATAACCTTACACGTTTTATTGACCACCCTGAATTGAACACACTGAATGTTCAATCCATTTCTGAAGATTCTGACAGGTCTATATGGGTTTCCACCTCCGGTTCAGGAGTAATCCAGTTTGATCAGTCAGATAATTCTGAAAAACTGAATTCAGTCAGATTCTATGATAAAAACTCAGGATTGAACAGTAATGATGTAAGAACAGTATTTCAGGATATTGAAGGGAATTACTGGTTCGGTTTATATGGCGAAGGTATCTCTATGCTGACATCATATTCTTTGAGTTCTTATGTTGCGGGCAAGAATTCAAAAGAGAACAATATTTTATATATTAAAAATTTTGATGACAAGTATCTTCTTGGTACACCATCGGGTTTTCACATTTTTGATCTGGTTGCCGGCAAGTCTGTCTCATTCACAGATCTTATCAATCAGGTTGGGAAAGCTGAGATTATCTCCTATTATCTTGACCAGAAACAAAATCTTTGGATTGGAACGAAAGGAAATGGCTTGTTTGTAAGAAACAGGACCGGTTCGGTAAGAAGGTTTTACAGTTCCGGTGATTCCGGAGCTGATGACGTAAAAGATATTGAAATGGATGACCGGAATATCTGGCTGGCAACGACCAATGGTGTTATAATACTTGACAAAAAGGGCAATAACGCCAGGCAATTTGAGAATAATAATGGAATACTCCTCAACGATAATAATAAGATTCTTATAAGCCGTGAAGGAGTTGCCTATATAAAATTTGATATTAATAATGGACTACCTCACAACAGCATTAATAAGATATTCCTGAGCCGCGAAGGAATTGCATATATTGGTACCGAGAGTGATAAACTATATAAAATATCTAAAGGTTTTAATATAACCTCGGAAAATGCCACTATGAGCGGGAGCACCAGAAATAAGATACTGGCATTTTCCCAAAGCAGCGATGGAGCCATATGGGCAGCAACTGAAGGCAATGGGATGTTCAGGTTTCTTAACGATACAGTTACTTCGATAACCAGGTCTGATGATCTGTTGTCGAATTATTGTTACAGCACTCTGGCGGATGATGAAAATAATATCTGGATCGGTCATAAAAAGGGATTTTCAAGATATAATTCCAAAACCGGCACTATCAGGATTTTTAGGACCGATTTTGCAGGAGCCGGTGATTGTAATGCAGAAGGGATGTTTGAAACGGCAGATAAAAAAATCTTATTAGGGACAACCCAGGGATTAATAGTATATGACAGGTTAAAAGAAAAGAAGAGCCTGGCATTTCCGTTTAATAACATTAACACCATAGAAATAAATGATGTATCCTATCCTTTTCAATCATCATTTATATTGCCCTATATGAAGTATAAGATCAAAGTTTTTTATTCAGGTATTAATTTCAGTGCCCCCGACAAAGTATATTACAGTACTTTTCTTGACAACTTTGACCTTGGCTGGAGTAAAATGACTACTTCGAGGGATGTATTGTACAGTCTGAGCGACGGCAAGTATAAATTCATGCTTACTTCAGTGAACGAAGATGGCCTCTCTCAGGGAACACCGGTATCTTTTGATATTTTAATAAAGAAACCATGGTATCGCACATGGTGGTTCTTTTTGTTATCAATTGCAGCTATAACGGGCATTGTAATTATGATAATAAGGCAAAGGGATAAAGCACAGAAGAAGATACAGGAATACCTTGAAACAGAGCTGGCAGCCAGAACGAGTGTTGTAATGAAGCAGAAGGGAGAAATAGAACTTCAGAATATTGAGATCACAGATAGTATAAACTATGCTAAACGAATACAAACCAGTATTTTACCCGATATTGCCAAGTTGAAGGAGACATTTAAGGATGCATTTATTCTATTTCATCCAAGGGATATTGTGAGCGGGGATTTTTACTGGTTCGATAAACTTGAGGAGGATAAATTTATAGTAGTCTGTGCCGATTCTACAGGACATGGTGTTCCTGGTGCTTTCATGTCGATGATTGGATCCACCCTTCTTCAGGATATAGTTACAAGAAAGAGAATCTCTAAACCATCAGAAATACTTAGTCTTCTCGATAAACAGATTTTTTCCACGCTTAATCAGAATGTTGAATTGGGCGTCTCCAATGACGGTATGGATATGGTGGTTTGCGAGTTTAGCATTTCGACCCGCCATATCAGATTTGCTTCAGCAATGCGACCTGTGATTCTCGTGCTGGATGGTGAGCCTTTTTATATAAAAGGAAACAGATCCTCAGTAGGAGGTGAATCGGTGATTGAGAAGTTTTTTGATGATCAGGAATATTACCTTAAGGAAGGGGATACCGTATATATGTTCTCTGATGGACTACCCGATCAGTTTGGAGGAAAAGATGGCAAGAAAATGAAAATTGCCCGGTTAAAGAAGATGATAGAACAGATTTCCAGACTGCCAATGGAAGAACAGAAAGAGGCTATGCGTAAATTCTATTTTGACTGGAAAGGAGACTATGACCAGGTTGACGATGTTCTTTTAATGGGTATAAAAGTCTGAAAAATCTATTTATAGGTCTTAATTACTGAAGGTATAATTTCATTTGTGGAAACAACATTGCTCTCGTTCAGAGCTCTGTCTCTTATATAGAAATCATACATGATTGTATCTCCTGCAGAATAAGACTGATAAATGAAAGTCACCGAAATTGTCCCTTTCAGTATTTTATTCTGTCCAAGTCTCTCCATATAAGGTATTCTATAAGCGGAATATGGCAGTAACGGATCCAGTTCAGAGATTTGAACCATTGTTCCCGCTTTTTTTCTGTACAGAGTCAGGAATAAATTTGTCGAATCAGTCACAACTCCTGAAGGAGAATTCAATCCCAGATCACCATCGCCATCTTCAAACTTAAATCTGAGTTTTCCTCCCCTGGAATTGTTACCCAGGATATCTACTGTATCAAAGATTGTAAAACTGGTATATTCAATATGAGGAGCTACAGGTATTTGCTCGATCTTCCGGCACGAATCAAGAACAAATCCGGCAATTAAAATTATGACGAGGTATTTAATTTCTTTCATGGTTTTTCAGTCAATAAAGTTATCAGGAACAAAAACCACACCAAATTTGATCATTTTTTTCTGAAAAATATCCTAATCGGTACACCGGTAAAATCAAATTTTTCCCTCATCCTGTTTTCAAGGTATCTTTTATACGGCTCTTTTACATATTGAGGAAGGTTACAAAAAAATGCAAAAGCCGGGGTATAAATCGGGAGTTGAGTGATATATTTTATCTTGACATATTTACCTTTTAACGCCGGAGGCGGATTGTTTTTGACAACCTGCAGCATCACCTCATTTAATTCAGATGTAGGGATTTTCCTGTTTCGGTTCGCATTGACCAGTTCAATCAATTCAAGCACTTTATGAATTCTCTGCTTATTTATTGCAGAAATAAACAAAATAGGGTAATCTGTGAAAGGAGCTGTTTTTTCCCTGATGTCTTTTTCAAACAGGATAGTTGTATTGTTTTCTTTTTCAATGAGATCCCATTTATTGACGAGTACTATCATGCCTTTATTGTTTTTTTGAATAAGCGACATGATATTGAGATCCTGGGCTTCGATTCCTCTTGTAGCATCAATAAGAAGAAGACAGATATCTGAATTTTCAATTGTTTTTACTGCCCGCATCACCGAATAAAATTCGATATCCTCACTTACTTTTCCTTTCTTGCGTAGACCTGCTGTATCGACAAGAAGAAAATCGTGCTGAAATTTGTTGTATCTGGTATATATTGAATCACGGGTAGTTCCGGCAACGGGGGTGACAATGTTTCTTTCTTCTCCGAGAAGGGAATTGACCAGAGATGATTTACCTACATTAGGCCGTCCCACTATTGCGATCCTGGGCAAATCGGGGATTAATCCCGGCTCTTCGGCAGGCAGGTTCTTTACAACCTCATCAAGCAGTTCACCTGTACCGCTTCCGTTCATGGAACTTAACGGGAAATAATCACCGAGCCCAAGGTTATAAAATTCACTGGCATCCAGCAATCTTTCGCCGTTATCGACCTTGTTTACAACAAGCAACACTTTCTTGTCGACTCTTCTGAGAAGCGAGGCTACTGAGGTATCCAGGTCGTGTATACCACATGTTACATCTACCATGAACAGGATAAGATCCGACTCTTCTATCGCAAGAAGAACCTGTTTGTTTATCTCCTCTTCGAAAATATCATCAGAGTTCTGGACATATCCTCCTGTATCGATCACTGAAAAATCGATTCCATTCCAGTACGATACACCATAGTTGCGATCGCGGGTAACACCGCTTACTTCGTCAACGATAGCTTCTCTTGAATCGGTGAGCCTGTTGAAAAGTGTCGATTTACCAACATTGGGTCTGCCTACTATTGCAACTATTCTACTCATAAAATATTTTTATAATCGTTCTATTGATAACCAAATCTTTTAAGTATCAGTGGTTTATCTCTCCAGTCTTTAGTTACTTTTACATATAATTCAAGAAAAACCTTCTTTTTGAAAAAGTCTTCCATATCATGCCTGGCTTCGGTACCCACTCGTTTTAACATAGATCCTTTGTGTCCGATAATTATACCTTTCTGACTGTTTCGTGTAACATGAATCAGTGCCCTTATTTTAATGATATTCTTCTCGTCTTTGAAGGTTTCGATCTCTATCTCAACAGAATATGGGATTTCCTTTTTATAGTTTACAAGAATCTTTTCCCTTATGATTTCCGACGCAAAAAAACGTTCATATTTGTCTGTGAGCTGGTCTTTCGGGAAGAATGGAGGACTCTCAGGAAGCTTTAACAGAATTGAATTCAGCAGCGAATCGAGATTGAAATTTTTAAGTGCAGAAATCGGAATAACTGGTGAATCCGGAAATGCCTGATGCCACGATTCAACAACTTTTTCAAGATCCTCCTGATTTGTCAGGTCAACTTTATTTATTGCAATTATTGCAGGAATTCCTGATTCTTTTACCTTATCTATATATTCTCCTTCATAAGCATTACGTTCCATTACATCAGTAACATAGAGTATCATGTCAGCATCAGAAAGGGCAGTATTTACAAAGTTCATCATTTTTTCCTGAAGCTTATACTGGGGCCTGAGTATTCCGGGTGTATCAGAATAGACTATCTGAAAATCCTCACCATTTACGATTCCCATTATGCGGTGACGCGTAGTCTGAGCTTTTGAGGTGATAATAGAAAGCTTTTCTCCGACCAGAGCATTCATAATAGTTGATTTCCCTACGTTGGGATTACCCAGAATATTTACAAAACCCGATCTGTGACTCATCATTAAAGATTAAAAAATTCCCCGCTTTAGCATGCTTACCTCCTTATCATTAAGGTATCTCCACTTTCCCCTCTGTACATTCTTTTTGGTAAGACCTGCAAAATATACCCGGTCGAGTTTTTTGACTTTATAACCAAGCGTTTCAAACATTCTCCTGATGACTCTGTTCTGACCGGAGTGAAGTTCTATTCCAATCTGGCTCTTATCATCGGGGTCTGCATAAGAAACAGCATCAGCAACAACCGTAATTCCATCAAGTTCAATCCCTTCTGTGAGCTTGAAAAGATCGTTTTTAGTCACTGGATTATCAAGGAAAACATGATAAATTTTTCTTCTTTTAAACTTTGGATGGGTCAGTTTTCCTGCAAGATCGCCATCGTTGGTAAGAAGAAGCACCCCGGTGGTAGCCTTATCAAGGCGCCCTACAGGATATACTCTTTCAGGACAGCTGTCACCGATAAGCTCAAGCACAGTATGTTCAGCATGTGGATCTTCTACAGTTGTAACATAATCTTTTGGCTTATTCATAAGTATGTATACCTTTTTTTCAGCCGAAAGTTTTTTATTTCTATACCGGACATCATCATTATAGCTGACTTTGGTACCCATATCCGTAACTATCTGGCCATTTACTTTTATCAGTCCGTTTTTTATATGTTCATCAGCATCTCTTCTGGAGCAGACACCACTGTTGGCAATAAACCTGTTAAGTCTTATTAAAGTAATTTCCTCCTTATTGGATTTCCGCACTTGCCTGCCTTCAGGCCTTCGATTCTCCATATCAATTAATTATCAGCGTGCAAAGGTACGATTATTTGGCGATATTATGATTTGTCGATTTTTTTGCACCTTTGTAAATCTGAAAAAATAATCAATATGGCATTAATAAAATCTATCTCTGGCATCAGGGGGACAATAGGTGGAAAACCAGGAGAAAGCTTATCTCCGGTTGATATAGTAAAATTTGCAGCATCTTTCGGGACATGGATAGGGATGAGGCATAAAAAAAGTGGATTAAAAGTAATTGTCGGTCGTGATGCCCGCAAATCGGGAAGCATGGTAAATAGCCTGGTAATTACTACATTGCGTAGTCTCGGAATAAATGTGATTGACCTGGGAATGGCAACAACTCCTACAGTAGAATTAGCAGTTATCGGGACAAATGCCGATGGAGGGATTATTATTACTGCAAGTCATAATCCGGCTGAATGGAATGCCCTGAAACTGGTTAATGAGAAAGGTGAGTTTCTTTCGGCTCAGGATGGCAGGCAAGTGCTGGAAATAGCTGCCAGTGAAGACTTTAATTTTATTTCAAATGATCTTACAGGATCACTTGTGATTGATGACTCATGGGGGAAAAAGCATATTGATCAGATTCTTGCATTAAAACTTGTTGATAAAAAAGCAATTAAAGCTGCCGGCTTCACAGTCGCTATAGATTGCATCAACTCGGTCGGTGGAATAATACTTCCTCAATTACTAAACTCCTTAGGTGTGAGCAAAGTGATTGAACTTAATACAATACCGGATGGCAATTTTGCCCACAATCCTGAACCCCTGCCTGAAAACCTTAAGGCTATTTCAGAGTTTGTTGTAAACGGGAAGGCTGATCTCGGGTTTGTAGTTGACCCGGATGTGGACCGTCTTGCCATTATCTGTGAAGATGGGGAAATGTTTGGTGAAGAGTATACTCTTGTTTCAGTTTCGGATTATATCCTTAAAAATACTCCCGGAAATACCGTATCCAATCTATCCTCAACAAAGGCATTGAAAGATGTAACTGTGAAATATGCCTGCAAACACTACTCATCTGCGGTAGGTGAAGTAAATGTTGTAGATGAGATGAAAAAAAGAAATGCCGTTGTAGGCGGAGAAGGGAATGGAGGAGTAATTTACCCTGAACTTCATTACGGCCGCGATGCGCTGGTCGGAATAGCTCTTTTCCTGACGCATCTGGCAAAAAGTAATCTGAAATGTTCCGCTTTACGTCATCTTTATCCGCAATATGTCATAGCTAAGAAAAAACTTTCACTTGACCCGGCTACGGAATTCAGCCAGATTATTAATGATGTTAAAACTCATTTTAAGGGTCATATAATAGATGAGCGTGACGGTTTATGGATTGATAATGAAAATGGCTGGGTTCAGATAAGGAAATCGAATACAGAGCCAATAATGCGTATCTATGCTGAAGGGAGAACCAATCAGGAGGCAGATGAACTTGCAAATACAGTAATCAGTATTGTTAAAAAAACCTAATTTCAATTTTTTTTTTGCTCTTCAGGAATAAATCGGCTTGCAGGGATGTCTAAAATTCATAAAGCCTACAAAGTATTCATGTTAAAAATTGTTAATGACTAAAAAGGGAGAACCCTTTTTAATACTTTTGCGGCGGATTTAAGAATTTAATAATTATTATTATTTCAAAAGAACCGAGTCCCGACAGATCGGGACGAATTCAATTTTGTCTTTAAAAACAAATTTTATTTATGATGAAAAGGACACTTATTATCGCGGGAATTATTGTTGTGGCTGCAATCATTGTGTTGATTGTAATCAGTAGAGCCACCTCCAAGAAAGATATAACAAATCTTTATGCTGAATCGGAAAAAGGTCAGTTTGATATTGTTGTTACAACAACCGGTGAGTTGCAGGCAAAAAAATCAACCGATATTTTTGGTCCGGAGTTTACCCAGAGCAGAGGTATCAGGGCAATGGATATAAAAATTACTGATATGGTTCCTGAAGGAACTGAAGTTAAGGCTGGAGATTATGTTGCAACTCTCGACAGAACGGCATTCGATAACAGTCTGAAGGATGAACTTGAAAGGCTTACTACTTATGAAACCAACCTGGAAATGAAAATACTTGATACTGCGGTTACTCTCAGTAACTTAAGAGATAATATCAAGAACCTAAGATTTTCAGTTGAAGAGGCTGCAATTACACTTCAACAATCAAAATATGAACCTCCCACAACAATACGCCAGGCAGAAATTGCGCTCGATAAGGCTAACCGTACCCTGGACCAGTCAGTAAGAGGTTATTCGCTGAGAGTTCAACAGGCTAAATCAGATATGAGAACAAATAAGACCAATCTTAGTGAACAGCGCACCAGAGTAAGCGACCTTCAGACAGTATTATCAAAATTTATTATTACTGCTCCCTCATCGGGAATGATTATTTATAAGCGCGACAGAATGGGAGCAAAAAGGAAAGTGGGATCTTCAATTAGTCCATGGGATAATGTTGTTGCAACACTTCCTGATATGTCATCTATGATGTCAAAGACTTATGTTAACGAAATTGACGTAAGCAAAGTTAAAACAGGGCAGCATGTTGAAATGGTAGTAGATGCGTTTCCGGAAAAATCTTATACAGGAACAGTGACCAGTGTAGCTAATATCGGTGAGCAATTGCCCAATGCCGATGCCAAAGTGTTTGAGGTACTTATTGAGGTAGATGGAACAGATCCGATATTAAGACCTTCAATGACAACAGGAAACAAAATTATTACCAAGACAATTAATGATGTAACGTTTATCCCTTTGGAAAGTGTGCAGGCCGGACCAGACAGCATTCCATTTGTATATCTGAAAAACGGAACCAGACAAGTTGTTGTGCTTGGAGAGTCTAACGAAAATAATGTTGTTGTTGAACAAGGATTGCAGCCAGGCACTCAGATCTATCTTAGTACACCTCTGAAAGCTGAAAACTTCAAATTGGTAGGTGAGGAGTTGATCGCTGTAATAAGGGAACGTGAAAATATTAAAAAAGCTGAGGAGCTGCGTCTGCGGAAGGAAGTTGAAAAGGCTAAGGCAGAAGGAGGCGAAATGATGGGCAGAGGCGGAATGCAGGGCAGACCCGGCATGAATATTACTCCGGAAATGATGCAGCGGTTTCAGAGTATGAGAGGCAATCAGCCCGGTGGGCAGGGCGGTACAAGAGACACAGCAGCAATGAGAAGAATGATGAATATGCGTAATAACCAGCAGGGTGGAATAAGGGATACTTCCGCCAGGCGACGTTTCAACAGGCAACCAGGCCAGCAGGGTGGGGTGAGAGATACTTCGGCAAGGCGCCGTACGTTCGGACAGCCTGGCCAGGAGAGTGCAGGGCAAAATGGTCAGGTGCCTGCTCAGACACCAATAAAGAAATAATTACTTAAAAAGGATATGAGATGTTCAAATTTATATTAAGATATTTCCACGATATCGAAATTGCTGTAGAATCAATAGTTTCAAATAAGCTGAAATCGATGCTTACGGCCCTAGGAATAATATTTGGTGTGGCTGCAGTTATTGCGATGCTGGCAATTGGTAAGGGTGCAAAACAGGAGATAATGGAACAGATGAAAATGGTTGGTGTAAATAACATCCTCATCAATCCTGTCATCCCTGATAAAACTTCATCTTCCTCTGAAGGCGAGAAGCAGCAAAAGAAATTTTCAAGAGGATTAAATCTTCTTGATGTGGATGCAATAAAGGAAACACTTCCATCCGTAAAGAGAATCAGCCCTGAGATTTCGTTCAATTCAACAGCAATGCTTAACGGAGTAAAATATACTGCCAAGCTGGTGGGAGTCTCAAACGATTATTTTTACCTGTACAACCTGCCTTTGGTAGGGGGAGCATTTTTTAATTCGTTTCAGGAAGAAAATGGCATTCAGGTTTGTATTATTGGCGCCAATATCAGGGCAAAATTTTTTAGTAAAATTGATCCGCTTGGACAGTATATCAAATTCAATGGTATCTGGTTGAAAGTAATCGGAGTCCTTCAGAAAACCAATGTGAGCCTCACCGGATTTGAAGAAAAGGGAGTGAATGTTTATAACGACAATATTTATATTCCGATCCAGACAATGTTATTAAGATATCAGAACAGAGCCCTTCTGAATACAAAACTTGCTTCGGAAGCAACTTCTTTGCAGTTTTTCGGCGGAGGTGGCGGACCCGGAGGTGGAGGAATGGCAAGAGTGGTTGTCAGTAGCTCTGATGCATCAAGTGATGTGGAAACAAATTATAATCAGCTCGACAGAATAGTTGTGCAGGTAACTGAAACAGAGCAACTTCAGCCTACAACTGAAATCCTGAGCCGAATGCTTACCAGAAGACATACGGGTGTCAAGGACTTCGAGATAACTGTTCCGGAATTATTGTTGAAACAGCAACAGAGAACTAAGGATATCTTTAATATAGTTCTTGGGGCAATAGCCAGTATTTCTCTGATTGTTGGTGGCATCGGAATTATGAACATTATGTTTGCTTCGGTTATGGAAAGAATAAAGGAGATTGGTACAAGAATGGCGATCGGTGCCAAAAAGATGGATATTGTGGTACAATTTCTTTCTGAAGCTGTTCTTATAAGCGTATCCGGAGGTTTTATTGGTGTATTCCTTGGAGTAATAATGGCAAAACTGATAGAGCAGATAGCCGGCATCATGACGGTGGTCTCCTTCTTCTCCGTCTTTATTGCGTTTGGAGTATCAGCAGCTGTCGGAGTGATTTTTGGCTACTCCCCGGCAAAAAGAGCATCAGAAAAAGATCCTATTGAATCATTGAGATATGAATAACCCCGTCTGCCTCACAACTTCGGCACTCCGTATGGCAGGAAAGATGGAACAAATTATTAAAATTTTAAAAATGAAGAAATTACTTTTGTTTTCCATGATAGTTCTGTTTCTTTTTTCAAATATGAAAATTGATGCACAGGAGGTTAAAAAACTTACTTTCCAGGAAGTTATAAAGCTTTCGGAAGAGCAATCACCTAACGCCCTGATTGCAAAACACAGGTTTCGTTCCAGCTACTGGCAATACAGGTCATTTCAGGCGCAGTACTTACCATCTCTGACTCTGTCTGGTACCACGCCTGATTTCAGTAATGGACTTGATAAAGTTTATGATTATGCCACCAACCAGTTTTTTTACAGACAGACAAATACATTAAGTAATCTTGGAACACTTTCCCTTTCTCAGAACATCGGTCCGACAGGTACTGTAATCGCCCTTAGATCAGATCTTACCCTTTTCAGGGATATTGCGAAAAATTCGCCTGTAAATTACATTACTAACCCGATTAGTGTTGATATTACCCAACCAATCAGAAAATATAATACGCTAAAATGGCAGAAGAAAATAGAACCTGTTAAATATGATGCTGCCAGGAAAGCATACCTGGCAAATGTTGAAGGGGTCCATATAAGCGCTGTAATGAATTTCTTCTCCCTGGCTCTGGCGCAAATAAATAAACAGATAGCTGAGATGAATTATTCCAATGCGGATACTTTATACAGAATTGCCAAAGGAAGATATCAGTTGGGAACTATAGCTGAGGATGATCTTTTACAAATGCAGCTCTCCTGGCTTAATGCCGAAACCGCCAGAAAACAGGCTGATATGAATTTGCGCGACAGGGAGATAAGATTAAGATCATTCCTTGGATATAATGAAAATGTAAGACTGGAACTTATTCTGCCTGATGAGATACCCGATTTGCAGGTTGACATGAAGGAGGTCCTCGATCTGGCAATGAATAATAATCCGGATTTAATCAATCAACAAATCAATGTTCTTAATGCTCAGAGTAGTGCTGCCCAGGCAAAAGCATCAAAAGGAATTAATGCAAGCCTGACTGCATCACTTGGTTTATCACAACAGTCAACCGATTTTGTAACTGCTTATAATAACCTGAGCAATTCACAAAGAGTAAGGGTGGGATTTACATTGCCTATACTCGACTGGGGCCTTGGGAAAGGAAGATACCTGATGGCAAAATCAGCTCTCGAACTGGCTCAGGTTCAGGCAAATCAGGCAGTGGTTGACTTCCAGCAAAATCTGTTCCTTGATGTTGAGCAGTTTAATCTGCAGAAAAACCAGGTAGCAATTGCTGCAAAATCCGATACCGTCGCAATGAAAAGATATGAAGTAACAAAGCAGCGTTTCCTTATTGGGAAGATTGCAGTACTTGACCTGAATGATGCAGATAGCCGTAAAGATCAGAACAGAAGAGCGTATGTTCAGTCTTTACAGGATTACTGGAATTATTTCTATAATATGCGAAGCCTGACTTTATTCGACTTCATTAACAGAAAGCCTCTTGAAACCGATTATGATAAACTGCTTCAGTAATTTTTAGTTTGATATTTATAATTTGAGGGGCTGGATTTGACAAATTCGGCCCTTTTTAATTTAACTTAAAAAGTGAATTTTCTCCCCCTTGGGGGAGATGTCGCGAAGCGACAGAGGGGTTTCACATGCAGACCAGAATTACATTAAGCAGGTCCTTTTAATCCCAAATCCCCCTTTAATCCCCCCAAAGGGGGGAAAAATACTTTCATTATAGAATAAATCTCACTGTTTTTGCAAAAAATTAATATCTTTGCGCCTCACTAAAGAAGAATAAGAAAAAACTCATTCATAATCCCAAAAGACTACACAAATGCAGAATAAAGCAGCTATCATCGTTCTGGCAATTGCATTAGGGTTGGTATCTATTTACCAGCTTTCATTTACAGGTGCAACCTATAAGGTAAAAAAAGATGCGAGAGCATATGCAAAAGGAAACCTGGTAAAAGAAACTCAATACCTCGATTCAATTTCCACCTTACCTAAGGAAAAATGGAGCTTCCTGGGGTACACGTTCAAAGATTGTCAGAAAAAAGAGCTGAACCTAGGTCTCGACCTGAAAGGCGGGATGAACGTAATCCTCGAAGTATCTGTTGAAGATATTTTGAAAGCTCTTTCAAATTATAATCCTGATAAAACATTCAACGCAGCCCTTGCCCGTGCAAAAGTGCTTCAGAAACAGAGCCAGTCAGATTACCTTACTCTTTTTGGCAGGGCTTTTCAGGAAATTGATCCTAATGCCAAGCTTGCTTCGGTATTTGGGACGGTTGATCTGAAGGAAAAGATCAACTTTAATTCAACAAACGAACAGGTCTTAAAGGTTCTTGATGGCGAAGTAACGGGTGCTATAACCAATGCTTTTAATATCCTTCGTACCAGGATTGACCGTTTTGGGGTTGTTCAGCCTGATATTACACAGCTGTCAACAAAAGGCCAGATCTTAATTAATCTGCCTGGTCAGACAAACCCCAAACGTGTGAGGGAACTGCTTTCAGGTACTGCAAACCTGGAGTTCTGGGAGTGTTATGAAAACAGTGAGGTCATAGGCTATCTCTCCCAGGCAAACAATCTTCTGAAAGAAATTCAGGCCAATACCGAAAAAACAAATACAAAAGCTGCTGAAACAGCTCCAAAAAGTGCTGTAACTGATACTACCAAAAAAGATCAGTCGCTTCTCGATCTGATTGAAAAAGATACCACCAAAGCTGCCGCAGCAACCACCCGCGAAGGGTTTGCGCTTCAGAATCCTTTGTTTGGCCTTCTTAACCCGCGTGTAAATGAACAGGGACAGCCTTTGCCGGGAAGTATGGTTGGCCTTGCAAGCGCAAAAGATACTGCAAGAGTGAATGTCATACTCAAAATGAATCAGATCAAAGCTCTTTTCCCACGCGACCTTAAATTTGCATGGAGCCAGAATCCTTATAAATATGATCCTACAAAATCATTTTATGAGCTACATGCACTGAAAATCACCACACGCGATGGACGTGCTCCTCTCGACGGAGATGTAATTACTTCAGCAAGAACATCATCAGGGATTACAGGTTCTGAAATAAAAGTCGACATGTCGATGAATGCAGAGGGTGCAAAGACATGGGCAAGAATCACACGCGAAAACATAGGACGTTCCGTAATAGTACTTCTCGATGGTTATGTTCGTTCATCAGCAACAGTTCAGAATGAGATAACTGGCGGCAATACAGAGATAACAGGTAACTTTACGATTGAAGAAGCAGACGACCTTGCTAACATTTTAAAATCAGGCAAATTACCTGCACCTGCACATATTATATCGGACACAATTGTAGGACCAACTCTTGGTAAAGAAGCAATTACTTCGGGTTTCTATTCATTTATCATAGCATTTGTTCTGGTTCTTGCTTTTATGATATTCTACTACAGCAAGAGTGCAGGATCAATAGCAAATATTGCACTTATTACCAACGTATTTCTCCTTTTTGGTGTGCTGGCCTCACTGAATGCAGTTCTCACTCTCCCGGGAATAGCGGGTATAGTGCTCACAATGGGGATGGCTGTCGACGCGAACGTGCTTATCTATGAACGTATAAGGGAGGAATTGCGGGCCGGCAAGGGAATAAAGCTGGCAATTGCTGATGGTTACAGGCATGCTTATTCTGCAATTATCGACTCAAACGTCACAACAATACTTACTGGTATTGTACTTTATATATTTGGAAAAGGCCCTATAAAAGGTTTTGCTACAACTCTTGTAATCGGTATCCTGACATCAATGTTCACGGCTATATTCGTTACCAGACTTATTTATGAAGCCCTTCTGAAAAGAAATGCAAATCTCACTTTCTCGATTAAAATTACTGCCAATCTATTCAAACACACAAAGATAGATTTTATCGGGATGAGAAAATATTTTTATATTTTGTCAGGAGCTATCCTGCTGGCAGGTGTTGTTTCATTATTTGTCAGAGGGCTTAATCCGGGTATCGACTTTACCGGAGGACGCACATATGTAATAAGATTTGATAAACCTGTCACTACGGAGGATATTGCAGCCAGACTCAATGTAGCATTCGGAGAACTTCCTCAGGTAGTTACCTTCGGGAGCGCCAACCAGGTTAAGATAACAACCAAGTACAAGATAAACGAAACTGGAGTCGATGATGAGGTTGATACTAAATTGTATGAAGGATTAAAAGGAGTTATAGGCAGTGATGTCAGTAAAGAGGATTTTCTCAATAAATACAGGCAAAGTTCTGAAACTGTAGGTCCGGTTGTTGCGGCTGATATTAAAATCAACGCATTCTATGCAGTAGGTGTAGCACTCATACTTATTTTCCTATATATCTTCATGAGGTTCCGTTACTGGCAGTATGGTTTCGGGGCAGTTATGTCATTAGCCCATGATACTCTGCTTGTCATTGGAGTTTATTCAATCTTCTGGGGTCTCATGCCTTTCTCGATGGAAATTGACCAGGCTTTTATAGCGGCAATCCTTACTGTTATCGGGTTCTCTGTGAACGATACTGTGATAGTATTCGACCGACTGAGGGAATATATACCATTGTATCGTAAACGACCATTGAAAGAGGTTCTGAATATGGCTATAAACTCAACACTGAGCCGGACAATAAATACAACTTTAACTGTGATACTCACGATTGTTGCAATGTTCATTTTCGGTGGTGCAGTTATCCGTGGATTTATGTTTGCTCTTCTGGTGGGCATCGGAACCGGAGTATATTCATCTGTCTTCGTCGCAACGGCGTTGATGTATGATACAACTCCAAAGAGCAACATTGATGAAGAACCCAAAGCTAAGATAAAAGCCTAGATTCCTGAAAAAATAATAAACCAGGGTGTCTCAGAAGGACACCCTTTTTTTACCACCAATCTTAAATTACTCTGTTCCATTTAAGCCTGCCCTTTATTATTTTCAATGGAAATTTAATCTATATGAATATCATTAAACTTTTCTAACTTTGCCTCGTCATATGGGAGGAACATTTATTACAAATTGTTATGAGCGGACAGGAAATATTTGTTATCATCATTGTAGCCCTGCTTCTTTTTGGTGCCGAAAAGTTGCCGGATATTGCCAAGACCCTGGGAAAAGGAATGCGGGACTTTAAGAAGGCTACTGATGAGATAAGGAGAGAGATTGAAACCAGTACCCAGGATATCAGGAATGATATGAATGATGTTACTGAGTCGGTGAAGAGAGATGTAACCTCTTTTTCGGATAAAATTAACAGGGATATGAATGAAGTTTCGGATTCCATTAAGAACGATATGAATGATGTTACTTCAGAAGTCCGGCAGAATATGAATGATGTAACATATAACATTCATAATGATGTAAATGAGATAAAAGAAAACATCCAAAATGCCGGGAATGAAGCAAAAGGGAATATCCCGACAGATGAAACCAAAGCCAAAGATAATATCGGGAAAGACGAAAAGGAAGTTAAAGATAATCTCAGGAAAGACACCAACGACATTTCTGACGGATATTACACAAGAGGTGAGTGACTAGCAACAAATGATTTACTAATTCAGTCTACCTTCAAAGAACATTATGATCAGGACAACCGGTATTACAAAAGCATACGGAAACCTTAAGGTTCTTAAAGGAATTGATATCCGGATTGAAGAAAAGGAAGTGGTCTCCATCGTAGGTGCCAGTGGTGCGGGCAAAACGACTCTTTTACAGATAATCGGAACACTTGACCGCCCCGACGGCGGTACAATTTTTTATAACGATTCTGATATAAGCCGTCTTAAAGGGAGGACTCTGGCAGCCTTCCGGAATAACAATATCGGATTTGTATTTCAGTTTCATCAGTTGCTTCCTGAATTCACAGCCCTGGAAAATGTTTGTATCCCTGCATATATAGCCGGAAAAAGTAAAACTGAGGCTGAAAAAAAAGCCTCTGAACTTCTTGGATTTCTTAATCTGGCTGACAGGCTCGATCATAAACCTTCAGAACTAAGCGGAGGGGAACAACAGCGCGTTGCTGTTGCCCGTGCCCTGGTAAATAATCCTTCAGTCATTCTGGCTGATGAGCCATCGGGTAATCTCGATACAGAGAATAAAAATGAACTTCATAAGCTTTTCTTTAAGCTCAGGGATACGTTTGGCCAGACTATTATTATAGTAACCCACGACCGCCAGCTGGCATCCATGTCGGACAGGATTCTTCAGATTAAAGACGGACTTATTGTAAATGAGTCTTAAGAAATCATACAACGGCATTTCTGCAATTGACATAAAGGCATTTCTTGAAGAAAAATATCTTCAGTATAATAATCCTTCTTTTATAGAGTGTGATCCGATTTCTATCCCTCACAGTTACTCTGACAACTGCGACAGGGAGATATCAGGTTTTCTTACAGCTGCAATAGCCTGGGGTCGCAGGGACCTCATTCTCAGAAGCAGCAGGTTAATGCTGGGGATGATGGATAACTCTCCTCATGAGTTTATAATGGCAGCCAATGAAAATGAACTTTCAAGGTTTTCCAGGTTTGTTCACAGAACATTTAATGGAACTGATTGTGTATATTTCCTCAGAGCATTAAGACATATATATTCCAACTTCAATACAATGGAAGATGTTTTGCTTGAAGGAATGAAAACGTCAGGTTCAATTAAAGAGGGCTTGTCAAACCTGCGTTCCACATTCTTTTCTCTTCCTCATGAATCAAGAAATGAAAAACATTTTGCAGATGTGACAGGTGGAGCGGCTGGAAAAAGATTAAATATGTTTCTAAGATGGATGGTACGCAAAGATAATTTTGGTGTGGATTTTGGCATCTGGGAAAAGATTGATCCTTCATTGCTTTTTATTCCGTTAGATCTTCATTCGGGTAATTCTGCAAGACATCTCGGGCTTTTAACAAGAAAAATGAATGACTGGAAGGCAGTAGAAGAACTTACAGAAATCCTGCGGGAATTTGATCCGGCAGATCCTGTGAAATATGATTTTGCACTTTTTGGTCTCGGTGTGAATGAAAAGTTCTGATTATGGCTAATAATTATTTTAGTTTTAAAAAATTTACAATTTACCAGGATAAGTCAGCTTTTAAAGTTGGTACAGACAGCGTGCTGCTTGGTGCCTGTACTGATATCGCAGGTGTAAAAAGAATTCTGGATATAGGGTCGGGCACCGGGATTATCTCGATAATGCTTGCCCAAAGATGTGATGCTGAAATAACCGCCATAGAGCCCGACTATGAATCTTACATCCAGACCTGTGAAAATGTCAGCCGGAGTGATTGGCATAACAGGATAAAAGTAGAGAATACCAGCCTTCAAAACTTTATTGACGGCAAGGGAAAATTCGACCTGATCGTAACAAATCCACCATTTTTTTCCGATTCCCTGAAAAGTCCTGATCTTCGAAAATCATTTACACGGCATAATGACTCATTAACCTCTGAGGAAATACTGGAGGGCACTAAAAGGTTACTTGAAGATGAAGGGCGGCTTCAGTTAGTAATGCCTTATGTTGAAGGAAATATTTTTATAGCTGAGGCATATAAATACGGATTATTTTGTAATAGCATACTAAAAATAAGGCCATTGCCATCTTCTGATATCAGAAGGCTGATATTGAAATTCAGCAAAATTCAGAAAAAACCTTCAGAAAGCTTCCTTACCATTGAACATGGGAGAAGACATGAATTCACTGAAGAGTATATCAATCTTACGAAGGAGTTTTATCTGAAATAGGGACGTTGCATGCAACGTCCCTACAACCAGTTTATGAAATCATCTCACTCTCCGGCAATCCGTATTCCTCCTTCATCTCAATACCAAGAGTCTTTAATTCATCAAGAACAGGATTGTAAATCTGGGGAATAACTGGTCTGTGTACACCTTTGATTTCAATTTTCTCTTCAAGTATCATTTTAACTGCAATAGCAGCAGGAAGTGCAACCGTTCTGGCAATGGATGTATTTGTTGAGGGTGATCCGAAATCGAGCATCGAAGATTTAATGACCTCCTTCTTTCCATCGGGATAAGAAGCAAGAAAGATATGCTGCAAAATAACCATATCGCGTTCATTATCAGATAATAACATTTTTTTTATCATTCTGTCAGATGTGATTTCAAAAGGGGTTGTCTCGTGATACTGAAGTTTTTCATCGCTGAAAAAACCAAGATAGTCAAGTGATTGGATAGTCACAGATTTAATTGAAACTCCGAGCTTTAATGCTAAATTATTCTTAAGATCCCTGACTTCTAATCCACTCCTTTCTGCCAGGAATCCTGCATAGCTTTTCCCCTGATAATCCTGTACGGTATCAGCGAGCATATTAAGACTCTTCATTGAATCCAATGCTTCACACCATCCTTTGTACCTGAATGTACCCCGGTACATGGTTTTTGTTTCGGGGATGCCATAAATATCAATATAGTTAGTTGAATCCCTGTTTGGATAAACATCGAGATCCCCGATACCCGGGAAATTGTAATTAAATCTGTCTTTAAAGAGATCAGAAGGTTCTATTTGGACTCTTCGTCCTTTTTTCAGATACAATGCACTGTTCCTGCTGGCGAGGATAACACCTTTTGGACTCCATGAGAACTTATATTTCAGGGGATTATTTGCAGACTCAGGAGCCGGCAGCGCTCCGCAAAGTGAATAAAACTCATCCACTTTTCCACCTTTATTATGTATATGATCAATAATTCTCATTGCTGACATATGATCTATTCCAGGATCCAGGCCAATCTCATTCAGGAATAAGACTCCGGCATTTTTAGCAGCGTCACTAAGATCAACCATGCCGGGCTGAACATATGATGTAGTAACAAGAGATTTCCCATACCTGAGACAAACCACTGCAACATCTGAATGATACCGGTAAGGCAGAAGACTTACTGTTATATCATATTCGGAAACAAGCTTTTCAAGCATTGCAGGGTCATCCATCGACCAGTCGAGTGAAGATCCCAGTGGATTTCCATTGATCATTTCATCGGCCCTTTCTTTCATCGGAGATGCAATCATCAGACCAATTTTATTTTTGAGCAGATATTCCACCATAGGCTTTACCACCATACCTGCTCCCAGAATTAAGACTTTTTTCATATTAATCACCTTATAAAACACTCAATTTTGTCTTGGCAAGGTATAAAAACACATTGAACGATTCAATGAGATTTATTATGATATTCAATTAATCTATGATACAACTTACTTCAAGAAGTTCAATTCAGTTCTCTGTGGCTCTCTGTGTCTTCTCTGTGGCTCTCTGTGTAAGTTCTTCAATTTTTGTTACACAGAACCACAGAGAATATATTAATAAGAATTCTCTTCAAGATGATAATTAATTTTAAAAACTATTTCATTAATATTACCGGCTATGTATCTTTGCTGGTAATTACTTGTGCTTGGAAAGATAATATATTATTAAACTTTATAGATGTCTGATTTCCAGAAGTATGTAGAAACGCCGTTAATGAAGCAGTATTACAACATCAAGACTAAACATCCTGATGCGATATTACTTTTCAGAGTAGGTGATTTTTATGAAACTTTCGGAGAAGATGCAATCAGAACTTCCGAAATACTTGGGATAACTCTTACACGACGTGCAAACGGATCGGCTTCATTTGTTGAACTTGCCGGGTTTCCTTATCATGCTCTCGACACATATCTGCCTCGCCTGGTAAGAGCAGGCCAACGGGTGGCAATCTGTGAACAGCTTGAAGATCCAAAGCTTACAAAGAAAATTGTTAAAAGAGGAATAATTGAGCTGGTGACTCCAGGTGTATCACTTAACGAGAATGTTTTAAATCACAAAGAGAACAACTTCCTTGCCGCGGTACATATTGATAAAAAAGATTGCAGGTGTTGCATTTCTTGACATCTCCACAGGAGAGTTTCTTATTTCGGAAGGTACGGTTGAATATATTGATCAGATGCTTAGTAATTTCCAGCCTAAGGAGGTACTCTTTGAAAAAAGCAAAAAAGATATATTTCTTGATTATTTCGGTCCGAAGTTCTATACCTTTAAATTGGATGACTGGATCTTTACCGGGGAAGCAGCAAATGACAGATTACTGAAACAGTTTGAAACCAGTTCCCTAAAAGGATTCGGGGTTCAGAATCTTAATTTCGGGATAATTGCCGCAGGTGCAATTCTATATTATCTGGATATCACTCAGCACGAACAACTTGGACATATTACGAACCTGGCAAGGATTGAAGAGAACAGGTATGTATGGCTCGACAAATTTACCGTTAAGAACCTTGAACTATTTCACTCTCCATACGAAGGAGCAAGAACTCTGATCGACGTCATGGATCGAACCATCTCCCCAATGGGCGGAAGATTATTAAAGAGGTGGATCTCTCTCCCGTTGAAAGATATTCAACCTGTCAATGAGAGGCTTGATGTTGTGCAGTATTTTGTTGAGAACTGCGAATCGAAAGAGGAAATTGCAGAACTGATCCGTCATATAGGTGACCTGGAGAGACTCATTTCCAAAGTTGCCGTAAACAGGATAAACCCAAGGGAAGTGGTACAGCTGAAGAGAGCTCTTAAAGCTATTGAACCACTCCGTGAGTTGTGCAATAAAAGCGGATGCACTCCACTTATTAAGATTGCAGAGCAATTGAATCCCTGCAAGTCAATAGCCGATAAAATTGACCGGGAACTTAATAATGATCCTCCCGTTCAACTTAATAAGGGAAATGCAATAGCCAAAGGAATATCTGAGGAGCTTGATGAGTTACGAAAAATATTATATAGTGGTAAGGATTATCTCGCAGAATTGCAGGCACGCGAGAGCGAACGGACAGGTATTACTTCACTTAAGGTAAGCTTTAACAATGTTTTTGGCTATTATATCGAAGTACGAAATACCCATAAAGATAAAGTTCCTCCTGAATGGATCAGAAAACAGACCCTTGTGAGTGCAGAGCGTTATATAACTGAAGAGCTTAAAGAATATGAAAGCAAGATCCTCGGAGCTGAAGAAAAGATTATCTCCCTGGAGACTAAACTTTTTAGTGATCTTGTTTTAGCTATCCTGGAATATATCCCGCCAATACAGCTGAACTCAACCCTGATCGCAAGACTTGATTGTTTGCAATCATTTGCAGTTATTTCCGAAGAAAACAATTATATAAGGCCAGTACTTAATGATTCCAGAATACTGGATATTACTGAGGGCCGCCATCCGGTTATCGAAAAACAATTGGCCGTAGGAGAGTCATATGTACCAAATGACCTGGTACTTGATACTGAAGATCAGCAGATTATTATACTTACCGGACCTAATATGTCAGGAAAGTCTGCCCTTTTACGACAAACAGCGCTTATAGTCCTTATGGCTCAAACGGGTTGTTTTGTTCCTGCCAGGGCTGCTAATATTGGTATGGTCGACAAAATATTTACCAGGGTCGGAGCGTCGGACAATATCAGTCTGGGTGAGTCAACGTTTATGGTCGAGATGAATGAAACTGCCAGTATCCTGAATAACCTCTCTGATCGCAGTCTTGTACTTCTGGATGAAATTGGAAGAGGGACAAGCACCTACGACGGCATCTCCATTGCATGGGCAATGGTTGAATACCTGCATGAAAATAAGTTCAGAGCAAAGACATTGTTTGCCACTCATTATCATGAACTTAATGAAATGGAAAACTCCTTTTCGAGAGTGAAAAACTATAATGTTTCAATTAAAGAACTTAATAATAAAGTTATTTTTCTGCGGAAGCTTAAGAGAGGTGGGAGCGAGCATAGTTTTGGGATTCATGTCGCCAGAATGGCAGGCATGCCCCGAAGTGTAGTTAACCGTGCAGATGAAATTCTTAAGGAACTGGAACAGAGTCACGATAAGAAAGAACTTACAAAGCCAATAGCCGAATTGGCAGGCCACAGGGAAGGAATGCAACTGAGTATTTTTCAGCTAGATGATCCTGTGCTAAAACAGATCCGTGATGAGATACTGGAAATAGATATAGATAATCTTACTCCGGTTGAAGCCCTGAATAAATTATATAATATAAAAAAGTTACTTAAATAGGTTTCTATAATATATTTTTGCAGATTCTTCTTCGGAAACACTATAATAAATTATGGAATATGATTCTTAGAATTGACAGAGTCTTACCGAAAGTATTTAACATATTTCTTGTCTTGTTCTTTTTTATCACCTCGCTCTCAGGTCAGAAAAACGAACCTGCCGTACTGAATATAGTCCCAAAGAAGTTCGACCTGAAACAAGATACTACTCTTGAAATGAAAAAGAGGAATGCTCTGATTGCGGAACCTGATACAAATTTTACATGGGAGAAATATGCTTCATTTCTTAAAAAAGTGTCTGATACCAGTAAATATATTGTTCTGCCCCTGAATGAATTCCGAAAGACATTCAATAGCAAAAAAATCCTTATTGGATTACGGCATGATGTTGACAATGACCTGAATTTAGCTTATCAGTTTTCAGATGTGGAAACTAAACTCGGATTCCGTTCCACATATTTCATTTTGCATTCTGCTCCGTATTATCTGGCTAATTCAAATAATATGGCTGTTCATTCAGAGAGTATTATTCCTATTTTAAAGAAGATGCAGAATGAGAAACATTTCGAAATAGGCTGGCATAATGATCTGGTTACCTTGCAGTTGATTTATAATATAAATCCTGTCACATTCTTACACAGGGAACTGAAATGGCTCAGATCAAATGGAATAAATATTGTTGGCACAGCGTCTCATGGATCAAATTACTGTAAGATTTATCATTATCTTAACTATTATTTTTTTGAGGAATGTACCTTACCGGTTGTGCCAAATTTCGAAAATAATATTACGGTTCCGATTGGGGAGAAGTCAATTGAGATTATAAAAGGAAAGCTTACTGATTTTGGTCTGGAGTATGAAGCATATTTTCTGAATAATAACAAATCATTCTCTGATGCGACTAAAATAAATGGAGTAAGGTGGAATATTGGAATGCTTGATCTTAATCAGTTGCAGGCAGGGGACAGGGTCATAATCCTTCTTCATCCTATACATTGGCATAAAGGATCAGAATATGCTGATATTGAATCATTCAGCCTGGCTGGACAAGAATCCTCTGCAATAGATTATGACAATTCGAGGATTTCGGTAGTGATGCCTTACGGAACTGATAAAAGCTCACTTATAGCTGCCTATTCACTTTCTCCGGGAGCATATGCAAAAGTTGCAGGTAAATTGCAGGTAAGTAAAAGTTCGATAAACAACTTTAATAATCCTCTGACCTACAAGGTTTATGCCGAAAACCGGAATAAAATAAAAGAATGGACGGTGTATGTGCGTAATGCAAAAAATTCCGATTGTAATTTCTTGTCTTTTTCAATTCCGGGTCAGACAAAACCGGTTCTAATTGACACGAGAAATCATACAATAAAGGCTGAAATCAGTGAGGGAATGTTGAAAGATTCATTAAGACCCTCATTCTCGACATCCGAGAATTCTTATGCCTATATTGGTAACCAGAAACAGGTAAGTGATATAAGTTTTGTTGATTTTTCTGTTCCGGTAGTATATAACATTATTTCGAAGGATAGTCTGATAAAAAAAAAATGGAAAGTAACTATTCTTCAGACAACACAATCTTCACAAGGTGAGAAACCGATTCAGCCTGGACTATTGATTTATCCTAATCCCTCGGCCGGGAATATTAATTTGCAATTCATTGGTATACACAACTCTCCAATGACGGTTAATATTTATGACACCCGGGGAGAAAAGGTATTCTCAGAAACAGTAAAAAAAACCGGCAACTTTAAACTTGAAGCAAATCTCAAGAATCTCTCAGGAGGAGTTTATTTTGTCAGATATTCAGAAGCGGAAAAGCCGGAAATAGTTGTGATTGAGAAACATTAAGATAAATCATGAAAAAACACTTTTATCCAGTAACTTTTATTTTGATAACTTTATATGTTTCTGTAACTCCGGTTTTTTCTCAGAACAGTGCAGTAAAACAAATAAAACTTACAAGATTCGAATTGCAGTCATCTGTTTTGATTCCCTCCTCAGGGGAGGAGATTTCAACAGTGGAATATAAGTCAAAAGTTTACTGGTTCCCGGTAAAGGTGCCATCTACGGTTCTTACAGGACTTGTTGCCAATAAAATTTATCCTGATCCTTATTCCGGGATGAACAATATGCTGATCCCGGATGCATCTGATGAATTTAATAAAAAGTATAATCTTGAGCAATTCAGCCACCTGCCCAACAATCCCAATCCATGGAATAAGCCTTACTGGTACCGTACGGTTTTTAAAGTTCCGATAGCTGATAATGGTCGTCATTTTCAGCTGATATTCAAAGGTATAAACTATCGGGCTGCTGTATGGCTCAACGGTAAACAGATTACTGATTCTACACAGATGGCAGGAATGTTTGCTGAATACAGTCTTGATATCAGCAAGCTGATAAAGCCAGGTGCGGACAATGTGCTGGCAGTAAAAATCTATCCGCTCGATTTTCCCGGATTACCTTCTACCGAGCAGTTGAAAGCCCTTGGTGATTTTTATCAAAATGGTGGCCCCACAGGAGATATTGGCAAGAATGTAACAATGCTTTGTTCTGTTGGCTGGGATTGGATCCCACCTGTAAGAGACCGTAATATTGGCATCTGGCTTCCGGTTTATCTGAGAACATCAGGAGGAGTAACAATAGCAGATCCGAAACTGGTTACCGAACTTCCAAAACTTCCTGATACAACAATAGCCAGACTATCTCTGAATCTTAAATTACTAAATCACAACCAGTCAGACGATAACGGAAAACTGACGGTTACAATCACTCCTGAAAATTTTAAAGGTAAAACAGTGCAGTTTTCAAAAAGTGTTGTAATACCAAAAAATGGTTCAGTCAATGTTGATCTCAATGGAGAAAATACAAAAGAACTCAATATTTTTAAATCCTGTCTTATGGTGGCCAAATGGATATGGTAAACCAAACCTTTACCGGATAAGATTGCAGTACAGCAACAATTCAGGGATCTCCGATGATACATCTTTTATGTTTGGTATCCGGACAGTAAGTACAAAAGCAGTAGATGTAAATGGTATCTTATCGCCGCGATTTTTATGTAAATGGAAAACGCGTTCATCTGACCGGAGGAGCCTGGGTTCCTGATATGATGCTGAACCGTGATTCGATAAGATATGATTATGAAATGCATCTATGCCGAAACTCAAATATAAATCTGGTCAGAATCTGGGGAGGAGGAGTAACTCCCTGTGATGAGTTCTTTGAAGCAGCTGACAGGTATGGATTATTGGTATGGTCAGATTTCTGGATTACCGGAGATACACAGGGTGAATTCAAAGGATCGCCGGACTGGCCGCTTGAAGGTAATGTTTTTAATAAAAACGTTAAAAGTACAATTCTGCGTATAAGGAATCATCCGAGCCTGCTGGTCTGGACAGGAGGTAATGAAGGTCATGCCGAAAAGAACTTTATGATGTGATGAGAGAAAGTATTATAACTCTTGATGGGACCAGACCATATATTCCAAGTTCATCAGGATTTGCAAAGCTACCTGCAGGATGGAACGGATCATGGCCCGATAATCTGCCTTCGGGTGTTTACAGCGGGGGTCCTTATACATGGCAGGATCCGATAGTTTATTATAAAAAAGCCATAGCAGGCAAGGACTGGGTATTTAAAGATGAAACCGGAATTCCTTCACAACCGCCATATAATATTATGTCAAAAATTATTCCTGATCTGGTCTGGGATAATAAGTTGCCTTTCCCTTTAAACAATACCTGGGGTTATCATGATGCTGCAACAGGAAATGGCAGATGGGATCTGTATTATAAAGAGATGGTAAAAAGATATGGTGAACCTACAAGTATGGAGGATTTCTGTAATAAAATGCAGTTGATGAATGCCATTGGTTATCAGGGGATTTTTGAAGCTGCAGGACATAAACTCAATGATATCGGCGGTGTGATGCTGTGGAAACTGAATGCTGCATTCCCAAGTGTGGTCTGGCAGGTATATGACTGGTTCCTTATGCCAAATGCAGGTTATTATTTTATGCAGAATGCTTGTGAGCCGGTTCATATTCAGCTGAATCTGAATGATTTAAAGGTACTGGTAATTAACAGGACTTATCAACCGGTACCTGGACTGGTTGCCAGGTCGATCTTTTCAATCTGGATTCCAAATCATTATTCCATGAAGAAAAGAATATAAGTCTTTCGGCAACAGATGTGAAAGAGACAACTTCTTTATCTTCAGTATTAACAGGTGTAAAGGGAGTGAATTTTGTAGTACTGAATTTAAAAACATTCACGGGAAAGTAATCTCACATAATGTATACTGGCTATCGAATGAAGGGGATTATAAATCGTTGAATGAAATGCCGAAAACCACAATTGCAGACTAAAGTTCTGACCAGGACAAAGGATAAAAATGAAAACAGCTGGACAATTCAGATCACCAATACAACCAATAAGTTGGCTTTCTTTATTCGTCCGCAATTGATATCTGATGGAGAAGAGGTATTGCCAAGCTACTGGTCAGCGAGTTATTTTACGCTGGCACCTTCAGAATCCATTATTGCCACTGTAAGCTGTCCTCTGGTAAAACTTAATGCCAAAACGCCAACAGTCAAAATCTCAGGCTGGAACGTAAATGAGCAGGAACTGGTTCTTAATTGAGCTTGACTATTTAACCTAAGTTGCTACTTATAAGTTTTCATTTAAATTGATTGACGAATGTTGATTAACGACAGGATCGACGCTCATTGAATCCTTAAAAGTACTTTTTGAATTTTTCGCCGATTTTGAAATAGGTATACCTCCCGGCATCTTCACCAGCAACATTTACTGAATCTCCGTCTGTTGTAAATGTACTATGTTCTCCTACGATCTGAGAAAAATAGACGTTAGTACTTTTCCCTTTGTCATCCCGCAGGATAACATGAGCAAGATTTTTATGGATATCTGAAATTAGTGAAGCATTGCACAGTGGGCAATAAAATTCAAGGGACTCACCCGTTTGAATCTCGAATGCAGGGTGCTTATGGCTGGTATAATTTCCTATCTGCGGACTTAAGAGAAGCAGCGCAGATTGTTTCTTACTGTTTTTCACTTTGAAGATGATATTTTCACCCACACGGATGTGCTCTTTACATTTCGGGCATAAAAAATCATGCATATTCCATTGCTTTATTAAATCTAAATAATAAAACAAAGTAAATACAGGTTTTGTTGCAAAATTCCAAATTGAATACCAGCTAAAATATAGCTTCTTAATCTTGCATTCAGAACTAAAAACGGATATCCTGAGAATTATTACTAATCTTTCCCAATCAGCGAAAACTATGCAGAATATTGGCGCTCAATAATTTCTGAGAGCTAACTCCCTTATTTTTAAAAAAAAACTGAAATTCATTTATTTTAGTGTAACAATAATACGGGTTAGACGTTTAAATATCTGTGTTGGTCAATAATTAGCAGTTATTCGTCAAAAGCGTATTACTATGAGATTATCATCTGTACTTGTATTGCTATTGCTTAATTTAACCCTTTCAGGAGCTACCTATTATATTGATCCTGCGGGAAATGATTCCAATACCGGATCAAGTAGCTCTCCATGGAAAACACTTGCGTATGCCTGTTCAAAGGCAACTGCCTCCGGTGATATAATCCATGTCAATGCCGGTACTTACCTCGAAACAAATCAGTGTGTTTTAGCAGTCGGGGTAAGCATAGAAGGTGTTGGAGCAACCTCAATAATAAAAAGTCACTATGTAGGAGGAAGTGATATGAATGTCGCACTTATTATGTTATCTGGTGGCACAAATACCGGACAACATATAAGCGGAATTAAATTGGATGGAGACGCTTTAACAGGAGATAAAGCTATTGTTGTTTACAATCGTAGTAATGTTAGTATTTATAATTGTACAATAGTTGATTTTGCAACTCAGGGTATACGCTTTTGTGGAAGCGGAAACTTCACGGGTAATAGTATCCTTAATTGCATAATCACTAATAATTCTCAATGTAATAGTACCCGAAGAACCGAGTCTGTGTCATTACATTATCAAACAGGATTTTTATTTTATGACAATACTTTGAATAACACATCAAGAGCGGATGCTGGTTTAGGGTTGAAAGTTTGGGAAGGGGTTAATGGTTTAAAAATATATGACTGTAATCTTACCGGGCCACGTACAGTAACCGGGGGCAATTATTATCCTTTCGTAATCGAATGTTGGGATAGTGATAAGACCACAGGTAACGGGATGGAGATATATGATAACATCATCAGGGGTCAGGTTGACTTGTCCACGTGCGTTAAAGGTACTTATGAGTTTGGACTTAAATTTTATGGAAATACGGTAGGTTATGATGAAGAAGACATACCTTCTGATCCTTCTTCAAATTCAGCTCTCGGTTTGCAGTTTGAAGAGACCATGAACGACATCTATATCTTCAATAATACATTCAAAAACATTGACAGAGGTATATATTTTTGTTCTAACGGAACGTCAGGTTCTATTGACGGTGTTTGGATTTACAATAACATATTCCAAAATCTGTATTTTAATTGGCAATCACAAACGGCACCACTCGGATCGAGCACATACGTTGCTCATGGATGTGCTATTGTAATTGGTGGAGGGTCAGCATTTACAGGTACCGTGAATAATATAAATATATGGAATAATGATTTTTCCACCTATCAGGGTGCGACAAATAACCCCGGAGAGCTGGCTATATTTTTACCAACCACAAACACCTGTACTAACGTTAGAATCCAGAATAATATAATCGTTGGATTTACTGCGGCACCATTCGGTGCTTATTACAGAGCAACTCCTGGTACATTATCAGGTCTGACAATTCAGAAAAACATTCTTTACGGAAACGGGAATAGCAATAATCTTTTAACGTCAGGCTTTACACCAACAAGCGTTACGAATGATGGGGGCATTAAAAGCGATCCTTTATTTGTTTCTTCTACAGATTTTCATTTGCAGGCCACATCTCCGGCAATTGGAAAAGGTATGACTCTGGCCGGTTTGACAACTGACTACTAGGGTAAGACATTAAATATTCCACCGAGTATAGGAGCCTATGAAAGTGGTTCCACAGCAGTAATCCCGGCAGCAATCCCGGTTTATCAAAATTCCGTTGTAGCAAATGCTACACCTTCTTTGCTGGCAATGACTTATAATATGACTCTGGCGAATATTGTTCCGGTTGCTTCTGCTTTTTCTGTCCGCGTAAATTCTGTGGTCAGAACTGTTACAGCGGTTGCTGTTTCAGGTACTCAGGTCAAGTTGACTCTGGCAAGTCCCGTCGTTAGCGGCGATGTTGTGACTGTCACATATACTCTTCCTTCTACTAATCCGTTACAGACAACATCAGGAGGAATAGCTGCAAGCATAAGCAATCAGGCAGTAAGCAATAATCGTATTAATATTGCACCTACTGCTGTAATAACTTCCCCTGTTACCAATAGCTCATTTACAGCTTTATCAAGTATCACGATTACTGCCAGTGCTTCAGATGCTGACGGTTCCATAGGTATCGTTGAATTCTACAGTGGCAGCACCAGGCTGGGATCAAAGTCTGCTGCTCCATATACATTTACCTGGAACAATGTTGCTGCAGGTACTTATTCGTTAACTGCCATTGCTACTGACAACCTGAGCATGAAAACCACATCACCTGCCATTGCAGTTTCTGTTATAAGTGACAAACCTACTGCAAACAGGCACCCAATAGTAAAGATTTCTAATCCGCGAAAAGGCATTGTATATGATAATCTTTCCACAATTACAATTGATGCTATTGCTTCTGATCCTGATGGTACCGTAAATAAAGTTGAATTCTATAACGGTATGGTCAAACTTGTCGAATTGACCTCAGCTCCTTATACATATACGTGGAAAGATGTTGCTGCCGGAAGCTATTCGATAACGGCAATTGCCACAGATAATTTAAACGATACAACAATTTCAACACCAATTGAATTTGTGGTGGGATCCAGAGTTAAGTACGATGCTAATTCGGATATTGTTAAACTGTATCCAAATCCAAATGATGGTCATTTTTCGATTGAATTATTAACTCCTCTTTTAAATGAAAAAAGTGAAATAGTAATTACCGATATGGCCGGGAAACAGGTTTATAATGGTCCATTATCAAAAGAAGAGACTTTAAAGCAGTTTGATCTGTCAGGCAGCAAATCCGGAGTATATGTAATGCTGATCAAGGACAAGGAAATACTGGTCACAAAAAAATTTATCAAAAACTAACCCACTCCTATACCTAAAAACCAGATCCCCTGAAATATTTAATATTCAGGGGATTTTTATTTAATATTACCTCTTAAGGTTGAAGGTTGCATTCATTTGAAGAGCCCTTTGGTGTTACGCTGAACATATTTTCCTTTTAAATGTTTATCGCTAATCAACAGGATTGAGAAATATTCAGTTTGAAGGATAGTAAGTAAAATCATCTTTTTTGCTATAGCGATTGAGAGTATGAGTATGATAAAAATAAATTATATGAATTAATCTGTAAGCGTCATGAAAAAGTCACTGCTACTAGTTTTGGCATTAATTCCACTGAACCTTTGGGCTCAGATCGGATTGAAAGGAGGGATAAACTTTGCTAATATTACCAACGTTTCTTCACTGAACAACAGCTCCAATACCGGATATGCATTTGGCATATTTATGGCACCAAAATCAAAAGGCCTTTTCGGTTATCGTTCAGAAATAGTATATTCAAGACAAGGTTATAATTTTGATACGAATACAAATACAGGAAATGTTAATCTCGACTATATTATGTTGCCACAATTGACCACGATTAATATTACTAGGTTTTTTCAGATTCAGCTGGGTGCCCAGATGGCTTTCCTTATTAATTCAAAAGCTTCGGAAAGCAGTAGCAGCTCAAACGGTTATGGTAAGCTTATGGATTATTACAATAAATTCGACTATGGTCTGGCAGGCGGCTTGGAAATTCACCCTTTTAAGGGACTGCTGGTAGGGGGAAGGTATAACCTAAGTCTGGGGAATCTGTACAAGAACCTGGGCACCACTAATACAGGTACAATTCCATCATTTATACCCAGGGTAAATGTTAAAAATAATGTTCTTAATCTATATGTCGGATGGCATTTCATAAAATAATATCTGAATTCAATACTGTTACTTTTAAATGTCGCAGTAATTGACACGTTTTATTTTATTCACCGGCCTGGTTCCTCAATACACCGATTTTCATTATGAATTCAATCATATATAAGTTTCTTTTGGCAGAAACTAATAAAACTTATATTGATTTCAGGAATTCAAAAAACTTTACACAATGGCTAAAAAAATCGTAATTATTGGGGGTGGTATTGCCGGACTTTCTGCTGGAATATATGCAAAACTAAATGGCTTTGATGCAGAAATTATAGAGATGCATTCTATTACCGGAGGACAATGCACAGCCTGGGATCGAAAAGGTTACAGGTTTGATTACTGTCTTCATTGGCTTGTAGGCACGAGGAAAGGTCCTTTCAACAATATCTGGAGAGAGACCAATGTACTGAATGATAATGTAGAAATAATTGATCATGAAGTGCATACAAAGCTATTTGCCGATGATGGCAGGGAGTTTATTATCTATACCGATCTTAACAAATGGGAAGAGTATCTGTGTAATCTTGCCCCGGAGGATACAAAAAAGATAAAAAAGATGTGCACAGATATGAGGAAGTCCGCTTTTCTTCAACCCTATTCAGATCCGCCCGGATTAAGAAAATTAGGACAAACAATCACATCACTGTTCAGTATGATGCCTGTTATGATGCTCTTTATGAAATATGGTCGCAAAAGCTGTGATGAATACTTCAGGAAGTTGGGATTTACCAACGAGTCACTGAAATACTTCTTCAACAGTATTTATGGATCTCGGGATTTCTCTGCACTTGCATTTATTATGATGTTCGCATGGTTTAACCAGAAGAATGCAGGTTATCTGATCGGTGGTTCTTTACCTATGGCAAAACGGATGACAAGCCGATACCTCGATCTGGGGGGTAACCTGAGGACAAATTCAAGGGTCACCAGGATAGTAGTGGAGAATAACACAGCAAAAGGGGTAATTCTTTCCGACGGTACTGAAATTATGTCTGATTATGTAATCAGCGCAGCTGACGGACATTCTACCATTTTTAATATGCTCGGAGGAAAATATCTGACCAGGAAGATATCAGACGCCTATAAGAATTGGGAGTTATTTACCCCTATTGTTCAGGTATCATTTGGAATAAATAAAATAATAGATTCAGAAGTTCCGGTTGAGACATGGCTGGTTAAGGATCAGAAAATAGGAAGGACCAGAACCAACAGAGGCTATTCCTTTATGAACTATAGTTTTGATCCAACTATGGCGCCGGAAGGAAAATCAGTCATAGTTATGCGATTTGATTCTCCATGGGAATTGTGGAAAGATATTGATCCCGGGGAATACAAAAATGAAAAAGAACTGATTGAAAAGGATGCAAAAGCCATTCTCGATAAGCGTTATCCCGGAATTATTGCCAATATAGAGGTCTGCGATGTTGCCACGCCATTAACAGATGTGGATTATACAGGTGTTTGGAAAGGATCCTATGAAGGTTTCATGCCAACAAGTAAAAACCTCATGGATAATCTAAATCCTGTCATCCCTGGTCTGAAGAATTTCTATATGGCCGGGCAGTGGCTCTTTCCTGGTGGAGGGTTACCACCGGCAGGACAATCAGGTAAATGGGCAATACAATATATTTGCAAAGAAGAAAGAATAAGCTTTAAGGTAAAGTAAAGGCCGCAACCAGGTGATTGCCCTTTTATTTCTTAATTTTAGGAGGTTCATTAAACTCTAAAGCTTAGTCATGAATAATCACAGGAATTTGGTCAGGACACTCGGTACGGGCTATGTCATTATTTTTGTGATTGCAAATATCATTGGATCAGGAGTATATAAAAAGATTGCTCCAATGGCGGCGGAACTTCATTCTTCCATCTGGATAATTATAGCATGGATAGTCGGAGGAATTATCACCCTCTTTGGTGCGTTAAGTAATGCGGAAGTTGCTGGACTATTGGCCGATACGGGAGGTGAATTTATATATTTAAAGAAAATTTATAACCGTTTTTTTTCATTCATGTATGGCTGGTCCCTGTTTACAGTTATACAGACTGCTACGATATCCTCTCTTGCCTATGTATTTGCACAATCACTGAACAGTATCACCCCAATCCCCGGAGTCTTCAGCTCCCTGCAACATTTTACAATAGGAGGCGTTTTCTACCCTTTTCAGGATTTCGGAGTCAAGCTGGCTGCCATCCTGCTGATTTTAATTTTAACAGGACTGAACATCTCCGGATTAAAAAGCGGAGCAGGTGTAAGTAAAGCTATCATATTATTAGTATTCACCGGCCTTTTTACAATTGTCATATTTGGATTGGGCAGCATCACAACCAGACCTGCAAATTTTATGAATTTAAAAGATTTGACAAGCGGTACCGTTACTCTCTCTTCCTTTTATACAGCTATGCTCGCTGCTTTCTGGGCTTACCAGGGTTGGGTTTCAGTTGGATTTATTGGAGGAGAGGTAAAGGACCCGACAAGAAACATCCCAAAAGGAATCGTTACAGGAGTTTTTATTGTGATATTTATTTATCTGCTGGTTAATGTGACGTACCTGGCTCTTTTATCCATTCCCCAACTCGTGCAGATTCATGAAACAGGCACTCAGATTGCTGCGGTAGAAGCGGTCAGGACTTTCTGGGGAACAGGAGGGGTTATGTTTATCTCATTGTTAATACTTATCACTACCCTGGGATGTACCAATGCCAGTATACTTACCGGAGCCCGTCCCTATTATGCTATGGCCCGCGAAAAGCTTTTTTTCCCGGGTATCGCAAAGATTAACAAAGCCAGCGTTCCATCCAACTCGCTTTTGTGGCAGGGAATATGGGCGTCGGTGCTGGTTCTCTCAGGTACCTTCGATCAGTTGACTGATATGATTATTTTTGCAGTTTTTATTTTTTACGGAGCAACTACGCTTGGAGTATTTATTTTGCGACGCAGAATGCCGGAAGTGAACAGACCCTACAAAGTATGGGGTTATCCCATAGTACCGGCCATATTCATCCTGTTTTGTATCGGCCTGTTTTTTAATACCATTATAACCAGGCCCCGTGAAGCTGCAATAGGCTTGATCTTGATTTTTTCAGGTATACCTGTATATTTTTTCCTGAAAAGAATAAACAGAAACTCCTGATTTCCAGACCCCCCTCTGTCGCTTCGCGACATCTCCCCCGGAAGGGGAGAAAATACTTTTCCATTTCGTGACTTTCTCCCCCCTCGGGGGGAGTGCCCGAAGAGCCTGCCCCGCAAAGCGGGGGCGAGGGGGTGTATTAAGTCGGAGGGTGCAACCGTTTACTGAACCATGTCCGCACTGACCGCATTGTTTCGAGTTGTTTTGCAGGAGCGTGACGATGGCACGTGGCCCTTTCATTACTGTTTTCAGGTGCCCCCCAACGGATTTCGATACCATCATTCGGATTGTATGCCATCTCAAAGGCATCTCTTCTTTTAAGTATTTCTCCCAATGTCAGTTTTTGTGAAGAACCATCTGAGCGGATATAACTGATCGAAAGTTCGGATACCTTTTGATCCAGTATTGATTGCAGCTTTTTCTTAACCTGTTCCGGAGAGAAAAGTCTTGAGATATTAAAATCCCCGGGAGAACGAACAATCATGTCAGGGAAGTCGAGCACCGCGTCCATCGCTATCAAAAGCCGTAAATCACGGTTTGGAGTTGAAAAGTTTTCCCATTGACCACCGGCCAGAAAAATTCCGGCGGCGCTTGAAGGCATTGGAATCACAGTACCTGGCTTTAATTTTAGATATGCTTCACCATTAGCTACTGAAGTTACACGTACCAAAAGCTGTTCATGGAGGGCCTGGATAAGATCGAGCAGCGCTGCTTCAGGGTCAAGTGGCTTCGGATTGATTAATCGGTCCATAGTGTGATAGAAGACATCAGTTTTCATCTTTCTCTGCTGAAGAGAAAAGGGAACAAATCCTGCTGATGCGGTCAATTCTTTGTTTTTCATCAGGGATAGCACACCATCATGCACTAAAATTGGACGAAAAGCTTTAAATCCCGGTTCCCCGACTACTCCGGAGGTATTAAACAGAAAATTCCCTTTCCAGAACCGTTTGATTCCTACCGTTCCATCTGGTTGGGCATCTACTGAAAGAAGCAATCCCGGATGGTCATTGGTTTGCGGTATCCTGCTTACAATGATCAGAGTATGTCCGTAAGGATCAGCAAAAACAACACCAGGACGCAAGTCCCCGCGCTCAAGTGAGACCGGATAATAATCAGAATTTTCATCATCCAGTGCAGTTCTGGCCGTGCCTGAATGAACACCATTCATCACCATTCTGAGGAAGGAATTGAATGCCAGTACCGGATTGGTTTTCGAGCTGGAAGTCCCATTTGTGATCCACCGTCCGGCTTTGGGATTATGTCCGACATTGCCCCTGTCGCATTCATGGTAACCAAACGGGAGGCCAAGTTTCCATGCAAAATATGCGCGCAGATAAAATGGATTATCAGCGCAATCAGGCTGCATGATCAACTTGTTTTTTCCGTCAGGATCATCTTCCCCCATGGAGAGACAGTTGTAGAGAAAATTCTGATTTTGATTCTGTATGACCTCATGGAGGGCAGACCATGAAGCTTGTTCGTCGTAGCCCTGAAATAAAGCGTTTATCCAGGCAGAGTATATTTCTTCCATACCGCTGTCCCAGCCCCGGAGGGTCTTCCATACAACACCATCAGGGTGATTCACATCCCCTTTAGAAATTGTAAACTCAAGATTACGGGACTCCTTATTATTCTCAATTAAAGTGACTTTATATTTACCGGCAGGGCTCCCGGCAAAATCATCGATCCTCCAGTAAGGCAATTCCTTCCCGATTTTATTTTTCACGGATTTTATACTACCCAATGGACCGCTGACTATAATCTGCGCTTTCCGGATATTTTCCCCTCCGGTAGCCAAAATACGGAACGCTTTCCCGGGACCCGGATTTTTGGGTAGAACCAGCATTGTACCAACCGACTTGTATTCATCAGGGATTCCTGCTATGGCTGAATCTGATATTCCGGAAGAGATCAAACCTCTATTCCGGGCCGGACTATCGCATGAGGATACTATGAAATTGAACATCAGCGGAATGATCAGGCCTGATATCAGCGAACGTATATTTATGCCGGCTATGGTTTTTATGATTAACATTTTTGATTTAAAGATAACCTAAATCGTATGACAACATAGAAGGTAAATTTTAATTAAATTTGGACTACTCATGCACTGGGGCCCATAAGGTCTGAAAAAAACATCTGAAATATGAAAAAAATAGTACTTATTGGAGCAAGCGGCTTTGTAGGCTCAGCTATCCTTAATGAAGCGCTTGATCGCGGTCATAAGGTTACCGCCGTAGTCCGCAACCCTGAAAAGATAACCAAAGTGCACAAAAATCTGGACGTAAAACAAGGTGATGTTTCTTTTGCTGAAACAGTGAAAGTTATGAGTAAAGGTGCTGATGTTGTGATAAGTGCTTATAATCCGGGCTGGAAGAATCCGGATATTGCTGAAGAGACAACCAGGGTCTACAGGGCTATACTTGAAGGAGTCAAAAAATCGGGAGTGAGACGGTTCCTTGTTGTAGGAGGAGCGGGGTCACTTTTTATTTCACCGGGGAAAAGGCTTATGGATGCCGGATTAATGCCTGAATCATTCCTGCCTGCTGTAAAGGCCCTGGCAGATGTGTATCTCATTGATCTGATGGCTGAAAAAAGTATCGACTGGGTGTTTTTTTCTCCGGCCGGTATGCTTGAATCAGGATTACGGACCGGGAAGTTTCGTCTTGGTAAAGATGATCTTATTGTTAACGGAACAGGAGAGAGTAAAATATCTGTCCAGGATTACGCTGTAGCAATGATAGACGAACTTGAAAAATCTGCTCACCACAGGGAGAGGTTCACAATCGGTTATTAAAATCATTCCTGAATTAATATTCTGTTATTTCAGAAGTTATTCTAATAGATGATTACTTCTCTCCCAGAGTGATAATTTGCAGAGAGGGAGATATCAACGGGTTCCGGGATGATAATTGATTTTATTGTCAACCCATTCAATGAAATACTTCATATTTGGTGCATCGGTATGTCCTCCATCGTGCTGCCTCCATGCAAGTTCTCCGTCAAGCAAGCCTGTATTTACCGGAGGCATGATTTCTTTATTGTAGTCATTTGATACCCCTAAATCTTTAACATTGAGAAGTTTAAATACTACTCCGGCGGCAACTGCAGCCATGTAGCTTCCTTTCTGGTCGAGCCATTTTGCATCGCCCTTTTCAGGTATTCCATAGCTGATGAAAGTAAGCCTTGGTGCACACATTGCAATCAGGCTATGAGAATCAACATGCATCTGACCGGCATTTCCAACTCCTGAAGTTGATTCAGCAGCTCCATATTTCAAATAATTCCCGGCCATCCAGTGATATTCACCTGTTCCTGTGAGGCTCTCTACAGCTTCACCAAAATTACGGCGATGGAGCGTAGCTCCTCCTTTACCTGATGAACCAACCAATGCCATGGCAAAACGGTCCTCAAAAGCAAGTGTGACAAGTGCAGCTTTCCCATAACGTGAGACACCCTCAATACCTACATGCTTTGCATCAACGGCAGGTTCGGTTTCAAGGTAATCGAGTCCGCGTGCGGCGCCCCAGGCCCAGGCCCTCAGAGAACCCCAATCATCAGGCTTACGAGGCTGGCCCTTGTTCACTAGCCCTATAATACCTTTTGTTAAGCCGGCTCCATTGTCAGCCTGAATACTCGAAGGATCTATCATAGCATAACCCCAGCCTGCCGTAAGAAGCTGCTGGGTCGAAGGAGGATCTGCGTTTGGATTAGCCTGTCCTCCCATACCTCCGAAGGGAGAACCAAATGTTGCACGGGTTACGGGATTATATGCCTGATATTTGTCGAATATAGCCTTTACTTCAGGATCTCTTTCCGAAAGCAGTTTCCTGAATGCCTGGTTTAGCACGTCCAATTCATCCTGGTTTGGTTGAGCGGGTGCAGGCAGATTTGCCATGCCGAACATCATTAGCACAGGTACCGGGCCTTTTGCATTTGCCGGCAGAACAAGAACCATCGAAATATTTACATCAATGAGAGGATATTCTGAATTATCGACATGCCCGTTGAGCTTTTTGGCGATCACAGGAATAAAACCGACCATCTCTCTCTCCGAAATAGTCACTGTCCATTTAACAGGTGGAATTTTTTTTGGCAGACGGCCATATACTTCCTTTTCCATATCTTCCACAATCTCAGGACGACGTTGTTTCCACCATATTTCAGGTGTCGTCACTTTTTTTCCATTTTTAAGTGTCAATAAATCAGGCAGATCGGGATATGGGTTTGCCAGAGACTCATCGTAATTTGCATGGTTTGGTGCAGACTCGTTACCACTTGGCCCAGGCCGAAGGCTTTTAATCCCAAGCTGATCCATCATATTCTGATGGTCCTGCTCAGCAGTGAACTTAACAGGAGGAGGGTATTGTCCGGAGGAACCTGTCGGAATCTGGGCAATAAGACGGCCGGATAATAAGACGATTATTAAGAGAAATGTTTTTTTCATGTTTTGATTTTTATATATTAATAATCTTATTTATCAGGACTAGCCTCAAAAGGAGAAGCAGGAAGTCCTTCAATATTATACAAATTAGCACCTTCCGGATTATCAGCCCATGCATATCGCACGTATTCCGGGTTTTTTATTTCTCTGCTCCACACAACCACATGATTGTTATGAATTCTGGCTTCGGCCCAGACATACTTTTTGTCTGCTCCGGCAATTGCAAATTGATCTAAGTCATTACCTCCTTTTGCTACCAGACCACTGCCAATGTGGTCAAATTCGATTCGGATACTGTCCGCTTCTTTAACGCATGATTTATAAACAGGGCCGGAATAAACGATCTTTTCATTTCCATAAGCCAGTTTTCTGGCAGCCAGGGCCAGTCTTTCACCGACAACTTTCTTTTCGAGGGGATGGATATCGTTCCATTCACCTGCATCAATCGTAACAACCATAGCTGTATTTGGAACCGATAGGGTCTTTAGCTGGCTGAATCTTAATTCGGCCCAATTACTCTCGGAAGGCAGATACCGGACTTCCATAAAATTAGGTAATTGTACAAAAAGAAACGGGAGGATGCCCTGTTGCCATTTATTTCTCCAGTCGTTGATAAGTGCAGGAAGAAGTTGCTGATATTCCTTAGGCTTTCCTGCATTGGTTTCACCCTGGTACCATAAGATACCCTTGAGGGTATAGTTTATAGCAGGTGCAACCATTGTATTGTACAGACCCGTAGGTTCATTCTGCATGGTAAGAACTGGATTGGCTCTGCCAGGTTGAAAAGCAAAAGGCCGGAATACCTGTCCTACTTTATATAGCCATTGCCCGCGAAGGTCAATACTGTCGTTACCTGCGACAAGATAATAAGGTTTGTCCGGTACAAATCCTCCTTTGCCTGAATTGTTAGTAACCCTGATTACAATAAGGTTATTCCCCTGCTTCAATAATCCTGAAGGGAGATCATATCTTCGCGGAGGATACTGGTAGGTCGTTGATCCTGAAAGGACACCATTAATATATACATTATCAGCATCGACTATACGACCCATGAATAATTTTGCCGGTTTGCCGGTCATTGTAGCCGGGACATTTACCACCTTCCTGAACCAGACAACACCATTTAATCCTTTGGTTCCCTGATCGTCCCAATATCCGGGGAGCCAGAATTTATGCCACCCTTCGGGAATGTAAGCCAGATCGTACCATGGTTTTGGGCCATTCAATCCTTTATCAGTTACCTTTGGTGATATTTCTGTATTCTGACCAGCCTCATTTCTTCTGCGGGAGGCTGACCTCATTATTGGATTCATAAATGTGGTATCTCTGAATCTTTCTATTCGATCTGCATACGGCGGGATATCCTTAAGCCCTTCCTCACTTATCCAGGCTTCAATTGGGGTTCCTCCGACGCTTGAATTGATAATTCCAATTGGCACCTTATATTCTTTGTATATACTTCTGGCAAAGAAAAAAGTAATAGCACCAAAGCCAAGAACGTTTTCCGGTGATGCTGAGACCCATTTTCCCGGAGGCAGATCTTTATGAATTGCAGTGACATCTGAAGCCGTAGGAATAAAGAAATTTCTGATTTCGGGAAAATTTGCACCAGCTATATCTTCGGGATATTTTTCCTTGACTCTTTCCATATTCAAAACCATATTGGACTGACCCGAACAGAACCATACATCGCCTACTAAAATGTCATTTATAGTGATCGTATTGTTTCCTTTTACTTCCATAATATATGGTCCGCCTGCATTCATTGGTGGTAAGCTTACTTTCCAGTTTCCTTCAGGATCTGTTACAGTACTGATTGTTTTTTTATTGAATCTGACCTGCACTTTCTCTCCTGGGTTTGCCCATCCCCAGATTCTTATTTTTGTATCTCTCTGCAGGACCATACCATTGCTTACCAATACAGGAAGCGTGACATTAGCATGTATATATATTGGTATTAGTAATAAAATCAGGCTTGTTGCCAAATGACGAATAAGCTGCTTTTTCATTTCAGTTTCTTAAAGTGGATCCAATCAACCTCAACAGGATTATTATCCTTAAGCAATACTACCAGGTTGTGAATTCCTTTTTTGAATTTCAACATCCTGGTATCAAAAGTATTCCAACCGGTACCTTCAGGTATTTTTACTTCAGCGAGCAAGGTTCCGTCTGCTTTGTCCAGTCTGATTTGTAAGATACTCCCCGAATGTGATAAGGCTTTTATCTGGACCGATCTAAGCTTTTTATTTCCAAAATCAACGGTATTGTATTGGATCCATGCATTTTGTTTATCGAGTATGGTCTTCCAGCCATTGAATGTATTGAGAGTATCAAGAAATGCAACAGCTACACCTGTTTCGCTTATTCGACTATACCGGTCGACTTCAATTTTTTGCAGAGCGCTTGTTACTCCAACACCACGAAGAGTTGGAATAACTTTACGGATAGTTCCATCTGAATTAAAGGACAGGCTATCAATCCTTACAGCTCGATTTTTATCGAATTTTGGAGAGTAGTCTTTATCATGATAGAATAGATACCATTGTCCTTTATACCTGACGATTGAGTGGTGGTTTGTCCAGCAGCCCGAAGGCGATTCGTCCATGATAACACCGACTTGTTTGTATGGGCCCATGGCACTATCGCTCATAGCGTATTCAAGGCGTTCTATTTTATTTTCAACATGTGGGTAAGTGAGATAGTATCTGCCATTGAGTTCGAAAGCGAACGGGCCTTCAATGAGGCCTTTGGCAGGCAGGTTTGCGATTGTCTTCGGTTGTCCAACGGTTTCGATCATATTGTCTTTGAGTTTGGCAACGCTGATGCGTCCCATGGAGGTGAAGATATACGCCTGGCCGTCTTTGTCTATAAGAATACATGGATCGATACCTCGAATGCCTTCGACCGGTTTATCCAGGACGCTGTAAGGGCCTTCGGGTTTGTCAGCTGTGGCAACGCCTATTCTTCCTCCAACCGGGAAATAGAAATAATACTTGTTGTTTTTGAAGACACAATCGGGAGCCCACATGTCATAATTGATTTTGGTGAGCCATGGGACCTGGGTCTGGGTCACAATTACACCGTGGTCTGTCCAGTCGGTCAGGTTTTCAGAAGAGAAAACATGATAGTCTTCCATGCAAAACCAGTTTTCCCTCAGCTTTTTACCGGGAGGAGTTGGAATATCGTGTGAAGGATATAAATATACCTTCCCGTTGAAAACTCTTGCTGTCGGATCAGCAGTGAATTGGTCTCTGATAATCGGGTTTTGAGCAACCACGGTGTTCAATAATGTAACAATTAATAAAAAAATCAGATAGATTGACTTATAGTTTTTCATGATAGTATTTTATACTTTTTTTAATAATATGTGAGATTCAATGTATTCTGAACCAGTCAAAATCGACAAATCCACCCGGTGTTTTGGTAGCATAATTGAACAGTCCGTAGCGGTATCCCATAAAGTGTGGCATTGAATATTCCATTTTAAGCTGCGATCCGATAGGTATCCACGTTTTACCATCGAGGCTGTAAAAGAAATTTGCAATGTCAGCCTTATCCCTGAAATCGCATTCAGCTTTCAGGAATACGGTTTTTTGTGTCAATGGAACACTCTGAACTTCTACAGGCTTACCCGATTGGGCGTTTACCATCACAATCGATTTGGATCCATTAGTGAATCTGACGCCGACCTGACCGAATTTTCTTTGTAAAAGGGTAAGACCTGCAAAATCACCTTCCTTCATGTTAGTAACATCAACGCAAGTTGAACCAGAGCAAACTGGACCTATTGTGCGTTGAGTCAAAGTATTTCTTGCCGAAACCAGACTGGTGTCGATACGGCCTGTTGTAAGACGGAGATAGCCCTTTCGTTGTGTAACCGACCATAGTTTATTATCGGGGTTGTGATTCCATTGCCATACAAGGGGGAGAGCACGTTCACCTTTCCGCCGTGAGAATTCGTCGGATGCAACTATGCCCGGGATTAAACCCTTGCTTGCGGGGAGATTCAAAGTTTCAGGAACCTTACCATTGACTCCAATTACAGGCCATCCGTCTTCCCATTTCATTGGAACGATGTAAGGGATACGGCCAACTGATCCGTAATCGCGGAATAAGTATGCATACCAGTTACCTTCCGGTGTATCGACCATACCGCCCTGGGCAACACCTAAGTCCTGGAAAACAAGTTTGCCCTCCCATGGGCCTGTTATCTTATCTGCCCTATGAACAACTACTGTGCGCATACCTCCCTTTGGCCAGGTAATGTTAAAAAGATAATACTTGCCATTAACCTTGAACAACTGTGAACCTTCTCCCAGTCCGCTATCATTCCCTGAAGGTGCGCTTGAATTTTCAATGATAACCTGATTTATTCCGCCGGCTTTAACCCCTGACAGATCAGCATTTAGTTCTACAAGGGTCAGTTTCTTATTGCCATAGATCAGATAAACACGACCGTCATCATCGAAGACTAATGAATGGTCATGAAAGCTTGGACTGAATGATATCTCTTTCCAGGGTCCCTTTTCTATATCCTTTGTTGACCAGATATATGTTTTATTTGTTGTTGATGAAAAGGTCGATACATAAAAAGTGCTGTTATGATAACGGATACAACTGGCCCATGATCCTCTTCCATAAGCATTTTTTCCGTTACTGAGATGTCAACGCATCGTTATCACCAAGAGTATCATAGGCATAGTTAATGAGCTTCCAGTTAACAAGATCCTTTGATTCCATTATAGGTACCCCCGGACTCATGTGCATCGTTGTGCTGCTCATGTAATAGGTATCACCAACCCGAACCATTGACATGTCGGGGACATCGGCAAAAATAACGGGGTTTTGTGCCTGCATCTCCTCTGCGGAAACAGTTATTTTGATTTCCTTTCCGGAGTAAGCCACTTTCTTTTTCGGTTCACCAGGGGTAATTCCAAATCCTGTCGGATTCATTTACGAAAATTATGTTAAGAATTCTGTTCGTCAGGTTCCCTGGATAGTGTCCCTGTTTTTCCCCGATAGTTAAGGTCTGGCGTTTTTCATCCCACTTAAAAGGAATAACAGAATAATTCCCTTTTTCGTAATTATAATTGTCTCCCTCATCTTCATATAATTCAAACCTGCCATCTGATCCTTTATAGACACGTATCTCAAGAGTGTCGGGTCGTTTTTGCCCTGCATACTGGATAAACTTACCCATAGGAATGATGGAGCCTGCTTTGACAAACAGAGGAATCATGTTGAGGGGAGCAGCGGTTTTTATTGTCTGGCCTCCCTTAAAGCGTTTCCCGGTCCAGAAATCATACCAGGTAGCCGGATCAGGCAGGTAGACATTCCATTCCTTAACATTGGGTTCGGTAACCGGTGCAACCAGTATGGCCTTGCCGAACATATATTCAAAGGGTTGCTTCAGTGCTGTTGTGTCACTGTTAAAGTCCATCGTCAACGGACGCATCAGGGTCGACCGGTTATGGGTAATTTGCCAGGCTTCCGAATAAATGTAAGGTAGTAAACGGTAACGCAGGTCAAGCATTTTCCTCATGTTATCTTCTACCTGCTGTCCGAATTTCCAGGGTTCGGTCTCAGATTGAAAACCATGTATCCTGAAGATGGGATTAAAAGTTCCCCATTGGTACCACCGTGTCAGCAGCTCCTGATATTTTTCATCGGTATACTGAGATTTGCCGGGTCGAAAGAATCCCCCAATATCTGTAGTCCAGTAAGGTAATCCGGTAATAGTATAGTTTAAACCTGCCACAATCTGACGTTTATAAGTGTCCCATGTTCCTCCGATATCGCCTGACCAGTTTATGATTCCATATTTTTGTTGCCCGAGGAAAGCTGACCTGGTAAGGATACAAACCCGTTTGTCTGCTGAGGTTTTCCTTTGTCCTTCATAAACTGCCTGACTAACAAACAAGGGATATGTAAGCCGGTAGAAATCGCCTGGGCCCAGGTATGTTTCTTTCCCTTTTAAAGCATCGTTTTCGGGTTCGGTGGCATCCATCCACCAAGAGTCGACACCAAAAGTAAAGAGATTCTGGTTCAGAGCATTCCAGTGAGTTTCCCTGGCAAGCGGGTTAAAAACATCTACCCAGGGACTATTCGGGATAAAAAGGTTTTTGGCCACATAATCTTTGCCGATGTCAGATTTCTTATCAAGGTTCTCCCAGACCGAAATGCTGAAATGTGCATTTAAATCGTGCAACTCTTTGATGAACCCTGCCGGATTGGGATAATTGGTTTCATCAAACTTTGGAACTCCCCAGCCGTATTTGCCCCAGTATTGCCAATCCTGTACAATAACATCCATAGGGATATTCCTTTTACGGAACTCTTTTACTGTTTCTACCAGATTTGAACCCGAGGTGTATCGTTCGCGGCATTGCCAAAAACCATAAGCCCAAAGCGGGAACATAGGTACATCGCCTGAGAGATATCGGTATGAGGAAATTACACTATCTGCTGAAGGGCCATAAAAGACAATATAATCAAGGAACCGGGCGTTGGGAGAACGGAATGTTGTTAAGTCACCCGTCAGTTTCCATGACAGCACAGGTGTGTTGTTTGATTTGCAGACCAATTGCACCTGATGTTCCCCTGCTGTTAAATTTATCAATGTACAGGCAGTGGGAGGGAGCCACATATTGGTCTGATCAATACAGGGTTTCCCGTCGATAACAACAAAGTAACGGTTTCCCATGTCTCCCAGATCAAGAAATATGGAATACACTCCATTCTGCGGAACCTTAAAATGACCGGTGTAAGACGACTGGCTCTGACCTGCTCTCCGGGTACCGGAGGTAGTCGTAACATCACCCGTCAGATTGTTACCAGCAGTGGATGCCTCTTGTTTTTCAAGTGTAATAAAATTATCGGCCGGATTAAAATCAGTCAGACCGTACTGATGCCAGAGTAATCCGTATCCTTTGCTTGAATAAATAAATGGTATCGAAATCTGGGAGTTAACCTGTGTAAGACGACGGGTAACATTCCTTATATTGTAGTGTCCATCCTGGAACTGTCCGAGTCCAAAAAGATATTCGTCGGCAGGTGACTCAAAACTCTGTTCAGCTACATAACAAGCCTGGCCCTGAACAGAATCAGGTATCAGTCGCCGGGTTTCTGCTTTCTCGCTCAGGAATATTCTCCCGGAATTATCTGCAAATGACAATTTGCCAGTTTGCTTATCCAATTCTGCAATTATGTTTTTTGCTGATATCTCAAGCTTTGAAGGTGAATCGGAAACGCTAAAGCGTGTAGCAGGAACATTTGATGTAAAGATAAGTTCAGGTACCTTTACTTCGGCTCCTTTACTGAACCTGATCCTTACGGCATTTTCTGTAATGGGGTAAATACTAAGTGTCCCTTCAGAGAGTGTGACGTCCACTCTGTCAGTAGCCTGCTTAAAACCTTTCACAACCTGACCCTGACACAGAGCAGGGAACAGGATGATAATCAAGAAGAATATGTATCTCATTATTTATTAATTTATTCTGTTATGATGTTCACAACTGACTCATTCAATCCTGCTGAGCTTACTGTAAGCTTAATATCACCGGCATTTCTGGTACTTCTGAGTACAACGAGTGCACGTCCATGCCACGCTTTGCGTGCAGTGCCAATATACGGATCAAGGTCTTTGATATCTGCATTATCAACACCGGCGATTACACCGGGTCCGCTGATGCTGAACCGTAACTGATTCTGAGCATTTGGCTGTAGCTTTCCTTCCTTGTCAGTTACCTCAATAGTTATAAATGAAAGGTCCTGCCCGTCAGCTGATATCTTTGTCCGGTCAGGTATCAGCTTTATTTTGGCAGCATTACCCGATGTTTGAAGAATGATAGTTTCTGATTCTATATTATCAGATACGCCAACTGCAGATAAAATCCCCGGAGCATAAGGTAAGGTAAATATTGCTTTGAACTGTTGCTCTTCCGCTGTAGCTTGTTCGCCAATAAGTTTCTTATTAAGGTAAAGCCGAACCTTCGGATATTTGGAATAAACCTCAACCTGAACATCTTTTCCCTCATAACCCGGCCATGTCCAACTTTCCCAGGTTGGCCAGACAGACCACATAGTTTGTTTGATTTTTAAGGTATCACTTTCAGGTTCCCGTACTGCCATATAGAGTTTTTCGGTATTATTGTACAGCATACTCCGATAGTGTGAAATGGGTTTTCTCCATCCTGTTAAATCAATATCACCACAATATGCGCCATGCCAGGGGAATAAATCACTTTCCCAGTGTTCGCCAGGCTTTTCGCCGGAATAATACCAGCGTCCAATGCCTGATTCGCCTAAATAATCAAGTGCTGTCCAAACAAAATCTCCCAGGATATAATTATGGCTTTGCACCATTTTCCAATTTGAGAACGCATCTCGTGGATACGATTCGGTTTGAACCATAATCCGCGAAGGAACCCTTTCATGGTCAGATGGGGCCCTATGTAACTGATAATTGTATCCACCAATATCATGTGCAGCAAATAAAGGATCGAATATTGCCCAGTCATTGTCCCAGGTGGTCATAGCTGAGGTAACAGGACGTGTCGGATCATTTTTACGAATGCAGTTTGCGAGCATTTTTGCAGTTTCGACAGCTTCAGGTGTCTTCCTTTCAATTATTTCGTTGCCGGTGCTCCAGATAATAATGGAAGGATGATTACGGTCACGCAATACCATTGCTTCTATGTCGCGTTGCCACCATTCATTAAAATAGAGTGCATAATCGAAGGGGGTTTTGCTGGTTTTCCAGCCGTCGAAAGCTTCATCAATTACCATCATCCCCAACCTGTCGCATGCATCCAGGAATGCTTCTGACGGAGGATTATGTGACGTTCGAATTGCATTAAATCCTGCAGATTTAAGAAGCTCTATTCGCCGTTCTTCAGCCCGGTCAAAAGCAGCAGCACCCAGACAGCCATTATCATGATGTACGCATCCTCCGTTTATCTTCACGGTTTTTCCATTAAGCTGAAACCCATTTTCGGTTGTGAATTTTATCGACCGTATGCCAAAGCTGGTACTGGTTTCGTCAATTACCCGGTTATCCTTTAATATCAATACCTCAGCCTGATAAAGATTGGGTGTTTCAGGAGTCCATAACAGCGGTTTTGAAACAGTAATGGTATGATCAATTTCCTTTTCACTGTTTGCCGGAAGTTCCACTTTTATCTGATTGTCTCCTGCCCTGACGGCATTTTTGCCCTGCAGACGGGTTTTGAGAATGATGCTCTGCGACATGTCTGTTTCATTCTTTACGAGCGTTTTTATCTGAACAGTTGCCTTTTCTTCAGATACCTGCGGTGTAGTGATATTCACGCCCCATGTTGTAACATGTACAGGGTTTGTAACAATCATCCATATATGGCGGTATATTCCCGATCCACTATACCATCGGCAGTTAATCTGCTTTGAATTGTCGACTTTTACCGAAAGTACATTTTCCCTGCCGAAATCCAGGTAAGGAGTAAGGTCGTAACTGAATGTTGTATAGCCATATGGATGAACACCAAGTGATTTCCCATTAATAAATACCTCGGAATTCATGTATACACCTTCGAAATAAATTGAAATGCATTTACCCTTCCATGCAGGCGGAACGTTGAATTTTTTTCTGTACCATCCTATTCCGGCGGGGAAATAACCGCCCGCGCCACCCATTGGGTTTTTTGGATCTAATTTTCCTTCAATGCTCCAATCATGCGGTAAATCAAGATGTCTCCAGCTTTTATCATTAAAATCCTTATTACCTGCCGATGGTGAATCTCCCAAAAAGAATTTCCAGCTATAATCGAAAAGCTGTTTTCGCTGAATGTTTTCCTGCGCTTTGACGCTCATAATTTTGCCAGTTAAAAGTATTATGGCTACGGCAATAAATTTTATATATTTCAACATGGTATTATAATTCTTATTAACTCAGACAACTGGTTATCTTTCTTATTCCCGGTCGGGTATACTAAAACTCACAGTAGTCCCTTTGCCAACAATGCTTTCAGCCCATATTTTGCCACCATGTTTATCAACAAATTCCTTGCATAATAATAAACCCAGACCGGTACCTGTTTCATCGGCAGTCCCTTTTGTTGATCTGTTGGGGGAGAAACTAAAGAGCTTTTCTAAAAGATCCGGCCTGATACCAACACCATTATCTGAGACTTTTATTGTTGAAAACGAATTGGTGTGTAAAGCTGAAATTTCAATTTTACCTCCTTCTCTGGTAAACTTTATTGCATTTGAGATAAGGTTTCGTAGTATTGCCTTAATCATATAAGTATCAGTATTTATATGTAAGCCTTTGTCGGCAGAAAAACTTAATGATATTTTTTTTGCATTGGCATTGGGCTCAAAAATTTTTACCACATCGGACATTAATTCAGAAATATTGGCATTTGAAGGAGTAAATGTTATTTTTTTTGACTGGATACTTGCCCACATCAACGTATCTTCAAGGAGCTCGTAAGTTTGTGCAACTATATTGTAGATCATCTCTGCCATTTCTTCAATTTTTTCAATCGGGTAGCTTCGTAATTCTGTTCTTAATAAGTCAGTGAACCCCAGAAGGCTGCTAAACGGGCTTCTTAAATCGTGGGCCAGGATAGATATAAAGCGGTCCTTATCGGCATTAAGCTGAATTAATTGCTTTTCCAGATTCTTTCGTTCAGTTACCTCGTGAAAGGTCCATATCCGGCCATAATTTATTCCGTCGGAGCCAATTACAGCTGAAGAGTAACGGTCAAGAACCGTACCATCAATCAGTTCCACTTCATCGCGGGTCTTATCGTTTGGATGATCCCGGAGATAATCTACTTTAGCAAGAAATTGTTGTGGGTTTACAGTCATATGCATTACATGGTCGACCTGTTTCACATCGCTGGGATCATCAGCCACTTCACGGGGTATCTTCCATAAATTAATGGTTTGTTCGTTCTGAAGTATTTTCTGACCCTGAGGATTAACCACAAGAAACCCATCTATTGCAGAATTGGCAATTCCTTCAAGGAACATTATTTTCAGACGGAGCTCTTCTTCGTTTTTTTTGAAACCACTTATTTTCTCGTTGTGCTTTGCTTCTAATGCCAGATACTTTTGTTTTAACTCCTTCAATTCAGCATTTAGTTCAGCTTCTGTCTTTTCCATATCGCTATTTATTTCATTCTTTCCTATCTAAAGTCAGTGCCTGCACTACAGCTTAATAATAACTTTCATTCCGTTATAATCTGCAATTTTATTGAACTTTTCACTCTCATCCATACCGGAGCCACTACCTGGCGGAGACCTTTACAATATTGAATTTACGGCCAGCAAGCATTCCGGGAAAGGAACCTTTTCTGTCGCTGATGGTTAAAACTTTTTTCGTATCATTCCAGTTGAAAGTAATTGTAGAGTACATGCCTTTCTCATAATTATAGTTATCATTTTCATCTTCATAAAGGGTGAACTCACCGTTGGCGCCTTCATACACCCTGATTTCGAGATTATCCCATTTCTTCTCAGTTGCATACTGTACTTTCGGACCAACCGGAAGTATTGTCCCTGCTTTTACATACAACGGAATGATGTCTATGGGTGCTTCCTTTTTAATAGTTTGTCCTCCGGTAAATTTTTCGCCTGTCCAGAAATCATACCAGCCGGTTCCTTCCGGCAAATAGAGTTCCCTCGATTTCAATGTACTGAAATCTTCTTTCGTATCCTTTGAATACATCGGGCTGGTAACCGGGCAAACAAGCAACGATTTACCAAACATATACTCATCGTTTATATCCAATGCCTGTTTGTCACCAGCAAAATCCATCACCAAAGCGCGCATCATGGACGATTGATTGGCCGTAATATCCCATGAAGCGGAATAAATATACGGCAATAAAATATATCGCAGGTTTATATATTTTTCTATGGCATCATACACCTTATCGCCTTTTTTGCCGAACTGATAAATTTCACGTGGTGCATCGGTTCCATGAGAACGCATCATCGGGCAGAAAGTCCCGAATTGTACCCAGCGTGTGTAGAGCTCCCTGTATCCGGCATCGTCGAGTTTCTTTCTGAACCTGCTGAGAAAAAAGCCGCCAATATCACTGTTCCAGTAAGGGATATCGCTTAGTGAAAAATTCAAACCTGCAGAGATCTGGTTTTTCAATGCATCCCATGATGCTGTGACATCTCCCGACCATGTGTTGGCTCCATACCTTTGCTGACCGGCAAATGCTGATCTGGTTAAGATAAACACACGTTTATCGGAAGAAACTGAACGTTGGTGCTGATATATACCTCCTACTGTCATAAGGGGGAATGCATTACGCACTTTACGGAATGAACCAAGGTATGTCTTATTATCTAAATCAGAAGGTTTGAAATCCAAATGGTCCGGTTCCGATGAATCCATCCACCAGCCGTCGATGCCAAGGGAGAAGAGGCCTTTATTAAGGTACTTCCAGTAAATATCGCGGGCTTCAGGATTATACGGATCGTAAACTCTTACACCTGAAGGGTAATCTCTGTTGGGGGGCCATTTATCGGAGCCTGATTGAGGCCATGTCTGAAAATCCATAAGAGCGCCTATTTTATCCAATTCTTTGTATTGTTTTGTCTGAGGGCCAAACGAATTCCAGATTGAAATAATCATATGGGCATTAAGGTTGTGAATATCATTAACCATTTTCTGCGGATTGGGAAAATCGGCATTTAGGAATTCCATGGCATTCCACAGGTAATTACTGCCCCAGTATTGCCAGTCCTGGATAATACCATCGAGCGGAACTCCCAGGTCGCGGTATTTTTTTACCACGTCAACCAGTTCATCCTGACTTTTATAGCGTTCTTTACTTTGCCAGTAACCGAATGTCCAGAGCGGGAACATGGGTACCTGTCCGGTGAGGTCGCGCATGCATGCAATCACACCATCGGCATTGCTGCCATACATAAAATAATAATCGGCGCAATCGCCTACGTCTGACTTGAACGAAGTGCTTTCGGGACTGTCTTCAAAAAGAGTTGGTGAATAATTATCCCAAAAGAGCCCGTAACCTTTTACCGACAGAAAAAATGGAATATAATCATCTGTATTTCCCTGAATCATATTTAGTTTCAGGTTACGCTGTTTCATTTTCCCGTTCTGTTGCTGGCCTAAACCATAAATAGCTTCCTCTTTATCAAGAATAAATGACTGAAATACACTGAAAGTTTTAACACCGGCATCGTTGAAATCTGTAAAAACAGTACCCTGTTCTTTCTCACTTAAAAGAGTCCTGTCTTTAAGTGAGGAAAATGAAATCCTGCCGTTTTTCAGGTTTAGCACTACCTGGAGGTTATCGCTTTTTAGAGAAAGTTCATCTCCTGATTGCCTGATTCTGAAAGATGTTTTCTGAGGAGATTTAATAACCGAGAGGCTTTCTTTTTTAAATGTTTTGCCTTCGGGCCATTTCAGTACCCTTACAATAGAAGGATTGTAAAACTGAATCTCGATCCCCATTGAGTTGATTACCGATTTTATGCCAAGTTCGGTCTTCTGGAAAGACTGAGCCGTAGCACTAAAAACTATTGCAATTGCTAGTGATGTGATGGCTAAAAATTTCTTCATTTTCTTTTTTAAATGGATTTTAATAATTACAAAGCCCGGGATACTTTAGTATTTTATATAACTGTTTTAAAGGTACAATATTTCGGAGATTATCAAAACTTTTTATCGCACCGGCATTAATGAGTATTCGCATGCTGAGCCCTGACAGCACATTAATCAAAAAAACAAATTGTTTAGTATTGATTTAACGTTTGAATGTATATTGTATTCTGAAAGATTTTTAAGAGGGAAAAGCTTTGTGCTTAAAAAAAGTTCAAACTTGGCTTCGGCATAATTCAGGTAAATTTCACCTAACCGGAATATTGGCCAAGGCTGAGTATAATGGTATTGCCAGCTTATTGGCTCTTCAATACCAGGCATGAATTTTCTGAGTATATAGCTACAACGGGGATTGTCACCACTTTGTTTATAGCTATCATAACCCCAGGTATTACCATCGGAGGATACCCACATCTCATGCAGATCTCCATGATGCTTCATCAGGTAAGACTAACTGGATTGATCACAATTGACCGGAATAAGTAAAATACCAATGAAGCCCGGAATGTGTCCGGATTTATTTAATGAAACGTAATGATTTGATAAAAACAGTACCCTCCTTCCCTGTCGGGAATTTTATAAATATATCGTGGTGACCCGTTACATTTTTCACATTTTTTAAGAATGTCTTCCAACTGTTTTCAGCTCCTGTTGCACTAATGGGTACTGTAGCGATTAATTTACCATTCTTTAAATCATCAACCCATATTTCAAATTTTCCATTTGTTACTGAAGAAGCTGCCACCTCAACAGCAGATGGGGATTTTTTGCCAAGTTCAACGCCGGATATCATCAGCCAGCCTCCATTCGGGGATGTATTTGTAACTGCTTTCCCCGATTCTTTTATAACTGTTTTTACTCCAAAGTAGTTACAGTAGCCGGCTGCAGGAAGCGAGGAGTAACCGTCTTTACAGATAAAGAAATCAAAATCGGCCGGTTTGCCTTCTGCAAACAACCCCACACTTGTACCCACCCAGGAGTTATAATTTGGCTGAACCTTATCAAGATTAACCGCACTTATCGGAGCTCCCAGCGATTCCCATGTATTGCCGTCGCTGCTGCAGAAACCTGTTAAGCTGTGTTCATTTCTTTCGAGTTTTAACCAGACACTGCTGCCCGGCTTATTCAAAATACTACGGGTTTCTTTACCCAGAGAAAATATGATTTTTTTACCGTCATTGTAGCCGCTATAAAGTCGGCCAATAACCCGTTGATTGCCATTGGTGATGTAAATTCCGGCTTTAGCAGTGGTATCGGTTGCATCCAGATCAACCCGGGTTACAGCTGTATAATAATGATCTGTTTCTTTCTGAAGCAGATGTGTACGTTCAGTTGAAGGGGTAAGCCTTATCCATCCTTTTCTGTCTGTCAATGAATAGCTGGCAGCAGCCTTTTTGGTCATGAAATGCCAGTTTGGGCTCAAAACGTTTGACTCAAATTCATCGCTTTGAACACTTCTCCACAAAATACCCGATTGAGGGAGGTTTGGTTTTTCCAACGGCTGTGTTGTAGGAGCGACACCCCAGGGTCGATCACCTTCCCAGACAATCTGGTAGAGAGAGGTTTGACGGCCAAGACCTGACCAGTCATCTCCGTTATATTTTTCGTAGCTTTGAGCGATAGTCCACCATGTTTCGTCAGCCAGTTGCACTGGCGCCGACATATGATTCGGACGATGGAAACCTACATCAGGGTCAGTCTCAGGTTTAAAGAAGTTGCCCAGCCTTTCCCATTTTGTTGAGTCGGCGGTTAATTCTTTAGTCCTTAAAACATATTGACCACCCGATACATCTCCTGCAGGGAAGTAAAAATAATACCCGTTACGTTTACACATTACAGGTCCTTCTGCCCAACTGTACTGCAGTTTTGCATTTATCCAGTCAAGATTTATTACTGTACCTTTTAACTGACCATCGCGGCCGAGAGCCTGTATCCTGTTAACTTTCTGACCGTTCTTAATAACCATGTATGGTGTGCCATCATCATCGATAAAAATAGAGTTATCGTAACCAAGGGGTCCGGTAACAGGGTTGGTTTTTACTTCAACAGGATCAGACCACGGCCCTACAGGAGAATCTGATTTACAAAACCATTGTCCGTTAGATGAAAAATATATCCAGAAGGATCCATAGAAATACGTTATTGCCCCCTGCCATGTACCTGCTGATGGCCGGTCGGAAACCCAACCTGCCTTTGAAGGCGGGAGCACCCTGCCGATTACTTCCCAATGGACGAGATCTCTGGAATGGTAAACAGGCATATAAGGAGTGAAATGAAAGCTGGAGCCACAATGATAAAAATCATCACCCACTTTTAACAGTGTCGGATCGGGATGATCACCGGGCAAAACCGGGTTAACATAAGTATTAACCTGCTGATAATTAGATTTGTCTGAACTGTTTTGAGCCAGCAGGATAGATGCTTTCAATACTGATAAAACTAATATCGCTGCAATAGTGTAAATAGATCTTTTCATTTTCTTAAAATTTATTTGACAAAATACATAAATCCGGCCAACTGACAAGACTTAACTAAGGTACAAGAAAAAAAGAAAACCAGAAAAGTACGTAGTAAAACCTGATTACCAGTTTCTATTCCGATTTAAGAAGAACCTCAGCACTTCTAAGTGTTTCGGAAGAAGCCTTCAACCGGATCTCACCTGCAATTTTATATGTTTGTACCAGAACCAGGCAATATCCATTAAATGCCCTTCGTTGAGTGGCTTTATCAGGTTCGTGACTGCTGGGATCTCCATTGCCTGTACCAATGATTTTACCTGGTCCTTCAATAGAAAATTTCACAAGATTGTCTGCAACAGGTACCACTCTTCCTCTGGCATCCTTTATTGCAACCCTTATAACTGCAACATCGCAACCATCTGATTTTAGAGTGTTAATATCGCTATTCAATGCTATCTGTGAAGGTGCGGTAGTTGTTTCCACAATATCTTTTGCAACTGTTCTTCCTTTATTATAGCCCTGGGTTTCCAGCTTTCCTGGTTTATATACGAGCTCCCATTCCAGCTTAGTGAAAGGGATCGATTTCTTTTTCCCAATGCTTTTACCATTGAAGAACAGTTCAACTTCCTCACAATTTGTGTATGCATATAATTTTATGGGTTTTCCTTCTTTCCCCTGCCAGTTCCAGTGTGGAAATATATGCACAATAGGTGTATTGGTCCATGCAGCCTGATAAGCATAATATCCGTCTTTCGGAAAACCACAAATATCCATTATGCCGAAATGAGAAGAAACACACGGCCAGAGATATGGTGTGGGTTCTCCCCTGTAATCGAATCCTGTCCAGACAAATGTACCACCCAGATAAGGATACAACACTATTTGTTCCCAGTCTTTTCCTGGTTCTGGTCCCCAATCGGGAGTATATGGACCAATGTTTGAAACATACCCTTTTTCTCTATTTATTTCATATTCCCCCCGTGTTGAAACAAAACTTGTGGATTCGGTTGCAAACATTTTTCGCTGTTGGTATTTTTCATGATCCTTCACATATTGTGATCTTTTATCACCGTAATTATAACCTACTACATCAAGAACATCGCTGTATCCCCCTGAGTTCCAGCCATGGTTCATTGCCGCAGTAACTGGCCTGGTTGAGTCGGTTCTGTGGGTTGTTTCAACCATTGTTTCGAGGATCCTTGTTCCCATTGTGGTGCCCTGAATCGATTCCTCGTTTTCCATACTCCACATGAAGATCGAAGGATGATTCCTGTCTCTGTATAACAACGTTGTCAGATCATTTAATCCATTTTCGCTGCTTGACAGTAAACGGTTCTCATCCAGTACCAGCATGCCAAGCCTATCGCAAATATCCAGCAGTTCAGGAGTAGGAGGATTATGTGCGGAGCGGTAACCATTGCATCCCATTTCCTTTAGCAACCTGATTTTATATTCGTTAATTTTATCAGGAAGAGCAACACCTATCCCGGCAAAATCCTGATGGTTAGCAGTACCTTTCACCGGGTAAAGCTTGCCATTTAAGTAGAATCCGCTTGTGTTAATTTCAATTGTTCTTATGCCAAATGTAGTTTCATATGTATCAACAACATTTCCGTTTTCAACCACTTCGGTCAGTACTTTGTAAAGACTGGGTGTCTCCGGTGACCAGAGCAGGGGCTTTTGAACAGACCCTTTCTGGGATATGTCTGACTGACTGAAAGGAGCTATTGATAGTGTAGTAGTTTTAGTATCGAGTATAACACCCTTATTATCTGCAATTTTTGAAACAAGTGAAATGTTTTTGGATTCTTTATATTCATTCTTCACTGTGGTAATTATGTCAACAACAGCTTTGGCTTCTGTTACAGAAGGTGTGGTTATAAAAGTTCCAAACCGGTCGACATGCAACCTGTTGGTTTTTGTAAGCCAGACATGCCTGTAAATACCGCAGCCTTCGTACCACCAGCCTTCAGATTCACGACCGTCAACCCTTACAAGAATAATGTTTTTACCTTCGGTTCCGTATCGTAAAACATCGGTCAGATCGTAATATGAAGGTGTATAACCATCCGGGTGGTTACCCATGAAATTTCCATTCACCCATACACTGCTGTTTCTGTAAATCCCATCAAATTCGATGGAGATTTTTTTCCCTTTGTCTTCTTCAGTAATCTCAAATTCTTTTCTGTAAAAACCGATACCCGTGGGTAAGAATCCGGTAGCTGCCGGCTGGCTGCCAAGTGAATTGTCATTTACAAAAGTACCTTCAACACACCAGTCATGCGGAAGGTCAACTTTTTGCCAGTCGGCAGGCTTAAACGCAATTGGCTTCTTAGCATCAGAGTAATCAATAAGTTTTGCTTCTTCCTTTGCAACCTCTACATTGATATCTGTCAATCCTCCGGATCTTCCGGCTTTAACAGCATATTTAATAGCTATATCACCTTTGTGAAACATCCAGTCAAAATCAAAGCAGTCCCTGATCCTCTTAGCTGGAACTTTTTGCGACGTATTTTGTGCTTCTCCTGAAGCAGTGAGGATTTGAGGTGCATTATAAATGCCAATATTGGATATTACAGGACAACTTTTGGAATCGGTAATATTGAAACGAAGCCGGGTCGCTTTGACAGTCGGGAAAAGCAGAATGCGTTTATAACCGATAGTCGTTGCTTTTGCCACCTCTTTCCAGGCGCCATCTACAAAAGCCTCAACTGTGAAAGCTTTTACTCGTTGACCCAGGCGGATATATTCCTGAACGAGAAATCGATTAAAAGTTATTGGTTTCCCGAAATCTAATGTCAGTGAGGCCTTAGTTACAGCATCGTCGGTTGACCAGTAGGTCTCTTTATTACCGTCTATTGTCTTTTCTGCGCCAAATTTTTTCGAATTCCCGCGTACGTTCGAAGCGCTGATTTTTGCTTTTTCAGCCAGGTTAACAGCAAACGTTTCTTTGACAGCTGCGGCAAAATCTTTCGATGCTTTTGCGTCATTTTCATGAATCAAACCTCTTGTGTCAATCGGGAAGTTGAGAAGCAAAGTGGCGTTGCGTCCGATTGAGCTATAGTAGATGTTCATCAACTGAGGTACCGTTTTTACCTTGCTGTCTTCATTTGTATGATAAAACCATCCCGGCCGGATGGAAGTATTCACTTCTCCGGGGACCCAGGAATCCCCGTCTTCCACACCGAAACGTAACATATCTTCAGGCACATCGCCGGTAGCGTTCAGCAAACTCCAGTTTGTTTCGCCAACAAAGCCAGCCTCGGTTCCAACCCAGCGGAGATCACCTCTGTCACCTCCATCGTTCCAGATAACAATATTTGGCTGAAGCTTGCGGATCAGCTTGTAGGTATCCTGCCAGTCATAATATGTTTTGCGGTCAATTCTGCGGGTTTCCCTGGCTCCGCCATAATATCCTGAACCGCCATTGGCTCCGTCAAACCACACTTCGAAAATTGGCCCATAGTTGGTGAGCAGCTCGGTAAGCTGGTTCCTGAAATAAGTAATGTATTCAGGTTTCCCATAATCTGCAGAGTTCCTGTCCCAGGGCGACAAATAGACCCCTAATTTCAAGCCATATTCTTTACAGGCATCAGCCAGTTCGCGAACAACATCCCCCTTGCCATCTTTCCAGGGAGAGTTTTTTACAGAAAACTCAGTATACTTTGACGGCCAGAGGCAGAAACCACAGTGGTGCTTGACTGTCAGAATGATCCCTTTCATTCCTGCTTCCTTGCAAACACGAGCCCACTGACGACAATCCAGGTCTTTCGGATTAAACAGGTTGGGAGACTCATCTCCATTCCCCCACTCCTGATCGGTGAAGGTATTTAAAGAGAAATGGAGAAAAGAATAATATTCCATTTCCTGCCATCTCAGCTGGTTCTCATTCGGAACCGGACCGTAAGGTTTGGGTGCCGGTGTCTGTGCAAAAGAGGTGCCGGTCACAAGAGATAAAAGCATTATTCCCCATATAGTCTTTCTAATCATTATGTAAAGTGTATAAATTATTAATATGAATTGAAACTGATTCTAAATAAATTACCTGAGTTCAATAAATTCCGGCTCGTACGGGGGGATTGTAAAATTACCAATGTAGTCTTTATCAAAAAGGATACTTCGAGAATTTCCTTTCATCCGAATCTCTTTTGGTTCGCTGCTTATATTCAGGTATAAGAAATGAGTTTTGTCAATCTGTCGAGCCATTACTCCCGAAGGCACCTCAAGGCCTTTTTTAATACCAAGCTCAACAATCAGGTCGTCAATTAAACTGCCAAGTACCTCGCCTTTTGCAGGTAAGCCAACATAAATTGCCCGGCCTTTGCCATATCTATTCGAAGTTACAATTGGGTAGTCCTTGTCCAGGCTGGTCAAATTTCCAATAACCTCAGCTCCTTTAGGTTCTACTATATCAAACCTTGCCGATTCGGTATCAACAGCTTTGCCTTTATAGGTATATTGAAGTTTTTTGCCGCTGTAGGCCTTTCGTGATATTTCGTTCATAGCTTCTGTTTCCTCGTAACTACCCAGCCGTATGCCAAATACATCGCTCAACATACCAGGGCGGGTAGTAGCAAAAACTTGCCCGGTGGTATCAACAATTGCCGAATTGCTCGTCATAATAACCGTTCCACCATTTTTCACAAAGTCGCGAATTTTATTCGCTGTAACTTCATCCATTACCGCAACACCGGGAACAAATAATAATTTATAATTCAATGAACTTCTGCTAATTTCGACAACCCGGGCGTCCATGTTGCGGTAATAAAACAAATCGAAGCAGGCTTGCAGTTGGTTATCATGTTGTTCGGGGAAATAAATGCTTGCAATCTGGCTGGGGAATGAGAAAGCCAAACCAACTTCTGCCTGAGGCTTATATGGGAAGAATTTTTCAATCTTTTTAAATTCCGTAGCAATCATTTTGTATTCATCATATTTACGATTTGGAATTCCATCCCAATCCAGCATACCTTCCAGATACTGCTCTTCGCCGCTGCGCATACTTTGCCAGGTCCATCCGCAAACCAGCTGGTTACCATACATTAGTGTTGCATAAGCTGATTTTCTGATAGAATTTGGAACGGCTGTCATTGTTGTAAATTCGTTGCACCAGAATGGATTTGTGCTTTCGAATTGAATACGGGAAATTCCAAACAAGGCATTCATAACACCCCAATTGGTTGTTAATGAAAGTCCCGGATAGAAACCGCAGCCTTCGCGTGTCATTTTTCCGGAATAAGCTATTTTGGAATAGTCAAAATACTTCATCGGACTGTAATACCATGCATTTGTATTAACTAAGGCACTGGGCGCATTGGTACTTACTTTGTCAATGACTTTAAAAAGTAACTGATCAATTTCATCTGAAACAAAACGTCTGAAATCAAGCATTCTTTCAGGCACATCGGAGGTGTGTGTTGCTACCGGGAAGCCGATTTCGTCCCATTGATTAATCCTGCGCGACCAGCGTTGGGTTGCCCATGCTTTATTCAAATTTTCAGGGTTGGTATATTTATTCTTTAACCAGACAATAAATCTTTGTCTGGCTGTTTCTGAGTAAGATATACGCCCATCTCCCGATTCGTTGTCGATACCAAATGCCAGCAGTGCAGGATGTTTTCCATACCGTTTTGTAAGCGAATCAGTATACCTCATTGCATATTGCTGGTACATTGGGTCGCCAACGTCTTCCATATAACGGTGGTTGGGGTATTGTACATGGCCGTTAGCATCAACAATATCTATCGAAGGATACTTATGGTGCAACCAGATGGGTGCAGGCCTAATGGCAATATCAAGAATAACCTTAATACCTGCCTGGTTCATCATATCCATTACATTATCAAACCATTTAAAATCAAATTTTCCATCCGAAGGTTCATAACTATCCCAGGCTAAATGTCCCATCCTAACAACTTTAAACCCGGCTTCTTTCATCAGTTGAATATCTTTAATCCATTTTTCAGGATCTTTAGCATCGTGAGGATGATAGTTTGTTCCAACATACAACTCCTGGGCCTTCAAACCAAAGCTTGACATTATCAGAAAAGCAAAGAGTAACTTACTTCTTATAGTCATAATTAATTTTATATAAAAATCAAGATAATAAATTTCGTTAAATTACCATTGGTATTAATTTGAATTCTTGCTAACATAAATTATTCAATTACTTTCTATTATATTAGTTTGTGTCATTAATATTTTAATGATTAAACTATATACAACTCATATACTTTACCTTGTTCTGCATTGAATTCCAGCACATAAGAGCCATTCTGTTCTTTTGGTTTTTCCGGCAGACCATACACTTTCAGGGCAAAAGCCGAGCGAACAATGCACTTGCTTTTCACATTTGATCTAATAACTACTTTTTGAGGCATGCTGTTTTTCCATTTGATATCCACAACGAAACCTCCGCGGGCAACCAGGCCTTTTACCTCCCCGTCTTTCCAGGTTTTTGGCAAAGCAGGAAGTAATTCGATACAGCTACTTTGACTTTGCATCAACATCTCAGCAATTCCGGCTGTACTGCCAAAGTTCCCGTCAATCTGGAAGGGTGGGTGGGCGCAGAACAGGTTCGGGTAAGATCCGCCGCCGTCTGACATATTCAGAGATGTAGTTTCAGTTGGTCTGAGGAGGTTTTTCAGCAACTGGTAAGCACGGTCACCATCCTTGAGTCTGGCCCAGAAATTCACTTTCCATGCCAGTGACCAACCTGTACCTACATCTGTCCTGATATCCAGACTCTTACGTGCAGCTTTGGCCAGGTCAGGTGTTGTTACAGGGTCGATTTGATTTCCCGGGTAAAGCATGTACAGGTGGGAAACATGCCTGTGTCTTATTTCAGTCTCCTTAAATTCCTCGCTCCATTCCATTATTCTTCCATCGGAGCTTATCCGTGGTGAGGCAAGATTGGACAAGGCACTGGAAATCTTTGCCAGTAAACGATTTGTATCTTTCACAATTTCAGATGCTTCCAAAACATTTGTGAACAATTCGTGCAATACTTCCTGATCATGTGATGGTCCCATACACACTGATCCGGTCGAACCATCCGGAGCAACAAATTGATTTTCCGGCGAAGTCGACGGGCCCGATACCAGCTTACCGGTCACCGGATCTTTTACAAGCCAGTCGAGATAAAACTGTGCTGCTTTCAACATCACCGGATAAACTCTTTCCAGGTATTTATAGTCCATAGTGAACTGATAATGGTCCCAGAGATGCCGGCATAACCATCCTCCACCGGCCACATACATACCCCAGGTTGTTCCTTCTCCCGGGGCAGTGTATCCCCAGACATTAGTAATAGCCTCAACGCACCACCCTGTTGCATTATATTGTACTGATGCTGTTACCTCACCTGGTTTTACAAGCGATTCGATCAGATTAGAGAAGGGTCCGAAGCATTCCTGAAGATTTGTCACCTCAGCAGGCCAATAGTTCATCTGAACGTTGATATTTGTATGATAATCGCCGTTCCACGGTGTTTGGATCTTGTTTGACCAGATCCCCTGGAGGTTTGCAGGTAGCGAGCCTTCCCGGGAAGAGGCTATCAGCAGGTACCGGCCATACTGAAAGTATATTTCCTGTAAATGGAAATCATCAGGATCCTTGGCCTGATTCTTCAGTCTTCTGTCAGTGGGAATAGTGTCAGGTCCATTACCTGAAAGGTTCAGGCTTACTTTGCTAAAAATAGCAGAGTAATCATCGATATGGTTTTTTAAAAGTGCCGCAAAAGGCCTGGATGCTGCTTTATTCAGCTGGTCGAGAGTTGTTACTTTTGGATCATCGCCGATGTATTTAGGATAATCCTGTTTGTAATTCGTAGAACCTGTCAATAGCAGTACAACTTCATTGGCGCCCTGGATAGAAATAAGGCTGTCTGAATAGACTACTTTTCCACCTGAAGACAAGGCTTTTAACCGGGCAGCATATTGCATTCCATCACCACCTTTCCCATTCAATAAAGCTCCGTACATCATCAGGTTATCTTTTTGATTGCTGGTCATAAACCTTTCGGGGCGGGTCAGTCTGGCTTTAAAACTTAGCGATCTTTTTTTACTTGCTGTTAAATGAATTACCAGAGTGCGATCGGGGTAACTGACAAAGATCTCCCTCTTATATACTATACCTTCCTGATCATAAGATATCTTTGCAACACCATGGTTAAGGTCAAGTTCACGTGTGTAATTACTATATACTGAGTTCTTCCCGAAATCCAGCGACAGGTCGCCCAGGGTCTGGTAACTGCCATATGGCGCCTTGGCGCCGTTTCCGCCTCCTGAACCGACTCCTTTGCAAACCTGGGTTTTACTGGTCAGCTCATCAGCTTCCCTGTATTTCTTTTCAAAAAGCAGCTGTCTTATTTTACCCAGTGATTCTGCTGCAACCGGATTATTATTATCATCAGGGCTGCCTGACCATAAGGTCTTTTCATTCAACTGGATAATTTCATGGTTTACACCGCCAAAAATCATGGCTCCAAGAAACCCGTTACCGACCGGCAGCGCCTTTAGCCACTCTGCATCGTTGCCTTTGGAGCCTTTTAAGGCTGACGTTGGAGAAAGGGCAGGTTTATCATACCATACTCGCAGTTTCTCCTGAGTGGCATTCTGTGTAAAAAGACTATTTCTTAAAATAAACAGAAATAATATGGTTATCGAAATTTTCTTAATCATCTGATATGTATTTTGAGCTGAAACAATTAAAATACTTCCAGCCTTTTCTAATTTTTCTTATTCAAGTTTTGCTCCGGTATACTCCAGGATAAATCCATAGGAGTAAGGCTTGTTCCCTGGAATGGTATATTTTTCCATTGTTTTTGCTCCCCATGTATCATCGCCGCCGACACCATGAATATTCAGATCAATATTCAGGTTTATATAGTCACGATGCGGAAGCTGAAAATCATGCTGAGCTATTTCCAGATCCTCCTCGGAATAAGGCCATGCACGGAAGCACAAAGGCTGTAACCCTGATATTTTTATCATATTATTATTTTGAGTGCTCAGGGCAATCCAGCGGACATCACAACGGTTAGCATTATCCTGTGGTGCCGGATAAGGAATAATGAAATTTTCCAGTTTCGAATTATAAATACCGATCAAGGAACCTGTTTTCCTGTCAGGATAGTTTTCGTAAGGTCCGCGTCCATACCATGTAATGGAGTTGAAATCCTCAGGAATCCGTACACGCATTCCGAATTTAGGAATATGAGGAATCGTATCACAAAGTGGTGTATAAGTCACTTCTGTCTGCAGTTGTCCCTTTCCGTTCAGCTGGTATAACAGAATGTAGTCTGCACCAATGGTAGGTAAATTCATTGCAAACTTTACAGATATCAGATTGTCCTGTTTTGATATTTCTACATTCCTGACAACAATATTTTCAGCTGCTTTTTTCCATTTGCCCAGCTCTCTCACATAACCGCTGTGCTTCTGATTATCGTTAGGTGTTTTCCAGAAATATGGCTCCAGTGTGCCTTTCAGCAGTTCCTGCTGCTTGACTTTCCAACTTACCAAGGCGCCATTACTTTTACTCAGAACAAAGGTCATGGTTTCTGTTTTCAATTCCACCTGGGAAAGTGATTCTGTAACATTAACCGTCTTGCCGAAAGGAATTATCTTTTTAAGCGAATATGGTTTAATTACAAATTGTTCGCGGGCAATACAAAATCCATTCTCTGCCCAAAGTGTCGCTTTTTTAAGCCTGGCATCAATATTCAGACATATATCAGAAGTGAGTGTATCAGCAGCTTGTAGTTCAGGAATAACTTTTTCGGAAGAACTTCCTGGTAATATATCATTGCACTGAAACCTGCCCTTCCGGAGAGACTTCCCGTTCAGGGTGTATTCATACTCAAAATCAAAATTTTGCAGAGAAAGAAAATCAAAGCGATTTGTAATTTTAATTGTTGTTTTCTTGTCGTTCAGGAGCTGGAAGGTGATTGGCTGATATACTTTCTGAACTTCAAAATAGTGAGGATAGGGTTTCCTGTCTGCTGAGACTAACCCTTTGATACAAAAATTTCCATCATTTGGTTTATCACCAAAGTCACCACCATAAGCCCAGAATTCATTATCACTCAGCCGATAGTCATCAGGGTGTGCGTTTAGTTTTAACGGTGACCCATCTTTATTCTTTGCCAGCGCCTGATCTACCCATTCCCAAATGGCAGCACCTGTAAGACTTGAATCGGCATATATTACATCCCAGTATTCCTGCATATTCCCACCTGAATTCCCCATAACATGAAGATATTCACGTAAAAATACCGGTTTATCTTTCATTCTTTCCCCCAATCTTTTCAAAGCATCAGGATGCAGATAACCTTCATCATACATAGGCGAAACATCACGCTGAGTATCAGAGTATATGATCCTGCCTGAATCAAGTTTCTTAATGGTGTCTGCCATTGCCACCAGGTTTTGTCCCCGGCCGCCTTCATTTCCCAATGACCAGAAAATTACACAGGGATGGTTTTTATCCCGTTGAACCAGAGAGACAGCTCTTTCGATATGTGAGTTTTTCCATACCGGATTATCCCCGATTACTTTGTTTCCTATCCCCAACCCGTGCGATTCCTGATTTGCTTCATCCATTACATAGAAACCATATTGATCACAAAGTTCATAAAACAGAGGGTCATCCGGATAGTGGCTGGTCCTTATCATATTGATATTTGCCTGTTTCATCAGTTCCATATCGCGGACCATCGTCTGCCTGCTTATGTACTTGCCTGTTCGCGGATGATGCTCATGACGGTTTACTCCTTTAAGTTTAACCGGTTTGTCATTGATAAAGAAGACATCCTTCTTTACTTCCATCTTCCGTACACCAAAATAACATTCAGCTTTATCGAGAATTTCGTTTTTATTGTTTTTGAGTTTTAATGTAAAATGATATAAATCCGGCGTTTCGGCAGACCAAAGCCTGGGGTGTTTCAATAATGATCTCATTTGCAGCAATACCTGTTTTGATTTCTCAATTTGCGGAACTTTTTCTGAAAAGAAAAAATCAACTATATCCCCCCGGTTTGAATATCCTGATACCTCAGCTTCCAATAGTAACCCCGAAGAATTATGGTCTGATCGATTGTCAATATTGAGTGCAACAGAGATGTTTGCATTTTCAAAATTAATGTCAGGTACCGCTTTAACAAAAAAATCGCTGATGAAGGTCTTTGGCCTGGCTATAAGATCCACATCCCTGAATATTCCGCTTAAACGCCAGATATCCTGATCCTCCAGGTAGCTTCCGTCACACCACCGGTATACCTCTACAGCCAGTTTGTTTTCTCCTTTACGGATGTATTTTGTAGCATCAAATTCAGCTGGAGACATTGAATTTTCACTATAACCTACCTTTTGCCCGTTCACCCAAACATACATAGCCGACAATACGCCACCGAAGTTTATGAATATCTGCTTATTATTCCAGCTTTCAGGAACAGAAAAGGTTGTAGAATAGCTGCCAACCGGATTTCTTTGAAGGAAGCTTGTGAAATTTTTTGCAGGCTCGCTTGTAACTTTAGGTGGATCAGGTTTGAAAGGATAAGCAATATTAGAATAAATCGGTATACCGAATCCCTGAAGTTCCCAATTTCCGGGAACAAGGATATTATCCCATTTGTCGGTTGAGTAATTTTCAGAATAAAAATCAGTCGGCCGGGATTGTGGATCGGGCGACCATTTGAATTTCCAGATGCCATTAAGAGATTGGATCAGTGGATTACCGGCTTTTTCTTCTGCCAGAAATCCATAGGCATGAGGTCTTTCCCTGTTAATGCTATTAACAGCAGGATTTTCCCAATCATTAATTTTTTGCGCGTTAATTTCAGATTTCGGTGATAAAATATATGCACAAAGTGTAAATATAAAAATATATTTCCCCATTGTTTCAGTCTTTATAACTAGGTCCGGATTTAATGATGAGTGACTTCATAAAAAGAATCCCCACATTTATATTGCAAGGATTCTTTATTACAAAAAATTATTCTTATTTAAATAACCTGGGAGTAAACTCATTGAGGGCTCTGCGCCAGGTAAGCCATTCGTGAGCAGTACCCTGGGATTCGTGGAAAACTATATGCTTGATACCATGAGCTTTGAGGGATTCAACCTGCTCTTTGGGACTGCGTTCTTCTGTACCAGTGCTGATAAACAGAAGGTTAATCTGTTTGTCGAATGCAGCAGCATCTTTGAAAACACCATTGAAGGCGGTTTCAATCAAATTGGCCGGGGTCTGTGCATTCGGTGCAGCACTGGTGCACCTGGCGCAGTGCCTCTTCCCATGTTACCCATGAAGAATCCGCTGAATGTACCCATCCATGCAAATTTATCCATGTTGGCGAAAACGGTCATGGTCGTCTGCATACCTCCTCTGGACAGACCGGCCATAGCGCGGTTCTGTCTGTCGGCCTTTGTGCGGAAGGTCTTGTCTATAAAAGGCGTCAGATCTTTGATGTAGATCTGGGTTACATCATTCGTGGAAGCCTTGCGGACATCTGAGTTTGTCTTTATATCGCCACAGTCCATCACTATGATCATTGGAACAGCTTTACCGGTGGCGATTAATCCATCCATGATGTTACATACATGACCCTGGTTTGACCAGCCGTTTTCATCCTCACCCCAACCGTGAAGCAGGTACAGTACCGGATATCTCTTTTCGCGATTCTGCTCATATTCAGCAGGGATATAAACATTACAATGACGTTCCATACCATTAATTTCCGACCAATATTGGATGGAGTGAATTTGTCCATGAGGAATGGTTTTATTGAACCTGTAATAATCCCCTTCAGGTCCTTCGGGAATTTCAATTCCTGACGATTCCCAGTTGCTTCCGAAAAAGGCTTGGGTATTCCTGTCCATGACAGCAACACTGTCGATCCAGATAGAATAGTAATGAAACCCTACAACCTGAGGGTCGGATGTGCAGGTCCAAACTCCTTTTTCATCCTTCGTCATGTCGTATCTCTTGTTGGCCAGATCGACCTGAACCCTCCTGGCAGTGGGTGCGACAACACGGAACATGGCCTGACGGGACTGAGCATTTACTGCCGGGTATTGTGATAAAAAGGTGTTGCATGAAGAAGGTTTAAAACCTTCCGGAAGTGGTTGTTCCTGCTGACCGCGCTGAACGCCGGCAAACTGTGCTGATGTAATACCGCAAATCAAAATTGCGGCCAGAATAGAAAATACTTTTTTCATAATTAGGAATTTATTAAGATTAAAAGAATGATTTTAATAAAAACTGCTTTGTTTAAGGATTATATCTCGCTCCAAGTATCAATTTATCACCTGAATCATCTATCTCATAGAGTTGAGGTTTACGCGGGCCATTTCCTTCGGAATGATGAATAATAAACAGTCTCTTCCCCTGAAATGTGGTGAATATCATTCCATGTCCGGAATTATCACCTTTGAAAACCTCAGGTTCCTGTACCCATGGACCTTTGATGCTTCCGGATGTGGAATAAGCTACCCCTTGTGCATAACGGTGCTCACCCCAACTCGACCACAGCATACCAAGCTTGCCGGTTTTTGTCCGGAACATTTCCGGACCGTCGGTAACCCATCCCGGCATCTTCAAACCAAAGGTGGCTTCACTTATCGTGTTCATCTCTTTGGACCATGCAGCTTCACTGGCACGGAAGATGGTGGTTGGCTCAGCGGTTCTATGAGTCAGATCTTTAGAAAGAGGCATGTAATCCATTGTTCCATCGATTAATTGGGTCCACTCATGAACAAATACCAAATACGTGGTGTCATTCTCTTCATAGAGTGTGCCATCGATGATATCCCAGTCTTCAGGGCCAAGGCAGAATTCATGGCCGGCAACCAAAGGCTTATAAGGTCCATCAGGCGAATCGGCAACTAAAAGCTGTGTCTGGTTACGTGGCACATTGTAACGTCGGGGAACAGCTTCGATCAATGTGCTGTGATCGCTCCATGTGCCGGCATAATAGTATTTATTCCCAATATGGTGAATCTCGGCTGCTGCAACGAAGAGTCCATCCATCCAGGTTCCTGTAAGGTCTATGATCGGGTAGGGGCCTGTCCACATTTTAAGGTCTTTACTTTTGTAGAGACGTCCACCGGTTCCTGTCAGATAATAGGTTTGGGACTTTTCGTCGGGATAGATGTAGGGATCGCTCATGGACATATCATCAAGAGAAACCGTCTGGATTTTTGGCTCCGGACGTGGTTGCCGAATTGCCGGTCTCTGTCCACCCGCGCCGACAGCAGGGCGGGGTCCGCCGAAATTGTTCTGTCCCGGATTGGCTGGAGGTGCCTGCTCCCCCGGAACAATCTGCTTTTTTTCTTTTGTCTGAGTCTGCGCCGTGACTTGTTTTGAATTGAATGACACCAGCATACCGACACAAAAGATGACCAAAAAAATTCTAAGATTTTTTTTCATAATTCATTCATGGTTTATTCTATATTAAATAATTGATTCAATTTCGGGAATCCATATGTTATTTGGCCCATGCTTCTCCTTCCGGTGTACGACGCCATGCAAAATATGCATCGAGGCTCTTGAGTGAGCCGGCGCTTGGTACAGGCCCGGTATGAGGTGTCTGGCTGAAATACATCACAACAGGATTGGCATCGCTGAATGATGGCCATACAGGGACTCCTTCTCCGCTCGGATCGCCATGCTTTGCAAAGTTCGTCCAATAGGTGGCCATGGCCTCCGAGATATCCAGATCTGTCTTCGTAGTCTGAGGATTTGAGGCATCGAGATGCTGGAAGACATAAGCTACATCCTGACCGTGCGGTGAGCCATATCCGGCACGGGGTGAACCTTCCGGATAGTCGGGGTGCTGATCAAAATAGTAATAGAATGCTTTTGATTTGCCCATTTTCGACTGAAGCCTGGCCCATATCCATGTATGCCAGCCGAATGCTGCATCGCGGGCCAGATCACGGGCGGTCTTTGGAACTGTTCCGGAGTCGGTGGGATAAGCCTTCAGAAGGTTCTCTGCAAATGGGCCATAGCGCATCCGGACACCTGCGATATATGCTTGCGGTGTTCGGGGAGGAGAGAAGCTTGCTCCCTCATCCGAGTTGTACCCCACCAGAATCGGTGTGTCATTGAAATGACCGGCATCATACAGCTTGTATTGATCATCGGGAATCACAAATCCATCAATGATTGGCCATGACATTCCCAGCCCACGGCCTGCCGGTAGTTTGTCAGCGTCTATTTTCCGCAGCTCTGCTATTGAGGAAACCCCCGCACTTTTGAGGTAAGCCTGCCCGTCAGCTTCTGCATTGGCGAGACGTTTCAGGTTTTCACCAGGGAAAGTGGTGGGTCGTGGAGGGCCGAATGAACCTCCGCTCTGCGATATAGCTCCCTGGAACAGTCCTTTGGCAAGCGGCGAAGCACACAGCATGCTAACAGCGATTCCCCCGGCCGATTCACCGAAAATCGTCACCTTATTGGGATCGCCACCAAAAGCAGCGATATTTTTCTTCACCCATTGCAGACCTGCGATCATATCCAGAAGACCGTAATTCCCCGAAACGTGATCAGGGTTCTCTTTACTCAACTCCGGATGTGCTAAAAACCCAAGCTGACCTACACGGTAGGCGATACTGACCAGCACCACACCCTTTTTGGCCAGATTTTCTCCGCTGTAATTTTTTTCTGATGTGGAACCTGCACCGAATCCACCGCCATAGATCCAGACAAGTACAGGTACGCGTTCATCTGAGGATTTCGCCGGCGTCCAGATGTTAAGGTACAGGCAGTCCTCACTTTTACCCGAGGGAGGATTCCCTCCCTGCATCGGGCCGGGAGCAAACTTGTCGGCTTGTTTTATGCCCTCCCACTTAGCGGGGGGTTGAGGGGCACGCCATCGGAGGTTACCAACAGGCGGCGCAGCGAACGGGATACCTTTGTATACCGTCAGACCATCTTCAAATGTTCCCTGTAATAATCCACCGTCAACTTTTGCTGGCGAAGGTTGCTGGGCGATGCCAGATCCTGCGGAGAACATTGCAAACATGGTAAGTAAAACAATGATTTTTCTCATAAGAATGGATTAAATTATATTAGTTGTTAATTGATTGGTTATTCACGTTATATCTTCAATTTACTTTGAATGGTTGTTGCTACAATATTTAATTTTATGTGCAAATCAATTTCGCTTACCGGACAAGAATTGCATCGACAGCCACTGGTCCGGGTCCGTAATTTACGATATTAATGACATGTCTGCCCGGAGTCAGATCAGTCACCTTAAATACTATTTGTTGAGGTTGACGTGTTTCCATGGTGGACAGATCCACCTTTGCCAGGGCTTGACCATCTATCTGAACCTCCATCTTTCCGGCTCCTGCTTCTTTCGGAGCAATGACTGAGACGTTTGTGCCGGTGAATGAACCACTCCAGATATCACCAGGTGTATCGCTGGTTGTCAGATCGTTGTTGAAGTCTCCTGTCCCCAGATTGCAGCGGCGAAGCCAACCGGGTGCCTTAGTCCCGGGGTCATCATCGTTAATCCAGCCCTTGTCATGGGTGATACGCAGAACATGACAGCCTGAAGCCAGCTGCAGATCAGCGATCCCCTGCACCGGCGGAACCGAATCACCGGGCGTTATTGTCAGTCCCTGATCGTTCTGAAAAAAAGTCAATGGTATATCAGAACCAAGCAATTCGACTTTGGATACTTTACCCAGAGTTGCACCATCAGAGTGCAGAGAATTTAGTGTGATTGGGCCGCCTTGCCAATCGAGAAGTGCGGCATAAACATATCCGTTGTTTCGTGTGTAGTAAACTGCATTTTCACCATAGACTTCAAAAGGACGGGAACCATAGACAGCTTCACCGTTGACTTTGAGCCAGGCACCAATGTCTTTGCAAAGTTGTGTTACCTCCGGATCGAGATCGCCGCGACCATGCTGGGTGATGTTGAGCAACATAGTGCCGTTACGTGAAACATTCTGCATCAGTAGCTCAACAACCTTTTTTGCATCCATATATTTCTGCCCGGTCTGGTAGTGCCAGTCGGCAATAGTCGTTTCCGTCTGAAACGGATAAGCCATGATTTCAGACTCTATGATGCCCTCAGTACTCTTGACCAGGGCGCGTTCAACAATTGGAATCAGTTCAGGGGTCTTTTTGAAGCTGTTGTAACGCCCGCCTACGCACTTGAGGTTGATGACCACATCCATCTTACCCTGGTTCCACTTCAGGGACTTGTTGTAGAAGTTCGCGACTAACGGCGGAGCCAAAAAACCCAGCCCCATTTTCACACCCAAATCCATCAGGGTATCACCTGCAGCCTCATCGAAGTATATCACATCGGGGTGATATTTGGTGATGGCGTCATCCACCCTCCACATGAACTGGTTAGCAAATGGCGAATTCAGCGGATCCTTTTTGTCATGAGCCGGTCCGTAAAGGTCCACCGGGTCCAATCCTTCCCACCATTTTCCTTTTCCGTCCCAAATAGTCTGCAGTGCATCGTAAGGCACGCCCTTCATCGGACCTGTCTTGTCACTTGTGTATCGTACGGTCATGAACTGACCCCAGGTTCGGGGCGGAGAGTTGTGAAAGCCGATACCAAACCGCATACCACGCTGACGAGCGACCTTTTCCCATGTACCGATAATGTCCACCTTTGGCCCAACATTGACGGAGTTCCATGGTTGGTAAGCAGAATTCCAGCAATCGAAGTTATCATGGTGAACACCCATTGCTATAAAGTAACGGGCACCCATTTCAACAAACAAATCCATTAACTCCTCAGGATTCCATCGATCAATTACCCAATTATGACAGATATCCTTATATCCATATTCAGATGGATGTCCAAAGTTCTTTAGGTGGTATTCGTATTGCCTGTTGCCCTGCATATACATTCCCCGTGCATACCAGTCACCCTGCTCAGGCATGGATTGCGGATCCCAATGTGCCCAGGCGCCAAACTTGGCTTCGCGCCACCAATCAGGTGCAGTGTAAAGCCGGCTCAAACCATTCCAGTCGGCAGGATACGGACCGTCAGTCACAGTCAACGGCGGGAGGTTCCAGATATCCGGAGGTAGTCCCAGGTTATCGTCGCCGACAATTATCTTATCAATATTCACAGTGATATCATTGGTAACAAGACTTATGGTTACCGTTGCTCTGGCGGGAATAGCGATATCAATTACGGCATTAAGAAAGGAACCCGTAAGATTTCCGGATGAATGGACATTCAATTTTTGCACGGGTTGATTGTTGACAGCAACACTCATCAAACCCACTCCCAATGAAGAATAGCGAATCGCCAGTTTACCTGAAGCCGGAAGACCGGCGAACCTGATCCCATCGTTGGGCCTGGTCAAACTGACTAAAAAACCTTTTGATGCCTCTCTGTCAGCCACTTTGGAAGCTTCTCCTATGAGTTTGGCAGATTCTGCCTCAAACTTGTGCTTTTTTGCAGCAATGTCCGATGGGAAAGCGTAAAACAATAATACTGAAAACGCCAGGAAAATCCGGATGTCGTTAATGAATTTGTAGAGCAGGAATTTATGCTGCCTGTCTTTGTGTTGTTTGTCCATAATTATTTAGTTAAATTGTTTAATTTCAATATTATCCTGGTTACTTTTTAAACATCCACCAATCAAAATTAAACAAATCTTTTTCTCCTTTGAATACGAAGTACAAATCGTGAACACCTTTAATACTATTCACAGGGGCACTGACCGTTTTCCATATATCACCTTCACCGAAGGTATTTATATTAATTGTCCCCAATATTGGTCCATCAATTTTGTCGGCATGAATTTCAATTTTACCGCCGTATAAAGAAGCTATACTGGCATCGACCGAAGTTGCCCCATTTAAAAAGTCAACACCTTGCACCTTAATGTAATCGCCATTGTGAATGGCTGTTACAAATAATCTGTCTGCTATTTTTCTACCTGTATCCCATGGAATGTTGCGTTCCCATTCAGTAGTAAATTCAGTCTTAAGCCCTTCGCTAAATGCCATGGTTTCGGCTCCGGTTTGTATATATGGGTTTAATGCTCCAATTTGTGGTGCGCTCTTTGTTGACCACCAGGGAACTTTCTGAATAGAGCCATCGTCACTATAAGTCATTTTTTCAACACATATAGACCGTCTTTCATACTTTTTTGACATTGTCTGTTTCAGAATGGCATAATTAAACCCAAACACGTAAGAATTTCCTTTGTAGTCGATAATTCCCGGATGGTTTCCCGATGACCTCTCATCCGGGTCCATGATGGTACCCTTACACTTCCATGGGCCTGTCGGGCTATTGCTCATGGCATAACCAATGCCTTCAGGACAACAACGTGAGGCCCAGGCCAGGTAGTAATGGTTATTCTTCTTCCATAACCAGGGGCCTTCAGTGTAAGATGCCTCGGGTGGAGTTCCTGTAAAGTCGATGGATGCAACCTGGATGTCGCCCGAAATAGAAATCATGTCTTCGTTCAACTTTGCATAATAACAGGGTCCATTTCCTCCCCAATACATATAGGCTTGCCCGTCATCATCAATAAATACAGTTGGATCGTAATCGCCCGGATTTGAACGAAAGATTAAGGGCTTGCCCAAAGCATCTGTAAAAGGGCCATATGGTCTGGTCGATACTGCCACTCCAATTGCCATCTTCCCCTGGTAGATTGTCGGACAATAAAAATAAAATTTTCCTTTTCTGAAAACACACTGCGGGGCCCAGGCACTATGGCCATCGGCCCACTTGAATGTTCTGTAAGGTTCCTGAACACCTGCAACTATTCCACGATCGGTCCAATTGACCATATCGGTCGACGTGTATAGCATCCAGTTCAGCATTTTAAAACCAAAGGCATCGTCCTCGTCATGGCTGGTATAAAGAAATACCGTGTCGTGATACACCATTGGCGCAGGATCGGCGGTATATTTTGTTTGAATTATTGGGTTTTGAGCATAACACAACGATCCAAAGATTGTTGCGACGACCACGGTATTAATTGCAACAAGTAACAGAATTCGGACTTTTTTGATTGAATTTTTCTTTGTTATCATTTTCATAATTTATTCAGATTTTCCGTAACCAGGTAATTGAATGTAATTTTATCAAATAATTTTATTTTAAAGGCACTGAAATGGCGGGAGTATTGTATCCTTCGAGTTTGACCCATCGAGCCTCAGCGCCCTTCCGGACAATTCCTTGAATCTCAACTGTTTCTTCGGGGAAAACAGTAACATAATTGTCGTTATATTCGATTGGGAGAATTTCATTTCCTTCTTTGGCAGTAGAAATAGTTGCCCTTTCAAAAAATGCTATGTGTGTGGAAGGGTTGTGCAAACGAATTGTGACACGACTTTCCTCCCCAATCTTTTTTTGCTGCACTTCAATTTCTACATTCACAGCAGGCATGGTATTTAACGCAGTCATATCAGCCCATTTCTCCTGCTTCAGGGTCATATAAATATCATTTGTTCTCTCCCCAAGGTCGTCATCTTTTTGCGATTTCCAATACGTATTGTCCACCACTATTTTCCCGGTTTCATCAAATAACTGACAGCGCACAAAAAATACCGGTGTACTCTCAGGATACCTTGGCAACAACATTACCTGGTTTGTGCCATTATAAGAAACCGATATATTGTTTGCAGAACGGTCGTCGCGCACCTTGCCATCGAGGTCATAAACACGTATTCGAACATGTAATCCATGAACATTGCCAGGAGTTTGGTTGAAAACGATAATCCTGGCCTGGCTGTTGTCGCCGGTTGCATAAGAATCGAAAACCACGGAAAGCGGACGTAAACCTTTTTTGGCCCCGTAGTATACGCCACCAGGGCTCATGTAATAATCAATGAGATTGCCATAGAAGGAGGGCCAATGGCTGTTCAGCATCCAGTAGGCGGTCATTTTGTGAGTTGCCCAGCCACACGCGGCAAAACTCTCAAACTGCGCGCGGGCATTCTCATAATGGGCGAGTTGAGCCTTTCGCACAAAGTCCACCACGTTGGAGGAAGGACCATAGCGCTTTTCCAATGCCAGTTGAATATTGCCAAGTGTAGAATTATAAGCCCAGGCCCCTGCATGCATGAACCATGTGTCGTTGATTGGCCAAAGCTTGTCCTCCGGGATGAATTTCCTGAGGCTCTCCAATGTAGGAATTTGTTCGTTGTCTCCCTGCTCAACAGTAGAACCGCAGGTAGCGGGGTATTTTCCACTGAACCAGTAACTGGGAGGCCGCCAGCAATATGGGCCCTCCATGCGAATGCCATCCCATACACGGTTTCCGTTAGCATCCTTAGCAAAAGCAGAGACAGTATTCACAATAGCGTTTTGCCAGTGTAATTCGGTTAGTATATTGTTGTAATCTTTGCAAATTGGCTCCGGAGGAAGGCCATCACTTGCATTTGACCAGACAAATACAGACGCATGGGGTCGGAGCATCAGGATTTGTGAGCGAAGACTTTGTAAAGCCACACTATGGTCTTCTTCATTCCATTGGTCCCATTTCTCCCACTGGTTACAGCACATCCAACCGAACATAATTGGAATGCCCTGCTCATCAGCGAGTTCGATTATGTGTTCGCTGGATATTTTCGATTCCCAACGGAGAAAGTTGATACCAAGGTCTTTTACATAGCGAAGGATATCTGCTTCGCGTTCCGGATCGTAGCGATATAGAAGATCAGGAGTATAGTCGCCACCGCGGACGAGAAAATCACGCCCGTTCACTTTCAGATAAAAGTTGCCGCCCTTGCCCATGTCGGGAAAATGTTCATCACTGTCGCGATGTTGCGTAATGCTTCTTATTCCGAAACGAATATCGAGAATCGTCAGAAATAATTTCTGTTCTGCTCAAACTCCAACTGAAGGTCGTACAGAGCAGGAGTTCCCATAGTATATGGCCACCAAAGGTCCGGATGAGATACAATAAGCTTAGGATATTTTTCCGGTGTAAACTCAACTTCACGGTTCTCGCCGGGAGAAAGAGCTACAAATTGCTCCATAAAAATCGAAGGCTTCCCTTGCCGGGAAATTATTCCTTTTAACATTCCGTTCACCGGCTGCTCCGACAAATTGCGTAAATTAGCGAAAACAGTGAGCCGGGCTATGGAATCGGCGAGAGATAGTTTTGAATTTACAAGCGGGTTATTGACCGATACGCTACCTGTCATCCGTAAAAATACCGGTTTCCATATACCAGCATTGCGATCGGGAACAAATGAAACTCCTTGCCATGCGTTTTTCTCCTTTGGACCCTTATATCCGACATATTTCCAGTTGAGCCAGTCGAACCAACTATCGGCCAGTTCGACACCGGTAACATCCTGAATTAGTTGTTCGGGAGTTACCCTGACAGCGAGTACATTCTGTGCTCCCCTTTGAATCCAACGGGTGACATTGAGTTCGTGGGCTGCATACATGCCTGCTACTTGTTTGTTATCGGCAATTTTTTCGCCATTAAGCCAGATTTCGGCCCGGTAGTTGATTCCTTTAAACTCGAGCGTATAGAAGTCGTTTATGGGAGCATCGAAAGTAGTGCGGTACCACCAGTCCTGCTTATATAAATCCTGTGGCACTTTTTCCAACAAATTTTTACCAACATACAGGTCGGGATAGACACCATCTTCCTGGAGTATTTCAAGAACAGTTGCCGGCATCCGGTGAATCGGGTACCAACGTTCATCATTGTAGGTGGCAACAGAAATTGCAGCGCCTTCAGTCTGAACATCCTTCGAAGATGCGAGTTTCCAATTCTTCTCGAGTTGCACCCGGTAAGGTTTTGCAGCATCTGCGAGCAATGTTCCTTTTCAAAACCGAAGAAAAGCAATATCGGAATGATGCGGAATGTAATACGATGTTTTCCGGAAAGTCGTTCCAAGCATTCCCTTTTATTTTGTAATTTCCTGGGTATAGGCATATTTTGGTTGTAATAAACTGTTTAGCAATAGAATAAACATGTTCATGTTCGGCATTGAGAGAATACTATTAACAAAATCATTATCCTAGTTTGAAAAAAACTTTTATTTGCTTACTGAGAATACTTGTACTTCGGCTATGCTTAAAATACCCAAACCATTGATCTGTATCTTAACGAATCGTCCTCGCTTAATTCCTGTATTGAACAGAATGGATGTAGTAGGATACATGGCCTGGTAGTTCGACCAGACCTCGTTCTTGCTGGAATCCAGGATAGAGATTGTATACTTGCTCAACCGGTCCATGCAACAATCGGTGCGGTTGAACATTTGTATCGCGCTAATAGTATAGGACTTACCTAAGTCAACTTGCCACCAGGGATTGTCGGAATAATTCCCTGTATGAGTGACTGAATTCTGCGAGGCAAACCAGTTACCGTCACTGTTCACATCCACAGCTCTCGACGCGACACCTCCTTCGCCAGTGATGCTCTGAGTAGCGTCTTTTTTCAGGGCAACATTCGAATATGATTGTAGGGGAAGGGTTGTATCGGCGAAGACCTGGACTTCAGCTAATTGCAAAATGGCGTTGGAACTGTTGATCTGCACCTTTACAAATCGTCCACTTTTCAGTCCCACATTGAGCAGAAGGGCGGGTCTGGGGACGATGTTTTTGGCTTTAACCCATACTTTTCTTTTATTGGAATCGAGGATGGAAACTGTGAAATTGTTCAGTCGATCATCCCAACCGTCAGTCCGGTTCCAAATCCTTATCTGGTTAATAGCATATGATTTTCCTAGATCGACCTGCCACCAGGGATTGTCCTCCTGGGTGGTATGAGAAACCGAACCATTGACCCAGTCGCCATCTGAGTTCCCGTCCACGGCTCTCGATGCAGGAGCATTATCTCCAATAGAACTCTCCGCTGCTTCTTTTTTCAATGCGACATTGATAAAAGATGAAGGCTTCCATGAGAAAACCATGACTTCGGCCAGATACAGGGGTCCCGGTCCGTTGAGCTGAACCTTGATATATTGTCCTTTCGTGTTCGCACCGTCGAGCGTAACAGATGGATTAGGGAAATAGTTTATTTTACGCGTCCAGACCACCTGTTTGCTGCTGTCGAGAATCGAAACCATGAAATTATTCATTTTATCCGAACAACAGTCGGTACGGTTCCAAATTTCGACAAGACTTATGCTATAGGTCTTTCCGAGGTCGATCTGCCACCAGGGATTGTTGTCCGATCCGGCCGTTTCGGTGACCGAATTCCAGACAGCTCTGCCATCGGTGTTACCGTCTACGGCCCTCGAAGCTATGCCGTCGTTGGCAACAGAACTCTGCGTTGCGGTTTTTCCCATGGCAACGTTCCCCAAACTGATGGTTTGAGAGCAAACTACCGAATAGCTCCCAAAGATTATTAATACAACGAAAGCAATTCGATATTTGAAACTGAAAATAAAATAATTTGTATCCATATTCAATCTGATATATCTATTTTGTTTAATTCACCAGAAGCACATAAGTTTATAGTTTTGATTATTTAGTAAATAATTGGATAACACACTTTTGCATTTTAATTCTTTAAGGCACCGATAGTTCTTGTTCCTGTGTTGTCAGCAGGTTCCATCCATCAAGTTTGAACAGCAATTTCCCATCCGTTACCAAAGAGGCATCCAATTGCACTTCGACGGTATGTTTTTCGCCAGGTAAAAGCGAGAAATAATTGTCCTGCCAGAAAATTGGCAATACAGGCTCCCGTGTTGAGGCTGAAAGCAACTTGGGGTTCATGGCGAAAGCGAGAGAAGTCGAAGAATTCGTGAGTTCAACAGCGAGTTTAAGCTTGCCGTTCTCCTTCAAGAGAGGGCTAAGTTTTACCGTCACATCAACCTTTGATAGCCTGGCCAGATCGGTGAAATCAGCATTCTTGTCACCCTTGGCCGACAACCAGTAGAAATTTGATGAGATTTCCTTCCCTGCTTCATCTTTCAGGCTGAGTTTCAGGAAGTAAATATTGGAAAGTTCTTTCGGCAGGTCTAGTTTGAAGAGTATCTTACTTTCATCTGCCTTTATACCAGTGGTGATTTGTTTCGAAAATATTTCCTTCGCGTTAAAATCGAAAGCCCTGGCTATAACTTTTAACCCTGTGAAATCTTTGTAAAAACAGTTCACGAGTTGCACTGCATCCTCCTTGTAGTTGTACTGCACGTGCAAGGGCTCGCAAGCCTTCTTAGCGCCATAAAAGGCGCCGTTAGGCATGAGGAAATAATCGTACAATTGCCAGTAGAACTTGGGCCAGGCACTGTTATACATCCAGTATATGATACCGCTCGACTTATATTTATTCCCCGCGAATGCTTCGAACATGGCCTTGACTCCTTCAAGCTGGAAAACCTGAGATTTTGTGCAATATTCTTCGAGGCTAACGGGTTTCCCGTATCGGGATTCGAGCCCCTTGCGAGCAGAGGCAAAATAGACCTTACGCAGACGTAAGTCCCAACCGGGACCAATAGGCCAAAGATCCCTCTCGGGCATTACCCTCTTGATAGTTTCAATGGGAGGAAGCTGTTCTCCATTGGGACCGGCCTCGGTATTGAATTCGAGCTTGCTATACCAGTATTCAGGAGGGAAGTAACCGTATACCTGCGGCCAGGGACCCATCCACAAACCCGTATATCCTGCAATCTTGCTGGGTTCCTGTGTGGCTGAGGAGGAATAGGGTCTTGTCCCATCATACTTGTCGAGTACGTTGATGTAGCGCTGTTCTATCTCCTCTGGAGGGAAATGATCGCTTCCGTACAACCATGTGAAAACAGAAGGATGTGCACGAAGATTGACAATCTGGTCGTGCCAACTTATCTCGGCAATATCTGCCGTATGTGGTGTCCAACTCTTCCAACGTTCAAAGGCGCTGCAGCAGCACCAGCCCACCATGAGCATTATGCCTTCCTCATCACAACGCTCGAATAGATAATCGGATCCTCGGGGCGCTTCCATCCTCAGCGCGTTCATGTTCATGAATTTCAGGTAGTGCAGATCAGCATCTACACGATCGTTTGAAGGACGCATCATGAGATCTTCCACATATCCGCCACCACGGATAACTATGTTTTTGCCATTCACCTGGAACACCTTGGTACGATGGTTGTCAAACTCGTTCATCCAGGAGCTTATCTCCCGGATACCGAAACGCAATTTACGTGAGTCGGATAAAGTCCCGTCAATCTCGAAGCTCAGGTTTAAGTCGTAGAGGTTTTGCGGACCCACTGTATGCGGCCACCAAAGGCGGGGGTTTGCCACCACGAGTTGTGGGAACTCATCGGGTGTGAAGGTAACTTCTTTTGTCTCTTTTGCAGCAAGGCTCACTTTCTTCGCGAAGCTGATGTTCCCGATACTACCTTTCAGAATGCCATTGACAGTAGAGTTTTCTGCATTCTTCACTTCCGCAATCACGCTGAGCTTAGCCTGATCAGTCGAAGGCAGGTTAAGCCTGGTTTTCACAAAGGGATGATCAATGGCTACAGGACCGGTTGCTGAAACTGTAACATCGTACCAGATACCCATTCCCCTGTCGGGCGTAGCAGGGTTCCAGTCGACCCAGGTGATGGTGAGGTCCATACCTACGGGGGGATAGATCTCCAGCGCGAGGCAATTTTTCTGCCCTGCTTTTGCATATTCCGCGATATCGAAGGAATACAGACGGTATGCACCCTCCATCTTAGTGGAATCACCAACCTTATGCCCGTTTAACCACAAAATAGCACGGTAATTCACACCATGGAACTTCAGCCACACATGTTTTCCTGCATATTCGGATGGAAGATCGAACTCGGTTCGATACCACCAGGAGGATTCGAAAGGATTACTTTCGGGGGAATCCCACCTACGCATACCAGGCAGTTCCATGAGGTTATTTCCGTAATAGGGATCAGGGTACACTTTATTTTTTACGAGCGCGGCAAGTACAGTCGAGGGTACCGAGGTGGGATACCAACCCTTCGATTCATAACCGGGTTGGGATATGACACTGCCGTCGTCCCTTATACGCACCATAGGCATTAATAGTCCCTCAGCTTGATCGGCGGACGATCGTATGAACCAGTGGTCACGCAGAACCATGATGCTTTCTGCAGATGTCTGTGCGAAAACATTTAATGACAGGAAAACGGATAAAAATAATGAAAGAATGCGTGTTTTCATAAGTGTGCGGTTTATTCCAATTTCGTAGATGCCACTTCTTTCGCTTTACGTCTTCACTTCCTTTTAGCAAGACTCTTATACAACTCCGGATCGAACTCTTCAAGGCCGGTAATACCATACAGATGGTTAGCAGAAACCCAGGGCAGCCAGAACCGGTGTCCTCCGATACCACGGCCTGATCCGCCGGGTCCCATGCGCCAGCCCTCCTGCTGCCAGCCTATCCCTTTCATGTCGTACTGCCGCCCGGGAAGAGCAACCATAGATTTGGTGTTGTGCAGCAGGATTCTCGCAACATCTAGATAATGCTGATCCCCTGTATATTTATAAAGCTTCGCATATGAGGGTACGGCCCAATCAAGGTACTCATCAACACTGCCCGCAACCTGTGCTGTTATTCCCTGAACTCCGATTGTCGACACGCCTTTCTTCCAGTGAAGTTGTGTGTCGTCTGCATCTATTGGCATTGGCAGATTCCAAATCCACATCCAGCTTTCGGTGAAGTCGCCGGCTACTTTGGCGCGTTCCAGCCATTTCGGGTCCTTATTTACTTCATAGAGAGAAAGGAAAGCCTCCATACTGAGCATTCCGGCTTCCTTGTCGGTAATATTTGGATTGTCGCTGGCACCACCTATGAAGAGTCCACGCATTCCCCAGTTTACCCATATATATTCAGCTGCCCGGATGGCAGCCTGCAGATATTTCGGATCACCTGTCTGTTCAGTCATAATAATGAGAAGCGGTACGGGACAGTAGCTGGTTGTACCTGTTGTCTCGACAATCTCGTTGCTTCCCGGTTTCCATCTTCTTGGAAAAGATCCATCTTCCCTTTGTTGCAGCATCAGCCAATCAATGTACATCTTTACCCAGTTGAACCATTCGGGATGATTATGACCAAGCAAAAGTTCACGCCTGTATGCCCGCATTAACACGCGCATATCTTCGGTCGCATTGCGCAGCCAGGGGGCAAGCCAAATATGGTCCCAGGGTTTTCCGGTTGCCAGATCATAACCTGTACCCTGAAGTGGAACAGTCGGAAGAGCCTGAATCATAGATGATATGACGGCCAGACCTGTTTGACGCATTTTTTGACCGCGACTGGTGGAATCCCTGTCGCTCTCTCTCAATAATTGATCAGCACACTCAATATTTTTGCCAACGAAACCCATTGCTGCCATCGTCCAATTCCACTGGAGCTGATTTGTAACAGTAGAGAGTACGAATGGAATGGCCGTTCGCCCGTCAATTGTTGCAGCCTGTGCCTCCAGATGGTCGGTAAGTACAGTTCGCATCTGCTCAATATCGGTGTAATTAACAGCAGGTGTTAAGGTGTTCCAGGCCCATCGCCAGGTATTTCGGGTAACCATTGGGAAAGATTCATCAAGTCCGAATCGGAAATTTACCATATAGCTATGAACGACGCCCTGGCTAATTGGGTGATATCGACGGATCCATTTAGGTTTAACAGGTGTTATACTGTCGCGTGGATAAACAGTTGTAGAGCCGGGAAAAAAGAAACCAAACTTGATTGGGCCATTTTCTGACTGCCATGCTCCCAGTGCACCGAATGAAAATCTTCTGTCAGTCATCACAGCCTCTGTAAGCTTTGTTTCCTGGAGCGTGGATTCTCCTTTCGGTGAAGGATCCAATATAGCCACAGAAGAACCGTTACTGAACGAAAGGGCGAACAGGGGAGCTGGTAACATATCCTCCCGCATAATGAATCGTCGTGCCGTGTGGTTCAGAGTGCCACCAGGTGACCGTTCGCCATCGTAAGCAGGATCACCATATAATGCTCCCGGAGCAAGACAGTTAACATCAAGCCAGCTTACGGAAGGATCAACCATCAGCACCACAGATGAATTGAAACCACCCTTGGCATTCCCTGAAACTTCCACTTTTCTCTGCAATGTAACAACCTCATCTTTAAGACTCCAGAGGTCGTTAACACGAAAAATGACATTTTCACCATATGTAATTTCACCAAAAGCATCAATTTTTGAATTTGACTTTTTTACTGTCTTATACCCTGCTGCTAACTCTTGAATGCTGTCTTCTGTCAGAAAGACCTGAAGGCTGAATGGTCTGGGTTGCATGACAACCGGAACTTTTGAGCCTTTGATTTCGATACCCCACTCTCCTCCAGTGGTCCTTACGAATGAAACTTTTGCCCCTGTCTGCAGGCGTCCAAGATCAATCCGACCGTTTTGCTGAGAGCACGCTGCCAATACGGTCAGGCATAACCCAAGTACTATCCATTTACCAGGCATCTCTGTTTCCTCCTATAGTTATAAGCTTATATTGTATAGTATTCATAAATGTTTTTCCAGGTGAACTCACCGCCTGGCTTTCATTCCCATTTTCGTCATTCAGTCAGAGCATCTTGTTATTAAAATGTATTTTATTCCTGCATCATTTTCCTGAAGCAAGTTGCTGAAACAGTTCCTTATCGAACTCTTCCAGTCCGGTAATTCCATGGAGATGGTTAACGGAAACCCAGGGCAACCAACTCCTGTGTGATCCGTAACCTCTGTTCCGTGACATACTCCAGTTTTCCTGTTGCCATCCCGGCCCTAGCAGATCGTATGTGCGTCCGGGCAATGCCAACATTGCCTTGGTATTGAACAGAAGTATTCTTGCGATATCGAGGTAATGTTCATCATTAGTATATTTATACAACCTGACATAATCCGGTGCACCCCAGGCCAGGTACTCGTCTACACCGCCTGAGGCTTTCGCTGTTATACCCTGAACTCCAACTGTGGATACTCCGAGTTTCCAGTTCAGAGTAGAATCGTTAGCACCAACGGGCATTGGCACGTTCCATATCCATATCCAGCTTTCGGTGTAATCACCGGCGGTTTTAGCATATTCAAGCCACCTGGGTTCCTTTGTTGACTCATACAGGCTTAAAAAAGCATTAAGGGAAAGCATCCCGGCTTCCTTATCTACAATATTCGGATTGTCGGTAGCTCCTCCCACAAACACACCCTTGCTGCCGTAGTTAGTCCAGATGTAATCGGCAGCACGGATGGCCGTGTTAATATACTTTTTCTGACCTGTTACCTCGCTCAGCTTCACCAGGAATGTTACCGGGTTATAACTGCTTGTTCCTGAAGCTTCATTTACAGTACCTTTCCCTGCATTCCAACTCCTGGCGAAGGAACCGTCTTCATTTTGTTGTTTCAACAGCCAGTCTGCAAATTGAATACACCAGCTAAGCCATTCCGGATGTTCTTGTCCATGACTTTTCTCACGGCGATAAGTGTCGATTAAAGTGCGCATACCCTCCGAGGGTGCTCTGAGGTTCATCACTACTGTTGCCTGACAGTCAGGCTTGCCAGTCCAGAGGTTGAAGCCTTCCCCTGCAGGAGGTGACATTGAGACTGTATGGACAAAACTGTTTATTATCATTAATCCCTGTTTCCTCATCTTCTGACCACGGGGACCAGGATCACGGTCTCCTTCCAGCAATAACTGATCTGCCGATTCAATGCCTTTGGAAACAAAACCCATCAAGATCTGCGGCCATCGGTACAATTCATAAGCATTAGGGTCCAGGTCAATACCAAATTCTGCTGCCCACTTTGCAAGTTTTATATTAGACTCCATGCTCATCTCATTATTTTCCATCAGTCTGTTTGAAGGACGGTTTGTCTGAGACTGCTGATTCCCAGCAGTCAATCTCGTGGGCCTCCTTCGATACGAACCGGGTTTCCCGGTTACAGCATCGTATAGAAAAGGAACTCCGGCCAGATTGCCAACTACGAGAACATGATCGGACAGGTGATCAATCAAAGAACGGCGAACAACTTCCAGGTCGATAGATGTGACCTTAGGGTTCAGACTCTCCCATGCCCATCTCCACACTTCTCTTTCTACATCACGGAAAGAATCGTTTTGCCCGAAGCGGAATGCCACCTGGTAGCTCTGAGTGAACCCCTCAGTTACAGGATTATAACGACGCCTCACTAATGGAGCTACCGGTCCCCTGCCAAACCCGCCTCCGAATTCATCGGTAGTACCCGGCATCCAGAATCCGAATTCAACTCCACCACCTGAAACTTCGTGTGCTCCCAGGGCTCCGAATTTAATATGTTTGTCTATCACTGGTGTATTGGCCGGGGAGATACTCTCATCAGAAGAGGTTTCACCATTTGGTGCAGGATCCAGCACTGCTACCCAGGTTCCATCATGGAAGGAGAGCGTAAACAATGGAGCAGACAATAGATCTTCACGTATTGAAAAGCGTTTGGCCTGATAATTCAATGTGCCACCAGGAGAAGTGTCTCCGTCGTATGTAGGATCACCGTAGAGCAGGCCAGGAGCTAAATAATTTGCATCCTCCCATTTGATTGTTGGTTGGGTTATAAGCCGGATCGCTGAATAGAATCCGGCACTGTCCTCAGTACTGGTAACATTCACTTTCCGGCTGAGAGACAAGACATTACCAGAGATTGTCCAATGGTCTTCGACATCAAACTTTGCTCCACCTTTGCCTGTCAGCTTTGCTTTCCCTACTACTGAATTAGAATCCTTTTTTATTGATTTGTAGCCGGCTGCAAGCTGATCTATGTTCTGCTGGTTATGAAATACCTCGATCTGGGCAGGCTTTTTTTGCATAAGGTTCTGTGTCAGACCGTTTGATATTTCGATACCCCATTCGCCTCCCCCGGCCCGAACGAATGTAACCGTCGCCCCGGTCTGCAAGCTTCCAAGATCCACCCGATCACCTTGTCGAACACACGCTAATAATAATGTCAGACAGATTCCAGGTATTACGATTTTGCCAAACATCTTATTCCTCATATAAAAAATTCATTAAATTATTTGTCCTGAGCCCGATTTGTGAACCAACATGCCGGACGGCTATGGCCCCATTAGTATTTTGGGGATTTAATATCTTCCGGCGTATCTGTCTATTCGGGTATAGTGATATTATAACCCAGAATTGAAAGCATTTTAGCCGCATACCGCTTACCAAACTTCCTGTATCCTTCAGCATTAAAGTGCAGATTGTCGCGTGCATCGGTACAACCATTTGAAAGAATCACATACGAATTGGGAATAGTTTTCGGCAAGGTGGCAATGATTTTATTCATACTTGCACAGACGCCTCCCTGGTCGGCATTTACAACTTCTCCGGCAAGAAGCGGCACTTTCCTGGCTTTAAGACGAAGGTCTTTTATCAGATTGTCATAAATTACTTTGACTTTTCGGGGCCAGATACTATCATTCGTATTTGACTCGCCCTGATGCAACAGAATACCTTTAATAACGCCGTCTTTCTGCGCTAATTTTGCTAACTCGACAAGTTGTGCATAAGGATTTCCATTGTATTCCTTGATTATGTTCGTCATCCATGATGGGGCTGTCGACGCGTAAACCTGAAAATTATCTTTATCAAATAATTCAATTTTGCAACCGGCCACAGAAACATTGATAACACCCACTTTGATTTTTTTCGGAAGGTTTGCAACCATGGTCCTGCCAAAATAGTCGGCTGGAGTTAAGCCAGTGTGGCATCGGCACAAAGGAGGTGTAGCAGTGTACCACTTACCTTTTATTCTGCCAAGGTTGGGACAATCTACCGCCTCCATTACCTGAAATCGATTATCTACTGTTGTATCTTGTGCTTCAATTCTTGCATTACCCTCCATGTTTGACTGTCCAAAGCACAGGAAAATGTAAAAATTCGGATCCTGCGAAAAAGCATTCATATTTAGTAAGAGTAATCCTGCAAATACAAAAAAAACTTGTTTTATTTTCATAGCATTTATATTTATTATTTATACTCGGTTAACTAAAATGTTCACTCAACACCCCCTGGCTCAACTTTTACCTGATCAAATTCCGTGAGGTTCAGCATCTGGGTACTATGAGAGACTACTTCCAATCCGGCTAAGTATGGCTCTGCAAACGATCTGTTAAGTGTAATCTCCCCTAATACATCCCATTGTTTTCCATCAGCTGATTTGCTGGCTTTGAATGTCGAACCGTTTCTGGAAAGTTTTATATATACCGGTAAAGGGGCCGAACTAAAATCTTTTTTATTACAAATTCCTCCTGTGTTATCCCGCCATTGAAGGGATATGCCATTGCCTGGTGTAACACATAACATTACAAATGCACTTCCGGGGGCTATACTCTCCCTGAACATAATGCCCGATTTTGCCCAGGGGTCGGTATTGGTTTGGGAAATAATCCTCGCAGAAATAAGGGTATTCTGACTTACATTCCTGTTCATGAAGGCGAACTGGTCACCAGCACCCCATATATCATTTCCATCAGCTTCAATGGCAAAAATGCCGTTTATATAGGTAGCCGAAGCTTTATTGCCCTTAATATCATTAAATTTCCAGGGAGCAGGAATATTTGAAGGTACGACATGAACATCGCAGTATGCGATCAAACTGCCATCTTTAGTTGAAGCTTTTAATGTACACTTTCCTTCTTTCGTGGCAGATAACCTGTAAGTATTTACTCCGGCTATTGACAAAGTCAAAATTTCCTCGTTGGAAGAGGTTAAGGTCAAAGGGGTAATCGAAGGAATAACCGATAACTGCACTAACTTATGGTTACCCAGGTTCAGTTCAATCGAGCTTTGATTGAATTTCAGCTCTGATACAGGCGCTTTTTTACCCTTGATTTTTACAACCACCACACCATGAGGTTCAACCTGGGTTTTAAAAGAGTCTTTAACCACCGTAATATCTTTCCTTTTCCATAAATCCCGTACATTACTTGAAACTCCTTTTTCGAAACCAATCTCCTCAAGAGAAACAAACATATTGGCAGATGATGTCGTGAGGTTCAGCAAAGCCACGGCGATTGAGCCATCTTCAAGCGGTTTCTGCCAGACCTGCAGTCCGGAATCGTTTCTTATCCGTGTTCCCTGAATACCAAGAGGATCCTGGTCAATTGCAATAATCTCGGGAGCTGTAAGAATATTTTTTATAGTATCATTCATTGTGCTGATATTGTTACCGGCGATAAGAGGGGCTGCCAGCATGCACCACATGGAAAAATGAGAACGGCATTCAGTGGGGGTCAACGCTTTGTTGCCCACTTCCATCATATCGGGGTCGTTCCAGTGACCAGGACCCGCATAGGGAGCCAGATTTACGTTTTTTTCAAGAAGTGGAACCCATCCCATTCCTCCCCAATTTTTTACACAATCAAAACAATCCTGGATATCGCTCGTGGTGCGCCACATTGCCCCTGTACCTTCAGCCCATTCCCACGGACTCGAAACACCCCATTCACAAAGGCTGAGGAGCATGTGCCTGCCTGTTGCCTTAATAGCCTCGCTCATAATTTTATATTGGGTCCGGGTATCCATACCATCAGTATTACACCAGTCTTCCTTTATAAAATCCACCCCCCATTCAGCATAAGTTTTTGCATCAATCGCTTCGTATCCATAGCTTCCGGGACGTCCGCCACATGTTTTTGTGCCGCAACAGGTATAGATTCCGAATTTCAACCCTCTGGAATGGACATAATCGGCCAAATATTTAATCCCCTCAGGGAAACGGGTCGAATCGGCGATGATTTTACCATTTTTATCCCTGCTTATTTGCCATCCATCGTCAATAACAATGTACTGATATCCTGCAGCGGTAAGGCCTTTAGATACCATTGAATCGGCTACTGCCTTTACGATCCTTGAATTAATATTCAGGTCAAACGCATTCCACGAATTCCACCCCATTGGAGGAGTTTTGGCCAGATCGGGGAATTGCCCATAAACAGTTATTTGAACTGCAAGCAATAGAAATAGTACTATTTTTTTCATCGGTTTATATTAATTAAGTCGTTTACCAATCAATATCCTTTTTCTTTTTAAGGCCTTCTCATATCATTTTTTATCAAATCGTCCAAATCGTTCACCGGGCGTTCTATATCATAAGGGATAGGTTTCCGGCTAAATTTCTGAAAATATAACAGACAGGCATCTTTCCAAACCTGTGCATTCTTGCTTTGACTGCGGAGTTTTCTTTGAACCTGGGTAAACCGTTCCTGATCCACATAAGGCTGTACTTTATCCCAGACTTTCTGAAATTCCCGGACCTGCTTTACCCCTGTATCATAATGGTAACAAATCTCATCCCATAATGTGTGACCGTTCTGTAATTTATAATCCCATGGTAAATGGTGGAACCACAGCAGGTAAATTTCAGGACAGGTCTTCAAATTTGAAAACTGAGAATTCAGTGGCTCATGATACTGGCTTACAGCGTTGCTGCCTGTTTGGGTACGATCAAACCCGATCCCAAGAGTATCGGCTTTATGGTAATATGGCGGAGTCCAGTCTTTCCTCATTCGTGCAGGTGCCCACCAGGGTCCCGGACCGTAATGCTCATTTGCTGAAAAAATGTGATGTAATCCAAGCGGCATCATATAGTTTACAGCTGCTTCCCTGCTCTCAAGCATCATTTTCTTAACAGGATTCAGGAAATTCCCGGTCCAGTCAGCTGAGAAGTCAGCAGAACCGGTGTTGCCTGAAGGGTATTGATAAAATGTGAGTTTAATCCATTCATCAGCAATTTGTTCGCTTGTTAATTTATTGTCCCATGCCAGACGGCCAAAAGCATACCAGTTTGCCTGCGCAAAAGGGTGCCCGCACCAGTTGGTATCGAGCCCGATATTGGATACACCTGCAATTGCAGTATGCTTCTGTGCATAAATGCTTCCATCGGTACAACGGGCAACAGTGCTTCCCGGGCCATCCTGATAGGTATCACTTTTCAGGCATTCTTCCCACATGGTTCCCAGGAATACCAGATGAACCGATTGTCCGAGATATTCCTGTGTTATCTGAAGTTCAGGCATGACAGATGTTTTTTTCATTGCTCCGAAAAGCGGGCTGAAAGGTTCACGTGGCTGAAAATCTACCGGGCCGTTTTTAACCTGAATTATAACATTATCGCGAAACTGACCATCAAGCGGCATAAATTCGGCGTAAGCCTGTTTGGCACGATCTGGATCATCAGGGCTATAAACAAAAGCGCGCCACATCACAATACCTCCGAATGGCTTCAGCGCATCGGCCATCATATTTGCGCCATCTGCATGAGTCCGGCCATAATCCTGAGGACCCGGTTGCCCTTCACTACTGGCTTTTACAAGAAAACCTCCAAAATCAGGGATCGTACTGTAAATTTCCTGAACCTTGTCTTTCCACCATTTTATTACTTCCGGACTTAAAGGATCGGATGTTTTTAATCCGCCAATTAGAGAAGGAGAAGAAAATTTAACTGAGAGATAAGTCTTAATACCGTAAGGACGCAGTATCTCGGCAATTGCTTTTACCCGTCCCAGGTATTCTTTTGATAACATTAACGGGGAAGCGTTAACGTTATTGAGAACAGCCCCGTTTATACCTACAGATGAATTGGCACGCGCGTACTCCTTCCATAAAATCTTATCATTATCAGTGACAACGAGAGAATTTTCGCCTTTGCGCCAGAATATAGAACGACCTGCATATCCACGTTCAATAGAACCATCAGGGTTATCCCAGTGGTCCAAAAGCCTTGCTTCATACGAAGGATTACAGATCATTTCTTTAACTGGTTCCCCGGTATGCTGGCGACGTAAAAGTTCATAAACACCATATAATATTCCCCGATCGTTATTCGCCTGAACTCCGTTTAAGGTCAATTTAAAACCATCTCCTTTGATCGTTTTATCGGGTTTGACAGTAAGGACCACTGAAGCCTCTGCTTTACCCAGCCAGCCTTGCTGCAATTCCTGACGTGCAATATCGATAGTGGCTGACTTCTTTGGGCAGATAACATTCACAGGTGAACTACTTTTAGCTCTAAGCCAGAGATTATGGCCATCTTCAGCCTTAAGGAATACAGATTGAATTAACAAGAATGTGCAGAGTAAAACTTTCATATCTTAAGTAATTTATTGGTTACTGTATAACTGGAGACACTAACATAAGATCTTCACCAGGAAGAAATTTTATCATAAACACTTCGATTCAAATTTCCAAATAGTCGAGAATGCCAGAATTCTATTGAATTGTTATCATTGCCATTTTCAGGTCCCTGTTATCTGAACTGTTTCCGTACCATATTTCATACTCGCCGGGAGTTACAGCCATTTTTCCGCTCAGGCGGTCAAAAAACTCAAACGATTTATAAGGCAGGTTAACAACTGCCTGACCCGATTTTCCAGCAGCCAATTCAATACGCTTGAATCCCTTCAATGTTTTTAGAGGTCCATCCGTATCATTTGCTTTGTGCACATAGACCTGAATGATTTCTGTTCCGGCTCGTTTCCCTGTATTTGATACAGGAATAGAGAGATTAACGTTTCTGTCCTTGCTGATCTTATTGGCAGAGATCTGTGCAGTACCGATTGAGAAAGTTGTATAGCTCAGTCCAAAACCAAAGGGGAAGAGCGGATCAGACATATAACGATAAGTGCGTCCTTTCATCGAGTAATTCTCGAAATCGGGCAATTGTTTCATATTCCTGTAGAAGGTGATTGGCAACTTGCCAGAGGGGTTATAGTCGCCGAACAAAACATCGGCAATTGCCTGACCGCCAGATTCCCCTGCGTACCAGGCCTGGAGTATAGCATCACAGCTTTCCGTTTCGGGCATCAGCCCTACAGCAGAACCTGAACAGTTTACGAAAACTAATTTCTTTCCAGCCTGTCTCAGGGCTTTCAAGCAATCACGCTGTATGGCAGGAAGTTCTATATCAGTGCGATCGCCACCCTTGAAACCAGGAAGTTCAACAGGCATTTCTTCACCTTCAACTTGTGTTGAAAGACCTCCGGCAAATATTACCAGATCAATTCCCTGAAGTTTCCTGACCAGGTTACTAAAATCTATATCCTTTTCTTTCCCAAAATTGAAATCGATGTTTGCCTGCCAATCGTTCTGTTGAGTAAGTCTGATTTCGATATTATATTTTTTCCCCTTTTCAACCCTGAATGGAGTTTTAGCGATCACAGTTCTCCAGTTACTATACTTTTTAATTGATTCACCATTGATAGTCAGTTCAAATAATCCTGTGCCACCGAATCTTAAGACAAGAGTTTCATCCTGCGTTGGTTCGAAGACTGTTTCATATTTAACGGAAAATTTCTTTTGATTAACTCCGGATGCAAAAGCATTCTGCCCTGAAACCGACTGCAAGATCGGATTTGCAATGAATTGTGTTAATACTGCATTTCCATTAAAATCAGTATTGTTCCAGTAAGTAGCTTTAAATCCTTTTGTGCCGGCAAATGAACACTTTGGAATATAGCTCTCAATTGAATTATTATCAACCAGTTCACATCCTTTGTCGTACAGAATTTTGTCGGCTGGTAATTTGGAAGTAATTCCATCAAGGATTGTTATTGTTCTTACCGGAGTTCCGTTATAATTTCCCCATAACACTGGTTCACTATCGGCATTAGGTCCGATTACTGCAATTTTTTTGATCGATTTCTTTAGGGGAAGAAGATTATTTTTATTCTGAATAAGAGTCATTGATTCAAGTGCCATTTCGAGGGCAAGCTTTCTATGCTCTTCATTATTTATAACTGACACAGGTATTTTGGTCCATGGGACCAATTCGTCTTCGTCCATTTCTCCCAGGTCGAAACGCCCAACTAACACCCGCATCAAATGCTTGTTGATTTCTTCTTCAGAAATCAAACCTCTTTCAATAGCTTTAGGCAATTCTTTAAATGCATAAGACTGCCAGGCGCATTCGACATCGGTTCCTGCCATAACAGCTTTTGCTGAAGCATGTTTAGGATCGGATGAAACATTGTGGCCGGTATAAAAATCGGCTATTGCATCGCAATCTGAAACGACAAGGTATTTAAAGCCCCACTCCTCACGTAAAATTCTTTGAAGTAATTGAGAGTTACCGCAGCAAGGCTCATCATCCAGACGCTGATAGGCACACATTACCTGTCGGACATCTGCATCCTGAACCAGAGACTTGAAAGCCGGCAGATATGTTTCCCACAGATCGCGCGGGTCGATATTATTCAGGTTGATGTAATGCCGGCTCCATTCCGGACCCGAATGAACAGCATAATGCTTGGCACAGGCCAGAAGCTTTTTATACTTTGAGTCTGCAGGACCCTGCAATCCTTTTACAACGGAAACACCCATCCGGGATGTCAGATACGGGTCTTCACCATAGGTTTCCTGCCCGCGTCCCCACCTTGGGTCACGGAAGATGTTGATATTAGGTGTCCAGACCGAAAGGCTCAGGAAACGTTTGTTTTCCTGTCCTTTTTGTACTGCTTCATTATACTTGGCGCGGGTTTCGTCAGAAACAGCGTTAAAAATATTATATGCAAGTGAATCATCGAACGAGGCTGCCATGCCAATTGGTTCAGGAAAAACAGTAACTTTTTCATTATTGGCCAGACCATGAAGGGCCTCGCTCCACCAGTTAAACTTTTTAATCCCAAAACGAGGGATGGCATCTGACTGATCGCACATCAATGCGGCTTTTTCTTCCAATGTCAAACGGGTTATCAGATCTTTGGCCCGTTCCTGGGAGCTTAAACCAGGATTTTGAAATGGAAATTGCTGTCCGAAAAGGCTTAATGTCAAGATTAAACCCAAAGTAATAAATAAAGATTTCTTCATAATGTTAGCATAATATTCATAGAATAAAGATGGACATTTTTTATTGCATTAGTTTCAATTTAGCAGCAAAACCTCCCCTGCGCAATAGTTTAACACTTACTGAGCTTGATTTATCCACAACAATATATTGTGTTGCAAAGTCTTTATCGTGTTTACCGTCAGATATAAGGGTCAGTTTATATTTAGAGCCTTCCGGCAAAAAATCAAATTTCAGGATCTTTGTTTTTTCAAATCTTTCGGCATTAAGTCCTCCAATGAACCATGCATCACCTTTCTGACGTGCTATGATTATATCACGACCCGGATAACCCTCAAGCAGTTTAGTGTCATCCCAGGTATTAGGCACCTCCTTAAGGAAGGTCCTGGGAGCATCCGGCAATTCGAGATAACCTGATGGGCGGTCAGCCAGGTGTTGCAGACCGGATTCAAAGACTACACTCAGGGCAAGCTCGTGACCATACGATGTGGTATGTGGAAACTGAGAATTTGTAAATGTTACGGGGGTATAATCCATCGATCCGATAGCATTTCTTGTAAATGGTAGTGTGGTGTTGTGTTCAGGTGCTGTTGTTGTGAGATCGGGGCCATTGTTATACCATTCTGCACCTCGTACTCCTTCCTGAGTCATCAGATTCGGATATGTACGCGCCCACCCGCGTGGAACCATACAACCATGGAAGTATACCATCATTTCATAAACGGCTGCATCATCAAGAATATCAAGATAATATTTAATCATATCCTGTTTTTCGCTTTCGAAAAAGTCGATTTTAACACCAACAATTCCCATTTTCTTTAATTTGGTGAACTCTTCCATCCGGCTTTCATGTGTAAGCATCCTGTCTCGGGGGGTTGCAGTAACCCCTGTATGTTTTCCACCGGAATTATACCAGATAAGAGGTTTAACACCCCTTGAAAGGATATATTTTAAAGCATCTTCAAGATTACCTCCATTGCCCATCGCATCCCATTCCCAGTCGAGGAGAGTGTATGGCCAGTCCATGCTGGCAGCCAGATCAGCAAAATCGCAAACGATTTTATAATCCTTTGTTCCATGGTTACTTGACCAGTAGTTCCATGATACAAGTCCTGGTCTGATCCAACCCGTATTCTTTATAACAGAAGGAGGGCAAACATCTTCAGTAAGTGTCGATTCCACAATATCTGAAAGCTTGCCCAAAATAATTATCCTCCAGGGAGATTTCCATGGAAGAGCAATAACCGGAGCCGATTCCCCAAGTCCATTTCCGTCTTTGGGATCGGGAAATGTGATTTTATAGAGAGATTTATCGACAGCATTACTAAGTTTTGATCCACAATAACTACGGTTAACATCAGCTTCATGTATCAGGTACCATATTGCATTTTCGGGTAAATTAAAGAGAGCAGGATAACACCAGCTTTGTTGCGTATTATCGTCGTTCATAGCGCTATAGAGTCCTTCATTTGCAGTATTCCATTTTTCCAGCCATCGCTTTGCAGAGGGGGGAATGTCATATGAAGTAAATTCGTCTTTAACAGTATACGAGCCTTCTTTCTCAGGGAATTCATAACTGAAAGCAACACCGTCATTATAAGCCCGAATGATTAAATTCAATTTTGCTTTCCCCTGATTTTCAAAAGATACAACCGATTCATTAGCTGAATTGCTTCGATTTGACCGTTTTCCAAGCAAAGCTGAATATTGCTCAGTTATCAAACGAGGCTTTCCTGTTTTCAGGAACTTAAGATCTTTCGAAAAATCCTGATCGCTGCGCGATAGTCCAAGTTTGATCCGGGGTATTGCCACAGAAATTTTATCATTATCAGAATAGCTTACTTTTAAAAACCATTCACCAACATCTGTATTTTGATTGTTGTAAAGGGCAACAATAACCTTGTTATTTGGTGAAACAACCGTTATTTTCTGCGGTAACGCTGTTAATGTAAATAAGATAAACAGCCCTGTTAAAATTTTGGTTCTCATTTTTGTAAATTTATATTCATTGGTTTACTGAGTCAATTACTTTTGCTTTTTATACGTATCACCGTCAGTGACATGGCCGGAGCTGAGTTTTTATTTTACCTTTACTGCCAATGAGTCGATATAAGAACGGGATTGAGTATTTGTCAGGGTCATCCAATACATCATATATCTTGCATCGTGAATCCTGTAGAACGGTTCAAGTACTACTTTAACCGGATTGATCATTTTCAATCCGGGAACAGTGAATGTCAGTGGCTTATCTTTTATTGGTACCAGTTCATCAGCGATGTTGGAAATGTCATCTGCAATTATTACAGGTGCTTTGTAAACAGGGAGTTTTTCACCTGCGGGGATATGGCCCCAACGGCTATCATCAGCAATCAGACCTTTTAAATCCTCCGTACCGGTTTTTGCACCAAGGAGGATCGGACCATGCATAATCGCAATATAGGCAGGCACATTAGGCAAATGCTCAATCGAATTATGCATTGGCAGTAAAACCTGAATCACATCACCTGCCTTCCACAACCTGTCAACAGCAATATAAGACGACGGATGGGATTTGTATGATAGAGCTTTACCATTGACAATGATTTTCAGGGCAGCGTCTTTCACCCATGACGGATATCGAATCATTAAGCTGAAATGCGAGGAACCTTCAGTCACTGTCAGTCTAGTCTTCTCTTCATCAGGGAATATCGTTTCCTGTTTGATTTTTATTCCTTTTTCCTTCCAGTTCAGTTCCGAAGCTATAAAGAGGTTAAGATACAGAGAATCCTTATTATGAGTATAAATGAACTGATTGTATTTCCCATGGTTTTCCATGCCGCTTCCAACACAACACCACATTGCTTCATTCGGGGCAGAATAAACCCTGTAATGACGCGGACGGGCAGGAGTAAAATAGACATAACCACCGTGTCCGGGATGCTGGGTCGACAGAATATGGTTATATAAAGTTCTTTCATAGTAATCAGCATATTTTGCTGACGGATCAGTTCTGAACAGATCTTCCGTCAGCTTAAGCATATTGTGTGAATTGCACGATTCAGGGCCTTCGACATCATTTACAAAATCCATGCATGAAGATGCGTCTGGGAAAAATTCCTTTCTGCTGTTCCCTCCGAATGCAAGCGATCGCTTACCTGTGACAGTTTCCCAGAAAAATCTGCCTGCCTCTGTAAAATTCTTATCGTGTGTGAGTTCGGCAATTCGTTGAAAACCAATGGCTTTAGGAACCTGAGTGTTAGCATGTTTATTGTCAAGATTATCAATATCCGACGACATTGCATCCAGCAGCATTCTATGGGAGAATCTTTTCGCGGCAATTAGATATTTTTCATCACCCGATATTTGATAGGCATCAGCAAAAATCTCGTTCATGCCTCCATGTTCCGTATCAAGCATCGATTGCATTTGTTCATCTGTCAGTGCAGATGTGATATTTATGCCCCAATCGCAGAATTTTAAAAAAATAGTTCTGGCATCTGCATTTCCTGTATATATCCAGGCATCTCTTAACCCTGCATACAATTTATGTACATTATACCAGGGTACCCATCCTGAATGATAAGCCGTGAAATCTCCTTTTTGCAAAGTGCTCCAGATTGCCTTACTTTTCGGTACTCCGCCAACATATCCCTTTCCCCAGTCGCTATTATTTATTTCGTTAGCTGCCTGGCAGGCTTTAAGTTCTGTTATCATGTACTCCATCCGTCTTTTACACTCAGCATTATTAGTTGCAGCATAATTCATTGCCAATGCTGATAAGTAATGCCCGCCAATATGGCCATCCAGTCCTTCCCAGTTAGGATAAAGTGATGCTTTCGCCGGCAACCCTGCTTCTTTGCGGAAAGGAGCAAGTAAACGATCAACATCATACTTTAAAAGAGTTTGAATATTAAGATCACGGGCATGTTTAAATTGCCCGTCAAGCAATGTGACATCCCGTAAAGGGAATTCATTGGGATAAAGTCTATCCTGGGCCTGGATATCCCTGCAAACCAAAAGTATGCATAAAAGCACATTAATGAATGAAAAAGTTCTCATCATAAGATTCTGATATTGATATATTTATATTATTCCAGAAAATTTATCTGAACAGGAGCTGCGCAAAATTAAACAGGTTATTCCTCCAAACAGGCCAGGTATGACCACCGGGATACTCACTATATGTGTATTTTATCTTCATCTCATCAAATTTGGCTAGCATGGTATTGCAATTCTTCCAGGCAATATCCTCCTTGCCACCCATGGCTATCCATAGTTGTTTCAAATTAGCGTTGATCTTGTCGGTGTTGTTTTTCATAAACGCATACTGCGTATTAGCCAGATCGTTTTGTGCCGGTTGAATCCAGCCCGAACTGAATACACCCAGATAGGAGAACATATCTGTATTATTAATTCCGGCGTAAAGTGTCTGAATTCCACCCATCGATAACCCGGCCAGGGCACGGTTTTTGGCATCGGCCTTCACACGGTAATTTTTTTCCACAAATGGTATGATACTTTGTTTCAACTCTTTTTCAAATACTATCAATACCTCTTCGCCAAAACCATTTAACGGGAAATTTCCGTCAAGCATAATCACAATCATTGGCACGGCCTTCTTTTCAGCAATCAGATTGTCGATGATCAAATCGGTTTTACCCTGGGTAGCCCAACCGCGTTCGTCTTCACCACCACCATGCATAATATAAAGTACAGGATATTTTTCACTCGTATTTTCGTCGTATCCGGGAGGTGTATACATGTAAAAATCACGCCATGTATTTGTAATGTTTGAATAATAATGCCTTATCCTGATATCACCATGTGGCACATTTCTTACCTCATAATATCTATCACCTTTAAAAGGCACTTCGATACCGCTTGCCATGCGTCCCATTCCATAGAAAGTTTCACTTGCCGGGTCCGCCACTGCAACGCCGTCTATTATCAACGAATAATAATGAAAGCCTTCACTTAATGAATCGGTCGTTACTTCCCAAATCCCTTCATTATTTTTTATCATGTCATATTTTCGAACCAGGTCAAGCTGCACCTTCTGAGCTTCCGGAGCCTTAATCCGGAAAATAGCCTGTCCATTGGGCATAATTTGCGGGTATCTTGCTGATCTTACATTAGATTCGGCTGGCCGGCCAGCATTACTTATTTTTCCGAATGAAGACACATCAACTGGTTTAAAAAGCAATTGAGAGAACATGTACAAACTGTTCTTCCAAACTTTAAAATCATGATAACCATGATCGACGTAGTAAATATGAGGAACGTTGTTGGTGTTCAGATAATCGTGGGTGCGTTTACTGTAGGTAATGAGTCCGTCTTTGTCACCGCATGAGATCCAGAGCAATTTCAATTTTTTCCTGGCATCTTCAGGAACGGGTACCAATTCAGCAGGTAATTTTGTATTTGGAGCTGAAGAAAATCCACCAATCCAGGCAAATTTGTCGAGATTTCCCAGACCAAAATTCAATGATTGACCGCCTCCCATGGACAACCCTGCAATAGCTCGATGTTCAGCGTCTTTAATTACCGGATAGTTTTTTTCAATGTATGGGATAAGATCTTTAAGCAAATCTTTCTCGAATGTTGCGAATGCCTGTACCTTATCAGAAGCCATAATATTGCCGGTTGCACGGTCGTCCTTCATAGCCCTGCCGTTTGGCATTACCACGATCATTGGTTCAAGCTTGTTTTCTGCATAAAGATTATCAAGTATTACCTGTGGCTGGCCACCGGTAAGCCATTCCTTCTGATCTCCTCCTATACCATGTAATAAATAGAGTACGGGATACTTCTTATCTTTTGAATAGCCTGGAGGCGTATAGATGAGAGCTTTCCGCTTGTTGCCAACGGTTTTTGAATCGTAGACAATTGTATCGATTTTCCCGTGCGGAATTGCAATGAGTGCAATATCAAAACCTGCCGGTGCAGGGGTTACTGTGGTTTGTGAACGGGCATTATAGCTAACCATCAGTAATACAAGCAAAAAGCTAAATAAATGTCTCATGATTTATTCTGATTTAATATGTAATTTATTCTAAAATATTTAGAAGGTTTCACATTCTTTTATTGCAGCACCTGGTCAGGTGTTGTGCGTGGCTGGTTCGTCAATGTTTCATGCTATTTAAAATATAACATTACTGTTAATTGGCAATCCATTTAGAGTTTTTCATCCATTTGAATAAAGGCATCATCCAGTCTTCAGTTTTTTGAGATAAAACGAATCCATGTCCTCCTTTGGGGTAAAGATGTAATTCAGCCGGAACATTATGATGCCTCAACTTTTCGTAAAAAATGATACTGTTATCAACATCGACTACCTTATCGTCACCCGCATGAGTAATATAGGTTGGCGGAGTATTATCATCAACCTGCAATTCATTTGAGAATTCATCAATTAAGAGTCCCGATGGATTTTTGCCTAACAGATTTGTTCTTGAATCGAGATGTGTCAGACTATCCTGCATGCTTATGACAGGGTAGATCAGTATCAGAAAATCAGGACGCAAATTTGTGTTATTGTTATTTTCAATTACTGATTTTTTATAATGAGTAGCTTCTGTAGAAGCCAAATGTCCCCCTGCAGAAAACCCCATTATACCGACCTTATTTGTGTCTATTCCCCATTTAAGGGCATTTTCCCTCACTACTTTAATGGCTTGCTGTGCATCCTGCAACGGGCCAATTTTCTTATCGGTCATTATTGCATCATCCGGCAGCCTGTATTTAAGGACAAATGCCGCAACCCCGTTTTTCATAAATTCCTTAGCTGTTCTTATTCCTTCCGACTGATAAGCCAGAATCTTATATGAGCCACCCGGGCATATGACTACCGCAGCGCCGGTAGCTTTGTCTTTATCCGGAAGATACATTTCCAATGTGGGCTTTGTAACCCCTGAGAAAAAACCTGTTCGTTCATTATAGGATTCTTTGATGTCGGATTTCTTTGAATTGGGGACAATCTGATATAAGTCTAATATTTCCTGGGCCTTTAATGCCAATGGAAATATGAAGATAAAAGCCAGAATGATCTTTATTGTTTTCATTTTGTCTGATTCATAATTTTGTTTTAAGCGAGTCTATTGTATCATATATATTCGACAGAGAGGGGATCTGCATGCAGGATCTTTGGAGATTATCAGTAAGTATTTCATCTATAAATCTTCATTTACCCTGAAAGAGGAGCTGAGCAAAGCCATACAGACTTTTACGCCAGGTTTGGAATTCATGTGCTGTTCCCGGAGCTTCGTAATAAACATTATTTATACCAGCCTTGTCAAGTGATTCGTGAATGGCACGGCCTGTGTTTGGAGCTTCCCTGGAACCCATGCTAATGTAGAATACTTTTACCAGTTTGTTAAATTCAGCAGGTTTAGCCAAAAGACCGTTATAACCGGTTTCAACACCCGGAAAGCCAAACGGAGCACTGAAAATACCAATGTTGCCAAATTTATCGAGGTTGGCCTGGGTAATCTGGTAAGTCTGGGTACCACCTAATGAAAGTCCAGCCATGGCCCGATGTTCTCGATCGGTAAGCGTACGGAAAGATGCATCGATGGCCGGAATCAGGTCTTTGATAATCACCTTGCCAAAACCGTCCCAGAAAGAGGTCATTCCTCCGGGACCTTGTCCGGGAGTTCTATTTGCTGCCTGTCCCGGACCCTGCACGGTACTTTGTCCCTGATTTTGACCCGGGGCACCTTGTCCGGGAGCACCCTGCCCGGGAGCACGGCGACGGCCACCACCCATCCCGGCGGCAATACCACCGTCTTCCATCACAATGATCATGGGTTTGGCTTTACCTTCGGCGATCAGGTTATCGAGAATAAAGTTTGCACGGCCCTGATTCGACCAGGCACGGCGGTCCTCACCCATACCATGTTGCAAATAAAGTACCGGATATCGTTTTTTATGATCTTTATCGTATCCCGGAGGAGTGTAGATGTAAGCATGGCGATTTTCACCGGTCGAGGCGGCATAATACCAGAAAGAATGTACATCGCCGTGAGGCACATTTTTGACATTGTAGAAATCAACTCCTTCTTCAGGAATTTCCATCCCGCTCATTACTTTTCCAGCACCGAAAAACGACTCGCTGGCAGGATCAGCCACATCAACACCGTTAATTTTCAAAGTGTAATAATGAAAACCCGGATCCTGAGGTTGTGTTGTACCAGTCCAGAAACCATCATCCCCTTTAGTTAGCGCAACTCTGCCAAGGCTTACAGTTATGCTTTGTGCTTCGGGAGCAAGGAGGCGGAAAATAACACGGCGCTGTGCGTCAACTCTCGGGTACTCAGCTCCAACGATGTTTGTAGAAGCCGGTTTTGAATCGGCCGGAGGTGGTGGTGTCTCTGCAGTCTGTGCCTTACCCTGGGTACCGGCAAAAAAAAGCAGGAATAAATAGATTATTGATTTTCTCATTTATTTGTAATTGAGTAAATGTTATCGTTATCTGAAAAGTAAGGGCGCAAACTGATACAAGTCTCTTCTCCAGGTTAACCATTCATGAGCAGTGCCTGGGGATTCGTAATAGATATATTTGACACCAACTTTCTCCAGCATATCGCGGAATGCCCTTACAGAACCTGGAAACGGATTAGGTTCTTTTGTACCGAGACCGAGCCAGAAGAGTTTGATCTGCCTGTTAAGAGCTTCCCCGTCACGGAATTTTCCATTCTGGAATGTTGCAGGGTCAATAGGAGTGGTGTTGGGATAGTTTGAGGTTCCACTGAAACCACCTATGTAGGAGAATTTGTCGAGATTATTCATAGTGATCTGGATAGTCTGATTTGCACCCATAGAAAGGCCTGCCATTGCTCTGTGCTCCCGGTCTGCCAGTGTACGATAATTTGCATCTATCATTGGAATGATCTCCTTTATCATGACCTCTTCGAAAGCTGAAATGCCGCCAACTGCCCTGGCAGGAGCTGCCCCACTCTGTGGTGGTGTCTGATTTGGTTTTGTTGCATAGCCTTTGTCCATCACTATGATCATAGGTACAGCCTTCTTATCAGCAATCAGGTTGTCAAGAATCAGGTTAGCTTTACCCTGAACAGCCCAGCCCGTCTCATCTTCACCCATGCCGTGCTGAAGGTAAAGCACTGGATAACGATAAGAGTTATTCTTGTCATAATCAGGTGGAATATATACAAAACATCTGCGCCATGCATTAGTGATCCCGGAGAAATAGAGCCTCTCACAAACCTGACCGTGCGGAACATCCTTCAGAGCAAAGAAATCCTGATCTTTAGCCGGAACTTCAATGCCACTTCCCCAGCGGCTGGCACCGTAGAAAGAAAGGCTACCCGGATCGGGAACCTGAGCGCCGTCGATGTTGAGCTGGTAATAGTGAAAACCTTCATCCTGGGGATCTGAAACGCCTGTCCACACTCCCTTCTCATCCTTAGTCAGGTCGTATCTTTTCCCGCCTATATCGAGCTGGACTTTCAGAGCCTGGGGTGCGGGAATGCTTACCCGCACCCGACCTTCTGAATTCACCTGGGGATATTGTTTGCCTGACTGGGTGGTTGATGATGTTTTGAAATCCTCCACCACTGCTGACTGGTTAGTCTGAGCCATACAGATCCCACCTATTAATGTTGATGCAAAAAAACTAATAATAGTCTTGAAATTCATTGTTATAATCTCCTTATGTTGTTGATTGCGTTTAAGTAAGTTGAGTATAGGCTATTTATCTTTAAACAGAAGCGGTGCAAGTTCATGCAGGCTTCGACGCCAGGTCTGGAACTCGTGACGCGTATTCTCAGAAACAAAGGAGACGGCATTAATGCCGGCATCTTTTAAAGCGACGACGGCTTTCTTAACTCCATCGGGATTTTCGAAGCTGCCACAACTTATGAAGATGAGTTTGACCTTCGATTTGTCTTTGATATCAGCCGGTGTGTATATGCCACCGCTCAGGAGAGCATAATGCGAGAACACATCAGGCCGGGCAAGTGTAATAGTCTTGGTTTCCATACCTCCCATCGAAAGACCACCCATTGCACGATGAGGCTGATCAGCGAGCGTGCGGAAGTTGGCATCGACATAAGGAATCAGTTCATCGATGAGAACCGTCTGAAATGGTTCGATCTTGAAATTTGCCATACCGCCCATCTTTACATCATTGGTCATACCATAGGTCATTACAATGATAAAGGGTTTGATCTTGCCTTCGGCGATCATGTTGTCCATGATCAGATTTGCATGACCCTGGTTACTCCAGGCTGTTTCATCCTCGCCCCAGCCATGCTGCAGGTACAGCACCGGATAGCGTTTCGATTTGTCCTTGTCATAACTGGGTGGAGTGTAGACAAATGCCCGGCGTGAAGTGTTTGTACTCTTAGAAGGGAAAAGAATCTGTTGCACTTTACCGTGGGCAACGTCCTTCAGTGCATAGAAGTCCTGGTCATGAGCAGGAATTTCGATACCGCTTTCCCAACGGGTTGAACCATAAAAGTTTAAAGTACCCGGATCATTAAATACCCCACCGTCAATGGTCAGGTGGTAGTAATGGAAGCCTTCTTCCATCGGGCCTGCCGTAGTGCCGACCCAGGTGCCATCCTCAGCTTTGGTGAGTGGAGTTCCTCCCCTGGTACCACCAAGTCCCAGGCTCACAACAACGCTTTGTGCCTGGGGCGCCTTGATGAGGAATCGTGAATAACCCTGCGAGTTGACCTGTGGATACTCTTGTCCCGGTTGATTGAGGGTTGAAGGTTTGAAATCATCAATAATCTTTGGCTGGGCAGTCTGTGCCAGACACAGAGAACCTGATAATGTAAATAGTAAAACTGAACCAATTAAATACTTTCTCATAATTTTTCTTTTTTAGTTTTTGAATAAAAGCAGAGCAAATTCTTGTAAACTCCTTCTCCATGATTGCCATTCATGAGCGGTAAGCGGGGAAACGTAGGACGCACTCTTAATACCTGCCTGCTGCAGTACATCTGCTGCCGCTTTGACACTTTCGGAACCTCTTTCACGACTGCCATAGCTCATAAATACGAGTTTGACCTTGGGTTTGTCGGTAATTTCCTCAGGGGTGATAGTACCGCCACTGAAGAGACCTATATATGCGAACTTATCCAGATGAGCCAGTGTGACTGACTTGGTACACATGGCACCCATCGAAAGACCTGACATGGCCCGATGTGCCTGATCAGCCAGCGTACGGAAGTTGCTGTCAACCCAGGGGATCATATCGGTGAGCATAACATTTGCGTATGTGTCAAATGAGAAACGGGGACGAGGTGCTGTACCAGGAGCAGCTGCAGGGGGAGCTGCCGGGCGGGGAACCGGTGGACCCGGAACAATTGCACGGGAAATGCCAACTGCACTGGTTTCCATGACAACAATAAATGGGGTGATTTTCTTTTCTGCTATCAGGTTGTCAAGTATTAAATTAGTACGTCCCATTTCAATCCATACCCTTTCATCCTCACCACCTCCATGCTGAAGATACAGTACCGGATAGCGTGTTGAAGTATTTTTCTCATATTCCGGAGGAGTGTAAATGAAAATATGCCGCCATGATTTGGCGACCGTTGAATAGTAATTCTTTATAAGTACATTGCCATGGGGCACATCTTTTAACGCATAGAAGCTTCCATCGGGATCAGGGATTTCAAAGCCATTACACATATGGCTATAGCCAATAAATGCATTGTTAGCCGGATCAAGCACGATTGCTCCATCAACGATCATCCAATAATTGTGATAACCTTTATCCTGTGGTTCACTTGTATATGTCCAAACACCATCAGCACCTTTGACCATGTCGAATGGAACATTGACTATGGAGACCTGAACTTTCTGTGCATTGGGTGCGTAAAACTTGAAGGTAACCCTTGCATCGGATTCAATGCGCGGATACTTAGCTCCATACAGATTATACGGTGAAGAATGCGCTGTATCAGCATTAAAAACGTTTGAAGCCTGGCCCGATTGGGCTAAACATGCTCCACTGACCGCCATGGCAATCAGGAAAATAAATAATAATGATTTTTTCATTTTAAAATCTCCTTAAAAATTTTAGTAAAGTTGTCAATATAACTATTATTGTTTTTATTTTTCAGTCCTTACATTCACTACTACACGTTTATATCTTGTTAACGGTGGTGTCCCTTTATCGGTGACTCTTAAGATGAAATGGACAGTTTCATTTTTTTCAACTACCGGGGCTTTTATATAAAAAATCCTGTAAAGGTTTTCTGCCAGGTCAAATCGTATTGTTTTCTTATACGAGCCAGCTTCCGGATACTGAAACCATAAGTAACTTAAATTATCCCCGTCCGGATCAGTGGTACCAGTTGCATCCAGCCTGAAAATTTCACCTGATTTTACGGTTATCTGGTCAGGATGACCCAAAGCAGGAACCGGCGGATGGTTGGATTCCTGATATGGTTTAGTGGTCCAGTCCATTCTGGCGGCAAAATCATTCTGAAAATCTTCTCTCCAGCGAAATAAAGTAGCCTTATTATTATTGAAAGTTACCGTATCCCTCCGTATAGCCCGTCCATATTCATTAAATATATATGGCACAAATCTGTCGACCGCATTAGTCCAGATCGCCCGTGGTTCAGGTTCAACAGGTACACCGCCGGTGAATCCTGCAGTATCCAGCGATGAATATTCAGGCCGGTACAGTTCATAACGGCCGCCCCAGCCGCCCCAATCGGGATGTTCCGGATTGTTCAATCCATTTGGAATTAATGGAAACCAGGATGGAGTATCCCCTTCCATGCCATAAGCTACATCAGGATACATGGAGCCAAGAGGACCATGATTTTGTTGAATATTTTGTGCCAGCCAGCGATTACCTATTATTTCATTATTTATTCCGGGAAAGAACAGATGAATTGCATTCCATGTTGAGCTTCCGTAACCACCCGGGCTTACAATATAGAAGAGATCCGGGAAATTTTTCCTCATCCATATGCCGCTGTCATCCTGATCGGAAATTGCATAAACCCGTAGTCTGGCTATTAACTTCCGAACCTCTGTTTCAGGTCTTGTCTTTCTGATTTTATATAAAGCCTGAGCAAGAGTATTGGGCCCCCCCCAGACGCATATCCATAACGGCCGGTCATCATTTTCTTCAATCACTTTTAAAATCCATCCCGAACCTTCAGAGTCTTTTCCGTCTCCAACTCCTGTCATTCCATATTCCGGCAAGCCCTTCTTTACAAGCAGTAATAGTGAATTAGCATCAGGGAAACCTTCTTCATGCCTGTTAAGATTCGCCTGGACCTTACCATAAGCTCTGATAACTTTCTGAATAGACTCAGGGTGAGTTTCGGTTTTTTGATGCGTGGAAGTGGTGGCAATTAATCCCTTAATATCTATAACATTTGAATATAATAGTAATCGGATCAGGGATTGAGTATCGTCAGGATCTGCCTCGATATCCGTCAGTATAATTACCCTGCTTTTTTGATCTTCACCGGCCCTTATAAATGGGCAGAAGAATATCAGCAGGAACAATGAAAATATAAAATGAATCTTCCCGGATGGATTTGTTCTCATGTTACTTATTAAATTACAGTAATTAACTTATAGCTTTTCGCGACATACCTGAGTATGAATAACCAGGAGTCTTCAGGCATATTGATAAATATTTTCTTTTGGTAAAAGTCATCATAAATTATTGAAGAATCGTTCAAATTTAATGCAAATGATGACTGAAAATTTAAAACCTGAATAAATCGTATCCTAAAATCAGTTCTTATAAGGCTCAAGCTGATTTTTGAATTTTATAATCAGCACTTTAAGAGCCTTCATGTCGACTTCCCCCTGACGAAGCATTTCAACCTCCTGGGTAGGGGGAATTCTCATTGCAGTCAGTTCTCCGGCTTCCAGCAGGTGAGCACCGGTTTCGGCAAGATCCAATCCGTCTTTCCATGTTCCTGCAGGATCTTTAAGCCATTTATCACTCTGGTCTATCACCTTCGTGACCCAGCCTTCCTTGTCCGGAACTTCAGGAAGTATATCGGCGGTACGTTTGCGGAAAAAACCCATTATTGCAGCGGCAATTGACGGATCTCTAACGCTCCCATCCTCATAAAAAACGCCATGGACAGGTCCCCATCCTTTGCGGACGATCATCAGTTCCCATATATACCATCCTACTTTTGCATTCATATGTTCCTGGAGAGTGATATCGTAAGGATTTGCTCGTGCAATACAACCTATTTCACCATTTATCAGAGGTTTATTCACTTTTGCTGCAAATTCTTTTGCCCTGGTTATATTGTTTCTAATCTGTTCCCGGGTTTGCATATAATCGTGAAACTGAAGTACATCTACATAATCAGCCAGTTCAATCATGCCATCTACAAATGCCATCCCAATTGTCACAGGAGTATTCGGGTCAAGTTCATGAAAGGTTTTGGCCATGAATTTGCTGTTTTCAAATTTACGTAAAACTCTCTCCTTTGGAGTTTGTGGCCAATCAGGTTCATTCATTACATCCCAGAATGCAAGTCCTGGTTCATTTGATATCGAATTAACAAGGAACTTCGCCCATTCTCTTCCCTTGGCACGCAAAGTTGTATCCGCCAACCAGGGTCCGCTTCCTACCACAGGCATCACCCCAATCCCCCGCTTATGGCATTCGCGCATGAAATGTTGTAGTTTTGCAGGTAGAGCTTCTTTATCCTCCGTATAAACTTCATAAGGAACAAAAATTCTTACCTGGTTTAGATTGAGACTTTTTGCCAGATCAAGATCGAATTTAATTGTTGCCGAGTCATAATGAACCCAGCAATCAACATGATGACGTGGTGAAGCCACATTGGCAGGTGTATAATTGAAACCCCTGATAAGAGAAGGATCCCTGGGACCCGTAAAATCAAATCTTGAGATCTTTTTCTCAGAACCGGTACATCCCGCCAGGATAAGAATGCCCAAAACCAGATAGATAATGATTGCTTTTTTCATGATTCAGATAGTTAATCAGTAAAATGTTTCACCTGTGTTATTAATTCACCAAATTGGTACATTAGCAGGCACTTTAAACTTACACATAATTAGATAATATAACTAAACAATACTCTGATTTTATTAGTTCCATAAAGTTAAAATATCTTAAAATGACTTTGAAATTTCAACTCAAAGACTTACATAGTTTGATCTTAGAATATCTCTGCGTTCCTTGCATTAATAATAATTATCTTTGTAATTGTCCTGTGAGACCTTTTTATAAATTGTGTCTAAAATGAAACCATCATTATCAAAACCGGCTGCAAAAATTGGAAGTATAATTGTTATTACATTTTTATCAGTACTATTTCTACCGGAAAATCTGATCCATGCTCAGGAGACAATTGATGTCGGTAAAACTGGTTGGGATGTAAACAGACCGGTAATGGCAGCAGCATGTGAAAGCGGATGTCCCTGGGGAGAACTGGGAGATTATGTTAAGAAGGCAATGGAACCACTGGGCTATTCAGTTATTCTTTGCCGTAACTGCAACAGGTCTTATGGTCCCCGTCTGGTTTCCACGAACGATTATCCGCCACCGCTTGATGAAATAAATCTTGGAGACGGTACAAATGCTCGTATAAATGCCCGTGTCGATTTTGGAGTGACTTCAAGTGCAATGCTGAGCACAGCTTATAATGGCACATCCGGAAATAAAGTGCCCTTCCGCAATTTACGCCTGATCGCAAAAATAGAGGATCCTTTCTATTTTCTGATAGCTGCAAGAAAAGAATCCGGAATTAAAGATCTTGCCAGTATTAAACAACTGCAGAAGCCCGTAAGGATAATGGGTGCCGATAATAACATGATGACAATTCTGAAATATTATGGCATATCTGCTGACGATATAAAAGCATGGGGAGGGAAAATCGGGGTTCCCATGGAAGAAGCATTAAAAGGAGATTTTGATATAGTCTCAGGTTTTCTGGCCAGCCCTTCATTAAATCCCGAATCTTCCTCATGGACAACCTTAAGTCAGAAATTCGATCTGTATTTTTTTGAATTGCCTGATGAATTGCTGAAAATTCTGGCGCAACAGAGTGTAGATGCAGAGTTTGTTGAGGCCCGGCATAACCTGCTAAGGGGCGTTAACCGCCGGATAAAAACTCTTGGAAGGTCAGGCGAATCTTTCTTTGCACGTGATGACACACCTGAGAAGGCAGCCTATGACCTGGCAAAAGCTATTGATGAAAACCACAGCGCTCTGAAATGGTTCATCAGGGTATATACCTACGATCCGAACACAGTCTGGAAGAATTTCGGAGTACCTCTCCATCCCGGAGCTGAAAAATATTATCGGGAGGCAGGATACATAAAGGATTGAGGATTAAAAATTGGACTACTAATTGTACTAATTAAATATTATATAGAGATGATAAACAATCTAATCAAAAAGTTACCTGTCATATTAATTCTTTGCTCCATTAATACGGCAGTAGTTTATTCTCAGTATGTTGGTCAGTTTTCGTCTGTTCAGACCATTAAACCACAAATTCAGGTTAAAGCATACAGCTTTGATCTAAGTGATATAAAACTTCTTGACAGCCGCTTCAAAGAAAATATGGAACGTGACAGTAAGTGGTTGTTAAGCATTGATAATAAACGGCTGTTGCACAGTTGGCGTGTAAATGCCGGCATGTCTACTAATGGACGGCCATTTGGTGGGTGGGAAGGATTAGATGTTGAATTGAGGGGTCATACTTTAGGGCATGTGCTTTCAGGTCTGGCCCTCATGTATGCTTCCACAGGTGAGATCGCTTATAAAAGTAAAGCGGATTCTCTGGTTAGTTCACTTGCTGAGATTCAGACAGTGCTCAATCAGGGAGGTTATATAAGCGCATTCCCTCAAAATTTAGTCAATCGTGCGATAGAGGGCAAACCAGTTTGGGCACCATGGTACACTTTGCATAAAGTAATGGAAGGTCTGATCGATATGTATCAATATGCCGGTAATAAACAAGCCCTGGCTGTTGTAATAAAAATGAGCGACTGGGCTTACCACAAGCTTGAAAACCTATCTCCTGAACAGTTGGCAATTATGCAAAAAACAGAGTTTGGCGGCATGATGGAAGCAGCTTATAATTTGTATTCAATTACTGGAAATGTAAATGATAAAAAGCTTGCGGAATGCTTTTATCATCACAGTATTTTAGACCCTTTGGCCCAGAAAGAAGACAAATTAGCCAGAAACCATGCTAACACTCAAATACCGAAAATCATTGGTGAAGCCAGAGGTTATGAAGTAACAGGAAATGAAAGAGAAAGAAATATTGCAGAATTTTTCTGGCAGACTGTGATAGATCACCATACGTATGTAACCGGGGGGAACAGTGATCATGAATTTTTCTTTGAACCTGACCAGATATCAAAGCACATATCAAATGCTACTACTGAATCATGCAATACATACAACATGCTGAAACTCACACGTCATCTGTTTACCTGGACAGCAAACGTAAAATATGCCGATTATTATGAACAAGCTCTTTACAACCATATACTGGCTTCACAGGATCCGCAAACCGGCATGGTTATGTATTTTTTATCCTATCTGCCCGGCACTTTTAAAACCTATAGTACTAAAGATAATTCATTTTGGTGCTGTGTAGGTACCGGATTTGAAAACCATGCAAAATATGGTGAGGGTATATACTATCATGATAGCAAGAGCATTTACGTAAATCTTTTTATACCGTCGGAGTTGACCTGGAAAGAAAAAGGTATTAAATTGTTGCAGCAAACCGGTTATCCTGAAGAGGCAACCACGCATCTTACAATACAGGAAATAAAAGAGGGAAACGTACCTTTGTATATTCGCTATCCGTCATGGGCTACATCGGGTGCTACCATTAAAATAAACGGTAAAAATGTTAAAATCAGCCAGAAACCTGGCAGTTATATTGTATTGGACAAAATCTGGAAAACAGGAGATAAAATAGATATTACTTATCCGATGTCATTGCATCTCGTGGCAACAAACGATAATCCTGATATGGCAGCTGTAGTTTATGGTCCGATAGTGCTTGCCGGTGATATGGGTACTGAGGGGATTGTTGCTCCCGCTCCATATGCAAAAGACCAGCTTGATTTCAGAAACATTCCTGTTCCTGATAATATTATAACCACATTGAATATTAATGGAAGAAAATTAAATGATTGGCTGATTCCTGTAAATGGTAAAAAATTAGAATTTAGAACCACGGGTGTAGCATCAAAAGAAATCACCATGATTCCTTATTACCAGATTGATAAACAACGTAATGTTATTTATTGGAATCTAAAGTAGATGTGAGCGGATATTGATGATGTCACAGGTAAAATAATCTACCGGTAACTGGTAATTTTCCCGTTTTTGAGACAGCTTACTCCATTATCGGTCCCAAGCCAGACACCATCTTTTTTATCGACAGCTATTGTAAGGATGTTATTGCCTGCAAGCCCATCTTCTGTCTTATAAGGGGTCCATTTGGCCCCGTCAAATACAGATAACCCATTCTTTGTTCCAAAGTATATTCTCCCTCCGGAATCTGAATTGATAGCCTGAACAATATTATCTGCCAGTCCCTCGGCTGCGGTAAAGACAGTCCAGCCTTCAAGGGTTTTATAGCCGGTGTGCCTGGCTACTCCTCTTTTGGTGCCAATCCACTGGGTACCATCGGCAGAGACATGAACACAGTAAACAGTATCAGAAGGCATAAGTATAGGTCCCCAGGCTGCATATTCCGATGCTCCTGAAACACCATCAACATCGTTCCTGTACACCCTGAGTACTCCACCACCAAGTGTACCGATATAAAGTGAATCGCCATCGATGCTGGTCGCCAGCGATGTGATAGGATAATCCTGGAAAGTGCCATCAGGGTAAGTCCTGTTATAACTATTGGTAAGCCATTTTTTACTTTTAAATGCGGAAATTCCCTTATCGGTTCCGAACCACCTCAGTTCCTTTTTTCCAACTGCTACAGCAAGTACATTTTCGCTTAAGATTTTGGAGTTATCAGCATAATATGTTGTTGCACCCGACCTTGCATCGACAGGTGTTGATGCAACAGTTGCACCCTGTTGAGTTGCTATCCAAAGTTCCGGACCATAAGAAGAGAAGTCATATACCATACTTTTCAGTCCGGTGGCAGCCACCTTACGGTTCTTGTTATGCAGTGTCCATTTTGTTCCATCGAAACTGACGATTCCCGACTCAGTAAGAAACCAAATTGTATTATCTGCATCAACGGTTGATGAATAGAACTTCCTGGCAGAGATCCCTTCTCCAAATGACTGCACTGTTCCGGAAGTCTGGGCGTTGATAGCAGGTGTGAAGAGCCCGGCTATGAAAGAAGCAATCAGTAAAGCATTTATTCCTGCAGTTTTCCTGCCTTTAAGAAACTTAATCTTTGTGTTACCTGAGCACATTTTTATTTCAATTTTTTATACTCTTAACAAGATCTTCCGGAATAGATACAAGCTCTATGCCTTTCCCTGTTCGGAGATTACGTGAATATTGTTTATCTATAGGGTTATTCCAGTGTTCATGAGTACCAAGAGCGGGTATAGGTTTTCCGCTGTTGTCGGGATCATATTTAATGCCTTTTGGCCAGTTGGTACTATCAGCAGCCTGGTGCATGTAATCATCGACGCCAAACATATTGGGTATGGCTTCCCATTCATTATTAACAGCATCATGTTTATGAACTCCGTCAAACTCTGACCTCAGAAAATCGTAACCAACCGATTCTATTGCTACAGGGTCAAGCGACATGAAGATAGAGTTGCTCCAGTTGTTATTAAACGGAGGCATAAGATATTTTACAGGTCCCTTTATTTCACTTGAACCTCCTCCGAACATGCCTTCAACACACCAGAAAACTGCATTTTGTCCGAGGTATTTACTCCCCATAAGATCAACAAGGACTCTGTACTTGTTGTAACCGGTATTGGTGGGCACACCTTCTCTCCTGTTGGCAACATGTGAACGATGAAGATGACCTGCACCATTTCTCCCGATATTACCAAAATTCAGTTTGGCTGCAAGAGTAACCCCGGCAGCTCCATGAGCCTTAAGAACCGGCATATAGATCAAATAATCAGCATTTTCAATAACATCGTACAGCTTGTCGGTGGTAGATTTATCAGAATAAAAGACAAGCGGTTTTTCCGTTATTTTGATAAGGCTGCGCCCAAAATTAGTTGAGGATCTGTCAAGATATCTGACATTGGGGAATTCTTTTACCCAGACGTTATAGTTGTGAGCATAGATCGGATTCATAGGGTCTCCTACGGCTATGTCAGCCTGATCAACCTTGTATTCATTGACAAGTTCCTTCAGCAATTCAAGAACAACATAGGGGCCATTTTCAGTAGGTTCCATACTTGCTCTCCTGCTATCTTTTTCAGGTAGTGATTTGGGAAGTGCGTTGCCATTTTCTTTATCTGCTTTGCTGAGGGTCCAATTTGCCTGTCCCTGGTTTATCTTTATAAAGATCTTTTCCCCTTTTGTATATCCTCTGGCCTTGCCATGCTTTTTTTCATTGAAATACCTGAACATTGCATCCCAGGCTTTTGCAGAAGTTTTTTTACCGGTAAGTTTAAGGACTCCGTCGTGGAACATCGTGCCCTGAACTGTTCCGTTATTATTTTCCGGATTTGCAAACCAGTCTCCTTTATCCGGATCATTATGTTGAAACTTTTCGTTTGTTGCTTCCGGATTCCATACCCACACTACTCGTCCAGGGAATATACCCTTAGCTTCACCGATAGGCTGGTTTGGCCCATCTTCAGGTCCTGTCCTCGTCTCTGTCGCCTGTAATGCTGTCTCCGGATTGCTGACCGGGATTACAGCCATGGCAACTACAACTCCGGCCAGAAGCATAACCATTGCTCCGTATCTCACATTTAATATTTTCCACCCCGACCTCCTCGATATTGCAGTCAGTCCGGCAACAGCAAGAAGATAAGTAACAAATCCTGACATGAATGGCGCTGCCACTCTCATGCATGGATAGGTTGCTCTCGAGGGTTTTGGAATTACCCTGATCAGAAACCAGACTGTTGAGGCAATACCCATAATTAAAAATATCAGCTTATATGGCAGACGATGCCTTAAAAGCCAGTCTCTCATTCGCCCCAGTTTCCCTTTTAGGGTGGAAATATCGAATTTCATTTTTTGCATGGTATGTTATCCTTACGATTAATTATGCAAGATTAAAAATATATTGATTAAACCAACAGCTTAATTTTTTTTTAAGTTTAATTAACTTTTTTGGTCAGGGCAATTGAGGATCGGAAATTGATGCCGGGAAAATTATAATTAAGAATCCCTGGGAAGTCAATCATTTGTAAATTCCAGTAACCCGAAACGCGATGGCTGATGAACATCCAACCGATAGTTATATATCGGATAAAGTGTTGATGTTGAACGGAATCTGTCATCAACAGCATTTCTGTCCTGACGTACAGCCTGGAATGCCCATCTTACTCCTGGTTTGGCGCGTGCAACTGCATTGAAATTGCTGAATGCAGACATAGGAATTGCAAATTCCATGGTCCAGCCTATGTCTTTATCTTTGTCGTTATTAAGTGTCCCGGAGTAAATTGCTTTCACTTTATATTCCGGATTGTAGCCACTGATGAAAAAAGTCCGGTTGTTATAGTATTTCCAAAGTACTATATAGTCATATCTTACTTCAGTTATATTGATTTCAAAGCCAAAGTGCATATATACGCTGTCAGGAGCAGGTACTACAAAAAATTCTGCGCAATCGTCGAGGTAGGTACGGCCATCAAAATTTGTTTCGCGTGCTGTAAGCGATGTGTCTTCGCATTCATAGAAAAGGTAAAGATTAGAATCATCCCAAAGCATCCTGAATTTTGTGTTTTGCTTATCAACGGGCTTGTCCAGCCTGAAGAAATTGGTTAATGGTTGTACTTCAGCATTCTTCCAGCAAGCTTCATCCATTTTACCATCTACCGTAATTGGTTCTGTGGCTCTCGAGACTTTATAGACAGGTTGTTGCCCTATAACGAGCTGTTTTTCTGCCTGGGAATAGAGAGATAATACCGAAGCAAGACAAACTGAGATAACAAAAATGGCTTTAGACCATACCTGATTAATGTTTTTAAATTTCATATTTTATGAATTACTGATGAAGCCCCGAATTTAATACTTTTATCCATAGATCATGACTTTGCTGATGAATATTTTGGTATAATAATTGACCAATAAGGAACTTGGGAATGCCGGGAAAAACAATATTAAATTGAACTCTTATTAAATCAGCAATAAATTATACTTTTACTCAATAAAACTTTCTGTTTCCCGTAACTCATTAAACCTGACCAGATGAAAAAAAACTTGCACAGATCATTTTTTATTGCATTAATCCTCTGTTTATCACTCATTTCCTGTTCGAACGAACAGGTTGGCAAATCCCTGCCACGAAGTGTTCCCGAAGCTGAAGGAGTATCTTCCAGAGATATAATTACTTTCCTTGACTCTGCAGCTGTCAGCAAATATGAGTTCCATAGTTTTATGTTTCTCAGGCATGGCAAAGTGATTGCCGAAGGTTGGTGGAATCCTTACCGCCCCGATCTGAAACATACTCTTAATTCGGCAAGCAAAAGTTTCACATCTACTGCAATCGGTTTTGCAATTAGTGAAAAGAAACTCAGTCTGGACGATCAGGTGGCTAAGTTCTTTCCTGAATACCTGCCTGATACGATAACTGTTTTTTTGTCAAAACAGAGAATAAGGGATCTCCTGAGTATGTCAACTGGTCAGAGACGTGAACCGCTGCTTTCAGGCGACGAAATATGGATTAAATCATTCCTGGCAATGCCTTTTATAAATGAACCCGGTACAACATATCGTTATAGTTCAGTAGCTTCTTATATGTTGTCGGCCATTGTTCAGAAAGTGACAGGACAAAAGGTTATTGACTATCTGACTCCAAGGTTATTTGAACCTCTTGCAATAGAAGGAATGGACTGGGAAACAGATGCTTATGGAATCAATACTGGTGGATGGGGCTTAAGATTGAAAACTGAAGATCTGGCCAAATTCGGGCAGTTTTATCTTCAGAAAGGCAAATGGAATGGCAGGCAGCTCCTTCCGAAAAAATGGGTTGAAGAGGCTACATCACTTAAAAGGTACCAGAGACCTGAAATGACTCAGTCAAAAAGAGATTCTTCCAGAGATGATGTCCAGGGGTACTGCTATCAGTTCTGGCGTGCACGCCACAATTCGTACATGGCTAACGGGGCTAATGGTCAGTTTGTACTTATAATGCCCGATAAAGATGCAGTAGTGATATTTACTGCCGATTCTCCCGATATGTTTGGAGAACTTGACATGGTATGGAAATACTTATACCCCGGAATAAAGAAAAAGTCGTTACCGGCTGATGAAAAATCTTCAACTGAGCTGAAGCAGAGATTGGCTTCACTTGCACTTCCAATCCCTGCAAAAAACAGTAACGGTGCAGTTGCATCCAAAGTATCAGGCAAAACTTTCACCTTTGCGCAGAACGATAAACATATACAGAGCATTTCTCTTCAGTTTAAGGATGATCTGTGTTTATTCAATTTGAAAACCGATACTGCCTCTTATGATTTTTCATTTGCTTCCGGAAGATGGCAATCAGGTGAAACTGCTAAACACGGACCTTCAATATTTGCACAGGCAAAGAATAATCAGAATGGATTGGCTCCATTTAAAATTGCACAGGCTTTTACATGGTTGGATGATAAGACTCTTGAACTCTCATTGAGATATATTGAAAATGTATCATCGGAAAAAATAGTTATTAAGTTTGATGAAATTGGAAAGAAAAAGATACTCTTTGACTTTAAAAGCAACAATTCCAGGTTCAACCGGGCTTTACCATTAGAAGGAGTGATGCAGTAGTTTTGACAATTTGATTTTGAATTAACCGGGATTAGCTGGTCAGTATCCGTCTTACTGCAGTTTCCTGACAAATTGTGATGGTGAAATACCGAATTGTCTCTGAAAACTGGTTGCAAAATATGATGGAGATGAGAATCCGACAAGGTAGGATATTTCATTGATCCTGTAATTTCCTTCCGACAGTAATTCTGCTGCTTTTTTAAGTCTGGCCAGCCTGATATATTCAACCGAATTGAGGTCTGTCAGAGCTTTTAACTTTCTGTAAAGAGTTGAAACGCTGATTCTCATCATCTCTGCAATCCTTTCTACATTTAAATCATTCTCTGAAATATTATCCATGAGGAAGGAGTTCAGTTTCTTAAGGAATTCCTCATCAGTTTTATTCATTGCCACTGATTTGAAATGGGCAAGGGGAGAATTGATAAAATCTTGCCGGACCAGGCTCCTGTTTTTGATGAGATTATGAATCTGTGCTATTAAAAGTTCCGTAGTAAACGGTTTTTCGATATAGCCGTCTGCACCTGAATCAAGCCCTTCGATTCTTGCATTCAGATGTATGGTGGCAGTAAGGAGTATGACTGGTATATGGCTGAATTCTATATTTGATTTAATCTGCCTGCAAAGTTCATATCCGTTAATAACCGGCATAATAACATCACTGACAACCAGAGCAATATTATACTTCTTTAGTGCCTTCAGTGCTTCGTCTCCATTAGTTGTGAGGATGACATTATAATCGCCGGATATTTCCTTAGCTATAAATTTCCCCATTTCAGCTTCATCCTCCACAAGAAGTATGTTGGAGAAAGAGTTTTCAAGAGAGCCAAAAATTTCAAACTTGTTATGTTCACTCAGGTTCAATCCATCTGACTCATAAATATTCCTGGAAATAGATTCTTCCTGATACTTGGTCAGTTCCATGACAAATGAATTATACTGCCTCACATTAGTATCAAGAAAAAGTCTGCCATGATGAAGTTCCGCCAGTGACCTGGCAAGTGATAGTCCAAGTCCTGTACCTTTTTCTCCCGGTTTATTAAAGTCAATCTGATAAAATGGTTCAAAGATTCTTTCGCTAAATTCTTTTGGAATTAATTTACCGTCGCTGTTCACACGTATCCTTATGATGTTTTCATTTTCGGTTTCGAGTTCGAGGAATAAGTCAACTCTCGATCCGGCAAACTTAAGGGCATTTGACAGAAGATTACTCAATATCTTGGTAATAGCCTCCCTGTCCACAGCCAGATGATACTGATTTACAGGAGAATGAAGTCGGATTGATATCATTTTTTCTGCACTGTACGGAAGGAATAAGTTGAATGTCGATTCAATCAGCTCAAACAAATCAGTCATTATAAAATTAAGTTTGAACATCTCTTTCTCGGTTTTCCTGAAATCAAGCAGCTGGTTGGTAAGGCTCAGCAGTCTGTCAGCATTTCTTTTAATAATCAGAAGATTATCTTCAGTATCCTTCGAATTCTTTATTCCGTTTGTCAAAACTCTGTCGAGAGGTCCTTTTATTAAAGTTAAAGGAGTACGAACTTCATGGGTAATATTGGTGAAGAAATTAATTTTTGCGTTAAGTATTTCCTTCTCCTTATTTGTTTGCAGGATATCTATCTTCCTTTGTTGTTCCGCAATATTTTTTTTTAAATAAAAACTAATCAGGGTATATATAATGGCTGCCAGAATAATAATGTACAGAATATAAAACGGTAACGAGCGCCAAAACGGAGGGGACATTCTAATATCAAGAAATGCTTTTTCAGAACTCCATGTATAACCGTCAGATGAAGAAATAACCTTAAATCTGTAAGCTCCCGGAGAAAGATTTGTATAGTAAACCTTTCTGTTGCCTGATATCAGAACCCAATCGGGATCAGATCCTTCCATAATAAATTTATACTTTGTCAGATTGGGGCTGGTAAAGCTGGGGGACACAAAGTCAATACTGAAAGAAGCCTGATCATGCTTTAATGTTATTTTATTACTCACAAGAATTGATTTAAAGTCATGAGATCCTTCAGGATTGACCATATAATCTTTACCATTAACCTGGAATCCTGTAAAATAGACTGGAGGGTTATATGTACTTTCTTTTATTTCGGAAGGATTAAATGATACCAGTCCGCTGGATGTACCAAAATACATTTTACCATTTTTGTCCTGATAGGCTGAATTATAACTGAAGGTGTTATCTAAAAGGCCATCATCTTTAGTATATGTTTCATATTTATTTGAGTTTGGATCAAAACAAAGAAGACCTCTGGTGGAACTTATCCAAAGTTTTCCGTGACCATCCTGCAACATAGAACAGTATATGGCAAAGTCAATTCCCTTACCAGGTACGTATCTGGTAATTTTTTCTGTTTCTGCTTCAATATAGCCAAAGCCATTGCCTTCCGTAGTAAACCAGATTTTATTGTTATTATCCTCGTAAATTGAAGTAATATGCTCACGCGTCAGATTTGGATAATCCCCTTTGTCGGATAATATTTTTTTACAGAATCCAGACGATCTTTCATATTTAAACAACCCGTTTCCATAAGTTCCAATCCACACATTTTTGGAATGATCCTCATAAAGAGAATGGATAAATGTTCCTGCAGCTACATCATCCAAGAATTTGAATGATGAAGTCTCACGGCTGAACCGGTATAGTCCAATTACACTTCCTGCAAAAATTGTCCCATCGGCAGTCTTCAGGAAAGTAATAAATGAATTTGTTTTTAGGCCGCTTCTTCCATCTCTTAATTCAAAATGGTTTATGATCTTTTCCGTAGAGATATTTAATAAATATATTCCATAATCATATGTTCCTATCCAAAGGTTATCATCATCAACAAGGAGCCCCTGTATATTTCTGCTGCTTATTTTTATATGATTAACCCCATCTGTGAAGTTTGAAAACAATTTCGTTTTATGATCAAATTTCATAAGCCCGGCATCTTCAGTACCAATCCAGATATTTCCATATGAGTCTGCATGGATCTCTCTCACCACCTTTGCATTTAGTGACCCGGGTAATCCTGTCGGATAAAACTTTTCAAATTGCTTGTTTTCCTGAGGAAGATAATTAATACCTCCATAAAAGGTACCTATCCATATACCCCCTTCTCTATCCTTATTAATTGTCCGGATTGCATTGTTTGATAAGGAAAAAGGGTCAGTCTGAACCATCTGAAGATTAGTTATATAGCCTGTCTTCAGATTATAAATATAAATTCCTGATTCTGAACCCACCCAGATTTCTTCACTATTATTTAAATATGTTGTACGTATCAGCCTGTTGTTCCAGGTATCATCTTTTGGGAACAAAACAGTCACATTGCCTGTATTTGGCTCAAATTGTCTCAGGCCTGCAATATCGCTTGATATTATCAAACCATAACTGCCTGCATCCAGAACATTTACCAGGTGTACAGATGCCGATATTTCTTTTTCGGTAAGAATATTGTAGCCAATGAAGTTATCATTTCGGGCATCATATTTATAAATCTGGCCATTGGCGGAACACAACCAGATGTCGCCTGCATTTGTTATATCAATACTTCTTGGAATGAAGTATTCAGTTACAGGATAAAAGCTCAGTTTATTACTTTCTTTTTCATATTTATATATCCCAGAAGAAGTTGCAAACCATATGTAATTCTTAATATCTGCTTTAACATCAAGAATCAAACCTTCAATTTCTTTATCTTCAAATTTTATTGTTCCGAAACAATCATTATCCGGTTTATAATAGCAAATTCCTTTGGAGGTCCCGATCCAAATCCATCCATCGCCGTCTTCGCATAATGAGGTTATGAAATTGTTTACCAGGCAGTTTGAGACTGAGGGACTGTGAAGAAAGATTTTAAAATGAAAACCGTCAAATCTGTTTAGTCCTTCTTTTGTACCGAACCAGATAAAACCTCTCCTGTCCTGTATACACGCCGCAACTGAATTATTCGACAAGCCTGTTTCATTCCTGTAATGCCTGAAATAATAAGATCTCCCATTAGTTGCAACAGATAGAAATGATATAATAAATGATATAATGAAAATTCTCATTTCAGCAATTTTTTAGGACTTTTAACGTAAGATTGAAAATTACTTATAAATGGGTTAACACCTTTTAATTATTTATCAATTCCTTTTAAAATTCGTTCAATAAAAAAAAATTCAAGAATCAATTCCAGCAAGAAATTGCTGCCAAATTAACATTTTTTATGTTTTACTCATTTTAAATTTAACTATCATTGCATTTTAACAAATATGAAAATCGGGATTTAATAATTTTAAACTTATTAGAATTATGAATGCTCCACAGGCTGAACATAAGAAACCGACCATTGCAATAGGTTGCGATCCTAATGCAACAATGCTCAAAGATGTAATTATTTCCCAGCTTAAGGGGCTGGGCTATATTGTAAAGGATTTTGGAAGTGAAGATCCTATTTATGCCAGGGTGGCATTCGCAGTAGGAGAGTCTGTTGCGGCTCACGAATATGACCGGGGAATTCTCATGTGTGGAACCGGCATCGGTATGAGTATTGCAGCAAACAAGGTCCCGGGCATATATGCAGCACTTTGCGCCGATACTTATTCAGCCGAACGGGCTATCAAAAGCAACAACGCTAACATTCTGACTCTTGGAGCATTCACCACTGGAGTAGAAGTAGCCAAACAGATAGTAAGGATCTGGATGGAATCATTCTGGCAAACAGGAACAACTTCGGAACCTAAAGTAGCATGCTATGTTGACTATGCCAGGAAACACCAGGTATAAAAATGAAACTATTATTTTCAGACTCTAATGGACTCAAAGGAAATTTTGAAGCTGGAATATACAGCGCTTAATATAAGACGAAATATTTTACGGCTTATAAGAGCGGGAGAGGCAGGTCATGTCGGAGGTGCCCTTTCTTCGGTTGAAATACTCACTGCCCTTTATTTCAATTTGCTGAAGATCAACCCTGAAGATCCAAAATGGCCGCAACGTGACCGTTTTGTCCTTTCAGCCGGACATAAATGTCTTGTTCTCTATTCTGCACTTGCGGAACGGGGATTTTTCGATAAATCTGTCCTCGACACCTATGGAGCACTTGATTCCCATATTCCGGGGCATCCGAATATGCATAAACTCCCGGGAGTTGAATCAAATACCGGAGCCCTGGGGCATGGTCTTTCTATTGCCGGAGGAATGGCACTGGGGTTTAAACTTGATAAATCTTCTTCCAGGGTTTATGTTTTAATGGGCGATGGGGAGCTGGCTGAAGGTTCCAGTTGGGAAGCTGCAGCGGCAGCCTCAATGCATAAACTCGATAATCTGATCGTTTTCGTCGACAGGAACAGGCTCCAGATAAGCGGACCCACAATTGAAGTGATGAGTTATGAACCTCTGGATGAGAGATGGAGGTCATTCGGATGGAGTGTCAGGACGATAAACGGGCATGATATGAACTCAATTATTACTAATGTGATGCAGGCTCCTTTTGAGAAAGGAAAACCTTCTATTTTAATTGCAGATACCATAAAATCAAAAGGACTCAGTTTTGCTGAAGGTAAGCTAAGTTACCATTACTGGAAGGCTACTCCTGAAGAAATGAAACAGGCTGAGCTTGATTTGGATGTTATTGAAAACCAGTTAAAAGAAAAATACAGTAAGGAACAGCAGTCATGAATGAATTAATAGATCCCCGTAAAGCTTTCGGTGAAGCCGTTATTGAGGCTGCTCAGAAAAATCCGAATGTGGTGGTACTTTCCGCTGACAGCAGTTCAGGATCAGGTCTCGCAAATTTCCCGAAACTCTTTCCTGAAAGACATTTTGAATTTGGTATAATGGAGCAGGGTGTGATCGGCTTTGCATCAGGACTTGCCACAACGGGGAAAATCCCTGTCTTTGCTGCAATAGCACCTTTTGTTACCGCCCGTCCGTTCGAAATGTTCAAAAATGACCTTGGCTATATGAACCAGAACGTGAAGATTGTCGGGCGTTGTGCCGGTCTTACTTACGATCAGCTTGGTTCAACACATCATTCCATTGATGATGTTGCGCTGATACGGACAATTCCGGGTGTTATGATTCTTAGTCCGGGTGATCCTGTAACCATTAAGAAATCAGTTCATGCTATGATCAGTCATACCGGTCCATGCTACCTTAAGATCGGGAATCCCAAAATGCCTGTTCTTTATCCTGAAGATATTGATTTCCAGCCTGGAAAAGGAATTGTGATGAAGGAAGGCAAGGATGTGGCATTGATAGGGACAGGAACTGTTCTTTCAAAAGCTGTTGGTGCGGCAAAGCTTCTTGAGCAAAAAGGTATCAGCGTTCGCCTTATCGACATGCATACTCTTAAACCTGTTGACAGGGAACTTATACTTAAGGCCGCAAGAGAAATAGGGAAAATAGTTACAGTGGAGGAACATTTCATTGCTGGAGGGTTAGGCAGCATTGTCGCTGAAATTTGCAGCCAGGAATTTCCGGCCAGAATTAAGATGATAGGCATTGGTGATTTTTTTGCCAGCAACGGGCCCTATGAGCAACTGCTTATGAAATACGGTCTCCAGCCTGACCAGATTTGCGAAACAATAATCAGATTCCTAAATACTGAATAACCTGAATTACAAGATGAAAAACACTGGTACTATGAAAATGTTTCTCACCCTTGCTATATTATTAGCTCTGGCTGAAATTTTGTTACTGGCTTTGGGTAAGGGTAGCCTTCCTGCCTCCGGCCTGATACTTTTTGCGATGTTTTTTGCTCTTTCATTTACTGTGCAGAGAACCGAAAAATTAAAAGGATTATCCTTTACATGTATGATATTCGCATTTGTTTCATTTACACTCTATTTCCCTCAATTATTCACCAACTGGGGATTTAATACCAATAGCCTGATAGTACCCTCCATCCAGATTATTATGTTTGGGATGGGTACGAAACTTAGTATTTCTGATTTTGTAAAGGAATTGACAAAACCCCTCAAAGTCATTATCGCCAGTATTATGTGTTATGTTCTGATGCCTCTTATAGCTCTTTTAATTATAAAAGTCTATCATTTCCCTCCTGAAGTTGCTGCAGGTATAATATTGCTGGGTGTAGGCCCGGCAGGCGCTGCTTCGAATGTTATGACATACCTGGCTAAAGGAAATCTGGCTCTCTCAATGACCGTTACTACCCTGACCACTTTAGTATCACCTCTTGCAACACCTTTCCTGATGAAATTGTTAGCCGGCCAGTTGATTGAAGTCGACGCTGTCGGAATGATGATCAGTATTCTCAATATGCTTTTCATACCTGTCCTTGCCGGTATCATCATAAATAAAATTCTTTATGGAAATTTGACCTGGACAAAGAAGGATTTAAATATTGGTGCAATGGCAGTTATCAGTTTTATTGTCGGATTTGTTCTGCTTTTCGTTCCGTTTCCGGCAATCATAAAATCAATAAAACTAGGTTTCATCCTAATTGCCTGGGCGATTACAATAGTGTCTGTTACCATTATCATTGTGCGCAGGTCAAATGGTCCGAAAAACTGGATGGATATCATACTGCCAAAACTCTCCCTGACAGCAATTATGTTATATATAGTAATAGTTGCAGCTCATAACAAGGCGACATTATTGTCAATAGGCCCGGCACTTTTTGTCGCCGTAATTGTTCATAACATACTTGGATTTATCTCAGGATATTCCTTATCAAAAGCATTTGGCTTCAATGAAGCAGACTCCAGGGCGATAACAATGGAGGTTGGGACTAAAAATGCAGGCCTTGCAGTAGGTTTGGCTTATGATGTGCTCAAGAGCCAGGCTGCTGCTCTGGCTCCACTTATTTTCGGTACATGGATGAATATATCTGCTTCTTCACTTGCTACTTTCTGGAGCCAGCGCATACCGAAGGAAAAATTGACTAAAGAAAAAACCAACTGATCTGATATATATCATACCGAATGTTAAAAATATTTAAAATATATTTGCATGCAACCGGTTGTTATTTTATTTTTTGATCTTTATAACTTTATTCGATACAATTTACTGGTTACCTTAAACTATTAATCCAGGTTATTGCTCGTGGAATCAGGTTCATCGGGCGGCAGTAATAGGAATCATTATTATTTAATATTGGAGGAAATACTATGAAAATCAGGAAATTATCTTATGTGCTCTGCCTTTCTATGTTGGCAGGAATTCTTTTAAGTTCTTCTGTTAGTGCCCAGCCGACTTCTCTGACAAAAGATGAAATGCTCTATTATACTTCTATCTGGAAAGGAGATCGCTTTCCGGATGGACGGCCAAAAGTATCAGACGACATAGTTCAGCGAATGAGATATGTATCTGTTACCGAAGCCTGGCAGACTCTTAACGGATCCAGCGATCCTGTTGAAGGTCAGGGGCCTACAAGCTTTGGCGAGTTCCGGAGAGCTACTTACTCCAATCAGTATTACGGGGGGTTTAAGATGATGAGGGAAAACATCGTCATTTGCGGCAGGGCTTCAACAATCCATTTTCTTCCTTATCGTCCCGATCTGAATGGTCTTATTCAGCAACAAGGGACAAAAGACGGAAGAGGACGAGGACAATATACATGGGGTATCGATCAGCTTCAGAAAGGCGATGTATATGTTGCTAATGTATGTGAAGCTGAACTCGATGCATCACATGTAGGCGATAATCTGGGTACCACAATCTGGACCAAAACAGGTAACGGTGCTGTTATAAAGGGAACTCTGAGAGATCTTTATGGCAACCTTGCAGTTAACCCTAACTGGAATGTGATGGTTCGCGATTTCAGACCTCAGGCAAACAGCTCTAACCTCGTAATCGGAGTCAATTGCCCGATTCAGGTCGGTTATGTTACCGTTATGCCGGGTGATATTGTTTTGGGAACACGCGAAGGTGTTGTATTTATTCCGCCTCAGCTTGCCCAGAAAGTTGTTGAGACATCAGAAAAAACACGCATGCAGGACGTATTTGCTCATGATGGAGTGAAACAGGGTAAGTTTACAGCTCAGCAGGCCGATGGTAGTTTCACGCCACAAATGAACAAGGATTTCAACAAATGGATGTTGGACAACGCAGATAATATGGGAAAATTCTTTGATGACCCAAAAGCCGCGCCCTCCCCTGAATTTATAAGGGCATATGTTAAGGAACGTGAATCAATGACTACTCCAAGATAAATTATTTATGAATCGCCGGGAAATCCTTAAGAACCTTGCAATAGGGGAAGCAGGAGTCGGGGTTTTAGTTCGCGGGCATACTGCCAAAGGAAGACCGGGTCCTTTCAAATATGTTTATTCGGGGCATTAAATAGGATAAATAAAAACATAATATTATGGAATCATCAGAAAAACAATTAGTCATTGGGCGGCGTAGCGCCCTTAAAATGCTTGGACTTGGTTCGGCGGCGATGCTAACAGTCGGTTTTACCGATGTTCTTGCAGTTGAACCAAAGGGAGACAGGCCTAAGCCGAAACCACTCGCCACAGAGAGTCGTAGTTCTGTGGCATTTACAACAGGGACTGAGCGCAGACAGATGCTATATGAGGTTATGAGCCCATTCCAGAAAGAGATCAAAGCGGGTCTTAAAAAGAAACAGCTTATCATAAAGCCAAATATGGTGGTAACCAACACACCTCTCTGCGCTACACACGTTGATGCATTGCGAGCTTTACTGGAATTTTTGAGACCTATCTACAAAGGCCAGATAATAATCGCGGAATCCAGTTCCTCCGTAAACTCATCAACCGGTTTCAAGACTTACGGGTATCTTGACCTTGAAAAAGAGTTCAATCTGAAATTCCTTGACATGAATTCAGAAAGCACAGGGACTCCTGTATATATTTTGGACAGAAACCTGCACCTCGATAAAATACAGGCATCCAATCTACTGACAGATCCGAATAGCTATGTTATATCAATTTCAAGACTTAAGACACATAACTCAGTTGTCATGACTGGTGCAATAAAGAACCTGGCTATGGCTGCTCCCCTGAACCCAGGGGCTGTCAATGGTTCAAAACCGATAAGTTATAAGCGAAATATGCATTCAGGCGGATCACGCTTCCTTCATTACAATATGTTTCTGATGACTCCGTATGTAATGCCTGATTTCGCAATTATCGATGGCATGGAGGGTATGGAAGGTAACGGGCCAATAGGCGGCACTCCTGTTGACCACAGAATAGCTATGGCCAGTTTTGATCCTGTTGCTATGGATAGTATGGCTGCAAGACTAATGGACATCCCATTGGAGAATGTAGGGTACCTGAATTACCTAGCTGCAGCCGGAATGGGGAACATAGACAGAGATAAAATTGATATCGTTGGTGGGAAAGATCCGGCAAAAAGCGTGATAACCTACAAACTGCCAAATAATATCGCGCAACAGCTCGAATGGAAAGATCCTTTGAACCTGCCACAGCCTCCCCGACCCAACGCACAACCTCCTTCAGCTCCGGCTGGTCCGACACAGCAACAGCAGAAATAAAATCTGGCTTGCCAAATTCACAACCACTCCCCAGGTAATTAATTACCAGAGGAGATTTATGAATGCAGCTAAAGGACAGAATTAGTTTTATTATGATAGAATTTTAGATTAAGTTTATAAATAAAATTGTACCTATGGAAAAAAACCTAATGGGAGTATTCGCACCTATTACAACTCCATTTGATGAAAAAGGAGAGGTTGCGTACGACAAGCTCATAGATAATATGAAGTTCTATGCCAATTCAGGCTTGAAAGGATATCTGGCTCTTGGCTCAAATGGTGAAAATAAAAGCTTGACTACCGAGGAAAAGACGAAGGTTCTTGACACTATTATCAGGCACAAGGGAACCAATCAGTTTGTAATGGCCGGTTGTATCTTTGAATCTACAAAAGAGACCATCGAGTTCGCAAAAATTGCAGAGGGATTGGGATCAGATTTTATTACCTTGCTCCCTCCTTCATATTTCAAAAAGGAGATGACTGATGCTGTTCTGCTGAGATACTTTTCAGATGTCGCAAACAGTGTAAAGAAACCTTGTCTGGTCTATAATGCTCCACAATTCTGCGGAGGCACTGTTTTGTCAGTTGGACTGATCAAAGACCTCGCAAAGCATCCTAATATCGTTGGGGTTAAAGATTCATCAAATGCCGCAAATATTGAAAGCTACCTCTTCGCTGTCAGAGATTCATTTAATGTTATTCCGGGCTCAGCTAATTTCTTTATGAACGCTCTCTTTATGGGCGCTAATGGTGGTGTTATCTCCCTGGCCAATATTTTCCCTGATATGACATGCAAACTTTACGATCTTGTAGTTGCCAGAAAGTATGAAGAAGCTTTCAAACTGAACGAGAAGGTAATTCAGACTAATAAGTCAGTATCTGGTACAGGTGGTGTAGCTGCAGTTAAATATGCTATGGACCTTGCCGGTCTATATGGCGGAAACGCCAGGCTTCCGCTTCTTCCATTAAGCGATGATGTTAAGAAGAAAATAGAGGATTATCTTAAAAAAGAAGGTTTGATATAAAACGAGCATGATTTTAAACAGCTTAAAATTTACAAATAAGCATGTTTAAATTCCTCGCGCGTTCCATGTGACCATTAAAAAATAAAAATATAACACATGAAAAAAGTACTGGTAAATGAAAAAGTTAGCCCTGATGCACTGAATATTCTTAAACAGGCGGCAGAAGTCGTTTATATTCCATCAGGTGATCATGCTGAGATTATTAGTATGCTTAAGGATATTACAGGCATAATGCTGGATACTACAATTAAATTCACAGGCGAGCTCATGGACTCTGCACCGAACCTGAAAGTGATAAGCAGGACAGGGACGGGTGTGGACAATGTTGATGTTGATGCAGCAACCCAGAGAGGTATAATGGTTCTTCATACTCCGGATGCGAATACAGTAACAGTTGCTGAGCATACAGTAGCCTTTATCGGAGCTTTGACCAAACACCTTGTCTTCCTTGATGCTGAAACACGTCAGGGTAAATTTAAGGTTGCAAGAAGATATTATCTCCCTGTTGATCTGGATGGCAAAACCCTGGGTATCATAGGGTATGGAAGAATAGGAAAACAAGTTGCAAAAAAATGCATAGGCGCTTTCAATATGAAAGTGATCATTTATGATCCTTATATTAGTGATGATGTTGTCGCTCCGGGAGTGGTAAGGTACAGTGATGAGACACAAGTCTTTAAAGAAGCAGATGTTGTAAGCATACATGTTCCGATGACACCGGAAACCAGGAATCATGTAAATGAGAAGCTTCTTTCATTAATGAAACCTTCAGCTTATCTGGTCAATACAGCAAGAGGGAATATTGTTGATGAAGCGTATGTTTGTAAAATGCTTGATGAAGGCAAACTGGCTGGTGCCGGTTTCGACGTACTGGCTAATGAGCCTCCTGTAGAAAACGAATTATTTCTAAAAAATCCTAAAACTATTGTAAGTCCTCACAGCGCAGCACTTACCAATGAGTGTACCGTCAGGGTTGCCTGCGAGGCTGCTAAAGGTATTGTTGATTTTCTTGAAGGAAAACAACCCAGATCAATATTTAACAGAAAAGGACTGAATATAAAATAAGAATAGAATTATACTTAATATAATGAGCACAGAAAAGAAATACGATATTATTGGATTTGGCGAGGCAATGATAAGATTCACCGCGCCTGATCACGGCCGGCTTGAACAATCATCACATCTTCTTATAGCAATTGCAGCAGCAGAATTGAATGTCACTGTAAATGCTTCAAGGCTGGGACATAAAACTGCCTGGTTATCAAAGCTTGTCGATATATGGTCGGGACAATATATTATCAATAAAGGAAGGGAGCATGGTGTTGATATGTCAGGGGTAATACTTCTGCCTTTTGACGGCAAAGGTACCGTAAGGAATGGCTTATGCTATCTTGAAGTTGGTATTGGACCCAGGGCAAGTAAACAGATGTACGACAGGGCACATTCAGCCATCAGTCTGATTAAACCGGGAGACATTGACTGGGAAAAAGTACTGGCACAGACCAAATGGTTCCATACGACAGGCATAACGACAGCTATCTCTGACAATGCTGCCGCTGAGGCTATTACTTCCCTGAAAATAGCCAAGAAGCTTGGTGTTACCACCAGCTTCGACCTTAATTTCCGTTCGACATTGTGGAGCTCCGAAAAGGCAAAAGAGGTTATGAAAAAAGTAATGCCATACGTTGATGTAATAATTGGGAACGAAGAGGATTTTGAAAAAATGCTTGGCATAAAAGCTAAAGGCGGAACAGAATCATATTCTGATCTTGATCCTGAAAACTATAAAACCGTAGCAAAACAGGTAGTTAAAGAGTTTCCAAATGTGCAGGTAGTAGGAACCACTCTGCGACATGTCAGAACAGCACTTCTTAACGACTGGCAGACAGTAATGCTTTATAAGGGCGAATTCTATGCATCAAGGAAATATGAAAATCTTGAGGTTCTCGACAGGACAGGCGGAGGCGACAGTTTTGCTTCTGCACTTATTTGCAGTATGCTCGAAGGAAGAGCGCCTCAGGAGTCTATTGAGTTCTCTGCCGCTTATTCAGCACTCTGTCATGGATTCATGGGAGACTGGAACTGGGCTACAAGAACTGAAGCAGAGAAAGTTATGAAAGGCGGAAGCGCCAGAGTGGTTCGTTAAGATGATTGAAATTTTAACAATAATGACTGATTATTTAAAGAAAGCATGACCCGGAAAAATATACTTTTGATTATACTGATTCACTAACAATTTCATTTTATTAACCTAACCTACTAAACTATGAGAAAATTGACAACACTGCTTGTACTCCTGTTGTTCGCGGGGTTACAGGTTGCTTTTGCTCAACGGACAATTACGGGTAGAGTTACCAAAACGACAGATAATTCCCCGCTTGCTGGGGTTACTGTTATTGTTAAAGGAACTACTACCGGAATTAATACTGACAACAACGGGCGATATTCTATCCCGGTGCCTAACAATGAGGCAATTTTGCAATTCTCGTTTATTGGCTTGAAACCAAAAGAGGTGACTGTTGGAGCGCAGACAACTATCGATGTTGCCCTTGAAGAAGCCGTGACAGAGATGAATGAAGTCGTTGTAACTGCACTTGGTATTAAGAGAGAATCAAAAAGTCTTGGTTACTCAGCAACATCAATCACACCGGCCGAACTGACGACAAGTAAAAATGCCAACATGATGCAGAACCTTGAAGGAAAGGTTGCAGGTCTGAACATAACGCTTCCGGCTTCAGGTGTTGGTGGTAGTTCGCAAATACGTTTACGTGGACAGGCTGCTTTCACAGGAGCGAATAATGCTCCGTTAATTGTAATTAATGGCCTTCCAATGGATCAGGGCGCCCGGGGTGCAGATGGTGCTAATCAGCGCGACTTAGGGGATAACATGAGTAATGTTAACCCTGATGACATTGAAAGCATGACTGTATTAAAAGGTGCAACAGCTGCTGCAATTTATGGTTCACGGGCAGCAAATGGTGCTATCATCATTACCACAAAATCCGGTCAGAAAAATCAGAGTATCGGTGTTGAATATTCTACCAGTTATACATTTCAGAAGGCTTTGGATTACTTTGACTTCCAAAAGGTATATGGTGAGGGATTGGCAGGAAATAAACCAATCTCTCAGGCAGATGCCGCTGGTAATGGTCAATTAAGCTGGGGCGCAAAGCTGGATGGTTCGGACGTTTACCTTTTTGATGGTGCGGTAGTACCCTACTCATTTCAGGAACACAGGGTAAGTGACTATTTTCATCTTGGAAAAGTTGCCGTCAACACAGTTGCAATGTCAGGCGGTAACGATAAAGGTAGCTTCAGGGCTTCATTCTCAAACACGAATGGCGCAGGTATTGAACCGACAAATGAATATAAAAAGAACACTTTCAACATGGGGGTCAATTACGACATTTCTAAAAGACTCAAGTTTACCACGAATATCAACTACACCAAAGAAGACTACATTAACCCACCACAAATCGGACAACAGGGAGCTGGTTCTATGAACTTCCTCACCCGATTGGCTCAATCCATTCCACTGGTGAATTTAAGAGCCAGTAACACAAACCCTGCTACGGGAACTGAAGCGGTAACTTCGGGTTTTCAGGGTACAATTCTCAGCCCCTACTATGCTACGGCAGCAGGAGCTTCATTTATTAACACGAGAGACCGTTTCCTGGGGACATCTACCATTCGTTATAATATCACTGATTGGCTATATGCTCAGGGCAGGTATAACTACGATTATTCCATTAGTTTCACAGAGACCAAGACCCCGGGTGGCATAGGAACCAGTATTCCAACAAATTCCGATGGTACTTATAAAGGAAGTTATAATGTTGGAGAATTCTGGCAGACTAACGTAAATGCTGATTTCCTTGTGGGAGCAAGCAAGAAGATAGATAAGTTTTCTGTAGATGCAAGTTTTGGAGGAAACACGTTTAGAGTCAAAAATCACACTTTTAGCGAAAACGCTTCAAATCTTACCGTCAGAGACTTATTCTCCATTGCAAACGGGGTTACAAAAACCCCGACTTATGATTTTACCGAACTCCGGGTCAATTCACTTTATGGATTAGCCGAATTAGGATATAACTCAATGTTTTACCTCAATTTTACAGGTAGAACTGACTGGTTCTCTGTATTAAATCCAAAATCTAATTCTAAGTTTTACCCATCTGTATCCGGTAGTTTTGTTTTCTCAGAAATGCTGAAAGACCAGAAATGGCTTTCATACGGAAAACTGAGAGGTTCCTGGGCACAGGTAGGTAGTTCCAATGGTGTAAACGCATATGATGGTCTCCTGACCTATAATATCGGCACTAACCAGTTTAATGGTCAGACTACAGCAACTATTGGTCCTACAAGCGCTCCTAATCCTGCCTTGCAACCATTTACCGTAACTGAAAAGGAAGTAGGTTTGGAAGCGAGATTGTTTGACAACAGGTTGCATTTTGATTTAGGATACTTTAACAAGGTAACAACAAACCAGATAATGAGTATTCAACTTTCTGATGCATCCGGATATTCTACTTCCAACCAAAATCTTGGCTCATTAAAGAACAGCGGTGTGGAATTTTTAATAGAGTATACACCTGTAGAAACCCGAAACTTCAGCTGGACAACTTCCTGGAACACTACTTATTTGAAAACAGAAGTACTTTCCGTTGGCAAGAATCCCGATGGGTCACCGATTAAAGATTTACTTGTAATTTACTATAATGGTACCGGTAACGAGTTCCTTGGAGAATTGCATTACACAGTAGGAATGCCGATGAACCAATTGTATACAAAAACATATTTGAGAAATGATAATGGTGATATTCTCGTTCAAAACAACGGGAGATTGCTCGCAACGCCTACTACTGTACCTGTTGGAAGTTCGATCCCAAAACATACAGGTGGTTGGAACAACACATTCACTTACAAAAATCTTACTCTCGGAGTATTCATCGACTACAAGCTGGGTGGTACAGTGCTATCATCTACATACTTAAATATGACAAGACAGGGAATGTCCAATCTTTCACTCGAGGGTCGCAGGGATGGAGAAAATGGTCTGGTATTTCCTGGTGTTTATCAATCTACCGGGCTACCCAACACTACTGCAGTTACTGATCTGCAAGGCTTTTACGGAGATTACCGGAATCTTCAAATCGGAGATCCTTTCACATTTAAGTCTGACTTTGTTAAGCTGAGAAGTATTATGTTATCATATAATCTCACCGATGCAGTAAAGAAAGCGGCTTTCCTGGGCTTCGTCAAGGGATTATCGCTGCAAGTTTCTTGCCGAAATGTGGCAATTCTCTATAAGGATATTCCTAACCTTGACCCTGAAGCCATTCAATCTTCCGGGGACACGAGATCCGGTTATGAGAATTCATCATTACTAACAACCCGAGATTTTATGTTTGGATTAAATGTTAAATTCTAAGGATTATGAAAAAGATAAGTCAATTAATATTTTTAAGTGCATTCCTCCTTTTGATAGGAGGTTGCGATAAGGGTTTTGTGGAAGTCAACACGGATCCATTTGCAATAACAACCATTGATCCGGCGCTTTTGTTTGCCGGAGCACAACGTACCAACCTTGGTAGTTGGGATTCAGAAAGTACGATAGTTCAGCAATTTGTTATTCCTTATAACCTTGGAGCCACACTGGGTTTCAATTTTAATGAAAACATTGACGGTACCCAGAACGCAGCCTGGAGCCAATATAATGGAGCAAATGGCCAACAACCTGCTGTCAAAGCATTTGTTCAAATCTTAAATCTCCTGAAAGGGACCACCACTAAAGTTAATTTACAGTGCATAACCCGTATCTGGAAAGCTTCGGTATTTATGAACATTGTTGACACTTACGGGGATGTGCCTTACTTTAAGGCAGGTCTGGCTGCCATAGAAGGTCAAACAGACTTCTATCCTGCATATGACTCTGATGCGGCTATCTACGATGACCTTTACCTGGAGATTAAAGATGCATTGAGTAAATTGGATCCTGCCGGAGATTACGTTTCTGCTGACCTTTTTTATGGCGCAAAGGCTTATATTCCTATTACCAGTGCAACCGCGCAAGTGGCGCAATGGAAAAAACTTGGTAATTCGTTGTTGCTAAGATTGGGAATGCGCTATTCCAAGGCAAATCCCACTAAAGCTGCATCAATTGTGGCTGAAGCATTTGCCGGTGGAGTGATGACATCAAACAGTGACAATTGTTTTGTGGTTTACGATGGCACACTTTTCACAAATGGCAATAATGGTGGTTTGATAAATAACAACCCGAGATTCTATTATGTAGCAGGGCCTTTCGTAAATCAATTAAAATCAACCAGTGATCCCCGCAGCAAGTACATGATCGCATCTTTTGCAGATCCAAATGCACCGTTAAATGATCCAGCCCCTAATACTAATTTAGCAGCTCAGTTTGGTCTTCCGGTAGGGATTCCCAACGCTAATATTAGTGTTGCCAATGGTTACAGAGGGCCTAAGGGGTCAGGGTTTGATTATTCACAGGTGAACGTAAATGTGGCGGGATCTCTGACAACCCCTTCTTATTGGGTGACCTATGCACAGACTTCTTTGCTTCTCGCAGAGGCCGCAAAGAGTGGCTGGATTGCCGGTGGCGATGCCGCTGCCAAGACATATTATGAAGCTGGGATAAGAGCTGACATGAATGCTTATACTCTAATTATAGCCAAGACTAAACCCACAAATGCTGCAGTTCCCATACTTCCTCCAGTATCTGTAGCAGAACAGGATGCCTATATCGCACAAACTGGAGTGTTATATGATCCTGCTAACGCTATTAATCAGATCAACACACAATACTGGATAGCTAGTTTCCTGATTAGTCCGGAAGCCTGGGCCAACTACAGAAGAACCGGTTTCCCCATTTTGGCTCGTAATAGTTATAATGACGCGCTACTGGCTAATGGTGGTGACGGATATGTTCACAGGTTTACTTATCCTGATGCTGAATTGTCTAAAAATCAGGTGAACTACCAGGCTGGAGTTACTGCTATGGGTGGCATTGATGATTTAGTATCAAGAGTATTCTGGGATACCAAGTAACGTGTCTCGTTTAAACATAGTTTAGCATGGAAAAATTATGTTTAACCAGATTTAGATAAAGACAAAGGAGTCAGTTTTCACTGACTCCTTTTTTTTCTTTACCGTTAGTTTTACAGATCCCAGTCTGATTAAAACATTATTTCCAATGTTCCTCGGGAGGCCCCGAGTCCTGGCATTGATCCTATCTATGAAGCTTTCAAAGCAATGATCTGAAAATATCATCCTCTTTTTTATTTTATGAATTAATTGGCCGGAGTTTATTTAAAATATATATAAAATTAGTAATTTAGAATTTAAGAATTGGAAATGAACAAATACAGAACTGGCACAATTTGGCGTAAGTATCTTCAGATCAGAGAGGTAAATGTACTAATAGCGCTCATTTTCATGATTATTATAATGAGCGTTGCCAGTCCCTATTTTCTGAAGCAGGATAATCTGTTTAACATACTGCGGGGCATGTCCACGATAGGTATAATGGCGATCGGCCAGACCATGGTTATTATTACCGGTGGCATCGACCTGTCAGTGGGATCCCTTATGGCAGTTACTTCAATGCTTACGGCAAGGTTAATTACCGTGTATGGCCAGAATGCCCTGCTTGCTGTTATTTGCGGACTCATTTTCGGATTATTATTAGGAACTGTAAGCGGTCTTGTTATTACAAGGTTTAAAATCAATCCTTTCATTACAACCCTGGGGATGCTAAGCATTGGACGAGGTTTGACATACCTTCTTGCCACCGGGGTCAAAGGAAGCGTTGCATCGAATATTCCGATGCAAAATGCATCCATAATTTATCTTGGAAGCGGCTATATCGGACTTGTGCCTTTTTCTGTTGTTATACTTCTTTTGCTGGTCATTCTGGCGACAGTCTTTTTAAAACGCACGGTTCCAGGACGGTATATTTATGCCGTGGGGAGTAATGAGAGATCAGCGCGATTATCAGGCGTTCCCGTCAATAAAGTCCGTGTTTTTGTTTATGCCATATCCGGCTTTTTCTGCGCCCTGGCAGGCATAATACTAACCGGACGGCTGTCAACTGCTGCCACAAATATTGGTGTCGGCAATGAACTGGATGTGATTGCTGCCGTCGTGATTGGCGGCGCCAGTTTGCAGGGAGGCGAAGGTACCGTAACCGGGGCAATCATTGGTGCCACAATTATGGCAATAGTAAGGAATGCCTTTGTTTTGCTGCACATCCCTAATCATTTTCAGACCATTACGATTGGAATTGTTATTGTACTTGCCGTGGGACTTGACCAGTTACTGAAAGGAAAGTTGAGAAATATCTGACCTATGAAAAAAAATACCGGTATACTGTTATCATTACTTGCTGTTCTTATGTTTAATTGCTCCTGCAACAGGTCGACCTCACACAGGAGCTCGAGAATATTGCCTAAAGCTCCTGCATATTTCTCAGAGGGAAGAGCCGAGGATCAGGGTAAGGTGATGCCTGTTAAAAACGTGAAGAATGAAAAAATAAAGATCGCATTCCTTGCAATGGAGACCAATCCGTGGTGGACTCCGGTAAAAGAAGGAGTAATGGAAGCCAGAGACATCCTGAAGGATTTCAACACTGAGGTTGACTGGATAGTCGCGGGTGATCGTCATACTGCCGATGTGTTCGGGATTGCTGTTGAGGCAGCAATAGCTCAAAATTACGATGGTGTTGCCTGTCTTGCCGGCGATGAAGGTATGATACCGTTTATACAAAAAGCTGTTAAGGCCAATGTTGCTGTTGCCACATATAATTCGGAAACAAACAAAGAATCTCCCAGGGTATTTTTTGTAGGGGCAGACAATTACAAGCAGGGCAGGGAATGTGGTGAAAAAATGGCACAGCTGATTGGCGGGAAGGGGAAAGTTGCCATTATAACAGGATTTTTTGCAGTTGAAGCACATGAATTACGGCGAAAAGGTTTTAAGGATGTCATGGCAGAAAAATATCCCGATATAAAAATTGTGGGGGAAGTAGAAAATGTTGATCTGGCGGATATTGCTTATACACAGGCAATGGACTTCATGAGTTCTTTTCCTGATCTTTCAGGAATTTATATTACTGCCAGCGGCCAGTTTGGAGCAGCTAATGCTGTAAAGAACAGTGGCAAAAAAGGCGCGGTTAAGGTTGTTTGTCATGATTTCCTGCCTGAAACGGTGGGTCTCGTCAGGGAGGGTGTAATCCAGGGCTTGATAGATCAGAGTACAAAATTACAGGGTCGGGATGTCGTCATCCGTCTTTATAACTATGTAGCCGGCGGTATTGTCCCTCCTTTTGGAAAACTCCTTTTAGACACTCCAATGGCCACTCCGGAGAATATAGATCAAATTCTGCCCGGCTCAGGTAAGTAAAACCTTTATTAATTCAAATGATACCAGGTCAGGAAGTAATGTCTGTAAAATCAGATTATACTCTGGAAGTAAAGGGCATCTCTAAGAGCTTTGGAGGTATAAAGGCATTGAACAACGTTGATCTGACACTGTATCGTGGTGAAGTGCATGCTGTAATAGGCGAGAATGGCGCAGGAAAGACAACCCTGATGAATATAATAGGAGGGATAATAAAGCAGGATGAAGGTTTACTTAAGTTCAACGGAGAAAAAGTTGAATTCAATTCTCCACTGGAAGCCTTTAAAAAAGGTATTGCCACCATTCATCAGGAATTGACAATGATGCCTCATTTAAATGTCATGGAAAACATTTTTATGGGGCGTATGAAAAAGTTCAAAATTTCTCACCTGGGTTTTATCAATTATCAAAAGCTGATAAGCTCGGCCAGGGAAGCATTGGATTTAATAAATTTCCCCACGGATCCGAAAAGTTATGTGAAAGATCTGAGTATATCGGAACGGCAGGGTATTGAAATCATTAAAGCGCTTTCAGGTGATGCGAGTATTATTATAATGGATGAGCCCAATTCTTCCCTCACTGATTTGGAGACAAAGCAGCTGTTCAGTATAATCAGGAGATTAACCGGTAGTGGTGTATCAGTTGTTTATGTCTCGCACAAAATTGAGGAAGTATTGCAGATTGCAGACAGAATCACCATATTACGCGACGGTAAGTCTGCCGGGACTATTGAAAGAAAAGAAGCCACTGTCACACGTTTATTCAGTATGATTGCCGGGCGCGAGATGAAGGACCCTCATACAAGAATTACCCATAAATCTGATCATATTCTGCTGCAAGTTAATGCTCTGGGAGGTAATGGGTTCCGTAATATCAGCTTTGATCTCTCCAAAGGCGAAATACTTGGATTTTACGGTCTCGTCGGATCCGGCAGAAGCGAACTGGGACGTGCATTATTTGGCGCTGATCCCGTTGAAGAAGGGACAATAACCCTTTCCGGTAAATTATTATCCATAGATTCACCCATGGAAGCAATTGCAAACGGAATAGCCATGGTCCCTGAAGACCGAAAGGAACAGGCTTTATTCCTGAATCTCCCGGTTAGATCAAATATGACCATTTCATATCTGCCGGAATTAAGCCGCCTTAATTTTTTCATCAGATCATCATCTGAGAACAAAGTAATAAACGATTATATCCGTCTGCTGTACATCAAATTAGAAGAGCCGTCACAGCCCATAAGTTCTCTCAGTGGTGGGAATCAGCAAAAAGTTGTGCTTGCCCGTAATCTTATGATTGATCCCAGTATTATCATACTGGATGAACCAACCCAGGGTATTGACGTCGGAGCCAGGGAAGAGATCTATCAGCTGATCGACGGCCTGGCGGCAAAAGGAATGGGTATTATTTTTATTTCTTCAGAAATACCCGAAATTATGACTGTATCAGACAGAATAGCCGTTCTTCATGAAGGACGGTTAGCCGGAATACTAAATAGGGAAGAGGTCACAGAGAAGAAACTCATTGCGTATGCCACCGGATACAGCCTTCAGACAATAGTATGAATCGGATATTTGACAGAAACGGGAATTTCAAGTTAGGATTATGAAATCAGAAATCGTTGTCGGAATAGATAGCAGTACCACTGCCACAAAGGCAATAGCCTGGGATATTAATGGCAAGTACATTGCCGGAGGAAGTAGTCCGATACGATTATTTTCTCCTCAGTCAAATTATTATGAGCAGAATCCTGATGATTGGTGGCACTCCCTGATAGAGTCTCTTCAGATATTGACCCGCCAGGTTGATAAAAAAAGGATCATTGCACTTTCGATATCGAATCAGAGAGAAACATTTGTCGCGTTAGACAAGGAAGGAAAACCTTTAAGACCTGCAATTACCTGGCTCGATGAACGATGCAAAAGCCAGGTAGATAAATTCGCAAAAATAATCGGGGAGGATCGCATCCATCAGATTACCGGTAAACCTAAGGATTATGCACCAGTGGTATATCGGTTAGCCTGGATGAAAGATAATGAAAGGGATCTCTTCAGACAGGTGGCCTATTTTTGCGATGTACATACCTATCTGGTTAATAAATTGACAGGACACTTCAAAACCAGCTGGGCAAGTGCAGACCCAATGGGGATATTTGATCTTGAAAACAAAACGTGGTCGCTGGAAATTCTTAACCAGCTTGACATTACCCCCCGGCAATTACCTGATGCATTCCCTCCCGGGACTATTTTAGGGCATGTTACCAGGGAAGCTGCAGATGCCACAGGATTAAAAAGCGGTACAATGGTAATCGCAGGAGGAGGCGATGGCCAGGCCGCAGGACTTGGGGTTAATGCACTCAATTCAGATCGTTCATATTTGAATCTTGGTACAGCAGTGGTGTCAGGTACATTCAATAAAAGCTATATTGTCGACAGGAGTTTCCGTACAATGGCCTCATGTACAGGAGATGGGTATTATTGCGAGACAAGCCTGCGTGCAGGAACATTTCTGATTGACTGGTTTATAAAACAGATCCTCAAAACTGACCTGGCACAAAATCCGGGTATTTATCAGCAACTGGAAAAGGAAGCAGAACAGATTGAACCAGGCAGCGAAGGATTAATGATTCTGCCTTATTGGAATGCAGTTATGAATCCTTACTGGGATCCTGATGCGCGTGGATGTATCATTGGTCTCACTTCAGGTCATAACAGAGGCCATCTGTACAGGGCAATGCTCGAAGGTATCGCCATGGAACAATCACTGGCCACTATGGCAGTGGAAAATGCAACTGGAAATCTCACCAGCGAATTTGCTCTCATAGGAGGAGGAGCCAGGAGCGCCTTATGGCGCCAGATAATTGCAGATACAAGTGGCAAGAAAGTACTGAATATGTCATCTGACGAAGCATCTTCTCTGGGCGCAGGAATATGCGCCGCTGTTGCCAGTGGATGGTTTCAATCCTTTCAAGAGGCTGCAGACAAAATGGTTCGTGTTGAATGTATAACTTTGCCTGTCACGCAAAATTCTGACCGATATCATATTCTGTCAGATACTTACCGGCAGATATACCCCGCAATCAGAGAAATCGGGAAGCTTCGTACCTAGGCCGGAATACAATTTTATGGCTATATTATTTTTGCCTTACTTTTATATAATTCTCCTTCATAAATAGCTTCAGATATTCATAATAACAGATATAGATGAAATTGCCTCAATAAATCTGCTTATTATAAGAATAATTAACATAAAACATTTCACAAATTTTTTCTATTTGCATAGATTTGTAGATAATGGAATGATAAGTCCTTAATCGGGAAAGCTGCACGGTAAAGATTTAACATTAAAAAAATTGCGCAATAAATAATTAACTTGAAATAAATCGACTATGAAAAAAAATGAAGCCCTCCCGAACTCTTTTGCGGGAATAAAAAAACCGAAAATATCCTTTGCAGCTATCATCTCAACATTTATACTGGTCTGGTTGTTCGGGACTCCCATGTATGGACAGCAGCCCGATCAGGTACCCGGACAGCGGCCTGCGCAACCTACGGGACAGGCAAAAGCAGATGTTATTCCGCTTATTAATCGTATCGGTCATACTGATCCTTCCAAAGCCATGGCGGGTAAAAATGTGCATCAGGGTACAGGCACATTGGGTATGCAGACGCTTCTAAGCAGAGGAGCTGTAAAGAATCTTGCTTTTATGCATCACGGACCACTCGGGCCAAAAAGCTCAATCGGGCATCATTTCCATACCAATTCTGATGAAATGTTTTTGATTCTTGACGGCGATTGCCAGTTTACGGTAAACGGGCAGACCGCTCTGATTAAAGGGCCGGTAGGTGTTCCATGCAAAGCAGGAAGTTCGCATGCCGTGTATAATCCTTCTGCAAAGCCAGTTGACTGGGTTAATTTCCAGGTTCTTATCGCTGATCCGGTTCAGCCTGGTACCACAACTCCGCCTGTACAGGGTAGTGCAACGATGCGCAGGGGCTCATATAATTACTCAGCCGATCCGACAAACTTGTTTGAAATGGGTGATGACAGGTCCGATGCAGTTCTAGTTAAGAAACCAACCTTTATTAATACCCGTCAGCTTACCAAAGAAAATCTCCGTCCGGTTGTAAGTATGAACGGAGGAAAAGATACAGTTTTTTACAGAAGAGCTCTCGGACCAGGGGCATTCGAATCAAACTGGGCGTTTTTTGATCATCTGCTCATTCCTGTTGGATCAACAGTGGGAAGGCATTATCATGCAGGTGTGGATGAAGTTTACCTGGTCATCAAAGGTAAAGGCAAAGTTCATGTTAATGATGAAAACGCTGACATAGCTTATGGTGATGCAGTACCTGTAAAAGCCGGCGAAGTTCATTCTTTTGAAAGCTCGGCAACCGAGCCACTTGAAATGGTTATTTACGGAATTGCTCTTGAAAAAGGAAAACTGGATGTGGTTGATGTACCGCTTACAATGGCAAAATTGCAGATGTTCTTTGAGGTTGAACCTGTTAATTATGCTGCTTTCGAAAAGAACTATATCGATGTTTATGTTCCTGCTCTCAGACGACAGGTCGGTTATCTTGGATCAAAGCTCCTGCGGATCTTTCCCGCTGACATAACAAAAAGAAATGGATCACCTGAATCCAAATTCACCTTTGAGATGGAGCTAATGTTCGAAAAAGAGGAACAGCGGGTGGCATGGACCAAAACCCAGGAGCACGATATTGCATGGGCTAAAACTTCGGCAATGGCAAAATCATACCAGTGGATTGGTTATGATGTAGTTGGAATGGACCAGGTTGCTGATCCGATTGGCAAAAGAAATGTCACAATTGAAAAACAATAGTCAAATACTAACAAAAACTTTATAAACAAAAAAATTATGAAAAGGACATTAACAAAAAATTTAATCTTTCCAGGTCTTCTGGCTTTTTTCCTGCTTATCCTCACTCAGTGCGTTACAACACCAGAGTGGCAAAAAAAGAATAAGGAACTGATCAAACAATATTCTCTGACAGAGAAAATGCTCACTGGCCTCCCAAAAACAAAAATTGCATCAAACCTGGTACCGGCTAAAGTCACAAAGCTGGATTCTGTTGCTGCTGCATCTTTGTATCCTGGCGTAAATGCAAAACTTTACTGGGGAACAGGAACTATGACAACTATCCTGCAGCTTGACCCAAATGCACAGATCCCTGAGGAAGCTCTTCCGGTCGACAGATTCTTATTTGTTATTGAAGGAGAAGTCAGCCAGCTTGTTGACGGATCAAACGTAAAAATGATTGCTATTAAAAGAGAAGCACAGGATGGAACACACAGTTTAACTCCGAGAATCGATTTCGTTTATCTCGAAAAAGGGAGCAAAAATGCATTGACAGCCGGACCGGCAGGTGCTAAAGTTGTTGAAGTTTACAGCCCGGTGCGTCTTGACTATCTGAAGAAGGCCGGCGTATCTGATGTTCCTTCTGCAAATGTTGATATTACCACATCTGGTACACCAAACGTTAAGCCGAATCAGGTATATGATCTTTATGATTTTCAGCTGACTCCGCTGACCACGGGTGCTAATTCAAGACTGATTACCGGCAAGAACACTCAGATCAGTTTTATTTCAATGGATCCGGGTGCTTTGTTTGATCGTCATATACATCCTGAAGAACAAACAATGCTCGTACTTCGTGGGGGCTGTGATGAAATCCTGCTTGATAGTGAGCAGCCTATGGTAAAGGATGACGTTGTGCTTATTCCCGGCAATATGGTGCATGGGGCAAAAGTAGGCGATCTTGGCTGCGATGCAATAGACATTTTCTGGCCTGCAAGAGCTGATTATAGTGAGAAGGAAAAAGCAAGACTTGAAGCCTATCACGCAATTATCCCTGAAAGTTCAAAGCTTGAGCTGCTTGTTGACGGTACAAATACCAAGCCAGGTCTTATTTTCAGTGAAGGACCAAAATGGATGAACGGAAAGGTATATTTTTCAAATATGGGATTTGATCAGGGTTGGGGTGCACATCCTGATAAGAGCTCTATCGTTGAACTGAAACCTGACGGATCATACAGGAATATTTCTACAGGTAAGATGCAGTCAAATGGTCTTTACCCGTATAAAAACGGCAATCTTCTTGTTTGTGACATGATTGGTCATAAGGTTGTTGAAATGACTACTGAAGGTAAAATAGTCAGGGTAGTTGCAGATAAATATGACGGTAAATCTATTGATGGCCCGAACGATATTATTACCGATGCAAAAGGTGGCATCTATTTCACCGATCCACAATTCACTATGGAAGCAGTTAAATTCCAGCCCGGACGTGCTGTATATTATGTTTCAACCGACGGAAAAGTAACAAGAGTCACTGAACCAAATGAATTTGCAATGCCAAACGGTATCCTTCTCTCACCCGATGGCAAAACTCTTTTCATCAACAACTGCTACGATGATGAATCATGGTACCCGGTGAAGAGTACCAAAAAGAACACTATCTGGGCTTACGATGTAAAAGAAGATGGAACAATAGCAAACGGCAGAAAGTTTTGCACTTTATTTCTGGTCGACAATGTTCTCGACAGAAAAGGGAGATCATCAAGTGCCGATGGTATGGCGATTGATAAAATGGGTAACATTTATGTCGGCACCTATTATGGTGTTCAGATCTTTGACAATAAAGGAGAGTTTGTTGGTATGATTAATTTACCACACTTCCCGGTTAGCCTTTGCTTTGGTGATGATGATATGAAAACGCTTTATATTGTTAGTTACCAGTGGGTTTACAAGATCCGCACCAATATGGAAGGATATGTAAACTATCTGAAATAAAAGAACGCTCTGATAAGATATAAAGAAAGAGGCTGTCTCAAAATGTGAAGACAGCCTCTTTTATTTACCCCCTAAATCCTCCTCTTTTGAGACACCCCTTTCAAAACGCAAGAGTAAGCCCTTTAAGGGGTTTAAGGGTAAAAATGGAGAATGAGGAATCTCCTCAAATATGATTTAAGAAGTGTATAAAGATTAGCCCTTCAGAAGAGAATGGATTTTGATTACTCTATCGCCTGATCTTACCTTGTAATATTTTTAACAGCCTGTTCCCCAAGTCTCTCCTTAAGTTGTGTAAGGTAAAGACTGCGTGGAGCAACATGTGTGTCCAACGATTCAACATGAGCTTTGGGTTTGGTCAGATCCTGAAAAAATGTATTGAATATCACAGCGTTTATTCCAATATGTCCGAAGGAATAATTTGTAGCTGTCGGAGGACTCTGCATCAGGAAATCGCCCTCACAGTTCCAGAAAACAATATTTGCACCTGCCCAGCCGATACTTATATCTTTCCAGTATCTTGCCGAAAGGGGAGCTTTAACATTATCATAAAGTGAACCGGTAATCCAGTTTGCATGAGGTTCGCTGGTGGCGTATGGATTTACTGCTTCACAATCAAGAAAGACATTACCTGTGGCATTAGTGCCTAAAACAAATGAGTGCCGGCCTTTCTGTGAAAAGCACCTCTGAGCAAGAGAAAGCTGACCGCTCAACATATAAGTAAACCTTCTGGCACCAGCTCTTATTGAGACAGGTTCTCTCGATTCACAATCCTGAACTGTAATCCATTTTGTACCATTCCCGGCGTTTACAACGCTGCTGCCAAAGTGCAGCGCGCTGATATTCCGCACCCAGCCGTTTACAGCGTTGGTCAAATTAATAAAGTTGAAATAGTGGTTTTCGTCAGAATAATATTCATCGCCTTCGTAATGAGGCCTGGTCCGGTCATCAAAGTTGCCACGATCCATATTGCCATAAGAAGTCGTACGTACCGCAGGATTATATTCTGATATTCCCCGCAGGTTTTCAATTCCAACCTGTCCGATACGTCCCTGATCATCATATTTTAAAACCTCCCCTCCGCCCCAGCGTGTCTCAATAGCGCATAATATGGGAGCATCAATAGTTATTGTATTACCTTTTACCGCCTTTATCACCCGGTCCCATGTGATATTAAAAGGTCTCCACCTGTTCCTTCCGGCCCCTGTACTGTCTTCACCAATTGCTTTAATAAAGTCCTGATTACCGATGCGTCTCACAAGTACCTTATCTCCTGCTTTAAAGGCTTTAGCAGATGTAACATTAAAACTAAATGCACCTACCGGTACATATTTATCAAGAATAATTTGTTTGGTATCTTCACCGGGATTAATTCCTGATGCACCGGCTATATTTATCAGTGCTTGTCTTTGCCCTCTGCCGCCAGTTGTTGTTTTGGAGTCTTACCAACAAGTATAGTCCCTGATATCGCTCATTCCTTCTCCCCGTAAAACTACACCTGAAGTCCTATAAATATTGGTGTTTCAAGTTCATATAATCCCATTTTAAGCAATACAGCTCCTCTGAATCCGGATGGATCGGCTGGTAAATTGCTAAACACTGTCAATTGCAGCCTGAATATTTGCTGAATTATCACCCTTTACCGGCCAGACAGTTGCTTTATCGCCACATATGGAATTGGAACACCTCCGCCTTTATACCCGGCATTTGAAAAGTCAGGTATTCTATTACCCAGGCTGTCAGCAATATACCTAGTCTTCCATCGGTGCCGGGATATACAAGTGATGTTGTTGGTGGAATATCCTGAACCTGTATATTACTTCTCAAAACCGTGTTCTCGGTCGTGACAGATACCTCTTTATGGAGATTGCCGGTAACTCCGTAGATAAAGAACATCAACACGGCAAAGGTATAAACAAAAATTTCATGGTAGATTTTTATAAAGGTTATTGATAATGTATAACAAATTCAAAAAGACTTTACTGAGTCTGATTCTCAGCTAAATAAATTACATCCCTGTAATCAGATTAAATTTTTTGGCTAGTGTAAATCTACGATTATAAATGTAAAAAATATACGGGTCCCTGACAAAATAATTATTGTAAATTGTTGCATGTTCACTCAGGTTAATTTAACTTTAAGATTAGGACTAAACTTGAAATTTGACGCCATGAAAAAGACTAATTCTTTCACTAAAGCTGCATTTGTTGTGTTGGCTGCTTTCCCGATTTTATTTGCAGCCTGTTCTGTGCCTCAGCAAAAATCTGCCGATGCAAAGGAAATGGTCATTTGGTATAATAAGCCTGCTGACAAGGTGTGGCTCGATGGTTTGTTCATTGGCAACGGATATATGGGGGCCAATGTCTTTGGAAGAGTATATGATGAGAGAATTGCTTTAAATGAATCGACATTCTGGTCAGGAAGGCCGCATGACTATGACGATCCGGATGCAAACAAATATTTTGGAAAAATAAAGGATCTTGTCTTTGCCGATAAATACAAGGAGGCAGAGAAAATGGTTAATGAACATTTTTATGGAAAACCTGCAACACAGCAGGCGTATCAACCTGTAGGGGATATGATCCTTAATTTTAATGTAACAGGTGATTCTATAAAAGATTATTATCGCGAACTGGATATGGAAACCGGAGTAGTAAAAGTTACTTATACCGAGGGAAACGTAAAGATGACCAGAGAAGTATTTATGTCATATCCCGACCGGGTGATGGTAATGAAAGTATCGGCAAACAAGCCTGGCATGATATCACTTGAAGCAAAACTCAGGAGCCCTTTTCTGGAGAAAACAACGTCAAAAGACGGCCACCTGATAATGGACGGTAGATGGAAATATGTTTCCAAAAGCGAAACGTGGTTAATAGCCAGGGTAGAAGGAACAGGACTTAGTTTTCAGACATCACTGGTTGCTATTCCTGAAAAAGGGACTCTTGAATCAACCGATTCAAGCCTTGTTATTAAGAAAGCCAATTCGGTGACATTCATTCTGACGACTGCGACAAGCTTTGTAAATTATAAGGATATCAGTGGAAATCCGGCAGCCACATGCGAAAAAATAATGGCCGGAGTTCAAGGCAAGGACTTCAACGCATTGAAAGATACCCATATAAAAGATTTCACCAGCCTGATGGGAAGGGTCCACCTGAAAACAGGTGATCCGGTGATGAATCAGAAGCCAACAGATGAGCGCGTTGCCAACCTCAAGAAAGGTATGCCCGATCCGGATCTTTTATCCAAAATATTTCAATTTGGCCGTTATATTCTGGTTTCAAGCAGCAGACCCGGCAGCGAACCTGCAAACCTGCAGGGAAGGTGGAATGAGTCATTGCTGCCTAACTGGGGAAGCAAATATACCGTAAATATAAATACCGAGATGAACTACTGGCCGGCTGAGGTCACGAACCTGTCGGAAACTCACTTGCCATTGTTTGATATGATCAGGGATCTTTCTGAAAGTGGTGCGAGAACAGCAAAAGCTTATTACAATGCAGGAGGATGGGTAGTGCATCATAATACCGATCTGTGGCGAGGCACTGCACCTGTTGATTCGGCTCGTTTTGGTATGTGGCCAGTTGGTGGAACCTGGCTTTGCCTTCATATATGGGAACATTACCAATTTACGGGAGATGTGGAATTCCTGAGAGAATATTACCCGGTTATGAAGGGTTCGGCACAATTCCTGATGGATATTATGACAATTGAACCAAAACACAAGTGGCTGGTCATTCCTTTCTCAATGTCACCTGAACAGGGATTCTTTACCAGTGATAAAGCGCGGAGGCATTTTTAGCTTCCACAACGACAATGAATCTGGGCATGATCAGGGATCTGTTCCCGCATATCATAGAAGCAGAAAAGATTTTGAATACCGATCAGGAGTTCGGGGCAAAACTTGCTGAAGCATTGAAAAAGATCCCTCCTTATCAGATAGGGAAAGATGGCCTTCTCCAGGTATGGATCGAGGACTGGAAAAGAGGCCCTGAGAATCATAATATGTCAGCAAACTTTGGATTCTACCCGGGCAACTCCATAACATTAAGAGGTAATCCCGAAATAGCCGCAGCCATTAAGAAATGGCTGGAACCGCGTAAGATAGATCCGGGATGGTGGAACGGCATCTGGGATATATGTGATTGGGCGAGGCTTGAAAATGGTGAAATGGCTGAAAAGGTCATGAGGGATTTTTTCCTGTCACAGTCACCCTGGGGTGGACTGGGAAATAATCTTCATAATGCGGGAGCTTACCAGTCGGATTCTAATTTCGGATATACCGCTGCTGTTGCTGAATGCCTGCTGCAAAGCCATGCAGGTGAAATCTCCCTATTGCCGGCCTTACCTCCAGGCTGGAAAGACGGATCAGTGACAGGACTTAAAGCAAGAGGCGGATTCGAAGTCAGTATTGAATGGAAGGACGGGAAACTGACTAAATCCGAGATCAAGTCTACTTGGCAATCCATGTGTTGTGAGGGTTAATGGAAAAACCACAGATTACACTCCTGCTAAAGGTGAAACTATTGTTATTCAGGGCACTTAATGAAAAATAAATTAAAGGGGTCCTGAATGTGAGCCCCGACATAGTCAATAAAAGCCAGAAAGTCTCAAATTACAAGGGTTCAGCTTGTTACTACTCCTTTAACCTTCATTCTGATCCTATACAATCCTTTGCTTGCTGTGATATACAGACTTTTAAAATCTTTGCCACCGAAACAAATATTGGCGGTCCATCCTTCAGGAACAGGAATATTCCCCAGTTTTTTACCCGATTTGTCGAATATGGTAACACCCCTGCCTGCAAGATAAAGATTCCCATTCACATCAATCGTAAGTCCGTCTGAACCCATTTCGCAGAATAGCTTTTTATCTGCAAGGGTACCATCCGCATTAATTGAATAAGACCAGGTTTTCCGGCCCTGCATATCGGTAATGTAAAGTATTTTGCCATCAGGTGTGCCGATAACCCCGTTTGGCTGTAAGAGATCGTCAACTATACGGACAACTGTTTTATGATCGGGTTTAAGGTAATAAACACATTGTTTATCCTGGGTCATTGTTTTATGTTCCCAGTAATTTCTGACAAAGAACGGATCACTGAAATACAGTCCTCCATCAGGAGCGATCCAAACATCATTTGGTCCGTTATATCTGTGTCCATCGAAAGTTGTTGAAATTATTTCAACCTTTTTCTGAGGAGTGATCATCCACAATTCACCTTTGTCATCTGCACAGGTCCAGAGATTTCCCTTACTGTCAAATGCCATCCCGTTCGAACGGCCGCATGGTTCCATGAAGGTTGACAGACCGGTCTTTTCATTCCATACAAGAATTTTGTTGTTTGGCTGATCGGTGAAATAGATATTGCCCTTTTTATCAGCTGTAGGCCCCTCTGTGAACGAAAATCCATCAGCTACTTTTTCAACTTTAGCTCCGTCAGCAATAATGCTGTTCAACGCCTGGTCCTGGGCCGGAGAATTCAACGATAGTGTGATCACAAGTATAATAAGAAAAAATAATTTCTTCATAGTGGAATTATTAATTTAACGTGTTAATAATACATTATCTGACCTTCCTTTGTCACATTCCTGACAGCTTCTTCCCCAAGTCTTTCTTTAAGTTGTGTCAGGTAAAGACTTTTTGGACTAACATGGTAGTCCATAGATTCTACATGACCATTTGGCTTGGTAAGATCCTGCAATCCAGCATTAAAAATAACAGCATTCACCCCGATATGCCCGAATGAATAGTTATGTGCAGTTGGAGGACTCTGAACAAGGAAATCTCCCTCACAATTCCAGAAAACAATATTTGCACCAGCCCAGCCAATAATGTAATCCCAGTACCGGGCCGTAAGCGGAGCTTTTACGTTATCGTACAATATACCATTTACCCAATGGTTGTGTGGTTCACTCGTTGAATACGGATTTACGGCTGTACATTGAAGGTACACATTCCCGCTTGCTTCCGATCCCTGCAAAACGAAAGAATGCCGTCCTTTCTGGGAAAAACACCTTTGAACAAGACATAACTGTCCATTCATCTGGTATATAAATCGTCTCCCACCAACTCTTGGGGAAACAGGCTCCCACGATTCACAATCCTGCACTGTTATCCATTTTGAACCTGCGTTACTCTGTACAACACTGGTAACAAAGTGAAGAGCGCTGATATTCCTTACCCATATATTTTTCGAATTGGAAATAACTATAAAATTAGCAACATGATTCTCATCAGAAAAATATTCATCCCCCTGATATTGAAATTTTGAATTTAATTTGTCACGATCCATATTGCCATAATTCCTGGTACGTACTGAGGGATTATATTCTGAAATTCCACGCAGGTTTTCCACTCCCGATTGTTCGATACGTTCATCAGTGTATTTGAGAATCTCACCTCCACCCCAACGTGTATCTACAGCAGTGAAAATGGTAGCATCAATCGTAATGGTATTTCCCTTGATATCGACTATTATTCTGTCATAGGTAATATTAAAAGGTCTCCATCTGTTTCTGCCTGCAGAAACACTGTCTTCACCAATAGCCTTTATCCAGTCCTGATTACCAATACGCCTTACAAGCACCTTATCGCCCACTTTAAATCCTTTGGCTGAAACTACATTAAAACTACGTGTACCAACCGGCACATATTTATCAGTAATTGCCTGTTTTGTTTCTTCCTGCGGGGCTATAGCAGAAGCGCCACTTATATTTATAACTCCTCCTCTGCCATAGGTCTGCCGGTCTTTTGGTATTTTGGCGATCAGAATAGTACCGATATCGCTCATCCCTTCTCCCCTCAGCACAACACCCGATGCTTTTATATAGATTGGCTTCTCAAGTTCATATTCACCCATTTTCAGAAGCACGGCACCTCTGAAACCTGCTGCGTCAGGAGGGAGGGAAGAAACACTGTCAATCGCTGCCTGGATATTGATTGAATTGTCTCCCATTACCGGCCATATGATTTTTTTGATCGCTACATACGGAATAGGTACACCTCCGCCTTTATATCCCGCATTGGAAAAATCAGGGATTCTATTACCCAGACTGTCAGCGACATATACAAGCCGGCCATTAGTCCCCGGATATACCAGAGACGTTGCAGGTGGGATATCCTGAACCTGGATAATACTATTCAAAGCAGGATTATCGGTGTTGACAGATCCATGATTATAAGGTCTGCCTGAAACTCCGTTGATAAAGAACATCAACACGGCAATTGAGCAAATAGTAATCTTCATATAATATATTATAAGGTTTAATAATTGGCTATGGTAAATTCAAAAAGTCTTTACTGAGCCTGATTCTCAGCTAAATAAATTACATCTCTGTAATCAGATTAAATTTTTTGGCTGGTGTAAATCTACGATTTTAAAAGTAGAAAATATATGGGTCCCTGACAAAATAATTATCGTAAATTGGTTGCATGTTCAGCTAAGGTTAATTTAACTTTAAGATTAGGACTAAATTTGAAATTTGACTCCATGAAAAAAACTAATTCTTTCACTAAAACCGCATTTGTTGTGTTGGCTGCTTTGCCAATTTTGTTTGCAGCCTGTTCCGGACCTCAACAAAAATCTGCCGATGCAAAGGAAATGGTCATTTGGTACAATAAGCCTGCTGATAAGGTGTGGCTCGATGGTTTGTTCATTGGCAACGGATATATGGGGGCCAATGTATTTGGGAAGAGTATATAATGAGAGAATTGCTTTAAATGAATCAACATTCTGGTCAGGAAGGCCGCATGATTATGACGATCCGGATGCAAACAAATATTTTGGAAAAATAAAGGATCTTGTCTTTGCCGATAAATTCAAGGAGGCAGAGAAAATGGTAAATGAACACTTCTATGGAAAACCTGCAACACAGCAGGCATATCAACCTGTAGGGGATATGATCCTTAATTTTAATGTAACAGGTGATTCTATAAAAGATTACTATCGCGAACTGGATATGGAAACGGGAGTAGTAAAAGTTACTTATACCGAGGGAAAAGTAAAGATGACCAGAGAAGTATTTATGTCATATCCCGACCGGGTGATGGTAATGAAAGTATCGGCAAACAAGCCTGGCAGTATATCACTTGAAGCAAAACTGAGGAGCCCTTTTCAAGAGAAAACAACTGCAAAAGACGGCCACCTGATAATGGACGGTACATGGAAATATGTTCCAAAAACAGTCAGCTGGTTAATTGCCAGGGTAGAAGGAACAGGACTTAGTTTTCAGACATCGCTGGTTGCTATTCCTGAAAAAGGGACTCTTGAATCAACCGATTCAAGCCTTGTTATTAAGAAAGCCAATTCGGTGACATTCATTCTGACGACTGCGACAAGCTTTGTAAATTATAAGGATATCAGTGGAAATCCGGCAGCCACATGCGAAAAAATAATTGCCGGAGTTCAGGGCAAGGACTTCAACGCATTGAAAGATACCCATATAAAAGATTTCACCAGCCTGATGGGGAGGGTCCACCTGAAAATAGGAGATCCGTTGATGAATCAGAAGCCAACAGATGAGCGCGTTGCCAACCTCAAGAAAGGTCTGCCCGACCCGGATCTTTTATCCAAAATATTTCAATTTGGCCGTTATATTCTGGTATCAAGCAGCAGAGCCGGCAGCGAACCTGCAAACCTGCAGGGAAGGTGGAATGAGTCATTGCTGCCTAACTGGGGAAGTAAATATACCGTAAATATAAATACCGAGATGAATTACTGGCCGGCAGAGGTCACGAATCTGTCGGAAACTCATTTGCCATTGTTTGATATGATCAGGGATCTTTCTGAAAGTGGTGCGAGAACAGCAAAAGCTTATTATAATGCAGGAGGATGGGTAGTGCATCATAATACCGATCTGTGGCGTGGCACTGCACCTGTTGATTCGGCTCGTTTTGGTATGTGGCCAGTTGGTGGAACCTGGCTTTGCCTTCATATATGGGAACACTACCTGTTTACCGGAGATGTTGCATTCCTTAAAGAATATTACCCGGTTATGAAGGGTTCGGCCCAATTCCTGATGGATATTATGACAATTGAACCAAAACACAAGTGGCTGGTCATTCCTTTCTCAATGTCACCTGAACAGGGATTCTTTACAAGTGATAAAGCGCCGGAGGCATTTTTAGCTTCCACAACAACAATGAATCTGGGCATGATCAGGGATCTGTTCCCTCATATCATAGAAGCAGAAAAGATTTTGAATACCGATCAGGAGTTCGGGGCAAAACTTGCTGAAGCTTTGAAAAAGATCCCTCCTTATCAGATAGGGAAAGATGGCCTTCTCCAGGTATGGATCGAGGACTGGAAAAGAGGCCCTGAGGGTCACAATATGTCAGCAAACTTTGGATTCTACCCGGGCAACTCCATAACATTAAGAGGGAATCCCGAAATAGCCGCAGCTATTAAGAAATGGCTAGAACCACGTCGTGTGAGGACCGGGTGGACCAGTGCATGGGATATATGCGATTGGGCCAGGCTTGAAAACGGAGAAAGGGTTGATTCAACTATAAAGAATTTTTTCCGTTCCCCTTCACCCAGGGTAGGAATTGGAAATAATCTTCATAATACGGGAAGTAACCAGTCCGATGCCAATTACGGCTATACTGCGGGTGTTGCTGAATCGCTGCTGCAAAGCCATTCAGGTGAAATCTCCCTTTTGCCGGCCTTACCTCCGAGCTGGAAAAACGGATCAGTGACCGGACTTAAGGCGAGAGGAGGATTCGAAGTCAGCATTGAATGGAAGGACGGTAAATTGACAAAATCCGAGATCAGGTCCCTGCTTGGCAATCCATGTATTGTGAGGGTAAATGGAAAAACAACAAATTACAGCCCTGCCAAAGGAGAAACTATTATTATTCAGGGCAGTTAATCTGATTTATGATTATCATACGTTTCAGCAGATCTGCAAGTCATATATACCTTGCCAATATGCTTTTATCTGATGTGTAAGCAGATTTGCCTGGCAATGCCCGGGGAAATTTACCAAACCATGGTTCTATATAAAATATTTATTAACTTTAGTGCCCTATTCAATAACACCTTAAATCCGATAAAATGAAAACAAAAATTGCCAGATTTTCTTTCTTAATTCTTGTATGTATTGCCATGATGGCCTTCATGCCGGGCAGTGAAAATGCAAAAATGCCTATTTATCTTGATACAGCATATTCTTTCAGGGAAAGGGCCGCCGACCTTATTTCCAGGATGACCCCTGAGGAGAAGCAAAGTCAGCTGGGCAATACCATGCCTCCCATTCCCCGTCTGGGAATTAATAAATACGATGTATGGGGTGAAGCCCTGCACGGAATTTTAGGTAGAAATAATAACAGCGGGATGACTGCGACATCATTCCCAAATAGTGTTGCCGTAGGGTCTTCATGGGATCCGGCTTTGATTAAGCGTGAAACTTCTGTCATCGCTGATGAGGCCAGGGGTTTTAACCACGATCTCCTTTTTACCCTGACATACTGGTCTCCGGTTGTAGAACCAGCACGTGATCCCAGGTGGGGAAGGACAGCAGAAACATTTGGAGAAGATCCGTTTCTTGTTTCGCAAATAGGAGGTGGCTTTATTAAGGGGTTAATGGGAGACGATCCTACTTATTTAAAAGCAGTTCCGTGCGGTAAACATTACTTTGCGAACAATACAGAGTATAACCGTCATACCGGAAGTGCAAATATGGATGACAGGGATATGAGGGAATTTTATCTCCAGCCATACAGGACACTGATTGAAAAAGACAATCTTCCCGCAATTATGACGGCATACAGTGCCGTAAACGGCGTCCCAATGTCGGCCAGTAAATATCTTGTTGATACCATTGCCAGAAAAACATTCGGTTTAAATGGATACGTAACTGGTGACTGTGGTGCGATATCCGATATTTTAGAAGGGCACCACTATGCAAAAAGCAACCCTGAAGCCGCAGCAATGGGTCTAAAATCAGGCGTTGACACAGATTGCGGTGGTGTTTACCAGTCCAGCGCTCTGGATGCAATAAAACAAGGTTTGATCACTGAGGCTGATATGGATCTGGCCCTGATCAATATTTATACAATAAGGATGAGGTTAGGTGAATTTGATCCTAAAAACATTGTAACATATGCAGGCATTAAACCTTCTATAATCAATGACCCCTCTCATAATGACCTTGCGATTGAAATTGCAACCAAAACACCAGTTCTGTTAAAGAATGAGGTTGTTGCAAAAACAGGCAGAAAAGTATTGCCTCTCAATCCAATTAATATTAAAAAAATAGCTGTATTGGGGCCACAGGCGGAAAAAGTTGAGCTGGGTGATTATTCGGGAGAGGCGGAACCTTCGTTTAAAATTACGCCACTTGCAGGAATAAAGAATTATATTGCACAGAATAAACTTAGTACAGAAGTAGTTACCAAGTCTGGTGGAAATACCGCAAGAAGAACTGATTTTTTTAACATGATCAGTTTTACAACAGTTTCAAAAGGTGGAGCTGTTAAGGAATATGATGCAACAAAATTCGATGCCTCTGCAAGCGGTTTAATCACTTCAGCAAGATTTGGTTCTTCTTCAGTACGAGGCATCAAGGATGGTGATTGGACATTGTATAAGAATGTTGATATTACCAATGTAGATTCAATACGGTTTAACATGACAGTATCCGGTAATGGAGGATTAATCGAAGTAAGGGTCGGTTCTAATACAGGGAATATCCTTGCTTCACAGAAAATTGCAAGCACTCCACAAAGCGGAGGATTTGCTGGCTTTGGAAGATCAAAAATTGTTCCTGTTAAAGTTACCACATTGGGTATTGAAGGACCGCAAACCATTGTTCTTGTTTATCGCGAACAGGAAATGCCATCAACAGATAAAGAGACTCTTGATATGGCAGCTTCATCTGATGTAGCTGTTATTTTTGTCGGTACTGATCAAACTACGGGAAGGGAAGAATCTGACAGGTTCTCTATTGGATTGCCTGGTAATCAGTATGAGCTGATCAAATCAGTGGCAGCAGTGAATCCGAATACCATTGTCGTAATACAGGGAATGGGAATAGTTGAAGTTGAACAAATAAAAAATAATCCCAATGTTGCCGGGATTATCTTTACCGGATACAATGGTCAGGCACAGGGAACCGCTATGGCTAAAATATTGTTTGGTGAAGTTAACCCGGGTGGAAAAACGAGCCTCACATGGTATAAATCGCTTAATGATCTTCCTGAGTTCTCAGATTACACATTAAGAGGTGGTGGCGGAAAGAACGGCAGAACCTACTGGTATTTCAACAAAGACGTTTCCTATGAATTCGGATACGGATTGTCTTATACAACATTTGGGTTTAGCAATTTCACTATCAGTAAGAGCGCTATTACACCGAATGACAAAATAACAGTTAATGTAGATGTAAAGAATGCAGGAGCGGTTGATGGAGATGAGGTAGTACAGGTTTATTTAAGAACTCCCGACAGCCCTGCAGCACTCGAGAGACCTATAAAAAGACTTAAGGGATTCCAGAGAGTGACGATACCGGCAGGTCAGATCAGGACAGTGTCAATAGACATTGATTGTGCAGATCTGTGGTTCTGGGATACAAAGAATAAAAGGATAATGTTCGATCAGGGCAAATACATATTTGAGATCGGCGCTTCATCGAAAGACATCAAAGGCAGTGTTGAGGCCAGTATGAGTGGCGCATACACCCCGGTATTGAAAACTGTTGTTGCAGAATGTGGCAAGGTGGTGATGAGACCAGGCAATACAGCCAAAACGAGTGTGACAGCATCAATGTCGGACGACAGCTTCTTTAATATCAAAAATGCACAGGTAAACTATAAGAGCAATAATCCGGAGATAGTGAGTGTTGATGAAAAGGGAACGGTAACAGCAAAGGGAGTTGGAACGGCAACCATATTCGCATATGTTACGGTAAACGGGAAAACCATATCGAATAGTTATGCTCTTAAAGTAATGCCTGATCTGAGACCGGCAGCTCTTAAAATCAATGGAAAGAATGTTACAGGTTTTAGTCCTGCAGTTAAAGCTTACAGTGTTCTCCTGACTGATGCCGCAACTGTTCCTGTTGTCAGTGCCACTGCCTCTGGTGCAAATGTTTCGGTTGATGTAGCACAGGCCAAAGGTGTTCCCGGAAACGCAATAGTGACTCTGACTGATAATGTCACAGTTGATAAGAATATTTATATTGTGAACTTCGGTACAAAATCCGTCAGCGATGAATTCAATAGCGGAACTCTGGCTAAGCAATGGAGTTGGGTAAGGGAAAATGCTTCAAACTGGAGTCTTTCAAAGAAATCCGGTTCACTCCTGATCACCAGCGAAAAAGGTGATATTGTTTCGTCAAATAATAATGCTATGAACATTCTTCTTCAGAGTGCAAACACCGACTGGACAATCGAATCAAAAATGGTATGTTCAAGAAGACCTTCAGGCCCTGTTCAAAACGCTGGAATCCTGGCTTATCAGGATGATGATAATTTTGTAAAGCTGGTTTACAGAGCTAACAATGCAAGGAGGATGTTCGGAGCTGCCGAAACAGGAATTCAACCTGGCGCAGTGGAAATTGTAATTGAAAGTGATGGTTATCAGAAATCCGTAGCTCTGCTAAGCATGGCAGATATAATAAAGGATGATAATACTCTGGTTCTGAAGCTTGAGAAGAAAGGCAGCCTTTACACTGCATCCTGTTCATCTGATGGCAAAAATTTCAAAACGATTGGTACAGCTGACATTTTGCTAATGAATGTGAAAGCCGGAATGATAGTTTGTGACGGTGTTGCACCTGCCAGAATGGGTGGTTTCCCCGGAATGAATCAGCAAACCAATCAGCCCCAGACACCATTTGAGGTTGCATTCGATTATTTCCATATCACCAATAAAGGTTTGAAGTAGGTCTGGAACCCGGCCTTATATCGAATATCAGTAACTGATTTCATATTAAGCATTTAACTATCTCCTGGCAATGTTCATTTTGCCAGGAGATTTCTATGAAATCCAGGTAAGTTCTGATTTACAGATTTTTAAATAAATCCAGCAGATATTATTATCCTCGATGGACAATACCCGACCCGATAAGCTCAATCTGACTACTGAAGAGTCGGACATTCTCTATTCTAAGATTACCTGGCGTATCATTCCGTTGCTGTTTGTTTGTTATATCATTGCTTATATTGATCGTATCAATGTCGGATTCGCAAAGGTACAACTTCAGGATGTGCTTGGTGTTGATGCCAGTGTTTTCGGAAGTGTATATGGCCTTGGAGCAGGGCTGTTCTTCATTGGATATTTTTTGTTTGAAGTTCCCAGCAATCTTATCATGCAACGCGTCGGTGCCCGAATTTGGATCGCCCGGATAATGATCATCTGGGGTCTCGTATCGATGACCATGCTGTTTATACACAGTACTGCAGCTTTTTATTCAGTGAGGTTTATGCTGGGAGCTGCTGAAGCGGGATTTTATCCAGGTGTGATCTTGTACCTGACGTATTGGTTCCCTGATAAACAGAGGGCACGTACGGTAGCCCTATTCGCCACAGGTACCGTTATTGCAGGAATTGTCGGGTCACCTCTTTCCGGTGCGATTCTTGAACTCCACAATAAGGGCGGACTGGAAGGCTGGCAGTGGCTTTTTCTTCTTGAGGGTATTCCGGCGGTATTGATGGGACTTGTTGTCTTCTTTGTTCTTCCGAACAGACCTCAGAATGCCAGGTGGTTATCTCCTGCAGAAAAGGTGTGGGTTCAGTCACGTCTTGATGAAGAGGCGCTTCAGTCAAAAGGAAAGGCCCATTTCCGTCTGTCAGATGCTTTCAGGAGTGGTCGTATCTGGCTGCTTTGTTTTATATATTTCCTGCTGACCGTAGGAATATATGGCTATGAAATGTGGTTACCATCGATTTTAAAAGAACTTTCCGGTCTAAGCTATTCCCTTGTCGGAATGATCAATGCCATTCCTTATCTAATGGCAATAGTGGTTATGCTCCTGGTTGGGTACCATTCCGATAAAACAGGCGAGAGACGATGGCATGTTGCAATTACAGCATTCTCTGCCGCACTTGGATTCGGATTAAGTGCGTGGTTACAAAATCCATACTTCGCAATGGTTGCACTGATGCTGGCATTGATTGGATTGAAATCTGCGATGGCCCCTTTCTGGGCTCTCTCAACAACATTTTTGAGCGGAACAGCAGCTGCCGGAGGCATTGCACTGATCAATTCAGTCGGGAACCTTGGGGGATTTGTTGGCCCAACCCTTGTTGGAGTCGTGTATGATAAGACCAACAGTATGTCGGTTTCGTTATGGATTCTCGGAGGCGCCTTGCTTCTTATGGGGATTCTGATCCTTTTCATCAGACCTTCTCGTCTGACAAATTACTAATAAAGTTCACTGGTTCTGAAAGGTGATGCCGGTAACCCTTCTTTGTTGTACAAATTTGGATTAAGCGGATTATTTGCCCATGCATATCGTACAGCAACCGGACTTGCAACTCTCTCACTCCATACGACGATTTTATCCTTTACAATTTTTGCCTTAGCAGGATAATATTCATTGTCGACAGAGCAAATTTCAAAGCAATTTAATTCTTCCCCGTTCTTTGTGGTTAACCCGCTTCCCATGTTGGAGAATGATAATGTTACTTTATTGCCTTCAATTTTCGATGATTTGAAAACAGGTCCGGAATATACGATTTGTTTTTCGCCATAAGCTATTTTCTGAGCAGCAAGAGCAAGTCGATATCCGACATCCTTCTTATTAACAGGGTGAATATCATTATATTCGCCTATGTCTATTGTAACAGCCATTCCAGTATTAGGGATCGCCAAAGCCTTCAGCTGGGTCTCGCGGAAGTAAGCCCAGTCATATTTTGTTGTCTCTGTATTCACCTCAACAAAATTTGGAAGCTGAACATAGAGGAAAGGAAAATCGCCCTGGTGCCAGTTCAACCTCCAGTCTTTTATAAGTAATTTAAAAAGTTCATAGTGTTCAAAAGCACGGCTTGTGTTTGATTCGCCCTGATACCATACTACACCCTTTATACTATAATTAAGCATCGGAGCTATCATTCCCTTAAAAAGTCCTGTTGGTATCTTACCGGTAAATAAACGATCTTCCAGCTGTTCAGCAATAGCTCCGATATGGTATTTCCATTCGCCTTCAAGATTTACTGTATTTCCGTCAACAGATATTTCATATTGTTTCCCGGGGACAAAACCACCATAGCGGATATAGTTGATAACCCTTATAACAATTGTATTTTCACCTTCTGTTAACAATCCGGCAGGAATTTTGTAATTTCTTTGCGAATACTGAGATCCGGTAGCGCCTACAAACCGTCCATTAATAAAAACAGAGTCAGCATCAGCAATCCTTCCTAATTTGAGAGATACCAGTTTACCAGCCAGCGATGCAGGTATGGTAATTTCCTTTCTGAACCATACGACTCCGTTTACAGGACCGGTTTTTGAATCAGACCAATAACCGGGCAAATGCATTGTATTCCAGGCGCCTGTATTGAGTTCCTTGGAATACCAGTTTCGTTGAGGATCCTTAAATCCTTCATCATTCTGCCGGAGCTGCATATTCCAGCTTTTAACTCGTTCATTATCCATCTTATTGATCCTGTCAATATATCCGGGTGTTTTGAATCTTTGTACGATTTCATAAAAGTTCGGGAATGATCTTATTGATTCTTCGCTTATCCATGCTTCGGCAGATGAACCTCCCACGGAAGCATTAATCAGTCCTATCGGCACTTTGTAAGTTTCGTAAAGTTTCTTTGCAAAAAAATAGCCGACTGCAGTAAAGCCAGGAACATCTTTTGGATTGGCAGATACCCATCTTCCGGACCTGTAGTCTTTATCCCTTTCAGTCATATTGAAACCCGAATAGATCAAAAATTGCCTGATATTCGGGTTTTCTGATTTGTCAATCTCCTCCTGATAAATTGAAGTTAATCCACGTAATGACAATTGCATGTTCGACTGGCCCGAACAAACCCATACATCGCCTATAAGGATATCGCTGATAGTTATAGAATTGCTGGCATCTATCTTCATTTCATGCGGCCCGCCTGCCTTCAATCCGGAAAGGATCACTTCCCATTCGCCATTTTTATTTGTTGTTGCCTGGTATGTTGAACCTATAAAACTTACAGCTACCTTTTCACCCTCTGAAGCCCAGCCCCAAACCCTTACCCTGGTATCTCTCTGTAAAACCATACCATCACTGATAAGTTTAGGTAATCTGACCTGACTATAGGATATGGCCGGAAACAGAAAAAAGAATAAAAGCAGATTTTTCAGTTTTGAACTTGTATTCATTTAATTAATCCTCATTTGATTTTCGGTTTAAAACTCCTTTCACAGGGAAAGATAGAAGCATTATTTATTTCGATGAGCTGACATAAGAAGATACCTGATCTTGCGGTCCTCCTGTGTACCTGGGATAGTTCGGATACGAGCAGAGAAGATATCCTTTACCTTCAGGTTTCACTCCGATTCGCCCTTCGCTGCTGACAACAAGTGTTTTTGCAGGAGCGTGGCTTTCTTCAACCCATGATATTATCATATCCATTTTGTCATTGGAGTTTGGTGACGGAATGTTTTTTACTTCAACCGTTTCGCCATCCCCGTTCATCTTATAACTCTTGCCCGATAATCCGTGACCTCCCTGTGGAACAACATATAACCGCGCAAACTTATCCAGTTTCTTCTGTCCCATCTTATTTATCAACGACTGATAGTAATCAAGTCTGTGCGCCGGAAGAGGCTATAAAATCCTGCGTGCCGACCGTAAGAATTATTTTCCCTCCATTTTTATAAAATGCACTTAGATCGGGATTCGTGGCATCGAGCCATTCGGATATCTGTTTCCGGCGTTCTTGCATAGCCGTTCCTTCGGCATAGTCAAGTGGATTAGCTGATAGATTCTGCATCAGGAACCCAGTTACTCCAAGAGTTCCCAGCGATGAATGTACCGGAGCATTCTCCGGTGCACCTTCCTGTCCTTTGTACCGGGTAGGGGTGATTGTTCCAAAAAATTCAGGATCGGTTGTAGGAAGCCACATACCGAACGATTTAACACCATTTGCAAGTGGAGACGGGAACTTATATGGACTGTACACAAATTCAAGTGTCTTAATCTGTCCATCGGTGAGCCTGGCCGATGTTGATTTATCTTCAGGTTCCGGATCCTTTTTGTTTGGCTCACGGAGGGCTGCCCATGGATCAACAGGGCCGGAACCGTCCGTTACATCAAAGATAATGCGTGAGGCCATATAGTTATTGATTATCCCATCGGACAATCCGTCAAGTTTGTCACATTGTCTCAGGAACTCAGCCCTGATTGCATTAACCTTGGCAGGTGTTACCCAGTTTGCCAATGGTTTTTCCTGTATCCTTATCAGTTCAGGAGCGAGCATAAGCGTTGAAAAGCTGACTATCGGAACATCGGATATTATGCCATTATAATCAGCAGGGTATCTTTGAGCAACCATAAGTCCTTCGCGTCCACCCTGTGAACCTCCAATATAATAGTTGAAAAGAGGACGTTCTCCATAAATTCTTTCAATTATTACCATAGCTGCATCGTGAGTCTTCTTCATTTGCATATAACCAAGATTGCGGATGGCTTCTTCGTTGAGAGCCCAGTCATCAGGTTTGGCACCTGCGGGACCGGAAGCCAGAACTGTACCTCTGCCACCCATTCCTCCCTGGTGGCCTGAGTCGCTGCCATACATCACGAATCCCTTATTGATCATTGGATTTTTACCTTCCCTGACTGTGATTGATCCATTCATGCCACCACCACCGGCTTGCATGGCACGACGCGACCAGCTTGCCGGAAGAAGCACCCGGAAATTAATGGGCCAGCCATTGGGATCAACCGGGAAAATCGAACCTTCAACAACAGCATATGCAGGCGTGGCATCGGTTGCTTCAACCCAACGTGGAGTATAGAGTTTGACAGAGCTAACCGGTTCTCCGATAGCTGAAACCGCGATCGAGGTACCTGCCTTTTCAATGTCGGTTTTGGTGATTACTATATTTTTGGAAGAAAAATTCTGACCGGCAACTGCTACTTCTGCCAAAATCAGGATTGCAGTAATAAAAAAAAGGATTCTTTTCATAATCTGTATATAATTTGAAATTTTTTGTCTCAATTCTTCAGCCCTGTCAATTGCACAGGTTGTATTTATGTCCGGGGAACTTGCATGCCATCTCTTTTGAGCTTATGAAGCTCTAATCTTTTAACAGCTGTTAAATCAGCTAAAATTACTTAATTATTTACTTCTTACATCACTTTTTTTAAATCGATCTTAAGGGATTAATGGCTCGTTTGATTTTTTTGAATGTCGTCTTTTATTTCTGCTGAAATTAATTTATTTTATTTTATTAAATCCTTTGAATTAGTTTTACTCAGAGTCATCATACAGTTGTTGACAAATCAGTCCATTCAATTAAGAAATTCAAAATAAACATAAAGAGGTAAATATGAAGCGCAGAAATTTTCTTAAGACGGGCGCGGCTGTCGGCCTGTTTAGTGCTGCGACGCCGTTCAAATTATTCAAAACATCCGACGGAAATCCTCCGAAGCCGGCCAGTTTTCCTGGCCGGATTTCAGGTCCGGCTGGTACGGTACAGAAGGAGATCCGTTCTTCCGAATATCTTGCCCGGGTGCGGGCAGATAAGTATTTACCCAAACCACCGGTATTTGCCAAATCAAATCTGGCACCCGCTGTTCAGATCTCGCCAATGTCTCTGGAGGATCGGATCAGGAGAAAGATTGTACCGCTGCGTGGCTTTTGCAGTCTGGCACCTGGTGGTGAAGCTCTCAGCTCCGGCTATGGAGCGGTAAATATTGAAGTGACAGGCAATCCATTCACCGAACAGATTCCTTTCAGCCACGAAAGCCTGTTCACACCCCGTAAGAAGTCCCTTGAGGCGCCGAAGATCGCAAATGTATTTCCACAGGTCCGGCAAATGATACTTGACGGAAAATACCACGAAGCTGCGATGCTGGCTTATGACGAATGGCATAAATCCCCCATCACCCGCGCTATGGGGTTTGGCGGAGGGAGATTCTCCATGCTTCTGGAACTTCCGGAAAGTGTATCGGTCAGGGATTATCTGCGCACGGTTGATTTCGAGAGTACCGAGGTAAAGGTTTACTGGACGGACGAGCGCGGCGAATGGGTTCGCCGGATCTTCACGTCGCGTCCCGACAATGTTGTGGTACAATGGCTCACAGCCCCCAGCGGACAGTCGGTGAATATCCGTATTAAGATGTCGGAAGGAGGAGGAGGGGGACGAGGTCCTGGTGGGGGGCAGGATTTTGCAGGAATACGTAGCCGTGCAGGAGCGCAGGGAGGAAGATTTACCCGACTACAGTGAGGACAAGGTGGAAGCTGTCCGGCAGTCGCTGGAAGGACTTTACCCGGACTATCCGGGGCATGCGAGGCGCCCATTATCCTATCGCACCAACCAAAGATTCCGGCGTATTTTCTATGTTCGATTACGCCGATAATACTGGGGAGACTTGGCCGCATCCCTACTGGATTTCCGCCGGTGGCTGGGTTGTCGCCCATTCTGGGACAATTATCTGGTATCCGGGGACCTTGAATTTCTCCGCAATCGCATGCTGCCGGTCTATAAAGAACTGGCATTATTTTACGAGGATTTCCTGACCGTCACCGACAAAAATGGGAATTATATCTTTGTTCCATCCATCTCGCCTGAAAACACATCCCGCAATACGGACCCATCCGGACCTGTACTGATCAATGCCAGCATGGACATCGCGGTGTGCCGGGAAGTCCTGACCAATTTAATCATAGCTTGTAAGCTTCTTGGCACTGATACCAACGGTGTGAAGAGATGGGAGGCAATGCTGTCAAAGTTGCCGCCCTATCTGCTCGAATCGGATGGCACACTTAAGGAATGGGCATGGCCCACATTGGAAGAACATTACAGCCATCGGCATGTCTCTCATCTGTATGGCGCCTGGCCGGGCGATGAAATTGATCCGGATCGCACATCGCAACTGGCCCGAGCCGCGGAGATAGCCAACAGGAAACGAACATTTGATACTATGTCCACCGCGGTCGCAGGAGAAACTTTAGCTGCTTATGGCCGCTGCCATCGTGCTTTGGTTGGAGCCCGGCTCAAAGACAATATCATCGTGGATATCCAACTGAGGCAATTGATTGAACAGGGCTATGTCAGCACCGCGCTGAGGTGCTCACGCGAGACGTATGGTGTACCTGTCCCGGATGCGCAGAGCGGAATTCCTGCGATAGTGATGGAAATGCTTGCCTACTCACGACCCGGTGTGATTGAGCTGCTTCCTGCACTTCCGCCATCGCTGATAAAGGGATCGATTAACGGGATGCTTGCCCGTACTTTCGCAAGGGTCGACAAACTGGCCTGGGACATGGAAGCCAGGACTGTTGACGTAACGATCACCTCAATGAGAAATCAGGACCTTACATTGATTGTCCGTCACGGAATTGAGGAGATCTCCGCACCCGCCGGTGTTTTGGCGTCAGCCCTCCAGAAAGGCAACGCAAACTGCGACCTGCACTTGACTGAGAAAAAGCCGGTTGCAATACATCTGAAGATAGGACAACACGAACCGCTGGAATGGGTTGATCAATTTCCCGGGTGACAAATTGAACAAATAATTCTAAGAAAGGTTATTTATACTATCAATAGAGGATTATGTACTTTTTTATTATATTGGCATGATAATAAACCGATCAAATTATCATATTATTGTGATGTCATAATTATATTCAGAATTGATTACCAGAAAGAAAAAAGAATAACATAAATAATTAATCTAAGACTATGAAAAACATAAATTCAAGAAGAGCATTTTTAGGCAAGGCTGCATTTGCTGCTGCTGCTGTAACTGTTTCCCCTCTGGTTGGTTTTGGAAAAGGTTATGAAAAGGCTGTACAGGACACACCAAAATCTTCCGCTCCTTCTGATCTGAAAATTACAGATATCAAGTGTGGTTATGTCGGGGGAAGTCTTTTTGTTAAAATATACACCAATCAGGGTATTTGGGGATGTGGCGAAGGTGTAGATGCCATCTCTGGAACTTATTACCTCGTTCAAAACTTTGGGAGAAGGCTTAGAGGTCAAAACCCATTAAATGTAAGCAAGATTTTTGAAGACATCCGGAGAGGAGGTCATTTCGGAGGGGCACAGTCAGGTATGTATGTTGCGGTGCTTTCTGCTATTGAGTCGGCATTGTGGGACCTGGCCGGGAAGGCGCTGAATGTTCCCGTTTATCAGTTGATGGGCGGAAAATTTCGCGATAAGATAAGGGTATACAGCGACACAGCTCTTTATAGGAGTAACCTGCCACAACCCAAAGATTTTGCTGATTCAGCTCTTAATGCTGTTAAGTTAGGATTTAATGCCATAAAGTTTGATTTGGATGAGGCCAACGATCCGAATAAATACGACAGGTACAACTGGACTGCAAGCGAGGGTGAAGTGGAACGGATGTATAATCAGATTGCTGCCGTCAGGGAGGCAGTGGGACCCAAGATTGATCTGTGTCTGGATATGCATGGCAGGTATGATCTGGTTTCAGCCCTGGCAGTGGCCAAACGGCTTGAACCGCTGCACGTGATGTGGCTGGAAGAACCAATACCTGCAGAAAATGTAGATGCGTTCAAGATCATCGCTGACTCAACCAGTACGCCAATCGCGGCAGGTGAAAATATTTATCTTGCCTATGGGTTTAAGCGGGTGCTGGAAATAGGCGGGCTTGATGTTGTAATGCCCGATCTGCAAAAATGTGGTGGACTTGGTGAAGGACAGCGTATTGCCAATCTGGCAAATCTGTCTTACATTCCTTTTGCCCCGCATATGGTTGCTACGTTTCTCGGTGCCATGGCATGTGCACATGTATGCGCGTCGGTTCCTAACTTCCTGATTATGGAGTGGCAGTCGTACTTCATGACCAATCCGATGTATAAGGAAATCATGACCTTTGATGAGGAGAATTGGGTTGATAAAAGTTTTATTAAAGTATCGAATAAACCCGGAATCGGAGTGGATATTAACGAAGAGGCTATGAAAAAATATGCTATTAAGGGAGTACCTTTCTTTGAATAAAACAGGACGACCGGCGCTTTCTCAAAACCTTTCCAACTCATCCCGGGGACTAGTTTGATTTTAGAATCACCCCAGATCACCATCTGACAGAAATCTTTCCTTCCTCATTAGGGAAGGAGATCATTTGTTGTGAACCGTTTTGTACTGCTTTTTCAGGTTTCCCGTTTACTGTGTGTTGTGAACCTGCAGGGAATCCATGTAAGATCAATTCAATGGAATTAAATCTGGTGCCATAATCGCCTTGCACACTATTCATTGTAATTTCACGATCGTGTGGGTTAAAGCTTATTACCCTTACATAATAATTACCCTGCCTGTACCGATATGTTGTACCATCGTCTTCATAATAGGTGAAATTGTTTGAAATATCGCCATACCAGATATTCAGATGCATTATACCATCTCCTTTGTCTGCTGTGTTTTGTATTACATTTTGCATTGGGATTATTGCACCGGCTTTTATGAATACAGGCAGATCGTTTAAGGGTGATCCTGCCCATATGACCTTGTTCCCCTCAAATTTTTCATCATTTCCGAAACGGTACCATGTTCCGGACGGCAGGTAGACCTGTTCCGCTTTATCACTGCTGGCAACAGGTGCTATCAGCATGGAGGGTCCAAAAAGAAACTCGTTTTCAAATCTGGTATTGTACACTTCATTATCATGTGTATAATCTATGGCTAAGGAACGGTTAATGGGAATGCCGGTACCGGAAGCTTCATAAAACGTGGAATAAAGATAAGGCAACAAACGGTAGCGGGTTTGGATGGAGTTTCGTATCAGTTTCTCGTTATCCTCTCCCCAGGTCCATGGTTCGTGTGAGGTATTTCCTTTTGCGGTATGATTGCGGAATAAGGGAGTGTAAACTCCCAACGACATCCAGCGAACCATCAGTTCGGGTGCGGGATTTCCTGTAAAGCCTCCGATATCCACACCGTCGAAGGCAACTCCGGTAAGGCCCATGCTGTTAATCATCCGGTATGCCAGCAGCATATGATCATCGGTAGGGTTATTATCACCTGTCCACATAGCTGAATATCTCTGAATACCTGAGTATGCGGCACGGGTCAGCACAAAAGGACGGTAACCATTCAGTAAAGCCCTGGTGCCTTCAAATGTCGCACGTGCCATTTGCATTCCATACACATTGCGGGCTTCCTTCAGTGTAATTGTATTTTTCCCCGCTCCGAATTCAACCAGGGGCGGAATACTCTGTCCCCACGCAGCGGGTTCATTCATGTCGTTCCAAAAACCGGTTACACCGTTATCGGTCAGGACCTTAAAATTTCCGCCCCACCATTTTCTTACGGCATCTTTTGTAAAGTCAGGGAAATGGCTTCTTCCTGCCCATACACTTCCTGTATAAGGTTTTCCATCTGGGTAGTGAACGAAGTAATGGTTTTGCAGACCGGTGATATAAGGTTGGTAGTCATTGGAATCAATTTTAATCCCCGGGTCTATTATTGTCACCAGATGCATGCCCATGCCTTTCAGCGAATCCGTTAAAGCTTTTGGATGAGAGTAAGTGTCAGGATTCCAGGTAAATATCCTGTAGCCGTTCATATAATCAATGTCGCAATATATGACATCACAGGGTAGGCTGTCCTGACGCATTCTGATGGCCACACCGAGTAATTGCTGCTGACTTATATAACTATAACGGCATTGCTGATATCCCAGACTCCATAACGGTGGTATTTCCATCCTTCCGGTAAGCCACGTATAATCTCTGATCTGTCCTGAAACCGTCGATGCCCCGAAAAAATAGTAATTCATGGCGCCTCCCTCAGCGCCAAAAAAATACATGGTACCGTCAGTAGAACCTCCAAAATTGAAAAAAGATTTATAACTGTTATCAAAAAATATACCGAAAACCCTGTTGGAATGAATACCTATAAAATAGGGGAGGGTGGAATAAAGCGGATCTGCGTTCAGACCATAACCAGGAGCATCTGTATTCCAGTTCACATAAGATTGCTCACGGCGGTTCAGAGGTCCGGTCTTTTCTCCAAGACCGATAAATTTTTCATCTTCGGTCAGTTTACGGAAGCTTGTTATTTCCTTCCCTTGCCGGGAAACACCGAGGGATGGTGCATCACCGTCCAGCCATTCTCCCTTTGCATTAAAAAAATCAATGCGCAGCGGGTTCTTAAGCACCACAATTTTCAGGGAATCAGTGAGCAGTGTTATTTCCTTTTCACCGTTAATCATTTTGTTAAAATCCAACTGACCATCCTGAACAACCGCATAGGATGGGCTCACCGGCAAATCTGGCGCTGCAATTCTTACTCTTACGATGGCAGGAGCCAGGACGCTGATTTGAACATCCTGATTATCTACGGTCGCAAAGTGGATCACATGATCAACTTTGCGAACTTCCTTCACCGCGCCCGTCTGGTGGCTTATCAGATCATCCTGAGCGATACTTTTTAACGGGAGTGACAAAATTAGAAGCGGATAAACTGCTGCTATGTATTTCATAATTTATATTGGTTAAATGACAAAGTTTAAGAAATCAGAGTCAGCAATAAAACAAATTACTATCCCGTAAGTTTAGCTGGTGATAATTATGCAGCACTGACGGTCAAATGTTGTAACCAGCCGGTTCATCTACAATACATACCGATTATAGGCAGGAATCGACGTTTTGTTAACTGAAATTAGTCATTCGCTAAATGTATTACCCTCGGTAAACACAATCGCCTTATTTTGGTATTCAATGATGATTCCCATTCAGGAACAGAAAAAGATAATTGGAATCATTAATAATATTTTAGTACTAACCCTAATATCTAACCTATGTGGAAATTTTTGTTTCTGTCTGTTGCGTTAGTGATAATTTGTAGTTCATCGCTTTTTTCACAAACGAAAGTTGTTACCGGCACAGTGAGGTCTTCTGTTGAGTCAGAAGGTCCGATTGCCGGTGTATCAGTATCTGTCAAAGGAACAGCCATTGGTATCAATACAGGAATTGATGGAAAATACTCCCTGACAATTCCCCAGGATGCCAAAACTCTTGTCTTCTCTTTTATTGGGATGAAGAAACAGGAAGTGGAAATTTCTGGCCGTAATATTATTGACATTATTATGGAACCTGATGTATTAGGTCTCGATGAGGTTGTTGTAACAGCCCTTGGTATCTCCCGTGAGAGAAAATCCTTAGGGTACGCTACACAGGAAGTTAAAGGGGATGTAGTTTCCAAAGTTAAAACAGCCAACTTCATGAACACTCTATCAGGTAAGATCTCAGGTGTACAAGTTCAAAGGAACCAAAACATGGGTGGCTCCACCAACGTTATAGTGCGTGGCAGCAAATCATTGGTAAACAGCAACCAGGTCCTTTATGTTGTTGACGGAGTGCCTATCAATAATAACATTGGAAAATACACTGATGTTGGAGTAACCTCAAGCCAGGCTACTGCATATGCCGGATATGATTATGGGAATGCGGCCGCTGATATTGACCCTGAAAGTATTGAATCCATAAATGTTTTGAAAGGTTCCGCAGCGACAGCGCTGTATGGCTCCCGTGCATCGGCTGGTGTTATCATGATCACCACCAAAAGAGGAAAAATACTTAACGAAGGTGAGAATGCTCCTATAGGAGTATCACTGAGTTCAGGCTTCACTTTCAGCAAAATTGATATATCAACATTCCCTACCTATCAGGATCAATATGGTGCCGGTTACGGTTACGGAGACCCTCCTGCTTTTGCCTTTAGAACTACATCAGGAAGCCTTACAACAAATGATCCGATCAATGATCCTCTGGTCAGATGGGTACAAACAACCGAAGATGCGTCGTTTGGCCCTGAATTTGACGGACAACCAATATGGGGTTGGTATTCAGTTGACCCTGAATCACCGTGGTACAAACAATCGAAACCGTGGGAATTTACAAAAAACGGCCCTATCACTTTCTTCGAGACGCCATTAGCTTATACGAATACAATAGCAATTGATAAAGCTACTGACTTTAGTTCTGTAAGGTTATCCTTTACCAATTACAATGCAACCGGGCTGCAGCCCAATAGCTCCTTAAAAAGAAATAATGTGACACTGAGCGGACAGTGGAACATCAATAAAAGGCTAACAGTTTCCGGCACGGCCAATTTCATTAAGCAAAATGGTAAAGGCCGTAATACAACCGGATATAATGGCAATATTGTAACCAATTTTCGTCAGTGGCAGGAAACAAACCTCGATTTTAAGGACTTGAAAACTGCTTATGAGCTTACCAAAAGAAATTTAACATGGAACTATAATTCGTCATTGAATTATCCAATTTATTCCGATAATCCATATTGGGATGCTTACGAGAACTATGAAACTGACAGTAGAAACCGCTTTATCGGAAACGCTTCGGTTAATTATAAAATAGCCGATTGGCTGGATGCCTATGGACGCATTTCAGCCGATTCATATTATGAAATGCAGGAAGAAAGAAGAGCAGTAGGGAGTGCGGCTATGCGCTTTGGACTTGCAAACGTTCCTGACCCGGTTCAGTCAGGCTATCTTCGAAGAGACAATACTTTCAGCGAGTACAATTTTGACCTGATGTTGAAATTCAAGAAAAAATTAGGTGAGTTCAGCATTAATGGAATATTAGGCTTTAATGAACGAAGAACTAATAATACATACTTTTCTAACGCTACCAATGGTGGATTGATTATTCCTGAAGTCTATACGTTAAAAAACACCACAGGTCCATTACCTTTGCCTTTGGAAGTTAATCAGATAGTAGGCGTCAGGAGCCAGTATGTCAGCGCATCATTTGGGTATAAGGATTTCTTGTTCTTAGATGGAACTTTCCGTCAGGATTATGCTTCTACTTTACCTGTAGATAATAATAAATACAGGTATCCTTCAGTGACCGGAGCATTTCTTTTTTCCAATGTGGTTAAAACAAATTGGATGTCCATGGGTAAGCTCCGGTTGAATTATGCTCAGGTAGGCAATCTTGCAGGATTTGATCAACTTTTTGATGTTTACCTGGCTAACAGCCCGATGAATGGTGCCAATAATCAACTTGCTCCTTCAAAAAGGAACCGGAACCTGAAAAATGAACGTACCAATAGCCTTGAAGCCGGCCTCGAAATGGCATTCTTTAATAGCCGTTTCGGTTTCGACTTAGCCCTTTATAAGACCAATTCACTTGATCAGATCATCCCGCTCACTGTAAGTCAGACTACCGGCTATCAAAATATAATGATTAATGCAGGAAATATTGAAAATAAGGGGATTGAAGTAACACTAACCGCCAATCCGGTTAAAACCGAATCATTCAGGTGGGATATCACATTAAACTGGGCTAAGAATAAAAATAAAGTGCTCTCCTTGTTACCCGGAATTACAAATCTCCGTTTGAATTCAACTAATTTGCAGGGTGGCGTTACCATAAATGCAGAAGTTGGAAAGCCTTACGGAGAAATCAAGGGTAAGGATTATACATATGATTCTAACGGTAACATTATTATCAATGCATCTACCGGCAGGCCGGTTTTAACAACCTCGGCTGCCATTCCTATCGGAAACTTTACCCCTGATTATACCGGTGGTATAAATAACTCATTCAGTTATAAGAATTTATCGCTCAGTTTCCTCATTGATATGCAAAAAGGAGGCGATATCTGGTCACTCGATATGTTTTATGGCTTATCCAGCGGATTGTATCCCGAGACTGCATTTATCAATGATTTAGGTAATCCTGTAAGGGATCCGCTGGTCGGAGATGCAATATCAGGTTATGGCTCTAACAGCGGTGGGTACATTATTAAAGGTGTAAATATTGTTGATGGAACAAGCGTACCTAATAAAACCCGTGTTAATGCTACCAATGCCGATGCTTTTGGAACAGGTATTCTGCCCCATTCAGCATTTATATATGATGCCGGCTTTGTTAAACTGAGAGAAGTTATCCTTACGTATAATCTTCCTTCAAAATTGCTAAATAAGACTTTTATTAAAGGGGCATCATTAAGTGCGATTTGCTCGAACCTCTGGATTATTCAAAAAAGTTTACCTTATGCCGATCCTGAATCAGGAATGACAGCCGGTAATATTCAGGGTTACTCAACAGGATCACTTCCCACCACCCGTGATTTCAGTTTCAATTTAAAACTTAACTTTTAATCGAAAAAACCATGAAAAAACTATTAATATTCATTTCAGTTTTCCTGGCATTTTCCGCTTGCACCAAATTGGAAGATTTAAATGTAAACACTAAGGATTTTGCTGTGGTGCCGGGGGAATCGCTATATAATGGAGCTACACTTCAATTTATTAATCAGATGTCCACAGAAAATGTAAACACTAATCTTTCGTTGATGTGGATGCAGCATTTTGCCAATACTACCTATCCTGATGAGAGCAGGTACGACATGACCACACGTGGTGTACCTACAACAACCTCAAATGTAATGTACAGACTGGTCCTTGTGGATTACAAGGAAGCTGCCAGGGTATTGCAAACTCAATCTATCCTTGGTATTTCGCAAGCTCAACGTGATAATCAATTGGCTATCGTCGAAATTATGACAGTATTTGCCTGGAGCTATGTTGTTGAGAATTTTGGAGATATGCCGTATTCGCAAGCTCTCGATTATAAAATGCCAACACCTGTCTACGATGATGGCCTGACCATTTATAAAGACCTTATCAGCCGTTTAAGCACAGCTATGGATAAGTTAACACTTACTGAAGTTGGTATGCCTGCGGGGTTTGATAATATCTTCGGGGGTACAGCAGAAGGAACAGTGATGTGGTATAAATTTGCAAACACTTTAAAACTCAGGATGGGCTTAATGCTTTATGATGTTGATAACAATTATTCAAAAACCATTGTTGAAGCGGCCGCTCCGCACGTTTTCACAGCTGGTGATGTAATGACGATGAACTATCTGCCGGCAAGTCCCAACCAGAATCAGCAATATGTTGATTTTGTGCAATCGGGCCGTGATGATTATGTTGTAACTTCCATTTTAATTGATGCTATGCAGCCAACTTCTCCTGCTCCTGAAAATGGTGTTTTAAGTGTTACTGTTACCGATCCCCGTCTTAAGTTTTATACCATCCCTGTTGTTGGTAGTGATCCTCCTGTATATTTGGGTGGAGCACAAGGTTTCGCAAATGGATATCCGTCATTTTCCCATGTAAACCCGATACACCTTACGGCGGACAGACCATGGATAATCTCGGATTATACTGAAGCTGAATTCCTGCTAGCTGAAGCTGTTGAAAGAGGTTTTTCAGTAGGTGGAACTGCCGAAGCACATTATAACAATGCAGTTAAATCATCGATCGTCTACTGGGGTGGAACTACTGCCGAAGCTGATGCATATTTAGCTCAACCTTCTGTAGCATATGCAACTGCTTTCAGCGACTGGAAACAGAAAATTGGTACCCAGGCATGGTTGGCCTATTGGCTTCGTGGAAATACTCTCTGGAATTCTTACAGGAGATTGGATTATCCAAGGCTGTTTGCTCCGCTTGACTATCTGCAGGAAATTAACAAAGTGCCTGTTCGTCTGTTTTATCCCAGTTCCGAGCAGACCTTAAATGCTGTTAATTACCAGGCCGCTTCTGCTAAAATTGGTGGTGATTCACCATTAACCAGGATTTTCTTTGATAAAGAGATAAACTAATATTCGGGAAATATTCCGATTTTGGCTCGGTACTGCTCAAACAGGGTATAGCTCTCAAACCTAAATAAGGCTTTCCCTAATACCTGGCCTGTATTAAATAAACCCTCTGAATACACAGATATTCAGAGGGTTTATTGTTGAAGAGGTACCCCCAACGGACAAAAGTTACAGCCGGTTTGCAACTCTTTCTTATACTGGGAATTCAGTTTAGAGTAATTTCAATAGATCAATTTAGAGATTTTAACATGCTGTATATCCGTTTCATCTGATTTATTCTTTATTTTTCCCCAGGGGATGTATCTTTATAGAATGAAAACTCAAAATGTTTGGAAATATGTCTGGATTGTTTTAATAATCTCATTTGTCTTAGGGGTCCTTATCCACTTTGAAAACATTATCTACAATTTCATTCCTGACTCAGAAAGTTTAAGAGTCAGCCACAGGCAGGTGGGGTTATCTGATACTATTACGGATGTATTTATAAGTTCAATGGTTGCATTCCTCACATTTATAATTAACTATTTTATTATCAGGCCCTTTGATAACAACATAAAGATTGATCTGAAAAAAATATCCGTCGCTGTGATCCTTACACTCGTTTCAATTACAATACTTAGCGATCTCCTGTTTACATTTAAGCATCTGGTTACATCAGATAATAATCCGCAAAGATTAAATCTTCTATACACATTTCGCGATATTTTTATTGCCATCGTAGTAATTACCGGCGTTTACTTTATTAAAATTGTAAATGACAAACAGGCAATAAGGATTGAAAATGAGAAACTAAAAAATGAAAACCTTAAGAGCCAGTATGAATCTCTCAAAAATCAGGTAAGTCCCCACTTTTTATTCAACTCTTTAACAGCCCTGAAAGAATTAATAAGTCAGGATCCTGGTAAAGCCCAGGAGTATATAAATCATTTGTCATTTGTTATGAGGTACACTCTGCAAAGCAACCAAAGCATGACTCACAGGCTTTGTGATGAGTTGCTTGTTGCTGACTCGTATCTTTTTCTGGCTAAGATCAGGTTTGGGAATAATCTGATCATTGCTAAAAAGATAGACTCGAAATATAATTTCCACTTGTTGCCACCCTTAGCCGTACAGACTCTTATTGAAAATGCTGTTAAACATAATGAGATAAGCAAAAGGAACCCGCTTAAAATTAGAATTGAAACAACTGATAATCAATCTTTAAAAGTAATAAATGCTCTTCAGGAAAAAGTAACCCCTGAGCATAGTTCCGGTATGGGTCTTACAAACCTTACCAGCCAATATAGGTTCCTTTCCGGTAAGGACATAAATATTACCAGAAGTATTATTGAGTTCATGGTTGAATTGCCTTTGCTAACACCTGATAATAATGAAAGCCCTGATAGTTGAAGATGAAACACTGGCAGCAGATAATCTTGTGAAAATCCTCATGGAGATTGGATCAATAGAGGTAATTACAGTACTTGAAAGTGTAAACGAAACAGTTGAGTGGTTTAAACAGAATAAAGAACCTGAAATTTTGTTTCTCGATATTCATCTTGCCGATGGGTCAGCATTTGAAATATTTGAAAAAGTTGAAATTAATTGTCCCATAGTTTTTACCACCGCATACGACGAATATGCTCTTAAAGCTTTTAAAGTAAACAGCATAGACTATCTGTTGAAACCACTTGAATTCAATGCTGTTACGAATTCTTTGGAAAAACAAAAAAGATTGATAACTCCCTACAATAGCTCAGTGAATGAATTGAGAAACCTTATTGATTATTTTAAGAAACAGAAACCTTTTAAAAGTAATTTTCTGATTCCCACAAAAGGTGACAAGCTGATTCCTCTTAATACTGATGAAGTGATGTATTTCTTTATTGATTACGGGACTGTCAAAGCAATTACTGCTGAAAGCAAATCATTCACAATGGACAAGACACTCGATGAGATTTCAGAGATGGTCGACCCTCATCTGTTTTTCAGGGTTAATCGGCAGTATATTATTTCACGTAAGGCGATTAAAGATATGGACCTATGGTTCAACCAGCGTTTGTCAGTAAACCTTAAAGTCAGTGTCCCTGAAAAGATCATTATCAGCAAAGCCAGGATCCCGGAATTCAAAACATGGTTTACAATAGGAAATTAATAGAAAAGTCTCTTCTGCGGTTAATCCTGTAATCATTCCTGAAAATTGAGCCAGTTACCCAATCGGGTAAAGTACATTCATAATACAATTATCTTCAGAACTCAGGCATTCCCATTTTATACTATTCAATATTTGCTGAGGCATTAGGATACTTAAATATATTCCATATTAATTTTTATGGCCTGCTGAAATTCATTTTCGTTTTCAGTCTGTTCAGAAGTCAAAATATCTGATTCAATAATGTTTTTCAGAAAACAGGTTCTCCATTGGATAAGTTTGATGAGTATTTTAAAAATTACTGCCATGAAACTCATCAAAATAACAGGCATTATTGTTTTCCTTCTTTCCTTAAATATTTCAATGATTAAGGCACAACCCATTCCGATAGAACTTATGATGGGAAACAAATATGGATCAGTCAATCTTGTTTTTAATAAGGACCTTTCACAAACCTCACGGCTCGGTTTCTTTCACATGAATACTGTCCAGTTCGATTATAAGGAAGCAGACAAAAACAGTTTCATTCTTCAGGATCTCCTGTATGTTGAAACCTTTAAAAACCTGCGTGTCGCAGGTGGTGTAGCATACAGTAAAGGAGGATTTGATCCTACCGCTGGTCTTCAATATGTTTACAGCGGTAAAAAATTCTTCTTCCTGTGTGCCCCAAGAATCAATATTGAAAGTGATCCTTCGTATGATATAATGACGATCCTTCAATACAAGCCGGAAATAAATAACCGGGTTAAACTCTTTACAAGGCTTCAGATGCTGAATTTGTTTGACTCAGGAGGTAATATCAGAAGTTACCAGTGGCTGCGTCTTGGACTGGAAATCAAGGGGATTCAATTTGGTCTGGCTACCAACCTTGATGAATATGGTGCACATTCTTCAGTTGAGAGTAATTTTGGGATTTTTATCAGGAAGGAGATTTTCTGACAGGAATAAAATCCCTGGTTGCATCTTTGCCGAAAAACTCATTTTAATGAAAGGGGGAATTATGGCCTTTTAAAAGGTACTGATAGATACCTGCTTCTATAATTCGATTTTTGTTATGCCCTTCAAACCATGGTAAGTTATCTAAATGCTGTATCTAAAGATTTATGTCTGGAACTACTTCATTCACAACATATCCTAGTGGTTTCAAAGTAATATGAAGGTCTGCTATAAAATTATGCAACCCTCATCATTTATTCCCTGAACAGCTTAGTTACTTTGATTGGATGACTGATACAAAAGAGTACCTCATATAGCCCTTTGTAATACATTACATGAATTATTCCAAAAAAGAAATTCCTGCTCTCGCACCTACTGCACGAATATAATCAGCTGCTAACTTATACTCCTCCTGTTTTTCCAAATGTTCAAGCATCAATGGAATATTATTAAGCTTACTGGCTTCCTGTAAAAAGACAGCATAGTCCAAATACCCAGTTCCTGGTCTGCATTCCTGCAAATGGACAGTATACTTTGGAGTGATGGAAATATCTTTAGCATGGATAGATTTTATATAAGGACCGAGCTTGGAAAAACACTCTTTCAGAAATGCAGCATTCTTAAAGTATTTCCGGGGACTTGAAATCATATTTACCGGGTCTAAATGAACAGCAAATTGCTTTCGGTCGATTGCTTTGATTAATTCAAGATAAGAATCCGGAGAATCAGGAAGCATATAGGGCATTGGTTCAAGTGTGTAAAAAGTGTTTACAGGTTTTACCTGATCAATGACCTGACGAACAGTTTCAATGATCAGATCAAATGTTGCTTTTGAATAATTTTCAGCGTAAGGGCCATCCCATTGTTCACCTCTCGCACCGGAAATATTTACACAACAGTTTGCTCCTATCTCATCTGCTAACTGAAGCGATGCAATATTTTTCAAAATTGCTGCTTTTCTTGCAGAGTCATCAGGATCGAGCATATTACTCCAGGCTCCCACTTCAGGGATCAGGATATTGTTCTTTTTTGCTTCTGTTCTGAAGGCCTTGATCACCTCTGTGGTCGCTCCAGGCTGAACAGGGCAATAGGCTGCACTGTACCTTAAAGATTTAATAGCTTTTACCCATTCGCCAGGATCAGTAAAATCACCCGGCAAGGGTGCTCCAAGTCTTATTGGATTTCCTGTGGCACTGCCTGTTCCTGCTTTCATAATCATCGGATTAATCGCTAAACCTGAACCTAAAATGGCGCTTGCCGTTATAAACCGGCGTCTGCTATAATTTCTCCCCATTATTATTTCAAGATTAAAAGTACCTTCCAATATAACTACTTCCAACAATAAGCTTTTTCATTGAAAGCGGATCAATGGTGTCCTGTTTTCTATAAATGACTTTTCCTCCCGGTTCAATGACAATTGTGTAAGGTAATGCACCCTGCCATTTAGGATCTACTGCCTCTATAAGTTCATATACATCATCTTTATTGAAGATATAATTTTTGTTTGAAGCTTCCTGTTTTTTGAGGAATTTCAGAACATTTTCTTTCTGTGTCAGTTTATCAGCACTTATTGAAATAAATTCAAAGGCTCGTCCACGATACATGCGGTCAATGATCACCAGATCGGGGAATTCCAAGATACATGGGCCACACCATGAGGCCCAGATATTTATTAATCTGACTTTTTCGGAGGGATTGTTTTTAATTAGCTCCTTTACTCCCCTGGCATCTATCTCTTCGAGAGTTACCGGTAATTCAGACCATTCTTTATACAACTTTTTTGTAGCTTCATCCTTCCAGGACCATTTAATGGAACATCCGAACACTTTTGTCACAGGATTTTTTACAGTTCCACCTGACAATACTGCATCAATAGCATTTCTGATATCTTCTCCTTTCCCTGTTCCCGGTTTTTCTGATCCGTCTATACGACCAACATACTTCAAAATGCGATTTTTGTCAAAAACAAAGCTATGTGGTGTTGCAACAGGGCCATAGGCCAAAGCAGCTTTCTGAAAATCTCCATCATATAAATAAGGATAAGGGAACTTTTTTTCAGCAGCACGTATTTTCATCTCATCGTAACTGTCGCCGATATCTGACCAACCTAATTCCCAATAATTCAATGCATTAACGTTACTTGATGAAATTACTGCCAATTCAACTCCTTTTGATTTGTAATCATTTGCCAGTGCAATGATGCGTTCCTCATAAGCCTGTGCAGTTGGACAATGGTTACAGCTAAAAATTACAACCAGCACTTTAGCTTTACCAAAATTTTCCAACTTATATCTCTTACCATCTACACCTAAGAGGTCAAAATCAGGTGCTTTGGAACCAATCTCAAGAGTTTTTGGTTCAGGATGAGTAGTTTGCCCGAAAGTACCATAGAAATATGATAGACTTATTAGAAGTATTAGTAATGATTTGATAGTTTTTTTCATAGTTGCATAATTTTAGATATGTCATGTTTAATTTTTAATTCTATAAGGTCCGGCAAATCTCTAAAAATGATATGCAGTCACCATATTCCTGTTCAATACAGGAGAAATTATCATATGTTTGGATTCAATAAACTCAAAGTCCGCACAGCTGAATTTCTCTTTCCTTGTATTTAACAGTTCCTTAACCACACCCTCTTTACTCACCATATAAATGTTACCTTCAACATGTGAGACAAGGTAACTATCCCCAAATTTTCTGATGCCATCAATTGTTCCCTTGCCAAGAAATGCAATATTCTTTATCACTTTGGTTGCAATATCGATTGACTTCAGGTAATTATCACTGTTTATACCTATAATAAGTTTACCATTATCGTAGAGAATTCCATTGGGTGACGCAACCTCTTCTCCCTCAACAAATATTTCAACAGAGTCGTTTTCAATTTTATATACGCACTTTTTATTACTATCGGTAACATAAAATACCCCATTTTCATCAGCAGTGACATCATTTGGGAAACCAGCATCCATGATGGGGATACGTCTTTCAATAATACCTTGTTCGATATTGATTATTGCAAGTGCGTTCCTCTCCGTAACAATCAGCTTTCCATTATTAATAATAATCCCGGCAGGCCGGTTAACATTCTCTATCCATTTAAGGTTAATGATGTTTCCGTTCAGATCAAGCTTTGTGATATATTCGGCGAAAATGGTATCATTACTATTTGCAGTTGGAGTAATGTTAACATTGCTGACATATAATACATCTCTTACATTGTCATAAACAATAGACTCGGGGCTTAGCATTATACTGTCTGTATCCCATAATTTGGTCAGCACAATAGATTTATCATTACATGATGATACTAAGATTATGTTTATGAGAGCGATAGATAAAATAAGATACCTGTTCATGGTTTAGGTTTTTTAAACATTCAATATTATTTAAAAATACAGTTTTTTGTGTAAGAACGGAAGAATGAGACAAAAAAACATTCAGCATGATCTGCTGATCAGCCCTGGAAACATTCTTCTTCCGGAATTGTTTCTTGGAAATGGCAAGGATATTCATCACCGGATCATCAGATGGACTTGGAAGTATGGCTGCAAAGTTGCTGGCAGATCAGGGTCATAATGTTGTCCTTCATGCACGCAATGCTGAACGGGGGAGACAGGCTCTGGAAAAAGTGCCAAAGGCAGAGAATGTTTTGACAGGGGACCTGTCGAGTATTGAAGAGACCAAAAAGTTGGCCGAAGAAGTTAACGCACTGGGCCACTTCGATGCAATTATCCATAATGCCGGTGTCTACCAGGTATCAAATAAACTGATTTTTGCTGTAAACACTCTGGCTCCGTATCTTCTGACATGTTTGATACAAAGACCTGAACGACTGATTTACCTTAGCTCAGGAATGCATTTGCAGGGAGATCCCGGATTGAAGGATTTTTCACTCGACACAAGCCGTTATGATTACTCTGATTCCAAACTTCATGTTGTAATCTTGTCTATGGCTGTCGCCCGCAAATGGCCGGGTGTATATTCCAATGCTGTCAATCCCGGCTGGGTGCCAACAAAGATGGGAGGGAGAAGTGCGCCTGATGACCTTGAAAAAGGTGCAGAAACTCAGGCGTGGCTGGCAGTGAGCAATGATAAAGAAGCAAAAGTAAGCGGCAGATATTTTTACCATATGCGGGAAAAACATTTTCTCAAAGAGGCTGGCGATCACGGAGTCCAGGAGAAATTTCTTGATCTATGTGAACAGTTAAGTAGAGTAGGTTTCCCGGACAATTAAAGAAAATTGCAACCTCTGAGAAATTTTATTTGTTATAATCCCCTTTTTCACCATCTGTCATAAAGGTCAGGAATTCCACGGAATTCAGCAGTCGAATCACAGTTGCAGCTTTCCAGGTTATTTTTGAAATTATGTTACAGTGTACTTTAGTTATCGGCATTGACCTGACTTTATTCCCGGAATGGTTTCCATATCAATTTTTTAAGTTTTGCAGAACAAAAGCGTAATTTTGATTGTTAATTAATGGATTCTAAAGTTATTGTTATAAATTAATAAAATATCGCTATGAGAACCTCGATGAACATCAAAATAATTTCTGTTATATTAATTGCCGGACTGGCAGTTATTTCCTGTAAAAAAGATTCTAATTCTAAGGTAACTCTTGAAGGAGGAACCTGGACCGCTGGAACACCTACTTTCACAGCCATGGTTGGCACTAAAACACTTACGCAATATTTTACGGATGTTGTGGGTCTGACTGCCGATCAGGCCTTGCAGTATACCGCTGTCGCAAACGTCGTGATTATGCAGTCTTTCACAGGCACTATTCAGTTCAAGTCGGATAATACATATACAGCCAATCTCGGAGGAACCGCCGATAGCGGGACATGGATTCTTAGCGCTGATGGTAAGAAACTGACCATTGATTCAAGTACAGCAGACCCAATGACTGCTGACATTACTGAACTGACTTCAAATAAGCTTACGGTTTCAATAATTACCACGGAAAGTGAAGATCTAAACAGTGATGGCACACCAGAAACCATAACTGTAAATGTTACGATTCCTTTCACCAGGTGATACGTGCGTATTAATTTATTTAATCATGGAATTAAGCACTCCTGACAAAATCAAGTAGAAACAACGTCTTAAACATATTCATGGAATTATTCAGGACTAGAACTATTTCTATTCTATGTCTGTTTAATATGTAATTTGATATGATTCAGCTTTCGTCAGCAGAAAAGATATCAGATTCAAATTTTAAGTTTATTCATTAAAAAGATTAAAATGACTATTACGGTATTATTCTCAACGATTTTGGGGATACTTTTGTTGTTCTTTGGAAGAAGGCTTTTCTGGCTTTTTGTGGGAGTGGCTGGTTTTATAGCAGGACTGACCCTTGGTCCGCAATTTATAAGCGGCCAGTCAGAACTGGCCATTCTGTTGATAGCCATAATCGCTGGAATTATTGGTGCTTTCCTTGCCATTATGCTGGAAGGGTTGGCCATCCTGATCGCCGGTTTCCTGGCCGGTGGTTATTTAATGACTACATTAGTCGTTACCCTCGGCTTTTCTGTCTCAGTCGGACCTTCTGTAATTTATATCATTGGAGGCATAATAGGACTTTTACTGGTGGCTGTCCTTTTCGACTGGGCAATTATCATTCTATCCGCGTTGCTGGGGGCTGAACTACTTATGCCGATCCTGCACATCTCCGGCTCCAATTATTGGCTGGTTTTCCTTGGATTGGCTGTTGTTGGTATTGCTGTACAGGCTGGTATCTGGCATCGTCGCTATCCTGTTCAACATACATGGGGTCGTCGCCCATGGTATTAATCCCTTGTAACATACCTGGCAAGTGAAATTTTTAATTTTGAAATGATATTAATTGTAAAGTCATGAAAACAATTACTGAGCCAAAATACAGAGAATGGTTTTCCGGGATATATAAAAACCCGGGTAAGACTTTAGGAATATTCCTTTATCTGATTGTATTTACAGGGGCATGTATGACTTTCAGCTCCTGTGTTGGTGGATATGTAGTCACAGAACCATCATATAATGAAGTATATGAAAGACCGGCGAGTCCTGGCATAGGATATATCTGGATCGATGGTGACTGGCGATGGGACTACCGGACACATGTTTATGCGCATGAGCATGGATACTGGACAAGACCAAAAACCGGCCGTTCATATGAAGCAGGTCACTGGGAAAACGGACCTCGTGGTAAATCCTGGGTCAGAGGTCGCTGGAACAGGGAAAATAATGCATCAGGCCGTGCACATAATCGTGACAATTATTAAAACACTAAGAAGATGCCATTAAAAAAGGGAAAATCAAAGGAAGTGATCAGTTCAAACATAGAAGAATTACTTCACAATTACAAGAAGGGTGGCACTATTGGAACAAGTCATCCAAAGTCGATGAAAAAGGCTCAAAAACAAGCTGCTGCGATAGCGTATTCACTGGCGAAGAAGAAATAGCAATTATCGCAGTGCTCTTAAGGATTATCAGGGGTAGAAATGTCCTCTGGGTGGTGAAGTTGACAGTGTGAGCATGAAATCGGGTGTGGGTTAGTATTCCTGGCAGAAATCATATAAATTATTACATCAGAATAATAATAATTCACCATTGATAATGCTTATCCCATTTCCTACCAGTGTATCTCTCTTAAATTCAACTGTAAGAGAGTCTGTCAGAGCTTTTTTCTAGCCGGACTCGGAAAGATTAATATTGGTTATTCATTGCGTTTACACTTATAAGTATATCAAATCTAAATTTGATTTCTCTATTTTATTGTCTTTTTTCTTGAACTTGAGTAGCTTAGAGCTTCGTTTCGGCACAGCCGAAGTACGGATCCAGCTATATTGGTATGGGACATCTTGCCGGCAAGGAAATATATCAGCAATTAGGGGACAAACTTGACAATCTCCCTTTCAGAATTAGCAAAAACAAGGAGCTATACAGCATTCTTAGGTCACTGTATACAGCTGATGAAGCGGGGCTGTTAGTTAAAATGCCATTCGGACTTTCAACTTATGATGAGATTGAAAAGTATGCAAATTTTGAAAAGGTCAGGCTTGCTTCGGTTCTGGAAAGCCTTTGTCTGAAAGGACTTGTTGTTGATATTTGGATCAAGGAAAGGTATTACTACATTCCTTCTCCTATGGTTGTTGGAATATTCGAATTTACAATGATGAGGACTGGTAGTAATCTTAAATCGAAAGAATGGGCTGAGCTTTTCCATAATTATCTTAACACAGGAGAAGCTTACAAAGTAAATTTTGGAAAGGGAGAGAAGATTTCACCAATGAGGGTAATGCCACATGAAAACACAATAATTGATTCAGATTATACAGAAGTACTCGATTATGAAAAAGCTACATCTGTGGTGAATTCACATAATAAGTTTGCCATTGGATTATGTTCCTGCAGGCATGAAAAAATGCACCTTTTAGAAAAAAAATGTGCTGTCCCTCTTGATACATGCATTACATTTGGGGAAGGTGTTGATTTTATGGTGAGGCGTAACTTTGCAAAAGAGGTTTCCAGGACAGAAGTACTTGAAAGCCTGGCAGGATCAAAGGAATTAGGATTGGTATTCAGTTGTGATAATGCCAGGAAAAATGTCTCTTTTTTATGCCAGTGTTGCAGCTGTTGTTGCAATATTCTTCAGGGAATAAGCAAGTTCGGTTATCCTAATATTATCGTCACTTCAAACTTTATAGCACATATAAATAACTTGACCTGCGAGGGATGCGGAAAATGCTCGAAAGCATGTCCAATCGGGGCAATCACAATGATTGATTCTGCAGATCCTGAAAAAAGCAGAAATAGAATTCCACTGATCAATGAAGCAATTTGCATAGGATGTGGAGTGTGTTCATTAAAATGTGTCAAAACAGGATCCTTAAAACTTATAAAACGTAAAGAAAGAATTATACATCCGGAATCAACTTTCGAACGGGTCATTCTTCAGTGCCTTGAACGCGGAACACTTCAGAACCAAATCTTTGGAAATCCTGATAAAATTTCACATAAAATGATGAGGGGTATCATTGGTGGCTTCCTTAAATTATCACCGGTTAAGAGAACCCTTATGAGCGATGGATTAAGATCTCACTTCCTTGATGGAATGAAAAAAGCAGCATTAAAATTGGGGAAAGATTATGGGATGTAAAATATGGGACCAGCGTTGAGGATACATAATCCGGTTAGCACGACATGGGATGCCGAAGACCTCAGGCAGTGCTATTGTTATTTGCTGAAATAAATCCGGTGAATAAAATCAAGTCAGATGCATTTTTATATATATTTAAAATTATATTATTAAGACCATAAACAACTATGAAACCAACAAGAAGAGATTTTCTTAAATCAGCTGGTGCACTTACAGCTGGTGCATTTTTTATACCCAACCTGATAAGTTGTTCCCCATCGAACAGGCTAAATGTTGCAGTTATTGGCGTTGGCGGACAAGGTAGAGCCAACTGGAGCAAACTGATAAATCAGAAAGATCCGAAATGGAACGAAAATATTGTTGCATTGTGCGATGTTGATACCAACAGGGCTGCTAATGGTTTTGAAGCAATGCCAAATGCCAGGCGCTTTAAAGATTTCAGGGTGATGTTTGACAAGATGCACAAAGAAATTGATGCAGTGATGGTCTGTACTCCTGACCATGTTCATTTTCCGGCAGCAATGGCTGCAATGGAGCTTGGCAAACATGTTATTGTTGAAAAACCTCTTGCACACAATATCTGGCAATTAAGGACACTCCAGAAAGCAGCCAAACGCTATAAAGTAATTACACAGTTGGCCAACCAGGGACATGCCACCAATGGTATTCGTCTGGTCAAAGAATGGTATGAAGCCGGAATATTGGGTAATGTTACCGAGGTAATAGCCTGGTTTGATGGACCCGACTTTGGTAAAGGAAAGTTTTTTGAAAAGCCCGAAAGTTTTCCACCGGCAGAACAACCTGTTCCTGAATATTTCGATTGGGATCTGTGGTTAGGCCCGGCAGCATACCGACCATACAATGGTGTTTATGCACCAAAAACATGGCGAGGCTGGTTCGATTTCGGCAATGGTGAATTGGGTGACTGGTGTTGCCACACCCTCGATGCTCCTTTCTGGTCTTTGGATTTGGGAATGCCTGATGTTGTTGAAACTGAGTTTAAGTCACCCGTTCCTGATAACGGATTTGTTTCAGATCAGGCCATTATACGATGGGATTTTCCAGCACGGGGAGATAAAGTTCCTGTTACCATGCGTTGGTACGAAGGCGGATTAAAACCTGATAATCGTCCGGAATGGAACCTTGAAAACTTGCCGGGAAGCGGTATGATTATGGTAGGTGATAAACACTGTCTTATGACAGGCGGTCGTCCAAATAATCCTAAAATTTTGTTACCTGGCGAAGAATGGACAGAATTTCAGAAAAATCTGCCAGCACAAACAATCCCAAGAGTATTTGAAGAAAATCCACAGCGCGAATGGATTGAAGCCATCAAAAACAATACATTGCCGGGTTCGAATTTCGATTATTCCACAAAATTAGTGGAGATGTCCATCACAGGGGTATTAGCTCAAAGATTCAATACCCGCATAGAATATGATGCTGCAAATATGAAAGTTAGCAATCATCCTGAATTAGATGTTTATATTAAGGAACCTGTTCGTAAAGGATGGGAATACGGGGAAAATCTTTGGAAAAGATGATTTCATTTGCATCTGGCTTTTGCACCCGATGGAAAGGCAATATTTCAAATTATTTCCATACTGAAAACAATGGAGGTTAACGTACTTAGACCTATTTTATGTTACCTAAAATTTATATTATGAAAAAGTTATTAATATCAATCAGCCTTTTTTTGGCATTGTCATTCTGTTTTACATCCTTTGGACAAACTAAAGTTGATCCGGATGAAATTTCTTCTAAAGTTCAGGAACTTACTGATTTTCATGATATTATTTACCCGATGTGGCATGAAGCGTATCCTGCTAAAGATTACAATGCTTTAAAAGGATTTGTACCAAAGATCAAATCATCTATTGAATCAATCAATAAGGTAAAACTTCCGGGGATCTTAAGAGAAAAGGAGATTGCATGGAAAAGCCAGTTAAATGAATTAAATAATTCTGCACAATATTATTATGCAGCTGCAAGCAGCAACAACAATATTGATTTACTTACTGCGGTAGAAAAGCTTCATAGCAGTTATGAGAAAATGGTAATGGTTTTACGTCCGGCTTTGAAAGAGATCGACGATTTTCATCAGACGTTGTACATAATTTATCACAAGCTCTTGCCTGATTCTAAGTACGATGAAATAGCCGGATTAACCGGAACTCTTACCACAAAAGCAGAAGCTATTGTGAATTATCCACAGGACAAGTTAAAGTCAAGGTTTGGGGATAAACCTGGAGCATATAATGTTTCGGCTGAAAAACTGTTAGCTTCTGTGACATCTCTTAAAGAAGTTTTGAAAAGCAATGATCCTGCAAAGAAGAAAGAAGCAGTTGAGTCAATGCATAAAGCATACGAGGGTCTGGTGTCTTTATTTAAGTGATTTAATTCAAACAAAGAATTTCGATTTTTGCAGTCAATCCCGGCTGGGTACCGACAAGGATGGGAGGAAGGAGTGCGCCTGACAACCTTGAAAAAGGTGCGGAGACTCAGGCGTGGCTTTCTGTGAGCAACGATGAGAACCAACGTCTTATACATATTCATGGAATTATTCAGGCTTGAACTATTTCTTTCTATGTCTGTTTAATATGTAATTTGATATGATTCAGCTTTCGTCCGCAGGAAATACATCAGATTCAAATTTTAAGTTTATTCATTAAAAAGATTAAAATGACTATTACGGTATTTTTCTCAACGATTTTGGGGATACTTTTGTTGTTCTTTGGAAGAAGGCTTTTCTGGCTTTTTGTGGGAGTGGCCGGTTTTATTGCAGGACTGACCCTTGGTCCGCAATTAATAAGCGGCCAGTCAGAACTGGCCATTCTGTTGATAGCCTTAATCGCTGGAATTATTGGTGCTTTCCTTGCCATTATGCTGGAAGGGTTGGCCATCCTGATTGCCGGTTTCCTGGCCGGTGGTTATTTAATGACTACATTAGTCGTTACCCTCGGCTTTTCTGTCTCAGTTGGACCTTCTGTAATTTATATCATTGGAGGCATAGTAGGACTTTTACTGGTGGCTGTCCTTTTCGACTGGGCAATTATCATTCTATCCGCGTTGCTTGGGGCTGAACTACTTATGCCGCTCCTGCACATCTCCGGCTCCAATTATTGGCTGGTTTTCCTTGGCTTGGTTGTTGTTGGTATTGCTGTACAAGCTGGTATCTGGCATCGTCGTTATCCTGTTCAACATACATGGGGTCGTCGCCCCTGGTATTAATCCCTTGTAACATACCTGGCAAGTGAAATTTTTAATTTTGAAATGGATAATTAATTGTAAAGTCATGAAAACAATTACAGAGCCAAAAGACAGAGAATGGTTTTCCGGGATATATAAAAACCCGGGTAAGATTTTAGGAATATTCCTTTATCTGATTGTATTTACAGGGGCATGTATGACTTTCAGCTCCTGTGTTGGTGGATATGTAGTCACAGAGCCATCATATAATGAAGTATATGAAAGACCGGCCAGTCCTGGCATAGGATATATCTGGATCGATGGTGACTGGCGATGGGACTACCGGACACATGTTTATGCGCATGAGCATGGATATTGGACAAGACCAAAAACCGACCGTTCATATGAAGCAGGTCATTGGGAAAGCGGACCTCGTGGTAAATCCTGGGTCAGAGGTCGCTGGAACAGAGAAAATAATGCATCAGGCCGTGCACATGATCGTGACAATGACCGAAGGTAAAGTGTTTGCTCTCGCTCTCACTCTCAATCTTTTTTGGTACCCGGAGCGGACAAAAGTTGCAACTTTTTTGAGTATTGTCTATTGTATAAAATGATTGTGCATGAATCTCGTTTAAGGATCTGGATTTTGCTTGAGAATAACATAACACCCGACTTATTATCGGGTAAAAGAAGCATCACCAATTCTTTCTCCCATTTTAACAGCTGTTTCATATCCCATTGCTGTATTGATCAATAAGTCCTTGTCAATGTAGATTTTGCTTTTTTCAAACAGCAGTACTACTGTTGAGCCTCCAAATTTAAAGTAGCCTTTCTCTTCACCTTTCTTTACGGAACTTCCCTTATAAGTTTGTACGATGCTTCCAACCATGGTGGCACCAACTTCGGCCATAATAACATCACCAAACAATGGATTTGAAAGAATTGTATATTCCCGTTTATTCAAACAGAATATTTCAGCCTTTTTACGCAAGGCAAATGGGTTGACGGAATAATAGTCACCTTCAACCTTTTTGTTTGGAGTCAAATTCCCACTGACCGGAAAATGAAAGCGATGATAATCGACTGGGGCTAGCCGGATGATAAGAATGGCCCCATCACGGTACTTTTGTGCAAGAAAGGGATTGTCCAGAAAGGAAGATACATCAAAGCGAAATCCTTTTATAATAAAATCAGAGTTGCTGATATCGGCATAAGCCAGGATCTTCCCATCTGCAGGAGATACAACAGTATTAAAGCTGGTATCAATTGGTCTTACATTATCCTTTAGTTTTCGGGTAAAAAAATCGTTAAAATTTTTGAACTCCTGTTCTTGAGAGCCGCTCATATCAATATTAAAATCTTCAATAAAGGGATGTATCCTTTTCGCTGAAGAAGTGCGATCCATCATTTTACCATAGATCGATGAAACCAGCTTTCTCTTCGCCAACGCCCACAAGGTTGCTTCTCCTATCGGATTGTTATACAACCATACCAACCACTTTTCTCCGGCTACCTTTTCTGTTTTTAATTGACCACTTTCCCTTTCATAATATTGAATGGAATTTTGCGGCGTTGGCGGAAAGCAACCAATGATGATAATTATTGCAAGCAACAACAAAATGATACTCCACCTTTTTTTAGTTTTTGTTATTTTCATTTTTGGTTTGATTGCTTTAAGAAGCAAAATTAAATCAATATCCTCTATTTTAACCCACATTCCATTAACCAATATATTCTTAAATGCATAAGTCACAGTCCCTGACCATATTGGGCTGGTATTTTCTCAATAACATAAAATGCATCATAAGGGTATTTAAAATCGACAAAAGGTGGACAATTAACTCTAGCTCGAAGTGGTCAATGGGATCAGCTTTTCCAATCCAGGATCATATCAGGAGTCGCATTCATCCTCGCTACTTATAATTAAACCACTAAAGATAAATTTAATTTTTATTTTAATAAATATAAAATCCTTAAATCTCACTATTGTAACTACTTAATGAAAAATATCTTCTCTTTTTATTTTATTGAATTTCATCTTTTATTTCTGCGAAAATAAGCTTATTTTCAAGTTGTATTTCTTTTTATCTTTTATTTTACTCAATACCATTATGTTTTTATTATCAAACCAAAATATACAATTTAAAAATTGAAGTCAAACTAACAAAAAAATTATGAAACGTAGAGTTTTTATTAAAAACAGTGCGATAACTGTCGGACTGGTGGGTTCAACATCCCTGTTGTTAACGACAACTAAGGGATGTGCTCAAAAGCCATCCCGCATTTCCGGAGTTACACCAGAAGAAATTCGTTCTGCCGAATATCTTCGCCGTGCGCAGTCTGATCCTTATTTATCAAAATTACCACAGTTTGCCAACCGGCAATTTATTCCAATGCCTTTAGAGGAACGGATAAGTCGTAAGATTGTGCCGCAGCGGGGTTTTTGTAGCCTGGCCCCAGGTGGTGAGGCTCATCTTTCCGGCAATGGAGCCGTAACCATAGAGGTAGTAGGTAATCCCTATAGCGAACGGATCGCTTTCAGTCATGAAAGTTTATTTGCATCCCGTACTAGGTCAGAGACAGCCAAGATTGCAAATGTTTTTCCGAAGGTACGGCAAATGATAATGGACGGAAAATACCACGAAGCTGCAATGGTAGGCTATAATGAATGGCAAAAAAATCCTGTCACAAAGTCAAATGGTGGTTTTGGCGGCGGAAGATCCTCCATGCTTCTGGAATCTCCGGCGAGTGAATCAGCTAAAAATTATCTTCGAACGGTAGATTTTGAGAGTACAGAAGTTAAGGTATACTGGTCGGATGAGCGCGGAGACTGGGTTCGCGAAACCTTCTCCTCGAGGCCTGACAATGTTGTTGTCCAGAGGTTAACAGCACCGGCCGGACAATCGTTGAATGTTCGTATCACTGTGTCGAAAGGTAGTGGAGCACCCCGTATGGGTGGTGGGGGTCTGGATTTTGCAGGAATACGTGGCCGAGCAGGAGCGCAGGGGATAAGTGAAGAAACCAAAAACTCCCAGACGGATTTCAACGAGCAGCGTCTGATTATCAAGGGTCGTTTGAACCCATCGGTTGACAACCGGGGCTATGCCAACGTTACCCGTGTGGTCCGCGACGGCGGTTCTGCCCTCATGGATGGCGACACATTGGTGGTAGAAAATGCATCTTCCGTAATGCTTCTCACTCGCTATGAATATTTACCTGACTACAGCGAGGACAAGGTGGAAGCTGTCCGCCAGTCGCTGGAAGAACTTACCCCTGACTATCCGGCGTTGCTGGAGCGGGCCCGAAGAGTTCAGTCCGAGATGCTCAACCGTGTCACTGTAGATTTTGGAGACGATTCCAAATATGGGCTGTCATCAGAAGAACTTTTGTCTGATCAACGTTCCAGTACAGGCTATTCGGGCGCTTTTCTCAAGACATTTTTTGAGATGTGCCGCTACTGGTTCATTATTATTACCGGAAAGTATTTAACTCTGTCGGCACTGACCAATGTTAATATCAACCTGCAGGTTGCGCCAATATCCATAGGCAATTACCTCGAAAGCGAGATGGCCTATTTTGACTGGATAGAAAGTCTAATTCCGGATTGCCGCACTAATGCAAAGAATATATACGGTTTTCGTGGCACATTTTATCCCATTGCGCCGTTTCAAGATACAGGCGTTTTTAACATGTATGATTATGCTGATAATACCGGTGAGACCTGGGCACATCCTTACTGGATAAGTGCAGGCGGCTGGGTTGTGCGCCCGTTCTGGGACCACTATCTTGTAACCGGCGACCTGGATTTCCTCCGCAATCGTATGGTGCCGATCTATAAGGATATTGCACTGTTTTACGAGGACTACCTGACAGTTACGGACAAAAACGGAAAATACATCTTCGTCCCTTCATTTTCTCCGGAGAATAATCCCGGCAACCTGAACCCCGGGTGTATGGCAGTGATTAATGCCACCATGGACATTACAGTATGCCGGGAGGTCCTGGTCAATTTGATAGAGTCATGCGAGCTACTGGGCATTGAGGCTGATAACATACCAAAATGGAAGGCAATGCTAGATAAGCTGCCGCCCTACTTGCTCAATCCCGACGGTACTTTGAAAGAGTGGGCATGGGCAGATCTGGATGATCGTTATAACCACCGTCATATCTCTCAATGTTACGGGGTCTGGCCCGGCGATGAATTTGATCCGGATCGTACACCTCAACTGGCCAGGGCTGCTGTATTGGCAGACCGGAAACGCGTGCCGGAGCGGTTGGCCGGACATAGTTATTGCCAACGAGGTTTGGTTGCGGCAAGGCTCAAAGACAATTTTATGGTAGACACCATGTTACGGCAATTGCTTGAACAAGGCAATGTCGGCAACACTCTCCTGTGTTCTCACGACCCATATACCAAAATGCGAATGGGAGATCCACAAGGCGGTATTCCTACAATTATGATGGAGATGCTTGCGTACTCGCATCCCGGAGTTATTGAGGTACTACCTGCTCTTCCTCCCACGCTTTTAAAAGGGTCCATCAACGGAATGCTTCTTCGTACTTTTGCGAAACTTGACAAACTGGCCTGGAATATGGATGAACGTACCGTGGATTTAACGGTTACCTCTTTGAAAAAGCAGGATGTGACTTTGATTGCGCGTTATGGCATTGAAGATATTTCCGCTTCTTCGGGAGTTTTAGCAGAGGAGCCTCAATCCGATGTGGCTACCTGCAATTTGCATTTACCGGAAGGAAAGCCGGTTGAAATTCATTTAAAAATAGGTCAGCGCAACCCGCTGGATTGGATTAATTGGGTATAATCAACAAGCAAAAATCAAAATAAAATAATATGAAACGCAGAAATTTTGTTAAAACAAGTGTAGCCGCTGCCAGCCTGGCGGGTTTTTTGGAGTTATTGCCATTGCCCCCGAAGGCTCAAAAGGAAACCAAAAAAACAGGAGCGCCATTGGCGGACAATCGTCCGGCAGAATATCTTAACCGCGTGAAAGGGGTACCATTCTTACCCAAGCCACCTGAAGCCGGGAGAACGTATCCGATCACACCGATGCCGCTGAAGGAACGGGTCAGTAAGAAAATTGTGCCGCAGAGAGGCTTTTGCAGCATTGCCCCAGGGGATTTGGTCAGGGAGGCTCTCACCTCTGGTAATGGTATGATGAATATAGAGTTGATGGGTGATCCCTACGCAGAGCAAATCCTTTTCCACCAGGAAAGCCTGCTAATGCCATGGAAGAAGCCTTTTGAGGCCCCCAACGTTGCAGGCATATTTTCGGAAGTGCGGCAAATGGCGCTTGATGGGAAAAACAGAGAAGCAGTTGCTCTGGCGCTTCAGCATATGAATGAAAGCCCAATCAAACAGGACACTGAGCCACACCTCACCATTCCTGCATTCCTGATGAGGCTCGACCTTCCTAAAACCGCGTCGGTCAGAAACTATTTGCGTACAGTAAATTTCGAGAACAGCGAGATTAAGGTTATCTGGACAGACGAACAAGGCGACTGGATTCGTCAAACATTCACTTCCCGGCCCGACAATGTCGTTGTCCAATGGCTCACTGCCCCGGAAGGTAAGACGATGAATGTCCGAATCTCTTTGCAGAAATCTGCGGAGTGGAGCATGGTTACCGGTATGGACTGGGGCGCCCGTCGGGGGATTGGCACCACCGATCCTGACCTGAAAGCATTTGTATCACTTGCAGCAGACCAGAAAAAACTTGCTCCAAAGGGTGTTGAAGCCGGAGACGTTAAGCAGAACTCCAACGAGCAGCAACTGGTTTACAAATGTCGGTTAGACCCTTCCATTGACAACAGTGGTTATGCGGGAGTTGTCCGCGTGGTTCGCAATGGCGGCTCAGCCAGGATGGATGGAAGCACTCTGGTTATTGATAATGCATCCTCGGTAATGTTACTTACACGCATTGAGCATTTCTCTGACTACAGTGAGGATAAGGTGGAAGCTCTTCGACAGGCCCTGGAAGGACTCACGCCCGACTATCCGGCATTGCTGGAGCGGCATCAAAAGGTTCAGTCAGAAATTCTTAACCGTGTAACTGTTGATTTTGGAGGAGCGTCACAATATGGCATGTCAGTGGAAGAATTATTGTCAGACCAGCGGTCAAGGCCAGATTATTCGCCTGCTTTGCTGGAGAAGATATTTGAAATGGGGCGGCATTGGTTTATCATCAACAGCGGTAAGTATCCGAGCATCGCAGCCGGGGTCAACTCTACCATTAACCTGCAAACAGCGGGTGCTGTACAGGGTGATTTACAGGAAGGCATGGAGGCCTACTTCAAATGGATGGAAGAAATCGCGCCGGATTGCCGGGGCAATGCAAAGAACATCTTCGGTTTTCGGGGTACTTCATATCCCCTCTTTCCAGATAAGGGATTCGGAGTCAATTTCTACTATACCGGCGCTTCCGAGATAGGAATCTGGCCCTACTGGATTTCTGCCGGAGGCTGGTTAATCCGTCAGTTTTGGGAACATTATCTGGTCACCGGAGATGTGGAATTTTTAAGCAATCGTATAGTTCCGGCCTATAAAGAATTGGCGTTGTTCTATGAAGATTTTCTGACAGTCACCGACAAAGATGGGAATTATATTTTTGTCCCATCCATCTCGCCGGAGAATGCGCCTGCCAGAGCATTTCCAGCGGGACCGACGATGCTCAATGCCACAATGGATATTTCAGTATGTCGGGAAGTACTGACAAATTTGATTACAGCTTGTGAGTCTTTGGATATTGAAGCCGACAGTGTGACAAAATGGAAGACAATACTGACCAAGCTGCCACCTTACCTGCTGGAAATAGACGGCACCCTTAAGGAATGGGCCTGGCCTTCAATTCAGGAACATTACAGTCATCGGCATATCTCTCATCTTTACGGCGCCTGGCCGGGTGATGAAATTGATCCGGATCGCACACCACAACTGGCTCGCTCTGCAGAGATAGCCAACCGGAGGCGCACATTTGATACGATGTCCACCGCAGTAGCGGGTGAAACAATAGCTGCTTATGCCCGCTGCCATAGGGCTTTGGTTGGGGCGCGTCTCAAGGACAACATCATCGTTGACACCCAGCTGAGGCAAATGATGGAACAGGGTCAGGTCAGCACCACTTTGCGTTGTTCACGTGAGACATATGGCATACCTATACCTGATGCACAGGGAGGGATTCCGGCAATTATGATGGAAATGCTTGCCTACTCACGTCCAGGTGTGATCGAGGTGCTTCCCGCGCTTCCTCCCACGCTGGTAAAGGGAGCAATCAACGGAATGCTGGCCCGTACTTTTGCAAGAATCAATAAGCTAACCTGGGACATGGAAGCAAGAACAGTAGATATTACCATCACATCCATGAAAAAACAGGACATTACATTGATTGCCCGCTATGGAATTGAAAATGTTACTGCACCTTCAGGAGTTTTAGGAGCGTTCAAAAATGGCAAAGCAGACTGTGAACTGCACTTGCCGGAGAATGAGCCGGTGGAAATACATCTGGAGCTTGGACTGCACAATCCTTTGGATTGGGTTGCTCAGGTAAGTTAGTAACCATTTATATAGTGAAAATAAGAAATCAGTAAAGAAGAATAATTGAGGATCTTAGAGAGCATCACTGTGAAAAAGGTGATGCTCTTATTGTAAGTAATGGAAACCAATTATTGTCGTATTTTGACCCCCAACCCCCCTAGGGGCAAGTATGAAGAATGTAAACGAACTCTTGACACAGTATTTTGCTTAGAAAGTGTAAACGAACTTATGAAATCATAAAGGCTATCTCACCAGTCGCTTGGCAGCATGTTAACCTTTATGGAACTTTTGAGTTTACCAAGTCACAAACAAAAGTTGACATAGATGCTCTTGCTGCAATCTTTGATGAAGAATTCTGGAGAAAGGTTCAGAAAGATGCTGATAATAAGGGTGATTTAGGCTAACTTTAGAATTTTGTGGCGTTGGGCATAAATAGCCTAATTGAAAGGTTTTTGTTTATATGCCGGATTAATTGTGGTGCAAATAAATCAATTAAGTAATTTATTAAGTCATATTATGAAGAAAAATGTAATTATTCTCAGTTTGGTCTTTCTAAACATTCTTTCTTTTAATGTTTGGTCTGCTATTCCAGACACGCATCAACGTTTGCTTATGGATTATAATTGGAAATTCATACAGACAGATGTGAAAAGTGCTGAAACAAAGAGTTTTGATGACAGCAAATGGAGAACACTTAATCTTCCACACGATTGGAGCATAGAAGGTGAATTTAAACAAGATGCATCGACAAATGGAGATGGAGGTTATCTTCCAACAGGAATCGGATGGTATCGCAAACATTTTAACCTTTCCTCAATTCCGAAGGATCAGCAATTCTGGATTGAATTTGAAGGAGTTTATATGAACAGTGATGTCTGGATAAACGGACAGCACTTGGGCAAACATCCCTATGGCTATACAGGTTTTTACTATGATCTGACTCCCTTTGTTAAAGAAGGAGAAAACGTAATAGCTGTCAGAGTCGATAATTCACTTCAGCCAAACAGTCGCTGGTATTCAGGTTCAGGCATTTATCGCCATGTATGGTTAAATATTGCCAACCCTGTTCATATAGCTCAATGGGGAACATATATTTACACACCCATAGTAGATACAAAGTATGCAGTGGTTAAAGTTTATTCTACAATTGAAAACAAACTTCCTGTTGCTAAACAAATTGTTTTGAGGGCTGTTGTCAAAGATAAGACAGGCAAAGAAGTAACAACTTTGGACACACGTGCTTCACTGCCAGCATCAAGCAAAACTGACGTTGAACAAGTCATAAAGTTTAATTCTCCTTCACTTTGGTCAGTGGAAAGTCCTACATTATATACTCTTCAGTCATCTATAATAGAGGATACAAAAGTAAATGACAATGTTGTTTCAACTTTTGGCATTCGGAAAATCGAATACGATCTTAATAAAGGCTTTCTTCTTAACGGGGAGCAGGTAAAGATGAAAGGTATGGCCTTACATCACGATGCAGGTTCTCTTGGCACTGCAGTTCCTGCTCGGGCATGGGAAAGGTATTTGGAAGAATTAAAAGCCATGGGATGCAATGCTATCCGTACAGCTCATAACCCACCTTCTTCTGAATTTCTTGACCTGTGTGACAAGATGGGATTCCTGGTAATGGATGAACTTTTTGATGAATGGATGAGACCAAAAATTCAAGGGAATGTGAAATACGCTTATCATTTGTATTTTGAAGAAAACTGGAAATCAGATTTGACTTCCTTTGTCCTTCGGGATAGGAATCATCCATCGGTTGTAATGTGGAGTGCTGGTAATGAAATTGTTGACGCAGGTGACGAAAGAGGTCAGGTAATATTGAAAAACTTACTTGATGAATTTCATAAATTAGACATTATACGACCAGTTCTGGTAGCAAATGACAGGATAGAACACACTGAACTTACTGCATTGCCTGGGTTTCTTGATATGCAGGACCTTATAGGGTATAATTACGTTAGCCGCTGGAGGGGACGAAGGGAATTGTATTATAGCGTTGATAAGGTCGACCATCCAAAATGGAAAATGGTAGGAACAGAAGTTAGTAATGTTGGGGGAGTTCGTGGGTCGTATAGTCCGTTTGGTTTCAGTTTCAATAAACCAACTATTCAAAATGGCGAGGCGCCTGCAGCCCCAGGACGTTCAGCTGATTATAGAACCAGGATGGTCGCAGCCTCGCAGCAATGGCGATTTGTTGCAGTAAATGACTATGTCATAGGTGATTTTATGTGGACTGGTAAAGATTATATTGGAGAAAGTCGTTGGCCAAATAAAAGTGGAAGTTCAGGTGTCCTTGATCTTTGTGGTTTTCCCAAAGACGGGTATTATTTTTGGCAGAGCATATGGACCACAAAACCAATGGCTCATGTTTTTCCTCATTGGAATTGGGCTGGCAATGAAGGCAAGATTGTTCCTGTAATTGTTTATACTAATTGTGATAGTGTTGAACTTTTTCTTAATGGGAAATCCTTTGGTTTAAAGACACTTCAATTTCCGCAACAAAGTCTTATATGGTCCTCCCCTACAGCAGGAGCAGTATATGCTAATCCATATGTAACGGCAACTACATCAGATCTGCACCTCTCATGGGATGTACCTTATGAACCGGGAACATTGAAAGTAATTGGCAAAAAAAATGGAATAATCGTAAATGAGGAAGTAAGCACTACTTCCAAACCCGCGGCTATACGTCTATCAGCGGATAGAGTTGATATTAGCGCAGATGCGCATGATATCATAAATATTAAAGTAGAAATTATTGATCAAAATGGATTAGTTGTTCCTGACGCGAATAACCCTATTGAATTTAAAGTTGAGGGTGAGGGAGTATTGGCAGGTACAGATAATGGCAACGGGGCAGACAAAACGATGATGAAAAGTAAACAGCGAAATGCCTTTAACGGACTGGCACTTGCAGTAATTCAATCCACCCTAAAAAAGCGGGAATATTCGAATAAGTGCAGTATCCCCAGGACTCAAAGATGCTACTCTGCAAGTCGTATCGCACACATCAGACTACCCTGCAAATACAGTTGAGAGTTTAAAGTAAAAAGGATAACAAAAATAGCATAGATTCAATCTGATTGATAAAGTGTAGCATAAGAGATTAACTGCAACATGGATTGACCTTGTAAAAAGGCACAAGATGGAATGAAATATTTTAATTGATGTTTTTTGTTAGATGATATCCCATGAAACTGTTTTAAATACATGGTTCAGGATGACTCTTACCCTGAAGAAAATAAACCCTCTGAATTAATTGATATTCAGAGGGTTTCGTGTTGAAGTGGTACCCGGAGCGGGACTTGAACCCGCACAACCGTTATGGTCACAGGATTTTAAGTCCTGCGTGTCTACCATTCCACCATCCGGGCGGAATTATCTTATTATATCTCAATCAACATAGTCCTGCGTGTCGGACCCTGTCCCGCTCTGGCGGGAATTCCACCATCCGGGCGGAATTATCTTATTATATATCAATCAACAAAGTCCTGCGTGTCGGACCCTGTCCCGCTCTTGCGGGAATTCCACCATCCGGGCGGAATATTTAGGTCGGGCAAATTTATAATAAAAAATTCTTAATAAAAACAATTGACGATGTTGCAGGTCATTAAAAACTCTGTGGCTCTCACTCTCATCTCTTGTACCTCGTGTAATTAAAAAGTAATTAGAGAACTTGCCCAAAGATCACAGAAGAATACACAGAATTACTGAGTCAATTATTTTATTTCACCAATATTGGTTTTCCAAAACCAACTTTCTCAAGATCTTCAAGTTGGGTTTTGGCATCTCCCACAACAACATAATACATTTTTGAAGGATCGATAAATTTATTGGCCAGGCCCAGCAGCTTTTCCACAGTAAGCCCTTTAACAAAGGATTCTTCCTGTTTGATATAGTTAGCAGGCAGATTATATGAAGTCATAGTGTTAAGCATACCAAGCAGACTGCCAAGCGTTTCAAACCTGAGAGCATTGTTCTTTAATAGTGAAGATTTTGTAAAATCGACGTACTCCTGTGGAATATTCTTACGGTATTTCTCCATTTCCGTTTTAAAAATTGTCACAGACTCAAGAGTCGAATTTGTACGAACCCTCGAAGAGGCAGTAAACGATCCATAATTTTTTGCTCCGTAAAAGCCTGATCTGGCTCCGTAAGTAAATCCTTTTTCCTCGCGGAGAATCAGATTGAAGATACCATTGAATGAGCCCCCGAGTTTGTAGTTGGCAACCGTTGCAGAATAATAATCAGGATTGGTTCTGGGAACAGAGGGTGCCCCGATTGATATAACAGATTGCTTTGCCCCCGGGACATCAACAAAATAAATCTGGGATTTGTCCGGTGGACCAGGGACCTTAATTTCAGGAATAACGACATCTTTCGGCTGCCATTTCTGATTCATATCTGCAAGGGCAACTTTGACTTTTAATGGATCGATATCTCCAACAACCAGGAATTTCGCAACTGACGGAGAGAAATATTTATTATAATATTCTTTGAGATCATCAATTGTGATAGCTGTTACGGAGGCTTCGGTACCTGTAGCATCAATGGCAAGGATATTATCCCCGAACATTAATTTATTGAGCGTACTGGAAGCAAGATAATCAGGACTTGCAGCATTCCGTTTAAGATTATTTATTATGCGGCTCTTAGCCAGGGCAAACTGCTCTTCATCCCATCTTGGTTCGAGAAGAATTTCCTGGACAAGTGTCAGTGTTTTTTCAAAGTTTTTAGCGAGCGAACTTACATCTATTGTAATATCTTCATTGCCAGAAGATACTCTTATTGAGGCCCCCAGTAATCCAATTGCATCTTCTAGTTGTTCAGGAGTTTTGTTTTTCGTCCCCTCATTCATCATTGCTGCAACCAGATTGGCAACCCCGGCTTTTTCAACCTTATCGAGCATACGACCGCCATCAATAACAACAGAATACTGAACCAGGGGCAATTCATTCTGCAATATTCCCCATATCTTCATTCCATTGGGAAGTGATGCCTTCCAGGGAGCAGGAATAGTAACTTCAGGGTCAGGTCCTATTTCAGGAATAACAGACCTGTTGAGTTTGGTTGGTGTTTTAACAATAGGTTCTTCTGAGGTTACAGCAGCTTTGACTTCGGCAGCTTTTGTAACATCTTCCTCAACAATTCCTGCATTTTTAGATGCTTCAACAATCAGGTTTGTCTGACCTTTCGGTACAAAACTGGTTTCGATAAAATTCTTTCCTTTTATATATTTTTTGAATACAGCTTTTACATCAGCCATTGTAACAGCCTGAATAGCCGCCAGGTCCTTTTTATAATATTGGGGATCGCCGGTATTCATTGTATATTCTGCAAACTGGAATGCTTTTCCCTGGACACTTGCGAAGGTGTTATAGAAACGAGTTTCATAACCGGCTTTAATCCTTGTGAGATCCTCTTCCGTAAAACCATCTTTCTCAAATTTGTCAAACCCTTCAAATATAGCTTTCTCAACATCGGTTAGATTAACTTCAGGATTGGCTGTAACAGAAATGGTAAAGCTTCCTGCCAACTCCTGCGATCCGTTTCTTGTCATGACCCTTGATGTAAGTTTTTTATCTTTCACCAATATAACATAGAGAGGAGATTTTTTAGTGCCAGCCAGCAAGTCACCAAGAAAATTGAGCGCATATGAATCTTTAGAGTATCTCTCAACTGTTGGAAATACCATCGTTAATTGCGGTACCTTGGCAAAATTATCTTCGTGATAAAGCCTTACTGTTGAGGGAAGTGTGACAGGCATAGGGCCCCTCTTTTCTATTTTTTCTCCGGCTGGTATTTCGCCGAAATATTTAACAATCATAGCCTTAACTTCTTCCTTATTGATATCTCCTGAAATAACAAGAGTGGCATTGTTTGGCGCGTAGAATTTTTTATGAAATGCCCTGACATCATCGACTGTGGCGCTGGTTAGGTCTTCCATTTCTCCGATTACAGTCCAGCTGTAGGGATGGCCTTTCGGGTATAGATTTTTCCCTATGAGACCCTGATTAAACCCATAGGCAGCATTGTCGACGCTTTCTCTTTTCTCATTCTGCACTACATTCTGCTGGTTTACAAGGGCGGCTTTTGTAACTGTATTTTCAAGGTAACCCATTCTGTCAGATTCCATCCACATAGCCATTTCGAGTGCATTTTTCGGAACGACCTCGTAATAATTGGTTCTGTCCTGGTTAGTGCTGCCATTTAATGTTCCTCCTGCGCCCTGAATGTTTTTAAAAAACTGATCCTCTCCGACATTCTCAGACTTCTGAAACATCATATGTTCAAAAAGATGGGCGAAACCGGTCTTGCCTGGAACTTCTCTGCTTGATCCAACGTGATAATATACAGCCAGTGCCGCAATAGGATCAGATTTATCTACATTCAGTACAACGGTTAAGCCATTCGGCAATGTGTACTTCTCACATGGTATTGATAGTCCGGCCTCTTTGTTTTGAGGTGCAAATGAGACAAGGCCAATTGTCATTAACATCATGATAAATGATAAAGAATGTTTCATAGTAAATTTATTAAGGGTAAGTTGAAATAGTAATGTACAAGGCTCGAAAGTTAAAATAATTTACTTCAAGTTGGATAAAAAAGGTAAAACAAAGCAGATACCCTCCATATAAACATGTCGTAGGTATTCGTAAATAAAAAGGCTATTTGCAAAGCCTTCTTTTTGAGCGGGAGACGGGACTCGAACCCGCGACCCCGACCTTGGCAAGGTCGTGCTCTACCAACTGAGCTACTCCCGCAATTTCCCGGGCAAAAATAAGAATTTTTTTTTATCCGCAAACAGGAGCAGAGAAAATAACGTGACAGATATTAAAATAGGGGAATATTATTTTCTTACCGGACCCCACTCAACCAGGGTATTATTTTCAAAATAGAGCCAGGTGTTCCGGAATATCCATTCTTCCTTGATAATATTTCCACTAATTACCCTGTTGATCTTCTGAGGCGTACCCCAGCTATCGGATACCATTTCAGAATTCATTCCTTTCCAGATCTTTCCTGCCATGAGCCGGGCGGCCATGTTCGTGCCATATTTGTTCTCGAGGTATGAAAACCTGCTTTGCTTCTGTTCTTTTACCGGCTGTGTTTCCTGTATCGGTTGGGATTGGGCAGCTTGCTGATTATAAAGCGGGATTTTATCCAGGACAGCCTGACGTTTGAAAATATAACCTTCATTATCTTCAAATACTACGTGGAAGTAGGTGCTATCTGAATCCAAAACCGAAACTACGGAGTCAGCAGGAATAATAAGAATTACAGATGTCAGATCATCTTTTGTTGCAAACAAACGGCTTGCAGTCTTTAACGTAGCTGTTGCCATCACATTCTGACCGGCAGGCTGATTTTGTTCCAGAGACTGAAGCTGATCAACCCTGTTTGTCTGTGACTTAAGTGGAAGTATACCAATAAAAAGCAAGGCAAAAAACATTATTTTTTTCATAGTGATATAATTATTTTTAACGGCTGATCCATTTTATTTAACATTTCAGATAACGCAAAAACTGTACCAAATATAAAAGGCCTAACGGCGCAAAGGCACAAGGGCGCAATGGCGCGAAGAAGTAGAGGTTGAGGTTTAGGTCAAGGTTAAGGTCAAGGTTAAGGTTAAGGTTAAGGTATAAATGTATACATATACCTAAGGTTCCCTTTCTTGCCTTTGAGCCTTTGAGCCTTTGTGCCATTATACCTTTTTTCTTATTAGCATCAATCCGTCACGAATAGGTATAATGACTTCTTCTGTTATAGTTTCATTCCGGATCATTTTGTTAAACCGGATTATACCCAGGGCCTGGGGATCATTTGTATCATGATCCAATACCTTTCCGCCCCAAAGAACATTATCAACAAGAATGAATCCGCCAGGTTTCACTTTATCGATAATAAGGTTATAATATTCAACATATTCCCTTTTATCTCCATCAATGAAAACGAGGTCAAACATTTGATCAAGGCCGGGAATAATCTCCTGTGCTCTTCCGGTCAACTGGGTAATTTGTTCTTCTGATCCGGCCCGGCAAAAGAATGAGTGAGCGAAAGCTGCCAACTCATCATTTAATTCGATAGTAAATAGCCTGCCTCCGGGCTTAAGTCCTTTTGACAGGCAAATTGCTGAGTAACCCGTGAAAGTACCTATCTCGAGGATATACTCGGGTCTTATCATAAGAGAAATGAGTTCAAGGAATTTCCCCTGGAGATGACCTGAAACCATATTCGGATTAATGAATCTGATATGTGTCTGTCTGAAAAGATCTTCCAGTACAGGATCTTCAGGTGTCGAGTATTGTTCGATATATTGTTCCAGTTTTTTATTCATGGTTTCTCGTTTTTTGCCCCCCTGCCCCCCTAAAGGGGGGTATGTTCGGTGTTCACAACAAATTTCATTTATTATAGGGTACAAGCCCCCCTTTAGGGGGGATGGGGGGCCTCTTCATGATTATTTGTATATCAGTGTCGACATCATTGTTGGTTCAAAAATATCATTAGCTGTCTCGAGTAGTTCGGATGCTGTCACAGCATCTATTTTTTTACACAGATCTTCGATGCTTTCAATCTTATTAAAGACAAGCAGACTTTTTCCAAGGCTTAACATCAGACTCTCATGATGCTCATAACCTCTTGCCAGATAGCCCTTCACCTGGTTTTTTGCTTTGCTTAATTGTATGGTTCCCAGCTTGGAGGTACGAAGCTTTTTCAGCTCCGTCATGGCAATAGAGATACTTTTATCAAGGTACTGGCTATCAGTTCCGAAATATATTGAAAAAATGCCCGTATCATAATATGGATTGTAGTTTGATTCGACATTATAAGCAAGGCCGTTTTTTTCGCGGAGCGACATGTTTAATCTCGAGTTTAAGCCCTGTCCGCCCAGAATATTGTTCAAAAGGAACATCCCCAGTCTTCGTCTGTCTTTAAAATCGTACGCAAGATTTCCCATTATGCAGTGATTCTGATATGTATCCATTTTTTTTGTCACTGAAGCAGGTTTATATATCCAGCTCTGGTTGATTCTTGCAACTCTTCTTTCTGTAACAATATTTGTAAAATGCGTCTTAAATAACTTCAGTATTTTTTCATCGGGAATATTACCGACTGAACAGAAAACCATCTGATGTGTATTGTAATTATTTAAAATAAAATCAGATATCATTTTTTGAGAAAATGATTTTACCGAACCAGGGGTACCAAGAATATTCCGACCTATCGGCTGGTTTGAGAAAACAAGTTCTTCAAAATCATCGAAGATCAGTTCCGATGGACTATCGAGATATGAGTTTATCTCTTCAATAACGACATCTTTTTCTTTTTCTATCTCTTTCCCGGGGAAAACGGAATTAAAGGTTATATCGCTTATTAATTCTATGGCTCTCTCAAAATCTTCCTTAAGAAAAGATGCATGTACTGCAGTTTCCTCCTTGGTTGTATAAGCATTTAGCTCCCCGCCGACATCTTCCAGCCGGCTGAGGATATGATATGCCCTTCTTTTTTTTGTCCCTTTAAACAGCATATGTTCAATGAAGTGTGCGATCCCATGTTCAGGTAATGTTTCATCGCGGGAACCGGTATTGATAATAAGGCCACAGTGGGCAACTAATCCGGGTATCCTGTAATGAACGAGCCTGATACCATTGGGAAGTGTGTCTAGAAGGAGATCCATCTTATATTATTAATGTGGATGCAAATGTACCACATCGTTAAAATGATTCCAAATAGAAATTTTTTTACCAAAGTTTTTGGTTACTCGGATTTGAAATATATATTTGCAGTCCGAAAAGGAGGTGCCATAGCTCAGTCGGTAGAGCAATGGACTGAAAATCCATGTGTCCCCGGTTCGATTCCTGGTGGCACCACTTAAAACAGAGCGAGAGTGAGAGCGAAAGCGAGCACTCTCGTTCTGTTTTGACTCACTTCGTTCGTCGAGCTCACAATGCTCGCATTGTTCGGTTCTAAAACTCGCATTCTCTCACACCGGGGAGTGATTTAAGAACAACGATTAAGGTCTTTTGTTAATAATTTTCTGTTCAATAAATATTGGAGTCTGATAACGAATAGGAATAATAACTACTTTTAAAAAAAAACCAGACTGTAATTATTAATGAAATGGCGCAACAATACTTAGATCATTCAAAAGCAATTTTAACTTCTAATCGTTCAAATTTTAAAGGGGGAAGCAAAGAATCCGGGATTATCTCGTTATTTGGGTACCAGAACGAATATGATCTTAGAGAAGGGTATCCATTATTAACTACTAAAAAGATGGCTACAAGATCTATGTTTCATGAAACAATATGGTTCTTAAAAGGCGATACAAATATTAAATATCTTGAAGACAATAACGCCCCTATATGGCGACCTGATGCTTTTCAAGGCAATCTTCCGGGTATGCAAAAAGAAGGAATTTTCTCTGAAGGGCTTGCAAAGTATTCTCCTGACTGGGACAAAGCTATGGAAGAATATGGTCAGAGAATAAAAGAAGATCCTGAATTTGCAGAAAGATGGGGTGATGCCGGACCAATTTACGGGAAACAATGGAGAAGATGGGAATATTTTGATCATGACAAAGAACGGTTTGTTGAAATAGATCAACTGGCAAAATTGATAGATGGTCTGAGAAAGAAACCAACCGGGAAAAAACACATTGTTGATTCGTGGAATCCCGGAGACACTCCAAAGATGTCTTTACCTCCATGTCATGTTTTATATCAGGCAACTGCTAATGAAGAAGGCGAGTTAGAATTGCAGCTTTACCAGAGAAGTTGTGATCAATTTCTGGGCGTTCCTTTTAATATAGCCAGTTATGCTGCTCTTACCCAGGTAATTGCTCAGGAAGCAGGGATGGTTCCAAAAACATTTATCCATACTTTTGGAGATTCGCATTTTTATGCTGGTATCGGGAAGAGAACTCAATGGCACAAAGATAATTTTAAGGAACTGCAAAAAAGAATAAGAAATGTCTCTGCAAAAGAAGAATATTTAGAAGTTGTTGATTGGATAAATAAAAATGCTCCCAGTGACGGCAATGAAGAAAAATATGATCATGTAACTGCAATTCTTGAACAATTGTCAAGAGAACCCAAACCTTTACCCAAATTACACATCACAAAAAAACCCTTCGATCAACTTACTATTGATGATTTTGTTGTAGAAGATTATAATCCTCATCCTGCGATAAGAAGGAGTATGGCGGTGTAAACAGCAACATCTTTAACCGCAAAGCACGCTAAGAAGGATACCCCCTGCCGCTGCGCGGCTGTCCCCCTAAAGGGGGACTAATTCTGAGTCCTTGATGAATTTATTGAATGACTGAGAATTAATCCCGCTTAGGCGGGAGCAGGGGGGCCGAAAATTTCGAATAATATGGAAGAGTTAGTATTTGCTTTCCCGACTGACGAGCTTTGGAAATTAATGACCTATAAAAAAAAAGGCTTAATAAAGGGAAATAGTGAAGTATTAAAAAGGATTGTTCAAAATGGCCTGTTTCTTAAAAGAAGCGAATTGGAAGATGACCCATCTTTTAAACAGATTATTCCTTATGCAATTATCTCTAATAAAGAGCCGGAGCCCCGCGCCTGGCGGGATAAACTCCGCGGAGTTCGCCAAAGCCAATCATTTTATTTATTCAGGAGGACATCCGGGCAGAAAGAAAAAAGATTGCACAATAAACTCTCTTTAGGAGTAGGAGGTCATATGAATCCAAAAGACTTTATGGAATCAAAAGAACAATATTTAATTGACGAATTAAAAAGAGAATTATATGAAGAAGTCAAATTACTGAATGGATGTTTGATAGAGGATATTGAATTTATCGGCTTTATAAATGACGATACAATACCGGTCGGCAGAGTTCATATCGGACTATTGTATAACATCCATGTATCAAATAAAGAGGTGTATATTAATGAAACGGATAAAATGACAGCAGATTGGATAGATAAAGCCAATTTAGCTGAATTTTATGAAGGTATGGAAACATGGAGTAAAATAGCATTTGATTTCTATATTAAATGAAAGTTGTCTGACGGCCTTTTCTTCAGATATCGAATCTGAACTGTATACGGAGCCCAATATCCGATACATTAGGATGATTCAGATATGTAAATCGTTTTATTAGATCAACTCTGAATATTTTCATAATATTTGAAACTCCCACGCTTGCCTCAACATAAGGTTTGCTTGCAAGAGTATAGGTCAGGGGCACACCATCATTGTTAACCGGAAATTTAAACAGATCACTCTGATAATCAGGATTATTAATTCTGCCGAGTCCTCCATATAAGACCTTGCATGTTACAACTTCTCTTAGCTTAAGCTTCTTTAGAAGTGGCACTTTATTGAATATAAATCCGTTAAAACAATGGTCCACATTCAGGGAAACATATTGATCGCTGACAAATTCAAGGAAGTTCATAAGGTTATAAGAATCTTTCTGATAAGTATATGACTGGTTTGCCCTGTGCACAAACAATAGCGGGTAAGGCACCTTACCGAATAGTTTCCCGGCTTCAAATGAAACATCAGTGTATCCGAGAATTGATACATAGAATCTTCTGCTTATATTCAGCTGAAGGCGCATATAATTATAATCGTTATATATCGATTTGGACCCGACAGTATATTTCAACTGAATTACAGGGTATTTATTTGGAAACGGATCTCTGTATAATTTTCCCTGATAAAAAGATTCATTGGGAGCATAGCGCAGGTTAAGATAAAATTCAGAGATATTAATATTCTTAACGTCATTTGTCAGTAACAAAAATTCATCAGTATTGAAATGCAGATTGCCAGCAGTTGATTGTCGCGTAAAGGTATATCCGACGAGATATGAAAAATGATTTTCAAATTCATTAAGGTATTCTGATCTGAAAGTTTTGTTCATCAGAAATTTATCGTCTACACCTCTCTTAAAAGATAAGAATATGTTATCTCCCGTTGAAAACTGAAGTTCCTGTCCCGGGATTTTGAGATCTTTCTGGTAACTCATCCTTATATATTTTACAGGAAACTGATAAATAGTTCTTGGCGTTAATGAGTAAGTTACACCGGCATTGTACTTTAAGATATTGTCATTCAGCCCATAAGCTGCATAACCATCAAAAGTTATTTTTTTACTGAAATCCGGTGTTGTCCTGCCTCCGAATCTGAATCTTGAACCTTCAACAGGATTAAAACTATAGAAACTATCATCAGGTCCGATTTCAATTTTACCAAGATTAAGGAAATTGGTAGTTAACAACATAAGTATATTCATTCTGTTTTTAAATGCCGGGATCTTTTTTATACTGTCAATGGTTGTATAAACTCCTTGTTCTGATTTGCTCAGAGGGAGATACCGGTTTGATTCCCAAAAATCTGCTCTGTTTGACAATGGTTCCAGTCTTTCAATCTTCTCCGGACCCCTGAAGATTTTTTCATCTATTGGCTCATTGATTTTATAGTCCTTATAAGAGAGAGTTCGTTCTCCGAATAAACCCATTGAGTTTTTCCATATTCCAAAATCAATCGATATTTCATCTTTTGAAAGCAACCAGCCTTTCTGTTCAAACTGTTCAAAATCCTGGGTGATAGTGATATCCTGTACCCAATCAATATTTATATTCTTATTTATCCCCATATCGATCTTTCTGATAGCAAAATTATTGTCAAGTGTTATATAGAGATATCCATGAAAGAGAAAATCGGATTTATTGCGCGGTTCAAAGAATAACCTTACACATTTAATATCATTTACTGACAGAGTATCAATAATATAATACTTGTAAAAAAGAGGTGCACTTTTAGCTATCGGACTTAAGAATTTGTTTGTAAGAAATAAAATTTCATTATCATAAATATTAATATTCTGATATAGATAATCGAGATTTGCTGAAACACCCTTATTGTCAAGATATTCATCAAGATTAATTGTCTTCTGGGCAAGGATCACTTCTTTTGTTGCCTCGGGATCTTTCCTGTAGTAATGATCAGAGAGTGATTCCTTTATAAATAGAGGAAGCGTATTATGTCCAATTCGTTTTGTGGTATCTATATTATCAAAGATGATCCTGAATTTTCCAAACAAATTCCGTTCTTTAAATTTTTCAGTAACATTGCTCAATGCAAACTGAATCTTTTCGTACTTTTTGTATTCCAGATAGTCGTACTTTTCTTTTCTGTTCAGATCTTTGTTGTCTATGACCTTTTGTATAAGCTCAACTGCAGGATTATTTTTGTTTTTATAGCTCTTTTTTCCCGGATTTACTTTCACTTCATCAAGCGCTATTGATGATTGTTTTAAACTTATGTTGATTTTCTGATCTGTTCCTTTGGATACAATTCGTGATTCCGTTTCGTAACCGATAAATGAAAAGACAATTTTGTCTGAAGGAATTATTGTTTCAATTCTGTATTTCCCCTGATTATCAGTAATTGTACCTACGGTTGTCTTCTCAAAGAAAACATTTGTGCCGGTAAGCGGCTGCCCGGTCTTAGCATCAACAACCCGACCACTCACTACCGTTTTATCTGATTTCTGAGAATATGAATATTGAAAAGAAGAGAGTAATGTGAAAATTAACAGGGAATATAAATATCTATTTCTGAATGACCTCATTTATTAATAACCAGAGAATTAATAATTTATTTGATCAAAGTTAAGAAAATACATGCAATAGTGGTTTTCCGAAAAGATACACCCTGAAGTGTTTCTCAGAACACATTATCTCCCTGAAGTTATGCAAGCTGGTCAATTCTAATTGAATAAACCGTATTTGATTTTCTCCTATCCTTGCTAAAATAGCTTTGAAGGTCGATTTACCAGAAGGGTCTGTTTAATTGTATTGACCGGTCTGAAAAAAGAGCTATTTTTGTCTTCATGATAACGATAGTTGACTATAAGACCGGTAATTTAGGTTCTATACAAAATATTTTAAAAAGGATAGGAGAAGAATCAGTTGTTACTTCTGATAAAGATGAGATCGCCAGGGCAAGCAAACTTATTTTGCCCGGTGTCGGAGCTTTTGATACTGGAATGAGGAATTTGACTGAATTGGATCTGACTGATATACTCAATGAAAAAGTTATTGTTGAAAAAACTCCGGTTTTAGGAATATGCCTTGGAATGCAATTATTATCAAAAGGCAGTCAGGAAGGATCATTCCCGGGCCTGGGATGGATAGATGCTGAATCAGTGCGTTTTAGATTTGAGGATACTTTGGAGTATAAGATTCCTCATATGGGCTGGAACTTTATACGGCAACACAAAACAAGCAAATTGCTGGACAATATGTATCCCGATGCGCGATTTTATTTCGTTCATTCCTTTTTCTTCAGAGCAAATGTTGAGGAAGATGTCTTAACATCAACTACTTATGAAATCGAATTTACTTCAGCTATTGAAAGGGGAAATATTCTCGGCGTACAGTTCCATCCGGAAAAAAGTCATAAATTCGGAATGAAGCTCTTAAAGAATTTTATTGATTTTTACTAGCATGAAAATAAAAAGGATTATTCCTTGCTTGTTACTGAGAAACAATGGATTGGTAAAGACAGTAAAATTTAAGGAATCGACTTATATAGGAGATCCTATTAACACCGTAAAAATATTCAATGAAAAGGAGGTCGATGAGATTTTTTTCCTCGATATTGATGCAACCAGATTAAATAAGGAACCTCCTTATGACTTAATTCAAAATATTGCCAGTGAATGTTTTATGCCATTCGCTTACGGTGGGGGAATACATTCATTACAGCAAATTGAAAGAATAATAAAATCCGGAGCAGAAAAAATAATTATAAATACGCAGGCATTTCTGGGGAAAAACTTTCTTAAAGAAGCTGTTAATCAGTTCGGAAGTTCAACAATTGCAGTTTCAATAGATGTAAAAAAGGAATTTTTTAAGGGCAATATAGTGTATGTAAAAGGAGGTACACAGAGTACCGGTTTAAATCCTGTTGACTATGCCAAAGAGATTGAAAATACAGGTGCCGGTGAGATCCTGATCAACTCAATTGACAGAGACGGTGTAATGGGAGGATATGATATTGAATTGATAAAAAGTATTTCAGGCACAATCAAGATTCCGGTAATCGCTTGCGGAGGAGCAGGCAGGCTGAGCGATTTCAGCCTGGCAGTAAAACAGGGTGGAGCTTCAGCAGCTGCCGCCGGAAGTTTTTTTATTTTTCATGGCAAAAGACGTGCTGTATTGATAACTTATCCTTCTTATTCAGAAATTTCAAACCTGTTTGACTGATTTTTATGAACGCAGATACATATCAGATATGCAACCGCTGTATAATGGATACAACAGACCCTGAGATACGGTTTGATGATCGTGGTAACTGCAATCATTGTAATTCAGCTCTCGAACTTGCCGGGGAAATATGGTTTCCGGATGAGAGAGGAGAAAAAATGCTCAATAAAATTTTTGAAAGGATCAGGCATGAAGAGAAGAATAAGGAATTTGACTGCATTATTGGTTTGAGTGGCGGTGTGGATAGTTCCTATCTGGCATATCTCGCTGTTAATAAGGGATTACGCCCTCTGGTAGTGCACGTCGACTGCGGCTGGAATTCAGAACAGGCAGTGAAAAACATTGAAAATGTAGTAAAAAAACTAAATATTGAATTGCACACTTTTGTAGTGAACTGGGAAGAAATGAAGGATCTGCAAAGATCGTTTTTTAAGGCAAGTCTTCCGGATCAGGATATTCCACAGGATCATGCAATTTTTGCTGCTTTATATAATTTTGCAGATAAAAACAAGATCAGGTATGTACTGAACGGGTTAAATTTTGCCACTGAATGCATTATGCCTCAAAACTGGGGATATCAGGCAATGGATTACAGGCATTTGAGATCGGTTCATAACAGATTTGGGGAAAAACAATTAAAAGATTATCCCCATGTAAATTTCTTTCAGAGATATATCTATTATACCATAATTAAAAAGATGGATATTATTAATCCTTTGAATTATATTGACTACAGGAAAGATGATGTTATTGAAATAATGAAGAGAGAGCTGGGATGGCAGTATTATGGCGGGAAACATTATGAATCGAGATTTACGAAATTCTTTCAGAGCTATTATCTGCCTCTGAAATTTAAATTTGATAAAAGAAGGGCTCATCTGTCAAGTCTGATTGTCTCCGGTCAGATCTCAAGAGAAGATGCTCTTAAGAAAATGGAAGAAGATGTATACTCCGTCAATGAAATAGGAAATGATCTGGAGTATGTCGCTAAAAAACTTGATTGGTCACCGCAGGAATTCAGAGCAATTATTGATCTGCCGCCAAACCGGCATCAGGATTTTCCGACAAATGAAACTCTGTTCAGATTTGGAATAAGGACAAGAATCTATCTCAAGAATATTTTTAAATAGTTTTTCAAAAAAATTCATAATACTGAAGAGTCAAAACACTATCACCAGATTTTTTATACAATCTTTATCTTTAACATTATTGTCCGGAATAATAATTACGATTCCTGGCAGGAATAGATCAGGAGTATATTTTTTTTCCTATTTTTATCGGTTCAACTAAGGGCGGACAATTTTAAACGTATTTTAATAATTACATGAAAGTTTCTGGTTTTACTTTTATTCGCAATGCAACTAAATTTGATTATCCTGTTGTTGAGGCAATTAAATCCATCCTGCCTGTATGCAATGACTTTTATGTAGCTGTTGGCAATTCTGACGATAATACGCTTGATCTCATTAAAAGTATTGATAAAGAAAAAATCAGGATAATTGAAACTGTTTGGGATGATTCGCCTGAAATGAAGATAGGAGGCAAGGTATTTGCTTCAGAAACCGACAAAGCATTCCAGTCAATTCCAAAGGACTCGGACTGGGCGTTCTATATTCAGGGAGATGAGGTGATTCACGAAAAGTATCTGGATACTATTCTTTCATCAATGAAAAAATGGAATGAGGACAAAATGGTGGATGGCTTGTTATTCAATTATTTGCACTTCTATGGTTCTTATGATTATTTTGGTATTTCGCCAAAATGGTACAACCACGAAATACGTGTAATAAGAAATGATAAATCAATCTATTCGTTCAGAGATGCCCAGGGTTTCAGGAAAAACAAGAACGAAAAATTAAATGTCAAACCGGTAGAGGCATATGTTTATCATTATGGTTGGGTAAAAGAACCCGGGACAATGATGAAAAAAGCCATTAATGCAAATTCCTTTTACCGGGATAAAAATTTTTTAAAGGAGCTCAAATCCAAAGATTCAAACGGCAGCAAAGAATTTGATTACTCTTCAATCGACTCATTAAGCTTATTTACAGATTCACATCCTGAGATTATGCAGGAACGTATCAGACGCAAGAACTGGACCTTTGAGCATGATATTTCTTTTAACAGGCTATCCTTAAGATACAGGGGTAAGATCTTCATAAAAAAATACCTGTACATCAACACCTACTACGAAAACTATCGTATTATCTGAGGAGGTCATGTCTTTGTTGAATTGGTAAATATATCCAACAACAATCAGGTATTGCGCAATGATACAGGTTGGTTAATCTTCATTATACTTTATTTGTTTTATTCCCATATTATAAAGTGTAAAACTGAAAATATCAGCAGCCTGTTCAATAGATTTGCTTACCGGCGTTCCGGCACCGTGTCCTGCATTTGTCTCAATCCTTATAAGAACAGGATTAGTTCCAGCCTGTTTAGCCTGCAGTTGAGCGGCGAATTTGAATGAATGTGCAGGAACCACCCTGTCATCATGGTCTCCGGTAGTAATAAGAGTAGCTGGATATTTAATCCCTTCTTTTACATTCTGAACAGGCGAGTATTTATAAATGTATTCAAACATTTCTTTGCTTTCCTCAGAGGTCCCAAAATCATAAGCCCATCCGGCGCCGGCAGTAAAAGTATGATATCGAAGCATATCCATTACACCTACGGCCGGGAGGGCAACTTTCATAAGGTCGGGTCGCTGAGTCATAACAGCTCCGACAAGGAGACCGCCATTTGATCCGCCTCTTATTGCAAGAAAATCTGACGATGTGTATTTCTTTTCTATGAGATATTCCCCCGCTGCAATGAAATCATCAAATACATTCTGCTTTTTCATTTTAGTCCCGGCCAGGTGCCATTTTTCGCCATATTCGCCACCACCCCTGATATTGGCGACCGCGTATATTCCGCCTGTTTCAAGCCATAGTGCAATGGAGATACTGAAACCGGGCGTTTCACTGATATTGAATCCGCCATATCCGTAAAGTATTGTCGGGTTTTTACCATTCAACTGAGTTCCTTTTCTATAGGTAATTATCATAGGTATTCGTGTTCCGTCTTTTGAGTTATAAAATACCTGTTCCGATTCATAATTATCCCCATTAAATGCTACGTCCGGTTTCTTATATATCCCTGAGTTGCCAGTCTTTGGATCAAGTTTATAGATTGTGGCCGGGGTTACATAGTTGGTAAAGGTATAATAGACTTCCTTGTCTTCTTTCTTGCCGGCGAATCCTGAAGCAGTGCCAATCCCTGGTAAATTTATATCCCTGATCAGGACACCTTTTCTATCGAACTGTTTTACTTTCGAAATTGCATCAACCATGTAATGAGCGAAGATATATCCTGAGCTTGCTGCCGCATCGAGTACGTTTTCTGTTTCAGGTATCAGATCAATCCAGTTTTCAGTTCCCGGATTTTCGGCATCAACAGTAACAACTCTTCTGTTAGGCGCTTTCAGGTTGGTTACAATGAAAAGTTTTGATCCATCATTGTCAAGTACAAAATGATCATTATCGAAATTATCAACAATCACTGTGAATTTATCTCCGGGTTTTTTCAGATCCTTTATATATAACTCATTGCCTGTTGTAGATACAGATGCGCTTATCACAAGATATCTGCCATCTTCAGTCACTGATCCTCCGACATATCTTCTTACAATATCAGATCCAAATACCACCTTATCTTCACTCTGTTTTGTACCAAGCTTATGGAAATAGAGTTTATGATGATCGGTTTTTGCCGAAAGTTCACTTCCTTCCGGTTTGTCGTAACTTGAATAATAGAAACCTTCATTGGCTTGCCAGGAAAGGCCGCTGAACTTTATATCTTTTAATGTATCGCCAATGATCTCTTTTTTCTCAGCATCCATTACGATTACCTTTCTCCAGTCGGATCCGCCTTCAGAAATAGAATAAGCAACTCTGCTTCCGTCTTTTGAAAACTCCATTTCGCCGAGGGAGGTCGTTCCATCAGCAGAAAATTTATTCGGATCAAGGAATTCTTCGGGATCGCCATTCTCTTTCTGACGATAAATAACAAACTGGTTCTGCAACCCGTTATTCCTGGAAAAGTAAATATAACCACCCTCTCTATGGGGAGCGGTGAATTTTTCAAAATTCCACATTTTCTCCAGATGCGATTTAATTTGCTCCCTGTACGGGATGTTTTTGAGATACCCGAATGTGACTTTATTCTGCTCCTTTACCCAGGCGGCAGTCTCTTCAGATTTGTCATCTTCCAGCCAGCGGTACGGATCAGGGACTTTTGTCCCAAAATAAGTATCAACAACATCACCTTTTTTAGTTACAGGGTACACAATTTTCTTTTTCACAGGCCCGTTACATGATATTATCGTTGCCATTATAATAATTGTCAGGATTTGGTTCTTCATGATATTTTAAAATAATTTAATTTATACGGATCCTTTATCTGTCAGGCATTTTATTCAAAAGTAAGTAAAAGCAAGATGTTAACAAAAAAGTAATTAACAGTTTATTGATTAAATTCGTAGTTCAGAAATTTTAAATTATTATTATGAAAAGATGTATATTAACCTTCATTATGGTGTGTGTCGTGGCGTTGGCAAGTGCTCAGGAGTATAAAACAGGTATCGGTATAAGAGCCGGATTTTCATCGGGTCTGACAATTAAACATTTTATACACCCTAAAGTTGCTCTTGAAGGTCTTTTGACGACAAGATGGCAGGGTTTTGTGGTAACAGGATTATATGAAGTTCATAACCAGGCTTTTGATGTTGCACACCTGAAGTGGTATTATGGTGGCGGGGCACATATTGGTTTCTACAACGGAAATTATGTTTATTGGGGAACAAACGGTACAACATATACTATAGTTGGAATTGATGGAATATTAGGTATTGAATATACATTCAGTGAAATCCCGATTAATATAGGTATTGACTGGAAACCGGCTCTTAACCTGGTAGGATATTCAGGTATATGGTCGGAAGGAGGTATTTCAGTCAGATACGTTTTCTAAAAGTGGAGAAACCCGGGGTGAATCAGGATTTCCAACTGAGGATTTTCCAGTTTCTTTTGATTGCCGTTTTTCTAAGCTTATTGTCTGGATTTACACAAACCGGATGCCCTGCAACGCTCAGGGCTGAAAGGTCAGAAATTGAGTCCCCATAATACCAGGAATCAGATGGTAAAATGCTGTTTTTTTCACAATACTCCTTTAATCTGATAGCCTTTTCTTCTCCAAAGCAGATGTGGCCAAGCGGACGGCCGGTATGATATCCGTTTTTAACTTCGAGGCTGGAACATATAACATCATCAATACCCAGATCCTTAGCCATATCATTACAAACGGGAGCAAGAGCTGAGGAGAGTATTACAACTTTCGCATTTTGTTCTTTATGAAATTCTATTTCGGATCTTGCTTCTTCATAAACAGATGGAAGAAGGACTTCACGGGATACTTCAGAACAGAGATCAGCTATTGTCTTTTCAGAAATACCTTCGACCCAGCTCACCATTTTGTCGATTATTTTAAGCTGGTCTTTGAGCTTAAGCCTGAATAGCAGAGAAAGAAAAATGGCATTAACAAGATCATAACGGGTCATCAGGCCTTTCCTGAAAGCTCCTCTGACCAGCTCTTTTCCACTGATTGAACTGGTTATGGTCCGATCAAGGTCAAAGAAAGCAATATAATTTTTTACGGGATTACTATCTTTTGAAAAAGTGGTTGCCATCGGAATTGTATATTATTTTTAAAGCTTCCGGAATGACAGTCACGTTAAATCTATTTGAAAAGTATAATTCCCCATCGACATGAAAAGGTACTTCTTCCGGAAATTCAAGATTAATATCTTTGGTTTGATAATAATTAACCCTTTTATCAGCAGTATGTTTACCTTCAGGTACCATAAGCAGTATAGAAAATCTTTCAAAAAGAGAGAGTTTTTTTATCATGCAAACATCCAGTAATCCATCATTGGCTATTGCTTTTGGAGTAAGAAAAAATCCGCCTGCAAATCTTCTTCCATTTGCAATGGTATTAATAAAACAATCTGATTCATGTCTGCCTGTTTCGGTGATAACTGTCATCCTTTTTTCCCTGAAGAACAGAAGTGTTTTAATAATATGCCAGATATATTTATGCTTGCCCCCTCTTTTCACTTTGCCTGGTTCTGTATAATTCTCAGCAGCTACCTGGGCATCAAATCCCAGCCCCATACCATTAAGAAATATCATTCCATTGCATAATCCGGCGTCCATCGCAATTGTATCTTTCTTAAAAAAGAGGTCCCATTCATTGTCACCGAAACGTCCCGGGAAACCAAGAATCTGTATAAAATCATTTCCTGTACCGGCAGGAATTATACCTGTCGTTACATTTTTTTTATTAATCAGAGGCCTGGACACTTCATTAAATGTGCCATCACCCCCGACTGCAATAATATACCTGAATCCCTTTTCCAGGTATTTTTCCGATAATTCAGTGGCATGTCCGCTTCTTTCAGTAAATGCAATTTCTGCATCAATATTATGTTTTTGGATCATTTCCTCAATTTTTGGGACAATCGTTTTTGCGAATCCGTTCCCGGCAATAGGGTTTACAATAAAAATCCACTCCTTCTTCACATTATCCATATCAGGTCTTTTAATTTTTTTTTGGAATTCTTAATAATCTTATTACTACTCTCTATTAATACTAATGTAAAGCTGATTCAATAATTTTTTTAACGGTTTCAATGATTTCGATATCTGTTTTTTCTATCAGCTCATCTCTTTTGATCGGCTTATGAATAATAACATCCAGTTTTGAATCGAAGTTTATATAAAACCTGTTTTTTGGTTTCAGCTTATAAAATCCATTTAATGTGACCGGTAAGATTTCAATATCTCTGGTCCTGAACAGATAAATAAATCCTCTGTAGAATTGATTGACATTCCCGTTAAGTGTCCTGGTTCCTTCCGGAAAGATTGCAACAGATTGATATTTAGATTTATGAATAAGCTGATCAATCATCTGTTTTGTGTTTCTGTAGTTTGGTTCTTTAAAGGGGACATAGTCCATTATTTTCAACAGGCTGCTGAAAAGAGGAACTTTAAGAAGCCGTTCATGCCCAAACCACGATATTCCGGGGTAAAATGATGTGATTGCAACAATATCAAAAAGGCTGGCATGGTTAGCAACCAGAATATACCTTTCTCCCTTTTTAATATTCTCTTTTCCATAAACCCGGAAATTCTTGCCCATAATTATGAAAACTGATTTCGCCCACATCTGAAAGAGAAAGCGGACGGGCTTTTTCAAATGTAATAAGGTGAGAATTAAAACAATAAATACTCCAACAGCAGTGTAGCAATAGAGTACCCCAAATATAAAAATCGAAATAACTGCGTAAAATCGTGAACGCATCGTAAATGGATATATCTTCCCGGCTGAAAAATAGCTATTTTTTTTATTCAAAAGTAATTTGCTCTGATATTACCTCTTTATAATAATAACCAATTCCACACTGGCCGGTATCTGTGCAATCGGTTCCACACACTTTAGAACGTAAACTGCCGAACCGTGTTTTTTAGGATTTCCTGTATCGGAAAGTACATCACAAAGGAACACAAAGGAGGAAATCAATAGAAACTGCTTTTCCAACAGCCCCTGTGCTGATACAGTATTTAATATACAACAAAACATAATGATAATTGAGTATTTCATAATTAGTGCCTGGTTTATAGTTATAATTATTTCCATGTTTTTTCCTTATCTCTGATCTCTAATCCTGATCTCTGATCCCTGATCCCTCTCTGATCTCTCAATATAAATGACAGAATTATAGATATTTATTTTAGATGGTACAGGAGAAGGTGATTAATTACATAACTGAGATTGTTCGTCCGGCCTGATTAATCCTGAGTTCTCATTGGAATAAAAAAATATTCTGCAATCGGTTGCAAAATTGAAATATTATTAATATTTTTGGTACTTCACGTTAACTCTGTTGAATAGACAGTCAATATCTTTTACCTGATCGGATAAAGATTACTAAACATAGAGGCCTATGATATGAACCGGGTTTATCAAAATTAAACAGGAGATGTTACGGCATCTCCTGTAATTAGAACCAAAATATTTATTGCAGATTTTATAATAATTATTTACTAAACCTTATTTAATAACCCTTAAATTACTAACGTATGGTAAAAAAACCTTCGAGAAGCATTTTATACAGTGAATGCTTAAAAAAAATCATGCTGATATTCGGATTCAGTAGCTTCCTGTTAATTCAGGGCACTGGTTCATTATTGGCGGGATCGGGCTCAAATGTCAGTTATTCTGAGGATCAACAGCAAATAAAGGTTTCCGGAAGAGTTGTTGATGCAAACAATAATCCCATGGTTGGGGTGAATGTTGTTGAAAAGGGAACCACTAACGGTGTGATGACCGGAGCAGATGGGACTTATACTTTATCCGTCTCTTCCGGGAATTCAATCCTGACTTTTACTTTTATTGGGTTTGACCCCACAGAAGTACCCGTCGGCAATCAGACAAAAATTGACATGACGCTTACCGCGAGCACTATCGGGCTCGAGGAAGTAGTGGTAATAGGTTATGGAACTCAACGGAGAGAATCTGTAACTGGTTCAGTTGCATCAATTAGTGGAGCCGGGTTACGCGATGTACCATCTTCTAATTTTTCACAGGCCATACAAGGACGGCTGCCCGGGGTGGAATTAACGCAGACCTCAACCCGGCCAGGCTCAACTTTACAGATCCGCGTCCGTGGTACACGCTCGCTGACTGCAAACAATGATCCATTGGTTGTACTTGACGGGATCCCCTTTGTCGGATCTATCAGTGAAATCAACACCAGCGACATCAAGAGCCTTGATATTCTGAAAGATGCGTCGGCAACCGCCATTTACGGTTCGCGTGGTGCCAATGGTGTCATAATAATTACTACCAATAAAGGACAAAAAGGACAAAAGGCAAAAATAACCTACAATGGCCGTACAAGTATGGATAAAGTTTTTTCCAAATTCCCAATGATGAACGGGCCGGAATTTGTTGCGCTCCGTGCAGCATCTGGCAGGTACTCAAATGCGCAGGATGAATCCGATGATGTGAATACCGACTGGCAGGACCTGCTATATAGAAACGGTTACCAGATGAGTCATGACCTCGGTCTTTCCGGTGGCACAGCCAATGGAAGCTATAGCTTCGGCCTCGGCTATCTCCAGGATCAGGGTGTGATTCCTACAAACAGCTTCACCCGTTATAATTTGCGGGCTTCAGTTGATCAGGAAGTTGGTAAATATTTCAAATTCGGTTTCAATTCAAACAGTAACTATAGCCTGAATGAAGGCGGCCAGGTAGGGATATATGGTATCTTAAGCATGTCGCCCATCGCCAACCCGTATAACGATGACGGAACTTTGAAAAGAACCATAAAAATGCCATTGGATGAACAGTTTACATATACACGCAGTGTAATAGAAGGATTAAAGGATAAATGGTTAAGCGAAAACAGGGGCTATTCAACATACAACTCTGTGTATGGAGAAGTGAATTTCCCCTGGATTGAGGGCTTAAAGTATCGTGCCACTCTGGGTTTGGATTTTATGCAAAATAACACCGGCGACTACACCGCAGAAGGAATAGGCAGCAGCATTGCCACCACAGAATCAACTGCTTCAATCAACAATTCTCATAACTATCATTGGAACATTCAAAACCTCCTTAGTTACGACCATATTTTTGCCGGTAAACATCGGGTGAATGCAGTAGCGCTTTACGAAGCCGACCAAAGCACAAGCTTCAACTCAGGCATATCAGCAAAGGGATTCCCGTCGACGGCTTTCCAATACTACAGTTTGGGCCAGTCTCTTGGTGAAATTACTGTAACTAATAATAATGACGGAGGTTATTCCCAGTCCGGCTTAATATCGTATATGGGACGCGTGATGTACGAATACAACAACCGGTATATGCTTACGGCCACTGTCCGTTCTGATGCATCATCAAGATTGGCAAAAGGGTTTCAATGGCATACCTATCCTGCTGTATCTGTCGGTTGGAATATCAAGAACGAGTCGTTTATGAAGGACATCTCATTGATAGATATGTTGAAAATCCGCGTAGGGTACGGGCAAACTTCCAACCAGTCTGTCAGCGCTTATAGTACTCTTGGCCGTTTAAGTTCCAGGAATTACAATTTTGGCAGCACCTATGCTACCGGGTACTATGTTACCCAACTGCCTAACCCTGCATTAGGATGGGAGTTCTCAGAAACATGGAACTATGGCCTCGACTTCACCATTTTGAAGAACCGCCTTTCCGGTACCATTGAGTATTATGTAACGAATACCAAAGATCTTCTCCTGAGCCTTGGTTTGCCCCAGACATCGGGGGTAAGCAGTTACACTGCCAATATCGGGAAAACTCAAAACAAAGGTTTTGAAATTTCACTTAACGGTACAATCCTCGACAATGTCAACGGCTTTACATGGGACGTCGGCATTAACTTATATTCCAACCGTAACAAACTTGTAGCCCTTGCTTCCGGTCAGACCAGGGACGAAGGTAATGGTTGGTTCGTAGGGCATAACATCAATGCAATTTACGATTACAAGAAAATCGGGCTATGGCAGCAGGATGATCCGTATTTAAGTATCCTGGAACCCGGCGGCAATGTCGGTATGATTAAAGTGCTCTATACCGGCGATTATAATGCAGATGGTTCTCCGGTAAGGCAAATCGGTGCCGCCGACCGGCAAATTTTGGATGTTGACCCCGATTTTCAGGGAGGTTTCAACACCCGTCTTGCTTATAAGGGATTTGATCTGAGTATTATTGGGAGCTTTCAAAGTGGTGGAATCCTCGTCAGCACCCTTAACGGGGGGTCAAGCTACCTCAATTTGATGACCGGGCGCAGGGGACAAATAAAAGTGGACTACTGGACGCCGGATAATACCGGAGCCAAGTATCCAGCTCCGAGCGGTGTATTAAGCGGTGACAATCCAAAGTATATCAACTGTGAGTCGTACTTCGATGGTTCATACATGAAAGTACGAAATATTCAATTTGGTTACGACTTTGGCCAGTCTTTGCTTAAAAATACAGGTGTTAATTTGCGCATGTACTTCACCGTACAGAACCCTTTTGTGATGTTCTCAGCATTCAACAAGGAAATGGGATTGGATCCTGAAACCAACTCATATGGTAACCAAAATGTGGCTACAGGTGGTTACAGTAGTCGTATACTTACTGTAGGATTTAATGCACCTTCAACCCGGAACTACGTAATTGGAGTTAATTTGACATTTTAAAAAAGGAGAACTATGAAACACATAAATATAAAAACTTTTATAGGATCAACTATGTTGACGTTGTTCCTGTTAGGGTGTTCTGATATTTTGGAAGAACAGCCTCGCAGTATTCTGGCACCCGGATTTTTCGCATCAGAACAGGGTGTTAATGGTGGATTAACCTCGCTATATGCCCACCTGCGCTATATCTATGGGAATGCCTATTTTTATAATTCAGGCGTAACCGGTACCGACGAAGCGACATGGGCCCAGCAGGCGGATGCAAACTTTAAGGTTATGGATATCAGTGGCCAGGGAAATATTACTCCTACCACAGACGGGGGTATCGGCACCTTGTGGTCAAATGCATTCCCCGCCATCAACACTGCCAGCGGTATAATTGAAAATGCCACTGCGGTTGGCCTGAGTGCATCCCTGATTGCAGAAGCCCGTTTCTTTCGCGCATTCGACTACTTTATGCTGGTACAAACCTACGGGGGGGTGCCATTGGACATGGGCGCAGGGCAACTGAAGTTCAACACATCTCCGGCCAGGACATCGGTACGCAATACCGTACCTGAGGTCTACACTAAAGCTGTATTTCCGGACCTGCTGGCTGCTGTAACCGATTTGCCGGATGCCGGACGTTTAACAGGCACTGTAACCAAAACGGTTGCACGCTTGTTTTTGTCAAAAGCATACCTGACTTATGCATGGTGGCTGCAAAACCCAAATAATATTCCTACTTATCCGGCAAGTGACAGAACCGACCCTGACGGGCATGATGCCGCATATTATTTCCAGCAGGCTTATGAAGTTGCAACAACCGCCATTGACAGTCCGGCTGGTTACGGCTTAATGCCTACATTTTATGAAGTACACGTAGGTGGAAATGAACGTAACAAAGAAATGTTGCTATATGCTGACCATACACAGGCAAGCGAAAAATACAACGGAGCAAGCCTAACATATGGCAGTGGCGGCGGCGCTGATAATTTTACCGCCTGGATGATGACCTGGAACTACACAGAAATAAGAAGTTATAAAGCTGCAGACCTGTCTGGTGCAGCAGTAAGTACAGTACAGCGCGAAGCAGTTCAGGACCTGGGCCGTCCCTGGACACGTATGGCCCCTCCCGCTGGTGTATTTGAAACCACTTTTGCCAACAAAACGGATGATTCCCGTTTCGACGCCACTTTTACAAATGTCTACCGTGGCAACTGGCCTAAAAATAACGATCTTACCCCATTTTATTATGGTGCAAACGGTTTGAAAGTTTTTCCGGGAGATGCTATCCTTTCTTTCCTTCCTGATGAACTGGGGATACCTGTTACTTACACTGCCGGTGCAGGTAAAAGTAATGTTGGTGCAGGGACTACACCCGGAAGAGCCGATTTTGTAGTATCGCTAAGCGGCACAAGCCGGGTTACATACCCGGGCACATGGAAAATGAGCAACTACCGCACCGACAATGCCGGCACACTGGGTCAAGGGGTAAATGCCGGCAGTACCCGTCCTTTCAACATTGCCAAATTCTCTGAATTTTACTTCATTGCGGCCGAAGCAGCAGTGAAGGGCGCAACTACAAAACCCGGCAAAAGCGCAAGAGAATTGATTAATGTTATCCGGGCACGAGCAGGCAAGTGGAAGTTCAACAGAGCTCAAAATGTTGCAGTAGCAACTGACAACAGCGCAGCTATGGTTGCTGCCACACCGGCAACAATAGATATCAACTATATTCTTGCAGAAAGTTCGCGTGAATATTACGCCGAAGGTTTCCGCTGGTACGATCTGGTACGCACCCAAAAATGGGGTGAACTCGCAGCTACTTATAAAATAGCTTCAAGCACTAAAGGAGACCATGCGGCAGTAACTGTTACGCGCTCCATTCTACCAAATCTTTATCTGCGCCCTATACCGCAAGGCCAGCTTGATGGCATGGAAATGACCGCCGATGAAAAGGCTGCTTTTCAGAACCCGGGATATTAGTTTTTCAGAATTAGGTTTGTTAGTTATTAATTTAAAAACTGAGGCTGACTGTAAAAAGCAGCCTCAGTTTTAAAATTTTAAGGCTATTTTATTAAATTAGTATATCTCTTTAATGAACATTTTTAAGACTGTCCTTCCCCATCACATTACACCAATTGATGTTGTCATTCCGAACGAATCACGCGCAGCGTTAGAAGTGAGGAACCGAGTTCCGCAATAGCGGGACGAGCTCACCGGAGGTAATCTCCAATTAAGGAAAACTGTATCTTAGTACAATAAGAAATACATATTGTACGCATGATTCCCGATACTCAATATATAAAACAAAAATTTATATGAATGATATTCTTCAGAAACTAGCGCTTTGCGTTGAAAATGGTAAGATAAATAAAGTATCTCCTTACCCGCCTAATATGAAAGACCAGGATGGGGCAGATGAGCTGGCTAAAAGAGCGCTTGAAGAAGGAGTAACACCTGATGAAATTCTTGAAAATGCTCTCATCCCTGCAATGGATAGAGTAGGCAATAAGTTCAGCAGAAAAGAAATATATGTTCCCCAGATGTTAATGGCAGCAAAAGCGATGAATAGCGCTTTGGTTCATCTTAAACCATTTTTTATGTCGGGCGAAACAAAAAGAAAAGGAAAGTTTGTAATCGGAACTGTGTCAGGCGACTTGCATGACATTGGAAAAAACCTGGTTGCAATGATGATTGAAGGAGGCGGATGGGAAGTGATTGACCTTGGCGTTGATGTAGGCGCGGAAAAATTTCTGAAAGCGCTTGATGATAATCCAGGTGCAGTTATCGGGCTGTCAGCATTACTTACCACAACAATGGAAAATATGAAAAATATTGTGAAGGCTATAAAGGAGAAGCATTCCTCATCAAAAATCCTTATCGGAGGCGCTCCGGTAACCATGGAGTATTGTGAGAAAATAGGCGCTGATTTCTATTCTCCCGATCCATCGGGAGCTGTTAATTATCTAAAACAACTTGTTAGTTGAATTTTAACCTTTCTCCTGAGGAGCTGTTTAATAAGTCCTTTGTGAAAATTCATTGAACCACAAAGGATCACAAAGAAACACAAGGAACACGAAGGAGGAAATCAATATAAACTACTTTTTCAACAGCCCCAGGAAAGGGGTAATACAAGAAAAAAATGCTGACAGTTTTAAGAGGAAAAACTACCGAGGTGACCATTGATACGGATGGCCCGGTTATTATCATTGGAGAGTGTATCAATCCAACCAGAAGAAAGAAGCTTGTTACCGGCTTGCAGAAAGGAAATTTTGAGTATGTACTTGAACTGGCGGAAAGCCAGATCAAAGCCGGAGCTGATATCCTGGATGTAAATGTAGGATTTCCAGGTGTTGATGATGTAAAATTGCTGCCTGAGACTGTTCTGGCTATCAGAGCCAGATTTGATATTCCACTCTGCCTCGATTCTCCAAATCCAAAAGCAATTGAAGCTGCTTTAAAAGTAGCAGGAGGAAAATGCCTTATCAACTCGGTCAACGGAGAGGAAAAATCACTGGAGGCTTTTCTGCCTATAGCGAAGGAATATAATGCTGCAATAATAGGACTGACAATGGATGGGTCGGGTATTACCCTTGATCCTGAAAAAAGGCTGGCTATCGCTGAAATGATTATTGAGAGAGCCCTGAAAGCCGGAATCAATGAAGAAGATATTATTATAGATCCTTTGGCAATGGCTGTCAGCGCTGACCCAGGGGCTTGTCTGGTCACTCTTGAGACTATCAGGCTTGTCAGTCAGAAACTCAAACATAATATTACCATGGGCGCCAGTAATATTTCATTCGGTTTGCCAGACCGGGAGGCTCTTAACTCAGCATTTATGTCATTGGCAATCTATAACGGACTTACATGTCCGATTGCCAATCCTGAAAAAATTACAGCTGTAATCCGGGCGACAGATCTGGTTTTGGGAAAGGATGATTTTGCAGTCAGGTTTGTCGGGTATTTTCAGAGCAGAATGTAATTTACGGATAATTAGTTACTTTTGTGCAATATCATAATATGTCAGGTATTAAACCAGCACGCAGATGGCAGCCCGCTTTTTTCCCGTTTAAAAGAGAATCATACAGCCGACGACTTCTTGCAAAAATTGAGATTAGTATAAAAGGGCCACTGTTTGGTTGCCGGATGTGTGGTAACTGTTTGCTGCAGGAGACAGCATTTATATGCCCAATGGAATGTCCCAAAGGGATGAGGAATGGTCCATGTGGCGGAATATCCCCTGAAAAGAATTGTTATGTTGACGAAACCCGTAAATGTATATGGTACGCTATTTATACGAGAGCGCTGAAAACCGGACGTGAAGAAAAGCTTCTTGAAGTATTGCCACCTCTGGATTGGAATAAGGTTGGGACTGAGACCTGGGGTGATGTGGTCCGGCAGATAAGAAAGGTTGGAAGGAGGAAGTTTGTTGGTGGAATCATGTCAAAAGACATTAACAAAAAGACTGAAGTATGGGACAGTGTTTTCAAAACCATCCGTCAGCCGGAATGGTGGCAGGGTGATGCGGAGTATCATCCTGCGCCTGCAGGAGATCCGGTCTCAGATCTTGAAAGACGACTTCGTGACGGTGAATTTGTTGTAGCCACTGAGGTTACACCACCGGTTGGCGCCGGAACAAATAATCTTATAAGAGACATTGATTTAGTTAAACCTTATGTAACTTCAATCAATTTTACAGATTCTTCCTCCGCCCGTCCAAAGATGTCAAGCATTTCGTGCTGTAAGGTAGCTATCGATCAAAAAACTGAACCGGTATTTCAGATTGCAGCCCGCGATACAACCAGAACAGGTCTTCAATCGACAATAATTGGTGCGAATGCATTGGGAATCAGGAATATTCTTTGCATAACCGGCGATAATCCGAAGGTAGGTCCTGCACCGACAAATACCATGAATATTGTTGATCTCGATTCTGTTCAAATGCTCTGGATCCTCAGGAAAATGAGAGATGAAGGGATCTATCTGGATGGGAGACACTTCAAGCATCCTCCGAAACTGTTTCTTGGAGCTGCTACTTCACCTTTCGCATCAGATCCTGTATTACAGGCGATTAAAGATCAGAAGAAAATTAACGCCGGTGCGCAGTTCTTCCAGACTAATCTCATATTTGAACCTGAAAAACTTGATTTATGGCTTGAACAACTTGATAAAAGAAATGTGATGAATAAAGTATTTATTCTGGTAGGTGTTGCACCTCTTAAAAGTTATAAGGTTGCCCAATACATCCATACGAATGTTCCGGGAGTCACACTTCCGGAGAAAATACTGAAGAGGATGGAGAAAGCCGGTGATTCTGCTCCTGAGGAAGGAGTTCAGATTGCTCTGGAGGTGATTGACTCTGTTAAACGGAAACAGGGGATAAATGGAATTCATATTATGACATTAAGCTGGGAATCAATTGTTCAGAGGATTGTAACCGAATCAGGTCTATGCAGGTAATAAAGAATATCCGGGGAGAATCAAAATTCAAATATGATAAGTTCGACATTCCACTATGACTTTAAAGACCTTAAATTAAACTCTTCACAGATTGAAGCTGTTTTAGGGTATAAAGAGGGTGAAGACCGTGAGATTGTAACCAGTCTGATTGAAGAGATACTTGCGGAATGCCATGAAATATGCAATATTAAGGCTGAGTTCAGAGTGTTCGGGGAAATCCGGTTTGACAATGACACAAAATCAGTCGAAATAAATAAAATCAGATTTCAAATAAAGAAAATCGTTTTTAATCAGATAAAAAAATCTGATTCTGTGGCGATTTTTCTTTGTACTGCAGGCAACGAGATAGGAATTCGCAGCAGAAAGATAATGCAGGAAAGAGATTTTTTAAAGGGTTATATCTATGACGTTATTGGCAGCGAGATTGTTGAAGCAGCGGCAGATCTTATGCAAACCAATCTTGAAAAGACAATCTTCGATTCCGGAGAAAGAATTACTAACCGTTTTAGCCCCGGATATTGTGGCTGGGACGTTGCAGAACAGCATAAATTATTTCAGCTTATTCCTGATAATTACTGCGGTATTCACTTAACTCCCTCGGCACTTATGGATCCCGTGAAATCCATCAGCGGCATAATCGGAATCGGAAAGAATGTTAAATACAATCCTTATACCTGCGGGATGTGTGATATGAATGATTGCATTTACAGGAGCGTAAGGGAGAAGAAGGATTAAGGGTACAGCGGTGCGAAAGTACAACGGTGCGACGGCACGACGGTATGACGGTATGACGGTACGATTAAAAGTAATTACATTTTAATATAGTCAGTTCCGTAAGGAGCACGCTGGGGACGTGAAAGCATAGAGTTAGCTTCATTATCGTTCACGAATTTCTCTTTATCAGGATCCCAGTTAAGCTTTCTTTCCAGCTTCATTGCTATATGTGTAACCAGGCAAACTGTGCATGCCCGATGACCAATTTCAACAGGTGAGATCGGTTCTTTGCGCGATTTGATACAATCGAGCCAGTTACCTTGTTGTGAATTACTCTCGTACAGATGTATTTCATCCGGGCCAATTACTGATGTCAGAATCTTCGGATCGCTTGCAGTTAACGCCAAGCTATTTCTGTTCTCAGTAACAGGATCACTAGCTGTTGCAGTATAGCCACCACGCGTTACGAAAATCCAGCCTTCGGTTCCTTCGTACCTTACTCCGTTAGGATAACCTCCACTGGTAAGCTGTGTTATTCCGTTTTTGTATTCAGCTTTTGACATAAAATCACCATGTACATCCCATAAACCTGATTTTGGGAATTGTGCCACTGCTTCAACAGATATTGGACCTGTATAATTCAGTATCCATACCCCAGGCAGCTGAATCGAAATGGTGTTGTCCCCATCCTGTTATCATTCCGGCTCCAAATTGCTCGCATCTGAGCCATCCCGGACGGTCATTGATGCTATTTTGCGGATGCACGCGCATTTCAGTGTAATAAACCAGAGGAGTCGATCCTAACCACATATCATAGTTCAGGTTTTTAGGTACAGGCATCTCCAATGCTTCAGGTCCTGATGGATCTCCTGGCAGTCCTATTTTTACTGTATGCAGTTTTCCTATCCTGCCATTTCTTACAAGTTCGGCAGCATACCTCCACTGTGTACTTGAGCGCTGCTGGGTTCCAACCTGCAGAATAACCTTTTTGCGTCTTACCACATCACTTAGTAATCTTCCCTCAGCAATAGTAAGTGAGGTTGGTTTCTCCAGATAAATATCCTTGCCAGCCAGTGCAGCTTCAATGGCAGGTTGCGAATGCCAATGATCGGGTGTCGTGATCAGTACGGCATCTATGGATTTATCAAGAAGCAACTCTTTATAATCTCCATAGGTCTTTACGTTTACATAATTCTTATTTCCGGTGCTTATTGCATAGGTGTCTTCAATAAGTTTTTTCCCAAGCGTAGCTCTGTTTGAGTCTACATCAGCAACAGCAACAAACATGGCTGTATCAAACTTAATTGTTGCTCTCAGGTCTCCGGTTCCCTGCCTGCCGCAACCTATCCAGCCGATGTTGATCTTATCGCTGGGTGGGTTTTTACCAATAACAGATGAAGGCACAATTGTTGGTAAAATAATTGTGCCTGCAGCAGCAGTCATAGAGTTGACAACAAATTTTCTCCTTTTCATACTCATAGCATTAGTTAAAAAAACTCTCCGGTGGACCCAAATAGCTGGGTTTAAGTCCTCCTGTGTTTATAATAATCTTTTGCAATACAACACCCGGATCGACCATAAATATTTTAAGTGTATGATAGCCTGGCGTATTGATAATATGGGTCGAATGACTGAAACGTGCATTATCACTGACAGATTTTTCCCAATCGGCGTTCCCGTTGCGGGCATTATAATTTTCAGGAACAAGTGTAATTATCTGAGGTGTTTCATCGTCAAACGAAATTGCATATTGCATTGACCTGTCTGAAATGAAATTAAGCGTTGGAGAAAAGATGGATGTGATATCAAATGTCCCGGCGCTGAACAAATATATCTGATACTCAAGTCGTGGAGAATTTTTACCCGGGACAGCAGGAGCAGCATCAACTTCTGCAGCAGCCCTCATCGCTGATAAAGTATGTCCATAGTTCTCAATCCTGATCCACCGGCTTGTTCCTTCATTTGTTAACCTGGTGAAGTGTTCGGCCTCAATAGAGACATATCCTTCTCCTTCAACAAATCCATGAAGGGACTGAGGAGTTATTTCCGTGGGATTAAAAGCATTTATCAGGACAGTTATGTCGTTTTCTGTTCCTTTGATTCTTACAGCGCCATTACTTTTCCCTTTCGGCGCTTTATCCCAATCCACTGTGACCCAGATACGTTCGTCAAATCCGAATATGCCTTTAGTTTTGTTAAGTATTATCCATGGATTATCCGGAGTAGCGGTATAGTTTAAAGGACCTTTACCTTTATTAAATACATCAATATAATGGCTTTGCCTGTTGAAGATATCAAATACAGGCAGGATAGCATCCTTTTTTTCTCCTGGCCAGACAGCATCAGATCCTTCGATCGAAACGCCCATAGCCGGCATGTCCGGAACTTCTGATTCTTTAAGTTTTATGGCTCTGAGGCTGTTGACAGGAGGATCGGCCCAGTTTGTATATCCGAGATGCGACTGGTCCATAAAATGATCCCATTTACCATTGGCAAAATCGCGGTTGTAATATCCCATCAGACTGGTATCAGTCTTAAAAAGTAACCTGGTCTGATTGGCCAGATCGTTAGTACTGGCGCGGCCCTGACGGGCATAAAGATCATTTTTGCCGGCAGCAAGGTATAATTCGTTTACAAGCGCACTGGCTTTTGTCGGGAAGAGAACAAGTTGATAAAATGCATCGTGCATCTCTGAAGGAAGCTTATTGAAAATCTCCTCTGCTTTTAATGTAATAGTCTTATAATCCTCAACAACTCTCTCCGCTTCACGATAGTTGACAAGACTGTAAGTAAATGGTGAGAGCAGTTCCGGTTTTCGACGACCGTTATATTTTGTGTAAGTAGACAATATTTCCCCAATTTCTTTTGAGTATGTTTCCCCAAATTGTCTGGCTGCCCATAGTTGCGTATACTCATCTATATTTTCGCTGGTCTGTCTTTCAGTATTCCAGGCAAGATCGAGAAAATATTCTATAGGCAATTCATAACCTTTAAAATGTCCGACGTTCACAATCCATATCCTGTCAGCACCGTACTGTTTGGCCAGGGTCATCTGGTCCCAGATCTTGGGAATAGGACTAGTGTTTAACCACTGATAACTTCTTGGTCCGCCGTGATAATCAAAATGATAATAGATCCCGGCGCCGCCGCTTCGTTTTCGTTCTTCTGCTGTAGGCAGCCGGCGTACATTGCCCCAGTTGTCCTCGGCCCAGAGGAGAGTCACATCATCGGGTACCCTCATTCCGGCCTTATAATAATCCTGTACTTCTTTATAAAGACACCATAGCTGAGGTATTTTCGTAATATCGGTATTTATCTCATCTGTCAGGATCTTACGTTGCACACCCACAATTTTTTCCAGCATCTGCATATTTGCCTGGGGACCGCCAGGAGCCATTTCAGTATCATTTGCACCTCTGAGTCCTATAGTCACGATACTTTCATAATTTTTATTACGTTTTATTCCGTCCCGCCAGAAGGCTTCAAGAATATCAGGATTTTTTGCATAATTCCAGGTTCCTATATTTCTGATGTAACGACGGTCCCATTCCTTCTGAGCTCTGAGCATTGGTTCCTGGTGCGAATTCCCCATTACAACTCCATATTCATCTGCTAATTTTGGGTTTTCAGGATCATCCTCATTAAATGCATTATTCCACATTGCGGGCCAGAGATAATTTCCTTTAAGCCTTAAAATCAGTTCGAACAGACGGGTATAAAACTCATGACCGTAATTAGCTACCCCGTTTGGTATGGGAGGATTCTCACTGACAGCAACATAGCCGAATTTTTCTCTGATCCAGTTAGTCAGGTCCGGCGCTTCATCATTCAGGAATATTCCTCTGTATCTGACAGATGGAGAGCCTTGAGCGTGTCTTCCTGACTCTGCATAGATTGATTTTTTCTTTGTCACAGGAACATCTGCCCACCAGTACCAGGGAGAGATCCCTATCTGCTTTGAGATTTCATATATTCCATAAATTGTTCCCCGTTTATCACTTCCGGCAATTATAAGTGCTCTTTTTACCCCTGGAAGCGGATTGTTAACTACCTGAATTAAAAATGTTTCCCATTGACCGGCTATTCCGGTTATATCGATTTTTCTATCTTTCACCAGTTTGTCAATAATGACATTTTTTCCGATAGTTCCTGCTATGATTATCTCTCTTGCACGCGGTACATTATCGGTAAAGAGTTCGGGTACATTCGATGTTGCCTTCCCAATGTCCGACTGAAGATCTTTGAAGGCCCGGATAACCCCTGGCCAATCGTTTGAACTTATCAGTAGGGGAGCCGGTTTGCCGTCAGCTGAAATGGGAAATTTCCCTTTGCCTGCATCAGTTGAAATAAAAGATTCATTATCTGACTGAGCATTTATGAAAAGCAGAGGGGAAATCGCAGAAATCAAAAGAAACAGTAACTTTTTCATTAAATGGTATGTTTGTTTAATTTCTCTGTGCAGCTCTGTGAATTCTCCGTGACTCTCTGTGTTAGTTCTTTTGTTTTGTAACATAGAGGATCACAGAGAAGACACAGAGACCCACAGAGATTAAAATTTTATAACTTCCAAAAATGCCTTCTTTGGTTTCAGGTTCTGATCAAAGAGCAACGGGTAATTTTTCCTTCCTTTTACCGGGAAATTATCAAGCCAGCTGCTTTTATCAGAAATATTCCAGAATGTTATACCGGTTATAACATTTTTATAATCGCGGAAGACTCTGAAAATCATTTCGTATTTTTCAGCCTGTTTCAATTCCCTCTCTGCAGTAAAAACATTATCAGAAGGATCAGTTTCGTCCCAGGAGTAAACTGACACATCGAGTTCTGTGATCTGTACCTTTAAACCAAGAGATGAAAATTTTTCAATTGCATCACGGAGATCTTTTTCAGTTGGATAATTTATATTCCAGTGTCCCTGCAGCCCAACGCCATGTACAGGAACACCCTCATCGAGCAACTGTTTCATCAAACGATACACTTTATCTCGTTTAACAGGATACTCAGTATTGTAATCATTATAAAAGAGTTGGGCGTCAGGATCAGCTTCATGAGCCCACAGGAATGCTTTAGCAATATACTCTTCACCACATATATTATACCAGTTGGTCTCCCGTAAAAATTTTGAATCGTCATCGTCGATTGCCTCATTTACCACATCCCAGGCATATATCTTACCTTTATATCTTGTCACCACCTGCGTTATGTGATCTTTTAACCTTGCCAGCAGTACCTCTTTTGAGATAGTGTTTCCATTCGCATCTTTAAACATCCAATCAGGAGTCTGCTGGTGCCAGCAAAGAGTATGTCCACGCATAATCATTCCATTTGTCGTTGCATAATTTACGATCTTGTCGGCATCATCCCAGAAGTATCTGTTTTCTTCAGGATGTACAGGAGCAGGTTTCATTGCATTTTCCGCCGTAAGGCTGCCAAACTGTTTTAAGATAAGAGCAGATGTTGCACCGGTAAGGGAACCTGGCGCAACTGCAACCCCGATTGGAAAATAATCCTTGTAATAATCTTTCAATCCTTTAAGTGTGTCCAGATTTATATCAGAACCGGGCTCATTACTTATTTTATCAGCTTTCAGGCAACTGCTGGTCAGAAAAATGTAAACTGCTAAAAATGAATAAGAAAGTATTCTTACTAAGACCGCCAAAGAATTAATTTTATTTTTCATGAATCAGATTCCAGTACCGGATAGTTCAAACTGCTAAAATAGTAAAGTCTTTCATTAAAAAGAGAGGAAACTATATAAAAATGCTCCTTGTTAACAAAATTGCAATCGGTTGAAAATAATACATGCAATCGGTTGTAAATTATATATGCAACCGATTGCAGGAATTATTAAATTTAGTTTCATATTTATCATTTTTTATTAATTTTGTTATTTATTTTCTCCGGCATGAAAAACATCAAAGAAGTCACAATATATGATGTGGCAAAAGCTCTTAACATCTCCCCTTCAACTGTAAGCAGAGGGCTAAAGGATCATCCCCATATAAAGAAGCAAACAATTAAAAGAATAAAATCTGCAGCTTATGAAATGGGGTACCAACGGAATAAGTTTGCCAGCAATCTGAGGCAGAAACGGACCAATACTATAGGTGTTGTTGTACCCAACCTCAATAGTTATTTTATGGCAACAGTTATTTCTGGTATTGAAAAAGTCACGAATAAATCCGGTTACGGATTGATTATAAGTCTGTCACAGGAGTCAGAATTGCACGAGATCTCATGTGTTTCCACACTCTATAATAGCCGGGTTGACGGGATGTTAGTATCCCTTTCATACGATACAAAGAGTCTGGATCATTTTAATATTTTGTTGAAAAAAAATATTCCTGTTGTTTTATTCGATCGTGTTGTTGAGTGCAATGGTTGTATGAGTGTTGTAATAGATAATTTCAGGGCAGGTTATGAAGCAACTTCCCATTTAATTGACCAGGGTTGTAAACGGATCGTACATATTTACGGAAATCTTTTGAGAAACGTATATTCTGATCGGTTCAGAGGCTATAAGCAGGCACTTTCCGACAGGGGAATCCTTTTTGACAGGAACCTTGTATTAGGAAGTGATCTTAGCAGTCAGGGAGGAACCGACGCTGCAAAAAAAATTCTTAAGATGAAGCCTCGTCCTGATGGGATTTTTGCATCAAACGATACCTCAGCTGTTGCAGCAATCATCGAGCTTGAAAAATCAGGTATAAGGATTCCGGAAGAAATTGCTGTGGCAGGGTTCAATAATGAGCCTATAAGCCGGGTTGTTCAGCCAAACCTTACAACAATTAATTATCCGGCTATGGAAATAGGTGAAATTGCAGCTACTTCACTTATCAATAAATTAATGAACTCACAATCAGCTAATTTAAGTACTATTATATTGAAACATAATCTCATTATTCGCAATTCATCGCTCAGGAATAAAAAAAGTGATTCTAAACTAACCAGTTAATAATCGTGAAATATTGCATAAGGATTCTGTTTGCAGCTACAGTTCTGGCAGATTTTACTGCGCATTGCAAAAAAAACAATGAAGGATCAGATGAATGAGATGCATGAAAATAGGGTAGCCGTAATAACCGGTGGGGCTTCAGGGATAGGTTTCGCTATAGCAAAAAAATTTGTACAGAATGAAATTAAAGTGATACTGATCGGGCGTGATAAAACCAGACTTAAGCTGGCATGTGAGACTCTTGGAGTGCTTTCCGATTATGTTGGTTGTGACCTGACTCAACTCACCGAATTACCTAAGGTTGTAAAAAAAATAATTGAAACACAAGGCAGGGTGGATATCCTGGTCAATAATGCAGGAATGCATCTGAAAAAGTCTATGGATGAAGTTACTGATGAAGACTTTCAGAAAGTCATTCTGACAAATCAGACTGCCATGTTCAGTCTTACCAGAGAGGTAGCCAGGGTTATGCAACAGCAATGCTCGGGAGTTATACTGAACATAAGCTCTATGGCTTCTCAATACGGACTCCCGAATGTGATAGCTTATACTGCATCAAAGTCCGCAATTGAAGGGATGACCAGGGCAATGGCTGTTGAACTCGCTCAATATGGTATACGGGTTAATTGTATAGCTCCGGGGTTTATTAAGACAAATATGTCTGCACTGGCTCTGGAAAAGGATCCTGAACGTAAGAAAAAGGTTTTGTCAAGGACCCCGTTAGGCAGACTTGGAAAACCGGATGAGGTGGCAGATGCTGCTTTATTCCTTGTGTCCGGCTCATCTTCCTTCATAACAGGAGTCGTATTACCGGTAGATGGTGGAAATTCGATCGGATTCTAACCGGCCTTCGCCAGGGCTTCGGCCGGCAAAGCTGGGCACAGGGTAAAAATCATGGTGTAATGAAAAAACTAATAAGATGATATTATAAATATTTTTGAAGTGTGAAAATAACTGATGCAAAAGTCATAGTATGCAGTCCGGGCAGGAACTTTGTAACATTGAAGATATACACTGATCAGGGTATCTACGGACTGGGAGATGCGACACTTAACGGGATGGAGAAAGCAGTAGTTGCCTATCTGGAAAATTATTGTATTCCATCGCTGATTGGCAGGGATCCCGGGAATACAGAAGACATCTGGCACTTTTTCTATCGCGGTGTCTATTGGAAACGGGGGGCTGTCTCAATGACTGCCGTCTCGGCAATCGATATGGCGCTGTGGGATATAAAAGGAAAAACCCTTAACACTCCTTTATATAATCTCCTTGGTGGAAAAAGCAGGGAAAAGGTTATGGTATATTGTCATGCCAATGGTAAAAATGTCAATGATACTATTGAAAATGTCGGGCTTGAAATAGAAAGAGGATTTAAAGCTGTCCGGGTTCAGTCTGGTATTCCGGGAATTGAAGATACATACGGAGTTCCAAAAGATAATAAATCATATGAACCTGCTCATAAAGGATTGCCTCATGAAGAATATTGGGATACATCAAAATATCTGAATTTTGTACCCTCTTTATTTAAAAAAGTAAGAGATGTTTATGGGGATGATATTCATCTTCTTCACGACGTTCATCACCGTTGCACGCCAATTGAGGCAGCCCGGCTATCAAAAGAGCTGGAACCTTACCATCTTTTCTGGCTTGAGGACGCAGTTTCAGGTGAGCTTCAGGAAGGTCTCCGGTTGATCAGGCAACATTCAACTACGCCCTTGGCAATTGGTGAAGTATTTAACAGTATTTACGATTATACAAATCTGTTTACTGAACAACTGATCGATTATTTCAGGATGCCGCTTGTCCACGGAGGTGGCATAACTCACCTTCTTAAGGTTGCAGCGATGGCATCGATCTATCATATCTGTACAGGATTTCATGGCGCTACTGATCTCTCACCTGTGAATCTTGCTGCAACAATTCATTTTAATCTTGCTGTCAATAATTTTGGAATTCAGGAATATATGCCACATCAGGAAATTGTAAATGAGGTGTTTAAAACTAATTACCAATTCGTTAATGGTTTTCTTACTATCGATGATTCTCCTGGAATAGGTGTGGATATTGATGAGAAGAAAGCTTCAAAATTTCCTTATTCGATGGCTCGTCTTCCTGTTAACAGGAAAACTGACGGTACAATGTTTAACTGGTGAAATCCATTCTTTATTCCCGTTGACGAGAGCTAAAGTCAACATTTTAACAAAATTAACTACCCTTTCAGGACGGAAGTCAAAAACTTTATTGGCAGACTGGTTGGACAGAGAGAAAAATTGTTAATTTTGGACCAATTTTAATTCTAATTGTAAAATATGTTACTACTTGGGATAGATTTGGGAAGCTCTTCGGTTAAGGCTTCGGTTATTGACGGGGAATCAGGCAAATGCCTTGCTACTGCCTATTCACCTTCAGATGAAATGAAAATTATTGCTTTGAAACCCGGATGGGCTGAACAGGAAACGGAAATCTGGTGGACAAACCTGAAAATTGCAATTTCTGATTGTATTCATAAGCTTGGGCAAAAGAAAAACGATATCGGTGCAATAGGAATCTCCTACCAGATGCACGGACTGGTCGCTGTTGATAAAAATAATAAAGTATTGCGTCCATCTATAATCTGGTGCGACAGCAGGGCTGTAGGATATGGTGAAAGAGCTTTAAATGATCTGGGCAATGATTACTGTCTTACACATCTTCTGAATTCCCCCGGGAATTTTACAGCTACGAAACTGGCGTGGGTCAAGGAATGTGAGCCGGAGTTGTATTCCAGAATACATAAGATTATGCTGCCGGGTGATTATATTGCACTTAGGCTTAGCGGAGAAATAAGCACTTCATTTACAGGACTTTCAGAAGGCATTTTTTGGGATTTTTCAAATAACCGGATTTCGGCGGAGCTGATGAAATATTTTGGTTTTGATTCAGCTCTTTTGCCCCAGGCCGCTCCTTCATTCTCGATAAGCGGAAGACTTCTTAAATCAGTGGCATCGGAATTAGGTTTGCCTGAAGGAATACCTGTTTCATACAGAGCCGGGGATCAGCCAAATAATGCACTCTCTCTGAATGTTTTCAATCCGGGTGAAGTTGCAGCAACTGCAGGTACTTCCGGAGTTATATATGGAATTACTGACAAGAAAAAATATGATCCCCTTTCACGGGTTAATACGTTTCTTCATGTAAACAATAGTGACAAAGATGCACGTCTGGGTGTTTTATTATGCATAAGCGGAACAGGGATACTCAATTCATGGCTCAGAAGAAATAGTGGCGGTAAATTGTCATATAATGATATGAATGATATGGCTGCAAAAGTTGCTCCGGGATCGGATGGGCTTAGCATTTTACCCTTTGGCAACGGTGCCGAAAGGATGCTCGGGAACAAAGATTCGGGAGCAAGGATTGAAGGATTGAACTTTAATACGCATACCGATGCACATTTGTTCAGAGCAGCACAGGAGGGAATAGCCTTTTCATTCAGGTATGGACTCGATATTTTAAAGGAAACAGGAATAGATCCGAAGGTTATGAGAGCCGGTGAAGCAAATATGTTCCTGAGCAAAGTTTTCCGGGAAGTCTTATCATGCATTACCGGAACTGTAATTCATCTGTATAATACTGATGGATCGATAGGTGCTGCAAGAGGTGCCGGAATCGGATGCGGTTTTTACAAGTCGGAAAAGGAAGCTTTTATGGGCCTGGCTGCAGTGGGTGTCACTGAACCTGATAAATCAAAATCAGCAGAATATGAACAGTCATACATAAAATGGAAGAAATTACTTTCAGAGTTATAAAAAATTGATTCTCTTTGCGTTTTTTACGCAAACTTTGCGACCTTTGCATTTAATGGCTTTTATTACTAATCACATATAAAAAATATTCATTATGATTTACAAAGGAAAAAAAGAGGCCTATCCCGGTATCGGAAAGATAGAATATGAGGGTAAAAAGTCAAAAAATCCACTGGCTTTCCGATGGTATAATCCGGAAGAATTAGTGGGTGGAAAAAAGATGAAAGATCATCTTAGATTTGCCATTGCATACTGGCACTCATTTTGTGGTGACGGATCTGATCCATTTGGGGATCAAACAAGGATATTTCCCTGGAAGGACGCAAAAATTGACGATAAAATAAAAAGCAGACTGGATGCCGCTTTCGAATTTATAACTAAAATTGGTGCGGGTTATTACTGCTTCCACGATGTTGATGTTGTAGGAAATGGAACTGTATTTGAGATAGAAAAGAGACTCGAAAAGTATGTTCCGGTAATGAAGCAGATGCAGGATCAAACGGGAGTTAAGCTGCTCTGGGGAACTGCAAATCTCTTCTCCAGCCCGAGATATATGAACGGTGCTGCCACCAATCCTGATTTTGCTGTTGTTGCCAGCGCTGCAACGCAGCTTAAGAATGCTATTTCCGCTACTGTTGCCCTTGGTGGCGAGAATTACGTTTTCTGGGGTGGACGTGAAGGTTATATGAGCCTTCATAATACCGATATGAAAAGAGAACTTGAACATATGGGTATGATGCTTTCCCTGGCACGCGACTACGGGAGAAAAATCGGTTTTAAAGGTAATTTCCTGGTTGAGCCTAAACCTATGGAGCCTTCAAAACACCAATACGATTTTGACGTGGCAACAATAATAGGGTTTTTGCGCCAGCATGGTCTTGACAAAGATTTCAGACTTAATATTGAAGTCAATCATGCAACTCTTGCCGGTCATACATTCCAGCATGAACTGCAGGTTGCTGCTGATGCAGGACTTCTGGGCAGCATTGATGCCAATAAGGGAGATTATCAGAACGGATGGGATACAGATGAATTCCCAACAAATATTTATGAGATAACTGAAGCCATGATGGTTATACTTCAGGCAGGGGGCTTCACAAAAGGAGGTGTCAATTTCGATGCAAAAATAAGACGTAACTCAACCGATGTAGAAGATTTATTCATTGCACATGTAAGCGGCATGGATACTTTTGCACGGAGTCTTGTGATAGCTGATAAAATTCTGAAAGACAGTGACTATCTTAAGCTGAGAAAAAAGAGATATGAATCGTTCGATAAAGGTGCAGGGAAAGATTTTGAAAAAGGTAAACTGACCCTGGCTCAATTGAGAGATATTGCTTCCGAACTGGGAGAACCTGAAACAAGAAGTGGTAAACAGGAGCTCTATGAACAGCTGATCAATATGTATTTGGCATAATATATTGCAGGGATGTCGTATGTGTAGGGACGTTGCATGCAACGTCCCTATTTATTTATATTGTTGAAGTTATAACCTCAAAAACAGGAGGAGAAAGAATCGTCTTTTTAACCTTGCACAATTCCGCCACTGAAATCACCGATGCCTTATATTTTTCGGGAAAGTCTGCCGGAAGTTTGATATCAAGTTTTATATTGACAGGTAATCCGGATTCCTTATCATACACTGCACTTTGAATGATTCTGATTTTGTCGGTGGGTATACTTCGATTGTCACAAAAGGATTTTACATAAATACCGGCACAGGTTCCAATTGAAGCCATGAAGAGTTCAAATGGTGAAGGAGCTGAGTCCTGACCACCGCTGTTAACCGACTGGTCAGTTTTTATTTCATGACCATGTGTGTGAGCAGTAACGACTTTACCTCCATCGAAAGTTATTTCCATGATACTAAATTTACTATATTATCTATTGCAACAACTTAACAAATGATTTATAGGATTGTTTTAATTCCTTTTTGCTATCATTATAAATACCTCAAATTGTTTTGACTCAGTTTCAGATATTTTCCGGTCGATAACAAAACAGGTCTTATGAGAGATATCCCGGAAATGATTATTTTTCAGAATATCTGACAGAACATCAATATTGAATCCCCTGTGCCCTGTAAATCCATCACCGTGAAATGATCCATCCTCTTCATAAAGATCAGCTATTGCCAGGTATCCGTTTGGGATTAATAGTTGATGAAACCTGTTAATAATTCTTTCAATATCAATCACGTGATGCAAAACCATCTGCGTAAAAACAAGATCAAATTTACTGCCTTTATATTCTTCGGTCTCAAGATTGAAATTCAATGTTTTGAGATTCTTAACTTTACTTGATTTTATCTTTTCGTTCATCACCCTCACCATTTCCGATGAGTTATCCATTAAGGTGATCTCCTTTAAATAGTCTTTAAGAATAAAGCTGGTTATTCCCGTTCCGGCACCAAATTCAAGAGCTGTCATCATCTTTCTTAAGGGAATTAGATTAATAATCTCTTTTGCAATGGCTTCGGAACGTTTCCGGTGCATGGGATTCAGGTCCCATTCAGCTGCTTTTAAATCAAAATCATTCATATATTCCGGTTATTTTTTATCGACCGCTGGACAGCAAGATTATTTTATTTTGTAGTGATCCTCCAGTATCATAGCGAATAACTTACCTGGCAAAATATATTTAAGAGCCACTGCAAGCTTTTGTTCAAATGATGCGATTATGTATCTCTGGCCTGGATTTTTGCATCCGACAATCTTTACAATCTTTTTCGCAAGAGCTATCGGCTCCCATCCATTTGATTCATCTTTCTCGATTATTGCGAGAGTTTTTAAATATTGTCCATTATATGGATCATTGCTATCAGTGGGTGCCAGAAAATTCCTGCGGTTTGCAGAGTTACTGGTATGAAAATCACCGGGGTTAATAAGTACAATTTTTATATTAAACTGTTTGACTTCCATTCTCAGAGCTTCACTGAAACCCTCAATCGCAAATTTACCAGCAGAGTAGAATGCCTGAAATGGCAAGCCCATCAACCCACCTATTGAACTGAAATTGATAATTGTCCCGCCTCCCTGTTTCCTCATTAAAGGCAATACTTCTCTCGTAAGATTTACCATTCCCAGGAAATTGGTATCCATCTGGAGCCTGATGTTTTCTATAGGCGAAGTTTCAATAGGTCCTCCTGTATGCATGCCGGCATTATTGATAAGTACATCGATTCTGCCTTCTTTCTTAAGAATAGTTTGCACAGCCTGACGGAGAGAGTCAGTATCTGTGAGGTCAAGTTTTAATCCGTTTATTGCAGGACTGATATCAACATCTCTCCGGACAGTTCCATAAACAATATGCCCATCAGCAGCCAGAAGCTCAGCTGTCTGCTTACCAAAACCTGAAGAGATCCCGGTAATAAGAATAATCTTTTTCATGCGTTTTTTTGCCCCCCAATCCCGCAGAGCGGGACTAATACACTTTTAAAGAATAAATTAACCCCCCTTTAGGGCGAGGGGTACTTATAAGTGAGTAAAAATAAAAATATCTGTCAGAAATACTAGCTGAGAATACCCAGCGCTTTTGCAGCTTTGGTAATCTTTTCTACAGATTCTTCAACTTGTTCTTTAGTATGGGTTGCCATCAGAGAATATCTGATCAGACTATCCTCTTTTGGTACGCCAGGAGATACTACAGGATTCACAAATATTCCTTCAGCAATCAAATTCTGGGTCAATTGCAGAGCTTTGATTTCATCCCTGATAAACAGAGGAATGATCGGTGATTCGGATTTTCCTGTGTCAAAGCCAGCAGCCTTGAAACCATTAAGAGCTAACTCTGTCATATCCCATAAATGCTTAATCCTTTCAGGTTCAGATTCCATTATTTCGATTGAAGCAAGGACAGTAGCAGCTGAAGCAGGAGTCATGCTGGCGCTGAAGATCAGAGTTCTTGAATTATGTTTTATGAAATTGATCACCTCTTTATCGGCAGCAATAAAACCCCCGAGAGAAGCAAATGATTTCGAGAAGGTACCCATAATAAGATCGACTTTATCAGTCAGACCGAAATGTGAAGCTGTACCTGATCCATTTTTCCCGAGAACCCCGAGTGAATGTGCGTCATCAACCATAATTGAGGCTCCGTAATGCTCAGCAAGTTTTACTACTTCCGGTAAATTGATTATATCACCCTCCATGGAAAAGATACCATCAACGACTATCAGCTTAATACGGTCTTTATGGCAGAACTTCAATTTACTCTTAAGAGAATCCATATCGTTATGGGCAAACTTTAGCACTTTTGAAAAAGAAAGTCTGCTGCCTTCAATTATTGAAGCATGGTCAAGCTCATCGAGAAGAAGGTAGTCGTGTCGTCCGGCAAGCAATGATACAACTCCAAGGTTTACCTGGAATCCGGTACTATAGCAAAGAGCTCCGTCCTTATGAACAAGTTGTGCAAGCTTCTCTTCAAGTTTAATATGAATATCAAGAGTTCCGTTTAAAAACCGGGAACCTGCACAACCGGTGCCATATTTGTCAATAGCTGCTTTTGCGGCTGCTTTAACTTTAGGATGGTTTGTTAGCCCAAGGTAGCTGTTCGAACCGAACATCAAAACCTTTTTACCGTCGATGATTACTTCTGTATCCTGTTCGGATTGTATTGCCCTGAAGTATGGGTAGATGCCAGCCTGCATAGCTTTTTGCGGGGCATCATAACTCGAAAGTTTATCTTTTAAAATTCCCACTATTTAATTTAAATATTGTTAAAATAGAGTCCAAATGTAATAAAAAAAGAATAAAACTGAAGAAATACTATTCTTTTAGGCTAATATAGTAATAAATTCAGTACATATTCCGAATTATTATTTGAAAGAAAAGTACCTGGAGTTTTGCCCCCCTGCCCCCCTAAAGGGGGGTTAAAAGTTTTGTACTCCCGGACTTCTTCTAACTCTAAACACCTTCAACTTTTCAACCTTTTCAACTTTTTCAACCTTTCAACCTTAGTCACTCCAAACTTTAGCTCACTTCAAACTATTCTTCTACTTTCAGCACTCCAAACTGTATTCTCTGAGAGTTGATAAATTATTATAATTTATATTTGGAAAGTATTGAGATGAATTTTACTTTTGTTCGCGAAATCAATTTTGGGAATTTAATGGACGACGACCCTGCGAATATATTAATCTAAACCTGGTATAGAAGGTTAGCCATAACTGCTGTTCACTTCCTCCTGTATCCAGATATCGAAAGGAGGTGAATATGACATCACTCACAACTTTTTATTTAAGCGGCATAATCGGTAAAGAAGCTTTTGGAGCCGATGGTGATGCTATCGGGGTAATAAAAGATCTGCTCGTTAATGCCATGCCTTCGGGTACCAACGACCCGAACCAGCAACTCGTAACTGGCGTCAGACTTAAAATTAATAAGGAAATCAGGTTCTATTCCTTTAAATCTTTTATTGTTACAAAAGCCAGGGAAATGCTTAATGTGACCTGCACCGAACTTATAGAGCTTGGCACGGAAGAAGTAAATAATGGACTGACTCTGGTAGAAAATATTCTGGACAAGCAAATAGTGGATCTGAATGGCCGCAAGCTGGTAAGGGTCAATGATGTCAGACTTGCTACACTGCCAACCGGGACATTTGCAATTGCTGTTGATATCGGTATTGAAGGGCTTTTACGGAGAATTGGTATTGCTTTACCCATAAAAAGAGTTCTGTCTCTTTTTAAAATAAATCTGCCGGCAAAATTTATCCTCTGGGATGATGTTCAGGCAATTGATCATTCGAATCTCAATATCAGACTCTCAAAGAGCTATTCAAAGCTACACACCCTGCATCCTTCAGATCTGGCGGATATACTTGAAGACATGGGTAAGAAATCAAGTATGTCGGTTTTCTCTTCACTTGATGAAGAAAAAGCTGCCGATGTTCTCGAGGAACTTGAGACAAACGCACAAATACATATTCTTGAAAACCTTCCTGTTAACAAAGCTGCTGATGTGCTTGAAAAGATGCCGGCAGATGAAGTTGCCGACATACTCGATGAACTTGAAGATGACAAGGCAGAGATGTTATTGAAAGAAATGGATACGGAATCTTCACAGGAAGTAAGGGAACTTCTTGAATATGATGATGACCGGGTTGGAAGTATAATGACTACAGATTTTCTTTCATTCAACCCTACCATGAGTGTGGCCGAGGTACTCGTCGAACTGAGAGCCAAAAAACCGGAGTCTGCAGAACTTTATAATATGTTCGTTGTTGAATCAAATGATGAGCTGATAGGAACTTTTAATTTACGTGATCTTGTTGTCTCAGAACCAAATATAAATGTGAGCCAGATTATGAAGTCAGGTCCCGTTTACCTCTTCGATGAGCAGAAAGTAGGTGCGATCGCCAGGATAGTCTCAAAGTACAATCTCCTTGCAGTCCCTGTTGTTGATCAGAATTACCATTTACAGGGAATGGTTGTTATTGATGACGTTATTGAAGACCTTATAAGGAAAAGAAGAACAAATAAAAGATAAGACTTCAGGATATGGCCAGCTCCAAGGTTAAGCATAAAAAAACTCTTACAGCAAATAGCTATCTTTTTTGCAATTCTGGGTCCGGGAATTATTACGGGAAGCGTCGATAATGATGCAGGAGGGATAACAACTTATTCAGTGGCAGGCGCAATGTATGGTTATGGTCTGATATGGACACTAATTCCTTCATTCATTGTTCTGCTGGTAATTCAGGAAATGAATGCACGCATGGGTATCGTTACCGGGAAAAGGGCTTTCAGATCTGATACGCGAAAATGCCGGATTAAAGATCACTTTTTTTATTTTTATTGGATTATTATTCTCAGATATAGGAAATACCACAACTGAATTTGCAGGTGTTGCAGGAAGTATGGAGATATTTGGCATAAGCAAGTATATTTCAGTTCCTGTGGTAGCAATTATGGTATGGATACTGGTCGTTAAAGGGAACTTATAAAATTGCAGAACGTATCTTTTTAATATTCAGCGTCTCGTTGCTAACATATGTCGTTTCAGCATTAATGGGCAAGCCTCAATGGAGAGAGATCGGCTCCTCAATTATTCATCCGCAGCTTGAAATGAACACCCAGAGCCTGGCAATGGTTATTGCTATGGTCGGAACCACTATTGCTCCCTGGATGCAGTTTTATATGCAATCTTCGGTGATTGAAAAGGGCCTTAAGATGAAGAATTATAAGTATACCATGATGGATATAATTGATTGGTTGTGTTGCCACAGTGGTTGTTGCGTTCTTCATTATGGTAGCGTGCGCTTCAACATTACATCCGAATAATATTCAGATAAAAGTGGCAAAAGATGCTGCTTTGGCACTGAAACCCCTGGCAGGAGGACTGGCTTCTCAGGTATTTGCTTTTGGTCTGTTTGTTGCTTCAGTCTTTTCTGCAACAATTTTGCCTTTGGCAACTGCATTTTATGTTTCCGAGGCATTTGGATTCGAAGCAGGAATTGATAAGAAATGGAATGAAGCCAAAGAGTTTTATATAGCTTTATACAGGTATACTGATTATTTCAGCACTTATAATTCTTATTCCGAATGCTCCTCTTATTCAGATTTCAATCTGGTCGCAGGTCTTAAACGGTATACTTTTACCCGTTGTGCTTGTTTGTATGATTCTGTTAATCAACAATAAAAAGATCATGGGAACATACGTGAACAAACCTGTCCAGAACATCATCGGATGGAGTGCTGTTATTATTCTTACAGGGTTGTCGTTAACTCTGATAGTCCTGCCATTGTTGAACAGGTGAAGAGAATCCTCTGAAAATTATCCTCATGTAAATTTATGAATCCAGGGGAGATATTTACTTAGACTGAATGTCGATATGTTAATCATGAAATATTGCAAAATAAATAGTATTTTCATGTTTTTGAATTAACTGAAAAATTCTACCCGAGCTTATGAAACCATGCACTCATCCCTGGCATTGTATCGAAACAGGTAAGGATGCCCCGGCTATTGTAAAAGGAATAATAGAAATTCCCAAAGGATCGAAAGGCAAATACGAAATGGATAAGCCTTCAGGTCTGCTGCGTCTCGACAGAGTACTTTTTTCATCTGTTCATTATCCAGCTAATTACGGTTTTATCCCACAAACCTACTGCGACGATCATGATCCCCTTGATATTCTCGTTATCTGTTCGATTGATGTATATCCGATGTGCATTGTTGAGGCAAAGGTGATAGGGGCAATGGAGATGGTTGATGGAAGCGAGCGGGATGACAAAATAATAGCAGTAGCCAGAAACGATATGTCAGTCAACTACATAAATGAACTGTCAGAATTACCTCCGCATACCCTGGTAGAACTTAAAAGATTCTTCGAAGACTATAAGAAGCTTGAGCATAAAGATGTTATTGTCGAGCAATTCATGAATAAGGAAAAAGCTTATGAAATAATACTGGAGAGCATGAAACTTTACCAGGAAATGAAAGATACACTGATCCAGCCTCTCTAGCCAGAATGAGAACTACTTCATTTAAAAAAACAATAGTCCTGGAAATTATTTTAGTCTTCCTGTATACTTGTACTGTTTTTTCTCAGAAAAAGAATGAAGACAGCTTTTCCGGGAAAGCAGATCTTTATAAGGCAAAGAAGTTTGCCCTTGAATATTTGGGAGACAGCTTAATAGTTAAAAAATACGGAAATATTTCAGATTCAATATGGAATTACTCCGAATTGGGAATGCAGGAATTCAGATCATCGGCAATCCTGATAAAAACTCTTGAAGCAGAGGGTTTTAAAGTTGAAAAAGGAGTTGCCGGAATGCCAACCTGTTTTGTTGCTTCATGGGGTAACGGGAAGCCTGTTATTGGGATTCTGGGTGAATTTGATGCATTACCAGGGCTATCCCAGAAAGCATTAGACCCTCTTCAGCAGCCGGTCGTTGATGGTGCTCCGGGTCATGGATGCGGTCATAATATGATGGGTACTGCAGGAATTGCAGCAACAATTGCCGTTAAGCGAAGCCTAGAAAAGAATAATCTTCAGGGTACAATAAAATTCTTTGGATCACCTGCAGAAGAAATTGTCATAAGCCGGCCATATATGGTCAGGGATGGAGTTTTTAAAGATGTTGATGCTGTAATAGATAATCATGCATCTGCTGAGTTATCAACCAGCTATGGAGTAAACGGCAATGCTGTGATGTCTGTTATTTTTTCATTCAAAGGAAAAACTGCTCATGCAGCCGGTACTCCATGGACAGGAAGAAGCGCCCTCGATGGAGTTGAATTAATGAACGTTGCAACTAACTACCTTAGGGAGCATCTGTTTTATACATACCGGATGCATTACGTAGTCACTGAAGGCGGAGAAGCTCCAAATGTAGTGCCTGACAGAGCATCGGTCTGGTATTATATAAGGAATACGGATGACAGACTTGAGGAGATGTACAAGCGTGTTCTTGATTGTGCAAATGGTGCGGCATTGGCTTCAGGTACCACTCTCGACACTGTAACAGTTATAACAGCTGTTCATCAGCGGCATTCCAGCAAAGGTATGGCTGAATTAATTCAAAAGAATATAGAACTGATCGGAATGCCAGAGTGGTCAGAAAAGGAACAGGTTTTTGCAAAAGCCCTTCAGAAAGAACTTGGAGAAAAAGAATCAGGTTATTCTCTAAAGTTTAAACCACTTGGTAAGCCATCGGGTATTGAAGTGGGAGGGAGCTCTTCAGATGTTGGAGAAGTGACTATGATAGCGCCTACGGCTACACTTTATTTCCCAGGCGGTGTTCCGGGGGAGATCAGTCATCATTGGTCAACAGTTGCCTCAGGTTATGGGACTGCCGCCTGGAAAGGGCTTAATACAGGCGCCAGGGTAATGGCTGCAACTGCGCTTGATCTGTTCACAAAACCAAAACTTTTGGAGGAGATAAAGAAAGAGTTCGCAGAGTATTCAGTAGATCACCCGTATAAATCATTTCTTCCAAATGTGTCTAAGCCACCCCTTGATATGAACAGGGAACTTATGAATAAATACCGCGATCTTATGGATAAGAAAACTCAGTAATAATATGATGTTCAAAATTAAAAATGAGAATTAACTTAGCACCATCTAAAAATTGAGAATTTGAAAATGCATTTAATCTGAAATTCCGATGCAGAAAGGTTATTTTGATTCAACATCATATCATTCACCTGAAAAGAAACATTTATCATTTACAGAGAAAATTCTTCTTGATAACAGGTTATATTTTATTTTTAAATATGGTGCTATAGTCTTGAGGACAAGGAAGGAAGCTATCAGAAAAGAATATGATACAAAAGCCTGGACTGATTCTTCTTTTGAAATTTTCAGGTTTATTGAGAATACCGGCGGAAAATTTCATATCACAGGAATGGAAAACATAACCAAATCAGCCGGCTCAGTGCTTTTCATCAGTAACCATATGAGCACCCTCGAAACCATGATCCTGCCTTCAATAATCGGACCACATAAGGAGCTTACATTTGTGGTAAAAGAGAGTCTTGTCAAGCATCCCCTTTTCGGAGATGTGATGAGGTCGAGAAATCCGATCGTAGTCGGGAGAACGGATCCCAGGAAAGATCTTGAAGCTGTAATGAACGGGGGCGTCGAATTATTGCACAATGGAATTTCAATAGTGATTTTCCCTCAGAGCACAAGAAGTGTTGAATTCAAACCTGAAGAATTCAATTCACTGGGTGTGAAGCTGGCAAAGAAGGCTGGTGTCGATGTTGTCCCAATTGCATTAAAGACTGATTTCTGGGGCAATGGTAAATTAATAAAGGAAGCCGGTCCTTTGGACAGTCATAAACCTATTCATATTAAATTTGGTGAACCGATCAGTATTACCGGAAACGGGAAAGTGGATAATCAGAGGATCATAGATTTTATACAATCCTCGCTGGAGGAATGGAAGTGACCAGGTGTTTTTGATTCCCGGAACCATTTATTTTGTGAAGTCGCAATTTATTTAAGTGTAATTCTTACATTTAAATTAATATTAATAAATTTGTTGAGAACAAATCGTTATTTCAAGAATTATTTTCTTTGTATTTATTTTAAGTGTATAACACACATTTAAAATTATTATTAATATATTTGATTCCGAATCCGTTGAATCTGACAAACATTTAGTGTAGTTAATTGAAGGCCATGCAAAGATCAGCCCTGGAACACCTGATTATGCATTATTATAATTAATTTTTTAATATTCAATCATATAGTCGGTTTTAGATAAACTTAATATTTGCAATATGGACAAAGGTAAATCGAAATTCTATCTCATTCTGCTGACTTTAACCGCGACCCTCGGTGGTCTGTTATTTGGTTACGACACAGCTGTGATCTCCGGGGCAGTGGCATCTTTAAAGCAGTTTTTCATAGCTCCTCTGCTAAACGACCCTGAGGCTGCCTCAAAGGTGATATTTCAGTTTAAATTTATCGGAATATTGAGCTTCCTCTTTATATATTTTTTAATAATCTCTTTTCTGAAGAAATTATTTATTGATACAAAGAAAACTATTATATACTCGGTCATTTCCGGAGTATTTATCGGAGCTATTATATACTATCTTTTCCTGCAATATGGAAATACATTAAATGAAAGTCTGATAAATGTGATCCATGGATTCAATATTTCAAGCGCCCTCATCGGCTGTATAATAGGAGGATCTTTAGGAGGATATATAGGTCAGGGTATCGGCCGTAAAAACGGATTAATCCTGGCCGCATCATTATTCATAATTTCAGCTGTTGGCGCAGCTCTGCCTGATAAACTTAATTTCCTGGGAACAGAGCCTATCTGTATGTTTATGGTTTATCGTATAATTGGTGGCATAGGTGTTGGTCTGGCTTCAATGTTGTCTCCTATGTATATTGCAGAAATATCACCCGCAGAGATCAGGGGCAGACTTGTCTCCTTTAACCAGTTTGCTATTATCTTCGGTATGCTCGTGGTTTATTTTGTAAATTATTTCATTGCTAAAGGTCAGCCCCAGGCATGGATCGATTCTGTTGGATGGCGTTGGATGTTTGCATCCGGAACAATTCCTGCATTACTTTTCTTCATCATGCTGTTTTTTGTTCCTGAAACACCCAGGTATCTTATGTATAAAAACAATCAAACCAAAGCTCTTGATGTACTCAATAAAGTGGTTGGAAATGAAAAAGCTTCTGTTGTGGTTGCAGAGATAAAAAATTCTTTAATTGAAAAAAGCGCTCCGTGGCTTTCATTCGGAGGTCTGGTCATCGTTATAGGTATCTTTCTTTCTGTCTTTCAACAGTTTGTTGGCATCAATGTGGTTTTATATTATGCTCCTGAAATATTCAGAACACTTGGAAACGGTACAGATTCCGCTTTGCTTCAGACGATTCTTGTAGGTATTATTAATTTGAGTTTTACTGTTGTGGCAATCATCTCTGTTGACAGGTTCGGCCGGAGAAAATTGCAGATTATCGGTGCACTGGGAATGGCTGTGAGTATGTTCGGTCTTGGAATGATATTTTATCTTCAGAAAATGGGATTTAGCGCATTAATCTGTATGCTGATCTATGTTGCCAGTTTTGCAATGTCCTGGGGGCCGGTTACCTGGGTATTACTATCCGAAATTTTCCCCAACAGCATTAAAGGGGCAATGTCTATAGCTGTTGCTGCACAATGGTTAGCCAACCTTTTTATTTCGACCACTTTCCCAATGATGAATGACAGTTCATGGCTGACCGGCATATTTCATCATGGTTTTGCTTACTGGATATATGCAGTAATGGGGATCCTTGCAGCTCTATTTATGTTCAGGCTGGTTCCTGAGACCAAGGGCAAAACACTTGAGGAAATTCAAAGTTTCTGGAAGAAATAAAATACAAAAAATGTTCGTGGAATTCAATTATGCAAATATGACTTTTGATTCCACTTTACAGGATTTGACTTCACTGAACTCCGCTTCTTTGCGATTCGGAACTTGCCGCGTGTTCACAATGCCAGAATTTTTATTAAAATATTACAACTAAATAAACTAATAAGCTTAAAATTATGGATTGGAAATCTCAAGAATTTATTTGGCTAGACTGGACAATTTTGGCAGTCGGGATTCTGGCTGTAGCATGGGCTGTATGGCGTTCAATACAGAAACACAATCGTTTGATACAGGGTGCCGACAGTCAGGACTACCTGTTTGGTAAAGGCGAACCATGGTATATCATAGGCGCTGCTATTTTTGCTGCAAACATAGGCTCTGAACACCTTGTAGGGCTTGCCGGCACAGGTGCAAAGGCGGGTGTAGGCATGGCGCACTGGGAAATGCAAGGCTGGATGATACTCATCTTGGGCTGGCTCTTTGTGCCATTCTACCAATTGATGAACAACAAGTTGGGGAAAATCATCACAATGCCCGACTTTCTAAAAAATCGCTATACACATCGCACAGGTTCGTGGTTGTCTATCATTACACTTATAGCATACGTGCTTACCAAAGTGAGTGTAACCGCGTTTACCGGTGGTATCTTCATGCAGAGTCTTCTTGGCTTGCCTTTCTGGTATGGAGCTATCGGATTGATAGTGTTAACGGGTATCTTTACTGTTTTGGGCGGCATGAAGGGTGTGATGACACTGTCGGCAATTCAAACGCCTATACTTATCATTGGTTCATTCCTTGTACTTTTCTTAGGATTGTCAGCGCTCGGAGGCGGCAATATCGCTCATGGTTGGACTGCCATGATTGATTTTTCAAAATCACTGAGTGTTGGAGCAGACGGCGTTGCATACGGAACAAACCACATGTTCCACTTTGACACGGGCGACCCGCTGTATGACAAATATCCCGGCTTTTGGGTATTCATTGGAGCTTCGATTATCGGTTTGTGGTATTGGACAACCGACCAACACATTGTTCAACGCGTGCTCGGACAACAAAAAGGCGAGTCCAGCGATATTGTGATGAAGCGTGCGCGCAGAGGTACTATCACTGCCGGTTATTTTAAAATATTGCCTGTATTTATGTTCCTGATACCCGGTATGATAGCCGCCGCATTGTCGGCGCGTTCCGGCAGCGGTTTCTCGTTAACCAACCCTGATACCGCCTTTGGCTCAATGGTTAAGTTTGTATTGCCTGCCGGTGTGAAAGGTATAGTTACCATCGGCTTTATATCTGCATTGGTTGCTTCTTTGGCGGCATTCTTCAATTCCTGTGCTACGTTATTTACCGAAGACTTTTATAAACCAATGTTTAAAGGTAAAAGCGAAGCCAGATATGTTTTGGTAGGCCGTATTGCAACAATTGTTGTAGTGATACTTGGTATTATATGGATACCGGTAATGATGAGTCTTGGCAGCCTTTACGAATATTTGCAAGACATTCAATCGCTTCTTGCACCTGCTATGGTTGCAGTATTTGTACTGGGTATATTCTCCAAAAAAATTACTCCCAAGGCAGGTGAAGCAGGTTTAATTGTAGGCTTTCTTATTGGTATGGTACGCTTGCTGACCAATGTCATTACAGGTTCAGGTCATAATATAATGACTGGATGGTACTGGGAATCAACCCATTGGTTCTGGCATACTAACTGGCTTATCTTCGAAATATGGCTGCTTGTCTTCATCATGTTGTTTATGGTTGTAGTATCATTCTTTACTCCAAAACCAACTGCTGAACAGGTCGAGTTTATTACTTTCACAGGTGACTATAAAACACTCATCAAACAGAGCTGGAACAAGTGGGATGTAATTGCTTCATTGGGTGTGGTACTGTTTTGTGCTTTATTTTATATTTACTTTTGGTAAACATATTAAGGAATTATTATTAAACTAATAAAAAAAATTATATGGACAATCTTAAAAAACTTGAAGTCTGGTTTGTTACAGGAACCCAGCATCTGTATGGTCCTGAGACACTGAAACAGGTTGCAGCTGATTCAACAAAAATTGCTGCCGCATTAAATAAAAATCCGAAAATTCCAGTGAAAATTGTTTTTAAACCAATCCTCACAACTCCCGATTCAATAACTGAACTTTGTACTGAGGCTAACAATTCGAAACAGTGCGTGGGGCTTATTTGCTGGATGCATACATTTTCTCCTGCCAAGATGTGGATTAAAGGTTTGAATCTTTTAAATAAGCCATTCCTGCATTTTCATACACAGCTTAACAGGGATATCCCCTGGGAGACTATTGATATGGACTTTATGAACCTAAATCAGTCAGCTCATGGTGACCGTGAATTTGGTTTTATAGGTGCAAGGATGAGGCTGAACAGAAAAGTGGTTGTTGGTCATTATGAAGATACTGAAGCTATCGATCGTATCGCCGTATGGGTGAGAGCTGCAGCAGCTTATAATGATGCTCTTAACATGAAAGTCGCAAGGTTCGGAGATAATATGCGCGATGTAGCCGTTACAGAAGGAAACAAAGTCAGCGCCCAGATGAAGATGGGATATTCTGTTTATGGTTACGGTATTGGAGACCTGGTTAAATATGTAAATGAGGTATCGCCATCTGCGATTAAAAAGTTACTGGCTGAGTACGGTTCAGAATATAATCTTACCAAAGCAGTTGCTGCTTCCGACACATTAAAAGAAGCTGCAAGAATTGAGATTGGGATGGAAGAATTTCTCAATGCAGGCAACTTCAAAGCTTTCACAACAACCTTCGAAGATCTTCACGGACTGAAGCAACTTCCTGGTCTTGCCGTTCAACGGTTGATGGCCAAAGGTTTTGGTTTTGGCGCAGAAGGTGACTGGAAAACAGCCGCTCTGGTTCGCTCAATGAAAGTTATGTCAGCCGGACTAAAAGGCGGAACATCTTTCATGGAAGATTACACCTATCATTTCGATCCTAAAGGAATGAGAGTTCTTGGAGCTCACATGCTTGAGGTTTGCCCGACAATTGCTCTTGCCAAACCAACAATCGAAGTTCATCCTCTCGGCATCGGTGGTAAAGAGGACCCAGCCAGACTTGTTTTTAAAACTGCTCCGGGTAATGCCATAAACGTCTCAGTAATAGATCTGGGTAACAGGTTCAGAATGATAGTTAATGATGTTGAGGTTGTTAAATGTCCCGATATGCCGAATCTTCCTGTTGCCAGTGTACTCTGGAAACCACTGCCTGATCTGAAGATTGGAGCAGGAGCCTGGATATTAGCCGGAGGAGCTCATCATACAGGGTTCAGTTCCGCAATCAATTCGGAATTCTTAGAGGATTTTGCAGGGATGATGGGAATTGAATATGTTCTTATCGGAGAGAATTGCGATTTAACCTCTTTAAAAAATGAATTAAGGTGGAACGAAGTCTATTATCAGTTTTCGGGAGGGCTTGTTTAAACTTTAAATGTGATTCTTTTACATGTGACCTGATTTTCCTTTTATGAAAATGAATATCTATCCAGACAGTCATAAGCATCTCCTTGCAGTTGATTGTATAATATTTGGTTACGATATTATGGAGAAGGAGATAAAACTTCTTCTTTCTAAAAGGATTTTTGAACCCGCGAAAGGAAAAAGGTCACTTGCTGGTGGATTTGTTGACTCTGATGAAAGTCTCGATGAGGCAGCCAGCCGTATTCTCCGAAAACTTACCGGATTGGATTCGGTTTATATGAAGCAATCATATGCTTATGGTGAAAAAGACAGGGATCCGGGTGACAGGGTAGTTTCTGTTGCTTATTTTGCCCTTATTCCCATCAGGGACATCGATAAGGAGCTAGCCGAACAAAATGGAGTAGGCTGGTGTTCATTATCAAATCTGCCGGATCTGATCTTTGATCATCCTTTAATGGTTAAGCGCGCACTTAATGATCTTCAGAATCAGGTCAAGATCAGACCGGTAGGATTTGAATTGTTACCTGAAAAATTCACACTCGTTCAGCTTCAGGATCTTTATGAAGCTATCTATCAGAGAAAAGTGGATAAAAGGAATTTCAGAAAGAAAATATTATCCATGGAAATCCTTGAAAAGCTTGATGAAAAGGAGAAGGAGACATCAAAAAAAGGGGCTTATTATTATAAGTTCAATCTTGACAGTTACGAGAGATTGAAGCAAAACGGTTTCTATTTTAATCTGGAAGTAAACTAGATAATAAGTGCCTAAAGTGCTTAAAGTTTGGAGTGACTTAAAGTTATAAGAAATTATGCTGGAAAAACTTAAAAACACGGTCTGCAAAGCCAACCTTGATCTGGTCAGTAATGGTTTGGTAGTACATACCTGGGGGAATGTCAGCGGAAAAGATTTTAAAAGCGGATACATAGTTATAAAACCTTCAGGGGTAGCCTATGCTGCCATGAAACCGGATGATATGGTTGTGATTGATCAGAATGGCAGGGTTATTGAAGGAAAATTCAAACCTTCTACTGATGCCCCCACACATCTGTTACTCTATAAAGCATATGAGACCTTAGGCGGAGTGGTACATACTCATTCTTCATATGCAACTTCGTGGGCACAATCAGGGAGACCCATTCCTCCCTTTGGAACGACCCATGCGGACCACTTTTATGGCGAGGTGCCATGCACAAGACTTCTTACACAGAAGGAAATCGGGAATGATTACGAAATTAATACAGGCAGGATTATTATTGAAAAGATGGGATCTGTTAATCCATTGGCTGTACCGGCAATTCTGGTTAACGGACATGGCCCCTTCTGTTGGGGGAAAGATGCAGAAAACGCAGTTTATAATGCTGTGGCTCTTGAAGAAATCGCAAAAATGGCATTTTATACTGTTATGCTTGGTAAGACAGAGCCAATCGATAAATTCCTTCTCGATAAACATTTTAACAGAAAACATGGGAAAGATGCATATTATGGGCAAAATAAAAATCCTTCGTGAACCTTTTCAATGAACCTTAGTGTTCCTTTGTGGTAAATGTTTTTTTAAACACAAAGGGCACGAAGGAAAACACAAAGTATCACAAAGGAAAATAAACACTTTATGAGTATAAAGTATAATTCAAGCAAAATATTTAAAATATGGCAAAAAAATATGTAATCGGAATTGATTATGGTACTGACTCAGTTCGTACCGTAGTTGTTGATACTACCAATGGTAAAATAGTCGGAACATCTGTTTTTGAATACCCGAGATGGAAAAAAGGTCTGTTTTGTGATCCTTCAATAAATCAGTTCCGTCAACATCCTCTGGATTATACAGAAGGTCTTGAACAATCTGTCAAAGGCGCTCTTTCCGGATTAACTCCGGATGTGGTTAAAAATATCGCCGGAATTACTATTGATACCACCGGATCAACCCCTGTGGCAGTTGATAAAGAGGGTACTCCTCTTTCCTTAAAGCCAGGATTTGAAAACAACCCGGATGCAATGTTTGTATTATGGAAAGATCACACTGCTGTTAAAGAAGCTGCCGAGATCAATAATTTGGCCAGGAAATGGGGAGGACCGGATTTTACAAAATACGAAGGGGGTATTTATTCATCAGAATGGTTCTGGGCAAAGATACTTCATGTTCTTCGTCATAGCGATGAAGTACGGAAGAATGCCTGGTCGTGGGTTGAACACTGCGACTGGATACCTGCATTGCTGACAGGGAAAACTAATCCATTGCAATTGAAAAGAAGCCGTTGTGCAGCAGGACATAAAGCTATGTGGCATGATGACTTTAATGGTCTGCCTGATGAAAAGTTTCTTACAAAGCTTGATCCTGTCTTATCTGGTCTCCGGGATAGATTATTCAATAAAACCTATACCTGCGATATCGAAGTTGGAAACCTGTCTGACGAATGGGCAAAAAAACTCGGCCTTTCAACTGATGTGAAAGTCGGTGTAGGTACTTTTGATGCACACACCGGAGCCGTTGGCGGAGAGATCATTACCGTATCATCTTGTTAAAGTAATGGGCACCTCAACCTGCGATATGATAGTTGCGCCAATGGCAGAGGTGGGTGATAAACTTGTTGCTGGTATTTGCGGTCAGGTTGACGGATCAATTGTCCCCGGAATGCTTGGCCTTGAAGCCGGTCAATCAGCCTTTGGTGATATCTATGCCTGGTTTGGAAAGCTATTGATGTGGCCAGTGACCAATATAATATCAGAAATGAGCTGGCTTGATGAAAAAACAAAGAAGAAGATCGAAGAAGAAACTGCTGATAAAGTAATTGCGGAATTAAGCAAACAGGCTGAATCACTTACGGTTGAAGAAACATCTATCATTGCGCTTGACTGGATGAATGGCAGACGTACACCGGATGCCAATCAGGCGCTTAAAGGAGCAATTACCGGGTTATCTCTTGGATCTGATGCTCCAAGAATATTCAAAGCTCTCGTAGAAGCTACCGCTTTCGGATCAAGAATGATTAACGAACGTTTTATATCTGAAGGTGTCCGTATCGATGGGGTAATAGCTATTGGGGGAGTTGCCAAAAAGAATCCATTTGTTATGCAGATAGTTGCCGACGTGCTTAATATGCCAATAAAAGTTGCAGCATCCGAACAGACTTGTGCACTTGGTTCCGCGATGGCCGCATCGGTTGTGGCCGGTGTTTATAGCGACATTCCTTCTGCACAGAAAGCCATGGGTGGAGGATTTGAAAAAGAGTATCATCCTGATCCTGCAAGAGCAAAGAAATATGATATGCTTTTCAGAAAATATAAAGAACTCGGTTCGTTTATTGAGAAAAATCAAACTTATTAAGACCCTTAGAGAACCTTTATAGTTAAAAATTTTACCACAAAGGATCACAAAGGAAACTCAAAGTAACACAAAGGAAAATATTGGATTAATATTAATTATTTACTATGAAAAATTCTCTCTTTTTATTAATAGTTGTATTTTTTCTGGCCATGGGGCAAACCTCTGCCCAGAAAGAAGATATGGTGACAGTTAACCAGCTGGTTTTAGTTACCAACCATTCGGGTCCGGAAATAAGCAAAGATATTTACGGACATTTTTCAGAACACCTTGGAAACTGCATCTATGGTGGTCTATGGGTAGGTACTGATTCCAAAATACCCAATACATATGGAATCAGGAATGATGTGCTGTTTGCCCTTCGCGAGATTAAAGTGCCTAACCTCCGCTGGCCGGGTGGTTGCTTTGCAGATACCTACCATTGGAAAGATGGCATAGGTCCGAAAGAAAAAAGAGCCTCCATTGTAAATACCAACTGGGGTGGTGTTACCGAAGATAATTCATTTGGCACACATGAGTTTATGAAGCTTACCGAACTGCTTGGTTGCGATGCATATATAAATGGAAATGTAGGATCAGGTTCGGTTAAAGAAATGGCTGAATGGATTGAATATCTTACATCAAATTCAGTGAGTCCTATGACCAATCTGCGAAAAGAAAACGGCCGGAATGAACCATGGAAAGTAAAATATTTTGCAATTGGCAATGAGAACTGGGGATGCGGAGGGAACATGACAGATGAATTTTATGCGCACACCATGAAGCAATATTCAACATTCCTTGGCAACTACTCTGGAAATCAGCTTTATCGCGTTGCCTGCGGTCCTTCCGATTATAATTTCGCATGGACAGAAACATTGATGAAAGATGCAGGAACCCGAGACAGGTTTCAGGGATTATCGATACATTATTATTCAGTTGTCGATGGATGGGACTTTAAAGGATCTGCCACTAAATTTGATGAGAGACAATGGTTTGAAACAATGCGGCTGAATCTTCAGATGGATCCCATTATTAAAGGACATTCAGATATTATGGACCGCTATGATCCCCAAAAAACCAAAGGACTTGTGGTTGATGAATGGGGTAACTGGTTCAATGTCGAACCGGGAACCAATCCAGGCTTTCTTTTTCAGCAGAATACAATGAGGGATGCATTAACAGCTGCAATTCATCTGAATATATTTAACCGGCATGCTGACAGGGTCAAAGTGGCAAACCTTGCACAGATGGTAAATGTGCTTCAATCGGTTATTCTGACAAAGGACGATAAAATGGTTCTGACGCCTACATATCACGTCTTCAGAATGTTCAGGGTTCATCAGGGAGCTAAACTGCTTAACCTTGATCTCAGATGTGAAGATTACACTTTTAACAGTAAAAAGATACCGGCTATTTCAGCTTCAGCCTCAGTTGACAAAGATGGTAAAGTGCATATTTCCCTTGCAAATCTTAATCCCAACAAACCGATTACTATAACATGCCCTTTAATAGGTGATTCTTTCAAAAAGGTTACAGGAGAGGTGCTTACAGCAAGTGAAATGAATTCATACAACAGTTTTGAAAACCCTGAAACAGTAAAACCAGCTTCATTCAATGGATTTAGCCTGAAGGACGGAGTTTTAAGCGTTAATATGCCGTCAAAATCAGTTGTTGTTCTGGAACTTACAAAATAGATGAAGCTGGCCCCTCTCCCGCTAAAGCGGGATCTCCCCTAAAGGGGAGCTAAATTGTGGGGGTAAGCAGAATTTCATTTGTGTCCAGAAATTAGCCCCCCTTTAGGGGGGTAGGGGGGCAAAAAAAGTATGACAAAGAGAATAATTATCTGGAAAGCAAACTTTATGAAAAAATCAATCAGTATAATTTTACTTTTTGCATGTATTTTTTCCTTTCTTTCCGGATGTAAAATTAAATCTTCAGTTAGAGCTGATTATCCTATTCAACCGGTATCATTTACCTCAGTGAAACTTACGGATAATTTCTGGGCTCCCAGGATTAAGAAGAACGCTTCGGTAACTATTCCAATTGCATTTGGTTATCTGTGAATCGACCGGGAGAGTGAAAAACTTTGAGATTGCCGCCGGACTCGATACAGGAAAATTTCAGACGATCTACCCATTCGACGACTCGGATGTTTTCAAGATAATTGAAGGTGCCAGCTATTCCCTTCAGACATTTCCCGATCCAAAACTCGAAGCATATCTCGATACACTTATACATAAAATTGGTCTTGCTCAGGAACCCGACGGTTATCTGTACACCAACCGTACAATTGCGGAAAAGCATGGTGGTAAAGGACTCCATGAATGGGCCGGTAAAAACAGGTGGGAAATGGATTCGGTACTGAGTCATGAGCTTTACAATCTTGGACATCTGTATGAGGCAGCAGTTGCACATTACCAGGCTACAGGAAAAAGAACCTTGCTCGACATAGCGTTAAAATCAGCTGACCTTGTCAATAAAGATTTCGGCAATGACAGGATTAAAGTATATCCGGGTCACCAGGTGATTGAGATGGGTCTGGTTAAACTTTACAGGGTAACCGGCGAAAAGAAGTATCTCGATCTGGCAAGGTTTTTCCTTGATATCCGCGGTCCCAAAGGACAGCAGTATAATCAGGCTAATCTGAAACCTGTTGATCAGACAGAAGCAGTAGGACATTCTGTAAGAGCAACATACATGTATTCAGGTATGGCAGACATTGCTGCAATTGAAAATGATGCACCATATCTTAATGCAATAACAAAAATATGGGCAAACCTGGTTTATGAGAAAATGTATCTTACCGGTGGGATTGGAGCTTCAGGCGGAAATGAAGGTTTTGCCGATCCTTTTGTATTGCCCAATATGTCAGCTTATTGCGAGACTTGTGCTTCAATTGGTGATATCTTTTTCAATCACAGACTCTTTCTCTTGCATGGCCAGTCGAAATATATTGACATCCTTGAAAAAACGCTTTATAATTCGATGTTATCAGGTGTATCTTTATCTGCCGACAGATTCTTCTATCCTAATCCGCTGGAATCCAATGGACATGATTTACGGCAAGCCTGGTTTGGATGTGCCTGCTGTCCATCGAATGTTGCAAGGTTTGTTCCAGCAATCCCGGGTTATATTTATGCTGTTACTGATAAAGAGCTCTATGTCAATCTGTTCATCTCCAATGATGCAAACATTACTCTTGGTAACAAAAAGTTAAGAATAACACAAAAAGCAAATTTCCCCTGGGATGGCAAAGTTGAAATATTGATCAATCCTGAATCAAGTGGTAAGTTTACATTAAAGATACGTATTCCGGGATGGGCTCAAAATGAAGCCCTGCCCGGAGGACTCTATAAATTTACCGATCAGGATACTGAACCTGTAATTCTAAAGGTTAATGGGAAAGTAACTGAACTTAAACTTTTGGATGGATATGCTGTGATCTCCAGGAGGTGGAGATCAGGTGACAGAGTTGATATTGAATTTCCAATGCCTGTCCGCAAGGTTATTGCTGATGAAAGAGTAAAAGAAGACAAAGATAAAATCGCATTTCAGAGAGGTCCGGTTATTTACTGCGCTGAATGGCCCGACAATAATACAGGAAACGTACTTGATTTCATCGTAAATAAGGATGCTGCTTTAACAGCAGATTTTGAATCTTCCTTTCTTGAAGGTACAGAGGTAATTAAAACATCAGGTGTTCAGGCAAAAAGAACCCTCGACGGGAAAATAGAAACTCTTCAGGAGGAACCGCTGAAATTAATACCTTACGCTCTGTGGAATAACCGTGGTGAGGGGCAGATGATGGTCTGGTTTCCGACCTCAATCCAATCCTCCCACCCATTACCCGCTCCAACAGTTACTAAAATCAATGAATCCGCGAGGAACAATTATTAATAGTGTCGGGAAGATGAAAAAAGCTATAATATTTTCAGGACTTCTTCTTGTTGCAGAAATCAGTTTTTCACAACAATCCTCTTTCTTGTTAAATAAACTTGAATATTTTGAAAAAGGAGGAGTCAATGTAATGGCTTATCAGGACATTTACCCCGAAGGTCATCAGGGTGGTGTCGCTATCATAATGAATGGGAAACGAGTTGCCACTAATGGTGATATAAGGCTTGATGAAACACCGGGACAGTGGCAGCCAACGCCAAAACAGTTAGAAAGGAAAGTTGATTTTTCCGGAAGCGAGGTTACTGTCAGTCTGGCTTATCCCAATCCGGATATTAACCGTAAAGGGTATAATCCAATTGAGTATCCTGATCTGAATTTCAATTATAGAGTTAAAATCCGGGCACAGGGAGAATCGATCGTTGTGACTGTGGATCTTGACAAACCGATTCCAAAAGAGTTCATCGGGAAGGTGGGTTTCAATATGGAGCTTTTCCCGGGATTGTTGTTTGGGAAAACCTGGTCGCTCGGGACACATTCCGGCATATTCCCCAGGCAGGCGAATGGACCGGCCATGACAGATCAGACAGGTGAAATTATTTCAGCCATGCCAATGGCCGAAGGTAAGAAACTGGTCGTAGCCCCTGAAGATAGTATGCTGAGATTGTCGATTGAATCTACCACTGGCGAACTAAGGCTTCTCGATGGCAGGTATATACATAACAATGGCTGGTTTGTTGTTCGTTCGCTGGTACCGGAAGGTGCAACTGTCAATGCTATCGAATGGATCATATCGCCCAATATTATAATGGATTGGAAAAGTACGCCTGTTATTCATGTATCCCAGATAGGATATCGACCCGGGCAGGAGAAAATTGCGATAATTGAACTTGATAAAAATGAACAAAAAAGAATCACTCCTATACTCCTGAGAATAACTGAAAATGGCCAAAAGATTGAAGTAACCGGAACAAAACCTGAATCATGGGGAACTTTCCTCAGGTATAACTACCTGAAATTTGATTTCTCCTCAGTAAAGCAGGAGGGTGTCTACCTGGTGAAATATGGAAATGAACAATCCCAACCATTCAGGATTGCTGAAGATGTATATCAGCGAAATGTCTGGCAGCCGACCCTGGAATATTTTCTGCCGGTCCAGATGTGCCATATGAGGGTCAATGAAAAGTATCGTGTATGGCATGGATTGTGCCATATGGATGATGCCAGGATGGCACCGGTAAATCATAACCATTTTGATGGTTATTTTCAGGGTGATTCAACTTATACAAAATTTGAACCAGGTGAACATGTTCCCGGACTAAACACCGGAGGTTGGCACGACGCCGGTGATTATGACCTCAGGGTTGAGTCGCAAAGCGGTGAAATGTACATTCTTACTGAGGCTTATGAAACTTTCAATATAAAATATGATGAAACCACAATAGATCAGAACAGACACTTAGTCGAAATACATCAACCTGATGGCAAGCCGGATGTACTTCAGCAAATTGAGCATGGTGCCCTTTCAGTTGTCGGAGGGTATAAATACCTTGGCCGTCTCTACAGGGGAATTATTTGTCCGACTAAAAGACAATATGTTTTATTAGGTGATGGATCGACTATGACCGACGGCCTGATTTATGATGGAAAGCTGAAACCAGGGGAACGTACCGGTTCGCATTCGTCCGAGACTGACGACCGCTGGGTTTTTACCGAAAAGAATCCCTCGCGGGAGCTGACTACAGCTGCTCATCTGGCTGCTGCAGCGAGAGTGCTTAAAGGATTTAATGATGATCTTTCTTTTCAGTGCCTTGATGTTGCTGAAGCTATTTATTCACAGAATTATCAGCAAACTGGAACCATAACAAATTCCAGGATACATGCTGCCATAGAATTATTCCTGACAACAGGTAAAGAAAGCTATAAAAAATATCTGCTTGAAAATGAATCTGCTATAACAAAAGGAATTCGTGATCTGGCCTGGCTTATCGGCAGGGCTCTTCCTGCGATTAACAATCCCGGTTTCACAGCTTCAGTAAAGAATTCAGCGAAGAGTTTTTCGGAGGAAATATTAAAACAATCTGCTGAAACGCCTTTTGGCGTCCCTTATCGTCCGTATATATGGGGTGCCGGCTGGGATATACAGAGTTTTGGTGTAAGGCAATATTTCCTGCATGCAGCCTTCCCTGATCTTTTTTCTTCTTCTCCGATATTTAATGCTTTGAACTTTATTCTTGGTGTCCATCCAGGTGAAAACACTGCCTCTTTTGCTTCAGGTGTAGGTGCAAGATCGACAACCGTGGCGTACGGTGTAAACCGTGCAGATTGGTCTTACATCCCAGGTGGTGTCTCTTCGGGAACTGCCCTTATTCGTCCTGATTTTCCTGAGTTACTGGATTGGCCATATCTTTGGCAACAACAGGAATATGTGATGGGAGGCGGTGCAACCAACTTCATGTTCCTGGTATTAGCCGCTGATCAACTGCCTGGTAAATAAGCATGACATAAAATTTCATCTGAATCCCGGCAATTTGTATATTGTAGCATGTATCCCCTACGTTGAAATTGAGATAATATTTATCAGATAAAGTATAAGAGAAAACCAGCAATGGGGTGTAATAAACCTTTAAATATTTGATTTAAAGACATACTATTTATGATTGGAAAATATTTAGCATTTATACCTGAAGAGAGAGGAAGTATTGGTGAGGAATGGAGGCAGTGCCTGAAACAGATTATTTATAAGAGGGAACCCGGTTTCAGCCTAATTAAAATAAATGTTTTTACCGATCTTCATGATGACGATACATATAATAAAATTCAAAAGGAGATAGGGAAATCTATCCGTAATGCTTTTGGTAAACAATGCCCGGCTTTTAATATTACAGTCCATCCGCCAGAGAAACCCTGGAAAGTTGTTGCAGAGGCCGCTTATACAACGGCTGATTCATCTGAAATCACGAGTAAAATATGGAATTCAATACCTTATGTGGTCTGTACAACAGAATCAGGTAAAGAGGTATGGGCCGGGGGTCTTGGCTCTGTGTTTTTTCCTTCAGATACCAGGAATGCGGCCACAAAGGCATTCGATCAGATGAAAGCTATCCTTGATGCTGAGGGTATGTCATTTAATCACATTGTGCGTCAATGGAATTTTATAGGCAACATACTTGAAATTGAAAACGAATTTCAGAATTACCAGATATTTAATGAAGTGAGGAGTGAGTTTTATCAAAAATACCGTACTTTACACAGTTATCCCGCTGCTACCGGAATAGGAATGAAACTTGGAGGGGTCTTAATTGATTTCTGTGCTGTTATGACCAATGATACCATGGAGGTTAAACCAATTGAAAATCCTAATCAGATTAATGCCTATGAATATAGTCAGCAGGTGCTGAAAGGAATAACCGGAGATGGCAAGTCAGTTAAACATCCCCCACAATTTGAGCGTGCGCTTTTGCTGAGAAACAAAATACAATCAACACTTTTTATCTCGGGAACAGCCTCAATAATCGGTCAGGATACTATAGGGGCTGATGACATTGAGAAACAAACTATTGTGACGATTGAGAATATTAAAAAACTGACCGATCAGAAAAGAATAGGACAAATCGGTTCTAATTCAGACACAGACTGGGGGGAATTTATTTTTCTGAGAGTCTATGTAAAAAATCAGGATGATTTTTCAAAAGTAAAATTGATTTGCGCTGAACAATTTCCTGAAGTTCCCGCGATTTTTATCGAATCGGATATCTGCCGCGAAAACCTTCTGGTTGAAATAGAAGCCGAGTTTCTAATAAATAACTAATTGACAAGATTTTATTATGCCTGTATTCCATTGATTTTCTTCGTTTACCCCAGCCCCAAGGGGAGCGAAGAAAATCAATTTACTCCCCCCGGGGTTGGGGTAAATAAATTGATTTTCGAGCTACTATAAAGTAATAAATAATACTTGCAAACATGAAATTAACCACTCCGTTTTTGGCCTTGATTCTGGCTCTGGTCAGTTGTCAGACAAATTCAAATTTAAAGTTACCATCGCTTATTGGCGATAATATGTTGTTGCAGCAGAAAACAACTACAAAAATATGGGGCAAAGCAAACCCGGGAAGCAAAATAAATGTTTCTGCAAGCTGGAATTCCAATGGTAAGACCATTGCAGGAGAAGATGGGAAATGGTCGGTGAATTTGCTTACTCCTGAAGCCGGAGGACCTTATACAATTACTATTTCAGATAAGGATACCGCTATAGTGGTTAAAAACGTTCTTATTGGTGAGGTGTGGTTCTGCTCAGGTCAGTCCAATATGGAAATGCCACTTGCAGGTTGGCCTCCGGTTGATACTGTAATGCATTCATCAATTACTATTTCATCTGCTTCAATTCCGGAAATACGTCTTTTTAATGTGCAGAAAAATACTTCAGGTGTCCCTGTCAATGATTGTACGGGTAGATGGGAGGTAAGCACTCCTGAAACGGTTAAACAGTTCAGTGCAACAGCTTATTTTTTCGGGAAAAAGTTATACAGTGATTTGCATATTCCTATCGGATTAATAGAATCCGCCTGGGGCGGAACGCCATCGGAATCCTGGACCTCAGCTGCATCTCTTGAAAACACAGGTGAATTTATACCAGACATTAAAGCAATCAATGAGTCTGCCCCACTTCAGGCTGAATATAAATCATGGCTTGATACTCATAAACAGCTTGAACTTAAGCCGGTTGGAGATGATCAGTGGAAAGACCTTAGCTTTAATGATGAAAACATTCCATCATCTGAATTTAATGACAGCATATGGCCTGTAATGACTCTCCCGACTCTGTTTGAAAAAGTCATTGGTGAATTTGACGGTGTGGTATGGTTCCGGAAAACTATTGATTTACCTCAGAGTATGAACGGTAAAGAACTGGTTCTTTCTTTGGGACCGATAGATGATATGGATCGTGCATATTTTAATGGAGAGCTGATTGGATCAAATGAAGTATCCGGTTTCTGGCAGATTGACAGGAATTATAAAATTCCGGCCTCACTGGTCAAGCCCGGAGCTAACATTATTTCGGTACGTGTACTTGATACTCAGGGCGGAGGAGGAATTTATGGTGCTCCGGAAAAGATGAAACTCTCATTGAAAGGTGACCCAAAACTTTTTATCCCTCTAAAAGGGGATTGGAAATATCAACCGGTTGCAGAATTGATTGGGAACAAGTTTTATATATTTGATATTGTCAAAGATGAGTTTTTTACCAGAAAGCGACCCATGAAACTTGGACCTTACGCACCAACAACTCTGTATAATGCTATGGTCTATCCTGTAATTCCTTATCAGATTAAAGGTGCAATATGGTACCAGGGAGAAGCCAATGTTGGCAGAGCCGGCCAGTATGCAAAGATATTCCCGGCTATGATTCAGAACTGGCGGGACGCATGGGGTATTAAAGATTTTCCATTTTATTTTGTTCAGATCGCTCCCTATGTATATTCAGGTGCTGACTCAACAGAATCAGGATTTCTCAGGGAAGCACAGGAGAAAGCCCTTGATCTGGCCAAAACAGGTATGGTTGTTACACTCGATATTGCAACTGTAATGAATATTCATCCTCCATTTAAAAAAGAAGTAGGTGAAAGACTCGCATACCTTGCCCTTAATAATGACTACGGAATGAAGAATCCCTGTGTGGGGCCGGTTTATAAATCGATGTCTGTGTCTGCAGGTACAATAAAATTGCAATTTGATAATGTTGGAGAGGGATTGATTGCAAAGAATGACAAGCTTAAGGAGTTCCAGATAGCGGGTAAGGATGGACATTACGTTACGGCTAATGCAAAAATTATTAATAACGAGGTTCTGGTTTCGTCGCCGTTGGTCAGAGAACCGGTGTCAGTGAGATATTGCTGGCGTAATAGCGCCGAAGCTTCACTGTTTAATAAGGCCGGTCTCGCTGCCTGGCAGTTCACAACAAAAGAATAAGAAAAAATCATTCTTTGGAGAAGAAAGTTTATTAAATTAGCGCAAATAAATCTTTACAAATGATGAAAAAAATTCTATTATTATCACTGACTTTGGTTGCAATCATTTTAACTGCTTGCAACCAGTCTACAAAAAACAAGGAGATGGTTAAAAAAGATGTATTCGGTACACACAATGGAAAAGAGGTTTATCTGCTAACTCTTACAAATAAAGCAGGGAATGTAATCAGGCTTACTAACTTCGGAGCCAGAATCACATGGATAGAGGTTCCTGATAAGACGGGCAAGAAGGATAATGTTGCTTTTGGTTTTGACACATTTGAATCAACAATAAAGGGTGATCCGTATTTTGGTTCAGTTGTTGGAAGGTATGCCAACAGGATTGCTAAAGGCAAATTCACCCTCGACGGAGTTGATTATACCCTGGCAATTAACAATGCACCTAACTCACTTCATGGTGGCCCTGGCGGATGGCACAGTTGTGTCTGGGAAACTGCAATTGATGAAAAAGCCAAAGAACCAACAGTTATATTTACACTGAAAAGCCCCGATATGGAAGAGGGTTATCCGGGTAATATGGATGTTAAGGTTGTTTACACATGGACTGACAAGAACGAGATTGTAATTGATTATACAGCTACAACTGACAAGAGAACGGTATTCAATATTACTAATCATGCATATTTTAATCTTCATGGTGCCGGTAATGGCAATATCCTTGATCATCAACTGGTTATTAAAGCATCTTCCTTCGTACCAGTTGATTCAACACTTATCCCCACAGGAGAGATCCGACCGGTTGCAGGAACCCCGTTTGATTTCACTACTCCACATACTGTTGGTGAAAGAATAAATGAAAAATATGATCAGCTCATTTATGGGAAAGGTTATGATCATACCTGGGTGTTAGACAAAAAAGAAGAGGTTCTTGCAACAGTTTATGAACCTGTCAGCGGACGACTGTTGGAAGTAATTTCCGATCAGCCAGGAGTACAGTTCTATAGCGGCAATTTCCTTGATGGCTCCATGATTGGTCATGGGGGTAAACCTTATGTTTACCGGTCGGGGTTATGTCTTGAAACAGGTCACTATCCTGATAGTCCAAATCATCCCGATTTCCCGACAACGGTTCTTAACCCTGGGGAAACGTTCAAATCGACTACTATTTACAGGTTTTCAGTAAAATAGATAACTGTCTAAAATGCTTTGCCGGAAGTGAAGAAATGCTTTTTACTTCCGGCTTTTTTCTTTGTCAGATTTTAAATACATTATGATTAAAATGAAGAAACATTCGAGGGAGCAAAATTCTATAAAGAATGCGGAAAGGTACAGCCGGCGGCACTTTGTGAAAATGGCCGGGATTACCGCGCTTGGAGTGTCATCATTCGGCCTGTCTGATTTTTACACCAAAGGAGTTTCGATTATTTCAGATCCTGAAGATATGATAGCAGGATCTCCTGCACCACAATGGGCCTTGAAGGAGCTTGAAGATTCCCTGACTTCCCGCGAGATTAATGTCTTTAGATGTAAAGATCTTTCTCAGACCAGAGTTGGTGATTTCTGCATAGTAGTGTCAGGTATCGATTCTTCAATAGCGCGAAAATTACTCAAAGCCGGAAAGACAACCATTCCTTCTCTGCCTGAAGCCCTTGGTTTAGTTCCTGTAAATTCAGCCGGTAAACAAGTATTGCTGACCTGTGGCTATGACCAGAGGGGGCTCATTTACGCTCTGCTGGAACTTGCTGACCGGGTACACAACTCTGCTCAACCCTTTGAATCCCTGAATATCAGGAAACCTGTTGTGGAGGTGCCTTCTAATACTATCCGCAGCCTTAACAGGTTATTTGTCAGCGATATTGAAGATAAACCCTGGTTCAACGACAGGGAAATGTGGCCTGAATATCTCACAATGCTGGCGACTCATCGTTTTAATCGGTTCAATCTCAGTTTAGGGATAGGTTATGACTTTCTTCAAAATGTAACAGATGGTTATTTCCTTTTTGCCTATCCATTTCTTTTAAATGTCCCAGGGTACAATGTCAGAGTTCCCCAGTTACCTGATTCAGAACGTGAAAAGAATCTTGAAATGATCAGATATATCAGCGGTCAGACTGTAGCAAGGGGTCTTCAATTTCAGCTGGGTATCTGGATGCATGGATATGAATGGATAAAAAGTCCTGACGCTAATTATACCATTGAAGGACTGACTTCTGAGACTCATGGACCTTATTGTCGTGATGCAGTACGGGAGCTATTAAAAGCATGCCCTGATATCAGTGGTATCACATTCCGTGTTCATGGAGAGAGCGGTGTTACGGAGGGGAGCTACGATTTCTGGAAGACTGTTTTTTCCGGGGTAAGTACCTGCGGCCGTAAGGTCGAGATCGATATGCACGCTAAGGGCATGGACCAGACGATGATAGATTCAGCCCTGGCTTCCGGAATGCCTGTAAACATTTCCCCAAAATACTGGGCTGAACATTTGGGTCTGCCCTATCATCAGGCCGACATACGTGCGCTCGAAATTCCGAAGGCTGACCGGAAATCGTCCGGTTTGATGAATCTGAGTTCAGGATCGCGCAGTTTCACCCGTTACGGTTATGGAGACCTTCTGAAGGATAACCGGCGCTATGGAGTGCTTTACCGTATCTGGCCCGGTACTCAGCGCCTTCTTTTATGGGGCGATCCGAAAATGAGCGCAGCACATTCAAGAGCGTTCAGTTTCTGTGGAGGTGTGGGTGCAGAACTTATGGAACCGCTTTCTTTTAAAGGTCGCCGTGGTTCCGGTATTGCCGGGGATCGTTGCGCTTATTCAGATAAAACTTTAACTCCACGGTGGGATTGGGAAAAGTATGAATATAGTCTCAGGATTTTTGGAAGACTGGCTTATAATCCGGATTCTGAACCGGACGTATGGCGCCGGTATTTGCTTAAACAATTCGGGCCTGGGGCAGAGTCTGTAGAACTTGCTGTGGCAAATGCTACCCGGATACTCCCGATTGTGTTAACTGTTCATGGTGCTTCAGCCGGAAACAATACCTACTGGCCCGAAGTATATACCAATCAGTCTATCCCTGATCCAAAAAACAAGAATCCATATACCGACAGTCCTTCACCCAGAGTCTTCGGCAATGTGAGTCCAATGGATCCGCAACTTTTCCTTCGTATAAATGATTTTGCTGCGGAGTTGATAAAAAATGAGCGAAGTGGCAAGTATACGCCGATTGAGGCTGCACAATGGTTGGAAGATTATGCCGACACTGCGGCTAAATACCTTTCACTGGCGGAAAATACGTCAATAAACAAAGCAAGACCGGAATTCCGCCGGATGTCAATTGATATTTCCATTACAGTTGGTTTGGGTCGTTTCTTTGCTTCCAAATTTCGTTCCGGAGTGCTTTTTGGAATTTTTGAACAGAGCGGTAACTACACTGCTCTTGCAGAATCACTGAATTATTACAAAAAGGCCCGGAACTTTTGGGCTGAACTGGCCAATCGTGCACGTGATGTTTACAAACCTGATATTACCATAGGTGAAAATCCGGTAATACGCGGACATTGGATTGACAGGCTTCCTGCTATAGATGAAGATATCGACTTTATGACCGGAATGCTTAAGCAACCGCAAAGCACTGTCACTACCCTGCAGGAAATATGCGATCAGCTATAACAGAATGCGAAGGAAGACCAAAGCGTTCATATGGAGTCTGTCATCATAACAAGCCTCAGGGATTTAAAGCCGGACAACCCCTTAATATTGAATTATCTTTTGATAGAACACCGTCATCAGCACATCTTTACTACAGGCACGTGAATCATGCTGAACGATATGAAAAAGTGGAGATGCATATAAATGGTTCCGGTTATCTGGCAACCATTCCTGCAACATATACAGATTCACAATATCCTATTGAATATTATATCGAGCTGAAGGATGGCCCGGATAAAGCATGGTTATACCCGGGATTCATGTCGGATTTGACCAATCAGCCTTACTTTGTTGTGCACAGAATCTAATATTATGATTGCTTTTCCGGTTTTTTTTAATAATTTTCCACTCATATATAAAACCCTACTTATGAAAAAAGTATGTTCTCTGATCCTGGTTATAGCTCTGTCAGCTACAACATTCATAATCAGCGCCCAACAGAATCCAACCCAATTCCCCTTCAGGAATACAACCCTTTCAGTAGAAGAACGGGTCAATGATCTTGTTACAAGATTGACTCTTCAGGAAAAAGCCGATCAGATGCTTTACACAGCACCATCAATTCCACGGCTGGGAATTCCGGCTTATAACTGGTGGAATGAAGCACTTCATGGAGTTGCCAGGTCAGGCTATGCAACAGTCTTTCCACAATCGATCACAGTTGCAAACTCCTGGGACGAAGGACTTATTTTAAGTGTGGCAACTGCTATTTCTGATGAAGCAAGAGCAAAATATCATGAATTTCAGAGAAGAGGAAAAACAGGTATTTACCAGGGACTGACATTCTGGTCACCCAATATCAATATCTTCCGCGATCCGAGATGGGGAAGAGGTCATGAAACATATGGAGAAGATCCGTTCTTAACAGGAAGAATGGGGTACGAATTTGTGAGAGGTATGCAGGGAGATGATCCAAAATATTTAAAGACGGTTGCCACAGCTAAACATTACGCTGTTCATTCCGGTCCGGAACCCCTGAGACATTCATTTAATGCAAAGGTGAGCGATACAGATCTCAGGGAAACATATCTACCTGCTTTCCGGACACTTGTTACGGAAGCCGGGGTATATTCTGTAATGGGAGCTTATAATATGTTCAGGGATTATCCATGTTGCGCAAACCCTATCTTATATGGTATTTTACGTAATGAGTGGGGATTCAAGGGCTATATTGTATCTGACTGCTGGGCGATTTCCGACTTCTATAAATTTACTCATTTTGCAAAAGATGCTGCGGAGGCGGCAGCCCAGGCCGTGAAAGCCGGAACTGATCTGGAATGCGGATATGATTATAAAAATCTTTTGGAAGCTGTTAAACGAGGAATATTGACTGAGGATGATATCAATGTCTCCGTAAAAAGATTATTCACAGCCCGGTTTAAACTGGGCATGTTTGATCCCGATGCAATTGTACCTTATGCACAGATACCTTTCTTCGTAAATTGTTCAGATTTTAATAATTCATTATCACGCCAGGCAGCAAGAGAATCTGTTGTTCTCCTTAAGAATGAAAACAAAATACTTCCTCTCTCAAAGAATATTAAAACTTTAGCTGTAATCGGCCCGAATGCGGATAATTTTGAATCGTTGATCGGAAATTACAACGGTATACCAAAAGATCCTGTCACTATTCTTAAAGGGATTAACAATAAGCTTACTCCCGATACAAAGATTATCTATGCAGAAGGAAGTGACCTGGCTGAAGGGATTCACAACCTGTCGCCAATCCCTTCACGTTACCTGCAGACTGCCGATGGAATTCAGGGCGCTTTTGGGGAGTATTTTAATAACCGGGATTTGAATGGTGAACCTGTTTTCACCAGAGTTGATGATAATATCGATTTCTACTGGGAACATCAATCCCCCAGGTATGACATGCCTGATGATAACTTTGGAGTAAAATGGACAACCTACCTTGTTCCTCCTGTTACAGGAACGTATGCTATTGGCAGCCGGGGATCATCAGGTTATGACATTCTGCTGGATGGTAAAAAACTTATTTCATCTATGAATGAGCATGAAGCTATTCATAATGAAGCACCTGCAGAACTTCAGGCTGGTAAAAAATATAAAATAGAAGTTCTTTACAAGAATTATGCTGGCGATGCAGACATAGAGCTTTTATGGGCTCCCCCCCGGCCAAACCTTATAGAATCAGCTGTAAAGGCTGCAAAGGAAGCCGATGCGGTAGTTCTGGTTCTTGGTTTGTCTCAGCGCCTTGAAGGTGAAGAAATGCCGATCAAGATTGAAGGATTCAGCGGTGGTGATCGCACCGACCTGAATCTGCCTGCAATTCAGGAGCAGCTTCTTGATGCTGTTACTTCAACAGGAAAACCTGTCATAGTAGTGTTAACCAGTGGCGGTGCATTATCAGTTAATAAGGCCCAGGAGAAAGCTTCTGCCATATTACTCGCTGGTTACGGCGGACAACAGGGTGGTAATGCAGTAGCTGATGTACTTTTTGGCGATTATAATCCTGCCGGCAGACTTCCGGTTACATATTATAAATCAATTGATCAGATTCCTGCTTTCGAAGATTATAATATGGCAGGAAAAACTTACAGATTCTTTACAAAGGAGCCATTATATCCATTTGGTTACGGTCTTAGCTATACATCTTTTAAATATAGCGAATTATCAGTTCCTGCAAATGTTGTGGCAGGTGAGAAAGTTACTGTTAAAGTTACTGTTACAAATACCGGAAAAGTTGCCGGTGATGAAGTGGTTGAACTTTACCTTACTGATGAAAAGGCATCAACTCCACGACCAATCCGTCAGCTTGAAGGATTTGCAAGGGTTTCACTTAAATCCGGCGAAAGTAAAGTAGTTGAGATCAAACTTGAGCCGCGTCAGTTCTCGATGATCAATAATAAAGTAAAGCGGGTAATTGAACCCGGGTACTTTACTATTTCTGTAGGAGGCAAACAACCGGGTTTCAAAGGTTATCTCGATCCTCAGTTCACCCAGGTCGTCACTGGCAGAATCAGATTGACCGGGAAAGAAGTGTTATTTGCAAACTGATCTGTAGGGACGTTGCATTGTAGGGACGTTGCATGCAACGTCCCTACAATATAACCATGCAACGTCCCTACAATGTAACGGCATGCAACTCCTACAACGAAGTTCCTAACGAACGATAAATACGAATATCATGAAAGAAGAAAACCATCTTCTTCAAAAGCGTGTAAATCTTTTTGACGGGATATCGATTGTTGTCGGTGCGATGATCGGGTCAGGAATTTTCATTGTAAGCGCCGATATTGCCAGGAATGTTGGTTCTCCAGGCTGGTTGCTGGTGGTCTGGCTAATAACCGGGATCATAACTTTAATAGGCGCAATAAGTTATGGAGAACTGGCCTCAATGATGCCTCAGGTTGGGGGTCAGTATGTCTATCTTAAAGAGGCATATCATCCGCTTATAGGGTTTCTTTTCGGATGGACAACCTTTCTGGTTATTCAGTGTGGTACTATAGCTGCAGTTGCTGTTGCATTTGCTAAATTCAGCGGTGTACTCTTTCCATGGATCTCCGAAAAGAATATCCTGTTTCGCCTTGGTCCACTGAAGATAAGCAGCACGATGATTATAGCAATAGTTATGATATCATTTCTTACATGGCTCAATACACGTGGTATCGTTACAGGAAAGACAGTTCAGAATATATTCTCGTCAACCAAGGTAATTGCACTTTTTGGATTTATTGTAATAGGTTTCCTGGCTACTAAAAGCATTAACTCTTTCGAGATTAATAAAGAGGTCTTCTGGCAGGCTGGTAAGGTTGGTCAGGGTAATCAGGTAATACCTCTTGCAGGATTTGCCCTTATTACGGCGATAGGTACTTCTCTGGTCGGCTCATTGTTTTCATCTGATGCCTGGTATAATGTTACCTATTTATCGGGTGAAGTAATTAATCCGAAACGAAATGTTCCATTAAGTCTCTTTTTTGGAACCCTGATAGTATCCGTATTGTACCTGATTACCAACTTTGTCTATATTAAAATTCTTCCTTTGTCGGGCTCTCCCAATGGTGCAGATGTTTTAAGCAGAGGTATACAGTATGCTACGGAAGACAGGGTAGCAACTTCCGCTATGAGTGTTGTTTTTGGAGATTATGCTGCCATCATAATGGCAATATTTATTATGATCAGCACATTTGGCTGTAATCATGGTCTTATCATGGCTGGCCCAAGGGTATACTATGCCATGGCAAAAGACGGCCTGTTCTTTAGAAAAGTTGGAGAGATCAATAAAAACGGGGTCCCTGGCTTTGCTATTGCAATTCAGGGCATATGGTCCATACTGCTTTGCTTATCAGGCACATACAGCAATCTTCTTGATTATGTTATCTTTGCTGTACTGATATTCTTCACTTTAACTATTCTGTCGATATTTATTCTCAGGGTAAAACGACCGGAAATTTCCCGACCATATAAAGCATTTGGTTACCCGGTGATACCATCTATTTATATTTTAACTACGGTATCTATAATGATTATCCTTTTAATTTATAAACCTGATTATACATTTCCGGGTCTGGGAATAGTAATCCTGGGTATTCCTGTATTTTACCTCTGGAGAAACTATAATAAGAACCACAGGGAAAAAGAAGAAATATTATCATAATAAAACCCTAAACCTCAAGCCATGCACTAAATACCATTTGTAATTGGTGTATTATAAAATATAAAGGAAATCTAAACATTTAGTTAACAATTTGAGGAACAACATGGTTGTTTCTTGTAATAACTTAAATATTATCGTCATTGTGAAAAAAATAACACAAAAATGTTCACTATTATAAAAATTATTATATCTTGCATGCGATTGCAATCGTTTGCGTTCGTTTTTAGAAAAAATGTATAACCTGAATATCCTGTAAAACTAACTGAATAACTGAAGTGGTCGCAGACTCTTATAAATTTAAAAACCAATAATTATTTTATTTTTATTTAACTCACTTTTATTTAACCAAATTAATCTAACCAAATTAATCTAACCAAATTAATCTATTTAATCTATGAAAAAATTACGTAGAGTAATCCTGTTACTTTTAATCTTTGTTGCAGGTACCGCTGGTGCCTATGCTCAAAGAACAGTGACCGGAACTGTGGTTGACAAAGATCAACTACCGGTTGCTGGAGCAAATGTTGTTGTGAAAGGAACTACTATCGGGGCAATAACGGATGGCCTTGGAAAGTATGCTATTGTTGTTCCCTCCACTGGTAATACCCTTGTTATCAGCTTTATTGGCTACGCTCCTCAGGAAATTCCTATTGGAGCCAGTACTGTTATCAATGTCACTCTTCAATCGGAATCTATCACAATTGAAGAAGTTGTAGTTGTTGGGTATGGTACCCAGAAAAGGACAACAGTGACCGGTGCGATTACATCAGTAGGAAATAAAGAACTCACTGCCATACCTGTTACTACTGCCGACCAGGCGCTTCAGGGTCGTGCTACCGGTGTTACCGTTTTAAATAATGGTTCGCCTGGTACAGCACCTACAATCAGAATCAGAGGTCTTAGTACAATGAACTCGAATGATCCTCTTGTTGTGATAGATGGTGTTGTTTCAAATGGAATGGGAAATTTAAACCCAAATGATATTGAATCAGTTGATGTATTAAAAGATGCTTCCACAACAGCCATTTATGGTTCATTGGGATCTCATGGTGTTATTATGGTTACAACAAAAAAAGGTAAAGCAGGTAATACTGTAATTGATTTTGACAGCTATGTCGGTCAACAATGGAACAACAAAAGATACGACGTATTAAATGTAGCCCAGTATATTCAATATGCCGGCTCCGCAGATGTAACTTCCCCACCGCCGGTGTTAAATGACCCCGTAAGGCTTGGTTTGGCAAACACCAACTGGCAGGATCAGATTTTCCAGAAAGGAATAATGGAAGGTATCAACTTAGGTGTGTCAAGTGGAACTGAAAATGGTACATTTAGAATATCTGCCGGATATGTTAAAAGTGTGGGAGATATGATAGGTACCGGATACGACAGATATAATTTCAGGTCAAACAGCGATTATAAACATGGAAGGGTTAAAATCGGTGAAAACATTGGATTTTCATATTCAACATTACATCCATTACAATCATCAGGAGGCCGTTCTTTAATACAGCATGCCATTAAAATGGCTCCCTATTTACCGGTACATAATCCCAATAACTTAGGTGGCTTCCAGGGTCCGCATTCTGCATATGACGGACAGGACGCTGAAAATCCCGTCAGGATTGCCACGTTATATGGTGATGTGCAAAATACATTAGACCTTCTGGGCAATATCTATGCTGAGGTTGAAATTGTCAATGGCTTGAAATTCAAATCAGTAGCTGGTTTAGAAGATATCAGGCTTTTTGACAACGCATTTACACCTGCTTACAGCGATGACAACATGCCAGGAGGAGCTACACACTCTGCCGCTAATGCTACTATCGGAAAAAACCAGTCTAATTATCTGTCACTTATTTATACCCAAAGCCTCGATTATAATAAAACATTTGCTGAGAAACACAACCTGGAATTATTGGCAGTCATGGAATATTCTACAACTGACAGAGCTTATACCAATGCAACTAGCCAGAATGATATCAGCAGCGATATTCAGGAATTAACCAATACCAAACCAAGTCTTTCTTCTGCTTCGGATCATTATAAAAGGATCGGGTACTTAGGCAGATTAAACTATAACTACGACGGGAAATACATTTTTGCCGCCTCAATACGTAAAGATGCTTCTTCAAGATTTGGTTCCAGTAACAGATGGGGTACTTTCCCTTCTGTTGCTTTAGGTTGGAGAATTGATAAAGAGGCTTTTATGCAAAATGTTTCCGCCATCAGCAATTTAAAGCTTAGAGGTAGTTGGGGAAAAGCCGGTAATGATAATATAGGTAATTACAGCTATGCTGCCAATACCCTTACTTCAAACATGTATTATGTTATTAATAACCAATTAGCTACTGGCACAACTCCCAATGGAGTTGCTAATATTGATTTGAAGTGGGAAACAACTACCATGACAAATATCGGTTTAGATCTTGGATTAATAAAAAATAAATTCACTTTTTCTGCTGAATATTTCAAAAATAAAAGTACTGACCTGTTGATGAATTTAAATACTGCTGCTTCTTTAGGCATCTTTTCCGGTAATATAGCTAAGAATGTCGGTGCAGTTGAAACCAACGGTCTTGAATTTCAATTAGGATATAATGATTCAGAGGGTGAGTTTCAATGGTCGGCAAATTTAAATATTGGAACTTCTACAAATAAAGTTCTGGATTTAGGTGGACTTACATCTGTTGATCCGGGATCTCAGTGGCAGAATCAACCAATTACCAGACTCGAGGTTGGCAAACCATTGTTCTTTTTCTACGGCTGGAAATTTGATGGAGTATTTAAATCCAATGCCGATGCTGCTGCTTATCTGAACGGAGGGCAGCAATCCAGCACTCAAAATCCAGCTAGTCATGGAGTAGGTGCCCAGGGAGGAGACTTCCGTATTGTTGACGTAAATGGAGATGGTGCTATAACCTCAGCTGACATGACTAAAATTGGTAATCCATATCCAAAAATGACCCTTGGTTTGAACTTGAATGCTAACTATAAAGGATTTGATGTAAGTTTATTCATCCTTGGTTCCTATGGTAATGATATTTATAATAATACCTATTATGATTTATCAGGTATGACAAGATTATTTAATGCTGGAACTGATGTATTGAGAAGGTGGAGACAGGATGGCGATGTAACTGATATTCCCAGACCATCAGCTTCAGGGCCAAATGTGCAGATATCAACCCGTGGTGTCGAAGATGGAACCTATACAAGATTGAAAAACATTACTTTGGGTTATACCCTGCCTAACAGGTGGTTTGGCAATAAAATATCCAAATTCAGATTATACGTAAGTGGACAGAATTTACTTACTGTTACCAATTATAAAGGGTTAGATCCTGAAGTTGGTTATTATCAACCTGCCGGAACAGGAGTAGGCTATATAGGTAGTGGTGCTGTAACAGGTAATGGTTACCCGGTAGTCAATTTTGCTACAGGAATTGACTTTGGTGTTTATCCTATGCCAAAATCATTTATTGGTGGAATTCAAATTACATTTTAATACAATATAAAGATGAAAATAACTAAATATATATCTCTCGCACTTGTATTCGGGGTATTTGTTCTATCTAATTCCTGCAATTCAAAGAAATTAGATCTGCAGAATCCGAATCAACTATTGCCTGACACTTATTTTAAAAATGAGGTACAGATTAAATCGGCTGTAAATGCTATTTACGGAAGCATGCAAACAACAGCGATGTACAACCGTCATATGTGGTTTGGCAATGATAATATGGCACATGAAAACGCTGGGAACCCGCAGCTTGAAGCAGACAAACGTGATTATTTGAATTTTTCATTCGATTTTACTCACGGAGCAATTGGAGATTACTGGGAAAGCTGTTTCAGAGGCATTAATAAGGCAAACTTTGTTATAAATGCTGCAACAAAAATTGCCCTGATTCCTGATAATCAGATATCTGCTGCAAAGAAAGCCAAATATGATGGTGAAGCTAAATTTATGAGGGCTGCATACTATTTTTGGCTTGTTATCAAATTTGGCGATGTCCCATTAATGCTTGATGTTCCTGTAGATAATCAGGGAATAGCAAAAAGTCCTGCTGCAGATATTTATGTACAGATAGAAAAGGATCTTACGGATGCTACCACAGAACTTCTTGACAAAGCAGATGAAGATCTGGGACGGGCCACAAAGGGCGCTGCCTGGGCTTTATTGGGCAAAGTCCGCTTATTCCAGAAGAATTATGCAGGAGCATTAACAGCTTTTAATAATGTTACAGGTTACACTCTTGAAGCAAATTATCTGAATAACTTTTTGGAAGAAACAGAACATGGTCCTGAATCGATATTTGAAGTAGAGTTCAACGTTGCTGCCGGTAACTCAGCCGAATGGAATTCCGGCGTAAGTGATGCTGGCTTAAATGAATCATGTTTCAGAGGACAGGAATATGGTTGTATGGACTGGTTTAACGTGTTTCCTTCCATTAACCTCAGGAGTGAGTTTGAAGCAGGTGATCCTAGATACGATTTCTGTTTTTACACTAATGGTCAACCATATAATAATGGTGCAAATACAATTGCAATAACTCCTTTGGATCAATCAGATGGCAGCACATACCCAAGAGTTGGCTGGAGAAAATACCAAAACTATTATAAAACATCCAGCGAATCAACTCCAAACCCGCAGGCATCCGGTATTAACATGAAGATAATAAGATATGCCGATGTTCTGTTAATGAAAGCTGAAGCTGAAGCCAACAGATCAGGTGGTTCTCTAGCCACAGCTATTGGTTATCTGAACGAGGTAAGGGCAAGGCCAAGTGTTAATATGCCTCCAGTTGCCACACCTGCTAATCTTGCTGATTTTATGGTAGCTTTGGAACATGAACGTAAAGTTGAATTATGCGGAGAACAGGTTCGTTGGCCTGATCTCGTAAGATGGGGACGCGCTACTGCATTTATTGCCCAGTTAAAAGCTGGTACCCAGCTTCCTATAAAGGAAAAAGCAGATATTCAGTTTGATCCGGCTAAAAACCTTCTGTGGCCAATACCGCAACGCGAGATGCAGAGTAATGCAAAGATGACTCAGAATCCAGGGTATTAACAGATACTTTTTGAAATATTGAATAAAAAAATGGTTATGCAAATAACCATTTTTTTTATTTAAGCTATTTGCAATATATTCGTCTTTCCATCAATAATTAGTATTTATGAGAAGATCCGTTCCATTTCTATGCAGAAAAGTAATATTTTTTGGAATTATTTTAATCCTGATACTTTTTATTGGTATATCATGTAAGAAAGGTAGAACGGGCAAAAGCATACAACTTTTTCAGAAACTGTCATCAAAGAAAACAAATATAGCCTTTGAAAATACACTGACGGAAAGTGATACTCTTAATTATTTCCTTTATCCCTATATTTATATGGGCGGTGGAGTTTCTGTCGGAGATTTTAATAATGATGGTTTAACCGATATCTATTTAGTCGGAAATATGGTACCAGACCGGCTGTATCTGAACCGAGGCAATTTTACTTTTGAAGATGTAACTGAAATTTCGAATACCGGTGGAGGTAATAGATGGAAGTTGGGATCAACTATCTGTGATATAAATAATGATGGTTTGTCTGATATTTATGTATGTGTTTCCGGATTATCAGGTAATCACGAAAATTTATTATTTGTAAACCAGGGAGTCAATAAAGATGGTGTACCTGTATTTAAAGAGGAGGCTAAGAAATATGGCCTTAACGATCCGGGTATGAGTACGCAGGCTGCTTTTTTTGATTATAATAATGATGGTAACCTGGATTTGTATGTGGCCAATTATCCCATTACTAACTTCAAAGCTACTCCTTATGTTTATAAACAAATGATGAGAAATGTAAAGTGGATTAATTCTGGTCATTTATATCGAAATAATGGAGATGGTACTTTTACAGATGTTACCAGGGAAAGCGGATTATTAGCTTATGGATTAACTTTAAGTGCCACTGTCGGCGATTTTAACCAGGATGGATTTAAGGATTTATATATCTCCAACGATTTTACATGCCCCGATTATTTCTTCTTTAACAACGGTGACGGAACTTTTTCAGACAAAGCCGGTGAAGTACTCGGACAAACCTCTTTTTATGGAATGGGAGTAGATGTTGCCGATTATAATAACGACGGATTACTCGACATCATGCAAATTGATATGGCTCCTGAAGATAATAAAAGAGCCAAAATGAACATGTCGAGCATGACACCTGAAGATTTCGAAGATATGGTGAAAGAAGGTTTGCATTATCAATATCGGTACAGCACTTTGAATTTAAACAGAGGTATTGTAAAAAATAATATGCCATTTTTTAGTAATACGGCCTGGATAGCCGGTGTAACTTCCACCGACTGGAGCTGGGCTGCTTTATTTGCTGATTTTGATTTGGATGGTTGGAAAGATTTGTATATAACAAACGGTTCGCGAAGGGATATGAATAATGCAGATTATTTTAAAAAAGTGTATAAATCTGTTTATTTTAACAAAGGTTTGTCTAAATCTGAAATGTTACAAAAAACTAAAGATATGCCATCAAGGCCCATGACCAACTACATTTTCAGGAATACTGGCGATTTATCATTTACACACTATAACGAACAATGGAAAATCACTGAACCTAGTTTTTCTAATGGAGCAGCCTATGCTGATTTGGATAATGACGGTGATCTGGATCTTATTGTAAACAATATAGATCAGGAAGCTTTTATATATAAAAATAATGCCAGTGAATTGACATCCGGAAATTATCTGAAGCTTAGATTTAACGGAGTCCCAAAAAATAAAATGGGAATAGGCTCAATTGTAACTGTCTGGACTAAAGGAAAAATGCAGATGCAGGAACTCACCTTAACAAGAGGGTATGAATCTTCTGTGGAACCAATACTCTATTTTGGTTTCGCTAAGTACGAAATTGTTGATTCTCTTAAGGTCCAATGGCCCGATGGTAAAGTAGAGTTGCAGACAAATATTAAAGCAAATCAGTGTCTTACTTTGCACTCAGCAAATGCCAGACCTGTGCAGAAAAAGAATGAAATAATAGATCATGTTTTTAAAGAAATAACAAATGATGTTCAATTTGAATTTATTCATAAAGAAGACTTTTTTGATGATTATAAATACCAGGCTTTATTGCCGTATAAATTGTCACAACTGGGACCATGTATCGCGGTGGGCGATATAAATAATGACAAACTTGATGATTTTTTTATTGGAAATGCTTCCATGAGCCCGGGTAAGTTATTTACTCAAAACATAGATGGCTCATTTCGTGCTCAGAAAGGCCCATGGGAACAGGACAGTATCTGTGAAGATGCAGGTTGTTTATTCTTCGATGCAGATAATGACGGTGACCTTGATTTATTTGTAGTATCAGGAGGAAATGAGTTTCCAGAAGGTTCAGAAAATTATAACAGTCGGCTTTATATAAACGATGGGGAAGGAAATTTTACAAAAAACAAAGATGCTATTCCTCCAATTACAACAAGCGGATCTTGCGTAAAAGCTTTTGATTTTGATAATGATGGTGATCTGGATTTATTTATCGGAGGCAGGCAAATACCACGGAAATATCCATATCCGGCCAGAAGCTATATTCTGGAAAACAGAATTGTTAATGGAGTCGTAAAATTTGCAGACGTTACAAAAGAAGTAGCTCCTGATCTGTTAAATGCAGGTATGGTAACTTCTGCATTTTGCGGCGATATTGATAACGATAAGTGGACTGATCTTGTAATAGCAGGTGAATGGATGCCTGTTTGCATTTATAAAAATAATGACGGAAAATTCAAAAAAACCACTATTGAAGGAACAAAGGGGTGGTGGTTTAGCATTGGAGGAGACGATTTTGATAAAGATGGTGATATAGACCTGGTAGCAGGTAATTTGGGATTAAACTGTATGTATAAAGCAAGTAAGGACAAGACTTTTGATGTTTATGCAGCCGACTTTGATAAAGATGGGAAATGGGATATAGTATTAAGCTATTATCAGGGAAATAAACAATTTCCGCTGAGAGATAGAGATTCATTTATAAGACAAAATCCGGGAATTGCCCTTAAGTTTCCTACATATGAAGAGTTTGGTGAAGCTACAGTTTCTGATATTTTTACCCAAAAAGCCTTAGATGAGGCCTTGCATCTCCATGCTGAAACATTTGCCAGTTGTTACTTTGAGAATGATGGGAAAGCCAATTTTAAAATGCATAAGTTTCCAAACGTGGCACAATTATCATCAATCAACGACATGATTATTGATGATTTTAATAAAGATGGGAATCCGGATATATTAGCAGCAGGGAATCTTTTTAACATGGAAGTTGTGACACCACGAAATGATGCTGGCATAGGAGTTTATATGGAAGGAGACGGGAATGGAGGTTTTAAAATAAAACCAGCCAGTGAGACAGGTTTTTTTGCTCCAGGCGATGCAAAATCGTTGGCTTTAATTAAGGTGAAGAATGGAGAAAAACGGGTGTTAGTTGGGAATAATAACGGGAAGCTACAAATATTTAAATTAAAATGAATAGATTATTTTTTAAACGAGGTTGTATTAAAATGAGAATCAGCTTTTGCGTGTGTTTGATAGTCTTAGTGTTTTTTTCATGCAGCAAACTTAATAATGGAACCTTTAAAAAAATATCACCTTCCAGGTCAGGTATTGATTTCAATAATAAAGTGATAGAAAACGATACATTGAATTATTTGATTTTTCCATATATGTACATGGGCGGAGGAGTTTCTGTTGGTGATATCAATAATGACGGACTGGATGATATTTTTTTTACAGGTAACCTTGTTTCGAATAAACTCTACCTCAACCATGGAAATATGAAATTTGAAGATATATCTGAAAAAGCAGGTATAGCAGGTAATCATCAATGGTTTACAGGTTCAACTATGGCCGATGTGAATAATGATGGCTGGCTGGATATTTACGTATGTGTTTCTGCAAAGTATCAACCTAAAGGCAATTTACTTTTCATAAATAACCATGACAATACTTTTACAGAATGTGCCACAAAGTATGGCATCAATGATAAGAGCTCTTCAGTTCAGGCTACCTTTTTTGATTATAACAATGATGGACTTTTGGATTTATATGTTGCTAATTACCCAATTGTACCGGTAAGCATGGGTGCTACATTTTATCATGATAAAATGATTGAAAATAAATTCGAAGAATCGGGCCACTTATATAGAAATAACGGTAATGGTACTTTTACTGATGTGACAGATGAAGCAGGGGTACGAAATTTTGGAATGTCAATAGGGATTGTTGCTATGGATTTTAATAATGATGGCTGGAAAGATTTATACGTATCAAATGATTTCAATGTGCCCGATTACTTTTATTTAAATAACGGAGACGGAACTTTTAGAAATATTGTGAGAGAGGCTACATCTCAAACATCCATTTTCGGAATGGGACTTGATGCAGCCGATATTAATAATGACGGACTTCTTGATATCTATCAGATAGATATGACTCCTCAAGATCATTATCGCAGGATGGTGAATGTCAGGCCAATGAGTCGTGAGACATTTAATCTCAGCCTTGATTATGGTTTTCATTACCAGTACATGCAAAACTCTCTGCAGCTAAACAATGGCATTTTCAATGGCATGCCCATCTACAGCAATATTTCACTATTTGCAGGTGTTGCCTATACTGACTGGAGCTGGGGCGGCCTTTTTATGGATTTGGATAATGACGGGAATAAGGATCTGTTTGTAGCCAATGGCGTGCTTAGAGATATCAATAACAGAGATGTTTTGGAGGATTCAAGGAGTAATATTTATTTTAAGGTTAGAAAGGAATACCGTCCGGAACTTTTCCCCAGCACGCCAGTAAGCAATTATGTATTTAAAAACAACGGCGATTTTACATTTACCGACAAGGCAGATAACTGGGGTTTTGGTGAACCGGGATTTTCAAATGGAGTGGCTTACAGCGATCTCGATAATGACGGTGATTTAGATGTAATAATTAACAATTTAAATGATGCAGCCGGTATTTACGAAAATAGGGTAGTTCCTGATAACTATCACTATTTGAAAGTTGATCTTGCCGGATCGGTTACAAATCCTTTTGGTATAGGCAGCATTGTATCCGTAAAAACCGGAAATATCACACAAAAACAGGAACTGACACTTACAAGGGGTTATCAATCGAGTGTCCCAACCACTATTCATTTTGGTTTAGCTCAAAAAGACACCATCGACGAATTAACTGTAATATGGCCCGATAAGAAACAACAAGTGCTAAAAAACATCAAAGCAGATCAGACACTTAAATTAAAATATACCGATGCAGTTGATGTTGAAGAAAAAAATACACAAAAATCAAATTTTAAAGACATAACAAAACAGGCAGGAATAACATTTGTTCATCGCGAAGATAAATACGACGATTTTGAATTTGAACCACTGCTTCCGTATAAGAATTCACAGATGGGTCCGGGTTTAGCTGTCGGGGACATTAACGGAGACGGACTTGAAGATTTTTTTGTTGGCAATGGCAAGGGTTTTAAAGCAGCTATGTATTTGCAAACCGAAAAAGGGACATTTACGGAAATGCCAGGACCCTGGATAAGCGATTCTCTTTATGAAGATACAGGAGCCTTATTGTTCGATGCCGACAATGACGGTAGACTGGATTTATATGTGGTTAGCGGAGGAAACAATAGTAAGGAAAAACCGGAATATTACCAGGACAGGTTGTATTTAAATACGGGGAAGGGTTTTGTTAAATGCAAAAATTGTCTGCCTGCAGACTTAAATAAAAGCGGGAAATGTGTAAAAGCTGCGGATTATGACAAAGATGGACATCTCGACTTATTTGTAGGAGGACGGATTGTTCCAGGAAAATACCCGCTCCCTGCAAACAGTTATATTTTGAAAAATAATGGAAAAATAGGAGCTGATCTGAAATTTGAAAATGTTACAGAAAAAATAGCCCCGGAACTGTTAAATCTCGGACTTGTTACAGATGCTATCTGGGATGACTTTGACAACGATGGCGATGTTGATCTGATAATAGTGGGTGAATGGATGAAGATTCACTTTTTTGATAATTCTTTAAATAAATTTGTTGATGTTTCTGATAAATTGGGATTTAAAGAAACTGTCGGCTGGTGGTATAGTATTAATAGTATCGATATTGATAAGGATGGCGATAACGATTACCTGGCAGGTAACCTTGGGCTAAATTACAGGTACAAAACCAGCAAAAAAGCACCATTTGAAATATACTCCAATGATTTTGATGTAAATGGTACATTGGATATCGTGCTTGGTTATTCTGAGAAGGGGAAAAATTATCCGGTCAATGGTTTTGATGCTACTATCAGGCAGCTTCCGGTTATGAAACTCAGGTACAAAGGTGTTGAAGAATTTGCTAATGCGACACTGCAAGAGATATATGGTGAACAAATGCTGAAGGCTTCTTTGCATTACAAGGCAAATACTTTTGCCAGCTATTGGATTGAAAATAAAGGGAAAGGGGAATTCACAATGCATAAACTCCCAAATTGGGCGCAATTTTCCTCCATCAATGATATGGTTGAGATAAAATATAAAGATAATACTACTGCTTTTATTGTCGCCGGCAATTTATATGGTTCGGAGGTAGAGACACCCAGGAACGATGCGAGTATTGGGCTGGTATTAATTTCGAATGCCAAAGGGGAAATAAAGGTTGTTCCACCTGCAGAAAGCGGTCTTATGATTAAAGGTGAAGTGAAAGCTGTCAGGAAGATTAAATTGGCGTCAGGAAATGATGCATTTCTGTTCGCAATCAATAACGATTCACTGAAATTAATTGAAGATTTGTATAAATAGTATCACGGCAGAATACAAGACACAGCATACCAAATTTATTATATGTTTCCTGAAGGATTTATAAAAAGGATACACGATCAAAAATATATTGATGCCGGTTCTCTCCTGAACGCATTGGGAGAGTCATCGCCTGTAAGCATAAGGCTCAATCAAATTAAGTGGAATAAAAGCCCATCAAATGCAGAATCAGTGCCCTGGTGCAAAAACGGTTATTATATTGGAACCAGGCCATCATTTACTCTTGACCCGCTTTTCCATTCAGGCTGCTACTATCCTCAGGAAGCTTCAAGCATGTTTCTGGAACAAGCAATCCTGCAGACAACAGATTCACTGGAAAACATCCGGGTACTGGATCTGTGCGGAGCTCCCGGAGGGAAAAGCACTCATCTTTCGGATCTTATTGGTCCGGACAATCTGCTGGTTGCTAATGAAACAATCAGGGCAAGAGCCGCAATACTCTCTGAAACTCTGACAAAATGGGGTTCCGGGAATACTATTGTAACCCAGAACGACCCCTCTGTTTTTAGCAGATTATCCGGATATTTTGATATTATAGTTGTTGATGCTCCATGCTCCGGGGAAGGGATGTTCAGAGGCGACACTATTCCTGACGAATGGTCAGTCAGTAATACAATTCATTGCGCCGAAAGACAGAAAAGGATCCTGATGGATGTCTGGCCTGCTTTGAAAGAAAACGGAATCCTGGTTTACAGTACCTGCACTTTTAATCCCGGGGAAAATGAAGAAAACATAAAATGGCTTACCGGAAAGCATGAAGCTGAGATTATTCGTTTGAATATTGCTGAATTTAAGGGAATTACAGAAATCGATTACCAGGGAGTTTACGGGTATGGTTTTTATCCTGATAAGATCAGAGGAGAAGGTTTTTTTTTATCAGTAATCAGGAAAACCGGGAAACAGGAAAGGAATCACATAAGGAGTCAGCGTAAGCCCGAACTTAAGCCAGCCAAAGAGGATTTCAAAATTGCAGATAAATGGACCAGTTTTTCAAGAGAGAGACTCTTAAAATGGGGCGGAGAACTTTTTGCAGTATCATGCAATATGGATGAATACCTTCACCTTTACCAGAATCTGAAAATTGTGAAAGCAGGAACAAAAATATTTACTGTCAAAAACAATAATTACCTTCCTTCTCATGAACTTGCTTTGTCCATCCAATTAAAAACAGGTGCTTTCCCTGGAAATGAAGTTAATCTTACTGAAGCGCTGGCATTTATGAGACGCGATAATTTTAAACTTCACAATGCGATAAAGGGATGGAATATTGTAACTTATAAAGGTGTAAACCTTGGATTTGTAAATAATATCGGCAACAGGGTAAACAACTATTTTCCTGTTGAATGGAGGATAAGAATGAACCTCCCTGAACCAGGGAGAGAGAACATAATTAATTGGGTATAGAAAAATATACTTTAATAATCTTTGTGATCCTTTGAGCTCCCGATAGCTATCGGGACTTAGTGTTCCTTAGTGGTAAAAAAATATTTACCGCAAAGGATCTCAAAGGGTTACACTAAGGCACACGAAGGATTTTTAAGGAGCGAACATGGAGAAGAGAACATCAGAGTTTCAGATATTTGTCAAGCCGGTGGGGTCTGAATGCAATCTCAAATGCCGTTATTGTTATTATCTGGGGAAGAATAGCCTCTATCCCGATAAGGGTAGTTTTCACATGGCCGACGATATTCTGGAATTGTACATCAAACAGCATATTCAGGCAACAACTGACAATACTATAAATTTCTCATGGCATGGAGGTGAACCTTTGCTGGCAGGCATTGATTTCTATAAAAAAGCAATAAGACTTCAAATTGCCAATAAACCTGCCGGAAAGACAATCGTTAATGGTATTCAGACTAATGGGACACTGATAAACGACGAGTGGTGCAGATTTTTTGCCGGGGAAGGTTTTATAGTAGGTTTGAGTATTGACGGTCCTCCTGACCTGCATAATAAATACCGCCGGACAAAAGATGACAGATCGACATGGGCGCAGGTTAACAGAGGGATTCAGCTTTTAAAGAAACATGGATATCATCCCCGAGATCCTTTGTGTTGTAAATGCTGAAAATGTGAAGTATCCTCTTGTTGTCTACAAATTTTTCAAGAATCTTGGAGCCAGATATATCACTTTTCTCCCTCTGGTCGAACATGATCCTGATTCATCCAACGTGGTCAGTGGAAAGTCGGTCAGATCCTCTGATTTCGGATATTTCCTGAGTTCAATCTTTGACGAATGGGTTGAAAAAGATATTGGGAACATAAAAATACAGATTTTTGAAGAGGCTGCCAGAACGGCATTTAATCAGGAACATACGCTTTGCATATTTAAAGTGAACTGTGGCGGAGTGCCGGTTGTTGAGCACACCGGGGATTTTTATTCATGCGATCATTATGTAAATTCAGATCACCTGCTTGGAAATATCAGGGATCATTCTTTGGCTGACTTTCTTGACAGTGACAGGCAGCAAATCTTTGGCAGGGCTAAATCTGTTTCCCTGCCAGAATATTGTATCAGTTGTGAAGTCAGGTCAATGTGTAACGGAGAGTGCCCTAAGAACAGGTTCATTACCACACCTGACGGAGAATCCGGTCTTAACTACCTGTGTAAAGGGTACAAATATTTTTTTAACCATTGCCGTCCGTTTGTTGAGGCGATAACAACTGCATGGAATCGATCTCACCCCATCACTCCTTATCCTTAGTTTTTCACCTCATCCTCCATCTCCTTCTCCTTAAGGAGAAGGAGTGTAATAAACACATAATCAGTAATATAGCCCCTCTCCTTAAGGAGAGGGGTTGGGGTGAGGTAAATCAATCAGAGAGGGGTAGGGGTGAGGTAATACACTGGAGAGGAAAGTAATACAAGGCCGCTCTCAGTTAAGAAAAACATTGGATAAACCGGTGCGTATCTTTGCGGTTAATGCATTTAATTTTTTTATTTCAGTTTTTCTTTAAAGAAAGCTATTGTTCTTGACCAGGCAAGTTTCGCCGCTTTTTCATTATAACGTTCAGGATTGGAATCGTTATTGAAACCATGTGCGGCTCCCTCGTACATAAATATCTGATATTCTTTCTTTTCTTTCTTTAATGCCTCTTCAAACGCCGGAATTCCCTGATTGATCCTTGCATCATCTCCGGCATAATGAGCCATAATAGGAGCCTTGATCGAAGCAACCTGGTCCGCAGTTGGCTGCATGCCATAATAAGGCACAGCAGCATCAAGATCCGGTGAAAATACCGCAACCTGATTGGTCATTCCACCCCCCCAGCAAAATCCGGTACATCCTACCTTCCCTGTTGAGAGAGGTTGAGTTTTCAGGTATTTTACAGCTGCAACAAAGTTTTTTATTGTCTTATCTTTATCTAGCTGACCGATCATTGTGACTGCTTTAGCCTGGTCATTCTCAGGTGTACCTCCAAGAGGAGAGAGAGCATCGGGGGCAAGCGCAAGGAAGCCCTCTTTAGCCATCCGGCGAGTAACATCTTGTATATGAGGCTGAAGGCCTCTGTTTTCATGGATTATCAGCACGGCAGGAAACTTTTTACCGGCTTTTGGCCACGCAAGAAATCCTTTTACCTCACCTGTCTCTCCGGGGTATTTAATTAATTCCGTCATCAGATCCGGATCAGTCTGGGTAAAGGAGGAAGCTCTCATACTCTTATCCTCAGGAACAGGAAGAAGAGCCATTGCAGCAGCAGTACTGCCGGCAACCATAGCAAGTTTCTTGACAAAATCACGTCTATTTGTTCGTCCTTGCTTGTAGTCTTCATAAATGGAAATGATTCTTTTGTCCATAATTGACAGGATTATATGTGTTTATTGGAAGTTATAAATGCGACCTGAATTATTTATTTACATTTGTTTTGTAATAAATTTAGGGCTATCAATTTACAAAAAAGTGAGAAAATCTGCAACTAAAAATGATTTTCGAATTTGAATTTTTAAACTACAGGAATGAAACAGGACATTGAAATTGCACAGGAGAATAGTATCAGGCCAATTGCTGAAATAGCTGAAAAACTCGGGATCCCGCAGGATGAGTTGGAAATGTATGGTAGGTACAAAGCAAAGATTCCACTTCATTTTATTGATGAGGAGCGGATAAAGAATGCAAAGCTGATTCTCGTCACAGCCATAACTCCTACACCTGCCGGCGAAGGAAAAACAACTACATCTATTGGGCTGGCACAGGCGCTTAATCTGCTGGGGAAAAGGACAACTGTAGTTTTACGCGAACCATCCCTTGGCCCTGTTTTTGGAATAAAAGGTGGTGCAGCCGGTGGAGGTTATTCCCAGGTTATTCCTATGGAAGACATCAACCTGCATTTTACCGGTGATATTTCCGCAGTTGAAAAAGCCCATAATCTTCTTGCCGCCCTGATTGACAATAATATCCAGCGTAAGGGGGGTAATCTGGGTATCGATCCAAGGACTATTGAGTGGAAAAGGGTTATGGATATGAATGAAAGATCACTCCGTGATATTATAATTGGTCTGGGCGGACCAAAAGAGGGAGTCCCCCGGCAATCGGGTTTTAACATTACTGCTGCATCGGAGGTGATGGCGACACTTTGTATTGCAAAGGATCTGGAAGATCTTAAAGAAAGGCTGGGAAATATATTTGTAGGTTATACGTTCAATGACAAACCGGTTTTTGCGCGCGATCTTAAAGCACAGGGAGCAATGACAGTTCTTCTGCGGGATGCTATCAAACCAAATCTTGTCCAGACCCTTGAAGGTACACCCGCAATTATTCATGGAGGTCCGTTTGCAAATATTGCCCAGGGAACAAATTCGATTATTGCTACAAAAACAGGTCTTTCGCTCAGTGACATTGTTGTTACTGAGGCCGGTTTTGCCAGCGAACTCGGTGCAGAAAAGTTTTTCAATATTAAATCACAGTTCGGCAATCTGCGCACGCATGCTGTTGTAATTGTTGCGACTATACGTGCATTAAAGTATCATGGCGGGGCCAAATTGTCAAGTCTGCAAAAAGAGGACCCTGACGCACTTCAAAGAGGATTTCAAAACCTCGATAAACATATCGAAAATATGAAGTTCTATGGATTCAGACCGGTGGTAGCTGTAAACAAATTCGACTCAGATACTATGGCGGAGATTGACCTTCTCATCGAACACTGCAAATCGCAAAAGGTAGAAGTTGCATTGAACGAATCATGGTCAAAAGGAGGAACCGGGGCTATTGATCTTGCAGAGAAAGTTCTGGAAAGAGTGACGAATTGCCCTGATTGCTTCAGGCCTCTTTATGAGCTTTCATGGACATTTGAGAAAAAAATTTCAACGATATGTCTTATGATGTATGGCGCCGATCATGTTGAATATTCAGTTCAGGCTAAGGAACAGCTTGAAAAAATTGAACGCCTGGGTCTTGGGAATCTTGCCGTATGCATTGCCAAGACACAGAAATCATTATCAGACGATCCATCAAAAAAAGGCCGGCCAAAGGGCTTCACTGTAAAGATAAGGGAAATTGAACTTTCGTCAGGTGCCGGATTTATAGTCCCTATCGCAGGTACAATAATGAGAATGCCGGGCCTGCCAAATAGCCCGTCAGCAGAAAATATCGATATAGATAAGAATGGAGTTATAACCGGATTATTCTAATGGTCAGTAACATTTCAGGGGTAATTCTGGCCGGTGGTGCCGGTAAAAGGTTTAATGGAATTATTAAGCCCAGGATTCTCATTGATGGTAAGACAATTATATCAAGGATTATAGATACAATAAGTGAAATTTTCGATGAAATTATTATTGTGACGAACACTCCGGAAGAGTTCAGTGAATTCAGCAACTACAAAATTGTCAGTGATCAGTTTCTGAATAAAGGACCTCTTGCCGGCATTCACTCTGCACTGAAAGTATCTGAAAAAGAGGCGCTTTTTGTTTTTGCGGGAGATATGCCTCTGCTTGATAAGGAATTTATTATCAGACAGATAAGCTATTATAACATTAATAAATGTGAGGTTCTGATTCCGCAGATTAAAAATTACATCGAACCGCTTCATGGAATATACAAGAAAACTCTTTTCAAAGTTCTGGAAGAGTATCTCATTGTAAATCATGATTATGCAGTCAGAGAGTTTCTTAAAGTGGTGAATGTACGTTATTTGCAATTAGAAGAATCGGAAAAAACCAGGAGTGCCTTCCTGAACATTAATTCACCGTATGATGTCTCTGTTGCCGAGAAACTGCTGAAGATTGGCTGAATTAATTGAAATCTTCGGTTATTGTTTGTAAGAATGAAATGGCAGAGTGTGCAAAAGCAATTTTTATTAACTTTATATCCATTAAAATCCGGATAACATGAAGAGAATTTCATTTTATATCCTTACGATCGCAATCTCGCTTTCTGCCTGTAAAAAGCTGAGTAAATATGAAGGAGTACCCTTCACTGAAAAGGAGCCAAGAGACTGGGAAAACCCTGAGGTATTTAATATTAACAGGGAGGATCCAAATGCATCTCTTATTAGTTTTCCCGATGAAAAGAGTGCACTTGAAGCAATTAAAGCCAATTCTCCAAATTATAAATCCCTCGACGGGCTGTGGAAATTCCACTGGGTTAAATCGCCTGATCAGCGTCCATACTGGTTCTTCAAAGATGATTATGATACCCGCGACTGGAAAGATATTGAAGTGCCTTCAAACTGGCAGATGAAAGGTTATGATGTTCCGATCTATGTTAACATTTCTTATCCTTTTAAAAAGAATCCGCCCTTCATCGAACATGATTTTAATCCGGTTGGATCGTACAAAAGGAATTTCAAGATACCATCAGACTGGAAGAATAAAGAAGTTTTCCTCCATTTCGGAGCAGTCAGTTCGGCATTTTATGTGTGGGTTAATGAACAACTTGTAGGTTATAGCCAGGATAGTAAAGTACCTGCCGAGTTTAACATTACAAAGTATTTAAAAGATGGTAATAACTCTGTTGCTGTTGAAGTATACCGTTGGTGCGATGGCAGTTATCTTGAAGATCAGGATTTCTGGAGATTAAGCGGTATCCAGAGAACGGTTTTCCTTCATGCGCGTCCAAAAACATACATTAAAGATTTTTTTGCTGTTGGCGACCTTGATAAGAATTATACTGAAGGAGTGCTGAAAGTTAATGTGTTGTTAAAGAGTACAACAGCAGATGATAATGATTTTGTAGTTGATGCTTCACTTTACGAAGGCACACAAAAACTTTTTACTGAATCTAAAAATGTCAAACCGGAAGATGGCAAAGTACTGGTAAATTTTGAAAAAAAGATACAGGATATTAAAAAATGGTCAGCTGAAAAGCCAAATCTTTATTCATTGGTAATAAGCCTGAAAGATAAAAACGGGAATACTTCGGAAAGTATCAGCACAAAAATTGGATTCAGGAAGGTTGAAATTATTAATTCACAGCTTCTCGTTAATGGTGTGGCAATCCGGCTGAAGGGAGTTAATATGCATGAACATAATGATATAACCGGGCATGTTATAGATGAAGCAACAGTAATGAAGGATATCCGGATGATGAAGAGCCATAACATAAATGCCATGAGGACCTGCCATTACCCCCAGCAGGAGTTCTGGTATGAGATGTGCGACAAATATGGACTTTATCTGATTGATGAGGCCGATATTGAGTCGCATGGTATAGGCTACGATAAAGACGTGACTTTAGCTGACAAACCAGAATGGGCAGCCGCACATCTTGACAGGATGCAGCGGATGGTTGAGAGGGACAAGAATCATCCTTCAGTGATCATCTGGTCAATGGGTAATGAAGCCGGGGATGGTCACAATTTTCTTAACGGATATAAATGGATAAAAGGGAGGGATGTAACACGTCCGGTTCAGTACGAACGTGCTGAGAAAAACACCAACACTCCTGAGCGGCACACTGACATCTGGTGTAATATGTACGCACCCATTGAAGAACTGGAAGCTTATGCAAAAAATGTAAAGAACGACAGACCAATGATAATGTGTGAATATGCTCATGCAATGGGCAATTCAACAGGCAACTTTCAGGATTATTGGGATGTTATTGAAAAATATCCAATACTCCAGGGTGGATTTATCTGGGATTGGGTTGACCAGGGATTGCTCAAGACAAATGAAAACGGTGAAAAATACTGGGCATATGGTGGTGATTACGGAGAGGAAGGGATACCGAGCGATGGGAACTTTTGTATAAACGGACTTGTATGGCCTGACAGAACAGCCCATCCTGGTCTGTATGAGGTAAATAAAGTCTATCAGTATATTGGTTTTGAACCGGTTGACCTGACTAAAGGTATTGTCAAAATTAAAAATAAGTATGATTTTACAAACCTTTCTGAGTTCAATTTTGAATGGGAAGTTGTTGCCGATGGTAATGTTCTTCAGTCGGGCAAGCTTTCATTCCCTGATCTCAAACCAAAAACTGAAACAGTAGTTAATATTCCTCTTAAAAAGATAGAACCGGCTCCGGGGACTGAATATTTTCTTAATATCAGGGCATCAAGAAGTGATGCATGGAATTATGTTCCGGAAGATCATGTTTATGCTACATGCACAGTTTAAACTGCCTGCACAGGGCAATCCTGTTCCGGCAATTCATGATAACCTTGCCGTTCTCCAGACTAAAACTGTTGATAAAAAACTTGAAGTAAGCGGAGTTGACATGAAAATAATTTTCGACCTTGCTTCAGGGAGACTGTCATCATTTAATTATAAAGGAAAAGAGTTGATCAAAAAAGGTCCCGAGCCTGATTTTTGGAGACCTCCTACCGATAATGATTACGGTTATAATATGGATAAATTGCTCGGGGTATGGAAAAAAGCAGGGGAGAGAACAGTTGTTACCAAAGCCAGTATAAGTCAGCCTGAATTAGGTAAAGTACTTGTTACTTTCAATTATGATATTCCTGACGCAAATGGGAAAAAAATTGGAGGTTATGCAACAACATTCACGGTTTACGGATCGGCTGACATAGTTGTTAAAAACCAATTCTCTAAATTATCCGACAACATTCCTGAAATTCCAAGAATGGGGATGCAAATACAGCTTCCTGAAGAGTTTAGTAATCTGAAATGGTTTGGAAGAGGACCTCATGAAAACTATACTGACAGAAAAACTTCGGCCGATGTCGGCCTTTATGAAAGTACAGTTGCTGACCAGTATACTCCTTATATAAGGCCGCAGGAAAATGGATATAAGACTGACACCAGATGGCTTACTTTGACCGATGATAGTGGAACCGGAATTCTTGTAAGCGGTGATCCGTTAATCAGTTTTGCTGCACTGAATAATATTCATGATGATTTTGAATCTCCCGGTAAATTATCACAATACAGGAAAGATGCGAAGACTGCAAATACTCATACCACCGATGTTAAGCCACGTGAACTGGTATGTCTGAATGTTGACCTGGGCCAGATGGGCGTAGGTGGTGATAATTCATGGGGCGCATTAATCCATCCTAAGTACAGGCTGCTCGAGAAAAAATATGAGTACTCTTTCAGGATCAGACCTGTTTTAAAAGATGATGATATACTTAAACTCGCAAAAGAAAAGTTTTAAAGCAGGTTGAAAAGTTGAAAAGTTGACAGGTTGAAAAGGTAGATGTTGGTACATTACCTTTTATCTTCAACTCTTCAACCCTTCAACCCTTCAACCCTTCAACCCTTCAACCTTTCAACATTATAACTAGTATTTCAACTCTACCTTAAGGACTTCATTCTCACCAGTCAGAACATTCCGGACATCATAAACAAGAGGTGCAGTTACTTTTTTACTCAGAACAATCCTTGTTACTGAATTGGCACGGAGCGTCACAGAAGCTGGTGCATCCTTAACACCATTAATGAGATAGAAGGGGATATCGGACTTGTTGGTCACTTCAAAAAACAGGTTCTTGTTGTTCTGGTAAAATGGTTTTCCCACTGAGATGCACTGATAGAAAAATTGGCCTGCAAGTTCTTCTTTTCCGGCGAGCATGTCTCTGAAATAAGCCATTGTCCGGCCTGCAAACATCGCTTCTTTCAGGGAATCATAACTTCTTTCCTTAGCAAAAACAAGGGTCATCGGCCTGTTTTTATTATCCGGCGCCAGATAAGTCTCACTTATAGCCCCATGCACATCACTATTGGCCATTATGGCAAGGTTGTACTTTTTGCAGAATGTAAGAACCAGTGGATAATATTCAGAGTCATTAAAAAATTCAATACCATGAAGCCAGCCATTTTTTATAAGCTGTTGATGAATTTCGTACATCTTTGGAATTCCGTCAGGCTGCTGTGCTTTCCAGCCCGGATGGTTCCATTGAATGAATGCACCCTGCTTTATTGCTGCCTCGAAAGAATCCCAGACAGAGTCTCTTGAAATCAGGGCAGCATCTTTGATAAACAATGCATTGAAATGGCCCGGCGGCATTTTTCTGGTGATCTCTGCACCGTGGACAAGTATCAGATTACTTTCTTTGGCATATCCTTCAGCTATTTTCCATCCAGCGTTAAAATCAACAGGTATATAATCCTTTTTTGGAGTATATTCAATGTGATCGGTTATGGCAATGGCGTCAAGACCATCACGGAGAGCCTCATCGATTCTTACAGAAGGCCATACATCTCCATCTGAAAAAACAGTATGCATATGAAAGTCACATTTCAGAGTGACATAACCGGGAATATCCGGCAGATTAACAATTTTCCTCTGCCCGGAGACTATTATTCCGATTGATAAAATCAGTACTGCCGTGAATATCAGTTTTTTCATATCCAGATAATTATTTCGTTTAAAGGTTTAAAGGTTTAAATGTTTAAATGTTTAAATATTCAGTCTCTTCGTCACTTCGTCTCTTCGTCTCTCCGTCATCCTTCCCAGCACCCAGTCACCCCAGCACCCTTTCTTAATTGTTATAACTTCTCATAGAAATACGCCTCTTTTTTATCAACATCATCCCAGGTGTAAATTTCCTTATCCCTGTTCAGGAAGTAAAAATTGAGCAATGCAAAATCCCCTGCGCACATAGTTGCATGAACAAACAGAAAGAGAGAAAGACTCCATTTCCACAAGCCTGGCATAAGAAAAACAAGCAGCAGCAGGATTAAACTTATAATAACAAATGGAGTCAGAGCTACAATCCGGAATTGACCCGGGGATGCAACATACCTGTGGGCTGTTACATAAAAAAGATACTGTTTAAGATCCATTCCAACCCTTATATTTTTTGCTCCGGAAAAGTAGTAAGGTATAATATGTAATACCTCATGAACAGGGATACACAGAAGGGGAAAAACTATAAGACCGAGAGCTGAATGGAAGAGAATGTTCCTGAAGTGGAAATAGCCTGAAATGTTTATTCTCACTTTAATGGCCAGAAAAAGAAAAATCAGGCATACTGACCATAATACAACCATCAGCGCTGATTTTCTTCTTATATAATCCAGGACAAAAGTTATCAGTTCGTTATAGGGGATAGCCAGGATTTGCCTGTATCTCGCTGGATCGTCGAGATCCTCGACCTGTAATGCCATAATAAAAGGTTTTGACAAATTTATCTTTTTATAAAATGCCATACAAACGATGAGACAGGTTTTCCAGATTTCCTTTTGTATAAAAGCACTCTCAGGGATAATAAGATGTGGCCCGGAATTTGATACATTTGCAAAAATTATCTGTTTGTGAGAGTTTTATCTGCAATATTGGTTTTCTTTCTTTATGTCACCTGTTCAATGGGACAGATTGATTCCTTAAAACAGAAAAATGATACGCTGCAGGGAAGGTCGTTCCTTTTACAGAAAGTGAAAAGAGATGGTGTTACTCTGCCGGAAGTTGAGATCAAAGAGGTAACTGTGTTTGCTCATCCCACATTTGCACGAAAAAGAGATTTTCGACAATATGAAAGGCTTGTATATAACCTGAAACGAGTTTATCCTTATGCTTTAATTGTACGATTACGGCTGGCCCAGGTAAACGAGGATATGAGAAACCTAAAAACTGAAAAGGAAAGGAAGGATTATATGAGGAGTGTCGAAAAGGATGTCTTTGCTAAATATGAAGGAGATATGCGTGATATGACAATGACCCAGGGAAGGTTGCTTATTAAACTTATTGACAGGGAGACACAGAATACCTCATATACGCTGATAAAGGATTACCGTGGAAAATTTTCTGCTGCCTTCTGGCAGGGTATAGCACGTATTTTTGGTACAAATCTTAAAGAGGAATATGATCCTTATGGGGATGATGCACTTATCGAGTCAATTATCGTTGAAATTGAGGCCGGTAATTTATAAGGTTTATTCCCGAAAAGTATTAATCAAATGAGACGCATTTTTATTGCAGTGAAAGTCGAAGCAGAAGAATCACTTTTAAAGCTGATTTCATTACTTAAGTCGCGATTGAGCAATGAAAGCATCAAGTGGACAAATCCGGATAATATCCATATAACTCTTTCCTTTCTTGGTGATACAGAAGAGAATATGATACAAGGTATCAAATCTATGCTGAAAGAAAAATGTGAAGGATCAGGGAAGTTTGAATTGATAATAAGAGGATCGGGTGTCTTCAGGAATCTGAATGACCCGCGAATATTATGGATCGGGATTGAGCCATCTGAAAAACTAATGCGTCTTAATGGTTTTATTTTGAAGGGATTGAAGGAATTGGGTGTAAATACGGAGGAACGGCCTTTTAAACCACATTTAACAATTGGACGCATTAAACATCTAAATGATAAAGAGACATTGGAAGCCCTGATAGAGAAATATCAGGATTCTGAAATCCAGAGAATCAGGGTTAATGAGGTAATCCTTTATGAAAGCATCCTCCTTCAATCAGGTCCGGTTTACAAACCCATAACCAAAATCAATCTGGAATAGAAGGAGATTCTCCTTTTCTGCCATTCTCCCCATCATTCTGTTGCCTTCCGCCTTCCTCCTTCCGCCTATAGCCATTTAAATTCCTTCTCCCTTAAAAACTATGATGGTTGTATAAAATGCAATTTTCAGATCAAACCAAAGAGATCTGTTTTGAATATAAAAGAGGTCATATTCCATTCTTTTGATCATCTCGTCCACATTTGATGCATAGCCGAATTTTACCTGTCCCCATGAGGTGATTCCGGGCTTGAACAACTGTAATTGTTTGTACCTGGGATCTCTCAGTAAAATCTGGTTTAAATAAAATTGCTGTTCAGGTCTCGGCCCGATAAAAGACATCTCACCCTTCAGAACATTGATCAAATTAGGTATCTCATCAATTTTATGTTTTCTCATAAATCGTCCGAGAGCAGTTGTCCTATTGTCCTTTTTTGTTGAAAGAACGGGCAATTCCTCCTCCATCCCGGAATGCATTGACCTGAATTTATAGATTATGAAAGGTTTTCCAAACCTCCCAACACGTTTTTGTGAATAGATTACCGGACCCTTTCCTGTGGCTTTAATTGATATTATAACTATCACTATAACAGGGATCAGCAATATCAGACAGAGGATTGCTGTAAGATATTCAAAAACCGTTTTAATAATATTGGTGGAATTAAGTACCCTCAGATTCATGAGATAAATATACAAAAAGAAATGAGTGCAACTTAAGACGATGGCTTTCTTACATTTTTTATACTTTTGTCGGAAATTTAATATTGATCCGAAAGACCAGATGACAGATACATTTGAAGCAAAAGGCAAACGAAAAAAACTGGTAGCGGAGCTCAGGCGAAAGGGGATTGTTGATGAAGATGTACTGAGAGCCATCGATACTGTACCGCGCCATCTTTTTATGGACCCTGCTTTCCTCATTCATGCATATGTTGACAAAGCTTTTCCGATAACATCGGGTCAGACAATATCACAACCTTACACAGTTGCGGTGCAAACTTCTCTGCTGAGGGTTAAAAAGAGGGATAAAATTCTTGAAATAGGAACAGGTTCAGGTTATCAGGCAGCAATACTTGCCGAAATGGGAGCAAAAGTTTATACCATCGAACGTTTCAGGGAACTTTATCTGAAAGCTCAGAGGATTTTAACATCACTTGGATATTCTGCGGACTTTTTTTATGGAGACGGTTATGAAGGCAAGGCGCAATACGGACCTTTTGATGGAATCGTAATAACTGCAGCTGCCCCCGAGATTCCTCAGACACTCCTTCAACAGCTTAAAACCGGAGGACGGCTCATTATACCACTTGGAAATTCGTATACCCAGGTTATGACGGTTGTTGAACGTAGCGGACCGGATAGCTTCGATCGATCCGAACATGGAAATTTTGTTTTTGTACCTATGCTGAAAGGGACTGTAAATGGAAAATAATAAATTATGAATATTTACAGGTTTGTTTTTTCACCTATTGAGGTAAACACTTATATACTTGCTGATGAATCAGGCGATTGTGCGATTATTGATTGCGGATGTTACGACAGGCAGGAATCCGATCGACTGGATGATCTCATCAAAAGCAAAAAGATTAAACCGGTTTTACTCCTGAATACACATTGTCACCTGGATCATATTTTTGGAAACAGGTTCGTTCTGGGAAGGTATAACCTTAAACCTTTTTCTCACGAAGATGATGAAATGAACAGGAAGGATGCAGTCCAACATGCAATGCTTTTTGGTATGTCAATGGATGATCCTCCGGAACCTGCCGGCTTTTTGACAGATAATCAGACGATTACTTTCGGATCAACAGAACTTCTGGCACTACATGTTCCGGGACATAGTTCGGGAAGCCTTGCCTTCTACAGTAAGGAAAACGGTTGTGTTTTTACCGGTGACGCACTCTTCGCAGGCAGTATCGGAAGAACAGACCTGCCCGGAGGAGATTATGACACGCTTATAAAAAGCATTACGGAAAAATTGTTTGTTCTCCCACCTGAAACTGTCGTTTATCCCGGCCATGGAAATGAAACAACTATCGGAAAGGAAATGAAATCTAATCCTTTTTTTGTATGATTTATATCCTGTTAATTATGTATTCTAATTCTTAATATTATTGTTTTATTGATTTCCCCTATTGCCCGGCTTCTCCCACTCGCGGATGGCGGGTAAACACATTGATATTCAGACTCTGTTAAAAATGAAATATAATAAGCTAATAAAATAAAAGGTATGCTGTCAGATAAATTTGTTAACCGTCATAATGGACCACGTGAAGATGAGCTTCCGCAAATGTTGAAGACTATTGGAGTTGATTCGCTCGATCAGCTGATTGAAAAAACTGTTCCCAAATCGATCATGCTGGAAAAGCCTTTACGGCTTCCGGAAGCAATGAGTGAATTTGAATATCTGAATCATATTAAACATATTGGGCAGAAAAACAAAATGTTCAGGTCATTTATCGGACAGGGATATTATGGTGTGGCGCTTCTGCCGGTAATTATCCGGAATGTACTGGAAAATCCATCATGGTACACTTCTTATACACCTTATCAGGCTGAAATATCACAGGGTCGTCTGGAAGCCCTGCTTAATTTTCAGACTATGATCATTGAACTGACAGGTATGGAGATCGCCAATGCTTCATTGCTTGATGAATCAACTTCAGCTGCTGAGGCAATGATAATGATGTTTAATGCCCGGTCAAGAGCCTCAGTGAAAGCAGGAGCCAACAAATTCTTTGTTGATGATGATATTTTTCCTCAAACAATGGATGTGATTAAAACCAGGTCAAAACCTCTTGGAATTGAACTTGTTACAGGGAAATATACAACTATTTCCTTTAATGAATCTTTTTTTGGCTCGATAGTTCAGTACCCGGCCGCTTCAGGTCAGTTCAGGGATTATAAAACATTTTCCGATATGGCACATGCAGCCGGAACACTTGTAGGGGTAGCTGCAGATCTTATGAGCCTCGCTCTATTTACACCGCCCGGAGAGTGGGGGGCTGATATTGTTGTCGGTTCAAATCAGAGGATGGGTCTGCCAATGAGTTTCGGTGGTCCTCATGCAGGATTTTTTGCAACAAAAGATGAACTTAAACGCAGCATGCCCGGTAGAATTATCGGTGTGTCGGTTGATGCTCAGGGAAACAGTGCTCTGAGGATGGCATTGCAGACAAGAGAACAACATATCAAACGGGAGAGGGCTACCTCAAATATCTGTACTGCTCAGGCGCTTCTGGCAACAATGTCAGGTATGTACGCACAATACCATGGTCCCGAAGGTTTAAAAAATATTGCCGAGCATATACATAAGGCAGCCTGTACATTAAACTACTATCTCAAAGAGATGGGATACCGGCAATTGAATTCTATGTTTTTCGATACCGTGAAGGTACGCCTGGGGGCTGGAGTTACAACAGAAACGATAAAAAAGCTCGCACTGGAAGCGGAGATGAATTTTTATTATCCTGACGACAATTCGGTGATTATAAGTACCGATGAGATAACTACCATAAAAGAAATCGGCGCCATTCTAAATATTTTCGCATCAGCTGCAGGAAAGGAACCGGTTAAGCTTGACTCATTCTGCAATTGTAAAATACTTGAAGAAAAATTTTTACGTAAGTCCGGCTTCTTAAAAGGTGGTACTTTTAACCGATATCATAGCGAGACAGAGATGATGCGGTATATCAAGATGCTTGAGAGGAAGGATTTTTCACTTACACATTGCATGATCCCTCTTGGTTCCTGCACGATGAAACTTAATCCTGCCAGTTCAATGTTTGCCATGAGCTGGCCGGAATTTGGGAATATCCATCCTTTCGTTCCAAAGGATCAGGCGCTGGGTTATTACCAGATCATGGATGAATTAGGAGAAGCACTTAAAGAAATAACAGGATTTTCAGCAATTTCATTTCAGCCAAATTCAGGAGCAGCAGGCGAATATACCGGATTAATGGTAATTCGCGAGTATCATCTCTCAAGGGGAGAAGGACACAGAAATGCAATTTTGATTCCATCCTCAGCGCATGGCACAAATCCCGCGAGTGCAGCAATGGCCGGCATGAAGATAATTGTCATAGAGTGCGATGACAAAGGAAATATAAGTGTCGAAGATCTGAAGAAAAAGGCTGAAGAGCATAGAGATAACCTTGCCGGCTTTATGATCACTTATCCTTCAACGCATGGTGTATTTGAAGCTGCCGTTAAAGAAATGTCGGATATCATCCATGCAAATGGAGGACTCGTGTATATGGATGGCGCAAATATGAATGCGCAGGTCGGACTCACGAATCCCGGACATATTGGCGCTGATGTCTGCCATCTGAACCTTCATAAAACCTTCGCCATACCTCATGGTGGCGGTGGCCCGGGTATGGGGCCCATACTGGTAAATGATAAACTCTCGGAGTTCCTTCCTTCCCATCACTTTGTCGAAACAGGTGGAAGTCATGGGACTACAGCTGTCGCAGGAGCTCCATTCGGAAGCGGACATGTTCTTACCATTTCTCATGCCTATGTGATGATGCTGGGTTCCTATGGATTAACCAGGGCTACAAAATTTGCTATTCTTAATGCAAATTATATTGCTGCCTCTTTAAAGGGATGGTTTAATACTTTATATACAGGAACAGAAGGATTTGTAGCGCATGAGATGATACTCGATTGCAGGAATTTTAAAACGGAAGCCGGTATAACGGAAGCCGATATAGCAAAAAGACTGATGGATTATGGATTCCATGCACCTACTCTTTCATTTCCTGTTCATGGAACTCTAATGGTGGAACCTACTGAGTCCGAGTCGCTTCAGGAACTTGATAAATTCATAAGTGCCTTAAAATCAATATGGAATGAGATCGAGGAGATAAAAGATGGGAAAGCGGATAAAGAGGACAACGTTCTGCACAATGCTCCCCATACTGTCAGTGTGGCAACAGCAGATGTATGGAACCATCCCTATGATCGGCGGAAAGCTGCTTTCCCTCTTGCCTGGGTCGTTGAGAATAAATTCTGGCCGTCGGTAGGACGTATCGACGATGGCTATGGCGATCGTAATCTGGTCTGTATAAGCGATCCGATTGATTTAAAACGACAGGAGACACTAAAGAGATAAATTTTTTTTTAACATATTAATTTGTCAAATTAGTATTCTTAAAAACATTGTTTAACCGAAATGATATTTTATGCGCAATTCATCATGGAATGATCTTGTAGCCCTGATCGACGGAAAAAAACTGAGCTATAACCCTGTGGGGTTCATTATTGACAGTCCCTGGATACCAGGTTGGTATGGGATTTCAAATATTGATTTCTATTCATCTGATGATTATTGGATAAAATCTAACCTGAAAGCTGTCAATGCATTTCCGGATGTCTGGTTTATGCCTTCATTCTGGTCTGAATATGGTATGTGCACAGAACCTTCTGCCTTTGGCTCGCGCATGATATTTCTTGAGAAGAGCCTTCCTCATGCGGAGAAGATTATTACTGGAATAGAAGGAGCAGATTCCCTGCCTCAGCCAAATGTAAAAACAGATGGCTTGTTACCTTTCATGATAAGCCGTCTTAGAAATAATCAGGAAGCCATAATTAAAGCTGATCATCAGATCAGATTTGCGATCGCCAGAGGTCCGCTTAATATTGCCAGTTTTCTGATGGGAACATCCGAATTAATGATGGCAACCGTTATGGATCCAGCCGGTACACACCGGCTTCTTAAAAAAATCACCGATTTTATTTGTGAATGGCTGGCCTGGCAGAAAGAGTGTTTCCCTTCTATTGATGGTGTCCTGATATTGGATGATATTATTGGTTTTGTCGGAGAAGTAGAATTCGGGGAATTTGTTATTCCATATTTAAAAAGGATCTTCAGTTGTACCGGCGCTAAGGTCAGGTTTCTTCATAACGATGCGGATGGGCTTATAACTGCCAGGCATCTTAGCGAAATGGATATAAATATGTTCAATTTCTCTTTTAAGCACTCCCTTGGCGAAATCCGTGAACTGGCAGGTCCCGGGGTTGTCCTGGTTGGCAACATTCCTCCCAGGGATATTCTGGCACTTGGTACACCTGGACAGGTCAAAGAAGCTGTAAATAAGGCATTTGGAGAAATCAATGATTACAATAGAATTATCTGGTCTGCCGGTGGCGGAATGCCTCCCGATGTAAACAATGAAAATATAAATGCTTTCATTGAAGCCGTTAAAAAACACTCAAATAATTTGTAGTCATGAAACGTACTCTGATTTGCCTTCTGATTATAGTTTCTTTAAATTTTCCCGGAATATCACAGAAAAATGAGATCCTTCATTTATCAGTTGGATCCGGCAGTTTTGAAAGAATAAATACACCGGTCAGTTTTGGATTGGAAGGTGTATCAATAAGCGATACGGTATCTTTCAGGTTATTTGAAAAGGTTAACGGAAAGCTTTTACAAAAGACATATCAGATTGAACCAGGCTACATTCCCCAGTTATGGTGGATACTTGACGGAACAACAGAGGCCGGCAGGACAAGGGAATATTTTCTTTTTAAGGATGTTCCGCAAATAGTTGAAAACAAGATAACTACTGTTGTTACTCCTGAATCAATAGTGCTGAAGAACGGAAATTCTGAGATACTGCATTATCAGACAGCAGTTCTCTATCCGCCTGCCAAAGTTGATACTTCATACAAGAGAAATGGCTTTATTCATCCTTTAATTACTCCTTCCGGTAATGTACTGACCAGAGTGAGCCCTCCTGACCATTATCATCATGTTGGTATCTGGAACCCCTGGACAAGAGTGAGGATTGGTAAACATGTGACCGATTTCTGGAATTTGTACGAAAAACAAGGTACTGTCAGATTTGCAGGCATAAACTCAATTATTAATGGTCCGGTTTACGGTGGTTTCTCTGTAAGGCAGGAACATATTGATTTTCAGGGCAAAAAGCCTGAAGAACTGGCATTAAATGAAGTGTGGGATGTGAGAGCATGGAATGTGGAACCTGTTGTTGGATTAAAAGCATGGCTTGTTGACCTTACTACCTTTCTTTCTGTGGCCGGTGATTCAACGATTGTCTTTGAAGCTTACAGGTACGGTGGAGGCATCGGAATCAGGGCAACAGAAGAGTGGACCAAAGATAACAGTACAGTGATTACATCTGAAGGCAAAACCCGGAAAGATGCTGACGGAACCCGGGCAAGATGGACTGATCTCAATGGAGCGTTTAAGAATAACGGTCAATCGGGAATTGTCTTTTTCTCCCATCCGGCAAACAGGGAACATCCCGAACCTATGCGAGTCTGGCCTGAGAATATGAATAATAATCGTGGAGATGTCTATTTTGAATTCTGCCCGATCAGATATAAAGAGTGGGTACTGAATCCGGGTAATGTATACAGGCTAAAATACAGGATGCTGGTTTATGACGGCAAAATTGATAAGTCAACAGCTGAGAGGATTTGGAATGACTTTGCATGCCCGCCTGATGTGAAAGAACTGGCCTTGAAAAGAATTAACTAACGTTCCGGAAACAATGAGAAAAATTTTAGCTTTTCTATCTTTTATATTGATTTTACCTTCATGTGGTCAAAGTGGTTCTAAAGTACAAACTACCAAATCAGATTCTTCAATGGAAAAGACCTATCAGGTAAAATTGATCACAGTTGATCCGGGCCATTTCCACGCTGCCCTGGTCCAGAAAGTCATGTATGATCAGGTTTCTCCCGAAGTGCATGTCTATGCACCACAGGGGCCTGATTATCTGCAGCATCTCGACAGGATCAAATCGTATAACAGCAGACCGGTGAATCCAACCAGCTGGAATGAGAAGGTGTATACTGGTCCCGATTTCTTTGAAAAGATGATAACCGATAAAGCAGGTAATGTTGTGGTATTATCGGGAAACAACAGGAAAAAAGCCGAATATATTACAAAATCGATAAATGCCGGTCTCAATGTATTGGCAGATAAGCCAATGATAATCAGTCCGGAAGATTTTCCTGCACTGGAAGCTGCTTTTTCAACTGCAAAAGAAAAGGGAGTTTTGCTATATGATATAATGACAGAGAGATATGAAGTGACTACTATTCTTCAGAAACTGCTTTCACAGAAGGCCGAAGTTTTCGGCACTTTGAAAACCGGAACCAAAGAAGAACCGGCTGTAACCAAGGTGAGTGTTCATCATTTCTCAAAGATTGTTTCAGGGAGTCCATTGCTCCGCCCTGCCTGGTTTTTCGATGTTAAGCAGCAAGGCGAAGGGATTGTTGATGTAACAACACATCTTGTTGACCTTGTACAGTGGGAGTGTTTCCCGGAGCAGATTCTGAATCCTTCGGATATTTCTATGTTGAGCGCAAAAAGATGGCCCACTCTGATCTCAAAGGAAGAGTTTAAAGGAGTTACCGGCCTTGAAAATTTCCCCGATTATCTGCTTAAAGATGCCAAAAACGGGAAAATAAGTGTTTTTTCAAACGGAGAAATGGTTTATCAGATAAAAGGTGTTTTTGCAAAAGTTTCTGTTGAATGGAAATACCAGGCTCCTCCGGGAGGAGGCGATACGCATTATTCAGTAATGCATGGAACCAGATGCGATCTGATCATTAAGCAAGGTGCTGAGGAAAAATTTCTGCCTACTCTTTATATAGAAAATATTAAGGGAACAACAATGAAAGACTTTATTTCCGGACTAAAAGATATTATAAGAACATTGCCTTATGACAGCCTGCAGGTAGAAGCAGTTAATGCCACCACCCTTAAGCTTGATGTTCCGGAAAAATACAGGGTATCTCACGAAGAGCATTTTGGCCAGGTAATGGACAAATTTCTTGAATATCTGAAGGCAGGTAAACTGCCGGATTGGGAAGTGGCGGGGATGATAACCAAATACTTTACAACAACCGGTGCGCTGAAAATGGCGAAGGAAAACAGTAAGTAGGAAAAACGGCTCAACGGCTCAACGGCACAAAGGCACAAAGGCGCAAAGGCACAAAGGCGCAACGGTGCAATGGTTCAATGGCTTAAAAAGTTTTAAAAATCTTTATATAATTATTCAGTTGGCTGGTCTTGCCGTTGAGCCGTTGAGCCATTGTGCCGTTGCGCCGTTATACAAACATATTCTCGACAACCATAGAATATAATTCCTCAAGCGCTATTCCTGCAGCTTCTGCCTGTTTTGGAACAATACTTTCTTTGGTCATGCCCGGAACAGTATTTATCTCTATAAAAAAGGGCTTTTCTCCGATAACAATAAAATCAACCCTTACGATTCCCTTACATCCAAAAAGATTATATACCAGCAAGCTTAGTCTTTGAATCTCGTTTGTTACTGATAAAGGCATATCAGCCGGTGTAACCTCATCAGATTTCCCGGGTGTATATTTTGCCTCATAATCGAAAAATTCATTTTTACTGATAATTTCAGTAACAGGAAGAACGATAGTTTTACTTTTTGTTTTTACAACGCCACATGCAACTTCTCTTCCATTCATAAAGGCTTCAATAAGCACCTCATCACTCTCTTTGAACGCTGTTTCAATAGCAGGCAACAACTCCTCTTTTTGTTTCACCTTGGTAACACCAAAACTGGAACCGCTGTCATTTGGTTTAACAAAGCATGGCAATCCAAATTGTCTGACAATGTTCAACAGGTCCATTTTTTCTCCTTTTCTTAACAATACAGCATTTGCCATTGCGATAGCATACTCCTTAAGAAAGAGTTTACATGCCTGTTTATTGAATGTAAGGGCAGAACAGAATGCATTACAGCTTGTGTAAGGAATTCCCATCATGTCGAAATACCCCTGAAGCAAACCATTCTCCCCGGGTGTACCATGTATTGCAATGAATACGCCGTCAAATCTGATCCTGCTTTCGTCGACAACAAGATTAAAATCATTCTTGTCGATATTATGATAACGACCCTTCTGATCTTCCCAGTACCAGGTTGTTCCACGGATTATAATTGTATATACTATATATTTTGCCGACAAAACTTTACCAACTTCATCGGCACTCTTTACGGATATCTCAAACTCAGAGGAATCACCTCCGGCTGCAATGGCAATTGTCTTCATATATTGTTAAATTTTTCATTTCAAATTTCAGAAAATCTTTTAATTACGCAAAGATCACAAAGAAGAAGCAAAGATCGCAAAGAATAAGAATGAATGATTTGGATTATAATTCACAGAGTTAATTTTCCAAATATAAATAGAATTTCTTTGCGTACTTTGCTAAAACTTAGCTCCTTTGCGGTTTAATTACTTTAAGTTTCTCAAAGCACATTGAATTCTCAACTTGTTATGTTAACTTTGATAAAAATTTTAAAAATTATTAAAAATGAAAAAAGGTTGTTTAATTTCGATTATAGTAGTTGCTTTTCTGGCACTCATAGTTTTAGCTGTAGTGCTTTGGGGAACAAAAGTTTATAATGGGATGGTCACTATGCAGGAGACCGTTACCAGTCAATGGGGCAATGTTGAAACATCATACCAGCGCAGATCAGACCTTATTCCCAATTTTGTCAATACTGTCAAGGGTGCTGCCAACTTTGAACAAACTACTCTTACACAGGTTATTGAAGCCAGATCGAAAGCTACATCTGTTACAATTGATCCAACAAAGATGACAGCCGCAAACATGCAGCAGTTCCAGGCTGCACAGGGAGAGTTGTCTTCAGCTCTGTCGAGATTGATGGTTGTTGTTGAACGATATCCTGAACTCAAGGCCACACAGAATTTCAGGGATCTCCAGGTTGAACTTGAAGGAACCGAAAACAGAATTTCAGTGGAAAGAAGAAAATTCAATGAGGTGGCCCTTACTTACAATACTTATATCAGAAGGTTTCCTCAGAGTTTTCTTGCCGGTATGTTTGGATTCCAGATCAAGCCTTATTTCGAGGCTGAAAAAGGTGCTGAAAAAGCTCCGGAAGTTAAATTTTAATTCTTATTTATAAATTGTATAATGAAAGCTTCATCGTTCTTTTCGAAAGAACAACAGGCTCAGATTCTTGCATCTGTCAGGGAGGCTGAGAAGGAAACTTCAGGTGAGATAAGGGTACACATTGAAACTTATCTTACCGGTGATGTTCTCGACAGGGCAGCATGGGTATTCAAAAAGCTTGGAATGCATAAAACTGCTGACCGGAATGGAGTGCTGTTTTATCTTGCAGTGAATGACAAAAAGTTCGCAATCATTGGTGATGCAGGTATAAATGCAAAAGTTCATGCAGGGTTTTGGGATGATATAAGCGAACTTCTTAAGAAGAATTTCAAAGAGGGTAAATTCACAGAAGGACTGTCAGAAGGAATTTTGCTTGCCGGGAAACATCTTAAGATTCACTTCCCTTACAGGAAGGATGACGTAAATGAATTGCCAGATGAAATTTCATTTGATAAAATAAAGGGGGAGTGATGACAATGATAAAGAAAAGTTTGTATTTACTTACCCTTGCATTTTTATTTTGCATTATTACAAATGAGCCGGTCTTATCACAGAATCTGCCGGAAAGGCCGGTTCCTCCAAGGTTAGTAAACGATTTTGCAGGGATGCTTAAGACGGATGAGGTGAGCATGCTCGAACAAAAGCTGGTTGCTTTTGATGACTCGACATCCACTCAGATCGCCATTGTTATTGTTCCTTCACTCGAAGGATATGATATAGCTGATTATGCACAACGGCTGGCAGAGAAATGGGGTGTCGGTCAGAAAAGCAAGAACAATGGAGTGCTTATATTGGTTAAACCAAAGACTCCGGGTTCTGATGGCAAGGTACAGATTACCACAGGGTACGGTGTTGAAGGCGTTATTCCTGATATTCTCAGCAGTGAAATAATCGATCGTGAGATTTTGCCTTCATTCAGAAACGGTGCATACTACGAAGGCCTCGATAAAGCCACCAACACCATGATGTCGCTGGCAAGAAAAGAATTTTCAGCCTCTGAGTATAGCCGGGGGGCAAAGAAGAGTGGCGGGAAAAACATTCCCATGGGACTGGTAATATTTATTGTTATCATTATTATAGCAATGATCTCAAAAGGATCAGGCGGATCTAATAATAAACATATCAGTACAGGAGGCTTGCCATTCTGGATGCTCCTGGGAATGATGAATTCCGGAAGAGGTTCCGGCGGAAGCTGGGGTGGATTTTCAGGTGGTGGCGGTGGTGGTGGCGGCGGCTTCGGCGGCTTCGGTGGTGGAAGCTTTGGCGGCGGTGGAGCCGGCGGAAGCTGGTAAAATCCAATAATTCGGACTTTTGAAACAATTCAATTTAACCGCAAAGTACACTAAGAAGGCACAAAGAACACAAAGAAAAAATTCCATCTTTCAAATCTTTGTGACCTTTGTGTAAATCCTTTGCGACCTTTGCGTTAATGAATTTCAACTTCTCCCACAATCCCAATTCAATGAATGAGTGATTTATTCTTTAGATTCCCTTCCGGAGATATATTTCCTCCATTTTTCAATTACCTGCACCATATCATCTGGCAGATTGGAATCAAAATAAAGTCTTTTTCCGGTTACAGGATGATTGAAAGCAAGGGATTTTGCATGCAAAGCCTGGCGTGGTAATATCTTAAAACAATTTTTAATAAACTGCTGATATTTAGTGAATGTAGTTCCTTTGAGTATTTTATCACCACCATATTCCTCATCGTTAAATAAAGGATGTTTAATATGACTGAAATGAACGCGGATCTGATGAGTTCGTCCGGTTTCAAGCTTACATTCGATTAGAGATATATAGCCAAGATCCTCAAGTAGCTTGTAATGAGTTATTGCAGTTTTTCCCTCATTGTCATCCTTAAAAACCTGCATTATCTTTCTGTCTTTTATGTTTCTCCCGACATTCCCTGTAATGGTTCCTTCGGCGGGATCCGGTGTTCCCCACACTAACGCATTATATCTCCGATCGGTGGTCCGGTCAAAAAACTGTTTTGAGAGCCTGTTAAGTGCAAATTCATTTTTAGCAACTACAAGAATCCCTGAAGTGTTTTTATCCAGCCTGTGAACAAGTCCGGGTCTGCTCTCACCTGTATTAAAAAGAGGAAGATCTTTGAAGTGCCACATCAAAGCATTAACAAGAGTTCCGGTATAGTTGCCATAGGCAGGATGTACTACCATACCAGGTTCTTTATTAACAACAAGTACATCATCATCTTCATATACAATATTCAAAGGGATGTCTTCCGGAATAAGTTCAATTTCTCTTGGAGGTGTTGGTAAAACTACCTGTACAACGTCTCCGGGCTTTACCTTGTAATTTGGTTTAACCGGATTATTATTTACAAGGATATTCCCGGCATTGGCTGCATTCTGAATGCGGGTTCTTGAGGAATTCTCAAGCCTGTCAGACAGGAACTTATCAATCCTGAGAAGTGATTGCCCGGGATCAGCCTTAAACCGGTAATGTTCAAAGAGCTCTTGCTGATCGGTTAATTCTTCTTCTGTCATTTTTGGTGATTATCTTGATTTAATTAACCGGTTATATCCAACTGGCGTGCCATTAATACTGGTAACAATAAAGTACACACCCGGGTGAAGAGAGGAGATATCGATTTGTTCCCTGTAAGGAACTTTTATCAGTTCACGGCCATAGATGTCGGTAATTGTTACAAAAGATAAGCCTGACATTTGCAATTCCCCGGTGCTGAGATTGATATAATCGGTAGCCGGATTTGGCCATACATTAATTATGTTTTTGTTGTTGTGATAGAATACATCATTAATAGAAGTTATTTTAAGCGGTGATCCGACAACAGGTCTTATCATTATGCTGCCGTGCACCTGCGACTGTCTCCATTCACCGTTCAGCCAGTAGAATTGTTTACCCGTACCGGGAGTATTAACATCATACCCTGCATTCAGAAAGGTCTCAGAACGTTGCCTCCATCCAATATAAAATATATCATTTATTGCAACGCCTTCAGGAATAGTATAGTTATAAAAACTATTTATCATATTACCCTGTTCAACCATGACATCTTCCTTTGTATAAAGGATGTTACCTGGTATCCCGTTGTTATTGTCCCATACCATAAGATCGAATGCTCTTTTGTTAGCCTCCAGATAACTGTCATTGAAGCAAATGCGTATAGCTCTTAATGTATCCTGCATATAGGATACATATTTGTATGCCACCATAGCGTTCCTGGAGCCAAGTCCATTTATCCCATACCCGCCTTCAGATGAACCATCGTCGAATGCGAAATAATTATTAAAAACCTGAAAATAGACAAGTGTGTCATTTCCCTTTGGGTCAAAATTATCAGTCTTGAGCGAAGCTGTGATCCTGAAAAGAGCTGAATCATTACTGCTGGTATTGAATGTATATACCAGATTGGCATTATAATCTACGCTGGTCAAAGGGCTAATATTTGTTGCTCCTGCAGAGAAAAAATGAGCCTGAGAGTTTTTGTTTACATCCCATATCTCAAAATTACGGGTAATATTTCTTGTTATTGTATCATTATTCCGGTAGTGAACAGGTATTGACGAGCCCATTTCCTGAAGATCGACCTGCTTGAATTGCTTCCAGGGCATAGCTTCATGTGTCTTGAGCAGCGAGCGGAGTGGAAGGGTGAAAGCCACATCTGCAAAAACAGTGTCACCTCCATTCCTGTTCTTATTGAGAAGGACATAATCGATGTTCCAGATATCACAATTCCCAACCATTGAGGGGTCGGTAAGATTCAGGCTGAGGCTTGCATAATTTACAAACCGGAACTGAAATCCTTTTTGAAGGAAACGGCTATTTTCAATTCTGATTATTGCCGGTTTGAATCTTTGATCAAGACTACCTTCAGCTCTCCACACCGAATACCATTTGTTCTCCGCCGGAGCGAAAAACTGAAGAGTCAGGCTGTCATTTGCTTCGGGTGGATCTGAAAGACCACCTGCCTGATAGAAGAAGCTTAGCCAGAGATTATCTGATGAGTTATAGTTAAGATTTATTGGCTGAGAAGTAAGTTGATCGGCTTCAAATCCTGATGATGAGGCTGTTGTGTATAATCTGCCAGAATTATCCAGAGCATCAAATGTGGCGATTCCGGCAGTGATCTGGCGATCGGAATAAGTATTATTGATAAATACAAAATTATCTGTCCAATTTTTACTATCGGGGTATATTGAATGACCCGAAAAATCATCGAAGAATGGAAGTCCGAGAGTATCAATTGTTGCTGATCGCTTGCTTTTTTCAAGTTTGCTCCAGGCATTTGAAATACTTCTATTTGATTGCAGTCCTGTTACAACCTCCTGCGCAGGCACTATTACCAGACACAGGTTAAGAAAAGTTGCATATAGGATTATCTGTTTGAACATCTGGGTTAATTCGACTTCTAATCTATTGATTTAACTGAGGGAATTGTATCCTGATCAATTCTGGTTGTATCAATCTGATATTTTGCAGCATCAACCGTAAGCCACAGGTATATCAAAGATCCAAGCTGAAGAGTGGCATCTTCTTTGAATTCCGGAATCTGTTTATACACAAAAGCATTGAGAGTATCGGCACTGGTAACAATAGTTTTATCATAAACATATGTACCCAGATTAAGTGAAGACCCCAGAATTTTATTTCTTGCAGGATCAAGTTTCAAACCCAGCAGATCAGGGACAGGAGTGTGCTGGTTGCTTAATCCCTTACCCAGTACCAGGTCAATCACGGAACCTTTCTGCAGAGAATCTCCTTCACGGATATTCTTTCCGTTATATTGTTGATCAATAACAAAATCAATTGTAGGGATCAGGTTTGTATTTTAATTGTCCGACTTCAAGTCCCGAACTCTCAATAAGCAGGAGGGCCTGTCGTTTAGGAAGATCAACAAGATTTGGCATGGCTACGATTTCAGGATGAAAAGCATTGATTGTGAGAATAATATTTCTCCATTTTTTCACCTTAAATCCTGGTTTGGGATTTTGTTCAGCGATACAGCCACGGGGGACAATTGAGGTGTAGATTGAATCAATTATCTGATACCGTAGCTTGCTCTTTTTTGCGAGCTTTGCCGTCTGCTCCATAGTGAGCCCGAAGAAATCCGGAACAGGCCGCGCCTGACCATGTCTTGTATAAAAATTCATCCAGATAAGTAACATCATTACAACTCCGACAATGATGATTACGGCAAAACCAAGATTTTTAAGAAATACTTTGCTGAGGATAAAGTTTTTTAGGCTCATAGGGGTAAATTGAACATTAATAATAACGTAAAGGTAATGATAAAATTACTTTAGCTGGGATGAGCTATTCATAATGGGTTTATAAAGCGAATCTCTTTCTACCGGAGTGAATCCTGCCTGGGTTATCAGTCTGCAAATCTCTTCTGTATTCATTGACGGATTCTCCTCATCTGAACCGGCCATCGAATATATTCTTGTAGTATCATCTATTGTACCGTCCATATCGTCGGCACCGAACGAAAGAGATAACTGGGCGGATTCCTTTCCGGTCATTGGCCAGTATGCCTTGATGTGAGGAAAGTTATCGAGATAGACCCTGGAAACGGCATAGTTACGAAGATCTTCAATTGTATTTACCTCGCCCAGGTATGACATACTGTTGTTAGACTTCTTGTACTTTAAAGGGATGAAAGCATTAAATCCATGAGTTTTATCCTGAAGATTACGAAGTCTTTCCATATGGTCGATACGGTGAGCGTAAGTTTCAATATGGCCATATAACATTGTGGCATTTGATGGAATTCCAAGTCTGTGCGCTGTTTCATGGATTCTCAGCCATAGCTCTGATGATGATTTTTCGTCACATATCATTTTCCTCAGCTCCTCATCGAATATTTCGGCACCGCCTCCGGGAATAGAATCAAGACCATACCCTTTTAATAATGTCAATCCTTCCTCAATTGTACATCCTGCACGGGCAATCATATGATCAAGTTCAATCGCAGAAAATGCCTTAATATGAAGGGCAGGCCTGTAATCTTTTATCTTTTTTATGAGTGATCCCCAATAATGGAGATCGTATGATGGATGAACTCCTCCGACAATATGAACTTCAGTGACGGCCTTATTGTCAAAACGTTTCACAATGTCGAGCATCTCTTCATGACTGTATTCCCAGCTTTCAGGATCCCCTTCGGGTTTGTGGTACGAGCAGAATCTGCAATTATATATGCATTTGTTGGTTGGTTCGATGTGAAAATTGTGGTTGAAATATACAAGATTGCCGTTGTTTCTTCTTCTGACTATACCTGCAAGCAATCCGAGCAAAGCAAGATCGGCTTTTTTGTAAAGCAATAAACCTTCTTCAGGGTTTATCCGGATATTGCCGGCTATCTTATCAGCGATCAGCCCGAGGTCTTTATTGTTTATATGGGATATAAGGTTTTGCATACTGATATTTACAAAGTCAGTAAAGGTAATAATAATCAAAAAGGATTTTGAATTATCGGCATGAGCTTACATATGTGTTTATTATATTTACGGAACCTCTGCTGGTTTTACAAACAAAAAAGGTGCCTTGTTCAAAGACACCTTCAAGAAGATATTGGTGATTTAGGTTATCCTTTCAATTTAAGTTCAGGAGATACTGAGAGTTTCTTTCTTCCTTTTGCTCTGCGGGCTGCAAGGACTCTTCTTCCGTTAGGAGTTGACATCCTTTCCCTGAAACCATGCTTATTTACTCTTTTCCTTCTTGATGGCTGGTAAGTCCTTTTCATCTTTTTAATTATTTATTGACTAAAATTCTGATTTGAGACTGCAAATGTAGTACTTTTTTGAAATATAAAAACCGGCAAGGTGTTTTTTTTAAAAAAAATCAAACAGGCAGATACACAATCACTTTAGTTTCAAAAAATGATTCATCGAAAAAGTCTTTGATATTCCATATAGTAACTTTATTCTTAAACGGAGATAACTCAACTGTCATATCACCTCCTTTGAGGTACAGAATACCATTACTTAAGCTGTTTGCACCGGAACTGCCGATGTTTTTTGAAGTAAGACTAACAAATTCTGAGAACCGTGTAACTGCCCTGCTGATAACGAACTGAAATTTACCATTTTCTTCTTCAATCCTTTTACGAAGAGGTATAACATTCTTTAGTTCCAGTTCATCCGATACGGCCTTAACTACTTTAATTTTTTTTTCAATAGAATCGAGAAGAGTAAATTCTGAATCGGGGAATAGAATTGCCAGAGGAATCCCCGGGAAACCACCACCTGTCCCGGCATCGAGGATCCTTGTCCCGGGTAAGAAGCTAATAACCTTTGCTATTGATAATGAATGAAGAACATGATGAACAAAAAAATTGTCCATGTCCTTGCGTGATATAACATTAATCTTACTGTTCCAGCTGTCGTAAATGAACTTTAGTTTCGACAACCTCTCTTTCTGAATGTCTGACAATAAGGGGAAATACCTGAAAATTCTCTCTGACACTACCTGTGACCTGTTTTGATTAATATATTATACAGCAAAGTTTTGGCCCTGAATAATTGTGCTTTTACTGTTCCAATGGGAAGATTGAGCTCTGAGGAGATCTCTTCATAAGAGTATTCCTTATAATAACGGAGTTCAATAAGTGATTTATATCTTGGTTTAAGCTGGCCCACAATATCTTTAAGTGCGGCTATCTTCTGGTGATTAATCAGGGACTCTTCCGGATCTGGCAGGTCTGATTGAATGTTTACTGTAACATTGTCGAGGTTATCCTGTAAGTGATCAAACGGAGTAGGAGAGAGCTGCTTTTTTCTTATAAAATCAACACAGTTGTTTGTAGCAATTTTAAAAAGCCAGGTGCTGAAAGCGAATTTGGGAGCATATGAATCAAGGTTTCTAAAAGCTTTCCCGAATGCCTCAATAGTCAGGTCTTCGGCATCTGATGCGTTATTAACCATTTTAAGCAGCATATAATAAATGGAATCCCTGTAACGATTCATCAGACTGGCAAAAGCTTTTTCATTTCCTTTCTTAGCCTCATCAACCAGAATCAGATCTCCTTTTGCTTTTTCCGATAATTCGTGAACTATTTCCATTTATTTTTACCGGATCTGATCCGTGTGTTGCTTAAAAATACAATGCTGTTGATCAATGGTGAAAAGATATCAAAAAATAGTGAATAAGCCAATATTCCGGGTTCATTCAGTTTCTCCAGTACAAGGGAATAAATAATTATCTGTGTTATAAGCCTTATAACAAAAATGGCAATTACATAAGGCCAGAGATATGTGAAGGATAGAAGAATTATTAATGTTATATAAAAAAGGATCCTTGTAAACGGTTCAGCGATTAACAGTATTTTATCTCTCAGTTTATAAAATGGCGCTGTTGTCAGATGTCTCTTCTTCTGGGTAATCCATTCTTTCAAACCGGAACTGGGAACTGACCTGGTATGTGTGGCATGGCTAAACTCTGTTACTGTATTGTCGCCCGAAGCAAGTGTATTTACCAGAAGATCATCATCACCTGAAATAATATGATTATGCGCACCGAACCCTTTATTCGTAAAAAAAACTGAACGCCGGTAAGCCAGGTTCCGTCCGACACCCATGTAGGGAATGCCCCGGATAGCCATACCCAGATATTGCATGGCAATTGTCAAACGTGTCGTAACGGATATACTTATTTAATAGTCCCTTCTCTTTCAGATAACCTCCATATCCCAGGACAAATGAGATTTTCTCTTCAAAATGTGAAGTCATGCCTTCAAGCCATTTATCTGATTCAGGCTGACAATCAGCATCGGTAAAAAGCAGGATTTCATTCTTCGCAGCTTTAATTCCGATGAACTGAGCAAATTTTTTATTGTGCGTAAACTTGGGATCTTTGTTTACATTAGAGATTTTAAGATGGGGATATTGTATCAGGTATTTTCCCAGTATATCATAGGAATCGTCTTCAGAACAATCATTTACAACAACAACTTCATAATCGGGATAATCCTGTTCGAGAACTGAAGGTAAAAAGTTTTTTAAATTTTCTGCTTCGTTCCGGGCACAGATTATAATAGAAACCGGCGGGCAGGTTTTTTTTGTGTCAGATGGCTTGAATAGATATACGGAAAGATAAAAGAAAAGGTAATAAAACAACTGAATGGCTGCAGCTGAAGCAAAGATACAGAATACCACTAAAAGAAAAATATTATCATTATCCGCCATTTGACTTCCAAATATGTCAGCAATATTAGTAAGATTAACGGAAAGGCAAAAAAATTATTTCAAGAATAATATCAAAATGACTCAAATCCTAAGCCTTCTGTAATTCTTTCTTTTAATCATAAGCTTATCCATCAGGAGTAATGTATAGAGAATTCCGGACGGGTAAGTGCAGAATATAAAAAAAAATCACTATAATTTTATAAGGCGGTATGGAAAAATTACCTTTGTGCTTCGAAAAAAATTATTCAGCATGTTTATTATTGAGAGCAGGGATACGGAATCAAAAGCACGATCAGGTATTCTGAAAACAGCTCATGGTGATATTCCTACTCCGATATTCATGCCTGTAGGGACTGGCGGAACTGTAAAAGGCATTCTGCAGCGTGATCTGATTGAAGATATTAATGCAAAAATAATACTTGGGAATACATATCATCTTTATTTACGACCTGGTATTGAAATTCTTAAGAAAGGTGGCGGGCTTCATAAATTTATGTCGTGGGAACGTCCGATCCTTACCGACAGCGGAGGCTATCAGGTATTCTCCCTTACCGGGAACAGAAAGCTGACAGATGAAGGTGCAATTTTTAAATCGCATATAGATGGGTCAAGACATGTCTTTACCCCTGAAAATACAGTTGATATTCAACGTATTATAGGTGCTGATATAATGATGGCGTTCGATGAATGTGCTCCATGGCCCTGTGATTATAATTATGCCAAAAAATCAGTTGCACTCACCCATCACTGGCTCGACAGGGCAATTGTACGATATCACGAAACTGATCCTCTATGGGGACAGGAACAGTTCCTGTTTCCAATAGTTCAGGGAGGAACATTTGAAGATCTGCGTAAAGAATCAGCTGAAAAAACAGCTTCCTCCGGACTGCAGGGAAATGCTATCGGAGGATTATCGGTCGGGGAACCTGCTGATGAGATGTACAGAATTATTGAGATTGTAAATGAGATACTTCCTGATGAAAAGCCTCGTTATCTTATGGGAGTTGGTACACCTGTCAACATCCTGGAGGCTATTGAGAGGGGAATAGATATGTTCGATTGTGTTATGCCCACACGGAATGGGAGAAACGGAATGCTGTTTACCAGCGAGGGAACGATTAACATCAGGAACAGAAAATGGATCGATGATTTTAGTCCGATAGATCCGGATGGGCCGTCAGTTGTAAGTCTTTGCTATTCCAAAGCATATCTCAGGCATCTTGTTATTTCAGGTGAAAACCTGGGAGCTCAGATCGCCAGCATACATAACCTGGCATTTTATTTGAAGCTGGTTGGAGAAGCAAGAAAAAAAATTGAAGAAGGTAATTTTAAAAAATGGAAAAACTCAATGGTAAAAATACTTTCAGAGAGACGTTAGGTTCTCTGAGAATCAAACTTATTGATGTTTATATTATCAGGAAGTTTCTTGGTACATTCTTCTTTTGTCTTCTGCTAATACTGACAATTGCGGTTGTATTCGATTTTGCTGAAAAAGTGGATAACTTCATGGAAAGGCAGGCTCCTTTAAAAGCAATTATTTTTGACTATTACATGAATTTCATTCCCTATTTTGCAATGCTTTTTGCACCACTGTTTGTTTTTATCGCAGTAATTTTCTTCACCTCAAAAATGGCAGTAAATACTGAGATAATAGCAATTCTGAACAGCGGAATGAGCTTCCGGCGAATGATGTGGCCCTATTTTCTTTCTGCTTTTGTCATTGCAGCATTTACATTTATTCTTACAAATTTTGTTATACCTAAAGCAAACCAGACGAGGATGGCTTTTGAAAATGTATATTACCATCCTTCCAGCAATAGAATAACAGTAGAGAATATTCACAGAAAAGTATTTAAAAATACTTATGTCTACATGGGAACATTCAATCCTTTAACTCAGAGAGGTCAGAATTTCACAATTGAAGACATTGACAGCGGAAGACTTATATCGAAACTTTCAGCATCGGCAGTAACATATGATACTACGAAGCATAAGTGGTCCGCAATTAATTATTATATACGGCAGATTAAAGGTAATGAGGAGATTATCACCAAGGGAAAACAAATTGATACTGCACTTATAATACAGCCGGATGATTTTTCGCGCGACCCGGGCATTGTGGGAACTATGACTTCGCGTGAACTTGAAGAATACATCAACCAGCTAAGGCTGCAGGGATCGGATGAACTTAAACTTTTCCTTATTGAAAAATACCGGCGGTTCGCTAATCCTTTTGCTGTTTTTATTCTGACCCTTATCGGTGTCACTCTTTCGTCCAGAAAAATTCGTGGAGGAATAGGTATGAATATCGGAATAGGCCTGGGACTCAGCTTTTCCTATATTTTGTTTCTCCAGTTTGCTTCACAATTCTCACTTAAAGGCAACCTCGGTCCAATGCTGGCAATGTGGATTCCAAACATTCTTTATTCAATAATTGGACTGGTGCTTTATAAATTGGCCCCGAAATAGGTTATAACTCGTACAATTTCCTTAAAATTGCACCCTGAAAAATGAATATTCTCATCAGGAAAAATATTAATTTCATATAATTAAAATCGATTTATATGCCAGTCAACAAAAAGATACGAGAGCTTCAGGAAAAACGTGAAAAAATTCTTCTTGGTGGAGGAGAACAGGCTATAGAAAAGCAGAAGGCAATGGGTAAGAGGACAGCCCGCGAGCGTATTATGGCGCTGCTTGATGATAATTCCTTCAATGAATATGACTTATTTGTTGAACATGATGCCCGTGATTTCGATATGGACAAAAAATCACTTCCCAGCGATGGAGTTATTATCGGTTCCGGTACTATTTATGGTGCTCCCGTAGCCATTTTTGCCCAGGATTTTACAGTGGCTGGAGGGTCACTGGGATTGATGCATTCGAGGAAAATCACCAAGATTATGGATCATGCCCTGAAGATGAGGATGCCACTTATTGGAATTAACGATTCAGGAGGAGCCAGGATCCAGGAAGGTGTAAACTCACTTGCCGGTTATGGTGAAATTTTCTTCCGGAACACAATATCCAGCGGTGTCATTCCGCAGATCTCAGTTATTCTCGGCCCTTGCGCCGGAGGAGCTGTTTATTCACCTGCACTTACAGATTTTGTTTTTGTAGTTGACAAGATTTCAAAAATGTTCATCACCGGACCGGAGGTGATAAAAACTGTTCTCGGAGAAGAAATATCAATGGAAGATCTCGGTGGAGCAAGGGTGCATAGCGAAGTAACAGGTAATGCCCATTTCTTCGCTATGAGCGAGGAGGAGTGTTTTGATCAGATCAAAAAGCTTATCACTTTTATTCCATGGAATAATTCACAGAAAGCCAGAATGTTTGAGCCCGGGGAGCCTAAACCTGAATTTAATATTAATAAAATAGTCCCCGAAGATCCTACTCTCCCTTATGATGTAAAAGATGTAATCAGGGCCATTGTAGACAATTCAGATTTTTTTGAGATAATGGAACTTTACGCAAAGAATATTGTGATTGGTTTTGGTCGCATGGGAGGACGAACAACAGGGTTTGTAGCAAACCAGCCTCTCGAAATGGCAGGTGTTCTTGATGTTGACTCTTCTGATAAGGCTGCAAGATTCATACGCTACTGCGATGCTTTCAATATTCCTATTATCACGCTTGTCGACCTGCCGGGTTACCTGCCTGGTGTAGATCAGGAACATGCAGGTGTGATACGGCATGGCGCAAAAGTTCTTTATGCTTATAGTGAAGCTACAGTTCCTAAACTTACTGTTATACTAAGAAAAGCATATGGAGGAGGCTATATCGCGATGAGCTCGCGCCATCTGCGGGCTGATTTTGTTTTTGCCTGGCCATCTGCTGAGATTGCTGTCATGGGTCCTGAAGGAGCTGCGAACATCATATTCAGAAAAGAGATATCATCATCTGATGATCCGGATAGTATGAGAAAACAGAAAGTTGAAGAATACAAAGCCAAATTTGCTAATCCATATGTTGCAGCCTCACGAGGCTACGTTGACGCGGTTATTGAACCATCCGAAACCAGGAAATTCCTGATGCATTCTATTGAGGTGTCTGAAAACAAGGACGTTCCAATGCCGCATAAAAAACACGGACTTCCACCTTTCTAGCAGAATAAATACTTAAATATTACAGAGACAATAATGAATATAAACGATAAGCTTGGATCCCTCAATATTAATACCAGTTTATATAAGACCAGGATCAGCAATAAATTTAAAAACAGGAAACCTTATAAACCAGTTGACCCTAAGATTATTCTTAGCTTTATACCCGGAACTGTTCTTGAAATTTTTATCCGGCCTGGTCAAAATGTTAAAAAGGGTCAGGACCTGATGATACTCGACGCCATGAAGATGCAGAACAGATTGAAATGCAATATGGATGGCAAAGTAAGATCGATAGCAGTTAAAAAAGGAGATAAAGTTTCAAAAGGAACAGTATTGCTGGAGCTGGAGTAACCTCTCCCTAAATGGGACTGTTGAAAACTCATGGGAGCGGGGGACGGGAGGGGGTGAAGTAAATTTAAAGGGGTGAAGTCACAATTTTCCCTCCCAGATGACTAAATCTTTAAGTTTCTGCGGAAGTGCTGGTTTTTCTGAAAATATCCCATACACACTCGATCCGCTGCCCGACATCAGGCTAAAAACTGCACCTGACCGGTATAGTTTTTCTTTTATGTCGCTTATTATTGGATGTTTCTTAAATGAAAAATCTTCAAAATCGTTTATTATCAGATCTTTCCATTCAATTACCGGACGATTGATCAATTGAAAAAGGCTTGTTGACGGGGGTCCGGTCCGGCAATTCTTATAAGCCTCCCCGGTATTTATTCCAACTCCCGGGTTGATAAGAACCAGATAGTACCCGTTTAAAACTGGTGCTACAGGTTTTAAGACCTCACCTCTGCCAGAGGCAAAGGATGGAATGCACTCAATAAAAAACGGACAATCACTTCCAAGTTCCAATGCCAGGGCATTCAATTTACCGGTGTCAATATTTAGATCAAAATGTGCATTTATCACTTTTAACAGGCAAGCTGCATCGGATGAACCACCACCCAGGCCAGCGCCCACCGGGATAACTTTATGCAGATGAATTTTAAGAAAAGGGAAGGAATTTATTGCGCGTAATTTATTAAGGGTTTTAATAACCAGGTTGTCATCCGGATCACTACCTGTATTGATGCCGGTAACTTTAAGAATATCTTTATGAGACTGCTGATCTGAAACCACAAATTCAAGCGCGTCACTCAATCTTACAGGATAAAAGACCGTTTCAATGTCGTGATAGCCATCAGTGCGATTTCCTGTAATCCGCAATCCGATATTTATTTTAGCATTTGGGAAAACAACCATCTTCCTCTATTTGATGTAAAAATACCATATGGTTTGAATTTATTACTAATGATCCTTTTATTAGCTTTTCAACAAGTTCTTAACATATGTTTGTTTGTAACAATAATCTGCGCTTTTAATTTACCAAGTATGGTTATTCATACCTTTGAAACTAAACGGGTAATTAACTTTTATACACTCTAAGTATTTATAAATAAGAAATATAGCACTAATGGCAAAACAACGGAACAGTCCACGATCAACGGTTACAAGTCTGCCTGATTTTGGTAAGGTACCGCCACAGGCAAATGATATGGAAGAGGCTGTTCTCGGTGCAGTTATGCTGGAAAAAGAAGCGGTAATAACCATTCTTGATATTCTTAAACCAGAGAGCTTCTACAGAGAAGCACATCAGAAAATCTTTAAAGCAATATCCGATCTGTCGTCGAGGGAACATCCTGTAGATCTGTACACTGTAACAGAGGAGCTAAGGGCTCATCATGAACTGGAAAGTGTTGGGGGCCCGGTATATCTTACTCAGCTGACATCAAAAGTTGTATCAGCGGCTAACGTCGACTACCATGCAAGGATTGTGGCACAAAAGTATATCCAGCGTGAGCTTATCCGGGTATCAACAGAAATACAGACAAGATCATTTGATGACACGTATGATGTAACAGAATTACTCGATTATTCGGAAAATGCTCTTTTCCAGATCGCTGAAGGAAACATAAAACGGGAAGTTGCTCCTATCAATGTGGTTATAAAGGAGGCAATAAGGGAGATCGAAGAAGCAGGGAAACGGGAAGATGCCCTGGTGGGAACACCCTCCGGTTTCACAAAACTTGACAGACTTACATCAGGATGGCAGAAATCAGAACTGATTATAATTGCTGCCCGTCCTTCAATGGGTAAAACTGCTTTTGCTCTTTCAATGGCAAGGAATATGGCTATTGACCATGGGAAAAAAGTTGCTATATTCTCATGCGAAATGTCTTCTATTCAGTTGGTTAACAGGTTAATAATCGCTGAAACCGATATACCGGGTGATAAGATTAAAAATGGCAGGCTATCAGAAGAGGAGTGGAAACAGCTTGATACGAGAATTAAAAAACTGGTACAGGCCCCGATATTTATTGACGATACTCCGGCAATCTCGATTTTTGAACTGAGAGCCAAGTGCCGGCGCCTGATGGCCCAGCACAAACTCGATATTGTGATTGTCGACTATCTTCAACTTATGTCGGGACCTGAAAATGCAGGCAGCCGCGAACAGGAGGTTAGTAACATATCCCGTTCGCTTAAAAGTATAGCAAAAGAACTAAATGTTCCCATTCTGGCTCTTTCTCAGCTTAATCGTTCGGTCGAAATGAGAGGAGGCACCAAAAGGCCACTTCTGTCGGACCTTCGTGAATCAGGAGCAATTGAGCAGGATGCCGATATGGTTGTGTTTATACACAGGCAGGATAAGTTCGGAATCCCGACCTTTGAGGATGGATCTTCAACAAAAGGTATTGCTGAAATCATTCTTGCCAAGAACCGAAACGGCCCCGTTGATGATGTGAAACTGAGGTTCCGTGAAGAGAAAGCTCAGTTTGTGGATATTGATGATTTTGACATGGATGGGAATACTGATTTAAGCGGATCACAGAGCATCACCCTGGGATCAAAGATGAATCATGATAACCTCAGGAAATTGGGAGGAGGATTCGATAATGAATCAGATATCCACGATGAACCCCCATTTGCTTAATTGAACTTCAGGACCAGCCTGGCTCCGATACTCCTGTATTTGATATCATCAAACCCTACATATACTCCTAATTCTCCTACGAACAGAATTTCGCTTATGCTGTAGCCGATTTCAGTATAATTCGGGCGAAACCTGGAGCCCAGGTATGAAAGACTGATGTTTTCACGCATCAGAGTATTACTTAATACAGGAAGCAGTTTCAGAAGCAGATAGGGTGTTGTATATTTGAAATGGGCTTGTGCATAGAATTCAGGTGTGCTGAGAGAATAGAACGATGGGATCATGAATGCATCCTCATAATTATTAAGGAGAATGGGCAAAGGCTGAGAGTTGATATGGAAGAAATCGTAGAAGGTTAAACTTCTGTTATCAAAATAACCTGCGGTTCTCAACCTCCATCTGAATTCACTGAATGCTCCGATACTGCGGTTTTTCGAAACTTCAAATCTCAGCATATCGAAATGCCTTAATCCTGATGTTATTTCTCTGAACTCATTTATTCCATGTTTCCAGGTCAGGTCAAAAGTTGGCCAGTCAGAACCGGCCGGTATCTTATTGCCAAGGGATATTCTGTACTTCTGAAAAGGTATATAGGTAATTTTAGTAACAAAGTCGAGGTGTCTCTGGTCACGCAATTCATTTATGGGATTGGTATCCGGAAGACAGATAACTATTAACAGGGGTATTCTCAGAATATACCTTTGAAGACTTCAATAGAGAGAAGTTTGTTGTATTATGAAGCACTCTTCGATCTTCAAAATTGCTGCTAAGTCCAAGAGTTAATCCATTTATTATTTCAGTAGAGTAACCAAGGGTCAGATATCTTGATTCATACAGCTTGAGATAGTTTTCCTTCAGAAGCAGGGAATAAACGATGTTGATAAATGGATTTATTCCGCCTCCGTTATTAATATCTTTGCTAGTAACCCCGGTCCTGATATATAAGTATCTGTGCTTCATCTGATTAAAATGATAGCTTGTATTTATCCCCCACATTAACTGTTCTCTGCTGAAGGCCCAGCGAAATTCCGGGACAAAGGAGAGCGAGGTTTTGTTCTTCCACGATTTTGAAATACTGAAATTTAATCCATAACTAAAGCCATCGACCGAATTAAAACTTAGTTTTTTTAGATCGATCAGCCCCCCAAAAGTGAATCTGAATCCGGTTGTATCAGACCATGTATGTCCTAACCCGATCTCCCGGATAGTTTTTATGAATTTATTTTTTTCCTTGTTTTTAACCCTGGTAATGGTATCGGTTTTAAGTTCCTTGAGGGAGGAGGCTGATTTTATGCTGTCGCTTGTTTTCAGACTCTTCAGCTCAATATCCGATAATGGTATGGGACGTATTTTTGCCCAGTAAGTACTATCCTTTTTGTTGGCATCTTTTTCAACTATATGTGTTATTTTATCTTTTATCTCAAGATCTTTTTTGCCGCTGTCATTCACACTTTTTTCTGATTCTTTTTCCATAAGCCTCGATAGCTTAACCATATCGCGGTTTGATAACTGATCCTTTTCCAGTATTTTATTTATCTGCTGCTTTGATTTGGAAACAATAGTATCGGAAGGATTCTTGTTGCCTGCCGTTCTGACATTGTAATCGGTAGAAATAGTCTTTGGTTTCTCAAGTGCAAGGTTTGGTCTGACCTCGGTGTATTTAACTGAGCTTACATAACCGGCATCAGCTTTAAATCCCATAATTCCGATATTAATTTCAAACTTATGACTTACAGGCATCCATATTTCATTCTGAACAGGGATATACAATTGCTGGATCCTGATTTTGCCAATCAGGTTTTCATTAGTAAGATCAACACTGTGAAGACACCAGAGATCTTCAATAATGTATATCGTTCCTTCAAAGAGTTGCTGGCTCTTGCGTTTAGGAATTACCTCGATCTTATTGATTGTAAAATTTCCCTGCAGTGAGGCGCCAAGGTATTTGAACTTATAATGTGAAAAAGCATTAGGCGCAAGAGGCGAGATGGCCATATCTGCAAGAACAGGCTGATAGAAACTTGCCTGGATAAAACTCATCGGTGATATCTCATTACCCTGGGCAGGAAAAGTACTGTTGTATGAGATCATTTTCTGAATGTATTTATCGGGTGCAGTAAACTCGATCTCATTAAATGATTCCATCAGAAATGAGTCTCCGGCTTTCAGTAATTTTTCTTCATTTTTAGGTTTTGATCCTGCAGTAACTGAGGTATTATGATTATCCGATGAAATTTTCATGGATTTCTGTAATAATTTGGGAATCTTGTTTATGATCAGATTTCCCTTGAGATAAACCTCTGCTTTATAGTAGCTGATATTATTAAGGTAATAAGGGGCCATTCCAATAACTTTCCGCATAATAATATATGCCGGGTCCTCGCCTGATGCGGTAATCCTTACCTCCGGGATCTCATAATACTGTACAGGAAGGATTACATTTTTTGTTATTGTTTTGTCAGAGAGTGTAATATTAAAATAAACAGGCTGAAAGCCAAGACTCTGATATGCGACTGTATACTTGCCTGCAGGAAGTTTGATCTCATAATCTCCTTTTGTATTTGAGGTGGTTCCCTGTCTGAGTTCCTGAATGTATATTGTTGAATATTGAATTGGGTCTCCTGTCTGATTCGTTATCTTACCCTTAAGAATTTGTGCATCTAAAACGACGGAAGCACATAGTATTATCAGTACTGTCAGGAATAAGTGTTTCATATAAACAGTTTATTTGCAGGATAACGGATAACCTCGAATTAAAGTTACAGATTATTTTAAGAAGATTTAATCTTTTTCCCGGCAACAATGATAACTATCTCTCCTTTTGGTGGTTTATCTGTGTAATGCTCTGAAAGAAATGACAGGGTACCTCTGATATTCTCTTCAAATATCTTACTTAATTCCCTTGAAACGCAGGCTTCACGGTCCGGTCCGAAATGGATGACTAATTCATTGAGGGTCTTAACCAGGCGGTAAGGCGACTCATAAAAAACCATAGTCCTCGTCTCTTCTATTAAACCTGTCATTCTTTTATTTCTGCCTTTCTTTGGAGGCAGGAATCCTTCAAAACAGAACCTGTCGCATGGCAATGCCGAGTTTACGAGTGCCGGTATTAATGCAGTGGGACCCGGGAGAGTCTCAACAGGAATCTCTTTTTCAACACATGTTCTGACAAGCAAAAAACCAGGATCGGAGATACCGGGAGTTCCGGCATCTGAAATAAGTGCTATTGTCTGACCACCAATGATCTTTGCGCAGATTGACTCAACACTTTTGTGTTCATTGAACATATGGTGCGACTGAAGAGGGGTATTTATATTATAATGATTTAGTAATTTTTTTGCCTGCCGGGTATCCTCGGCCAGGATCAGATCGACATTTTCAAGAGTTTCTATTGCCCTGAAGGTAATATCCCCGAGATTACCGATTGGGGTAGGAACAAGAAAAAGCTTACTCATTTAACGGAAATTTTCGTTTGACAAGATCAAGTAGTTGTCTGATTGCCTCATTCTCATCTTTTTCTCTGGTGTAGCTCATTATTACGGATATGGCATCCTGAAGGCTTTCAGCTGTTTCGAGCCTGGAAATTGCCTGCGCGTAGGCATCTTTATTACCATCGAAAATTTCACGTATAAACAGGAACCTGTCATTAACACCTATTGCTTCCGATAAACTGATTAATTTCTTGGATTTCAGGTGATCTGATACATCTTCTTCACCCTTTATGCCCGCCAGCTGTTCATTGAACCGGCTTGAGAGATGGCTGAATTTATCAGCTATTATTGTAGTTTCGGCTGTTTTTTTTGAGGGAATATTTATTTCCTCAATCGATTCAACCGAAAGAGTAATAATTTCAACGGGATTTGACTCATTTTTCTTTTTTTCCTGTGGTGGATTAATCTTTTCTGGTCCGGGAGCTGTGGTTTTTTCTTCCTGTACCTTTTGCGGCTGATCCTTAAGAAGTGCAATGACCTCGCCTGCACTTTTACATTTTGATTTGGCAAGTTCAACCTGCAAGGCTGGAACTCCCTGGTATTTCTTCAGATCATCAATAATTTCACTTGCTTCGTTGAGATCTTTAATAATTAAATCAATGGTTGCATTGAAATCCATACACTTTGATGTTAATATAACAAACCATTTTCCTTATTTTGCAAAAGTAACGATTATTCAGCAAGTCATCGAGGAATAAAACTACAAATTATGTTTTGACTACAGACATTCATTAAAGATGGACTTTCTTGAGAATTTAGTAAGGGTAACCGGGAAAAAAGGAACGCTGGAAGTAATAACAGGCTCCATGTTCTCAGGTAAAACTGAAGAATTGATAAGACGCCTGCGAAGAGCCCAGTTTGCCGGTTTAAAGGTGGTAATCTTCAAACCTTCTCTGGATAAGCGGTATTCCGAGACGAGAGTAGTCTCCCATGACGACAAATCTATTATTTCAACTCCTGTAGATAATGCTTCTGCAATTCTGCTGCTGGCCGGTGATGTGGATGTTGTGGGAATTGATGAGGCCCAGTTTTTTGATAATTCTATTATTGAAGTATGTAATACGCTGGCTGAGAATGGTGTCAGGATCATTGTCGCTGGCCTCGACATGGATTTTATGGGAAAACCGTTTGGGCCGATGCCCGCACTTCTTGCTGTTGCTGAATACATTACAAAAGTTCATGCTATTTGTATGCGGTGCGGCGACCTCGCTCAGTATTCTTTCAGAAAATCAGAAGACGAACAGGTAGTGCTATTGGGAGAAAAGAACCTTTACGAACCTCTTTGCCGGAATTGCTATAATGCAGCTTTAAATAAATAACGAGTGAAACTCATTTCATCAGATATTGCCACGATTGTAAAAGGTAAACTGACAGGCCCTGTTGACCTCGCGGTTACTGATATTGTAACCGATACACGACAATTAAGTTTCACGGAAGGCCTGATTTTTTTTGCCTTAAGGGGAAAGAACCACGATGGTCATAATTTCGTTGACAATATGTACCGGAAAGGGATCAGGATTTTCGTTGTTGAAAGTCTTCCCGAAAATCATGGAAGCTATATTGGTGCGGCTTTCATTGTAACCCGCAGTACTGTTGAAGCATTGCAATTGCTGGCATCCTATAAGCGAAAAGCGTTTAAATCACCGGTAATTGCGATTACAGGCAGTGCAGGTAAAACTATTGTCAAAGAATGGCTGGCAGATATTCTTGGGCTCACAACTTCAGTAATAAGGAGTCCGAAAAGTTATAATTCCCAGATAGGAGTTCCTCTTTCAGTCTGGAAACTGGATGACAAATATAAGTTGGGAATATTTGAAGCTGGCATATCACAGCCTGGGGAGATGGAAAAACTTCAGCGGGTCATTGATCCGGATATAGGAGTAATAACAAATATCGGGGATGCCCACCGTGAGAATTTTCCGGATAATAAAACGAAAACAGGGGAGAAACTGAAGCTTTTTATTAATTCTTCTTTAGTTATTTATTGCAGCGATTATGACATTATTCACCAGTCAATTCTGAACAACGAAATTTTCAAATCAAAGAAACTGGTGGACTGGTCCTGTGATAATGAAGAGGCAACTATTTTTGTTAGAAAGAGTTCTCCCCAAGGAGGTCGTACCATTATAAAAATGAGCTTTAATGATGCTACAAACGATTTTGAGATTCCATTCAGCGACAGAGCTTCAGTAGAAAACGCAATTACCGTAGCTGCCGTATGTCTGGCTTTGGGAATTAACGCAGATATCATTTCTAAAGGTATTGCCGGACTTGTCTCAGTAGCAATGAGGATGGAGATGAAGAGCGGCATCAATAACTGTCAGCTTATTGAGGATTACTATAACTCTGATCCCGGATCTCTTGGAATGGCGCTGGAATATCTTAAATCACAAAAGGGGAGGGAAACTACACTGATACTGTCTGATTTTGTTCAGAGCGGCAGGGATGAAGAAGATCTTTACGGCGAGGTAGCCAGACTTGTAAAGAAAACGGGAATTAAAAAGTTTATAGGAATCGGAAATGCACTTGTGAGGAATTATAAGTTGTTTGAACCCGGAGCCAGGTTTTTCTATACTACCGATGAGTTTGTCAATAGTTTTAACAGCGTTGATTTCAGGGATGAGATAATACTCCTTAAAGGAGCCAGGATGTACGAGTTTGAGAAAATAGGTAAAATACTTGAACAGCAGATTCATCAGACTGTCCTGGAGGTCAATCTGGATGCAATATCTCATAATCTTAATGAATTCCGCAGGCATCTGGATCCTGGGACCAGGATTATGGCAATGGTGAAAGCTTTTGCTTATGGAGCAGGGCCTGCTGAGATAGCTGCTTTGCTGGAATATCAACAGGTCAGCTATCTGGCAGTGGCGATAGCCGATGAGGGTGTTGAACTCAGAAATGCCGGAGTTACAATTCCGATTGTTATTATGAATCCCGATCCATATGCATCGGATTTAATAATAAAATATTCTCTCGAACCTGAGCTTTATAGTTTTTCTTCCTTTGAAAAATTTACTGAGTCTGTTTCGCGACATGGACTAATTGACTATCCGGTTCATATCAAAATAGATACTGGTATGCACAGGCTCGGTTTTATGCCGGAAGATATTGATATTTTGGCGAATAAAATCAAGAACCAGGAATGTTTAAGAGTCGTTTCGGTCTTTTCCCATCTGGCTGCAAGCGACGATCCGGAGCTGGATCATTTCAGTCACAGGCAGGTCGAAGTGTTTCTTAAGGCAGTTGAACAGATCCATGATTCAATCGGATACCCTTTTCTTCGTCATATTCTTAATTCTTCAGGTATTGCCCGTTTCCCTCAATATCAGTTTGAAATGGTGCGTCCCGGAATCGGGATGTATGGTGTCGGACACTTTGACGGCCTGGATCTTAAAACAGCAGGAAGATTCAAGACAAGAATTTCACAGATCAAAAGAATAAAAGGAGGTGATCCTGTGGGATATGGATGTGCTGATGTGTCTGAAAATGAAAGGATTATTGCAATACTGCCTGTTGGTTATGCAGACGGTTTAAACCGGAAACTGGGGAACAGGAACGGTAGTTTGTATATAAAAGGGAAAAGAGTGCCGATTATTGGAAACATTTGTATGGACATGTGTATGGCAGATATTACAGGTCTGAATGCAGAAACTGGTGATGAAGCTGAAATTTTTGGTGAAAGAATTTCAATCGATGAGCTCGCCACAATTTGTCAGACTATCCCATATGAGATACTTACTTCAATTCCAAGAAGGGTGAAGAGAGTCTTCTTTAAGGAATAGCAAAAGTTTAACACGGTGCTTATTTGCTCATCCAAGTTCGCTTATATGTTCCAGAGTTATGCCGTCAAGAATGCTGATCCTTCTTCCGGCAATCTCAATAATACCTTCAGAAGCCATGTTAGAGAGTGTCCTGATAGCATTTGATGTAGTCATGTTGGAGAGGCTGGCAATATCCTCTCTTGAAAGGAAGATACGGATCGTTTTGCCATCGGCTTCATAGCCGTATGTATCGCGTAGCAGCAACAGAGATTCAGCAAGACGTCCTCTTATATGTTTCTGCGTGAGTGAAACTGTTCTGATGTTCGAGTAGGCTAATTCATCGGCTATTACCTTAATAAGTTTCAAGGCAATGTCCGGATTTTTTTTCAGGGTTTTAACAAAGGTACTTTTCTCAAATATGCATATTGCTGAGTCTTCAATTGCAGTAGCTGAAAATGACCATGGATTATCTGAAAACAAGGCTTTATAACCGATAAATCCCTGCTGTCGCATCATCTTAATTACTTGTTCTCTGCCGCCAACCCCAACTTTAAACACTTTTACCTTTCCTGAGGCAAGACATACCAAACCACGAGGTTTTTCGCCTTCCCTGAATAATAACTGGCCTTTTTTAATAATTATCAGGCTGTGATGTTGTGCGAGCGTCTCTTTATCTTTCTGATTCAATCCTTTGAAAATTGAAGACGAGCCTTCAATACACAACTCTATATAGGGATTAACGTATTGCATGAACGGATTATGTTTAATAACATGTCAAAGGTAATAAAAGAAATTAAACTATTTGAAATTAACATTTTTTAACATATTCAATTACAGATAGTTGTAAAGATCACATTGACAGTTTTTTGCAATATGTTTTATAACATACCAGCAAAAAGCAGTGTACGATTTTTGTAAGGAGTGGTACAAAAAACAGCCGATTTACAATGGATCCGGGCTGACTGTGGGTTGGTTAATACCTTGCAACCAAAGGCATTCTTCTTCCTGCACCAAATGCTTTTGATGAGATCCTTAATACCGGAGGAGCCTGATATCTTTTGTACTCATTGAAGTCGATCATCCTGATAACTTTTAGAACGGTCTCACTGTCAGCTCCTTCCTTAATGATTCGACTGGCTGGCTTTTGCAGTTCAATATACTGGTACAGAATTGGATCGAGAATGCTGTAATCGGGAAGCGAATCTGTATCAAACTGGGCAGGTCTTAATTCAGCAGAAGGCAATTTCGTGATAATATTTTCAGGAATGATTTTACTCTGTCTGTTAATGAACCCTGCAAGCCTGTAAACTTCGGTTTTATATACATCACCAATCACAGATAATCCCCCGGCCATATCTCCATACAGGGTACCATATCCTACTGCTGCTTCGCTCTTATTTGAAGTATTCAATAAAATGCATCCCGTTTTATTTGAAACAGCCATTAGTAAAATAGCTCTGATACGGGCCTGGATATTTTCTTCGGTAATATCACGTTCCATTCCTTTGAAAACAGGTTCAAGATCTTCTTCGAAAGCACGGAACGGCTTCTCAATATTTATGATATCATAACGCACTCTGAGAGTTTCTGCGAGTGCAACAGCATCTCTGACTGAGTGATCCGATGAGTAGCGGGAGGGCATCAGTAATGCCCTTACGTTTTCATAACCCAGAGCGTCAACAGCCAGGCAAAGGCATAGAGCTGAATCGATTCCCCCCGAAAGCCCCACAATGCTGTTTTTCAAGCCGGTTTTAGAAAAGTAATCACGCAAACCTGTCACAAGAGCTTTGTGTATAAGAGCAATAGAGTCGGTACCGGTATCTTTCAGGGATATTGTACCCGATTTGATTTCATCAAATGAAAAGGTATTGACAGCTTCTTCGAAAAATGGAAGCTGACTAAATATTTCGCCTTTTTGATTAACGATAAGTGAAGCACCGTCAAAAATAAGTTCTGTATTTCCCCCTGTCTGGTTAACTGATATTACAGGAATCTTGTATTTTAAAGCCTTGGATATGAAGATATTTTCTTTCGCTTCGATTTTGGTGTATGAAAATGGTGAAGCAGCGATATTGATAATAATATCCGGATCGTGTCTGGCAAGCTCTTCCATAGGCGAGACCGTATAAAGTCTGGTCTTTTCGAATTCGTTGTCGAAAGGTTGTTCATCCCAGAGATCTTCGCAAATAGTGATGGCGAGCCTCAATCCCTTGAACTCAAACACAGAGAATTTGTTTTCAGGTTCAAAATACCTGTATTCATCGAAAATATCATAAGTGGGCAGCAAGGCTTTATTCACAGAAAAGATTACTTCTCCCTCCGATAGTAAAAGAGCTGAATTAAAAAGTTTCTTGCCTTCCGGATTTCTGTTTATGGTAGGAGAGCCTACAATTGCGGCAATACCGGTACATTCCTTAGCTATTTCAGTAACTGTCTCGTTCGCATTTTTCGATAAACTCTAAACGATCAAGCAGATCAAGGGGGGGGTATCCTGGTATGCAGAGTTCAGAAAAAACAACCAGATCCGAGCCGTTTGCTTTCGCTTTCCTGATTGCGTTGCATAATCAGATCCTTATTTCTGGCAAAATTGCCAATATGATAATTCAGCTGGGCAACAGAAATTTTCATTCCTTCAGTTTTAAAAATTTACACCCAATCTGAAACTCAGTATCTTTTGAGATACTTTGTCACGCGGTTGATTTCCATTGTCCTTGGTTATGTCAAGGAAGTTATTATCAAAGTCCAGACCAAAAACTATTGCTGTAGTACCACCCAATGAATACTCGATACCTGCTGTGATATGGTAGGACAGGTTAAACATTCTTAATTCGTTTGAAGCATTTTCATTTGTGAGGTTAAGAGAAGGTATATCTGCTTTTCTGCTGACTACAATTTTAGGGTTAAGTCCCAGATCAGAAAAAAAAGTCAGATATCCGATCTGGTTCGTCTGGAGCTTTAATCCGATAGGAAATGACAGGTACCGGATTTTATATATAACAGGTTTGCCGGGTAACACGGTTGATTTGAAATTTGAAAAGTCCATGACAGTTGTATCGTTGCTGGCCAGTCTTCCTCCTGCACTCAGGAGACTGATGCCACTTGAAAAGGAATAGTTTGGTGCGAAATACCTGTTATATGTCAATCCAAAATTAAAGCCGGGTCGCGCACCAACATTTTTGACATTTTTATTATCAGAAGAGAACCAGCTTATAACCGGATCGGCATGCAGTCCAAACACTATTCTCTGCTGAGCCTTTACTGTATTCAGTGGAATGACGACAAAAACGAGCAAAACCAATAGCTTAATTTTTTTCTGTTGAATAATTATTGCTGATTTCATAATTACAGTTTTTTCTGAATTTATCCTCCGTCTTAGGCTGTCTGGAATGACATTAATTATCTCGTTATTCCTTTGTGTTACTTTGAGTTTACTTCGTGAATTTTAGCAAGTGCAATTCCGATTAAAAAATCCCATGTAAAAATAACAAATAATAAGGGAAGTTAATGTGTCGTTTATATTTAGTAATCTTATGACTGAAAAAGTATGTATTTTAGACTGCTAAAAATGAACAATATGAAGATCCGGTTTATTCACTTTTTGATTTTGCTTGTAATTACAGCAACGGCAACTTCCTGTAAAAAAAATCATTATAAAGTTAATACTTCGTCCATCAAGGTAAAAATTGAAATAAAGCGACTCGAGAAAGATCTTTTCACATTAAATCCCGATGAGATTATACAAAAAGTACCGGCTCTCAAAAATAAATACGGAAAGTTTCTTCAGCTCTTCAGTTATGTGATAAATACCGGAGATGTTGCAGATTCTTCATTTGGCGATTTGCTGTTACGGTTTTGTTCGGATAGACAGAATAATGATGTCTATGCTCTGACGATAAAACAATTTCCCGATGTTAAGATAATTGAAGAGGGGCTGCGGGAAGGTTTTCGTCATTATCTTTATTATTTCCCGGGAAGGAGTGTGCCCGCTGTATTTACTTGTATCACAGGATTCAATAACAGCATCATCACTGGCGATTCAATTCTTGGGATTGGACTGGACAGGTATCTCGGGGCTGATTGTGAATATTATCCGAGGCTTGATATTTACAAATATGTTGCTGCAAGGATGACTCCGGAGAATATAGTTCCTGATTGTATGTATGGATGGGGTGCCTCGGAATGGGATTTTTCAACACTTAAATACCCTGCTGACAATGTATTGGCAGAAATTATTCACAATGGCAAACTAAAATACTTTGAAAAATGTATGTTACCGGAAACCACCGATGAAATAATTTTTGGTTTCACACGCGATCAGATGAAATTCTGCAGGAACAATGAAAGTCAGATGTGGCAATACCTTATTGAAAATAATCTTCTGTTCAGCAGTGACCAGTTCACAATACGTAAACTTACCGGAGAGGCTCCGTTCACAAGTTTTTTCTCCAACGATTCGCCCGGAAGGGCAGCTGTCTGGCTGGGTTTCAGGATCGTTGAATCGTATATGATGAAGAACCCGGGAATAAAAATCGGTGAAATGATAAAAAATACGGATGTTCAGAGTATCCTGGAGAAGGCCAGATACAGCCCCCAATAAAAAAATAGGGACATGCCAATGCATGTCCCTATATCGAATTCTTAAATTGTAATACTATGCGGGATGAATAGCCTCTACAGGACAGACATCGGCACAAGCACCACAGTCAGTGCATACATCCGGATCAATTTTATAGATGTCGCCTTCTGATATTGCTTCAACAGGACATTCATCAATGCATGTTCCGCAAGCAGTACAATCATCATTAATTTTGTAAGCCATTTTAATTATTTTTTGATTAATTTATTATAATTGCGCACAAAAGTACCTTAAATTTTTTAATTGAAAAAGAAACAGGCATTAAAAATCGAGACTAAATGACAGATAAAAGATTCTCGGAAGTATATAGTGATTCTCGATGCCCCATGCCCAGTCAGCCCTGACGAAATATCCAAAGATCTGAGCTCTTGCGCCTGCACCAAAACCTTCAACTATCGGATCCCTGTTCGAATCAAGTGAAACTGTAACCGGACCATTAGTAATCTTTTCTGTATCGTAACCATTATTGCCTGACCATGGGGATTTTCCTGACCAGGCTGTTCCAATATCTCCGAAACCGACAATCTGCAGGCTGTTAAGAAAATTCGATCGCAAGGGATGACCCGCAAAGTACCTGACAATCGGCCATCTGATTTCACTGTTAATAAGTGCGAAACTATTCCCGTTTCTTATATTCTGTGAGAATCCCCGCATATTTGTTGCAAGAGCCTGGAATCCATAGTTTACATTGGGAGTAACAGGAATAGTATTATCGAACATCGGGACTTTATTAAACAGATAGCCCATCCAGTTATCAACACCACCGAGGTAATATAATAGCTTGGTAGGACCAAAGGAGGTGCTGGCAGCAAATCTGTTTGCCCAGATAAGTTCTCTGTGTATCCTGGTATATTTTCTGAAATCCACGCCGAGAACTATCATATCCGATTTCTTTTTTATCAGCTCTTTATAATATTCACCGAATATTTTAAACCTTGTGCCATAGTAAATATTGATGGTTCTTTTACGTGTATTATCATAAATGATTTCGCCTTTAAGACTTCCCCAGTTTTGAATGATGTTTTTATAGTTGAGCGTAGTAATATCTGTGGCCAGGTAAACGTGCTGGTCGTTCCGGTAAGAAATGGTGCCCTTGAGCGCTAAAACCGGCGTAATAGGTTTGGAGAGAGAGAAATATATACTCTGGCTGTGTGTTTTGAAAAGACTCGTATCATTTGAACTGAAAAAAGACTGTCTGTGATATATCAACTGCTTATCAAAGGTACCTTTAAGGTTTTCAACACTGAGCAGATATTCATTACTGTCAAAATTACCGGAGAATCTGAATCCTCCAGTAATCCTGTAGTCTTCGAACAGATCGACTGTCCCGAATTTGGTCAGAACGTTCACTCCGGGATTAAAATAGGGAGCCCCACCGCTATAAACCTGGTACGAATTATTAAGAAAACTAAAATCAACCTGTGTAGCAATATAGTTATTATAAAAGGATATCTCATATATCCTTATCAGAGGAAGGTTAATCTGACCGGTATCAAGATCGATATTCATATATTTTTTCCGCCATAATTGATTGTAGTAGTTTTGTTTCTCTTTTTCAAATATGTAATGATTAATATCGATAGGTTCGTTCTTTATATAATATTCATAAAGAGGTTTGGTCATGGTGTCCCTTCTTCTTTTATCTTCAGCCACAAGCCATTGTCTTAACTGTTCTATACTGTCAGCTCTATGGAAATATTGATTTTTCTCTTTCCGTAACGTACTGTTTACTAATTCATTTGATGGCACAGGATTTGATTCGCTCAGACGTCCCTTCCTTAATACATATTTCCTCTTACTGAAGAGCATTTCGCCGTATGTGTCAGTGCCGTTCACAACTGACTGGTTTATAATGTTCCTGTCATAATTAGTAGCTGGTTGGGAATTAATGTAATATCTATAGTGAGCAGTAGTGTCGATAAAACTGATCGAGCTGTCGAATTTAGCAGTGTACCGGTTTAATATCCCGTTCTGATCGCCTATATATGTAAAATTATTTTTTGCAATCTCGGCAGCCTGAAACCTGTTTGTGTATTTGCCTTCAGAAAGCCTTACCAGGACATTGTTTTTTCTTAACAGGTTGTAGGTAAAGAGATCGAATGTCTGTGATACTTTTTCAAATGGATTTGCTGTATTTGTCAGGGTATCAGATAACCTGTTCGATGAGAAAATAATTTCATCAGGAGAATCCTTCATGAATGAAGGATAAAGATCATCAGCAATATCCCTGGTGATCTGCTCATTAGTTCCTGAAGCGATTGTATGTATATATATATCTGTTATTCCATCTTTTACTGCAGAAAAGACAAGACGTGATCCTTCAGGGGCATATTCAAAATCCAGAACTTTATCGAAATAAAGCAGGACTCTCTTTTCGGTTGTTTTTTCCTTGACCCGGTAAAAATACATTTTCAGGTCTAACTTTTCGTCATTGATAAAAGTCAGGATTTTCCCGCTGGGGTGCCATGCAATTACAGGGTATGTATTATCGGTAACTTGTTCGAACCTTGGTTCTTTCCTGAAAATAATTTTCCGTTTGCCCGTTGCCTGGTTGTACAACCAGATTCTCTTTCTTCCCCAATCGTTTGTAACATATGCAATATATTCACCCCCGGGGCTTACTTTTACCTGCTGATAGATCTGTTCCTTTTTTGATTTTCTGATTGTATTTCCATCATCTGCCGGAAGGTTCTTATCACCGGAATATTCCTCGGCGTAGAAATTTCGCCATTCTTTCAGAAGATCCTTAAGACTTACTCCCATAACATAAAGGAAACCATCATTGATGTTCTTATAGATTTTTGTCAGATAGATTATATTTGGAATGATTGCATCGCCATATTTTTTACCAATGAATCTCCAGAACGAGATACCGGCATCTTTTGCATCATCATATTCAAGATGATTGATATTTTTGTATTTTCCTGCTTTGAAACCATCCTTAACCCTGTTTTCAGCCTCATAATCCCAGCCACCTCCAACATAATTTATCAGCCCTTTCATATACCAGTCAGGCATATAAATTACTGATGAGCTTGATATTCTGTCTTTTACATCAGCATTATATAACATTTCATTGATTAAAACTTCGGTAATAGAAGCTGAGATCTGACGTTGGAATGCCTCATGGTCGCCTTCATAATAAAGCATTACCTTATTTTTAATTATCCGGTTGAAGCCGCCTGTATTATAGCTGTCCTCATCAAAAGTGACAAGTCCGATATTGGATTGTTTGTACTCGGAATTCTTATTATAAATGATGAACATGATCCTTTTCTCGAGACTGTAATCGAAAAAATCCTCTATTTCCGCAATCTTCTTCAGGGCATAATTTGCAGTGAACTGAGCCAGATCACGTCCATACTCATTAAAATAGCAGTCGAAATCGTCGAACCGGTAGTATTGCCAGTAGAAATCGTAGTACTGAACTTTATTCTTACCGAAAGACATCTGATGACCATTATAAAACTGGGCGTTTGCACTCTGATAAAAAACGCACATTATAAGGATGATAACCAGCTTTCTGATATTTTTCTTTTCCAAGGCTTTCATTAGGTAACCGGATTTTTAGTCAACAAATTTTGTTCCAAAGAATCCGGGTCATTCAGCAAAACTAATGATAATCTGTTTTAAACTATCTAAAAATCTCAAACTTTATATATTTTTACATCACTTTACAGCTATTCAGCTTTCCGGATCGATTTTTGCGGTGCGTCATGCAACCAAATCCTTTCGGGAGTTGTTATATTAAGATAATTGCGTATGCATTTTATATATTTGTAAAAAATTTGAAAGTAATTCAACAAATACTAAAATCTTCAATTGATATGAAAAGACTATTTTTTATTTTTTCTCTGCTCCTGTTCGGAATTGCAGTGAAATCACAGATTGCAACAACAAAAATGCAGCTGACATCTACTGAGCACGACTTTGGTACGTTCAAAGAAGAGGCAGGAAGACAAACATATGATTTTGTTTTGACCAATACAGGTACGGAACCGCTTGTAATTCAAAATGTAGTTGCATCTTGTGGTTGTACAACCCCTGAGTGGACTAAACAACCAATACCGGCAGGATCTAAAGGAAAGGTTACTGCAATTTATGATCCGGCCAACAGACCAGGTCCATTCAATAAAACTCTTTCTGTATATACTAATACAAAACCTGAGGTTGTTGTTCTGGTGATTAAAGGGGAAGTTATTCCTCATGAGAAAACTGTTGAAGAATTATTTACATTCGCTGTTGGAGGCATAAGGTTCGAGAGTAACCACCTTGCTTTCACCAATGTTAAAAAAACCGAAAAGAAGATGAGGGTTATGCAAATGATCAATACTTCTGCCGCTCCTATTAAAGTTGAATTTGAAGGGTTGCCTCCGCATCTTACTCTGAAGGCCAATCCGGAGACTCTTAAACCAGGTCAGAAAGGATTGGTTGAAGGTACTTACGATGCTACAAAAAACGCAGGAGGATGGGGAAATGTAAACGATATGGTTAAGATAAAGCTTAACGGAGTGGTTCAGGAAAATTTATATTATTATGTCTCGGCTAATCTTGTAGAAGATTTTTCTTCATTATCAAAAACAGAGCTGGAAAATGCGCCTGTATTTAAAGTTGAATCAACAACTGTTGATCTCGGTAAAATAAAAGGTTCTACCCAGAATGAAGTTGTATTCAAATTTACTAATGAAGGAAAAAGCGACCTGATGATCAGGTTTGTCAGATCCACATGCGGATGCACTGCAGTACAGCAGGGAAATCAGGGAGTTGGTATCAAGCCTGGCGAATCCAGTAGTATTAAAGCAGTATTTAACTCAGGTAGTTATTCTGGAAAAGTCACTAAAGCGATCTATGTCTATACAAACGATCCAAAGAATTCGGAAGTTGTACTTATGCTGAATGCCGATGTTGAACAACCGGAACGGCCAAAATAATTAATGGATAAGAAAAAAGAATTTAAAAGCTCACTTCTGGTAAATAAAGGGATTCCGCAACCTCCGAACATAAATCCTGATGTTCTGATAACATCCGGCAGGAAGAGACGGAAAAAATATACCGCGGATGAATTTGTCTCAGGGATTCTTTCCGGGGACAGAATAATTTTAAGTCAGGCTATTACTCTGGTTGAAAGTTCGTTGCCTGAACATTATAATACATCACAGCTTATCGTTGAAAAATGTCTTCCTTTCAGTGATAAATCAATCAGGATTGGAATAACAGGTGTTCCGGGAGCCGGAAAGAGTACATTCATTGAGACCTTCGGATTACATATAACAGGTGAAGGTCGAAAATTAGCTGTCCTCACAATTGATCCCAGCAGTGAACAGACCAAAGGAAGTATTCTTGGTGATAAAACAAGGATGGAGCAACTTAGCGTTCATCCGGAAGCATTTATCAGACCTACCCCGACTACAGGAGCGCTTGGAGGTGTTGCCAGAAAAACACGGGAGACAATAATACTTTGTGAAGCGGCAGGGTTTGATACGATACTGGTTGAGACAGTTGGTGTTGGACAATCAGAAACAGCCGTTAATTCAATGGTGGATTTTTTTCTTCTCCTCATGCTTGCCGGAGCCGGAGATGAGCTTCAGGGTATTAAAAGAGGAATCATGGAGATGGCGGATTTAATTGCCATTACAAAAGCCGACGGAGGAAATAAGCTCATTGCTGAGAATGCCCGTGTTTTATACCAGAATGCCCTTCACCTCTTCCCCCAAAAACCATCCGGATGGGTTCCTCAGGTACACACCTGCTCGGCTTTAGCAAATACCGGGATAAAAGAACTATGGGAAATTATATTGGAATACGTCACTTTCACCAAAAGATCAGGGTATTTTGATACTTTCAGAAAGGAACAGGCTGTAGTCAGGATGCATAATACAATTGTTGAATATCTGAATAACTCTTTCTATAATCATAAGAAGATAAAATTGATAGTTCCTGAGATTGAACGGCAGTTGCATGAGGGAACAATAACCTCATACAAGGCAGCTTTAATTTTGCTTGACAAATATTTCAAAAGGGAAACCCAATAAACAATAATTCATATCTTTGCCTGTTCAAATAGAATTTTGACAGTTATAATTTCAAATCTGATTAATATGAAAAAGGTCATTTATCTTTTTATTGCTGGGGTAATTTTGTACTCCTGCTCCTCAAAACCTCATTATGTTGTAAAAGGGCAAATTGCCGGCTCGGACAGTATTACCTTTTATCTTCAGAAAAGAGAAGCCGGGAAGACAGTCTCAATTGATTCTGCAGTTTCCAGAAAAGGCACTTTTACCATGAAAAACGGAGCAGTTGATTATCCTCAGCTGATTCAGCTTGTTGCAGGGAATACAAGGAAGAGAACATCTTTTTACCTTGAGAATTCAGAAATAACTGTTAAGGGGAGTCTCGATTCATTATATAAAGCAAAGATTACAGGATCAAAAACTCAGGATGAGTACATGAAACTTATTGGTTCAAATAAACCTTTGAGCGATATATATTCGAAATACATTATCAAATACCAGGCGGCTAGTCAGGCCGGAGATGCTGCAAATCTTGAAGTGCTTCGGAAGCAAATTGATTCTATTGAAACAGAGATGATTAATCTTCAAAAAAACTTTGTGAAGAATAATCCGGCCTCTTATGTTTCACCTTCTATTCTGTTAAGCCTTAGTCAGGATATGGAAGCGGAAGAGATCGAATCGATGGTTAACAGTCTTGACACTTCAATTGCCGCTTTGCCTGAGATTAAAAAGCTTAAAGAGAAAGTTGCTGTTATGAAAACCGTTGCAGTTGGTCAGAAAGCGCCCGATTTTACGTTGAACGATGTTAATGGCAAGCCGGTTGCTCTGTCCTCAAAGATAGGATCCAAACTGCTGTTGATCGACTTTTGGGCAGCCTGGTGCAATCCCTGCCGCCAGGAAAACCCCAATGTGGTTAAGGTTTATAATGAATTTCACAAGAAAGGATTTGATGTATTCGGCGTTTCTCTTGACAATGTAAAAGAGGCCTGGGTTAAAGCAATTGCTGACGACAAACTTGTTTGGACACAAGTATCAGACCTGCAGCGTGGGAATAGTGCAGCTGCTATACTTTACTCGGTTAATTCAATTCCTGCAAACTTCCTTCTTGATGAAACCGGGAAAATAATTGCAAGGAATCTCCGGGGTGAAGCTCTGTATAATAAAGTAAATGAGGTTCTCGGCACTAAGAAATAATGAGGAATGAGTAGTGAGTGATGAGTGACAATACCACTCATCACTCACATCTCACATCTCACATCTCACATCTCAATCTATATCTCACATCACATCTCACATCTCATTCATCTGTTTTATTCTTCCTTCTTTATCTCCTCGAGTATAAATCCCGTGCCTCTTACTGTGCGGATATCTATATTTTTATCCTCGGAAACATATTTTCTTAACCGGCTAATAAAGACATCCATACTTCTTCCCAGGAAGTAATCATCTTCGCCCCATATCTCGGTAAGAATATCTTCTCTTGCGAGTATTTTATTCTTGTTGATTATGAAATACTTCAATAGCTGAGCTTCTTTGAGTGTGAGTTTTTCTTTGGTATTTCCGCAGTTCAGCTCAAGTGTGTTATATTTTAGCACGGTATCTGATACTTTAAATTCATCATTGGTTGATGAGTAGGCCCGTTTGAGGATATTATTTATGCGCAGGATAAGAACTTCAGGATCGAATGGTTTGGTTATATAATCATCTGCCCCTATTTTCAGGCCTCTTACAATATCCTCCTTAAGACTTTTTGCAGTGAGGAATATAACCGGAACATCAGGGTGCATCTCCTTTACTTTTTCTGCGAGTGTGAACCCGTCCATTTCCGGCATCATCACATCAAATACACAAATATCGGGTTTATCCTTATTAAACAATTCCCAGGCTTCCTTGCCATCACGGCCAAGCGATACATCAAAACCGCTTATCGTGATATACTGAGTCAATATATTTCCAAAATCCCTGTCATCTTCTGCAACTAAGACTTTCATTTTACAGATGGTTTAATTAATAAGGTATTGTTACAGTAAAGATACTACCTTTTCCCGGTTTACTGCTAACAGTTACATCTCCACCATGAGCTTCCGCAATTTTTTTAACATAGTAAAGCCCCAGACCCAATCCCTTGAATTTGTGAATGTTCCCGGTAGACGCCCTGTAGAATTTATCGAAAATGTGCTTTTGATCGATTTTATTAATTCCAATTCCGTTATCCGAAACCTTAATACACAGATTATTATCCTGGGTGAATCCTTCAATATCAATCACAGGTTCTTTGTCGGAATATTTCACTGCGTTTGACAGAAGATTATTGAGGAGGGTAGTAAAATAAACAACGTCCAGATCAGCTTTGGCTCCGCTGAAATTATATTTCTGATTAATAGAAGCTCCGTTTCCGCTGCCGGATTTAAAGCTGTCAACGACATCATTAATCAGCTCCTCAATTTCAACTGTCCGTTTATCAAGCTGGAATTGAGTTCTTTCCCACATGCTTATCTCAAGGATCATATTGATAAGCTGATTTAAATGAACACTCTGTTTTCCTATAAGTTTTGCCGTCTCCAGGATCTTGGCATCATTATTTCTTATCTGCACCATCTCAAGAGTTTTACCGGCAACAGTTATTGTTGATAATGGTGTTTTTAATTCGTGGGTCATATTGTTGATGAAATCAGTCTTAAGATTTGATAGCCTCTTCTCTTCCATGAGGTTCCTGTAGGTTATCATAAACATTATCCCGATGAGAAGTATACTCAGAGTACTCATTCCCAGAGACGCTGCCATCTCTTTCAGGATCAATTTCTGCTGATTGGAGAAGTCGATAAAGTAATTAAAAACCAACCTGTAATTGTTATCCTCCCACGGGAACCAGTTAACCAGGATTCTCGACCTGTAAACTTCCGATAGTGAAGATCTGCCTGCCCTGGGAGGTGAACGGCGGTTTAGAAAATCTTCATTCCTGTATACAACAATTGTATCATTACTTATTATCTCAAGACTGTTGATCACTATAGAATAATTGAAGTTTTTTTCAATTCCTCTTCTGGCGAAATAGTCCGAAAGCATCCCGGAAAGATCCTGCTCATGATTTAAATAGAAATTAAAATGATCCAGAATATCCTTTTTCCTGGCAGCCAGTTCATTTTCATCTTTTGTTTCATGCAGCTCTTTGACAGCCTGTTCTGAATATTTTCTTAGCAGGAATCGAACAGTGTCAAAACCGTCTGTCGACTCTCTCCTGCTCATAAAATTCAGAGCTTCCCTGGATAGAACAGTGTACCTTAGCACAAACATTTCGTTTTTTTGTTTCCAGATGCCTAATATAATATATATCTGGACTGATATCAGAATCAGAATGGATGTAATACCAAGTGCCAGAACGGTATTTCTCTTTTTCATTTTAATAACTTTACTTTCTCAAAATTATTCATTTAATTGATTAATCCCGTCAGGGAAGCAAAACATTAACCGGACGTTAACCCGGTGTTAACAAAATAACAATATTTCCGGCTGTATCTTTATATAGTCAAACTAAAAAAAAAGGCAGCCATGAAAAAGTTCAGTTTATTTTTAATAGTTATTTTCATTATCACGGCCGGTTCTTCATTTCAGCAGGTATCCGCCCAGGAGAAGACTAAAGCAGAACAGGAAAAAGAACAAAAGATCCAGCAGGAAATAGACCAGCAGAAAAAAACAATGGCCGAAAAGCAGAAAGCCCTGGTAGAGGCAGGAGCCGCAACGGAGGAACAGCAGGCTGCCAAAGCGGATGTCATGAAGAACTACCGGGTTATTGTTGAAGGTGAAGACAAACCGGGAGAAAATGTAAGGAGATACAGTCCCAGAGGTAACAGATCTTTCATTTTTGATGACTCTTATAATCTTTCAGTTCCGGATATGGAGGCATTTTACGGACATTCGACGGGTGGCGATTCGGAGAGAACGACCTGGGATTTTTCAAGATCGGTAAAGGAAAACACATTCTCAAGGGATTACTCTTTTGATGTGGAGAAAACGGCTAAATCAGTTGTTATTGCTGTTATGGGTGACTGTAAAGCAGGTGATATCCGTATTAAAATCATAATGCCTAACGGTAAAAACTATTCAGATATAGTAATTGATGAATCAGGCAATCTCAACTGGAGAAAATCTTTTAACATCTCTGACACTGAGAATAAGGATAAAACAGGAGAATGGAAATTTCAGATTTCTTCGACTAAAGCAACGGGATTTTTTAAGATATCGCTTCAGTCTTTTTAGTTTTCATTTGTAGTATTTAGGTATTTGCCCCCCTGCCCCAAGACTCAGTAATTACCCTTTGTGTTTGCCCCCCTGCCCCCCTAAAGGGGGGTTAATCAGGTAATTACCCCTTGTGTTTGCCCCCCTGCCCCCCTAAAGGGGGGTTAATCAGTATCTTTCCTTGGATTGACCCCTGAGCCCCATAGTCAACTTAAGCTTTGGAGAATGAATGAGATACTGCATAACAAAGTTTCCCCTCCTTTTGAAGGAGGGGTGGTCGGGACGATTGATTATCATATATATACAATATTTTCTTTCCCGACCGGGGTGGTTGATTTATTGATTTCTTCTTACCTTTGTTGACTTGAAGAACCAAAAGCTCTTTAACAGGAAAAGCCTTAAATTCTTGAGATCATCCCTTAGGAACAAGTCCACTTCGGCTGAGGCTGAGTTATGGAACATGTAATTGAGCTTGATGGAAATCCGCAACAATCAACCACCCCGGCCGGTATCAGCATTTGTATCATAATAAATAAGTGATCCGGCCACCCCTCCTTCAAAAGGAGAGCCTGCCCCGCCTTAGCGGGGGGAAATGTATCAGGCATATATTCAATACTTTACATTAAGTTTTGTACGAAACTCTCTCACTATTTTACTTATTTAAGTCCTTAGGTTGACGGCTATGGGGCAGGGGGGCAAAAAACAGGAAGAGAGGTGATTACATGTATTAACAGAATGATCCAGGGGGGCAAAAAACAACGGCTTGGAATGATATGCAAAAGGAGCCTAATAAAACCAGTCTGTCTCACAGCTCTTATTTTCTCCTGGTATTCATTGATTTTTTACCGGAAGTTTTTACCTGGCAGTTATTATAAAACGGATCCCAGTTCCTGTTCTGATAAAACTCTGAGGTTTTAATGTTAAAATATCCAAGGATATGTTTTTGCGACAGTGTATAGATCAATTCATCATTATCGCCTAAGTATGGCTCATTGACAGTAAGAACCTCTTCAATATCAACATCTTTTTTATTGGAGACGCCTGTATATATTTCATAAATTGCTTTTGGTATTGCTATAATTATAGTGTATGGGCCATAATCTTTCCTCTGGAAAAAAAAGTATGAAACTTCAACAGGTTCGTTCGGATTTATATGATCGGTAGAATGTGACAACTGACTTTCGAAAATAAATCCTTCGTTCATAATGTCTTCAACAATATCGAACTCTCTGGTATTATGGAGGAAGAAATGACAGTCTTTAAAATTCTTCAGAATAGATGCAAGTATCTCTCCTTTATTCTTCATCCGGAAGGAAGTCGGTTTTTATTAATCTCATTCAAAAATAACTTATATTATTTTATTTGCAACACTTAAACCATTTGTTCTGTTATATGTTAAATTTGTAGTAATCATTGAATTTTTTTGTGTGATGAGAAGAATATTCTGTTTCCTGATAACAGGTTTGTTAATGGCATGTGGACGGAATAGTTCAGATACCGGAAGCAGAATAATAACGGTAAGCATTGCTCCTTTCAAATATTTTGTTGAAGCAATTGCAGGCGATGATTTTAAGGTAAACGTCATGGTACCGGCCGGAGCGGATCCACATACCTACGAGCCTTTCCCGGATCAGATTAACAATCTCAGAAAATCTGTTGCCTATATCAGCAATGGTTATCTGGGTTTTGAGATGAACTGGCTTGATCGTTTTTATGAGACAAACAGAAAAATGAAGAAGTTGTCTTTGGGTGAAAAGATTGATCCTTTGAACTCTGAACATCAGCATGAAGGAGGGCACATTGAAGCTGCAGATCCACATTATTGGGTATCTCCCAGGTGTGCTTTGATTATGGCTTCTTCTGTAAAAGAATTCCTGTGTGAGCTTAATCCATCCCAAAAACAGAAATACGAAACTGGTTATCACGATCTTACATTAAAGATTCAGGAAGTGGATAAAAAAGCCAGGGAGCTATTTTCGGGTATTCAAAACCGGTCATTCATGATATATCATCCAAATCTGGCATACATGGCAAGGGATTATGGCCTCGAAGAGATTCCGGTTGAATTTGAGGGCAAAGAACCATCCCCGTCAAGAATGAAAGAACTGATTGACCGTGCAAGGAAGGAGCACCTGAGAACGATATTTGTACAGAGGGAATTTGACCTCAAAAATGCTAAAGCAATAGCCGGTGAAATTAATGCTCACATAGTGCTGATAGATCCGTTGTCGGAAAACTGGCAGAGATCCACCATGGAAATTATCGATGCATTACATAACTCTTTTATTGAAAGTTCCAAATAGTCGGTATTTATGGCTTTTTTATTCGAAATGCATTCATTGTCAGCATCCTACGGTGCAAATATGGTTTTGCAGGATATTGATATCAGGGTAAATGAGAATGACTTCATTGGTGTTATAGGGCCTAACGGAGGTGGAAAAACGACGCTTTTAAAAGTTATCCTTGGTCTGGTGAAGCCTGCAAAGGGTAAGATAATCTTCAACAATGAACTATTAAACGGCAACAGCATCGGATATCTTCCTCAGATATCGACCGGAGACATTAACTACCCTGTAACTGTAGCTGATATAGTTCTGTCGGGTCTGATGATCGGCAAGGGGATCATCTCAAGGATGTCGTCATCCGACAAAACAAAAGCAAAAAATGTGATTGATGAGCTCGGTTTGACAGGGATGGCTAAATCGACCTTAAATGAATTGTCGGGCGGACAGATGCAAAGGGTATTCCTCGGGCGGGCGATTATCGGAAATCCCAGACTGTTGTTGCTTGATGAACCAGGCAATTTTGTAGATACAACTTTCGAGAATGATTTTTATGAAAAACTGAAAGGACTCAATAAGCGGATGGCAATTCTTATGGTTTCCCACGATATCGGGACTATTTCATCACATATCAAATCCTTTGCCTGTGTGAACAGAAGCCTTCACTATCATCCGTCAAGCGAGATCACGAATGAAGATCTGCTTGCCTACGGATGTCCGATTCAGCTTGTTACACATGGAGATGTTCCCCATACAGTACTGAAATCCCATAAATAAGTGGAAGCTAATATTTTTCAATACGAATTCATAATTAAAGGTCTCCTCGGAGCTGTCTTTGCCAGCATAACTGCCGGATTAGCAGGAACATATGTTGTTTCAAAACGGATGGTCTTCTTGAGTGGTGGCATAACGCATGCTTCATTCGGTGGTATCGGCATTGGATATTTCATTGGAATAAATCCTGTAGTCGGAGCCGCCGTTTTTGGTATACTTTCAGCTCTGGGGGTTGAGTATCTTTCTGTTAAACAGAAAATCAGGGAGGACTCGGCAATAGGTATATTGTGGGCATTTGGTATGGCAATCGGAATAATATTTATCTACCTGACTCCGGGATACACGCCCAACCTGATGAGCTATCTTTTCGGCAGTATCCTTACTGTTTCAAATGCAGACATTATAGCTTTGGGAATAATGTCTGCGATATTGATCATGTACTTCGGGATATTCTACAGGACTATTCTTTACATCTCTTTTGATGAGATGTTTGCTCGTACATACTCCTCGTATGTTGATGTGTTTAAATATCTGACAACATCATTGATTGCCCTTACAATTGTTTTGAATATCAGGATGGCCGGAGTGGTGCTGGTTATCTCGTTGCTCACAATACCTCCGAACATAGCCATGTTATTCACCAGGGTCTATCTTAAAATAGTAATATGGTCGGTCCTTGCCGGATTTATAGGTACTGCAACAGGTTATGTTATTTCATATTTTGCAGGAATACCGGTAGGTGCCACCATAATTTTTACTCTTGTAATAATCTGGGTAATAGCTAAAGGTATTACTCAGATAATCTTGAAATTATCAAAAAAGAAGACATGAAATAATGTACAGGAAATACTTAGTGGACCTTAGTGCATCCTTTGTGTACCTTTGTGGTAAAATTTAAATCATTTAACCACAAAGGATCACGAAGTAATACTCAAAGGAACACAAAGGAAAAACAGGACCAATTTATGGAGTTTTATGATATGAGGTTGTTCATAATTTATAAAGTATAATTACAATGGATTACGATCTGATAATAATTGGAAGTGGCCCCGGCGGTTATGTAGCCGCAATCAGAGCAGCACAACTGAAAATGAAAGTGGCAGTTATTGAGAGGGCTGAACTTGGAGGGATCTGTTTAAACTGGGGATGCATACCTACAAAATCACTCCTTAAGAGCGCACAGGTATTTGACTACCTGACCCATGCAACAGATTTTGGAATTACTATCACGGGTGAAGTAAAGCCGGATTTTAGTTCGATCATTGCCAGAAGCAGGAATATTGCGGAGGGGATGAGTAAGGGCGTACAGTTTCTTTTCAAGAAGAACAATATTGAACATATTAAGGGATATGGCCGTCTTGCAGGTATTAATAAGGCTGAGGCTGAGGTTGAGGTTGAGGCTCATGATGGGACAAGAAAGATTTATTCCTCACGGAATGTTATTTTAGCTACCGGAGCCAGATCAAAAGAACTTCCTGATTTAAAACAGGACGGGAAGAAGATTATCGGTTACCGTGAGGCAATGACTCTAAAATCATTGCCTGGTTCAATGGTTGTAGTAGGTTCAGGGGCAATTGGCAGTGAATTTGCCAATTTTTATCAATCGCTCGGTACAAACGTCACACTTGTTGAGTTTTTGCCAAGGCTTGTTCCAAATGAAGATGAAGAAGTATCAAAGCAACTCGAAAGGTCGTTTAAGAAAATGAAGATGAAAGTAATGACAGATTCTTCGGTTGAAAGAGTTGACATTTCAAAAGAAAAATGCGTTGTATCGATCAAAACACCCAAAGGGCAGGAGGTAGTTGAAGCTGATATAGTTCTTTCTGCAGTTGGGATCAGTGCAAATATTGAAGATATTGGCCTTGAAAAGGCTGGTGTTAAGACTGATAAAGGCAAAGTTATTGTTGATGATTTCTATGCGACATCTGTCCCGGGTATTTTTGCTATTGGTGATATTGTCCATGGACCGGCTCTTGCACATGTGGCCTCAGCAGAGGGAATCATATGTGTTGAAAAGATTGCAGGAAAAGAAGTTGAACCTCTCGATTATACGAATATTCCGGGATGTACTTATACAACTCCGGAAATTGCCTCATGCGGACTTACCGAAGCAGCTGCCAGGGAGGCCGGTTATGATATCAAGGTTGGAAAGTTTCCTTTTACGGCCTCCGGAAAAGCAAGCGCTGCAGGTGCAAAAGATGGTTTTGTCAAACTTATATTCGATGCTGCGTACGGCGAATTGCTTGGCGCTCATATGATAGGAGCCAATGTTACGGAAATGATCGCTGAGATAATTGTTGCCAGGAAACTTGAAACAACTGGTCATGAACTGATAAAAGCGGTTCATCCTCATCCGACAATGTCAGAGGCTATTATGGAAGCTGCAGCTGCGGCTTATGGGGAGGTTATACATTTATAACGGGCGACAGGCTTCAGGCTTCAGGCTTCGGACTGACAGCCTGACGTCAGACTACCAGATACCAGATACCAGATACCAGACGCCTCACGCCTCACACCTCACGCCTCACGCCTTTAATTCATCTCACCGTACCTTATCTTATATATCAAAAGCAACCTTTTATATAAAATTTTCATCAATCTTTATAGAATTACTGGCATTTAAGATAATTATTTAATATTTTTATATTCTCATTCAGGTATAAACCTTGTCGGAGATAAAAAAAATAATAAAAGGATGTCTTGCCGGTAACAGAAGGGATCAGGAACTTTTGTACAGGCGACATGCTGCTAAGTTATATGCCGTATGTCTGCAGTATTCGGGTAATGATGAGGAGGCAAGGGATATTCTTCAGGAAGGGTTTATAAAGATATTTGAAAACCTTGATCATTACAAACATGAGGGTTCTTTCGAGGGATGGATGCGCCGCATAACAGTTAATACAGCGCTGGAAAAATTCCGGAGCAGGCATAACCTGTACCGTGTCGATGATATAGATATGATACAGGAACCCGATGCAGAACCTGATAATCAGGATTATGCCGGACTTGAAGCGAATGACCTGCTCGAAATTATAAGGGAGTTGCCCACGAAATACAGAATGGTATTTAACCTGTATGCAATCGAAGGATATTCACATAAGGAAATAGGAGAGATGGTGAATATTTCAGAGGGAACGTCAAAATCGAATCTTTCCCGCGCAAGGGTTATCCTTCAGAGAAGAGTGGGATCATATACAGGAATTAAGAAGAAAGTCGCCAATGAATGAAAAAGGAGCAAATATTGACCTTCTCTTTAGAAACGGACTTAAAGATTTCGAGGTACTTCCGCCCCCGGAGGTTTGGGATGGAATTCGCCCCGTTGTAAAATTAAGGTCACGTCCTTTTATCTTTCTTAAGGTTGCTGCTGTGATCACTGTCCTGCTCACTGTGAGTTTTTTTACTTACAGATGGAGCAGGGAAATATCGGCCATACCTGAAGGTTCTATGGTTGCATTTAATGTGGAGGCACCTGCCCCTGTCATTTCCAGACCAGACAACAATCCCCGGAATCTGCAGGCTGTTAAATATGATCAAATTAAAACCTTACCTGTTGTCTTTACTGATGGCAGTAACACCGCCGCTTATATTCAGGAAATTGAAACTGATAGTTCACCCGAAGAGGTTACACACCTTCAGAATACCAGAAGCTTGTCAATAATAAATAATGAAACAGTGCCGCCACCGTTCCTGAGATCTTTTAACGCCTCTCGTGAGACCTCAATTAAGATCAGGGAACCTGAACTGCAGTATTTTCAGGAGAATATAACGGCAAAGCCCCAGAACAGATGGTCTATTGCAGCTTTGGCCTCACCGACGTATTACTCCAGTTTTAATTCCGGGAATGATGGACTTTCACAGCAGCTGATGGAAACAGAACAACCTCTTTTTTCATATTCAGGAGGTGTCGCCCTTTCTTATAAAATCACTAAAAGATTAAGTATACAATCAGGCCTTTACTATTCCGCTTTAGGACAGAAAGTGGAAGGTATTAATTCATACAGCGGATTTAAGCCATATGATAACGCCAAAGGAGTTGACAACTTTCAGGTGCTTACCACAAGTGGTACAATTCATACAAGTAATCCTGATGTTTTTCTTAATGCTTATGGTTCAAACAGGATAATTACCGAATTTACTAATGACGTGATAGATCCTAAAAAAGCAAATCTTCAGGCTGTAAACACTTCATTGAACCAGAGCTTAAGTTACCTGGAATTACCTGTGGTCTTAAGATATAAAGTTTTAGACAGAGCAATTGGTATTAATCTTATAGGAGGAGTATCGTATAATCTTCTGGTCACTAATTCAGTATATACTTCTCTTGATGGAAACAAATATCCTATAGGGGATACTAAAGGACTGAATCCTCTTACTTTAAGCAGTTCTCTCGGAATGGGAATGGAATATAAAGTCTCGGATAAATTATCGCTGAACTTTGAACCGACATTCAGATATTACATCAATCCTTTCAGTGTTACCACGGGTTCATACATTCATCCCTATTCTTTTGGGATCTTCTCAGGGTTATCATATAAGTTCTGAGACCTGAACCCGAAGCTTCCTTATATAATTTAAATTTTAATTCTCTGTCCTCCGTGCCCCTTGCCCTGTGCCCTCTTCCTTCGCAAACTCCCCGTTGTGGCAATTTAACAAATCTCAGGTGCATTGGGATGGATGAATAGATATTAAGAATAAGATAGATTTAATATCTTTGAGACATGAATATAATTGAGAAAAATAGAATTAAATTGATCGATCTTTGTAAACGACATAAAGTCAGAGAGCTATATATCTTTGGATCTGTCCTGACAGATAAATTCAACGACAGCAGTGACATTGATCTATTGGTACAATTTGAGAATGTTGATATTCTTAAGTATTTCGATAATTATATGGATTTTAAAGAAAATCTGGAAAATCTTTTAGAAAGACCTGTTGACCTTCTTGAAAACCAGGCTATACGCAACCCTATTTTTCGAAATGTTGTTGATAGAAATAAGAAATTAATTTATGAACGAGAAGGTGCTTAAATATTTATTCGACATTAAAATAGCAATCGGGGAAATTGATTCATTTTTTGAAATTGAACCTCGTAATTATGATAACTATAAACAAAACTCTCTGCTAAAGAGAGCTATAGAAAGAAACCTTGAGATCATTGGTGAAGCCATGAACAGGATTTGTAAGGAAGATCCAGGCTTAACTATTCAGAACTCAAAGAGGATCATCGGCTTGAGAAATCAGATTATCCATGGTTATGATTCGGTCTCTGACGAGAATATCTGGGGGATTATTACTATTCATCTCCCAAAATTAAAAAAGGAGATTGATTCCCTTATTAAATAAAGATGCTCCATGTAAGGGTAGAGTTAAATTACCAAGAGCTACTCACTCAATGTTCTCAGTGCTCCCAATGGTGAATGTTTTTGTTTTATTGCCCCCCACGCCCTGCTTTGCCAGCCGAAGCCTTCTTCGATCACCGAAACGAAGTGAAGGTGATGGCGAAGGCTGGCTCTCTCAGCCCTTTGCCCTTTCATATCGCATTAATAAATCCTCTCGACATTAAAGCCCTGGTCACAACTAATGAATTTAAGCGCTCCCAACCAAGATATCCTGAAAAGAAAAAAGAGCTTGAAAAACTGGCAAATAGTTTACAGGAGACGGATAATCCTGTTTTGATGTTAGTTAGATTGAAAAAGTAATTTAAGTCAATATACCCTTTTTTCAGGCGGCTCTATTCAATGGATTGTGGCCCTACATGTCTTTACAAAAAAGTTAAGGGTTCAGAATTAACCGGTGAGCTTCATGCACTTTTACCCTGATAAATTTCAAAATAAATTTGTAAATACGATTGTTGTATCGTAATTTTGTATCGTACGATAAAATTATATGATATGAAAGTAACAGCAATCATTCCTGATGAAATAGTAAGTGATGTTCAGGAGTATACAAAAGGCAAAAACATTACAGATAGTATTATTAAAGCCCTTTCCGATTGGCTTTACATTAAAAGGATTCAGAAATTGAATAGTGTGGTTAGAAAAGAACCCTTAAAATTTGTAGATGGTTTTAACAGTGAAATAGTACGTAATTCAAGGTAATATGATTTTAGTAGATACGACTATCTGGATAGAGTTTTTTAAGGCAAACCCTGTTTTTTTCAATGGAATGGAATCTTTACTTGAAAGTAAGGAGGTAATAACTATTGAACCGATATTCGCTGAACTCCTGTATGGTTCACGAAGCCATAAAGAAAGAAGCATAATTTTGTCTTACTGGAAAGTATTGCCTCACATTAAATTTATTGAGGGGACATTAATTGAGTCAGCTGATTTTGGTAATAAAGGCAAATACATAAATATGGGGATCGGATTAATTGACACCATTCTTGTTAAGGTAACAATTGAAAATAATTACCTGATTTGGACTTTAGATAAGAAGATTCTTAATAACCTGGACAAACAATTTCTTTATAAACCATAACCCTGCTTTGCCAGCCGAAGCCTTCTTCGATCACCGAAACGAAGTGAAGGTGATGGCGAAGGCTGGCGCTCTGTGTCCCTCTGTGTCTCCTCTGGATTTCCTCTGTGACAGTTCTTTTTTATGTTACACAGAGTTCCACATAGAAAACATTGAAAATTATTGGGTCATAACTATAACCAAAGTCCCCCCTGTGGGGGGATTTAGGGGGTCTAAAGCTAAGGATCAGATGGAGCTGGTAGTATAAAACCTCAGTGCCTCTCTGTGTCTCCTCTGGATTTCCTCTGTGACAGTTCTTTTTTATGTTACACACAGTGCAACAGAGAAGACACAGAGTTCCACATAGAAAACATTGAAAATTATTGGGTCATAACTATAACCAAAGTCCCCCCTTGGGGGGATTTAGGGGGTCTAAAAATGTGAGGCATCAGCTGGAATTAGTGGACTGACACCCTGGTTTTACCCCCCAACTCCCGCAAAGCGGGACTGAAAACAGGGAAACGAGAAAGTCCCCCTTGGGGGATTTAGGGGTAAAAGAATTTAGAGGATCAATTGTATTAAATAAAACAAGTTATAAAGTCCCCCCAATGGGGGGATTTAGGGGGTAAAAAGTTGGGGAATTTAGCGAGTCCTAATTATCAACGAAACATTTAGTCAAAAAAACCCTCTTTTTTCGAAATAAAAATATAAATTTATAAGCCACTAGTATAAACCGTCTTATTAGTCTGTATACATGAAAGTCAGATGTTCCTTAATCCTGTTGCTGATCGCAGCATTACTCTTCTCCTGCAAACCCAAAAAAACGGAAAACCTCGAAGAGATGGCCCGCCGGTCCTCTCACCCCGAGGCAGTGCTCGTTAAAACCGTAAAACTTGTACCTTCCACTTTCTACCACGAACTGATAAGCAACGGGAAAGCCTGGTCATCAAAAAAAGCTGTTGTTCCGTTTAAAGTGAACGGAATAATAAAAGAGATCTATATTCAAAACGGACAAAAAGTAAAGGCCGGAGACCTCCTTGCTGTTATTGATGATTTTGAGTATAAAACTCAGCTTACCCAGGCTCAGCAGGGACTGGAGAAAGCTGAGATCAACTTCAAAGATGACCTTCTGACCAATTTCTCCGCAACCGATACTGCCGGCCTTTCCTCATCCAAAATAAAGATATCGCGTATCAGGAGCGGACTAAATGATGCGGTCACAGCGCTTGAGGTCGCAAATTATAATTATAATAATACCCGGATATATGCTCCTCTGGGTGGGGTTGTTGCCAACCTCGAAGCCATGCAGTGGAACCCGAGCCAGAACTACAAAAGCCTGTGTACAGTAATATTCGATGAGGTAATGGAGGTGGAATTCCCGGTAATAGAATCGGAATATAGTTTTATAAGCAAGGGTATGCCGGTCGGTCTGATACCATTTATTAACGACAGTACTCTGATTGCCGGAAAGATAACACAAATAAATCCTCTTGTCGATGAAAATGGAATGGTTAAGGTAAAAGCGGAATTTCAGAATAACGGTCGTCTCATCGATGGGATGAATGTAAAAATAGTTATCAAAAAACCGGTTCCGAACCGTCTGGTTGTGCCTAAAGAGGCTCTGGTGATCCGTCAGGGGAAAGATGTGATCTTCGTTCGCCAGGATTCACTGGCTATCTGGAAATATGTTACGGTGGAATTTGAGAACAGTACCAGCCTGTCTGTAAAAGAGGGTCTTGAAGCCGGCGATCTGGTTATCATCAACGGAAACATTAACCTGGCTCATGAGACAATTGTGAAGGAACAATGAAAGAGGATTCTCCTCATACATCATTTTTATCGACTTTTACGGTCAACATTCTTTTTGTGATGCTGATCATAATCGGAGCGGGCGTTATTCCGTTGCTTTCGCTTCAGCTTAACCCCACCAGATACCTCCCGTCGCTGAATATCTCCTGGGACTGGCCCGAAACGCCTGTGCGTGTGGTGGAACAGGAGGTCACTACGGTGCTGGAAGGGGTGTTGTCGACAGTTACAGGTGTCAAAAAGATATCTTCTTCAACTTTTAACGAAGGAGGAACAATCACAGTGGAGTTTGATAAAGATATCGACCTGAGAGCCAAAAGATTTGAAGTTGCATCCTTGTTAAGGGAATCGCGCAAAAGGCTTCCCGAAAGGGTGTCATTTCCGGTTATCAGCATGAACATGCCATCGAACACTTCCGGTTCAACCATTCTTAGTTACCAGGTCAATGGCAATGCAAGCACATCATATATTTATACTCTTGCAGCAGAGGTGATAAAACCGGCTATTTCCATAGTTGAGGGTGTCTATAATGTAAATATCTATGGCGCCACACCACAGGAATGGGAGATCACTTACGACCAGGAGAAACTTGCTGCAATAGGAGTAGGCTCTTCTGCAATCAGTATTTCTTTAAATAACTGGCTGCTTGAGAAGGAGATAGGCGGAGCAACTGAAACCCTTGAAGGGGGGCTCACAAAACGGACTTATCTCACATTAACAGGCAACAGCAAAGATAATTTCAGGTGGGATGATATACCTGTTGCAAAAACGTCGGGCCGGATCATTCATCTAACTGATGTTGCAAAAGTAAAACTGAAAGAGCAGCAGCCTCAGAGCTACTACAGGATAAATGGCCTGAACACCGTCAACCTCACCGTAAGCGCCGGGAAAAATGTAAACAATATTAAAGTAGCCAATGCGGTAAAGAAAGAGATTGAAAAGATAAAGAAGGAGCTTCCGGCAGGATACACGATAAGGACCTCGCTCGATAATACGATCTTTATAAAAGATGAGATATCGAAGAATATTTTCAGGGCAATACTTTCTGTTATTCTGCTGCTTCTATTTGTGCTGCTCATAAGCCGTGAGTTCAAATACCTTCTGATAATAACTATCAGCCTCATTGCCAATATCTTCATAGCTTTTATTTTCTACTGGCTGTTTAAACTGGAGATGCACCTCTATTCCCTGGCCGGAATCACAGTCTCCTTCGGGATAATCATCAATAACACGATTGTGATGACCGATCATATCAGGTTCAAAAAGAACAGGAAGGTCGGTATATCTCTGCTTGCAGCTACTCTCACAACAATTGGCGCTTTATCTGTTATTTTCTTCCTCGATGAAGCCTCTAAAGTGGCCCTTTCGGATTTTGCTGCTGTTGTGATAATAAACCTTTCTGTCTCGCTGGCTGTGGCGCTGTTTTTCATCCCTTCGCTTCTTGAGAAAATAAAGCTTACTCCAAAGTTCAATTCATTGATCATCAAAAGGAAAAGGAGAGTAGTAAAGTTTTCAGAGTTTTACCTGAGATGTATCAATTTTATTATCAGGTTCAGGGCTGCGTTTATCGTAATTGCAATCCTGATTTTCGGACTTCCTGTCTTCTTTCTTCCCGATTCCCTTCCGAAAGATCGCAGGTACAATATGAAAGATTCGGAACTTACCCGGTTCGAGAGAATGTATAATAAAACTCTTGGCAATAAGAAATATGTTCAGGATATTAAACCTGTTGTTAACAAGGTCCTTGGAGGCACGTTCAGGCTATTCAGCGAAAAAGTCAAAAACAGCAGATTCTATTATTATGGCGGTTCAGAGGGGGTGCAAAGGACCAGGCTAACCGTTAATATTGTACTCAGCGAAGAGGGACTGACAATTGGTGATCTTAATACAACCTGCACCGGTCTGGAGAATATGCTGGCGGCTTATAAGGAAATCGATATGTTTACAACCAGCATTTACAGCCCCGAAGATGCCACAGTCAGCATTAATTTTAAGCCCGAATACGACTTTTCAATCTTCCCTTTCATCTTAAAAATAAAGATTGAAGATTATATGAATGGTATCGGAAGTTATTCTGCATCCGTTTATGGTGTCGGCAAGGCATTCAGCAACCAGGTTTACAGCGACTATATAAGGACAACATATTCAGTTGCCATGAAAGGCTATAACTATGATGAACTCTATGGTTACGCCAATGCACTGAAAGACAGGCTTATCAATAGCGGAAAAGGAAGGATAAAAGAGGTTTACCTCCTGGGTGGAAGTAATGACGGATATATGTTTGGCAACAAGAAAAAATCCTATAGGAATCGTCTGGAGATGGACAAATATTACCTCACACAGGCGGGTTCGGATGTTGCATTTGCATTTGGCGAGGCAAGAAGATATTCAAGGGGGTCATCTCCGTTTCAGACTGCCTATATCAATGGAAATATGACTCCAGTTTCAGTAAAATCTCTGCAGTCGGATAAATATGATTACTGGAATTTTGTAAATACACCCATCAGGTCCGGCACCGGCATTTCGGTAAAGATGAAGGATTTCTCAAAAATCGACCGCGAGGTCACTGACAATACTATCAGCCGCGAGGATCAGCAATATGTTATCACGGTGGGCTATGATTTCATAGGCAACTATGAACTTGGCAGGATAATCCTCGACAGGAACATAGATGAAACAAACGCCATGCTGCCGCTTGGCTATACTGCCCGGAGTGAATCGTTTAATTTTTCATGGGATCAGAAAAAGACAAATTACTGGCTTATTTTCCTGGTTATCCTGATAATTTATTTCATCTGCTCTATCCTGCTGGAATCGTTCAAACAACCATTTACAGTGATAAGCCTTATCCCGTTTTCTTTTATAGGCGTCTTTCTCACTTTTCACATTTTTAATATAACACCCGATGAAGGAGTCTTTGCTGCCCTGATATTGCTGTGCGGTATAGTTGTTAATGCCACCCTCTATATTCTGAATGACTTCAACAGTATCAGAAAGCATAAACCGGATCTCCCTGAGAGAGTCGCGTATGTCAAAGCTTTCAACGGCAAGATAATCCCGATCTTCCTTACAAAATTATCGACAATAATCGGGCTTATTCCTTTTCTGCTTACGGGGAAGGATGAAAAGTTCTGGTTCGCTCTGGCAGCAGGCACTATCGGTGGTCTGGTGTTCAGTATGATAGGGTTGCTGGTGTATCAGCCGATAATGTTAGCCGCGCACCGCACACCGCACGCCGCACGCCGCAAACCAACAGATAAAAGCTAAAATATGGTAAAATTCCTGATAACCCGCCCCGTAGCAGTGATAATGACCTTCCTGGCATTGATCATGCTGGGCATGGTAGCTTCCTTCCGCCTGCCGGTGTCGCTGATGCCTGATATCGATATTCCTGAAATAACGGTAGCAGTATCTCGATCAAATGTGAGCGCAAGAGAGCTCGAGAACACGGTTGTTAGTGTTTTGCGCAGGAATCTCCTGCAGGTGCCCGGACTTGATAATATCGAATCGGAATCCCGTAACGGGAGCGCACTGATCAGATTAACATTTAAATATGGCAACAACATCGACCTTGCGTTCATGGAGGTAAATGAAAAAGTGGATGGAGCAATGAACGATCTTCCCCGCGACCTTGAACGTCCGAGGATAATCAAAGCAAGCGCTACCGACATACCGGTCTTCATGCTTAACATAACTCTAACGGATAAAAAAGCAGGTGATGAAAAGTTTCTTGAGCTTAGTGAATTTGCTGAAACAGTAATTAAAAAGAGGATTGAACAGCTTCCCGAAGTGGGTATGGCTGATATAACCGGACAGATAAAAAGAGAGATTTATATCAGTCCGGATAAGAAAAAAATGGTAAGCCTCGGGATATCGGAAGATGACATCACAAAAGCTGTCAGCCTTAATAATATAAATATCGGAAGCATACTAGTCAAAAACGGGAAATATCTCTACAATCTTGAGTTCAGTTCATACCTGAAAGATCTTAAAGATGTTAAGGATATATTCATCAAATCGGGAAACCGTTTATTGCAGCTGAAGGATTTTGCCGAAGTCGGGATCAGGCAGGAGAGGCCCCGTGGATTGTATTACTCAAACGGGAACAGGTCTATTTCACTTGCAATTATCAAAGAGTCGACCGCCAGGATGGCTTCACTCAAAGCAAAGATGACGGAGATAATTGATATTTTCAGGAAGGATTACCCGCAGATGGAGTTTGAGATATCGCAGGATCAGACCAGGCTGCTCGATTATTCAATCTCAAATCTTAAGCAAAACCTTATTGCCGGAGGGATTCTGGCTTTCTTGCTGATGTTCTTTTTTCTGAACGATGCCAAATCGCCTTTTATAATCGGATTCAGCATCCCTGCAACTCTGGTTATCAGTCTCTTATTCTTTTATATCGTAGGATTGTCAATCAATATTATCTCCCTTGCAGGACTTATCCTGGGAATAGGAATGATGATTGACAACTCCATCGTAGTAATTGAGAATATAACACAGTGGATCGACAAAGGTTTATCTCTGGTTGATGCCTGTATCAAAGGGACCAATGAGATAATAACCCCGCTGATCTCATCTGTTCTGACAACCTGTGCAGTTTTCATTCCTCTTATCTTTCTGAGTGGCATTTCAGGGGCGCTTTTCTACGATCAGGCTATAGCGATAGTTATTGGTCAGGGCGTTTCTCTCCTGGTCGGAATAACGCTTCTGCCTACTATCTACTACTTACTTTACAGAAACGGGAGGGAAGGAGCATTAACAAAATTTGTAAAGAAAATCAGTCTGAAAAGGTTGGAGGAGACCTATGAGGGAGGAATGGATTTCTTCTTCAGATACCGTAAAACAGTGATGGCTTCATTCCTTGGGATTATATTGATAATGGCATGGCTCTTTATTACGATGGAAAAGGCAAAATTCCCTGCTGTGCGGCAGGATGAGCTTGTCGTTTCCGTCGACTGGAATGAAAACATAGATGTGAATGAGAATCTGAAAAGAATAAAGGATCTCATTGACTACAGCGGTAATCTTGCTTTACAGACAAATTCATTTATTGGCGAGCAGCAGTTTCTTTTTAACCGCGACTATGATCAGTCATACACTCAGGCGAGGATCTACATCAAAGCAAAGGACTATGAGCTTAAAGATGCAATAGAGAAAAACTCCTATGAATTTATCAGGAAGAACTACCCGGCAGCTTTGATAGATATTAAACCCCAGCAGAATATCTTCGAGAAGATTTTTTCTGCAGCAGAATCACCACTCATTGTTGAAGTCAGCCTGATGAAGGAGAAAGAGGTGCCGCCTGTTGATAAGATGGCGGATATAATCAGTAAGTTACAGAAGAACTGGCCCGATGCCGGCGTATCACAACCTTCGCTCGAAGATAAGATACTGCTCAGGCTTGATCCTGACAGGATGCTTCTGTATAATGTTGAACCAATGACTGTTTACAATACTCTTAAAACATCGCTTAACCAGAATAATATCGGCGAACTGAGAGCATCTTATGAACTGCTTCCTATTGTACTTTCTGATAAGGAAAAACAGATAAGTGATATCGTTTCTTCAGGGTTTGTCTTAAACAAGACCAATCAGTCAATACCGTTCAGTGAGATCGTTAAGGTACAGCGCGTGCATGATTATAAAACAATAAAAGGGGGAATGCTGAGTGAGTACGTACCTGTCAGTATGAATGTTAGGTCTAACAAACCAGCTGTTATTACAGCAGGAATAAGGGATCTGCTTACCTCTGATCAGAATATTGATGTAAAATTCAGCGGATCGCTGATCACGGGACAAAAGTTGTTCAGGGAACTGGCGGTAGTCCTGGTAGTTGCATTGCTGCTTTTATATTTCATTCTGGCAGCGCAGTTTGAATCACTTACCCAGCCAATAATTGTACTTCTTGAGATCCCTATCGATATAGCAGGGGCGTTACTGCTGGTAAAGCTCTGGGGCGGAACCATAAACATCATGACAATGATAGGATTGATCGTTATGTCAGGTGTGATAATCAACGACTCGATACTTAAGGTGGATACAATAAACAACCTTCGCAGGGAAGGAGTAGCTTTAAAGGAAGCTATTTATACAGCAGGATCGCGCCGGTTAAAACCCATTCTTATGGTAGCAATGGCATCGCTTGTTTCAACTATTCCAATGCTTTTCAGTTCAGGAATAGGATCGGAGCTTCAGCGGCCAATGGCGCTGGCTTTGATTGGCGGCATGTCATTAGGGACGGTTGTGAGTCTGTTCTTTATACCCCTCGCTTACTGGTATATCTACAGGAAAAGTGTTCGGTAGAGCAGGGAGCATAGGGCATGTGGCAAGGTGCAGGGTGCAAGGTGCATGGTTAAAATCAACTGCCCCCAGTACCCAGCACCCAGTACCCAGCACCCAGTACCCAGCACCCAGTACCCAGCACCCAGCACCCAGCACCCAGCACCCAGCACCCAGCACCCAGCACCCAGCACCCAGCACCCAGTACCCAGTACCCAGCACCCAGCACCCAGAGTAATTTACCAATGCTGAAATTATTTATTAGGTGCAAAAATGTTACCTTTGCACTTTATTTTAAACAGCTTGAATCACTATGGCAAATCCAAAAAGAAAAACTATACTTACTGCTTTTGTTCTGACCGGCACGATTATAATCATTCTTTCAATTGCCCAGAGCTTTAAAAGTTTTGACGGCAGGCAGGCGGAGGTTCATCAGGTATCGGATACAATATATTATATCAAATCTTATAAGTTACCTGAGAATGTGACTTTTGCCGATGAGAAAATGCCCCTTGATAACTTTGATACCAGGGAGAGCCTTGAGCGCGAAATCCTGACAAGCGCTTACAGACATTCGTCAACTATTCTTATTATAATGAGGGCACACAGGTATCTTCCGGTTATAGAAAAGATCCTCAAAAAAAACAACATCCCCGATGATTTTAAATACCTGGCTGCTGCAGAAAGTGAGTACAGCAACATGGTTTCTCCGGCCGGAGCAACAGGTTTCTGGCAGATCATGCCTGAAACAGGAAGGGAAGAAGGAATGGAGATTAATAATGTTGTCGACGAAAGGTATGATGTGGAAAAATCAACACAATTTGCCTGTGATTACTTTCTGAAGTCTTTCGAAAAATATGGCAACTGGACCCTTGCAGCGGCATCCTATAACGGTGGAAGAGGGGCAGTTGATGAGCAGATTGATATTCAGCATCAGAATAACTACTACGATCTTCTTTTAAGCGAAGAAACGGCCAGGTATATATTCAGGGCAGTGGCATATAAACTTGTTATAACCGATCCTGAAAATTATGGTTTTAAGATTGCCAAAGAAGATTTATTTCCAGAATTTAAATTCTATGAAGTAAAAGTTGACAGCGTGGTTACCGATTTTTCCAAATTTGCTGAGAAGTTTGGAACGAATTACAAGATGTTAAAACTTCTGAATCCCTGGTTAAGGAAGCCATACCTGACCCCAAAATCAAATAAGCAATATCTGATTAAGATTCCTTCGGAGGGGATGAGAAGTAATGATAATACAGAAGCTGAGAACAGATCTTTTGAAGAGGAAAAATCAAGATGAATCAGGAGATAAAAGTCCTTGGTGCGAGGGTCCATAATTTACAAAACATCGATGTTACTATTCCACGAAACAAACTTGTAGTAATTACCGGTTTAAGTGGGAGCGGGAAATCGTCACTTGCTTTCGACACCATATATGCTGAGGGTCAGAGGCGCTATATGGAAACTCTTTCAGCTTATGCACGGCAATTTCTTGGTGGGATGGAACGACCTGATGTTGACAAGATTACAGGCTTAAGTCCGGTGATATCAATTGAACAGAAGACAACCAATAAAAACCCGCGTTCCACTGTCGGTACAATTACGGAAGTTTATGATTTTCTCAGGCTTTTATACGCCAGAGCTTCCGATGCCTATTCGTATGCATCAGGCGAAAAGATGGTTAAGTATACAGATGACCAGATACTTGACCTGGTAAAAAGCAAATTTTCGGGGAAGAAAGTGCATTTTTTGGCTCCGGTTGTAAAGGGGAGAAAGGGACATTATAAAGAGCTGTTTGAACAACTCAGGAGAAAAGGTTTTCTGAATGTCCGTATAAACAATGAAATCAGGGAACTGACACCCGGAATGAAACTTGACCGGTATAAAACTCATTTTATTGAACTTGTCATTGATAAATTCAGGGTAGGAGATACTACAGATAAAAGACTTAATGATTCAATTATTACATCATTGGATCAGGGTGATGGAGTGATGATGGTGCTTGATACAGAGAATAACGAACCAAGATATTTCAGCCGTCACCTGATGTGTCCTGTTACAGGGCTTTCGTATAATGAACCAGCGCCTCATACATTTTCTTTCAATTCACCGCAGGGTGCCTGCCCACATTGTAATGGACTGGGTGAGGTATCAAGCATTGATGAGGAAAAGCTTATTCCAGACAGGGAACTCAGTATAAGAAAAGGAGGGATAGAACCCCTGGGAAAATACAGAAATATCTGGATCTTCTGGCAGATCGAAGCGATAGCGGAAAAAAACGGATTCACTCTGGATACACCAATAAAAGAGATTCCGGAAGATGCTCTCAACAAGGTACTCTATGGTTCAGATGAAGTGCTTAAATTATCCAACACTCCTCTGGGGATGACTTCCAACTATTTTTTAACGTTTGAAGGTGTTGTTAATTTTGTTGGGAATATTGAAACGATCAATGGAAAAAAGAACGGTACAAGAATAAAGGACCAATATGTACAGTATGACATTTGTCCTGAATGTCAGGGTACCCGGTTAAAGAAAGAGTCATTATTTTTCAGGATAGCTGACAAAAATATCGGAGAGCTCTCGGCTATGGATATCAAAGAGTTATCTCTATTTCTGGCAAATGTCGGGGAGAAAATGACAGGGAAGCAAAAAATAATCGCTGCTGAAATTCTTAAAGAGATCAGAGCCAGACTTGGTTTTCTTCTTGAGGTGGGCCTTGAATATCTGTCGCTAAACAGAGGTGCAAGAACTCTTTCGGGAGGAGAAAGCCAGAGAATCAGACTTGCTACCCAGATAGGATCAAGACTCGTCAATGTGCTTTATATTCTCGATGAACCGAGTATCGGACTCCATCAGCGGGATAACAGACGCCTGATAGCTGCCTTGAAACAGCTCAGGGATGCTGGGAACTCGGTTATTGTGGTAGAGCACGACAGAGAGATGATTCTGTCGGCTGACCACGTAATTGATATGGGACCGGGAGCCGGACGACACGGTGGATTTGTGGTGGCTCATGGAACTCCCGATGAACTGATGAAACATGATACGCTTACCTCGTCATATCTGAATAATAAAAAGAAATTCCATATTCCTGACGATCGCAGAAAAGGTAACGGTAAATTCCTGGTAATGTCAGGCGCTTCTGGGCATAACCTTAATAATGTGGATGTTACATTACCGCTTGGTACATTTATTTGTGTTACAGGAGTGTCAGGCAGCGGAAAATCATCACTTATTAATCAGACTCTTCATCCTGCCCTTGCAAAGAGATTTCATAATTCAGGCAAAGCGCCATTGCCGTACAGTAATATAACAGGACTCGAATATCTCGACAAAGTTATTGAAGTAAGCCAGTCACCAATTGGTAAAACACCACGTTCAAATCCGGCTACCTATACCGGTGTCTTCACGGATATCAGGAAGCTTTTTGAACAGACCACTGAAGCTAAAATTCGTGGATTTAGCGCCGGCAGGTTTTCGTTTAATGTAAAAGGAGGACGATGTGAAGGATGTGAGGGGGCAGGTATGAAAACCATCGAAATGAATTTTCTGCCCGATGTCTACGTACATTGCACTGAATGTAACGGGAAACGGTATAACCGCGAAACGCTTGAAGTAAAGTACAAAGGCCAGTCAATAAGTGATGTGCTGGAAATGACTATAAATAAGGCAGTTGAGTGTTTTGTTAATGTACCATCAATTTATCATAAAATTAAAACTCTTCAGGATGTCGGACTAGGTTACATTAAACTTGGACAACAATCCACAACCCTTTCCGGTGGTGAAGCGCAACGCGTTAAACTGGCAACTGAACTTGCCAGACGGGATACCGGAAAAACACTTTATATACTCGATGAACCTACAACAGGATTGCATTTTGAGGATGTCAGGGTACTGCTCGATGTACTTAATAAACTTGTTGACAGAGGTAACACGGTAATTGTAATTGAACATAACCTGGATGTGGTTAAGATGGCTGATTATGTTATAGATCTGGGTAAAGAAGGAGGGAAAGCCGGAGGTAATATTATATTTTCAGGGTCGCCTGAAAAACTTGTGCAATGTCCGGAGAGTTATACCGGGAAATATCTTAAGACAGAGCTTAAGGCCTAAGAAATTAATTATATTTGAGTTGACTAATTTTTATTGAAGCCAATATGGAGAAACCTGCAGATCTTATTAAAGATGCCTTTGAACAAAAAACATGGCATGAAATTCACACAACAGATTCATGGAGAGTATTTAAGATCATCTCTGAATTAGTTGAGGGTTTTGAAAAACTTGCACGTATTGGTCCATGTGTTTCAATTTTTGGTTCTGCACGGACTCAACTCAATACCAAGTATTACACGCTTGCGGAGGATATCGCCTTCAAACTGACTCAGAATGGTTATGGGATCATTACCGGCGGAGGACCCGGCATTATGGAAGCAGCAAATAAGGGAGCTGCCAGGGGAAAGGGCAAATCTGTCGGAATTAATATAGATCTCCCTTTTGAACAGCATCCAAATCCTTATATCGATTCAGATAAACTGATAACCTTCGATCATTTTTTTGTCAGGAAAGTGATGTTCATGAAATATGCACAGGGTTTTATAGTCCTTCCTGGTGGATTCGGCACATTTGATGAGCTCTTTGAAGCTATTACCCTAATTCAGACCCGGAAGATCGGTAAATTCCCGATTATTCTTGTCGGGAAAAAATACTGGAGCGGTCTGATAGAATGGATCAAAAGCGAGATGCTTGCTGAAGAGCATAATATAAAAGCCGAGGACCTTGACCTTTTCACTCTGGTTGATACATCTGAGGAAGCCGTTGACTACATCGTAAAATTCTATTCAAGATACCTGCTCAGTCCGAACTTCTGATCAGACCTTCCTCATTCTATCCATTTCCCGCGCTGCATCTTTGCGTTTGAGGGTTTCACGCTTATCGTATTCCTTCTTGCCTCTTGAGATTGCAATTTCAGCCTTTGCCAGTCCTCTGGCGTTGATGAAAATCTTGATTACAATGATAGTCAACCCGGTCTCTTTAATTTTTCTTTCAATTTTTCTCAGCTCGCGGGATGTGAGAAGTAGTTTTCTTTCCCGGAGTGGATCATGATTATTCAGATTTCCCCACCAGTATTCGGCAATGTGCATTCCCTTGATAAAGAGTTCGCCATTATTGAAAAAGCAATATGAATCTGCGATTGTGGCTTTTCCAAGCCTTATAGATTTAATTTCTGTTCCTGAGAGTATGATCCCAGCAACAAATTTCTCGAGAAACTCATAATCGTGAGAAGCCTTTTTATTTTTAATTACAATATTTCCAGCGCCACCTTTCATTATGCTGCCTAAGCAAAGAATGCAAAATAGATCTTGTCGATAAGCTTGGTAAATATAAAACTTGCAGCAATATATATACAGGCGAAGCTAAATATTGCACCAATGAGAAGAGGTGCCTTTTTATAAACCGGAGGCGTCAATAGCTTCTCAGCGCCTGTCCAGAAGATGTACAATCCGTAAAGTGCAATTACATTTACAAAAAGAAGAGATTCAAATAAGCGACTTAAAAACTGGCATAGAAGAAGTGGAACTATTGAATAGGCGATTAACCTGAAGGAAACGGCAAAATCCCTCCCGAGATCAAGTGGATAAGTTATTTCCCTGAGGATAAAAGCAGTAGCATAAACAGTAATATAAAATAGAAGAAAACATTTGATTCCTATAAAAACAGAATATACAGGTGATAATTCGGGATTTGTATAGATTAAAGATCCTGCGATAGCCGAAACTGATACAATGAGGATCAATGGAAATAAGAATCTGTTTCTTATCATATTTACAGACCTGTTCTCTGAATCAATTGTCTCCCAGGCCTTTACCGGATTAATAATAATATCTTTTACTCCAAAAAGCAAGAATTTGTTATTCATAGGAATCTGAATTGAATGCGAAACAAAATTAAGTAAATTTATGGTATATTGCTTTTCCTGACACAATGATTAATTATATGGCTGTGGTGTTGGATACAATCTATGATTTGTTAGTTATTACGGGGCCTACCGCATCCGGTAAAACTGCCCTGGCTGCAGCTATTGCATACAGGCTTGGTGGTGAGATAATCAGTGCAGATTCCAGGCAGGTTTACAGAGGAATGGATATCGGTACTGGTAAGGATTATGCTGATTATCTGACTAATGGTGTCCGGATACCATATCATCTCATCAATATTGCTGATCCTGGCTATAAATTTAATGTTTTTGAATACCAGCGTGAGTTTATTAAAGTCTACTCTGATCTGAAGAAGAGAAATATTTTTCCTGTTGTCTGCGGAGGCTCAGGTATGTATGCGGATAGTATAATAACAGGATACAAATTGACAGAGGTTCCTCCTGACAGTGGATTGAGAATTGAACTTGAAAAAAAATCGATGGAGGAACTGAAAAATATATTATCAACGTTTAAAAACCTTCACAACACAACGGATATCGACTCCAGGAAGAGGGTAATCAGGGCCATCGAAATCGAGCACTTTACTACAAATAAGGGAAAGCAGGCAAGTGAGTCTCCCAAAGTAAAACCACTGATTATAGGCCTGATGTTCGAAAGAGATTCAAGACGAAGAAGAATATCAGAAAGGCTCCGGCAGCGTCTTGATTCAGGTATGGTTGATGAAGTGAAAAATCTGATTGAGAAGGGTATAAGCACAGAAACTTTGATTTATTATGGTCTTGAATACAAGTTTATTACTCTCTATCTGACCGGCAGGATTTCATATGATGAAATGTTCCGTGACCTGGAAGTCGCCATTCATCAGTTTGCTAAAAGGCAAATGACCTGGTTCCGTGGAATGGAGAGAAGGGGAATTAAGATCCACTGGATTGATGGGGAACTGCCATTGGAGGAGAAAGTGGAAAAGGTGATGGAGCTGTTGAATGGATAACCTCATCCTCCCTGGGGAGAGACAATTCTATTTTAGGTACTTATCCAGCCATTCAAAGAATTCCCGCTGCCATACTACTGCATCCTGTGGTTTAGTTACCCAATGACTTTCATTCTCAAAAAAGAGCAGTCTGCTTGGAACACCATGTAACTGAGCAGCCTGAAATGCCTCCAGACTCTGTGTATAGGGTATCCTGAAATCGTTGGCCCCGGTAATTATGAGTATCGGTGTTGTCCATTTATTTACCATCTTATGGGGGGAGAATTTATAGCTCGGCAGATTTTCCCAGTATGGACCGCCATAATCTTTGTTTGGAAACCAGAGTTCCTCGGTAGATCCATATTCGCTTTCGAAATTGAACACACCACAGTGGGCGATAAACACTTTAAATCTTCCCTCATGAATTCCTTCAAGGTAGTAAATTGAAAAACCGCCATAACTTGCCCCTACGGCACCCATTCTATTTATATCAACGTAAGGTTCTTTTGCCATCGAATCGGTTGCATCAAGATAGTCCTGCATGTTTTTTCCTCCGTAATCGCCGGAAATCTGTTCTTTCCATTCCTGACCAAATCCCGAAACACCACGACGGTTTGGAGCAAAGACAATATACCCTTTTGCTGCTATCATCTGCATATTCCACCTGTATGACCAGAACTGATCCAGCGCTGACTGCGGACCTCCTTCACAGAACAGCAATGCAGGATATTTTTTTGCAGGGTCAAAATCAGGAGGGTAGATTACCCACATCTGAAGGTCTTTCTTATCTTTTGTTTTGATATATTTCTCCTCAACCCTGCCCATTTTGATGTCGTTGTAGATAAATTTATTAATGGAAGTGATCTGCTTAATTGATCCTGTCTTCATATCAACGGTGGAAAGTTCAGGAGCCATCGACATTGAGGTAAGAACCGAAATAAGAATCCCTGACTTTATATTAAAAGGTCCGAGATTATGCACTCCTTCCGTTACCTTTAATACACCCTTTCCCTGAAGCCCGGTCTTGAATATCTGGGAAGTGCCCAGGTGAGAACAGACGAAGTATATTGTTGTATCGCCATCCCAGGTAATATTGGATACGTCAAAGTCCCATCCTTTAGAAATCCATATTCTTGTTCCTTCTTTTATATTGTAAACAAACAGGCGGTCGAGATCAGATTCATAACCATCTCTTTCCATGCTTTGATATGCTATCTTTGAACCATCGGGAGAAAAGACCGGGTACCTGTCATAACCTTTGTTACCTTCAGTAATATTTATTTCCTTACCTGTTTCAATATTGTACCAGTAAATATCTGAGTTTGTGCTTACTGCGTCAGCTTTGCCATTAAGCCTTTTGGTGGTGTAGGCTATTGATTTCCCGTCAGGGCTCCATGCAATTTCACCCTCGTCGAAATAGGGGGCGGTAGGTGATTCAAACCTCTGGCCTTCCATAATATCTTTTTCATCAGTAACATTGTTTTCCTTAAACGAAGCTATGAAGATATGGCTGTACGAAAAATCACTCCAATAGTCCCAGTGCCTGTACATCAAGTCGTTGATAATTCTGACATTTGCTTTAGGAAGATTATGTTTCTCATTGGCAGTCTGATCGAGTTTAACTCTTTTTGTAAAATAGATCCTGTTTCCATCAGGTGAAACACTGAATATCTCAAAATCGCTCAGTCCGGTAACCAGCTTCTGTTCCGAACCATCTGAATTCATTGTATAGAGTTTACCTTTATTTACATAAGCAATTGATTTCCCGTTATTGATCCATTGCGGAGAACTGCCTCCATCGCTGGTAAGTTGTACGGGATTGCCTCCTGTTGCCGTTGTTTTATAAATGTTTGTTCGCCGCGATTCGCTCTGCAGATCTATATCAGTAACGGTATAGAGAACATATGAACCATCCGGAGAAAGAGCAAAGGAACCCAGCCTTCCGAATTTCCACATTATTTCAGGTGTCATCACACCCCCGGCTTTCTCTTCTGACGTGAGTTGGTTATTGATTTGTGCGACAGCTTCTTTCGCAACAGGAGTATTCTGTTTGCATGAGGAAGCAAAGAAAAGCGCTAACAAAATGAGAGGTAGAAGATGCTTTTTCATATATGAATCATTTATTAACTTTTTAGAATTCAAGTGGACTTAAATTCCATTTTTTGCCTTTGTGTTACTTTGTGCTTTCCTTTGTGTTCCTTTGTGGTTAAAGATTTTTTTTACCACAAAGGGTCACGAAGGTTTTCACCAAGGTTCACAAAGGTATTATTACTGATTTGCTATTTCTTCAGGGCTTCCGAAACTTTAGCCTTCAGTTCATCATATAGTTCCGGATTATCTTTCAGGATCTGTTTTACCGCGTCACGTCCCTGACCAAGTTTAGTATCGCCATAACTGAACCACGAACCGCTTTTCTTGATAATTTCAAAATCGACACCCAGGTCAACAATCTCTCCCAGCTGGGAAATCCCTTCCCCGTAAAGTATATCAAAGTCAGCTTTTTTGAATGGTGGGGCAAGCTTATTCTTCACAATTTTTACTCTGGTCCGGCTGCCGATAATTTCTTCGCCTTCTTTAAGCTGGCTTGTCCTGCGGATATCCAGTCTGACTGATGCATAAAATTTCAGTGCATTTCCGCCGGTTGTAGTCTCCGGATTACCGAAAACAATACCGATCTTATCCCTGAGTTGATTAATAAAAACACACGATGTGTTAGTCTTATTAATATTTGCAGTGAGTTTCCTCAGCGCCTGAGACATCAGTCTTGCCTGGAGTCCCATTTTGGAATCACCCATTTCACCTTCAATTTCGGCTTTTGGCGTAAGTGCGGCCACCGAGTCAATAACAACTATATCAAGTGCCCCGGAGCGGATAAGGTTATCGGTGATCTCAAGAGCCTGTTCTCCGTTGTCAGGTTGAGAAATGAGAAGATTTTCAACATCAACACCCAATTTCTCAGCGTAATTACGGTCAAAAGTATGTTCTGCATCAATAATAGCGGCAATACCCCCGTTTTTTTGTGCTTCAGCAATAGCATGGATAGCCAGGGTTGTCTTTCCTGATGCTTCAGGACCATAAATTTCTATTACTCTTCCGCGAGGTATACCACCAATGCCGAGGGCGGCATCCAGTCCGATCGAACCAGTAGAGATGACCTGAATGTTATCGATAGCATGATCACCTAATTTCATTATTGTTCCCTTGCCAAAATCCTTTTCAATTTTCCCAAGAGTAATTTCAAGTGCTTTAAGCTTTTCCTTATTTATTTCTTTTCTTTCTTTGCTCATATAATCGGTTTTATTTATTGTACATATCGAAAATCTGTTTAGTATGACCGCCAGTATCGACTTTTGTGATTATTTTTTCGATGATCCCTTTTTCATCAATAATAAATGTTGTTCTCAAAACACCTAAAAAGGTTTTTCCATACATTTTTTTCTCTCCCCACACTCCATAATCATTCAGTATCTTCTTTGAAGTATCAGCTATCAGTGGAAACGGGAGTGAGTATTTGGTGGTAAAACCTTTATGTGATTTTTCATTATCGGGACTAACCCCGATTACTGCAAATCCTTTCTTCAGAAATGAATCATAATTGTCACGCAGATTACATGCTTCTGCTGTACAACCAGGCGTATTATCTTTGGGATAAAAATACAGAACTACCTTTTTCCCTTTAAAATCGCTTAGCTTTACATTTTTCCCATTCTGATCGATACCTTCAAAACCGGGAGCTCTCATTCCCTCTTTTAATTGTATCATAGTTGTTTATTTTATTATAATGGGTAAATTTACGAAGTTTGAATTGTTAATTGCAAATAAACAGTCAATTGTTATTAACATAAATCAGCATATTAAGTAATTGAGTTGGCATGTAATAGATTGAAAATTAATTATTTGCTAAAGTAAATTAAATTGTAAGTATGAAATTGAAGAAACAGATAATCTTGATTTGCCTGATAATGGTTATAGAATTATCTTTTAGTAATCTATTTTCCCAGATCAGTCAGACAAAACCCACCCGCCAATCCTCATTTGAAGCATTTTCAAAAGCCAATTACGAAAAGGCCTACAGCGAATTCAGTGAACTGTTAAAAACCTACTCCAAAGATCCTCTGTATAAATACTACTCAGGGGTCTGCCTTGTAAAATTGAGTAAGGACCCCGGTGAAGCTGTTATCCTTTTGCAGGAGGCTATTCAGGCAGCCGGTAATGTAAAGACATTGCCTGCAGATGGTTTATTTTATCTTGGAAGGGCACAACAAATGTCGGGGAAATTCTCAGAAGCAACAGACTCTTATAACCTGTTTACAAAACAGGCAGGGAAAAAAGCCGCCAGGGAGCTGGGTGTACCTGAATTTTTACAGCAATGCAACTTAAAGAAAGGACAGGTAGCAGATTCTGAAATAAAACCCCCTGAGATTTTAAAGACTGAAAAAGTTGACTCCGGCAAGATAGAAACTAAACCGGCAATACCTGTAAAGGAGCCGGATAAAAAAACTGCCGGAAAAGAGACGAGCTCAAAAGAGCTTCTTCCGGAGAACTATGAAAAGATCATGAATGAAGCTATTATGTTTCAGTTTAAAGCCGATTCTGTACTTGCAGTTGTTAATAAGCAGATGAAAGATTCAGAAAAGCTTACGGGGTCTGATAAGTCCGCCATGAGAGTCAGAATTTCCGAAAATGAAAGACTGGCTGCATTTTATCAAAGTTCAGCTGATCAGAAATATCGCGAAGCCAGGGGTATTACAAATCCACTTAAGGACTCTCTTAAAAATCCAAAGGAGACAACTAAACTACCACTATACCCTGTTGTTAATGACACATCTTTAAAAGCTGACACTAAAGTTGTTAAAGTAACCGATAAAAAAGCTGACACCGCTAAACTGGTTACTCCTGTGGTAAAACCCCGTGTTGAAACTTTTACCTTTTTCGAAATACTGACTAAACCAGTAACTGATCCGAAAGAAAAGATCATAATTGATCCTGAGATACCCGCAGGACTTATTTACCGTATACAGATTGCAGTCTTCCGTAATCCGGTTACGCCGGCATATTTTAAAGGGATCACCCCTGTTTACGGATTTAAAATCGCCGGAACTGACAAAACGGCTTATTATGCCGGTATGTTCAGGAGATCTTCAGATGCAAATAAATCTCTTGCACAGGTCAAAGCCAAAGGTTTCAAGGATGCTTTTGTTGTTGGACTGTCAGGAGGGAAAACTGTGTCCGCTGACAGAGCAGCATTACTTGAGAAGGAGTGGGGAAAGAAACCTTTTGTCAGTTTGGGAAGCTCTTTAAAGGAAACTAAGGTTGATACTATACCCCCTGCACTCTCATTCAGAGTTGAAGTGATAAGGTCTGTAAAGCCTCTGAAAGAAGATATGGTTGATGGAATCAGGAAAATTGCAGGTACCCGCGGTTTAGATATTCAGACTGTTGAGGACGGAAAAATTGCATATTTGATTGGGAAATTTATTACTTTTGAAACCGCTGCCGAGTATGCTGACCTGTTAAACAGAAATGGATATCGTGAGGCAAAGGTTGTAGCATGGCTGGGTATGAAAGAGATTTCGATTGATTCGGCAAAACAACTAATTGAGAATCTGAAATGAAGGAAAGGACATTACGTAAAGATGGCAAGCTGAAAAGAGGCGGTGAATCAGGTTCTCTGATTCTCTACAATGATGAAATCAATACCTTTGAACATGTAATCAAATCGTTGGTCGAAGTATGTGGCCACGATTCAGTTCAGGCGGAACAATGTGCTATGATTGTGCATTTTAAAGGGAACTGTGAGGTCAAAATTGGCGTAGTCGAAGTGCTGAATGCCATGAGCAAATCTTTAAATGCAAAAGGGCTTAATTCAAAAGTCGAAAGTCTTTGACTATTTTCCCCTGTGAAATAACCCGTAAAGTGCTCTGTCGAATCCGGTCAGCAATAAGACTCCTATGCATACATATATCATCACCGAAGGAAGATTAAGCCGGAAGAATGATGACAGGTCTATTTCAGGCAAAGAGAATTTTGTACTTCTGATAAGGTTGAGAACCTGAGAAGTAAATGGATCGGATTCACTGCCCGGAATCAGAAAAGCTGTGGCTATTAATAATATGATAACTGCGGCAGAGATAACCGGGACCAGGTTCTTTTTATGTGACCTTCCGGCAACTGTCGAAGGAATGGTCTCGATCTGAATATGCATCATTACTCTTGATGTAAATCCTTCCGACGCTTTTTCAGTCTTTTCAGGACTAATATACTTCCTGAGAAGATCATCATTATATTTTTCCTGGTTATTCATGATATACAATTTTTTTCATTTCTATCTTTTCAATTATTTCCAGCATCTTCTTCCTGGCTCTGAAAAGCTTTACTTTAATATTTGATTTGCTTATTCCCGTAATATCAGATATCTCCTCAGTGTTCATCTCCTCATAATAGCAGAGGCTTATCAAACCTCTCTCTTCTTCAGTGATTTTCTGCATGGCAAAGTTGACCACCGAACTCATATATTCCTTTTCTGCCTCTTCCTCACTTGTGTTGTTTCCGATGAAATCTGTGGCATCTGCCGGGAAATCTTCCAGTGAAAGAATTCCTTTCTTTTTAATTCTTACATAAGAAATCGCAGTATTATATACTATCCTGTAAAGCCAGGTCGCAAAACTGCTTTTCATTTTAAAGTTTTTTAGCGACCTGTAAGCCTTTAAAAATGAATCCTGTGCAATCTCTTCTGCCACTTCATGGTTACCGCATATTCTGAAAGCCAGGTTATAGGCTTTATTTTTATGCTGTTCCACAACATAGCTGTAAGCATTACTGTTTCCTGCAAGGATCTGCTCAATATAGTAAATGTCACCTTTATAATTCATCCTGCCGGTTTGACGAGCAAAGTTATGAATTGGTTACCACGAAAATTAATTTATTTATTAATCTTTTAATTGTAACCGGATTCTATGCTCTGTAGTCTAAAGGTGCAAAAGAGTTCTTAACCGTTAATTAATAATTAAAGTCATGGAAGTATTAGTTGCATTTATCGCATTCTTCGCCACAATATTTGGCATTTATTATGTTCATATTACCACCCGTAACAAAGAGAGAATGGCTCTTATTGATAAAGGAGCTGACGCGAGTCTTTTCAATACCGGTAAAGAAGGCCAAAAATCCTTGTTTAACTGGAATAAGGTAACTCTCAAGATCGGGATGTTTCTGATGGGAATTGCATTGGGTATTATTGCCGGGGCGATTCTGTCCTACGCCGGAGTGCTCAATGAGGACGCCAATTATCCGGCAATGATCTTCTTCTTCGGAGGGCTCAGCCTTGTATTATTCTATGTTGTTGACAGACAGAATAAATAACCAATAATATTATAAAACAATTTACGTAGGGACGTTGCATGCAACGTCCCTACGGCATATTATGTTATGTAGAGACGTTGCATGCAACGTCTCTACATAAATGGATGTTTTTATATAAATTTTTACCGGATTTTTATAAAGCAAAAAATATTCAATGAGACGGATTGATAATTTATCTATTTTTGCCACTAATTATTTAAGTGATCTGATATGCCTTTAAGAAATGATCCGGCAGTATGGTTTAAGGATTTATTTGTTCATGCCGGATTAAGTTATAGCTTTTCTTCAATTCTCAGTACAATTGCTCTTGTTCTGATTGTAATATTATTTAGCTGGATTTCAAAACTGCTTGCAAAAGCAATCATCCGGAAGATAGTAACCCGGATAGTCAAAAAACAAACAATTATTATGAGACACCGGCCTTTTGAAGGAAATGGACTACCTTTACAGCTTTATCTTTTCACTAAGAGCAATCAGTTTATTCCGTTCGAAAACCTCCAGTCCGAGATATTTGAACACCTTCTGGCTATAATGAATGAGTTCGGACTTAGAGTTTTCCAACAACCAACAGGCGATGACCTGCAAACTTTATCGAAAAAAATGAATTAGTTAAATTTAACATCAATACTTTAAACCATGGCTGACTTAAGCACCAGAATTAGCGATTTTGTTTGGAAGAATCTTAATGAAAAACATGTTACGGGTAAAAGCGACCCCTTCTGGGAATCACTTCAAAAGACCGGTACAGAACTCTGGCTTGATACAGGTGATATGGATGAAGCTGAAGCAAACTGGTCTGCCGAAATGAGTGCGCTTACAACGAATAATTCATTGCTTAACAATGAAATACAAAAGGGGATATATGATGTTTTTATTTCAGAAGCTAAAGGTGTCGTGAGAGATCTGCCACCCGAAGAAAGGGTTAAGGAGATAGCATTTATATTAAATGCCAGGCATGCTCTCAGACTGGCTTCCAGGTTTGGAGGATATGTGAGTGTCGAACTTCACACAGATACTGCACATGACATTAAAGCTATTCAATCCTACGGCAAGAGATTTCATGATATCTGTCCCGAACAGTTTATTGTAAAGGTTCCGTATACTGCAGAAGGATTGATAGGAGCAAGGCTTCTTAAGGATTCAGGAGTAAAAATAAATTTTACGCTTGGGTTCAGTGCAAGGGAGAATGTACTTGTGACTAGGGTAGCCAGACCTGACTATGTGAATGTCTTTCTGGGCAGAATAGGCGCGTACATGATCAACAATAAACTCGGAGATGGTTCCGGTGCAGGCGAGAAGGCGGTCATCTCATCACAGAATTGGGTAACGGGTCTGTCTGCAGAGAATCCCTGGCAGACAAAACAGATAGCAGCAAGCCTGAGAAATTATAATCAGCTTGAGCTTCTTGCAGGAACAGATGTATTTACCATGCCTCCAAAAGTTGCTGCTGCCGGGCGAAAAGAATTAAGTGGAAAATTCTCGTCCCGTACTCATGAGAATTACGAGGTAAGTTATTTTGATTCAGCAGCAGATGCTCATATAGAGAAATTTTGGGAAGTTGATAATAAAGTACTGAATCTTGCGGAAAAATTAACCAAAAAAATGCCGGCTACAGGTCCTGAACTGGTTCATATAGCTCATGAAACAGGTTGTGAAGATATGTTCCCGTCTCTGACAAAAGAGGAGAAAGGTTTTATTACATCCGATGGAAAGATTCCGGTGCATTCAAGATGGGAGAATAAAATAAGCGAAGGTAAAATTGCCCCTGATACGTTGCTTACATTGGCAGGTCTGGCTTCATTTAATGTCGATCAGCAGATGCTTGATCAGCGGATAAGAAGTATTATCGAATAACTCAGACTGAACGCTGCCTTACTATCTCATACATGAGAATCCCGGCGGCAACCGATACATTCAGTGAACCTATCGTGCCCGTCATTGGCACCTTTATCTGCTGATCAGACAACGCTATAAGTTCACGGCTTATACCTTTATCTTCTGATCCCAGAATTAATACGGAAGGACCGGTTAAAGGAGTTTCCGAAGCTGTTCTGGCTGATTTTTCACCGGCACAAAACACCTTGAGACCCGATTCTTTAAGGTACTCTATAGCACGAACAATGCTTTTTTCCCTGCACACGGGAAAAGAATGTAAAGCCCCGGCAGATGTTTTAACCGCGTCGGCCGTTATCCGGGCTGATCCTTTTTCAGGAATAATAATTGCATGAGCTCCCAGGCAATCCGCTGTACGGACTATTGCACCGAAGTTCCTGACATCCGATACTCCATCAAGGGCAATAATCAACGGATCTTCCCCCTTTTCAAAAATCATTGGAAGAAGATTTGCAATATATTGATATTCGATCACCGAAAGCCATGCAAGGACACCCTGGTGGTTTTTTCTTGTTACAAGCTCTATTCTCTCGACAGGAACGATCTGAAATACAATGTTATGAGTTTTTACCTCAGTCATAAGTTCATGATAAAGAGCACCCTGCAGACCCTGCTTTATTAGAAGCCTGTCGATCTGTTTTCCAGCTTTAATTGCCTCTATTACAGGCCGCAATCCAAATATACAATCCGTTTCTTTCTGCATCTAATTATATTTCAATCGATTATTTATGAATTTTTGTTTCTTATTCCTTTGTGTCCCTTTGAGAAGACCTTAGTGTCCCTTTGTGGTTAATTTTTTTTTACCACTAAGGAACGCAAAGGTTAACACAAAGGTTCACAAAGGGTTTTATAAAACTTTTACTTCCTAAATGTCTTTCGGATTATCGAGTCTGAATACGATCCCTTTCTTCCAACTGGCAATTGCCTTGTCCCAGAATGTTACAAGCGTTTCACTTCGGCTCAGGTAAAAGTCGTTATCGGAAAAGACGTTCTCTCTTTTTTTAAAGTTGAAGAAAAGATATGAATCAGCGGCTGAGTATCTGTTACCCCACCTGGATCTTATCATAGTTTTCTTATAACCCCAGCTCTCACCATCAGATGTTTTATAGACTTTATCCGGTGGTCCGTAGATTATGTAAATCATACCTCTTTCACTTCGCCATCCTTCTTTGTAGGATGTAAAATAGTAGTTTGAATAGAGTACCCTGGTATAATAGATCCGGATCAGTTCACGTGCTTTATCAACATTTCCACCGCATTTAATCCAGAAATCGTCAAGCGCTGCTTTTGGTTTCGCTGCAGATCTTAATTCCGCTAATTCATCCTGTGATGCCAGATATGCCAGAGGTTCTATCATAACCTCAGGAGTTGTCAGCCTCGGATATGAAGTGCCAAAATTTAAAAATGTGAATCCTTCTTTTACATTCCTGTCAATCGAACATAAATAGATACCCTGATTTGGGAACATCATAGGCAAGGTATCAGAATATGGAAGTGCAACTACTTTCTGAGGCTCATAGTCCAGGGTCTTTTCAGGAAGCAACAGCGAAGGCGGATCAGGAATTTCCCTGAAGGGTTTATAGAATGAGATGAACAAACTGTCGACATGTCCGCGGGAATAAACAAGATTGATATATTCATTGACTCTTAAGACAGGGCTGAAAAGCAGATTTTTATCGAAATGACCCTGAACCCGGAAATTGAATTTGTTGTTGTACGACAGAGTATTAAATTGAAAAAATGCCTGTGCTACCTGGAGTCGTAACCTGTCGAGAACCTTTATTTCAGCCAGGTATTCAGAACCTTTTTCAACTTTGAGAGGTATTTCGTAAACATATTCCTGTTTCCCTGCTTCTTTGACAATATTTAAATCCAGAACAGCTGTATCAGCAAGGGTTCTGCCCTGATTTATACTATAAAGTTTAACTGTAAGCAAAACCAGAGCAGTCGGGACTCCCTGGGGATTCGCTTCGGAGAAAAAAAGATCGCGTGTGGAAAATCTGACAGAAAGTACCGACGACTCATCAGATTTATTAATGACATTATACTGGGGATTGATGGGATTTTTTGTGGGATTATAAAGATACGACAGATCTTTGTAATCAACCGTCTGTTGCGTAGACTTACAGGAATTCAGGACTGTGGCAACCAGAATACCCGATAACAGTACACATATGGCTTTTAACGGAAAACAATTCTTCATATCAAAATCAATTAACTTATTTTTTGATATCTTTTTTCCATTCAATTCTGATCCTGCAAAGTTCCTTATTATCATTGGTCCTGAATATTGAATGGTTGCAGAAACTATCGTTCTGATTTTCAACAGAGGTTCTAATCATTATTTCTTCATCAAACCTCGACTCCGCAAGATAGTTAATTTCAGCAGATTGAGGTTCATTATTCATAACGAATTCGAGGCTGTAACTGTCACACGCCCATTTCAGGTACCTGACGTTGTTTGTGTGCAGATTCAGATCAAGATCGCTAACTTTAATTCTGAATAGTGGTGATACCTGACCATTTTCAGCGGCAGGATCAATTTTCGCAGCGTACCTGACGGGAGAGAGTTCATTATGCAGATTAAAATTGTATTGGCTAAGTATAGAATCCGGCCTCTGGACTTTTTTTGTTGTCAGGTCAAGGATCAGCCACGAGGAGGTACCGGAAGCAATATGTCTTCCATCAGGAAATCTGACTTCATAATTTCTAAGGGCAAAAAGTTTGTCCGTTCCGTTTGGCCATGTCTGAACAATTATTGAATCTCCCCAGACCGGCCACTCCGTTATTACGGCATAAATTCTTGAAAGTACCCAGAAACGATTATCTCTCATAAGATCGTCCCTGCCAAATCCGAGCTTAACAGCATGGTCAGATGCAATATCCTGCATATAGTTGAATAGAGAATACAAATTAAGCTTGCCTTCAGGTCCGGTTTCATAAACATGTACCCTGTATTCTTTTTCAAACTGAAGTAAATCCATTATCAACTGTTATTTTGTAAAAACTCTTCAATCTCCTGACTATACTGTGTCCATCTGTTCATCTCATCGTTGAGTTGTTCCTTTAAATCCTGATATTTCTTATAATCAATTTCATGAGCTTCCGAGGAATTTCCAGGTTCCATGAATGATTTGTCTACAGCAATTATTTCTGATTCTATCTTTTCAATTACGCTTTCCGATTCCTCAAGTCTTTTTCTAAGTTTTCTCAGATTACGATCATACTCCTTCTTTTCAAGGTATTTCTGTTTATTTGTTGATACATTTACCTGCGCAGCTTCGTATTTCGATTTGTCTTTTCTCTCAATTTCTTTAAGATTCTCAATCTTTTTCTTCCTGAGAAAATCGTAAATTCCTCCAATATGTTCCTTTATCTTGTTATGTTTGAATTCATAAACTTTTCCGACAATCCCGTCGAGAAAATCCCTGTCATGAGATACCACAATTAGTGTGCCATCAAATTTTATCAATGCCTGTTTCAGAATATCTTTTGAACGCATATCCAAATGATTTGTCGGCTCGTCAAGAAGAAGAAGATTACTCGGTTCAAGGAGAAGCTTTACCAGAGCAAGTCTCGCCCTTTCACCTCCTGACAGGACTTTGACCTTTTTTTCTACATCATCTCCCCTGAACAGAAATGCGCCAAGCATATCCCGGATCTTTGTCCTTATATCACCCTTGGCAATATCGTCAATTGTCTGCAAAACTGTTTTGTTCTCATCAAGCAATACATCCTGGTTCTGTGCGAAATAGCCAATTTTTACATTATGACCGATTTTCAGATCGCCTGTATAATCAAGTTCACTGATAATTATCTTTGATAATGTGGTTTTTCCTTCTCCGTTACGACCAACAAACGCAACTTTTTCTCCTCTCGAGATTTTAAAATCGATCTTGTTAAGAACGGTTAAAGTATCATATTTTTTTGACAGACCCTCAGCTTCGACGACTACAGTTCCTGACCTGGGAGCCGGGGGAAACCTCAGATTAATGGCGCTTTTGTCTTCTTCATCAACTTCAAGCCGTTCAACTTTATCAAGTTGTTTGATCTTCGACTGAACCTGAACTGCTTTTGTGGCTTTATATCTGAATCGCTCGATAAACTTTTCAGTGTCTCCGATCATCTTCTGCTGGTTTCTGTAGGAAGCGATCTGTTGTTCTTTTCTTTCCTCTCTCAATATGAGATATTTTGACCAGGAGGCTTTGTAGTCATATATTTTGCCAAGGGAGATTTCGATTGTCCTTTTTGTTACATTATCCAGGAAGGCACGGTCGTGAGAGACAAGAACAACCGCTCCTGAATATCCTGAAAGAAATGACTCCAGCCATTGGATTGACTCAATATCGAGGTGGTTCGTTGGCTCATCCAGAAGAAACAGGGAAGGTTTCCTGAGCAGGATCTTTGCCAGTTCTATCCGCATCCTCCAGCCACCGCTTAACTCCATGGTCGGTCTGTCAAAGTCTTTTCGTTCAAACCCCAATCCGGTGAGTGTCACTTCTGCTTCTGCCATATAGTTTGCACCCCCAAGCATCCTGTACCTTTCCTCAACTACAGTCAGATGATCGCAAAGTTTCAGATAATCGGGAGAGTCATAATCCTCTCTTCGCGTAATCTCGGAGCTGCAGTACTCTATCTCCTCAGAAAGACCAATAAGTTCTGAAAATGCTGTTATGGTTTCATTTAATACGGTTGTCGTATCATCAACTTTCATTTGTTGCGGAAGGTAACCTATTGACACATCTTTCGACATATCAATAAGTCCCGAGCTGGGACTCTGAAGGCCCGAAATAATCTTGAGCAAGGTTGATTTTCCGGCACCATTTTTCCCGGCCAGACCTATCCTGTCCTGATCATTTATCAGAAAGGAAATATTCGTTAACAAATCAAAACTGCCAAATGAAACTGAGATATCCTGAACCGAAACCATAGAGTTAAATAAATGTCTGCAAATATAGGAAAAGTATGGCGAAGTCCGAAGTCTGAAGATTGAAGCCGGGAGAACAAAAGTCTCCTTTTAAGAGTTATATTTGTGGCAGATAAACAGATCTGTTAAGACATTATGGGTAATCATAAAATTTTAACATTATGAAAATTAACAGAATCATATTGATACAGTCAGTTTCAGTTGCATTGTTTTTATCACTTGTTACCTCATGTAAAAAAGAGGAGCCGGGTAAAAACTATTCATACTTTGTTTCGAAAACAAATGTTGCTGAGTTTAATCAGGGACTTATAACAAGTCTGCTAAGTGTTGCCTCCGGATCTGTTCCTGAACTTAACAATATCAAACCTTTCATAACGAGTGATGTGGATGTTTATAAGCTGGTATACAAAACAACTGTGAACGGCAATCAGATTAATGCGTCAGGTTTGATTTGTGTTCCGGTAACGCCAGGGGATTATCCGGTGCTTTCCTTCCAGAATGGCACCAATACACTTAACGCGGATGCTCCAAGTAATAATCCGCTGGATTTTAGTTACCAATTGATAGAGTTCATAGCTTCAATGGGATATGTTGTTTTGATTGCCGATTATCCGGGATTTGGGGAATCATCTCAGGTTCCTCACCCTTACCTTATTACTCAACCCACGGTAAGGTCATTGGTAGATATGCTGTATACTGCCAGAGAAATAGGTGGTTCGGAGTTTCCGGGGATAACATTTAAAGATGAATATTATCTGCTAGGTTATTCACAGGGAGGCTGGGCTACTCTTGCCCTGGATAAAGCAATTGAACAGGATTATAATAGTGATTTTAATCTTAAAGGGAGCTCCTGCGGAGCCGGTCCCTATAATATTTTGCAGCTGTTGGAAGGTATCGCAAATAAATCGACTTATCCTATGCCTGTTTATCTTGCATATATTTTAAATGCTTATACTGCTTATAATCAGTTTGCCAATCCTGTCAGTGACATCTTTAATGAACCCTATGCCTCAAGGGTCAGTTCGCTATTCACAGGGTTACTCACTTCAGCTCAGATCAATAATCAGCTTACTACTTCAGTTTCAGGATTGATTAATCCGGAATTCATATCAGGATTCAGTTCCTCCCCAAAATATTCTACGGTAAGGGATGCACTAAACAATAACAGCATCACAGCATGGCATAGTAACAAGCCTGTTTTATTTACACACGGAGGAAGTGATACCGAGGTCGATCCGGCTTCAACTGAAAATATGTTTAATGCAATGATTCAGTCCGGAACATCACCTGATTTATGTAAAAAGGTAATAATTCCGGATGTTGATCATGGGGCCGGTGCAGTTCCATGCCTGATTGAGGGTATACTGTTCATTAACTCGCTTAAAAATTCAAGGTGATACAATTCAATAAATCCGGGAGATAGATCAAGTGGGAAGAAGAAAGGAATTTCCGTTGCTGGAGAATGTTAAGATTACCGATATAGGTGCTGAAGGAAACGCACTCGCCCGCGTGGATAACCTTGTGGTATTTGTGCCAATGCTTATTCCCGGCGACATAGTTGATATCAGGGTTATAAAAAAAAGGAAGAAATATCTGGAAGGAAGAGTGGTAAAGTTCCATGAATACTCCTCTGACAGGATTAAGCCCAGGTGTATCCATTTCGGAGTTTGTGGTGGCTGTAAGTGGCAACATCTGCCATACAGGCTTCAGCTTCAGTTTAAGGAAAAACAGGTCCGGGATAATCTGACGAGAATCGGAAAGATTGAACTGCCTGAGATCAGCCCGATTATTGGATCGTCCGAGATTTACATGTACAGGAACAAACTTGAATTCACATTTTCTGATAACCGATGGCACACAGATGAGGAGGTGGTTTCAGATATAAAATTTGAAAAAGAAGATGCTCTTGGATTTCATATCCCGGGCCTGTTTGACAAAGTTCTTGATATTAAAGAGTGCCATCTTCAGCCTGAACCTTCAAATTCAATAAGAAATGCGGTGAGGCAATATGCGCATGAGAATAACCTGCAATTTTTTGACCTCAGGGAGCAAAAAGGATTTCTCAGGAATATTGTAATCCGTAACTCTTTGGAAAGCAAAGTGATGGTGATTGTCGTTTTCTTTCATGAAGATGTTGAGAAAAGGGAAGGCTTGCTTGATTTTCTTGCTTCAGAATTTCCTCAGATCACATCCCTGATGTACATTATCAATTCAAAAAGAAACGATTCTTTGAGTGATCAGGATCCGGTTCTTTATAAGGGAGAGGATCATCTGGTTGAGATAATGAATGGCCTGAAGTTCAGAATTGGTCCAAAATCATTTTATCAGACAAATACCAGGCAGGCTCTTGAACTTTACCGCATAGCTAAAAAATTTGCCGGGCTTTCCGGAAAAGAAATCGTATATGATCTATATACCGGAACCGGAACAATCGCAAACTATATTGCATCGGATGCTGAGAAGGTAATAGGTATTGAATATGTTGCTGAAGCCGTACATGATGCAATAATTAATTCTGAAATTAATGGCATACTGAATACTTACTTCTTTGCCGGAGATATGAGAGATGTGCTTTCTGAAGATTTTTTCATGTTAAATGGGAAGCCGGATGTAATTATTACTGACCCGCCCAGGGCAGGAATGCATGAGGATGTGATAAAAAGGATAATTGATGCCTCACCGGAAAAAATTGTCTATATCAGTTGTAATCCTTCAACCCAATCACGTGATATACAATTACTTTCAGAATATTATTACGTAGCAGGAGTGCAGCCCGTCGATATGTTTCCACATACACATCATGTTGAGAATGTAGTACTTCTTAAAAGAAAGTAACACCAAAATGTCCTCAGACAGGTAGAAGAGGACTAAAAAAAATGTATATTTATTGGCTGTATTAATGAGATACTTTTATGAGCGTCGAAAAGCAAGAAAATCATAACCTGCTTTCATTGCTCCCGGATAAGGGAATGAATGATCATGTTGCCAGTCTGCGTTATGCAGATATGATACAGCGTGCATTAATGCCTGATCTTGAAGTGCTTAAAAGCCATGTAAAGGATTTTTTTATACTTTACCTTCCTCGTGATATTGTTAGCGGGGATTTCTATTATGCTTTCTTTAATAAGCAGAAATTGTGTGTTGCAGCCGCTGATTGTACTGGACACGGGGTTCCGGGCGCATTTATGAGTATTCTTGGAATTAGTTTTCTGAACGAGATTATGCAGTCTGGTAATAATCTGAATGCCAACAGGATACTAAACCTGATGAGAGAAAAAGTCATGAAGGCGTTACATCAGACAGGTAACTATGGAGAGACACAGGATAGTATAGATATCGGGTTGTGTCAAATCGATTGTTCAAATGGCAAATTGCAGTATTCAGGTGCAAACAGGCCACTAATTATGATAAGAAAGGGTGAGCTGACTGAATTCAAACCCGACAAAATGACCTTAGGTGTTGCGCCATTTAAGGAAGCTTCATTTACAAATGTTTGTATTGATACTTTACCCGGCGATTCATTTTATCTGTTTTCAGATGGTTTCTCCGATCAGTTCGGAGAAATTACAGACAAGAAATTTAAATACAAACATTTTAAGCGGATTATTCACTCGTTAGAGGAACTTCCGATGCTGCAACAGAAACAACATCTTCTGAGTACCTTTAATGATTGGAAGGGTACTACACAGCAGGTCGATGATGTTCTTGTTATTGGTTTTCAATTATAACTCTTAATATTATGATGAAGCTTAAAGCTTTCAGAATAAGAAACTTCAGATCAATTGTTGATACGGGATGGCAAAATATATCGCCTGATAATATTACGTGCCTCATAGGACAGAATGAATCAGGTAAGACATCAATACTGGAGGGTCTGAAAGTTTTCTATTCCGGAATTATCTCTGAAGATGTTCTGAGAAGTGATCTTTCTTTACCGGAAGTGAGTTGCCGCTTCACCGTACCTAAAGGCTGGCTGGTTAAAATTACCGATAATCCCGGGACAGAATTAAAAGAGTTATTGTCAGGACTGACACATATTGAGCTTACCAGGAGCTGGATTCCCGATCTTTCTTCAGTTATTAATGTCAGTGGTGAAATAAGCCAGTATCTTGATTCACTTGAAGATGCCTGGAGAATTTACCTGAATGATGTTACTCTGAAGCTGGAAGAGGAGATGCTGTCTGTCCGGGAAATGGAAACAGCTCTCTTCAGGTTAGGTGAAGAAGAGTCGGATATCAGATCAAAGCTTTCACAGAATGGAGGGAAGAGCTTAAGCTTCAGATTGTTCGGAAAAAAATCGGCAGATTTTACGATTCCTAAAAATGCCCAATTCCCAGGACTCATAAATCAACTAAATGAAATAAAGAAGCATAAGGAAGAGATCACAGAAGGTCTTGAGAAGAAACTGCTGGTGAAACGGGCCGGAGATAAGTGGAAGAGACTGCTTGAACAGAAGACCCGGATAGATAATCATCTTAATGATCTGTCACTCATGCTTGAAGAACGTCTTCAAAAGATGACACTTCTTATGCGCCCTATTGAAGATGAATTTGATCTTGAATGGAAAGGAGTGCTTGCTGATTACAGGAAAACCCGGTCTGACAGGGAATCGATAATATCCGAGCTTGACAATCACGTAGCCTTTTCAGGTTATATTATTGATGGCATACCCGAAGAAGAGGCACAGAATAAAGTTGATGAGGTCATTCATTATTATAAGTCGCAGTATAACAGTGATTTCCTTGGGAAGAAATATTTCGAATATTGTCCGGTCTTTGAATTGTTTGAAGATTTTGGAAGTTTACTTCCAAACAGGATTGACATGGATGATATTATCAGTGGAAATGAGAATGTTGAAGGTTATAAGGCTGCACGAAATTTCCTTTCTCTTGCTCAACTCGATTATTCTTTTTTTCAGCAACCTTCAAGTCGTATCCTGAAACAGAAAATAGAAAATCTTAATCATTCGCTTACACATAATTTCCATGATTTCTGGCAGCAGTCTATTGGAAGAAATAACAAAATTCATATACAGTTTGAGTTAGACCATTATAATGCTTCATATGGCGAAAAGGCAGGTAAACCATATCTCGAATTCTGGATTAAGGATGAAGGTGAGCGGCTCTATCCAAAGCAGCGAAGCAGGGGTGTCAGATGGTTCCTGTCATTTTATCTGGAGTTGAAAGCTTCAGCAAATATCATCGACAAGCAGATGGTGCTCCTTGTTGACGAACCGGGGGTAAGTCTTCATGCCAGAGCTCAGGAAGATGTTCTGAAAGTATTTGAGGATATTAAAGATAAGATTCAGGTGATCTATACCACCCATTCCCCTCATCTGGTTGAGATCAATAAGCTTCACAGGGTACTTGCAGTTCAACGTGATGATCTTGAGAGCCTGAGAAGTACCACAAGGATACTCGATCCATTGCGACTGTCTTCTGCCTCTCCCGATACTCTTACCCCTTTGCAAAGCATCCTTGGCAACATGATGGGGGGTGAAGGATTCTCTGCAAAGAAGATTAACCTGATTGTAAATGATACAGGCTCTTTCTACCTGTTAAATGCAATTATTCTTTTGATGGATTTTAAAGGTAAAGTTTGTGTAATACCATCAACCAATGTCTCTTCCATTCCCTTATTATGTAATATTATGATGGGTTGGGGTCTGGATTTTTCAGTCTTGCTTTTTGAAAACGACTCTGAGATACAAATGGCTGAACTACTGAAAAATTCTGTTTTCAAGACGGAAATTAATAACAGAGATCTGATTATCAGAATGCCAGGGCCTTTCTTAAATTCTGAAGATCTTCTATCGACGCTCGATTTCAAGAACCATATTATAGATAGCAGAGAAGGTATTACAGTTCCGAATTCAGTATATATAAAAGAGAAAGAACTCCCCCGGAATTTCATACTCAGCAGATTTCTGTCGGATGTGAAGGAAAAAAAGGTTAACGTCACTGATTTTGATGAGGAGACTCTTGAGAATTTTAAGCTGATTATGGATCTGGTTGGGGGTTTAAAATAAACTTCTGAATTATTTTGCACTTTATGCTTGTTTTCCTACTTTTGTCCCGCTCTGTAAAAGAGGTCATGTAGTTTTGGAGAGATGGGTGAGTGGCTTAAACCAGCAGTTTGCTAAACTGCCGTATGGGTAACTGTACCGGGGGTTCGAATCCCCCTCTCTCCGCAAAGACTGAATAAACCCCGCGCCAGCGGGGTTGTTTATTTTAACGAAGTTCCGAAGAAAGCTTGCTTTCTGAAGGAACTGAGTTAAAATAAACATAACCCGACAGGGTTTATTCAGTCTTTGCAAGGTACTCCCCCGGGGATCGCCGTAGGCAATCCCTTAGAGAACCTTTCAGGCTTTATTCAGTCTTTGCAAGGTACTCCCCCGGGGATCGCCGAAGGCAATCCCTTAGAGAACCTTACAAGGTTTATTCAGTCTTTGCAAGGTACTCCCCCGGGGATCGCCGAAGGCAATCCCTTAGAGAACCTTTCAGGCTTTATTCAGTCTTTGCAAGGTACTCCCCCGGGGATCGCCGAAGGCAATCCCTTAGAAGAACCTTTCAGGGTTTATTCAGTCTTTGCAAGGTTCTCCCCCGGGGATCGCCGAAGGCAATCCGGAATGGCTTGAAACTTCTTGGCTTTAAAACAGAATTATAAAATGTTGAACGAACACTAACCTTATATGATTTTGCAGCATATTTTTTTAATTATAACTAAAGATTAATTGAATTTTATATTGTTATATTCCATATTTTTAATATATTCGCACCGTAATTTTTAAACTGAAACGATTAAATCAAATAGATCGGAAGTTGTTAAATAAACAAAGTATTAAAAAGATTAGAAAAATGAAGAACAAAGTTTTAATGGGATTAGCCGCTATCGCAATGGTCGCTTTCCTTTCTAGTTGTGGAAAAGTTCCACAGGCAAAAGTAGATGCTACAAATGCAGCAATTGCAGCTGCACAGACTGCTGAAGCAGCTGTTTATGTACCGGCTGAATTTGCAGCTGTACAAGATTCAATGAAAGCTATTAATGCTGAAATTGAAGTTCAGAAATCAAAATTATTCAAGAAATTTGGCCCTGTAACTATCAAATTGGATGAGACATTGGCTGCAGCAAACAAAGCTGCTACTGATGCTGTTGCTAAGAAAGAAGAAGTGAAGAAAGAAGTTGAGACATCACTGGCAGCTGTAAAAGCTGTTATTGAAGAAAACAAAACTCTCATAACCAAAGCTCCAAGAGGAAAAGAAGGAGCAGCTGTTCTTGAGCAGATCAAAACTGAAATGACCACTATCGAAGCCTCTGTAGCTGAAGCACAGGGTTTATTTGATAAAGGTTCATACATGGATGCACTCAACAAAGTTAAAGCTGCAAATGAAAGAGCAACCGGTATCAATACCGAACTGAAAGATGCTATTGCAAAAGTAAAAGGAAAAGGAGCACCAGCTAAACCAGCAGCAGCACCCAAGAAAAAGTAATTAATAAGTATTAACTTATTTATATAAAACCCCCGGGAAGTTCCCGGGGTTTTTTTTAAAATCGTCACAGGTTTACATGAGAAAGATTTGGAGAGATGTGCTGATTTTTTCTGCTATTGCGGTTTCTATTCCACTAGTGATCTTATTATTAATCCGTTTTACACCTCAACCACCTGCAGGTAAAGTGGAATATGCCAGAGAAATTCTTTCAAAGGCCGGAACAAACAGGGCAGATACCTATTCTAAGAAGCTTTTTACCGAAGCCAGGGTCTTTTATGATTCGGCAATGGTAAACTGGCATAAAGAAAATATGCGATTCATTTATTTCAGACATTATGATAAGGTTGCAATGTTTGCTGATCTTTCTGCAAAGAAAGCAACCCTTGCTACAGATAATTCGATAAGTAGTTCATCGAACCTTAAAACAAAACTGAAACTCAAAATCAGTTCGCTGAATGATCTTGTAGCTAACATTGATAAACTCTTTACAACTTATCCATTAACTTCAGAAATCCGTAACCGTATCTCAAAAGGCAAGATTTTACTGGAGGAGGCAGAGATAGTATATAATAATGGGAAGTACCTGGAAGCAAACAGAAAAATTACTGATGCCGAATATCTGCTTACCGAATCATACCAAAATGCATCTGAAAACCTTAAAAACTATTTCAAGTCCTTTTCAACGTGGGAAAAATGGGTTGACAAGACTTTAAATGAATCGAAAAAAAATCGTGATTATTCGATAATAATTGATAAATTTTCACGAAAATGTATTATTTATCATAAAGGTGCCAAGAAATATGAATTTGAAGCTGAACTTGGTAAAAACTGGGTTGGAGACAAGAGGGTAAGAGGTGATATGGCCACTCCTGAAGGAATGTATAAGATAACGAAAAAATTCGAAGGGAGTAAAACAAAGTACTATAAGGCTCTGTTACTGGATTATCCAAATGATGAAGATAAGGAAAACTTCAAATCTGAGATAGAGCGCGGTTCTCTTCCGGCATCGGCTATAATAGGAGGTCTGATCGAAATTCATGGTAACGGAGGAAAGGGGATTGACTGGACAGAGGGGTGTATTGCCCTCACTGACAAAGAGATGGATCTTATTTTCAAGATTGTAAAGGTAGGTACTCCTGTTACTATTATAGGATCAATGGTTGACCTGAAAGATATTGTGGATATGTAATTTTTACGATATGGAAAATGAGAAGATAATAATTGAAGGAGAACAGAATTTGCCTGCACGAAAGCCACTTTTTGTAATTGTTCGTTCTGTCTTAATTCCCATTTGTATTATCCTGGCAGCACTTTCTCTTGTTCTGATTATCCTGTACTTTGTTCCTGTTCTGAAAGAACTGTCTCCGGGAAAGAAAATTGAAATAACCAACAATCCGGAATTAAAGAAGGACCCTTCATACAAAAAGCAGATAAGCCTGATGACTAAAGATATTCAACGCCTCACGTTGAAACTTAACGCTTATACATCCGGGCAATCATATATTGTCATTAATACAACGGAGAACAGGTTCTCTCTTTATACAAATAAAAAACTTGTCAGAGAAGGATTCTGCAGTTCGGGAAGTTATACAATGCTTCAGACAACAGGGAATAAAAAATGGATTTTCAAAACACCCAAGGGAAAATACTGGATACGTGGAAAAACAACCAATCCGGTTTGGAAAAGGCCCGATTGGTCGTTCGTTGAAGAGGGCTTACCAATTCCTCCGAAAGATGACTTTTCAAGATATGAATATGGCGTTCTGGGTGATTATGCGCTAGCATTAGGTGATGGTTACCTGATCCATGGTACTATTTACAAGCGTTTTCTTGGCATGCCTGTCACTCACGGTTGTGTTCGATTGAATGATGAAGATCTTAAAGTGATCTTCAATACACTGAATATTGGCTCGAAAGTTTATATTTTCTGATCTGATCGATAAAATAATATGGAAAACGAAACTAGCAATAAAAAACCTGGACGGAAAGTATCTTTCATTGTGCTGATCAGTATTATTTCGGCATTTTTTATTTATTATTCAATAATGTCGATGTTGAGTCCGGCCCGGAAACTTGAAGAGCTGAAAAAGGAATTTGTTACTAAAACAGCTGAGAAAAGTGAAGTCGGGAATCAAATAGTAATGGATTCAACTTATCTTATGTTACTGAAAGAAAAGGCTTTTCTTCAGTCTAAAATAATAATGGCAGAAACAGATTCTATCTATGCGACTGTTAATCTGGCAGACAGTACCATAAATATTGGGATAAGCGGTGTTGTAGTTTATAAAGCAAAAATGAGCCACGTTAAAACCAGCAGACTCCTTATGAAAGGCGATGATAATATAATATTATCGATGCTGGCATCTCCATTTACCATATCTTCTGCATACGCTACCATAAAGAAAGAACCGGTAATGATTAAAATGGCACCTAAAGATACTTCAGAGTATAAACCGGATATTATGCCAGATACATCTATAACTGAACCTGTTAATTATATTCTTGAAATGAATGGCGGACTCAGGATCTATGTTTATCAGGAGGAAAATGCAAAATTCAGCGCCAAAATAAGTCAATTCAGATTCGATATTAAAGACCGCCTAAGGGATACATGGAGCTCTTTGAAAAGAGTAGCTGTCTTTAAAGTGCCTGAATATCACCCGTTTATAAAAATGAGACTTCCCAGGACTGATGCAAAGATCATTTTCAGAGCCATTCCGAAAAATGGACAGATAGCTATATTCAGGTAATAAAAACAGGCACTCTCTAAATCTCCTTTGACAGATTAGGCTTATCTTTATGATTAAATTAATCTAATTATTATAATCATGAAGAAAAAAGCATTTACATCATTTTTAATTCCTGGTTTTTTAGTTTTAGGTTTGTTCCTTCTGACTTCACAGGTCAGAGGCCAGGAAGCTGTAAAAACAGCCCAATCCCTTCCCGATAGTGTAAATAAAATTGTTACATTTTCCTGCGTTCCCTGCCATACGAGCCAGGGAGGATTAATGTCCAGAGCAAAATTGAATTTTACAGAATGGACCAATTATTCTCCCGGGAAACAGAAGGAAAAGGCAGCAAAAATGTATTCAGAGCTTAATAAGGGTGCTATGCCTCCCAAGGCGGCAAGAGAAAAAAGACCTGAAATAATTCCAACAAAGGAACAGATAGAGATTATAAAAAACTGGTCTGAATCTTTTCCATCTGATAGCATAAAGTAATTTGTTGTAAGTCACCTTCATACAATTTATTATTAATACAGGACGTTTTCCGGTAATTAAATCATGCCGGAAAGTGATAGCTTTTTTCTATAAACCTTCGTTACATATCAAAAAAAAATGTAGGTTTGAAGCAGACTCAACTATTTAATCAAATAAAAAATGGGAAGATTTACAGGCGTTATCGGGATAATTATAATTCTCGGACTGGCATTTCTCTGGTCAAATAACAGGAAAAAAATTAACTACCGTCTGGTTATTACCGGATTACTGCTGCAAATTGCCCTGGCAATATTTATCCTGAAGGTTCCAATCGGTCAAGACATTTTCTTCTGGCTAGGAAAAGCCATTAATAAGCTTCTCGATTTCTCCAAGGCGGGTGGTCTTTTCGTTTTTGGTGACCTCACAAAAGTAACCGAGATTCTTCCTGAGGGTATAGTAAAAAGTGGTGTTTTTCTCTTCATATTATTACCTACAATCATTTTCGTTTGCGTTCTCGTTGCAATAGCATATCATATTGGTTTGATGCAGAGAGTAATAGCAGTAATAGCCCGTTTTGTACACTGGGCTATGAGAGTCAGCGGGAGCGAGGCCTTGTCAAATGTAGCAAGCGCTTTTGTTGGCCAGGTGGAGGCTCAGATCATGATAAGACCTTACCTGTCGGGGATGACTATGTCGGAACTGCTGGCTTCCATGACCGGAAGTATGGCCTGTATCGCAGGGGGCGTAATGGCTGTTTATATTTCAATGGGCGTACCGGCTTCATACCTGCTTGCAGCCAGTCTGATGGCAGCTCCGGGGGCACTGGTAATTGCTAAGATAGTTTTTCCTGAAACAGAAGAATCGGAAACACAGGGGACAGTAAAACTGGAAGTAAAAAAGGAACATTCTAATATTATGGATGCCATTTCACATGGTGCCAGCGATGGAATGAAGATTTCAATAAACGTTATTGCAATGCTTATCGGTGTTATAGCCCTGATAGCTCTTATAGATGCTCTCCTGGGATATTTCGGACATTTCCTCTCGTGGATAGGATTGTCTCTTAATGCCCTTGGTCTGAATGTGGATAATCTTCGTCTGAAAGATGTCGTTGGAGCATTTTTCAGTCTCTTTGCTGTGGTAATGGGAGTACCTCCATCTGAATCACTGCATGTCGGTTCATTAATGGGGACAAAAATGGTAATAAATGAATTTGTTGCATATTCCGATCTGACACCCATGATTCAACAGGGAATTCTCAGTGCAAAATCGGTTGTAATTGCAAGCTTTGCTCTCTGTGGTTTTGCTAACTTCAGCTCAATTGCGATTCAGCTTGGGGGAATAGGAGTACTTGTACCTAATCGGAAAGCCGACCTGGCAAAACTGGGCTTTAAAGCAATGCTTTGCGGTACAATGGCATCATATATTTCTGCATCTCTGGCAGGAATACTGCTATAGGCTTTCAAATATTTGCTATTTTTGGACTCGTTTATTTAATACTAAGGAGAGATGGCAGAGTGGTCGAATGCGGCGGTCTCGAAAACCGTTGTTCGCCTTCCGGCGAACCGGGGGTTCGAATCCCCCTCTCTCCGCATAATTACGTGAACCCGGATTAATTTGTAATTAAATCATTAAAAATAAAGTAACAATAAAATTTCTGATTATGAAAAATACTTATAAAATGTTGTTGATGTGCTTGTTAATCGGCATGGCTATAGCAGGCTGTAAAAATACCCCGGTAGCTAAAGTCGATACAGGCAATCCTTTTTTCACTGCCTATAACACTCCTTTCGATGTCCCTCCTTTTGAAAAGATAATGGCGGGGAATTATATGCCGGCTTTTGAAAAAGGTATGGCAGAAGGCAGGAAGGATCTTGAAAAGATTTTACAGAATAAAGAAGAACCTGCATTCCCGAATACTATTGACCCTCTCGACAAGATGGGTGACCTTCTTACAAAAGTATCGGCAGTGTTTTTCTCGCAAACTTCAGCCAATACAAACGACTCTCTTCAGAAAATTGAGGTGGAAATATCTCCAAAGCTTTCAGAATACAGAGATGAGATCATGCTCAATCCAGTGCTTTTTCAAAAAATTAAATCAATATATGACAACCAGACTAAATTTAAGCTGAATGATGAGCAGAAATTCCTTCTCGAGAACCTTTATAAAAGCTTTGTACGCAACGGAGCTCTGCTGTCATCACCAGATCAGGACACACTAAGAAAGCTTAACCAGAAAATCTCAGTGCTCAGTGTAAATTTCAGTCAGAATGTCCTTTCGGAAACCAATAAATTCAGACTTGTCATTGACAATGAGGCTGATCTGAAAGGATTGCCTCAGAATGTAATTGAAGGTGCAGCAGAATTGGCAAAAAAAGACAGTCTTGATGGGAAATGGGTATTCACCACTCAGAAACCAAGTATGCTTCCTTTTCTGACTTATGATGTTAACCGGGAACTTCGTAAGAAACTGTACGATGCGTACCTGACCCGTGGAAATCATAATGATAAGTTCGACAATAAAAAAAATCTTGCTGAGATTGTTTCTCTCCGTGCCAGAAGAGCTAAACTTCTCGGATATAAGTCACATGCTGACCTGAATCTTGAAAACAGAATGGCAAAAACCCCTTCAAATGTGTATGCGCTTCTTGATCAGCTTTGGACACCGGCATTAAAAGTTGCCGGGCAAGAACTTAACGAGATGCAAAAAATTGCTGACGGGGAAGGTGCAAAATTCAGGATCGAACCATCGGACTGGTGGTATTATGCCGAGAAATTACGGAAAGCAAAGTACAATCTTGACGATAGCGAACTCAGACCTTATTTTAAACTTGATAATGTGAGAGAAGGAGCTTTCGCTGTAGCAACAAAGCTCTATGGCATCACTTTTACTCCTGTCGCAGGCATACCTCTGCCTCATCCAGATGCAAGAGCATTTGAAGTTAAAGAGGCTGACGGAAGTCATCTCGGAGTACTCTATATGGATTTTTATACCCGGGCAAGCAAGGGTCAGGGAGCATGGTGCGGCGGATATCGTGATCACAAATGGGTAGACGGTAAGGAAATAAAACCAGTAGTTACAATGGTTTGTAACTTTACAAATCCTTCCGGAGATACACCTTCTTTGCTTAGCCTTGATGATGTTACTACACTCTTTCATGAATTTGGACATGCTTTACAGGGTCTCTTCTCAATAAATAAATACAGCATGACTTACCCTGCCATGGATATTATTGAATTACCGTCCCAGATAATGGAGCATTGGGCTACTGAACCTGAGGTCTTAAAGATGTATGCAAAACATTACAAGACAGGTGAAATAATGCCTGATGCACTTATCAGTAAAATACAAAAGAGTAGTTTCTTTAATACTGGTTTTGACAATGTAGAACTTCTGGCAGCTTCAATGCTCGATATGGCATATTATACCCTCGAAGCACCGGTTAATATTGATATTGAGAAATTTGAAAAGGATTACCTTAATAAAATAGGGCTCATCAAAGAGATAGAACCACGATACAAAAGCACTTATTTTCTCCATATTGTTGGTGGTTATGATGCTGGGTACTATTGCTATACCTGGGCGGCAGTGCTCGATAATGATTCTTTTGAAGCTTTTAAGGAAAAAGGTATTTTTGATAAAGCTACAGCTGAATCATTCCGTAAAAACATTCTGGCGCCAATGGGAATAACTGATGCAATGCAAAGCTTTATCAATTTCCGCGGACGTGAACCAATTATCGAACCTCTGCTTAAGAACAGAGGTCTTATGGTTGACTCAAAAAGTAAGAACTAGAAAGCATTCCATATCTCGTATGGTGGACCAGTAAATATGGATAAGAAGAGTCTTTGTGGTTTAACATCGGGCGAGATATATGATATTATCAGATCTTATGGATTCACCGCTGTTCATGCAACTTCAATCTCAAATAATATTTATAAAAAAAGAATTTCGGATATTGCACATTTATCAAAAATACCTGGCCGGCTCAATGAAGTTTTATCTGACATTGCAGTCGGTGGAATTTATCCCCCTGTGGCTACGGAAGTTTCTGCCGATAAATCGGTGAAATATCTTTTCAGGACTGAAAACAATAAAAAGTTTGAAACTGTTTTTATTCCCGATAATAAGAGAAATACAGTATGTGTCTCTACTCAGTCGGGATGCAGAATGGGTTGTTCATTCTGTGCTACAGCCAGGTATGGTTTCAGAGGAAATCTTACCGCCGGGGAGATTGTAACACAGATACTGGGGATCCCGGATACCTTTAAAGTTACCCATGTCGTTTTAATGGGTATGGGTGAACCAATGGATAATCTTGAGAATGTTCTGAAAGCATGCAATATTATGACAGCGGAATGGGGACTTGCGATCAGTCCGAGGAATATAACCGTATCCACAGTTGGCATATTGCCCGGAGTTAAACAATTCCTTGAAAGGTCTGATTGCAATCTTACCTTTAGTCTTTACTCACCTTTCCCTCCGGAACGAATAAAAAACATACCGGCTGAAAATCAATATCCTGCTCAAACTATAATTGATTTGATGAAAAGTTACCATATTAAAAAGAAAAGAAGATTAAGCCTTGCATACGTTATGGTCAGAGGCCTGAATGATACAGATAGTCATCTGGAAGAGCTTAAGTCTATTCTTAAAGGTTCGGATATCAGGGTTAATTTGTTGCATTATCACCCATCATTGAATGATCAAAACTCTTCCTCCTCAGACGAAAGGATAGTGTTTTTCAAGCATAATCTGATTGTATCAGGGATTTCAGCATCGATCCGTAAATCACGCGGAACGGATATTTCAGCAGCATGTGGTCTGCTTGCTATTCGTTAATGAGTTGAAACATATATTCATCCAGATATCCTTCTGAGGACTGAATCCAATCCTTTTTAATTCCTATCTGGACAAATCCCTGCTTTTTAAACAGCTCCATGCTTTCACAATTATTCGCCAGTATGTTGCAGTAACACTGATGAAGCAGAAGTGTTTTAAAGCAGTATTTTATCAGACATGTCAGCGCCATTGAGGCATATCCCTTTCTTCTATACGATTCATCAGCTATAAATATTCCCAGACCTGCTCTTTTATGAAAGGGATCAAAATCAAAAATGTCAATAGTCCCGATGGTAGTTTTGTCTTCAAGATGGTCAATCATGAGCCTCAGCTGACCTGTTTCATAGATATTCTTGTGAGAATTCTCAAGATACCTCTTGAGAGTAAATCTTGAAAAGGGAGAAACAGTATTGCTTATCAGCCAGTATTTATCATTATTTTCCCATTCATAAAGAAGCCCGAGATCTTCAGGCTCCAGAGCCCTGAGCATAACGTTTTTGTACTTCATGAGCAGTAATCCTGAATTCTATTGGGTAATTAACAGGTAGAGATTTCTAATAAAGGCATCTTCAAATCCAAACTTCTTAATTTTCAGCAAAACATTTTTTGCTTTTGAAAGTGTTCTAAATTCACCACAGTAATATTTGTACATCCCGTCATTAGTTTTTATTTCACTTACTCCTTCAATTCCAGTGAAGGTTTTGTCCATATCAAGAGGATTCTGGGTGGCTTTTAACTGGATTGTAAATACTCCTTTATCAATTTTATCTAAAATAGCCTTTTTTGCTTCCGGAGTCAGGTTGACTTTTAATTCATTATCAAGTTCATATTGATTAAGAATATAGGCCTTGTCAAATCCCATGTCCCTGGCATACTTAAGATATTTCAATGCATCTGTTTTACTATAAAATACTCCGAGTACGTACATGGATACTGTGTCAAGCTTAACTGTTCTGATAAAAAGTAAATCGTCTTTCGTCAGGGTGGAGAAGTAATTAGAGCTTAATATTTTTCCTGTCTTGATCAGGACAATACTGTATCTCATGGAAAAGGATTGCCTGAGATGTTCAGGTGTATAGGTTTCCTGACGGATAGTCACACCTGTTTTAGGATCAACTATGCCAAATGTGACTCTTCTGTTATACTTTCTTCCTTCAGGATTATCAGAACCGTCGGCCTTATAGTTTAATGCCACAAAAGCAGTTTTTCCGAATGCTTTCTTAACAAATCTTGAAGATGAAGTTCCGGATGATACGAGATAATCTATAACACGCTGTGCTCTTTTGTCAGACAAGACCCTGTTATATTCTTTACTACCCTTGGAATCGGTATAACCTGCAACCTCAACTTTCAAATCAGGATAATTTATTAGAATAGATTTAAGAAGTTCCAGACTTGATTTAGCCTGATCATTGAGCTCTGAACTATTGAATTCAAACAGAAGGTTATTGATTGACAGGAACTCACCACCGAAAACCTTATCAGGTATCAGAGAGGAAGTAACGGAAACATAGTTTCCTGAAAAATACAAAGGGAGATTAAGGTTAATTGTATCGGTCTTATATCCGGTATGACTTACGAATAGCTGATAGTCGCCGGGCTTAATTTCGAATTTATAAGATGTTGAATCGCTTAGCGATATATTTACCGAAGAGCCGGCTTTCTTAAGGTCAACAAGACGTATCGAAGTTAGTTTAGGATCAACAGCCAATCCATCCTTCAGAGTAATTGTACCTTTACCTGATGTGATCTTATCGGCCGGATTTTCTGCGACTATTGTATATATATTTCTGGTGTTGGTTTTGTCATCATATAAACTGGTAATAAACCCGGGGGCATTATTATTAAGAATAAAGAAGGTGTTCTCCGATGTGTTGTTAAAAGCATAAGGCAAGCCGACGGGGTTGGTCCATGTTCCATTTTTCTTCAATGATCTGAATACATCATATCCACCCATGCTTATATGGCCGACTGAACTGAATATTAAAGCGCCGGTTTCCGGATCAAAGAAAGGGGTATCCTCATTATAGGGAGTATTAATAACATTACCACAATTTACAGGTTCGCCCCATTTGCCATTAGCCATCTTTTCAGAATACCAGATATCAAGTTCTCCCTCTCCCCCTGGTTGGTTGCTGGCAAAGTACATAGTTTTGCCATCGGGAGTTATAAAACCAAAAGATTGCCAGTAGATGGTACAAATCGGTCTCCCAATACTTTTAATTTTTGTCCAGACAGTGTCTTTTCTCTGACTGTAGTAAAGGTTCCCGTCACCGCCATCATCCATATAGATAATTAATAGTTTCCCATCACCGGTGATTGAGTTTGAATAGAACCTGTCAAATCCTCCCAGCTGTTTTGTTATATCAACCGGTTTCTGCCATGTGCCGGATTTATAAGAGCATAAGATACGGGTATTCCCATTTTCTTTCTGAGTGAATATAAATACCGAATCATTTTTTGCCAGGACAGGATTACAGGCTCCGGGATAATCATTTAGCCATGGTATGAAAAGATTTGTTATCAGTGTCAATGGTTTCTTCTTCATTTCCATAGCATACAGGCAATCTCTGATCTGGTTGTCAATATACTCTTCACGGAAGGCTTTAGTTCCACTTAACCTTATTTTTGCATCATTATAAAGAGTTAAAGCTTTCTGGAGGCTATCATTCTGATGATATGCCACAGCAAGGTAGAGATAGGTATCAAGCGGGGCTTTTTCTCCGTATTCAAGGTACTCTTTATCATTGCTAACAATGTTCAAAGAGGCTTTTAATATAAGTTTCAGAGCGTCAGCCTGTCTCCCATCGAGGTTTAAGTAGCAGATTCCAAGTTTTGCTAAAAGGTTGGAGTTTTCAGGATAAATTTTTAGAAGAGACTCATAGTGTTCGGCAGCCTTTTCATAGTTCTGATCATAATAATAAAAAATATCTGCAGCCTGGACAGCTTTAATGAATCCCTTTTTAGAAAGCACTTGTGAATAGAGGGGGAAGAATAAAAAAGTCAAAAGAGTGAATAATACTGTCTTCCTTAGTACAGTTTTCATTATTTTGAGACTTTCTTGATAAAGATTTCTTCAGGATATCCTTTCCTTATCAACTCCAGCTTCAAAGAATAAGCTTCTTCCCTTGTTTGAAATCTACCTGTGGTATACCGATAAAACTTATCGATATCATTATACAATACTTTCATATCAGTAATGTATTTAAAATAGGATACATCAACAGGATTATGCAGAGCCATAACCTGAACAGTATAGTAGAGCACATCAGAATCTTTTATTGTAAGGTCACCAACATCGCTGACATTCATGTTTCTCACAAGCATACTCGTATCTACAGAGGCAATGGTGGGGATTAATGCAAGATTTATCCTATCATAAACCGCAGGCTGGAGAGTTGTCTTCCTTATTTTTACAGTTGTATCCCTATCCAGTGACACATCAATATTTAACACCAGGTTGGGGTTGTCCTGTAAAATTGCGGTATCAATTGTTTGAGTTATATATCCGAAACCTTTATAAAACAACCTGAATTCTCCCGGGACTACAGAAAAACTATAGAGGCCGGTATATTTGTTCGGGAAACCTACATCGAGTGTATCGCCTGAGGTTTTGTTAAGGAGATGTATTGAATAATTTTCATCAAAAGTAACTGTAGTGTCTTTAAGACTGAACTTTCCTTTTATTTCAAATAACTGGTTTACATCTGTCTTTCCCATTCCCAGATAAAATATCTCTTTCTTTTTGTAGCCGGTTGTCATTGAATAATAAGCATTCAATCCGTTATTTACGGGTTGAAAAAACTTATCATCGTCAGTTGAATTAATAGGGTATCCGAGATTAGTCGGTGTTTTCCAGGCTGTTCCGATTTTTTGACTTTTAAAATTGTCAAATCCCCCCATTGACGTATGTCCCTCGGAACAAAAATAGAGCACAGAATCATTCTTAGTAATGAAAGGAGTATCCTCATTAAATGGAGTATTGACAGCTGCACCCAGATTTACTGCAGGCCCCCAGTCACCTGAAGCATCTATTTCAGAAACATAAATATCAAGGTTTCCCTGTCCGCCATCCCTGTTGCTTGTAAAATATAGTTTTTTTCCATCAGATGAAATGGAGGCATGTGATTCGTAAAACTTGGTATTAATATTCTTATTTAGTTTTTTGATCGGGGTCCAGGCGCCATTTACAAAGTGAGATGAATATATGGCGCCATCGTAATTATCGGTTTTATAAAGAAAAAGTTCAGTGCCATCGTTGTTTAAAGAACACGAAGTGCAATCTTCACCGGCATTTATCTCTGCAGTTATCTCAATAGGTGGCTGCCATTTTCCTCTTTCCTTTTTCGAATAGAAGATAGCATTCGCGATACCCCGGCGTTCAGTGTAAACAATGACATTTCCGTCAAAACTAACAGCCGGGTCATCGTTTATTGAGCCCTGATTGAAATCAGGTCCCATACTCTTTTTACTGAATTCAACAGGGTGCTCTTTATACTGAATTGCATTTTTGCAGGCTTGAATCTGCTGATCAATATATTCGAAGTTCTTCATACCTCCTTTTGCTTTTGTTTCCCTTGCAAGGCTGCTAAAAGTTTGAAGAGTTGTAAGTGCTTTTTCGAGTTGATTATTAATCAAATAGGCTTTGGCAAGTGAGAAATAGGCGTCAAGGGGAGCCTTTTTCTCCTTAAATGAGTCGGGGTTTGAATCATAACTTGCCGTCTTGACAGCTGCTTCAAGATATGGGATTGATTTTTCTTTTTCACCCGGGATATTAAGATAGCAGGTACCTATTTTATATTTAATATTAAGATTATCAGTAGAATCGAGAAGAAGATATAGTTGATTTGCCAGTTCATATTCTTCATAAAGGTAATATGACTCTGCCTTTGCAAAAATCTTTTTCATCTCGCCGGATGATTGAGCTGAGGCAGCAACCGGGAGGATAACCAGAGTTAACAGTTGCAATGAAAAGCTTATAATCTTTACCCTGAGTTTTACCATCAGAACAAATATAGTCATTTTTCTAAAAGCTTATACAAATGACAGTGCAATAATTATTTGAATGTAATCTTATAGATATCTTCTTTCCCGAATCCACCTGTCTCTTTAAACTTTGAATAATAGCCTGATTTTCCATCACCAATCGGCATAAAGAAAAAATCATCATCAGGAGTGTTGATTGGGTAACCAAGGTTTTTTGGCGTACTCCATAAGCCATTCGATTGCAGATCGGATCTGAAAAGATCATACCCTCCCATGTTTTCATGCCCCTGGGAGCTGAAAAAGAGGGTCTTGCCATTATTGATCAGAAAAGCTCTGTCCTCATTAAATTGAGTGTTTATTTCAGGTCCCAGGTTTACTGCAGGCCCCCAATCTCCATTTACTTTACGGGAAATATAAAGATCAAGCCCACCAAAACCTCCCGGTCTGTCTGATGCGAAAACGAGTTGGTTACCATCTTCAGACATAAAACCGTGTGATTCCCAATATTTTGTATTTATATTTTTATTGAGTTTAACAGTCTTGCTCCACTTCGTTACCATCGTATGAACTTACATAGATATCACTGTTGATATGATCATCTTTAGAAAGGAATAATAGTTTGCCATCCGCCGAAAGGCATGAAATATAAAAATCTCCATCAGATTGAAGTTCTGGAGTGATATTAAGCGGAGGAGTCCATTTCCCATTAACAAGTCTCGAAAACATTACAGCATCATAGAATTTAAGAGAGACCATATAGGCAAAAGATTTCCCATCGGCTGAAATCAATGGATTGAAATTTGCTTTTTCATCATTAAAGAGATCACCAATGTTTTCCTCAGTATATGCTACAGGTTTGGCTATCAGATCTTTCGCCATATCACACACTTTAATTTCGTTCTTAACGAAATCAATGTTTTCGCGATCGTCAGGAAGAAGAGTCGCAAGGTATTTAGTGAAAGCATCTTTTGCTTTATCGAACCTGTAATTTATCCGGTAAGCCCTTCCAAGTTCAATTAAAGCATCATAAGGGGCAGATATCTCGGTAAGAGTACCTTCTTTATGCTTTGCTGACATATTTTTTGAAGCATTTTCAAGATACTCGATTGAGAGACTTTTCTTGCCGGGAATATTAAGATAGCATACGCCTATACGATAAGCCAGATTTGAATTATCCGGCTGCTTTTCATAAAGCTGTAAATAGTATGTGAGCGCATCAGAATAAGCTTCATTCATAAGGAAATATTCAGCTTCAAGGAATGAATCCTGAAGTTCGTTATTCTCCTGGGAATAAGCCGGAACGATAAAAACTATTGTGAATAACAGACACACAGCTCTTTTGCTCATAGACAGAGATTTTGGTAAACAAATTTATTAAAAAAACGGCAAAAGAACTACTATTCAATTATTATTTTAGGAATATGACCGACAAAAGCCGGTCATATTCTGAGATTTCTATTTTTTATTATTCTTTTTTCTTTTCCACAAAATAAAGATTAATATTAAGAGTCCGCTACCAAGCAAAACCCATAGAATCCAGAGATTGCCTCTTTTAGCAGCAGGTAATAGCGATTTAACAGATTCTGCCGTAAGATCTTTTGACGAAATAAGGTTAGCAATACTCCTGGAAACATCTTCCTCCGGGAACTTTTCTTTATTCGCAAAGAGATATGAGATCAGATCTTCAGGAGTATTAATTCCTTCTTTTTTAAGATCAATTGACTTAAGTAAGGTTGCAAATGGTTCTTCAGAATGTTCAATCAGATCGTGGAGGTACTGTTCAACTTTAGTATCTGGTAATGAACTGATCATGAACAGCATTTCTGATATCTGGCTCTGGGTCAGGCCATGTTTAACAGATTCACTGTAAAATGCCTGCAACCATTTCTCGTTAGTTTTAATATCGTTCACATCGACCGCGGCTACTGATTGACGTATAAGATCTCCAAGAGGAGAATTTTCACTGAAAGCCAATATTTTCTTCCTGAGAATCGCGATGGATGGATCAATTTCAGCTAATGCTGCAGCAGCAATCTTGTTCAGTTCTTCAGGACTTATCCTGCCACCGGTCTTTGTATTTATATATTCCTGCAAATCAGTCCAGGTCTTGAGATTGGATTCATATATATTAAGATCAGTCAGAATTTTTTGCAGGTCACCGTTTGTGTGTTTTGCCAGAAAATCAACTGCAGACTGCGTAAGGATGTTATCCATTAGAGCCACTTTCAGAGCCAGTTTATCAATATCATCAGGATTTATGCTTTTTTTGGCCGCTTCTGCCTTCAGGTATGAGATAAAATCATCTACTTTCCCGAATTGCTGATTCCCGATATTCAGTTCTGTGATAACTTTTAACAGATCATCCTTCGCCCTGGTCTTCAGCATTGTAGAAAGAGAGGCAATCTGTTTGTCAGAAATGACCCTGCTATACTCAGGACGGACCAAAGGTTGTTTTGTCAGAACATTCTCCCTGTTAATGAAAACTTCAGTTGTAGTTGTATTGTTAAACTTGTCAGTCAGTTTAAAGACAACTCTGTTTTTACCACGACCTGGAGCCATTTTATAGTTGAAAACTGAATCGAGGACTGTAAATTTTTCAACAGATACCAGGGAATCTCCTACCCAACGCTCAACTGTAAGCACCGAATTGGGTTCAACCCTGAGCGGAAAAACGATTGAGTCACCTTTTGTAACTGAAATGGTTTTATTGGTTTCAACTTTTAAATCTGCTATAAAGTCTGTTTTTGGCAGTATTGTTCCAGGAAGTACAAAACTGTCGGAGGGGTTTAAGAGAGGTAAGTCGATTTTTCTGACAACTTTTTCGCCTCCTTCCCCTTCATAGGTGATCTGGTAATCTCCTTGAGGAAGCTGGAACTCATATTCTCCTGTCTTCGGATTAGAATAAACAATTATTGTCTGGTTCGGGTTTTTGATATTCATAGCGCTGATTTTCACGCTATCTCTCGAACTAGTGATCAGATCAGCAACTTTTACCATGCCTCTTACAAAGAATTTTCTTGGATGGTCATTTGAAAAAATCTCAATCCTGTAGATATCCTCTTTTCCAAAACCACCAGGTTTTTCTTTAGCCAGATATCCTTCATAACCTTTATTCAGGGGGTCAAAGAACACATCATCATCAGTGGTGTTGAGAGGGTAACCGACATTCAGAGGTATAGACCATTCACCATTGGCAAGAAGTGTCGAATAGAAGATATCGTAACCGCCCATATTAAAATGCCCCCTGGAACTAAAAAACAGGGTTTTATCATCATCACTCAAAAATGGCGATTCTTCATTATATGGTGTATTTATTACAGGTCCGAGATTTACTGCCGGTCCCCAGTCGCCTGTACTGTCACGATTTGAAACATATATGTCAAGCCCGCCGTATGTCCCTTTTCTGTTGCTGGTAAAGTAAAGTTTTTTATTGTCATGGGAGACAGTGGCGTGTGATTCCCAGTATTTGGTATTTATGTTTTCATTAAGCTTAACCAGAGGAGACCAGGTACCGTTTTCAAGCCGGGAAGTATAAATAATACCGTCATAATCAGCAGAGCTGTACAGGTATAATTCTTTGCCGTCTTTTGAAAGAGAAGTCGGGAAAAGATCACGGTCAACTTTCAACAACTCATTCATATTCTTTGGTTCAGTCCATTGACCGTTGACTTTAGTTGAGTACAGAAGTGCATCATAGAAAGCCTGACTTCTTGAAAATACCAGAAGATCCTCCTTATCAGAAATAACGGGGTTAAATTCATTGTTAACCCCATTTATGACATTCCCAACGTTTTTCTCTTTTACAAAAAGAGGCATTTTCATCAGTTCCTTGGCGTTTAGACATGATTGTATCTGGAGCTTTACAATTGTTGTATCATAAACTTCTGGATTAAGGTTTTTTCTGAAAAGTTCGTAAGCCCTGATAGCTTTATCGAGCTGATTAGTTATCCGGTAGGCATTTGCCAGGTAATAGAGAGCATCATAAGGTGCACCGGTCTCATTGAATTTCCCTTCCTTGTATTTTGGATTTATGTTTTTAATTGCAGCCTCAAGGTAACTGACCGCCTTATTTTTCTCTCCCGGGATATTTATGTAACACTGGCCGATCCTGTATCTGAAATTCGAATTATCAGGATATTTCAGTAACAACTGCTGATATAATGGGAGGGCATCCTGATAGGCCTCAAACAAGATCCAGCTTTCAGCATCATAAAAATTATTTCTCAACTCTTCTCTCGACTGAGAAATTAAATCGGAATTGATAAATGTAGCCAGCAGCCACGTTAAGAGAACGAACCTTTTCATCATAATGCAATTAAATCTAAATGGAGAGATGGCACATATAACATTTGTGAAATAATAATCCTTAATTTCTATTTTTAGAATCAGGAGGTTAATATACAGGTACTCTACTAAAAGGTACTAATATAGGATAAATATTAGAAAAAAGGGCTACATATAGCAGCCCTTTTTACCAAATCTTTCCTTTTTTTTCAAAATCATATTTTTACCGGACGGTAACAGCAATCAGTTTCCGGATTGAAATTGCAGATTAAATTGTGTCGGGGGAATAATTTTCAAGGATCTCCTTCACTTTGTGCAGGAATTTTCCCGCAAGTGCCCCGTCAATTACTCTGTGATCATAACTTAATGAGAGTATCATTATTTGTCGGATGGCTATCATATCTCCGTCAGGTGTTTCGATTACTGCCGGGGTTTTTCTTACGACACCCGTCCCAAGGATAGCTGCCTGTGGCTGGTTGATGATAGGTGTCCCCGCAAGATTTTTATAACTCCCAAAGTTTGTAATGGTAAACGTGCCTCCTGTAATTTCTTCGGGTTTTAATTTATTAATCCTGGCTCTTTCTGCAAGATCATTCACTGCTTTTGCGAGGCCTGTGAGGTTCTTTTCATTGGCATTTTTTATTACAGGGACAATCAGGTTGCCATCGGGCAGGGCAGTCGCCATTCCGATGTTGATGTTTTTCTTTTTGATTATATTATCACCCTCAACCGAAATATTGACCATCGGGAATTCATAAAGAGCTTTAGCAGCTGCGTCTACAAAAATCGGAGTAAGGGTAAGTTTTTGTCCTTCATTTGCCAGGAATTTTTCCTTGTTGGCATTCCTCCAGTTCATAAGCCTTGTGACATCAGCATCAATAAAGGATGTAACATGCGGTGATGTTCTTTTTGACATAACCATATGTTCGGCAATAATTTTCCGTATCCTGTCCATAGGAATTATTTCATCACCATATGACCTTGCAACAGATGTCTCATTTTTCTTTGCAGCCTTAACTGTTTCCTTAGTCTCCGCAGCCTTTGCCGTTTCTTCAGTTTCTTTCCGGCTCTCAAGGATCTTTAAAATATCATCTTTGGTTATTCTGCCATCCATACCAGTACCGGTTGTCTTATCAAGATCTGCATAACTTATGCCTTCACGTGCTGCAATACTTCTGACAAGCGGTGATATGAATTTCCCGGAAGGAGTCCGGCTTTTCATGTCGTGTGATAACTCTTCAATCTCAGTCTTTTCCTTTTTTACGGATTCAATCGTTTCACGTATTCTTTCGACCTCTTTGTCAACCTTTTTTAAATCTTCTTTTGTAGGTGAAGCATTACTCTCAAGAATGGCCAGTAGTTCTCCAATTTTTGCAACCGAACCCTCTTTTACGATTATTGAGACTATGGTACCAGTCGATGGTGCGGGGACTTCAGAATCAACTTTATCCGTTGCCACTTCAACAAGAGGGTCATCCTCGTTTACAAGAGAACCTTCTGTAACGAGCCATTTGTTAATAGTTGCTTCAATTACTCCCTCACCCATTGCAGGTAATGTGATATTCATTCTTGCCATATCAATTTCTTTTGTATTTTATAGTCTATATTATTCCCTTTTTCATAACTCTCATTCAAGTAAAGGTTACCATGACGGTTCACAGAGGATTTTCAAACAAATCATGATGAAATAAGTATAAGATCCTAATTTTTTTATAAACTAATTATTTACATAAATGACTATCGGTAATGATACATACAAAATCCAAAAATGCTTGAAAATCAATGAGGGGATATGCATGATTTCCGATACTCATTTAACATAATAAACAACCGGATTAACGAAATGTTTCAGATATATGAAACATGTTGAAACAATTTTCAGGCTAAGTCTGTTGCCTCAGATTATCTGTGGAAAGTTAATTTTATAAAGCGATTTACGACCGCCAGACCCTCCCTGAAATAAATTGCTATTAGTAAAATGATTTTAATTGTTCTGTATTTTCCTTCGTCAGCCCTTTTTCTTAAATAAATCCTCATAGACCTGTAAAAATGATGTAAGTCATTTAAGCTGTCCTTACCTGTACTTTTCCCTTTGAAATGCAAAACCTGGATTTCCGGGAAATAATAATTCTTATAACCGGTTTGTAATAGCCTGTAACTCAAGTCAATATCTTCACCGTACATAAAAAAATCTTCATCAAGCGGACCTGATTGATCGAGGGCTTCGCGGCGAATGAACATAAATGCTCCCGAAACTACCTCGGTGACTGAAGTTTCAACACTGTCAATATGAGGGAGATAATAACTGTTCAGCAGCTTAGATCCGGGAAACAAAGAAGAAAGTCCGAATATTTTAAAAAATGCACTTGCAGGAGTTGGAAATGCTCTTTTCGATTCAGGGAGAAAGCTACCTTCTCCATTGATCATTCTTATACCCATTGCTCCTGCATCAGGATGGGAGTTCATAAATTTTATGCACCCGGAGAAAGTATCTCGCTCAACTATTGTATCAGGATTAAGGAGCAATATAAAATGTCCACCTGACATTTTTATTGCCTGGTTGTTTGCAGCCGAAAAACCCCGATTGACCTTATTAATTATGAGTTTAACCCCGGGAAACTCATTTATTACCATCTCAACAGATCCATCCTCAGAATTGTTGTCAACAACAAGTATTTCATTATTAATTTTTTCCAAGGCTATCTTAGCTGAGATCAGGCACTGTCTCAGATAATCCCTTACATTAAAACTGACAATGATTACGGATAATTCCATCCTCAGGTCATTTATCAGCCAGTTCACTGTTTATTACCTGGGAAAGTCTTTTCACTCCTGTCTCAATCTCTTCATTATTTGAGAAGGAGAAGTTAATACGCATTGTATTATGACCTGAATTATCGCAGAAGAAGGATGAACCGGCTACGAATGCAACATTTTTTTCTATGGCTTTTTTAAATATAATATCCGTATCAAGATGAGATGGCAGGGTAACAAAAAGGAATAATCCTCCCTGAGGTTCTGTCCATTTAACTCCCAGGGGCATATATTTTTTAAAGCAATCTATCATAAATGTACGTCTCTTCCTGTAAAGAGCAATTGTTTTTATGAGATTTTTCTCGAGAAGTCCCTTTTCCATATAAAGGGCAATAATTTTCTGAACAAAAGAAGAGGTGCAAAGATCGGCAGTCTGTTTTGCCATTACCAGTTTGTCAAGTATTTCGGGGTGACCGACTATCCAGCCTACCCTGAATCCCGGTGCAAAGATTTTAGAAAAAGTAAACAGAGTAATTACCCTGCCGGTTGTATCAAGTTCATTCATAAGTTTTTGAGGTTCACCTTCAAACCGGATCTCCCTGTATGGACTGTCTTCCACAATCAGCAGGTTGTATTTTTCGGCAATCTCAATAATTTTTACTCTTCTTGAATTGGACAAGGTGATTCCGGAAGGATTCTGAAAATCCGGAATAACATAAATGAATTTAATCTTTTGTCCCAGTTTTTTAATTTTTAGAATGGTCTTTTCCAGTTCATCAGGCTTCATTCCTTCTTCATCGAGGGTAATACCTGCCAGTTTCGCTCCATAAAGTGTAAATGCATTTAATCCGCCAAGATAGGAGGGAAGTCCGCAAATTACATAGTCTCCGGGATCCAGAAAAACTTTTGCAATAAGATCCAGGGCCTGCTGTGAAGCGGAGGTAATTATTAGATTTTCAATTCCGATTTTCAATCCCTGTCTGTTATGCCTTTCAACCAGCATCTTTCTCAGCAGTGGGTCACCTTCTGTTGTTCCATATTGTAAACTTTCCGGACCATATTTCTCAAGTACCTCATTTACAATTGCCTTCAGATCATCTACCGGAAATGTTTCAGGAGCCGGAAGACCTCCGGCAAATGAAATCATGCCCGGTTTCTGGAGGTGTTTCAGGATCTCTCTTATCACCGAACGTTTCATGCCTTTTCCCGAAGTAGACAGGAACTGATCAATTGATGTTAGCATTGCTGGTATGGATTTCTGTTATTAATAGCCCGTCCTAGTGTTATTTCATCTGTATACTCCAGTTCATCGCCAATGGCAACGCCTCTTGCAAGGGTTGTCAGGGTTACATTATATTTATTTAGTCTTTTAAACAGGTAATAATTGGTAGTATCACCTTCCATGGTCGTACTAAGAGCTAAAATAATCTCACTGACACCGCCTGCTTTTACTTTTTCTTCCAGGCTGTCGATTTTAAGATCAGATGGCCCAATTCCATCAATTGGTGAAATGATACCTCCAAGTACATGATATAAACCTTTAAACTGTCGTGTATTTTCAATAGCCATCACATCCTGGATGTTTTCCACAACGCAAATCAAAGATCTCTCTCTCTTTTCATCATTGCAGATATTGCATATTTCAGTATCTGATATGTTGTTGCAGATCTTGCAATAGTGAATCTCGTCATGAAGCCTGATAATGCTCTCCCCGAATTTTCTTACCTCTTCAGAATCTCTTCTTAACAGATTCATTACCAGCCTGAAAGCTGTTTTCCTTCCTACACCGGGGAGAGAAGCAAATTCATTCACCGCATTTTCAAGAAGCCTGGATGGAAATTCAGTAAAACTCATGATCAAAATATTTTAAACAAAATTAGTTCAATTTTCCGGTGTTATTAAAGAGGCAGAGAATTTTTTGTCTTCTTTCTTTTTGTTATTCTTGTAAACTAATTTAATCTGATATGTCACCACTACTTATCCTTGGAATTTTCCTGATCTATACAGTGGTTTTATTTGCTGTTACATGGCTTACAGCGCGAAAAGCCGACAATCAGTCTTTTTTCATTGGCAATAAAGTATCTCCCTGGTTTGTTGTTGCTTATGGAATGATCGGAGCATCACTCTCCGGAGTGACATTCATGTCCGTTCCGGGATGGGTTAAAGATACCCAGTTCAGCTATATGGTTGTTGTTCTGGGGTACCTTTTGGGCTATTTTGTAATTGCACTTGTTCTGCTTCCCTTATATTACAGGCTAAAACTGACTTCTATTTACTCTTATCTGGAACAACGTTTCGGATTCTGGTCCTATAAAACCGGTGCAGGTTTTTTCATTTTATCAAGGACATTGGGTGCCTCATTACGCATGTTCCTGGTTATAAATGTTCTGCAAATTTTTGTTTTTGACGCATGGAATGTACCCTTCTGGATAAATGTATTTGTTTTTATCACTCTGATAATCCTCTATACCATGAAAGGAGGAATCCGGACAATAATCTGGACTGATACTCTCCAGACAACCTTTATGCTTCTTGCGGTTGTGCTATCAGTCATATATATCGGGAAAAACCTGCATATGCCTCTTACTAAACTGGTTTCCGTTGTAAACGATAGTTCAGTTTCGAAAATGTTCATAACTGACTGGCATCATCCCAGGTTTTTTCTGAAACAATTTTTCAGCGGGATGTTTATAACAATTGTAATGACAGGACTTGACCAGGAAATGATGCAAAAGAATCTCAGTTGCAGAAATATTAAAGAGGCACAGAAGAATATGTTCACATTCAGTGGGATACTTGTTGCAGTAAATCTGCTATTCCTTTTTCTCGGAGCCCTTCTGCTTATCTATATCCGGAATAAGGGTTTGACAATTGCTTCAAGTGATGATATCTTTCCAACAATTGCTATCAGGTATCTGGGTCCGGTTGCCGGTGTGGTATTCCTGATAGGCCTTATTTCCGCAGCATTCCCAAGTGCCGACGGGGCATTGACTTCCCTCACTACATGTGTCAGTATTGATTTTTTAGGTCTCGAACGAAGAAAAAGTATTTCTGAAAGAACAAAGACCAGGATAAGGTACGCAGTGCATCTTTGCATAGCGCTTGTATTCTTTATAAGTGTATTGATGTTCAGAGCTTTGAATGACAGAGCAGTAATAGATAAACTATTTACAATTGCCGGTTATACATATGGACCATTACTGGGCTTATATTCTTTTGGATTGTTCACCAAAAGAGTTGTAAATGATAAGATAACTCCGGCAATTGCAATTTTTTCTCCTGTTGCCTGTTTCTTCCTCAGTAAATATTCTGTAGAGTTATTCAATGGGTACAAGTTCGGATTTGAGCTGCTCCTTCTCAACGGACTCTGACCTTCGCCGGATTATATCTTTTCAGCAGAAAACATGAAGTCTTAAAGTCCTGAGGTCTTACGGTCTGATCTTGCCTCCCTGCTGCTGGCTGCCGGAGGTACCTGTGTTATTATTGGTAGCGTTAGGATTGGCATTACTCTTTTCCTCCGGCTCCTCAGGAGCTTCTTTTTTAATTATTGCATTTATCTTCTTATATGGAATATTCCAGACAACAAAGTAACTCAAACCTGCAGTGATGTTTTTTGTACCATCGCCATATCCCGGGAAATAAACAGGCCTGAGGTCTTTACCTGTGCCTGTATAAACCAACGCCCTCAGACTTATTGACCATCCCATGCTGAAATTCCTGAATATTTCAGCTCTTACACCAGGCGATACTTCAACAAAATGTCCCCAGTTCGCCTTCTGAGCAATCGAAGATGAGGTCGTCCCCCAGTAATCTTCCTTTTTATAGAAAGGTACTTCAGAAGTGAACCGGCTTAAGCCATATCTTAGTCCAATTCCTACCCAGTATTTTCCAAGCGATTTGTCAGGTTTAAGAAGATTAAAATCAATGCCGACGCGGATAAAACTTCCTTTATTCAGATAAGAGTAATTAGATTGAGAATACTTGTAATTGAGATATCCTGCAGCAAAAAATGCCGATTTTTTTTCATCCAGATCGACTGATAAATATCCTTCAGCACTCAAAATATTTTTATCTGTATAATAGATTGCAGGACCTGACACTTCCAATCCAACCTTAATTTTAAGTGGGATAGGGATAGTGTCCTGACCTTGTACCTGAGTCAGAATACAGGAAAGGGGTAACAGGAGACTAATAGAATATGCGAATGTTCTCCCCATTTAAAGTTGTAATAGTCCGGTTAGTGTAATCAATATCTTTAATGGCATGATATGTAGGTATAGCAGTATCCAGATGATGGTAAAATGTATAACCGCATTCCTTTGATATAAGATGAGGGTAGCTGCTATACCTGAATTCAAGAGTATCAGTCACCCCGTTAATAATGATAACAAATATACTGCTTTCAGCAGAGGCATTAAGCGGGAACAGAGCTACCTGAACGCCGGTTTTTTTATAATAAATAATTGAATCCTGGTTCAGCCCGTAAAGGGTAAGTGAATCGGGAGCCTGTAGTTTCCTTGCTTCCCCGACTTCAGCGTAAAGGGAAGCTTTCAGGTATGATTCTGTTTCTTCAAAACAGGAACCGGCTGCACAGGAAAGTAAGAACAGCATAAAACCTGACAGAATTATAATAAGGCTTCCGGGAATAAATCTTCTCATTATTTATTTGAAAGCTTCAAAATTACAAAAATATTGGTGTAATATACAAGAGAAGTGAATATTGGGAATAAAATCCTTTGCGTACTTTGCGGTTAGAAAAGTGATTTGTCAGAATTTCGGTAGATTCCTGAGTACTCCGTTTATACCGTTTTTGATCCGGCTTAATACATTGGTATCTTTCTCTCCGTTGAAATATATTTCTGCTATGATATCTTTATATTCCTTTGCGAGATAATTTCTTTTCAGCTTCAGGGTCGGAGATAATTCACCCGTTTGAGGAGTCCATTCCTCCGTCACTAAACGAAATCTTTTAATCTGTTCAAATTCGCCCAGAGATTTATTTACCTCTTTTACCTCACGGTTGAATCTTTCAAGTACTTCAGACAGTTCAATAAGCTCCGAATTGTCACGGAACTGGATCTTGTGTATTGAACACCAGTCATGAAGGAAAGTAAAATTAGGTGATAAGACTGCGCTTGCAAATTTCTGATTCTCACCAATTACCATAGCCTGTTCGATAAAGAAGGATTCTTTAAGTTTATTCTCAATTACCTGTGGAGCAATATATTTTCCTGCGCTCAGTTTGAACATTTCTTTCTTCCTGTCAGTAATCCTCAGGAATTTACCCTCGTCAATTACACCGATATCACCGGTATGAAGCCAGCCATCCTTGTCTATCATCTCTGCCGTAAGATCAGGTGCTTTGTAATAACCCATCATAACATTTACACCTCTGCATAGAATTTCACCGTCTTCCGCAATTTTAACTTCAACATCCTCAATTACAGGTCCGCATGTTCCAAATCCTATTTCGTCTATTCTGAAGGGATTTACAGCTATAACCGGAGAGGTTTCAGTGAGTCCATAGCCCTGAATGACAGGTATTCCTGCGGCCCAGAATATTTTTTCGAGTCTCGACTGAAGGGCGGCGCCTCCTGAGACCAGTACCTGCAACTCTCCTCCCAGAGCTTCCTGCCACTTGCTGAATATAAGTTTCCTGGCGATCTTAAGACGGAATTTATAAAATTGCGAGTTGCCCTTAAGCCGGAACTTCAGCCCGAGGTCAACCGCCCAGAAAAATATTTTCTTTTTTATCCATGGCAGGTTGCGTCCTTTACCAATTATGTTGTCATAGATCTTTTCAAGCAGACGGGGTACAGTATTGAAAATATGTGGTTTAATCTCTTTAACTGTTTCAGATACGGTGCCCATATTTTCAACATAATAGATGCTTATTCCTTTATATTGGAAGTGATAGTTCACCATTCTTTCGTAAACATGGCAAAGGGGTAAAAAGCTTATAGCCCTGTGCCCGTAACCAAGATGGTGAGCTTTTGATGTTGTGATCGCATTTTTTACCAGATTATTGTGCGAAAGCATAACACCTTTTGAGTTTCCGGTAGTGCCTGACGTATAAATTATTGTTACAAGATCTTCAGGTTTTATGCTCTCTTTTATTTTCTCCAGTTCATCTTTGAATTTGTCAGTATTCTTTTTTCCTGCTGCGACTATTTCATCGAAAGATTTTACTCCATCTACAGGATCGAAAGAAAAGATGTCTTTCAGTCCATGGATTTTATTGGCTATCGGACTTACCTTATTATATATTGTTTTATTACCCAGTATAATGAGTTTTACATCAGAGTGTTCAAGTATATATTCATACTCATCTGTACCTATGGTGGGATAAATTGGTACATGTATCATACCTGTCTGGGCCAGGCCCATATCAACGAAATTCCATTCGGGTTTATTACCGCTTATAGTTGCAACTTTGTCTCCTTTCCCGTATCCTAATGAGAGAAGACCATAGCTTACCCAGTTCACATAATTATTTACCTCTTCAGTAGAATAGGTAATCCATTCATTACCTCTCTTCCCGCCATACATGTCTTTACGCGGATATTTCTCAAGATTCCACTGAATTATGTCAAAAGTCCTTTTAACTTCCATGATTGTTATAAATTAATCAGGAACAAGTCTAATAATTATTTTCGAACAAATTCCAATGAGAATACAAACTAATTTGTGTATAGTTTGTAAATATCAGATAGATAAGATATTAAAGCAACAAAAAAATTAACAAATTTCGAATTGATGAAAAATGTAGTATCAGGAAAAGGATTTTTTAAGGTATTCACCTGCTTTTGTCAGAGCACGTTGAATGCCTTCCGGATTCTTTCCTCCGGCAGTGGCCAGGAAAGGTTGTCCACCCCCTCCGCCGTTAATTTCACCGGAGATTTCCTTAATAATTGCTACTGCATTAATATTTTTCTCCTTTACAAGATTGTCGCTTACCATAACAAGGATACTGGCTTTACCGCCGCTTTCTGATCCGATAACCAGGACAGTATTATCCGAAGAGGTTCTCATCTGATAGGCTATGTTTTTAAGAATATCAGCCGGACCGGATTCAATCTGACCGGATACGAATCTGATATCATTTATTTTTACAGCCTTCTCAGCAAGCTCTTTCAGCATTATGGTCGCAGATTGAGCCTGAAATTTTTCCACACTCTTTTTAAGTGAACTATTCTCAGCTATAAGTTTTTCTACACTCTCGGTAACATTTCCGGTGCTCCTGAGAAGTGCAGTCAATTCATCAACTGTTTTTAATTTTTCATTTATATATTCCTCAGCTTTTGAGGCAGTCAGGGCTTCAATTCTTCTAATCCCGGCTGCTATTGCTCCTTCCGATACTATTTTCACGATACCAATACTTCCGGTAGCTTCAACATGTGTTCCCCCACAAAGCTCTACTGATTTCCCAAATTCAACAACTCTTACAACATCTCCGTATTTTTCTCCGAAAAGTGCCATAGCGCCCATTGACTGAGCTTTTTCCATAGATACTCCGTTTGTTATCTTACTTATATAATTTTCCCTTACCATACGGTTTACAAGTCTCTCCACCTCTGATAACTCTTCTTTATTTATTTTGCTGAAGTGGCTAAAGTCAAAACGGAGACGATCGGCAGTAACAAGAGAGCCTTTTTGTTCAACATGCTTCCCTAGTACAGAACGTAATGCAAAGTGAATCAAGTGAGTAGCTGTATGATTATTTGCTGTCATCAGCCGTTTCTCAGCATTGACAGTTGCTTTGAATACTGATGACGGATCCTGAGGTAGTTTTTTCGCGATATGAATAATAAGATCATTCTCTTTAATGGTATCAATAATCTCAATTTTTTCGTTTCCGGAAGCGATCATACCTGTATCCCCTGTTTGTCCACCCGATTCTGCATAAAAAGGTGTTTTATTAAAAACAAGCTGGAAGTTCTCCTTCCCTTTGACTTTAACGCTCCTGTATTTTGTTATAATCACATCATCTGAGATCTTTTCGTAACCGGTGAATTCAGTCCCCTCAACTTCTTTCAGTATTGTCCAATCATCGGTTTCCACAGATGCATCTTCGCGTGAGCGATCTTTCTGATTCTTCATCTCATCTTCGAAACTTTTTAAATCAAGATGCATATCATTCTCTTTAAGAATAAGTTGTGTAAGGTCCACAGGAAATCCAAAAGTATCGTACATCTCAAATGCCACTCTTCCGGGGAGTATATTTTTATGTTCTTTTTTAAGGTCATAGATCATCTTTTCTATCATTTTCAAACCTTTTCCAAGTGTCTTGAGGAAAGCAGTTTCTTCTTCAAAAATAATTTTGGCGATCTGTTCTTTACCTGATAAAAGTTCCGGATACTGGTCGCCCATGGTAGAAGCAAGAACCGGAACAAGCTTATACATGAACGGTTCCTCGATACCCAGATTATTATAACCATATCTGACTGCCCGGCGAAGTATTCTTCTGATAACATAACCTGCTTTATTATTTGAAGGAAGCTGGCCATCGGCAATTGAGAATGAGACCGCTCTCAGATGATCGGCAACGACCCGGAGTGCTACATCCCATTTTTCATTAACCCCGTATTCTTTGCCGGTAATTAATGAAATTTGCTTTATAATGACCTGGAAAATATCAGTTTCGTAGTTTGATTTTTTACCCTGGACAACCATGCAAAGACGTTCGAATCCCATTCCCGTATCTACATGTTTATTTGGCAAAAACTCCAGTGATCCGTCTTTTTTACGGTTATACTGGATAAATACAAGATTCCATATTTCAATAACCTGCGGATGTCCTTTATTTACTAACTCATGTCCGGGGACTTTCTTTCTTTCCACTTCATCCCTGATATCCACGTGTATTTCTGAGCATGGTCCGCATGGTCCTGATTCGCCCATCTCCCAGAAGTTATCTTTTTTTGATCCTTCCAGAATCCGGTCCTTATCAATGATATTTGACCATATTTCAAAAGATTCATTATCGGGTTCTAATGATTCCGGTTTATCACCTTCAAAAACTGTTACATACAACCTGTCTTTATCTATTTTAAGGATATCAGTTAGTAATTCCCATGCCCAATTGATGGCATCTTTTTTAAAATAGTCGCCGAAAGACCAGTTGCCAAGCATTTCAAACATGGTATGATGGTACGTGTCATGTCCAACCTCTTCAAGATCATTGTGTTTCCCGGATACCCTTAAACATTTCTGTGAGTTGGCAATTCTTTTGGTTACTGCCGGCCTGTTCCCGAGGAATATGTCTTTGAACTGGTTCATCCCTGCATTGGTAAACATAAGCGTAGGGTCGTTTTTAACCACCATGGGTGCAGATGGCACTATCAGATGATCCCTGGTCTCAAAAAATTTAAAAAACAACTGCCTCAGTTCCTGTGCCTTCATGTTATCTGGGTTTATCGTCAATTATACATTAGTTTTCAATAATTATTTTGAAAAATGTAACATTTTAGATCTGACATCCGTTAAACGCCTATGAATGTGTTAAATATTCATTCTTCATAATGAGTTTGTAAAATTAGTTTTTTTGATTTAGATTTGTCAAATTGTAAAATAAAATTTAAATAATCTACTGCCTGTTGTTCCGAAATCGTAAATACGTTCTTGATCTGTCAAATCTGCAATATAAGCAGGTAAGGTTGCCGTGGACGAAAAAGCTTTTGCATATTTCTCTGTGGTTAGCCGGATCAGTTGTAGTAGCAACACTCTACGGCACTATTTTTGAAAACATTTTTGGATCCCCTAAAGAAAGGCTGTTAAGTCAGCAGGTTGAAAACCTTAAACTTCAGTATTCTCTAATTGGAAGAGAACTGGATAATTCGGTAAAATCTCTCAATAGTTTCAGGCTTTCTGATGACAGACGTTACCGGCCAATACTCGATATGGATAGCGTTCCTGAATCATACAGAAAAGCAGGCTTCGGGGGTGTCGACAGATATCGCGATCTTACGGGTTATGTGAATTCAGATCTCCTTATTGCATACAAATCAAAAATTGATCAGATAACAAGCATGGCGACTATCCAGAAAGAATCGTTTGCATCGATTGCAGAAATGTCTGCTGAATGGAAAAGAGAGATGGATCATATGCCTGCAATCAGCCCTGTGAGTGTTGAATTCAGACTGGGTGATAAATTTGGATTCAGGGCCATCCATCCTATTCTGGGTGTTCCCCGGCCGCATTATGGACAGGATTTTGAAGTTCCTTATGGTACAGAAGTATATGCTACAGGTGATGGATCGGTTATTGAGTCGGGATATAATACAGGTGGATTCGGAAATTGCATTGTAATAGATCATGGCTATGGTCTTCAGTCGGTCTATGGCCATCTCAGCGATATTAAAGTTGTTAAAGGACAGAATGTAAAAAGAGGGGACCTGATAGGTATAAGCGGAAGTACGGGTTTGTCTTCAGGGCCTCATCTTCATTACCAGGTTGAAAAACTTGGTGAACACAAGAACCCGATAAATTTCTTTAACGATGATGTATCGGCAGATGAATATTCTGAAATGATTCAGACTTTCAACTCAAAATCCAAATTAAAATAATCTCTTCCCGTCAGCTTTCAAATCTTCTGAAAATTCAAATTTGACAGTACGTTTCTTATTTTTTTAGAATTGATTATCTTTGCCGTGTTATGCCACCAACAAAATATAAGTTTAATCCTGATTCACTGAGTTTTGACAAAATACGACTTGGTATAAGATCGTTGTTGCTCAGGTTTCTGGCTTATTTTATCGGATCAATACTTGTTGCTCTGATTTACTGGGTCATTTTCGCATCTTTCTTCGATTCACCGAAAGAGAAAGCGCTGAAGCGGGAAGTTGAGCAGATGACCATTCAGTACGACCTGATTCACAGGGAGATGACAAATGTTGAAAGTGTTCTTGAAGATCTTCAGAAAACTGACGACAATCTCTATAGAACCATTTTTGAAGCAGAACCAATCCCGGCAACGCTGAGAGAAGGTGGAATAGGTGGGGTAAACAGGTATGAAGCACTCGAAGGATATAACAATTCAAACCTCGTCATTGAAACTGCTAACAGGCTTGATAAGATCAGGAAAAAAGTTTATATACAGTCAAAATCATTCGACGACCTGATTAAACTGGCTATGAATAAGGAAGAGATGCTCAAATCAATTCCGGCGATTATTCCTATTTCGAACAGGGATCTTACACGAACAGCTTCAGGATTCGGATGGAGAATTCATCCTATCTATAAAATAAGCAAGTTTCATTACGGTATGGATTTTACAGCTCCCTTTGGAACCGATATTTATGCAACGGGTAATGGTACTGTTGTAGCCATCTTATCAGCGCAACGCGGACTCGGTAAACATATAATTATTGATCATGGCTTCGGATATACAAGTATATATGCACATCTAAGCGATTTCAACGTAAGGGTAGGCCAGAAGGTCCAGCGGGGAGATATTATCGGTTTTGTCGGGAGTACAGGAACATCGGTTGCCAACCACCTTCATTATGAGGTTAAAATAAACGGTGTAAATGTTGATCCTGTAAATTTTTATTTTGAAGATCTTACTCCGGAGATGTACGAAAGAATAGTTGAGATTGCATCTAAAACCGGTCAGTCCTTTGATTAGGTTTTTTAAACTTTGTTATGAAGAGATCGGTTCGATTATCAATAGTGTCTTTATTCCTTTTGAACTGTTTTACCATAGCCTATCCTGAGACTTCCCCACAGGATACTTTGCCTGGTCTGAGAGATACCTCTTTAGTTTTGACTCAACGGAAAATTATTATCACTGGTGTAGGTGATATAATGCTGGGATCTTCATTTCCTTCAACCAAATTTTTACCCCCCCATGATAATCCGTTTTTGCTGCTTGAAAGCGTAGCAGATACACTTGCATCTTCAGATATTACTTTCGGAAATCTTGAAGGTTCTTTTCTAAATGATGGGGAAGCTGCAAAAAAATGTAAAGACACAACAATATGCTATCTTTTCAGGATGCCTGAAAGATATATTTCAGCTCTTACTTCCTCAGGTTTTAACATTCTGAGTCTTGCCAATAACCACTTCGGCGATTTTGGCCTTCCGGCCAGGATAAGGACCGAAGAGATACTTGATTCGGTTGGAATACACTATGGAGGACTTCTCGAACATCCCTGGTCTATTTTTAGAAAAGACTCCATTTTGTATGGTTTCTGTGCCTTTGCACCAAATGCCGGTACAGTCAATATTAATGATGTATCAAAAGCCGGAGAGATCGTAAAATTTCTTGCTGATACATGCGATATAGTAATAGTCTATTTCCATGGAGGAGCTGAAGGGGCAGAATATCAAAATGTTCCAAAGAAAGATGAAATTTTTTATGGTGAAGACAGGGGAGATGTTTATAATTTTGCACATACGATGATTGACAACGGTGCTGATATTGTCTTTGGCAGCGGGCCACATGTGACGCGTGCGATAGAAGTTTATAAGGACCGTTTTATTAGCTACAGCCTGGGGAATTTCTGCACTTATGGCAGGTTTAACCTTGCCGGACCGAATGGAATTGCCCCGATAGTTAAAATCAGTGTTGATATTAAAGGAAAGTTTTTATCCGGAAGAATAATCCCTATATACCAGCCATGGCCGGGTGGAGTGAAAATAGATAGTAATCGCCGGGTCATTAATAAGATACGCGAGTTGACAACATTTGATTTTCCGGATGCCTTAATAAAAATTTCTGATAATGGTGAAATCACTTATAAATAGTCGCTATGCCATATAAAGAAAAAAAAGTCGAAAAACTCTATTATTCAATAGGGGAAGTAGCTGAAATGCTGGAAGTTCCAGTCTCCACCGTGCGATTTTGGGAAAATGAGTTCGATATTCTCAAACCCATGAAAAATAAAAAGGGCAACAGACTGTTCACACCAGCTGATATTAAAAACCTGAAAATTCTCCATCATCTAGTAAAAGTGGAAGGAATGACTCTCTCAGGTGCCAAAAAGAAATTATCGGAAAAGTGGGATGAAACAGATTATAAGTATGAGATCAACGAATCTCTCCAGAAAATAAAATCTATCCTGCTCGATATACGAGATAATATTTAAATGAACTCTGTGGCCCTCTGTGTCTTCTCAGTGCTCTCAGTGTAACAAAAAATGAAGAACTGGCACAGAGTTACACAGAGAATACACAGAGTTACACAGAGTAAAAAACTATGAAACTTAAAGAACTTACATCTTATCTCGATTCAGTTGTACCATTGTCATTTCAGGAAAGTTATGATAATTCGGGACTTCAGGTCGGTTTAGCAGACAAAGAGATTACTTCTGCACTGATCACCCTGGATGTCACCGAGGAGATTATTGATGAAGCTATTTCTTATAAATGCAATGTTCTGGTTTCTCATCATCCTCTTATTTTTAATGGAATAAAGAGCCTGACCGGAAAGACATTTACTGAAAAGATTCTCTATAAAGCTGTCAAACACGATATTGCAATTTATTCTGCGCACACGAACCTCGATGTTTTAAGTAACGGAGTAAGCCGGAAGATGGCCGAAAAGCTTGGTCTTGAAAAGATATCGGTATTATCACCGTCAAAGAACATGTTGTTAAAGCTTATTACCTACATTCCTGAATCTCACCTTGATAAAGTGAGAAATGCACTTTTTGAAGCAGGAGCGGGGGTTATAGGCAATTATGACCAGTGTGGATTCGCTGTACCCGGAACAGGAAGCTTCAGAGGAAACGAATACGCCAAACCATTTCTCGGCGAAAAAGGCAAGATTCACTTTGAAAATGAGATCAGGTTTGAGACAATATTATTTTCTCATTTGAAGGATAAGGTGATACAGGCCCTTCTTGAAGTTCATCCTTATGAAGAGGTTGCGTTTGATATTTATTCTCTGGAAAATACAAATGTTGAGACGGGATCAGGATGCATAGGTAGCTTTCCGCATCCTATGTCGGAAGATGAATTTCTGAAACATGTTTCGTCGGTTTTTGACGCAAAAGGAATCAGATACTCGGCACTTACCGGAAAACCGGTGAAGAAAATAGCACTTTGCGGAGGCGCCGGTGCATCGCTTCTCAATCTGGCAATCAGTTCAGGGGCGGATGTTTATTTGACTGCTGATTTAAAATACCATGATTTTTTTAAGACAGAAAACAAGATTCTCCTGGTCGATACCGGACATTTTGAGAGTGAAAAATTCTCAGGAGAAATTTTAAAAGACCTAATTATTAAAAAATTCCCTAAATTTGCAGTCCGGTTTTCAGAAACAAATACGAATCCGATAAATTATTTTTAAAAATGGAAAAAGCAAAATCACATGAGTCTGAAATTTCTGTAGAGGAGAGATTAAGAGCGTTATATGGATTACAGTTAGTTGATTCAGAGATAGATAAGATCAAAACCCTGAGAGGTGAATTACCTCTTGAGGTACAGGATCTGGAAGATGAGATAGCAGGACTTGAGACAAGATTAGGAAATCTGAAAGATGAGGTAGGAAACCTTGAAAAGTCGGTTGTAAAGAAGAATAATGAGATTACCGATGCTGAAGCCCTCATAAAAAAATACGAAGAACAGCAAAAAAACGTAAGAAATAACAGGGAATTTGACTCACTCTCAAAAGAGATTGAATATCAGAATCTGGAGATTGAATTATTCAATAAGAAAATAAAAGAATTCAATTTTCTCATTGAAGAAAAGAAATTGGTTATAACTGATTCGGAAGCTACTCTCTCCGATCGTAAGACTGATCTTGATAACAAAAAATCTGAACTTGATGAGATTATTTCCGATACCCAGAAAGAGGAGGAAGGTCTCTATAAAAAATCAGAAAAAGTTGAGGCAATAATAGAAGAAAGATTACTTACCGCATACAAGCGGATCCGTTCGAATGCCAGAAATGGTCTTGCTGTAGTCCCGGTCCAGAGGGATGCATGCGGTGGCTGTTTTAATCAGATCCCCCCGCAGAGGCAACTCGATATCAAATCGAGAAAGAAGATTATCGTTTGTGAATACTGCGGACGTATTCTCGTCGATGATGAAATTATTAAGGAAGGTCATCTGTAGAAAACCACATGAAATATAGAAAGCTGACTCGTGATGGGTCGGCTTTTTTGTTTTTATGGCCAAGTCAAATTCAGCTTTTCTTCACACCCCCTCGCCCCTCGGGCACTCCCCCTTAATCTTTACTTCACCCCCCCTCGCCCTTCGGGCACTCCCCCTTTGCAGGGGGAGAAAATCTACATTTAGTCGAGTTTTTTCTCCACCTCTGGGGGAGATGCCGTCCGCAAGCTGGCGGAGCAGGGGGTTCTCTCGCCAAAAAAAATTACCTTTACATATAATTCATTAAACCACTAATCATGACAACCATCTGAGTTCAAAAAGTTGATATCAGAAGGAATCCCATCTGAACTTCCTGCTCCTAAACCCTATGATCAGAATCTTAATCATGCACCTAAAAGAAAAGAGATACTGAACAGTGCTGAAAAACGGCTGGCAATAAAAAATGCTTTAAGATATTTCCCCGAGAAATTTCATACACTTCTTTCAAATGAGTTTGCTCAGGAGCTGGCAGACTTTGGAAGAATTTATATGTACCGGTTCAGACCTGATTATGAGATTAAGGCACGACATATTGATGATTTTCCTTATATAACACGGAGTGCAGGCGCAATTATGCTTATGATCTCTAATAATTTGGATCTTACTGTGGCTCAGCATCCTCATGAACTGATAACTTATGGAGGCAATGGAGCTGTCTTCCAGAACTGGGCTCAGTACCGGATAACAATGAAATATCTTTCAGAGATGACTGATGAGCAGACGCTGGTTGTCTATTCGGGTCATCCGCTTGGTCTTTTTCCCTCGCCAAAAGATGCCCCCAGACTGGTTGTAACAAATGGGATGGTGATCCCAAATTATTCAACTCAGGATCATTGGGAAAAGTTTAATGCTCTTGGTGTTTCTCAGTATGGTCAGATGACAGCTGGTTCGTACATGTATATCGGACCCCAGGGCATTGTGCATGGGACTACGATTACAATTCTTAATGCTGGCAGAATGATCAGTAAATCAGGGGAGGGGATCCGGGGCAAGCTTTTCCTTTCATCCGGTCTTGGAGGAATGTCAGGTGCACAGCCTAAGGCAGCGGCTATTGCCGGTATTATTTCGGTAATTGCAGAAGTGAACCCAAAAGCAATTAAAACAAGACATTCTCAGGGTTGGGTTGATGAGGTTTTTACGGATATGAATAGTCTGGTTGCAAGAGTGAGGCAGGCAACAACTGCCAAAGAGGTAACATCAATAGCTTATGAAGGCAATATTGTAGATGTCTGGGAAACATTTGCCGATGAAAATATTTTTGTTGATCTCGGGTCTGATCAGACTTCTCTTCATAATCCGTGGTCTGGTGGTTATTATCCTGCCGGTATAAGTTTTGAAGAATCAAACAGGATGATGACCGAAGATCCTGAAAAGTTTAAGGATGCCGTTCGTAAATCATTAAGACGGCAGGTGGAAGCAATTAACAAACATACAGCGCGGGGAACATATTTCTTTGACTATGGTAATGCATTTCTGCTTGAAGCTTCAAGAGCAGGAGGAGATATTTTGAAACCAGATGGTGATTTCAGGTATCCTTCTTATGTTCAGGATATTATGGGGCCAGTTTGTTTTGATTACGGTTTTGGTCCCTTCAGATGGGTCTGTTGTTCAAATAAACGTGGCAGATCTTGAGGTGACTGATAAAATTGCCATTAAGACGCTGAAGAAACTAATTTTAAAATCGCCTGATCAGATAAAGCAGCAGATGAATGATAATATTCACTGGATTAAAGAAGCTGGTAAAAACAAGCTGGTGGTTGGTTCCCAGGCACGAATACTTTATGCTGATGCTGAAGGAAGAATGGCAATTGCCGAGGCATTCAATAATGCCATTTCGAAAGGTGAAATATCAGCACCTGTTGTAATAGGGAGGGACCATCACGATGTTTCGGGGACAGATTCTCCTTACAGGGAAACTTCTAATATCTACGACGGGTCAAAATTCACGGCTGATATGGCTGTACAAAATGTAATCGGAGATTCCTTCCGTGGTGCTACATGGGTATCATTACATAATGGAGGCGGGGTAGGATGGGGTGAAGTTATCAATGGTGGTTTTGGTATGCTGCTCGATGGTTCACCTGAAACCGCCAAAAAACTCCGGATGATGCTTCATTGGGATGTAAACAATGGTATAGCACGTCGCAGCTGGGCCAGGAATCAGGGAGCATTATTTACTCTGAAACGAGAGATGGAAAGGACCCCAGGTCTTAAAGTGACAGTGCCATATATTGCAGATGATAAGCTAATTGACGATGCTTTGGGTCATTGTTAGAATTAGAATAATAAATGAGCTGCAGAAACCAGTTATGTAAGTTCTTTATTTTGAGAGGAGTACTACCGCAATAGCGACAATTCCTTCCTCTCTTCCTATGAACCCCATTTTTTCTGCAGTGGTTGCCTTGACAGCCACATCTTCAGGGTTTGTTTCAATAATGGCTGAAATTGTACTTTTCATTTCCTGGATGAAAGAGGATATCTTTGGTTTTTCCAGACACACTGTACTATCTATATTATTGATAATATATCCTTTCTGTTTGATCAGATCAAAAGTCTCCTTTAGCAGAATTTTACTATCGATTTTCTTGTATTTATTGTCTGAGTCAGGAAAGTAATGGCCAATATCTCTTAATCCTGCTGCTCCAAGCAGGGCATCACATATTGCATGAAGAAGGACGTCACCGTCTGAGTGAGCAACACAACCTTTTTCAGAGGGTATTTTTACGCCTCCTAACCATAAATCCAAACCTGTTTCAAGCTGGTGAAAATCAATTCCCTGCCCGATTCTGATGTTCATGCCTTTGATCTGTTGGCGTTCCTTAGCGCATTGAATTCGAATGCGATGGAAAATCTCAAAGTACGTGCAAGAGGATGATTTTGTGAAAGTGGCATCAGATAGGAGAAATCAAGTGTAAATGCTTTTAATCTGAACCCTGCCCCTGCAGTGAAGTATTTACGGTTTCCCTTGGTAGCATTTTCATGAAAATAACCTCCCCTGATTGCAAACTGGTTATTATACCAGTATTCCAATCCGGTTGAATAGGTTATTTCATGCATTTCTTCCTTAAACCCTCCCGGGGCATCAAAGAAAGATTGAAATATTGCGACAGGAACAGAGACGTTGGGATCTTTGCCTTTGATTATACTATCAGGACGGGTGCTGCTATAAATGGGAGGTGTAGGCACGAGAAGTTTATTCAGGTCGATAGTTGCCATGATTTTATTGAAGTGGTCCAGGTTGATTGTAGCAGATGCACCAAGGCGCATATTCATAGGAATAAAATCTGATGTTTGTGACGATGAATAACTCATCTTTGATCCTATATTTGAGAAATTGAGCCCAAACCCAATCTGTCCGTCCTTGGCGAAAATACTGACCTTCTTCTGGTAATATCCTGAAATATCAGCTGCAAATGAGATTCCTGGTCTGGTGGCAACTCCTCCTGAGTAAGACCCGCCAGTTAAGTTTGAGTAGATGAACCTGAAAGCGATTCCTCCGGAAAGATATTCAGAAAATAACCTTGAATAACCGGCATCGATCGCAAATTCATTAGGATTAAAAGTGCGTTCCAGATTCCCAAATTCATCCGTGAATGGTACATCCCCGAGAGAAGAATAGAGAAGACTTGCAGATAACACCTGTTTGGTATCGAGTCTTTTATATCCGGCAAGGTAAGCTATATTTATATCAGGAACAAGATTTCTCAGCCATGGAGAATAAGATATTCCAACTCCGGCATTACCGTCAATAAAAGCAAATTTAGCTGGATTCCAGTGCTGACTGTAAACATCAGGAGACGTTGCAACACCGGCATCACCCATAGCTCCGGCTCTTGAATCAGGAGCTATTGTCAGGAAGGGTACTACAGTCTGTATGGCATTAAGTTCCCCGGTACTCTGTTGCGAAAGAAGTATGGTTCTGCCTGATAGCACTAAAAGGAATAGCACAACTGCAATTATCTTTTTCTTCATAATGTTTTTATCATTCTACGATTTTACAAATATAAAACTATTTTTTATCCTTAATATTGTGCAACTCTTACAAAATGATCATACGTCCGGAAGCCCTTGCTGTCTCACCATTTCCCGTAGTAAGGATAACTGTGTAAAGATAGATTCCTCTGCCTGCTCTCTTACCTCCATCATCATTTCCATCCCAGATTACAGGAGGAAGATTATATCCTGATGGTAATACCTTTGTTTTAATGATTTTAATTATTCCTCCATCAATTCTAAAAATATTTATTGTGACACTTAGCTCGTTATCGGGTCTGTTGTGTTCCAGGCTGATACTGGTCTCACTTATGAAGGGATTCGGATAGTTCAGAAGGTTTTTCAGGATAAATTTCCCCCCGGATAACACCTGAAATGAAATGGATTTTTCTGATGAGTTGTTGAAATTGTCCCAGGCTTTTACTGTAAGCGAATGACTGCCGGCAGTTAATCCTGAAAGACTGTAAGTTATTCTGCCTTTCATAAAATTATCGAAATCATTTTCATAATAATTATTAAGAATAAATGATTTATTTGGTTCATTATCAAGGAAAGCTGTTAAATCATGTCCTATACCTGATCCGGTCGTATTAATGCCGTCCTTATCTTTTAAAAGTGCCAGCAGTGTGGGATTGCCATCCGTTATTCCGCCACTTCTGAAGAGGGTGTCGTTCATATATAATTGAATTTCGGGACCCTCATTGTCAGCAATAAGTGTTTTAAAGAAACCACCCACGATTATATCGTTAAAGCTTCCGTTCATATCTTGTTTATCATCATTGGCATAATAGCTGATTTTTCCGGAACCGAATGAATAATTTATGTCCCTGGGAACCATAAAAGTAAAACGGAATCTTCCATCTTTAGCCATTGTCTTTCCGCTGAAAAGAATATTGTTCCTGAGACTGAAAGTCATACTCGGACCTCCGTCATTTGCGAGGGTTTTTATTTTAGCAGCTTTATCATATACTACTGGAGAAACGACTCCATTGAACGAACTCAAAGGTTTTCCTGACCGATCTTCAATATGCCCGGAAACAGTAATAACAGAGAGTGCTTTCAGACTGTCAATATTTTCAGAAACAGGCATGTTATTGACAGAGTCTGTAATGACCTTCCCATGATATGGGTAGGCAAGTTTTAATGCCGGATCGCCCAGCAGAGTAAAATTCCTTTTATTCGGTCCGTTTCCCGAATTGTTTTTAGCGATCCTGATAATGTCACCCAGACACAGGGAGTTACCGTCTGCATCATGATTAAAAGCACAATTGAAGATGTTTTTGTTCAGGAAAAAATTAGGAGCTGAATAAACAAGTCTGGTGGTAGACATCAACGCAATACCGCCACCTTCCTTGTTCAAAAGCACCAGCTCTCCGGCAGAAGTCTTCCCGGTTATTTGTCTTGTTGACAAATTTAGATCAATATCATCGAAGCGGCTGAATTCGCAGGTCGCCGTTATAAAAAGTGGTAGTTTTCCACCATTTTTCCATGAATTGATATCTTCTGTTTTCACCACTCTTTCAGCGGCAAGCCCGCTCTCGCTGCCATGGCCTGTATAATTAAAAATCAAACATCCTGAATTTATACGGTCGTTGATTGCTTTATTCACCTCAGGATAGGACTGTCCGTTTACCGAAGTTGTTTGTTTGAAAGCGTCCAGATAGATTTTATCTAAATTATAAACTGGAACACTATCATTAATAACAGCTGCAAGACCCTCGGCATCAGACATATGAGTATTTCCATCTTCATCATCGGCGGTAAGGCATATCACATTTTTCCAGTCGCCCATATTGGCAGGATCAAGGTATCTTTTAATTTTCGCAAGGACAGTACCAGCCTGGGTCGTATCTGAAACAGGCAGGCGGCCAATACCTATATCCTCAGTACCCTCTGCTTCCCCTTCTCCATCATCAAGAAGACCGTAGAAATCATCAGAGGTAAAGGAAGAAACAACCACATTTGAATTCTCTGACTGATATGTAGGAATGAAATTGGGATTGTCCGGGGGAGGAGTTTTATTCTCATATGAGCCATCGCCAAAGAGAAGAAGATATTTAAGAGGCCGGCTGCTTCCTTTTTGTTTCTGATACTTCATTCTTACAAAATTTCTGATAGCGGCAATATCCGGTATCCCTCCTGAAAATTCATTATAAATCTGTTCAGGAGTGACAATCTGAGAAATCAGTCCATCGTTGTTAAGGTGTATGTCTGCAAGTTCCTGAGCATATGATCTGAACAATGGATGGGTAATAATAATCATATCGGCAGATGCAGATGAATGAAGATCCTGGTTAGGAATCACTTCCTGCTTAATTACAGGTGTAATTGCATTGGCAGCCGTAAAGGCAATAAATGTCTTAAGTGAATCTGTAAGACTTTTAAACCCGATACTTTCTCCTGTTCTTGTATACTGAATCTGCTTTGCATTGAACGGATCAGTAACATCCCATATTAAAGCTTCATTGTTAAGGTTACGGATTGTGAAACCGGTTATTCTGCCCGGAGCAACAGATCGTGAATCACAATATTCCGTCACCGGACCGGAAAAGGAATTTGATTTTCTTCCCTGCAGAGTTATCCAGTCAAGCCATCCATGAGCGCCGGTTTCTCCGCTATTATAAAATTTTATATCGTAAACAGGCGATGTTGATGAAGGCAGTATTGAACCTGTTGAGTCGGTAATCTGAAAATAGGTGCCGGTCTCATCAAACAGATTGACTCCCTGTACCTGTATACTTTTTTTAAGAGAAGTACCTTCATATATCCTGAAGAAAGTCGGAACGGATGCCCGGGCAGCTACCCTGATATTGTATTTTACATTTTCGGAAGTTGAAATTTCCGAAAAACCCGGGTCGATATGAATAGTCGAAATTTCCTGAAACCACTCTCTGCCCGATTTTTTAATGTTTTCAACATCCTGTTCATGTATGAATAGTGCGTCGGACTCGGATGAGCTATAGTTTGCTGGCTGCATGGGCTCTGAAGCCAGTCAGTATCTTTTTACCGGGTATTGAACCTGAGGTGATGAAATAAAATGCAGTGTCGGAATAATTGTGATGATTGTAATCATACATGTTGTTCACCTGGTTATAAATCCACCTGCCTGTTCCTTTTGCATAAAACAGCAGATAATCTCCTTCATTAAATAGGCCGTCACTGCCTGTAAAAGTAAGGATAGCCAGCTCTTTCAGATCGTCTGGTTTTGGCGCATCATTATAATATGACATCTGACCGAAATTGTTGCCAAAAATCCTTGGATTTGAGGGATTCTCCAATCCAAGCTGTTTGAGCTTTGAATAATCAATTCTGTAAATCCCGTCTGAAGTGACGGCAATCCTGAACCATTTACCTGTTGAGAGTTTAGAGGTAGAAGAATAACTATCTTTGGAATCCTGTGCAAACAGGTTAGCAGATAACAATAAATACAAAAATAATATTTGAGAAAATCTTATCATTAGTACTGACAAAGATAGAAATGTGCTTTTTGTTTGCTAACTTATTGTGTTTTTTTGTATGCAATGGTCTATTATAATAATAACGACATCGTTACGTTGATATTGCAGTAATTTTAATATGTTGAGACGACTTCTTAATATCCTTTTATTCATCACCTTCATACCTGCGTATTGTTTTGGCCAGGAGGCTGATGAGGGGCCAGGCTATCAGAATATGATGATGAATAATCCTGCTCTTGCCGGTAGTGAAGGAGACGGAGTTCTTCGGTTGTCATATTCTAACTTTTATCCCGGCAATAATTATAACCTTCATTCTGTTTATTTTTCTTACGATTCCTATTTGTCAAAGTTACACGGAGGAGCAGGGCTTTCTCTTGCTGATAATTACCTGGGGGGCATAATAAATGATATCAGGGGAGCATTATCATACGCATATTTTTTGCAGGCAGGAAAGGATCTTTTCATTAATGCAGGTCTTTCCGCTTCATTTTATCACAGGGGCTTTAACTTTACCGATGCAATATTGCCTGATCAGATTGATCCGCTTGGAGGAGTGTCTATTCCCTCATCTGAAGCGCTTGCTTCTTCAGGGAAAACCGTATTTGATGTAGGAGCGGGATTTCTTTTCGCTTCAGGAAAATTTTCAGGCGGTTTTTCGATTACTCATCTTGCCGAACCTGATTTGTCCTCAACCGGTAATTCCAATGAAAAACTAAAAAGAAAGCTTCTTGTTCATCTTTCCGGCGATTTTATCCTTAGTAAGACACAAAACCTTAGAATACTGCCTCTTACTTATTTCAGCCTGCAAAATCGATACTTTACCGGTGGTGGCGGAGCATCAATTGAAAGTAAATATTTAGCAATCAATGCTGTAATTTTAGGTGATAATGCTAAAAGCTTGAATTTACAGACAGGTTTTTCTTTCAAGGCTGGTAGAATAAGCATTTATTACAATTACAGGTTTAATATTGTTTCTGCAAATAAGTTATTGCCATTTTCACTTCTGCATCAGACAGGACTGGCATTCAGTTTAGATAAAGTTGAAAAAAGAAATCTGATCAAAACAATAAATTTCCCTAAATTGTAGTTATATTTGATGAGTAAAAATGTTGTATTAGTAAAAATAATTATATTTGGGTATTCTTAAGTGCCATAAAACTAAAGGAGTTATGTATAAATTCAGAGCCTTACCAGTTGTTTTAATCACTGTCTTACTTTTTACGTCCTGCATATTTAAGAAAAAGGGGAAAGATAATGTTTCCACTTCAACAGGCTGGGAGTATAATAATCCTGACAATGGCGGATTTGAAGTTGCTCTTGGAGCTGACCAGAAAACAGGTCCTGGTCTGGTGTTGATAGAGGGTGGACGTTTTACCATGGGCCAGGTGCAGCAGGATGTTATGTTCGACTGGAATAACAAACCAAGAACTGTCACTGTATCATCATTTTATATGGATGAAACAGAGGTTAAGAATGTTGACTACCGGGAGTACCTTTTCTGGCTGCGCAGGGTATATAAAGATTATCCTGAAGTGTATAGAAGAGCTCTGCCTGATACCCTTGTCTGGAGAACTCCGATGGGTTTCAACGATCCGTATGTTGAATATTATTTCCGGCACCCGTCATATAATAATTATCCGGTCGTCGGCGTAAGTTGGATTAAAGCAAACGATTTTTGCCTTTGGAGAACTGACAGGGTCAATGAACAGTTGCTTATTGATGAAGGAGAATTGAACCCCGACCCAAACCAGACAAATGAAAAGAACTTTAATACAGAAGCATATCTTGCAGGCCAATACGAAGGCGTTGTTAATCAGTTAAGGCCAAGCCTTAATCCAAATCAGACTGAGCGCCGGACAAATTTTGAAGACGGAGTGCTTCTCCCAAGTTACAGGCTGCCCACAGAAGCAGAATGGGAATTTGCAGCCTATGCGCTCAGAGGGAACACTTTTGAAGAGAGAATCTATGAAAGAAGAATTTATCCATGGGATGGTCATAATGTCAGAAACTCAAACAAAAAGAACAGGGGAGAGATGATGGCTAACTTTGTACGCGGAAGAGGCGACCTTATGGGAGTAGCCGGAAGTCTGAATGATAACGGAAGTATTACTGTTGACGTAAAATCATACTGGCCAAACGACTATGGACTTTACTGCATGGCAGGAAATGTTAATGAATGGGTACAGGATGTTTACCGCCCCCTCACTTCAGAAGACGTTGATGGCTTTAATCCTTTCAGAGGGAATGTATATACCGATCTGCGACGCGATGCAAATGGTTCTGTAGTTGCAAAAGACAAACTCGGACGTTTGATTATCGATACCGTAAAAGATTCAGATGTGGCAAACAGATATAATTATCAGAAAGGCGATTACAGAAACTACAGGGATGGCGACCTTCAGTCTGCAATACCCGGAGGAGGAGGGACCGATTTTACAGTAGAGGATAATAAAAAAGGCTCTCTCAGGATGTACGCACAGGATAATACTGCCGGCAGTAACGATTTTGTTACACTTATCAATGATAATGCTCGTGTATATAAAGGCGGATCATGGAAAGACAGAGCCTATTGGCTTAATCCGTCGACAAGAAGATTCCTTGATCAGGAAAGCAGTAGAGATGATATCGGATTCAGATGCGCCATGATAAGGGTTGGAAGCCCTTCCGGTCTCTGAAAAAATCCGGTTCTCTGAAAATATTAGGCCTCATTATGCAATCATAATGAGGCATTTTTTTAAGAATATGAAAACTGAACAACTGTACGACCTCTTTAAAGAATCAACAGGGGTGACAACTGATTCCCGGAAAATCGGGAAAGGCCAGATTTTCTTTGCACTGTGGGGAGACAGGTATAACGGAAATAAATTTGCTTCCGAGGCCCTGGAAAAAGGAGCTTCATGGGCTGTTATTGATGATCCTGTTTTTGAAACTGAAAAGACAATACTTGTAGATGATTGCCTTTTTGAACTGCAGGCTCTTGCCGCACATTTCAGGAAGGAGCTGAACGTTCCGGTACTTGCCATTACCGGCACTAATGGTAAGACCACCACCAAAGAGTTGCTTGCCGCAATCTTATCAAATAAGTATAAGGTTCATTTTACAAAAGGAAACCTTAATAATCATATCGGAGTCCCGCTTACAATTTTATCTGCCCCCGTTGGTACTGAATTAATGATAATTGAGATGGGAGCCAGCCATATAGGAGAGATCAGAACTTTATGTCTTATTGCAAAACCCGATCACGGAATAATTACGAATATAGGTACTGCGCATATTGAAGGTTTTGGATCAGTCGATGGAGTTGTAAGATCAAAAACCGAACTTTATGAATATCTGCGCAAGGTGAACGGAATTGCGCTTTATAACGACAAAGATCCTGTGCTTGCTGAAAAAATTTTTAAGCTCATAAACCGGGCTGTACCATTTTCTGATCCGACAGGTACTGATCTTATTGTTGAAAGCGTTTCATCGGATCTTAATCTCAGAATTTCAATAACATATCTTCATCATGCTTTTAACATAAGTACCAATCTTTTTGGGAACTATAATCTGGAAAATGTCAGAGCAGCTGTAGCGTCAGGCCTTTTCTTTGGTGTGGAGATAAATGATATTGTTAGCACTATTGAAAAATATCAGCCGGCCAATAACAGATCGCAGGTGAAAATCACAAAGAGCAATATGCTGATCTGCGATTCATATAATGCCAATCCGACGAGTATGCATCTGGCACTGGAATCGTTTTCAGCTATTAAAGCTGACCGGAAAATAGTTGTCCTCGGTGATATGCTTGAACTTGGTGAAAAAAGCGAAGAAGAACATATAAAAATATTAAATAGTCTTCAGGAGTACACTATTGAAAAGGCTCTTCTTGTTGGTCCAGTGTTTAAAAAGATCTCATCAAAATCGGGGTTTAAGGCTTTTAATAATGTCGATGAGCTGATTGATTTTATTAAACAAGAGCCTGTTAAGGGGAACACTATTCTTATTAAGGGCTCCAGAGGAATAAGACTTGAGAAAGTCTATGACCTGCTTTAATAATTCATTTTAAACTATTTTCGGTTCCTGTAAACTTTATGTTGATTAAAAGGACCTCAGATCTGCTGCCCGATCTGACTCTTGGTCCCCATAAACCATAGCCTGAAGAGACTATGAAATATGTGTTTCTTTTTTTCAGATAACCATAACTTAATTCATAGATCATCGAGGTGACATAATTAAGGGGCCACATCTGTCCGTTATGTGTATGTCCTGAAAGCTGCAGGTCAATACCATATTTCGCAGTTTCATCCAGATGGAAAGGCTGATGATCAAGCAGGATGACAGGTTTCGTAGTATCCACCTGTTTCATAAGTTCCTCCAGGGGTAACCTTTCTTTTCTGTAAAACCGGTATGAATCCCTGTCGATTCTTCCTATCAGCTGAATGCCACCCTCAAGAGTTACAATTTCATCCATTAAGACTCTTATTCCTTTGCTTTTAATATAGGGAATAGTTTTGTTGGCACCTCCGATAAATTCATGGTTACCGGTAATAGCAAACAGACCATCAATGCTCCTGGGGCTGGTAAAGTACTGTAGCAGGTCTCCTCTCAATACCGGACCAATTTCACCATCGACAATATCACCAAGAAGCAGGACCATATCAGGTTTCAGATCCTTAAGAATTAAGGATAGCTTTTTAATACTTCGTTTTCTTATAATGCTTCCCAGATGAATATCAGATACAGCGGCAATGCGCAAGGTTTTTACCTTCCCGGCAGATTTGTTAACAGTAATATTATATTCTTTTGTAACCGGGATTAATGCATTTATAAACCCTCCGATAATAAGCAGGGAAGAAACTGAAGCAATAATTATAAAAGACCATTTCCTGAAGAGAAAGATATTTTCTGCCCGTATTATTCCGGGAATTCGAAGCAACAGCAAGACGATATCAGAAAGAAGGAAAAATATAAAACCATATAGCATGAATGCAAGCCAGAATCCGCCCAGAATATTCAGAATATCAGTAATAACTGAAGAATGTCGTGATTCAAGAATCTTAGCAGCTATAAAAATCACTGAAAATAAGAAAAAGACAATTGAATAAAGCAGCCTGTGATTTTGCAGGCACAGGAGTGCATTGTACCCTTTGTAAAAGATATAAATATTTACCAGAGAGTAAATTATGAGTACTATGGAAAAAAATACTATCATTTGATATTTTCTCATTTTAGTCAGTTTTATGAAAAAAGGCTTTCATATGTTTTATTGCCCTTAACATAAAACTCAAAAACAATGCTCTTGTTCAAAACGGGTGCAGGAACATGGTCTACCTCTAATCTCTTGACAGATTTTCTTTTTTCTTTGAGTTCATCTAAAACTTTATAATAATCCCTGTGAGCTTTCCAGACGGACTTTACACTTCCGAAACTGCCTTTCATGAGAAAGAATATTGCGGCTACCCCGTCTAAAACTCTTCTTTTGAATAAAACAGACTGTAATTTATCATCCGGGAGGTTTTTATAAAGAAGAAAAAGGCTGTTTCTGAAGTTGAGGTATGTCTTAAAAGGTGAACTATATGGAAGGGTTCCTCCACCTACATGGTAGATCACTGATTCAGGTGTATAGCAAACACGATATCCTGCTTTATTAAAACGCCAGCACAAATCAATCTCTTCCATGTGGGCAAAAAAATCAGCATCAAATCCACCGCATTTTTCCCATGCATCTTTTCGCACAATCATACATGCTCCGCTCGACCAGAATATATTAACCGGGGAATCATACTGGCCTTTATCTTTTTCTACTTTACTGATAATTCGTCCACGGCAGAAAGGATAACCGTATTTATCAATGAAACAGCCAGCTGCACCGGCATGCTCGAAATAATCTTTCTTAGAATATGAGAGTATTTTCGGCTGACAGGATGCGACATCAGGATTGTTATCCATGAGGCTTACAAGGGGACGAAGCCAGCCATCAGTAACTTCAATATCAGAATTCAACAAAACGAGGTATCTGGCATCGAGCTGATTAATTGCATGGTTATATCCGCCGGCAAACCCATAGTTTTTGTCCAGCAATATTAGTTTTACCTCCTTATGATTTTCAGCTATCCATTCCGGTGACCCATCTGTTGACCCATTATCTGCAACACATACTACTGTTTCGTCATCCACGGAATATTTTATAACAATTCCCAGGAACATTTTCAGATAACCCAGTCCATTCCAGTTTAAAATTACAATTGCTGTTTTATACATTTTCAACAGGCTTTTTGTGTTTCCAGCGCCTATGGCTCCAGATCCAGTACTCAGGTTTTTCTCTGATGATCTCTTCCAGCCGTCTGACATGAGATTCTGTTATAAGATTTTCCGTAAGTCCGGCGGTATGTTCATGAAGAAGTTCTATGTCAAGATTGTAATGACCACGTTTCACTTTTTGAATATGGAAAAATACAATTGCCATATCGTATTTTGAAGCAATTTTACCGGCTCCTGTAAATACCGCAGTATCCTGGTTGAGAAAATTTGTCCAGTATTTGATATCTCCCTTTGCAGGAATCTGGTCGGAGAGGAAAACTGAAAGTGTATTTATGTTATTATTCCGGTAGTTTATTATTTCCCTTATTATCTGAGATGTTGGAGTAAGAACTATGCCATCTTTTGATCTTTGATTATTAATAAAGCTGTTAAAATACTTGTTTTGCAAAGGTTTAAAGATAATAACAGTTTTGTATTGAAGATAATATGGAAGCATTGTAGGCCATTCCCAATTATTATAATGACCGAGAACAGCAATTATATCCCTTTTCTCCTCCCTTAGTTTGTCGATAATTTCAATATTACTGTATGTAAATCGTTTCATCTGTTCCTTTCTGGACATGTGGTGAAGCTTAAAGGTCTCAATCAAAAGATCTGCAAGGTGTTTGTAAAATTTTTTTTCGATGGATCTAAGCTCTTCCTGAGTTTTTTCAGGGAAAGAGTTTTTGAGATTGGTTTCAACAATTTTCCTGCGATACGAAGGGAAATAAAAAAGCAGAAGATAAACGAAATCGGAAATGATATACAAAATCCGCAGAGGCAGAAATGATAAAACCCAGTTTATGCCGTAAAATATGTAGTAACCGATTGCATCCATTTCGGAAAAGGATTTAATTTTTCATAAATTTACTGACAATTTCCAGAACTTCAGTGAATACGGCGCTGTTTGCAGCTACAAATTCTTCTCCTGTAATATTCTTCTCATTACCTGAAAAATCGCTTACCCTGCCTCCCGCCTCTCTGACCAAAAGCATACCGGCAGCAATATCCCATGGGTGCAGACTATATTCCCAGAATGCTTCGAATCTGCCGCAGGCAACATACGCAAGATCGGTAGCTGCTGATCCAAGTCTCCTGATACCATGGGTATGTTCACAGAAGTAAGTAAGGCATTTCATATAAGCATCGAGCTGATTGAAATCAGTGTATGGCAACCCGGTGGCTATAAGACTGTCAGTTAGTTTAGCGGCCTGCGATACATGTATCCGTGAACCATTAAGCCATGCTCCGCCATTTTTCCATGCAGTAAATGATTCATTTCCACTTACTTCATAAACAACCCCTGCAATAACCTCATCGTATTCCTTCAACGCTATACTTATTGCATATGGATGCAGCCCATGCAGGAAATTTGTTGTGCCATCAAGAGGATCTATTACCCAGCAGTACTTAACTCCGATTTTTTTTGAGGTTCCTTCTTCAGCAAGAAATCCGGCTTCAGGAAGGAGAAGGCTTAACTTTTCTACAATCATCTTTTCAGATCCCTTATCAACATAACTGACAAAATTATTCAATCCTTTTCTTTCTGTCCTGGTGATATCAAAACCCAGGGATTCCTTATGAATAAATTCGCCTGTCTCCCGGGCAGCTTTTTCAATTTCCGTACAAATATCCTTAAGATTGATCATAGTTTATTCTAATAATTCAATACTCATTCTTCCTGAAGGTGATATTCCTTTAAGTTTTACTTTTTTTATCTGTCCGGCAAGTCTGGATTCCCATGGATATTCCACCCTGATATAATTCGATGTAAAACCGGTTATTAATCCTTCACTGTAAGTTTTTTCAAACAATACGTTTGTTACCTGGTTAATATTGAATTCAATAAAAATAAGATTTTTCCTGTGAGAAAGCTCTATCAGTCTTTTACTTCTTGTTTCCTTATCCTTGAATAATACCTTTCCGGGCAACATTTCTGCTATCGTACCAGGTCTTTCTGAAAAAGTGAAGACGTGCAGGTAGGAGAGAGGAGTGTTTTCAAGAAATGAGTAAGTATCCTCAAAATCAGAAATTGTCTCTCCCGGGAACCCGACTATTACATCAGCACCAATTCCCGCCAAAGGCATCTTCTCCTTAACCATTCTTAATCTGGAAGCAAAGACATCCCTGGTATATCTTCTTCTCATGAGTCCAAGCACTTTATCAGATCCGCTTTGTAAAGGAATATGGAAATGAGGAAGGATTTTTTCATTCTTTGCTGTCAGAGCAATTAATTCATCGCTTAACAGGTTTGGCTCGATAGAAGATATTCTGAACCTTTCAATTCCCTGTACCTTAACCAGTTCTTTCAGAAGTATGACAAAGGAATCACCCGTTGATCTTCCAAAATCACCGATGTTGACACCTGTCAAAACTATCTCTTTTATGCCTGTTCCGGCTATATATTCCGCTTCATTGATTATAGTGGAAATATCAGGATTTCTGCTCCTTCCCCGTGCAAGCGGGATTGTACAATATGAACATCCGTAATCACATCCGTCCTGGATTTTCAGAAATGACCTTGTTCTGTCACCTACGGAAAATGAAGGCTTAAAACTATCGTCCGGAATGAGACCGTGCGAATGAATTTCAGTCTTTTGTTTCTTATCAAAACTGACCAAATAATCAGACAGGTCGAACTTCTCGTTCGAACCAAGCACTAGATCAACACCCGGGATAACAGATATTTCCTGAGGTTTTAGCTGCGCATAACAGCCAACCACAGCTATGAAGGCCTCTGGTGAGAGGTTGATAAATTTCTTTATTGCCTGCCTGCATTTCTTATCTGCTGCATCAGTGACAGAACAGGTATTGATCACATATATATCAGCTTTTGCGGATGCAGGAACTCTTTCAAATTTCTCTTCAGGAAATGATCTTGAAATAGTTGATGTCTCGGCAAAGTTGAGTTTACATCCAAGCGTATGGAAAGCTACTTTTTTCTTTTCCTGATCCATTATTTCTCCCATCCCTCCTTAACCTTAACCTTAACCTTAACCTTAACTAACCTTAACCTCAGAGTAGCTTGCTGGCAAGTTCAGCCAGAAAGCTGCGTTCTCCCTTTACAAGGTTCACATGTGCAAAAATGTCCTGATCCTTCATTTTATCAGACAGATAACTTAATCCGTTTGAGGCTGTATCAAGATATGGTGAGTCTATCTGTTCAATATCGCCCGTAAAGACCATTTTGGTTCCTTCTCCGGCTCTGGTTATTATTGTTTTAATTTCGTGCGGGGTAAGATTTTGTGCTTCATCAACAATAAAGAAGATACTGGAGAGACTCCGGCCTCTTATATATGCCAGGGGTGTTATGACGAGTTTGTCATCTTTCATCATATCATTAATCCGAAGAAATTCAGGACTCTGATGGCTGAACTTATGTTTGATAACAGTCAGATTATCATAAAGAGGCTGCATGTAGGGGTCCATTTTTTCTTTGACGTCACCTGGTAAAAAACCAAGGTCACGATTTGCAAGTGGAACAATCGGACGGGCAAGGAAAATCTGTTTGTATCTTTTATGTTGCTGGAGAGCAGCTGCGAGAGCAAGAAGCGTTTTCCCTGTTCCGGCTTTACCTGTTAAGGAAACCAGTTGAATATCAGGGTTCGACAGAGCTTCGATAGCGAATGTCTGTTCAGCATTTCTTGGATCTATACCGTATGTTGTCTGTTTGATAACCCTGCTGAGGGTTTTGTTAACAGGATTATAATGCGCAAGAGCACTTGATCCGTTATTTTTCATGATAAAAAACTGGTGTCCGGTCAGATTCGGTTCAAGATTAAATTCTGCTGAATTGACTCCTTCGGGAACTTCATACAGCTTGCTTATTGATTCCTGGTTAACTCCTTCAAGCACTCTTATACCTTTGTATAGATCGTCTATATTGGCAACCTTATCATTTTCGTAATCCTGGGCTATTATACCCAATGATTTGGCCTTCATCCTGAGATTGATGTCTTTTGTTATCAGAACAACTGTTTTATCTTTATTGGCACTACATACATATTCGGCAATCGCCAGAATCCTATGATCCGCTGTTCTTTCAGGGAAGGATTGATTTACCTTTTCCGAGAAGTCTTTGCCCGTCTCAATATGCATATTCCCAAGATTTTCCCCCAGGGGAATGTTGGCAGTCAGTAACATATCCCCTGAAAGTTTGTCAAGCTCCCGAGTAAACTCACGTGCATGAAAGTTGATCAGATCATTTCCCCTCTTGAATTTATCGAGCTCCTCCAGTACCACTATAGGAATTATAATATCATTTTCTTCAAAATTGTAAATACATTTATAATCATGGAGCAAAACGTTGGTATCTATTATAAAAAGTTTCTTGTTGTGTTTCTTTTTCATCGTAAAACATTTAATATCAATAGTTTACATCTTAAACTACAGACAGGTTCCTTTCTGCAAAAATAACTATTTTAAGGTATAAATTGTTATGAAATGTTTAAGTTTGTTATTTTGTATCATGACGTACTCCCAAACCGTTGAGTTTTTGTTCAGTCAGCTTCCTGCCTATCACAGGATAGGAAAGGCTGCCTATAAGAATGACCTTAATAATACACTCGCCCTCGACAATTATTTCGGTAATCCTCACCTTAAATACCTCACAATTCATATCGCGGGAACAAATGGTAAAGGATCAGTTTCACATATGATTGCTTCCATTTTGCAGGAAGCCGGCTATAAAACGGGACTGTATACTTCACCACATCTTAAAGACTTCAGGGAAAGAATAAAAGTGAATGGAGATATGATCGCTGAAAATGATGTAGTGACATTTGTTACAAAACACAGGGAAATTATTGAGTCAATGAAACCGTCATTTTTCGAAATGACTGTGGCAATGGCTTTAAATTATTTTGCTGAATGCAGGGTAGATGTTGCTGTTATTGAGGTTGGTCTGGGAGGCCGGCTTGATTCGACAAACATCATAAATCCTGTTTTATCGGTAATTACAAATATAGGTCACGATCACATGGACGTGCTGGGTGATACTTTAGAAAAGATCGCTGTTGAAAAATCAGGAATAATAAAAAAGAAGGTACCCGTATTAATTAGTGAAACACAAGAGGAAACAAAAGAAGTTTTTATTAAAAAAGCGAATGAATCATATTCACAGATCCGTTTTGCTGATAAATGCTTTTCATGCGATCTTGGAAAATCCGAAAGCAATAATGGAGAAAGAGAGTATTTAATGACTGATTTGTCAACCAATCATAAATACCAGGGGAAAATATTACTTGGCGGGGATTATCAGTCAAAGAACCTTCAGGCGGTTTTTGCATCTTTCGATATTTTAAAAGAAGTTTTGAACATTTCAGCAAAGAATATTGCTGATGGCATTAGAAAAGTTATTTTAAACACAGGTCTTTACGGACGATGGCAAATATTAAGTACGGCTCCATTAACTATTTGTGATACAGGACACAACAGAGAAGGTTTGGAATACGTGATTGATCAGATAGGTCATATTCAAAAATCGGCTTTGCATATAATCCTTGGTTTTGTAAATGATAAAGATCTGAAATCAGTCTTGCCACTCTTCCCAAAAGATGCGTATTATTACTTTACAAAAGCGCCAGTCCCAAGGGCACTTAATGAAGAGATACTTCAAACGGAAGCTGAAAAATACGGACTCTATGGGCTGAGTTTTCCTGATGTTAAAACTGCTCTTTCCTCGGCAAGAAAAAACGCAAAAAATACTGACATGATATTCATTGGAGGCAGCACTTTTATTGTGGCTGAGGTGGTTTAAAACAGATTTGGAATTTATTTATTTAGATTTATATTTACCCAATATACCTGATTATGAGGAAGACATTAGTTTTTTTAATATGGATTATTTTAATCCATTCGTTATCAGCCCAAACAGAAAAGAAGATTACCATTCTTCATACAAATGATCTTCATTCGCGTCTTATCGGTTACGCCCCTGAATCAGCTTATACGCCTCTTAAAGTTAATGATGACAATACAGTTGGCGGATTTGCCAGGATAGCTGCCATTATGAAAGCAGAGAAGGAGGCCAGCAAAGGAACAACTTTGATCCTCGATGCCGGCGATTTTCTGATGGGCACACTCTTTCCCAGTATTGAGAAAGAAACCGGTTTTCAGCTGAGATTAATGAAAACAATGGGGTATGATGCCATAGGCCTTGGCAATCATGAATATGATTTCGGGACTGAATGGCTGGCTGCCGTTATCAATACTTCCCGATTGAAGGGAGAAATTCCTTCACTTCTTGCAAGCAATGCAGTTTTTGATAAGAAAGATAGCAGTAGTGATGCTCTTGAAAAACTATTCTCGGATAATATTATCAGCAGAAAATTAGTACTGACAAAGGATGGAATTAAAATCGGTATTTTTTCAATCTTAGGAAAAGATGCGGCCCGTGTTGCTCCTAAAGCTAAACCAGTCACTTTTGCAAAACAAACCTCTTTTGCAAAGAAAATGGTGAAAGAACTTAAACGCGAAAAATGCGATCTTATAATTTGTCTCTCTCACTCCGGTGTAAGAAAAGATAAGAATGGTGAATGGGGAGGGGAGGATGTTGACCTTGCCAGGGCAGTGAGTGGCATTAACCTTATTGTTGGAGGGCATTCGCATACGAAACTCGAACAGCCCCTGATTATAAATGGGATCCCTATTGTCCAGGCAGGTGAATTTGGCCAATTTGTTGGTCGGCTTTCGTTGACATATTCAAAGGGAAATCTGAAAGTTGATGGATATGAGTTGATTCCTGTTGATGACAGAATCATGGGTGATAAAAATATAAATCAACTAATTGATGAACAAAAAGAAAGAATATCATCTGAAATTCTTAAACCTCTTGATAAGGATTATTCCAGGGCTGTGGCTGAAACGGATTTTGTACTGGAAGGCAATGACGGTAGTGACTATATTAATAGTAATCTCGGACCCATCGTTGCTGATGCAATCCATTATTCTGTCAATAATCACACCGGGCAAGGTACAGATGTCAGCATGGTTGCTGCAGGTGTGCTCTTTGATAGGATACTGCCAGGAGTACAGTCGGCAGCAGATATTTTCAGGGTTGTGCCGCTGGGGTCAGGGAATAATAACGTTCCGGGTTATCCTCTTTCAAGGACATATTTTACCGGAAGGGAATTAAAAAGTATTATTGAAATATTGCTGGTTGCTTATAAATCGAGTGCTGATAACTATTGTTATTATTCAGGTCTCAGAGTAGAATATAGTCCTGATAAAGGACTGCTCAAAAAGATAAAAAAGATAGAGATCCTCCATTCCGATGGCGGGACTGTAAATGTTGACTTTTCGAAAAAGAATAAACATTTATATTCTGTTACAGCCAATTCCTATATGCTTGGATTTATAGGTATAATCAAAAAGATGAGTTTTGGTCTGATAAATGTAGTTCCAAAGGATATTGCCGGCAATAAAATAAAAGATATGAAAACCACCGTAATCGATATGGATGAAAAGCTGGCAGGTATCCAGGAGGGTAAAGAGTGGCTGGCACTTCTGGAATTCCTTAGTTCAATGAAAGATACAAATGGGAATGGTATCCCTGATATTGATAAGAAATATGCTGTTCCTGTCAGGTGTTTCTTCCCTGTAAATGCCAGATGACCCTGGTAAACTTACTTCGGCACTGGTATTATTAACCTCTTAGCCACGATGTGTGTTCATCAACTTGTTCAAAACTCGACATGGCAATGGATGCAGAACTGATAAATTTATGTTGCAGAACCCATAGGACAGCTTCCTTGTAATCAGGCTCTATAATCGCTGATGGAGAGTATTTTCCGCCGGAGCAGGTTTTCATTGCAATAACCCCAATTCCTTTCTTTCCGGCTTCAGTAAGAATCGAAATAAGATTATTCTGATCCCATTCCGAGTATCTGCCGTTTACTGAGTGAACAAAAGAACCCTTATGGTTAAAAGGAACCATTATAACATTGTAGAAAGCTTCTGAATTATTTCTTACAGGAAGGTTCATATAATCGTTGTGGGTTGAGAATCCATGAGCTTTTAAAACGCCCGACTTTTTCATTTCTTCAAAAAACTTCATTGTTTCCTGATGAAAAAGAAGGTTTTCATCTTTTGCATCGTGGTACAACATAACATCTATATAATCAGTGTTAAGAGCTTTCATACTGGCTTCAAGTTTGGAAGATAATGCACTCCTTATCTCTCCGGCTCCTTTCTTTCCCTTCCCTTTTGAGGGCAGTTCGTTTTCTTCAAGCCGGATTTTTGACTGGATAACTACCTTGCTTCTGATTCCCGATATTGCTCTTCCAACCAGTTTCTCATTGTTCCCATTGCCATATGCACGGCCTGTATCAATAAAGTTCATCCCTCTTTCCAGTGCGTATTTTATTAACGATTCTTCATTTGTTCTTGGAGCTCCAAAACATATCGGACTAACCTTTATGCCGGTATCCCCTAGATCTCTCAATTCAGATCCCGAGGAAACGAGTCCGGAAAGGTTTTTTGATAACAGACTTATTCCGGCAATCCCTGGGAGGGCTTTAGAAAAGAATTCTTTACGGCTTATTTGTTTTTTCCCCATGAGCTATAAGGATTATCAACTACTAATCTTGTTTTCTTATTCGCAACAGCTAATCCGATATCGAACATTGTTCTGGCAACTAATTCTATTTTTTTGAAGTCGATTTTTTCAATAACATCACCGGGGGTATGATAATCGGTATGCAGTCCTGTAGAGAAGAATAAGACAGGTATATCTTTTTTAACAAAATTATAATGGTCGCTGCGTGCAAAAAGCTGTAACGGATGATTTCTTCCGCTCAGGCTGTAATCAAAATCAAGGGGGGATTTCTTATCGATCTCATTTGCAATATCAATCAGTTCTTTGCTCTGATTATCTGTAATAACAAAAACAGAATTGGGTCCGGTCATAGGATGATCAGCTGTGGTATCTGCAACACCTTTTACTCTGCCAATCATATCCATATTCAGATCAGCAACGGTTTTATCCAGCGGGAATAAAGGATTGTCAATATATGATTTTGAGCCGAATAAGCCGATCTCTTCCCCTGAAACCCAGAGGAATAGTATTGATCTCAAAGGTTTTTTATGCAGACTCTGAAAAGCCTTAGCCATTGAAAGAAGAGCAGCACAACCTGAAGCATCATCGTCAGCGCCAGGATTAACTATGTTTCCGGAAGCGCCGATATGATCGTAATGGCCGGAAAATACGACTACTTCATTTTTCCTGACGGGATCGCTTCCTTCAATATATCCTGCAATATTATTGAGTATTTTTTCTTCTTTAATGCTTACTTCATTGATTCTGAGACGCTTATTCGTTATCAGAAAAGAATTTGGTGTAAGGGTGGAATCTATTTTTTTCTGAAGTTCATCAAGCGTATGTCCCGATCCGTTAAGAATCGCATCAGCAACAGATCTGTTAATAAAGATAACTTTTGGCATATTTTGCATGAACGCGTTAACCACTTCTTTTTCCGACTTGAGGGTAACACTTGTGCTTATATATCCTGCAAATCCCGGAGCTGATTCACTTAATGACTTAAATCCTGATTTAGGATCAGGTACAATCAGGATCGCTTTTGCTTTTGAAAAGATCAACGCCGACAGCTTCAGCTGAAAGTTGAGTTCGTCCGACCAGTCCGGTTCTGCAAACTGACATTTTTTTCCATCTTCCGACATCGGAGCTCTTTCCATTATTAACAAAATTTTCCCTTCCATCTGAATATTCCCGAAATCATTGTATTTATATTTGTCTGATTTGATCCCATATCCTGCGAATGCAACTTCTCCTTCAATAATTAAATCTGAAGGTCCGGTTGGGACTAGCTGGAAGAAGAGATCTTTTAAAGTTACGGTATCCTTACCGTCAGAAGTGATCTGAATCTTTGTTTGATCAGGATCCAATGATTTTCTGATAATGGGATAAGATTGAAAGTATGACAATCCGTTTGCAGGTTTTAGTCCTGTCAATTTAGCCTGAGACGCTAAATACTGCGCAGCAATTTCAAGTCCCTCTTCTCCGTCTTTCCTGCCTCTGAGGAGGGGAGATGCCAGGAATGAAACATAACTCTCCAGGTCGGAATAAGTTATATTTTTCTCGGAATCGTTATTTCTCTGAGAGTAAACAGTAAAAGGAGCCATTGTTACCAACGACGTGGTAATCAGACAAATATAGATTATTTTCATAGTGAATGAATTCAATTGATGATTTGCATTAGGCCAAAGTTAGTAAAGATTTAAGGAATTATTTTCATAAGTTTGCAAACTGATATAAAAATAATGGGAACGAGCATTTATTTTTGGATTGGATTCCATGTTTTCGTATTCATAATGCTTGCACTCGATCTTGGTGTTTTTCATAAACACACACATAAAGTGCCTGTAAAAGAAGCAATTATATGGAGTTGCATCTGGATAACACTTGCTCTTTTATTTGATTTATTTATATATTTAGACAGCGATTTCGGTAAAATCAAGGCCCTGGAGTTCTTAACCGGGTATGTAATTGAATACTCACTCAGTGTTGACAATATTTTTGTTTTCATTCTTATATTCTCCTACTTTGCTGTAAAAGATCAGTATCAGCACAAGATATTATTCTGGGGGATTCTCGGAGCGCTGATTATGAGAGGAATATTTATTTTTGCCGGTGTTGCACTTATCAACCGGTTTCAATGGATTGTTATCATTTTCGGCGGATTTCTTGTTTTTACTGGTATCAGGATGTTATTTCAGAAAGAAGCAGAGGTTGACCCTGAAAAGAATGCTGTGGTAAAATTCTTCAGGAGATTTCTTCCTGTTACCGATTCCCTTCACGGTGACAAATTAATTGTAATGCAAAATAGGAGATTGTATGCGACGCCTCTATTTCTGGTACTGCTTATCATTGAATCTTCTGATCTTATTTTTGCAGTCGACAGCATTCCTGCGATCCTGGCCATTAGTAAGCATACATTCATAGTTTACACTTCGAATATCTTCGCAATATTGGGACTGCGGTCACTTTACTTTGCAATTGCAGGCATTATGGGATTTTTCCGTTACCTGAAAGTTGGTCTGGCTTTTGTTCTTACCTTTGTAGGCGTGAAAATGCTTGCCTCATATGTCCATTTTGAAATACCAATAGTTACATCTCTTGGGATTATACTCTCAATTCTTCTGATTTCAATTCTTGCCTCCGTTGTTATAAAAAGAAAAGACTGATGACAGCACAAAGGCAAAATCCACCTACACCTTGGCCTTTATTGGTTCTTTTCATTGTCATAACGATCAGCGTTATTATATTTGGCTTTATATATTTTAATAATCAGAAAAAAAATCTGTTAACAGAAAAGCAGATTGAGCTCTCAGCAATTGCAGATCTAAAGATCAGACAAATAACTCAGTGGCGGCTTGATCGGTTGGGGAACGCCAATTTTCTTGGGGAAAATACACTGCTTGTCAGAAGGATGTCAAAACTTGTAGCCCAGCCTGGACTACTGCCCTTACGTAAAAATGTTTTACAGAGTCTCAAATCTCTGACAGAAAATTTTGATTACAAAAGTGTTCTGCTTTTAGATACTTTAGGTAATGTCAAACTTGGCTATCCTCTTCAGGATACTTTAGTGGGAGATCATCTGAGACCTTTATTACCTGAAGTTTTAAAAAAGCGTAAGGTGTTGCTAACGGATCTTCACCGGACAAATATTGTAAGTTTTGTTCATCTTGATCTGATCGTACCACTTATCGACAGAAGTGTAAATTATACAATGGTGCTGGGTTTTCTTGCCATCAGGATTGATCCTCAAAAAATTCTATTCCCTTTGATACAGTCGTGGCCAACATCAAGTAAAAGTGCTGAGACCCTTATATTCAGACTTGATGGTAATGAAGTAGTGTATCTGAATGAACTCAGGCATGTTAAGGAACATGATCTTTTTTTGAGAAAATCCGTATCTGCAGAAAACCTGCCTGCAGCTATGGCCATTAAGGGTATTACCGGTACAATTGATGGGATTGACTACAGGAACGTTCCTGTTGTGGCTGCAATGAAAAAAATCCCGGGGACACAATGGTATATGGTTGCTAAAATCGATCGCGATGAGATATTGTCTTCTCTTAAAGACCAGGTGAATATGGTTGTTATCATACTGATCCTTTTCATATGTTCTTCGGGTTTGTTCCTGGGATTTATCTGGTGGAATCAACGGGTCAGGTATTATCGGGAGAAGTATGAGAATGAGCTTAATCGTCTTGCCCTGGTTAAACATTTCGACTATATTTTGAAATTTGCCAACGATATTATTTTGTTGATAGATGAAAATCTGAACATTATTGAAGCTAATGATCGTGCTCTGGAGTTCTATCAATATACACGTGAAGAGTTCATAGGAATGAAGTTGGAAAAGATACGGGCACCGGAATCCTTATCGCAGTTTACAGAACAGATTAATCGTGTTGAGGAAAATGAATCTGCGACATTTGAAACTGTTCATATCAGAAAGGATAGAACTACTTTCCCTATAGAAATCAGCTCAAGAATCGTGAATATTGAGGGAACAAAGTACTATCAGACGATCGGCCGGGATATAACAGAACGAAAAAGCGTTGAAAACACCCTTAAAGAAAGCGAAGACAAATTCAGAAAAATATTTGAGGAAAGTCCTTTTCCTATGCTGATAACCGGAAAAGATTTTGGCATAATAAGGGCAAATTTATCTTTCTGCGCTCTGATTGGTTACCGGGAAGAAGATCTTAAATCATTTACTTTCAGGAATTTTACACATCCCGATCATATAAGTAGCGATGAGATATCGCTTCTTAAGCTGATTGCAGGGGAGATACCTGTTTACCATACTGAAAAGAGGTATATCAGGAAAAACGGATCATTTATCTGGGGATCAACTACAGTCAGCATTATCCGCAATAAGAATGATGAGGTACATTTCTTTCTCGTTATGATTGATGACATTACTTCACGAAAGAAAGCAGCATCTGAACTCGAGAACTCTGTTTCCCTGCTGAAAGCTACCCTTGAATCAACAGAGGATGGTCTTATCGTTGTGGATTCATCAGGGAAAATTGTCCAGTATAATCAGAAGTTTACTGAGATGTGGAGAATACCGGAACAAATAGTGACTGAAGGAAATGATAATGATGCGCTGGACTACGTCAAGAATCAATTGATCAAACCTGAAACTTTTATTGAAAATGTAAAGCACCTGTATTCAGATCCTGAAGCAACCAGCTCAGACTTGCTTGAATTCATTGACGGAAGGGTTTTCGAACGTTATTCTCAACCACAGAAGATAAATGGGAAAAGTGTCGGTCGGGTATGGAGTTTCCGGGATATTACTGAACGAAGGAGAGCAGAAAAGGATCTTGTTGCCGCAAAAGAAAAGGCTGAGGAGAGTGACAGATTAAAGACCTCCTTTTTGCATAATGTGTCTCATGAGATAAGAACTCCGATGAATGCGATTATCGGGTTTTCAACTCTTTTGAATGAACCTGATGTGACAGATGCAGAACGGCGTCAGTATATTGATATTATTTTTCAGAGCGGAAGTCAGCTTCTTTCAATAATAAACGATATTGTTGATATAGCCAATGTGGAGAGTGGTCAGGCTAAAGTTAACATGGTGAAGGTTAATCTGAATCTGATGTTGAAAAGTCTTAATGAACAGTTCAGTATAAACAGTAAGCAAAGTAATGTTTTAATAAATCATAAAACAGCATTATCTGACGTCGATTCGGTTATATTGACAGACAGTACCAAGCTTGTTCAGATCCTCTCAAACCTGATTAATAACGCCATTAAGTTCACAAAGAAAGGGAGGATCGATTTTGGATATGTACTGAAAGATGATTTTCTTGAATTCTATGTAAAAGACACTGGAATTGGTATTTCACAGGAATATCATACCCTGATTTTCGAAAGGTTTTATCAGGTTGACCGGGCAGTATCACGACAATATAACGGTACCGGATTGGGACTTTCAATTTGTAAAGGGTATGTTGAGCTCATTGGGGGTACAATCAGGGTTGAATCAGAGCCTGGAAAAGGGACGCGATTTGTTTTTACAGTTCCTTATTCAAGAGTTTGAGTTTATTTTGCATCAGGAATCTATATTTTTGTCTATCAAAGTTTTATATTGCTTAGACAAGATCTAATCAAAGAAAAAAAATACTTATATTTTTTGAACATTAGCATTTAGATATTGTTTAATTAGTCTAAATAAACATATCTGAGTATCAACTTAATTTTGCTTCTATGAAAAGAATTTTATTGATCACATTAATCACTTTTTCTGTGACAAGATTATGGTCACAGTATAACGTCGATTTTGAGACGAAGAAACCTGTTGAAGACAGGAACTTCCGGATTCCTCTTATTGGTGAGACAGCACCTTCATTCACCGCATATTCCACAAATGGTGAGGTCAGATTTCCTGAAGACTATGGTCGTACCTGGAAAATTCTGTTCAGTCATCCGCAGGATTTTACACCAGTATGCACTACTGAATTACTGGAGCTGGCTTATTTACAGAGCGAATTTGATAAGATGGGAGTAAAGCTGATATCAATCTCAACAGATCCACTTGATACACATAAGCAGTGGAAATCAGCAATGGAGAGCCTCAACTATAAAGATCGAGGGGCTGTCAAAATAAACTTTCCTCTTGTTGATGATGAAAATCTGACAATTTCAAAAAAGTATGGGATGATACATTCTGCATCCAATACAACGAGAGATGTGAGAGGCGTATTTATAATTGATCCTGACAATGTTATTGAGGCTATTTATTTTTATCCGAAGGCTGTTGGCAGAAATACAGATGAATTAATAAGGGTGATTACAGCCCTGCAGAAAACATCTTCTGAAAAAGTAATGACACCAGCCAATTGGAAAGCAGGGGATGATGTATTGGTCCCGACTATTCCAAGTTCAACAGCCACAACAGCGGAACTTGCATCACATGGCCTTTATAACCTTGCCTGGTTTGTATGGTATAAAAAAGCCAATTAAATTTCTTTTAGTTACCTTTTACAAGAGTAAAGAATCATAATTTATTCTACGAACACAATTGTCAGAATCAGGAAAGCCAGGTCAATCCTGGCTTTCGATATTAGTGCTCTTCTATCTTTGGCATCTGCTCATTCATTCCAATTTGCAGGATTGGATTATTCAGAATGTTCATCTTATCATTAACAAAACCCAAAGACCGGGGGCTGTTGAAAAAGTCCTTTTTAACCGCAAAGTACACAAAGAAGGCGCAAAGTTCACAAAGGGAACGTCCTATATTTCAGTTCTTTGTGATCTTTGTGTATTTCCTTTGCGACCTTTGTGGTTAATGGATTTCGACTTTTTCGACAGCCCCTATTGTTTTTATTTTTGATATCATTATCCAGACAAGTCTGGAACGTCCATCAAAAATAAAAACCTGCCACTTTTGTGACAGGTTTTTGGTTGTGGGGGTTGAGGGATTCGAACCCCCGACCCTCCCGACTTTTAGTCGGGATGCTCTGAATATGATATTATCAGACTCTCCAATCGTTCCCTGTTTTTCCAGTTTTTAAGTTGTTTTTCTCTGGCCATAGCATCTTTTTTATTGTCAAATACCTCTGAGTAGACCATTATCCAAGGTCTGCCAGTGGATGAAAAACCTTTGGATTTTCTATTGTGTTTGCGAAGTCTCTCCTGAACGTTGGAAGAAAATCCAATGTAAAATTTATCAATTATCTGAGAATAAATAATATAGACAGTATACATAACTGAAAACCCCGTCAAAAACGGGGCTTAAAATCTGTGGGGGTTGAGGGATTCGAACCCCCGACCCTCCCGACTTTTAGTCGGGATGCTCTGAATATGATATTATCAGACTCTCCAATCGTTCCCTGTTTTTCCAGTTTTTAAGTTGTTTTTCTCTGGCCATAGCATCTTTTTTATTGTCAAATACCTCTGAGTAGACCATTATCCAAGGTCTGCCAGTGGATGAAAAACCTTTGGATTTTCTATTGTGTTTGCGAAGTCTCTCCTGAACGTTGGAAGAAAATCCAATGTAAAATTTATCAATTATCTGAGAATAAATAATATAGACAGTATACATAACTGAAAACCCCGTCAAAAACGGGGCTTAAAATCTGTGGGGGTTGAGGGATTCGAACCCCCGACCCTCCCGACTTTTAGTCGGGATGCTCTGAATATGATATTATCAGACTCTCCAATCGTTCCCTGTTTTTCCAGTTTTTAAGTTGTTTTTCTCTGGCCATAGCATCTTTTTTATTGTCAAATACCTCTGAGTAGACCATTATCCAAGGTCTGCCAGTGGATGAAAAACCTTTGGATTTTCTATTGTGTTTGCGAAGTCTCTCCTGAACGTTGGAAGAAAATCCAATGTAAAATTTATCAATTATCTGAGAATAAATAATATAGACAGTATACATAACTGAAAACCCCGTCAAAAACGGGGCTTAAAATCTGTGGGGGTTGAGGGATTCGAACCCCCGACCCTCCCGACTTTTAGTCGGGATGCTCTGAATATGATATTATCAGACTCTCCAATCGTTCCCTGTTTTTCCAGTTTTTAAGTTGTTTTTCTCTGGCCATAGCATCTTTTTTATTGTCAAATACCTCTGAGTAGACCATTATCCAAGGTCTGCCAGTGGATGAAAAACCTTTGGATTTTCTATTGTGTTTGCGAAGTCTCTCCTGAACGTTGGAAGAAAATCCAATGTAAAATTTATCAATTATCTGAGAATAAATAATATAGACAGTATACATAACTGAAAACCCCGTCAAAAACGGGGCTTAAAATCTGTGGGGGTTGAGGGATTCGAACCCCCGACCCTCTGCTTGTAAGGCATAAAAACCCCCTTTTTATATGTTTTCACGCTTCTTTAAACTTTGTGAAATACTCTGATATTCAATACAATTGTTAATAATTACTTTCTATTTAATTTCATTTGTATTTATTTATTTTATATACTTGTATGCAAATTGTATATACCGATTTATTGCATACAAAAATGAAAGAACTAGATTTAACACCGCTGGAAAGATATTCCTTTGATAAAATAACAGCTGCCATTGTTATAGATACCAGGAAGGCAAAGAAGTCCACAACCAAAGATGTAAAGATTATCGAACCTGTTTCTATTCCCTTTGATAAGAAGATTGAAAAGGATAAGGAATACTATCCGGTTAAACACCGGGTGACATATTTGCGCAAACAGGTTTATTTCCCATGTATGGACCTGACACTAGACGAATATGATAAATTACACAAACTAGTAAGATCAGAATACCTGACCAAGACAAAAAAACTCATTCATGACAGTTTTAAGAATATTACAGACACTATTGAAGATCTGGTAATACATGAGGGCTTTACAATAGATGGGTTAAATACAAGGCTTAGCAGAGGCACAACTGACAGTATTAAAGTTGCATTTCAAAATAAAATTGATGACTTAATAAAAAACGGAAAGATCGGATCTTCTGTTTGGTATTCATGTGCTAAGGAAAGTATTGAGAAATACACAAGCAAAAATTTATAATTTGCTGATATTACAGTGAACTGGCTAAAAGAGTTATGAAGCATATTTATTGAAAGAAAAAAGGACTTACAAAACAATATGAATGTATATGCGTGCTTTAAGATCAATAATAAATGAAGGCAAGGCAGCAAGGTATAATCTCACAAGAGCAATATCCTTTTGTAATTAAAAAGAATGGTAAATATAAAATACCGGAAGGATCAGGCCGGAAAATTGCGCTAAACAAATCACAATTAATGGAAGTATTCAATTATCAGATATATCCGGATGATGAAAAGTGGAGGGATTTATGGGTATTTAGTTTCTATTGCAATGGTGCGAATCTAAATGATATACTTCGATTCAAATATGAGAATATTGTCGGTAATTGCATTGAATGGTTTAGAGAAAAAACAATTCATCAGGATAAGGAAAAGCGAAAAATCAGAGCTGTTATAACAGAGGAAATGAAACAGATCATTGAAAGATATGGCAATTCTGATCATAAACCTGGGAATTATATTTTCCCTTATCTGAGAGATAAATTGACCCCGATTGAAGAAAGAAAAATCATTCAGAATGTCACGCATAACATAAATAAAAAGATGCATAAAATAGGTCAGGCTTTAGGCATATGGTGATATTACAACCTATTGGACTAGACAAGCTGGGCAAGTGCATTTCGAGACACAAAGGGATATAAGCACTATTTGCAATCAGTAAAAGGATGGGTCATAAGAATATGAACAACAACTACACAGATTTATTTAGACACGTCTCTCTGATGATGAACTAATACGAGAACGCTGCAAAAATACCAAGAAGAAATAACAGCAAATAAGGTCAGTTATGAAGACAGAAAATAAAAGGGATAGCATAACGCCATACTTTATACCACTAAGATTTTTTAATTACAACCCCTATTTTCATTGGGCGGTGGCGAATAATGAACAAACAGACCTAGCAGACAAACTGTCAAAGGAATATGGAATACATGAAGGCAATATCTTTAGACTTATTATGTATACAAATATGTCCTTGGAAATGGGCAATAGAAAGCGATATTCCGGTTAAATATTCAGATAGATCGGGAATGATAGGCTTTTTTAAAGAACCTCAACCGATTGATAAAGTTGTCTTTAAGGGAATTACGAAATCATTTGAAATATCTAATCCATCCTTGATTCAGGAGTTATTACAACTAACATTAGAATTTCGAGAGGACAATAAAGAAAAACGTACAAATAAAAAGAAGCAGTCAGCCAAAATTATAAAAATGATAGCTACAGAAATATATAAGGAACTTACAGAAAAAGAGAGGATTACTGGCTGGAAGTCTTTATGTATTATTGGTTTTGTTTTCTGTCTTTTCAATATTGGTCTTAAAGCCGATGAACCCCTTCTATCAGAGGAAAAATTCAATCTAGCGAACTCTGAAAGGCAAGTTTCAACCGAAACATATCTGCAATATTTATCAGGACGAATAAAGAGATACATTAATATTTAGATTCCCTTTCCTTTCTTATTTTTCTAACTCACTGATTCTCAGAATAGGGCAAATTATTTTAAAAATAGTATAATTTGCCTTATTATATTGATATACATTTAGTTGTATCTGATTGTATTTTTGACTTGTTAATCAAACAAAATCAAAAATGACAACCATCTTACAAATGAACCAAGATGATTTACGAACAGAAATAAAAAACTGTTTTAGTGAATCTATTGAAGAAATAAAAAGCATTCCATCACCAGCACCCTTACCGGATAGGATCAGACTGTAATGAAGCCTGTGAACTTACAGAATCTTCAAAATAAGTTACAGCTCTATAAACTTTCGATGCTGAATCAGATCCCGGTTTCACATTTTGGCAAAAGACTTGTTTTCTCCCGGAAGGAATTAAATGCATTGGATGGAATCCACGACAATATCCACAACAAAAGATGCTGAAATCATTACAGGCCGGGTATCTGAAGCCGCAAAAAAACACTTAAAAAGGTGAATAGACAGACTGTTTTCTGCTTCAATAGCAGAGTATTGATATATCTGTATTCTGCATGTAATGGGGTTTATCGTTATATCAATAAAATCTATTTGCATACTCTGAACATATCTATAAAAGCTATAAAAAACAGGCTGTATGCAAATGAAAATTGTTAATAAATTGTAAATGAGTAAAATAACATTTTTAAGATTAAATATATGTTTGAACTCACTGAAATAAAGCGCAAAAAACCTAAGCCAGCTTATAAAAAGACTGATGCGGTTAAGGAATTGGAAAAACTTGCCAATGAGGAAGCAAATAGATTGCATCCCGGACAACCTTTCCTAGTCTCCCGGACTTTCAGGGATGACAAAGCGAATGATTTAACAAAATGCATAACTACATATATAACGTTTAGAGGTGGTTTTGCATCCAGGATCAGTAAACAGGGAACTTATAACAGCAAGTTGAGATAAGTATATCCCTTCAACTAGCTCGCAAAGGTCTGGCTGATGTTATGAGAACTTACCAGGGCAAAAGTCTATCGAAAATCGAAATAAAGATAGGCCGGGACCATCAAAGCGAAGCACAAATGAGAATTGAATCTGAAGTAATCAGATTCTGGAGGATCATTATTTTCTGGCTCGGAATTTCACAGATTTTAAGTCGTGGTTTGATAAGCTAGAGTAGAATATAAACCAGCGACAATGAACAAATATTATAAACAAATAATTCCTGAGAAATTGGAACCTAAAATTAAGGATATTGAAAAACACCCTCCCAGGATTCCCGGATTCAGAATGTCATTTCTAAAACAAATAATATATTGGATTTGCACCAAAAAAGAAGAGAATGGATATCTCATATCTTAATATGCAATTATCTGAGAAAACAGATTCCACAGGCCGAACAATACATAAAATATTTATTGAGTAAGGTAATTGATTGAGCGAACAAAAGGCTATAAGCCTGGGGAAAGGTCATACGGTTACCGGATATGCACTCAAAATATGAAAGCAGATATATTATTAAGACAGTAACAGATCAGAAATTAATTAGAAAAATTAATGAAGGCTCCTAAAAAGTTTGCTCGTGGTTTTTATATTGCAGAATAAGTCACATAAAAGAGTTGTACTATAGATCCTGAGTCTTTAAAATTTGCTGAAAATAATTATTCAGGGGAAAGCTATAATTCTGCCATTGTATCTATAAACATGGTAGATAATGATACGAGAAATATTCTCTAATAGATGAGGCCGGGGGCCGGTTCTATTCAAACTTAACGAATATGCCTTCAGGACTTGAGGCAATTTGTAAGAGTAAAAAACAGATACTTAAAGGCCAATGTCGATATTAAAAACAGCCAGCCATATATATCAATAATGGTTTTGACTAATCCGGCAGAGCTTGTAAGGTTTGCAAAAAGTGAAGATTTTGCTATGATTCTAAAAAACCTGAATATACCTGATAATGATGATATTAAGTTATACATAAATTTAGTGACTTCGGGCCAATTTTATGAGTATTTAATGCCATACTTTGAGGCTAAGGGGTTACCATGTACCAGGTGCGACGTTAAAAAGGCAGTTATGATAATTCTATTTGATCAAAACAGAAAACGAATTTCCAGAGCTAAGCAAATTTTTATTAAACCATTTTCCGACTGTTCATAAAATATTCTCTATTGTCAGAGGTAATGGAAGAGGCGAACGATTCCCGATTCTTTTACAGGCTATTGAAGCAAATATAGTGCTGAAGGTTATACTTCCCAGGATCAATAATGAATACCCGGATATAATTGCTTTTACTGTTCATGATTCATTACTCGTTACAGATAGCCCTGATATTGTTGAAAGTGTAATGGCAGAAGAGCTTGAAAAATTTACAGGGTACAAACCGATTTTAAAAGTTGAATTTTTGACCGACCGTAATTTTAATACAGATTATAGCGATACAAGAGAGAAAGAAGAGAAAGAGAAAGCAGAGTGTCACATAGTGTACTATTATGATTCTAAAACCTTTGTAATTATTTGATTATTAAATTAATAAAATATAAAAAAAAGTGCGAAAAATCAAATTTTGGTCGAAAAAACAAAAAAAAAGATGAAAAATTTAATTGAAAATAAAGTAGAATCAAAACTGGCATTTCGTCGCTGGGGTGCTAGTAAGATCCTGCCAGCTCCTGGGGTGGGGGTTCTCATCCCGGAGCTTATTATATATAACTAACTGAATTATGAATAAAGCAGATCTTAAAAAAGGTGATGTTCTGATAAGTTTTCAAAAAGGATTCGCACAAGAATTTTTGATAACTGAGGAGGCCGGCAGCTTATTTCTTATGTCAGACGGGAATAAGAGAAAGATTGAAGATAACAATATTCAGAAGTTTCATTTTTTAATAACGTCCAATGATAGGACAGAGTAAGCATGAAAAGATTCAAAAATATTATTCTGACAAAGGGAAGGACAAAGGTTCAAATTAAGGACCTGGACGGCTGGATCTATGATCTGAAATATTATGTGAACAACAAAGAGTCATACTCTGCTCAGATACTCAAAACTGATGTTGCCGGAAGGATTGTAGAGACTGCATAGCGGAAGGTTTTATAAAAACGTGATTATGCTCTATAAGCATAAAATCAATGATTGTAAAAAAGCAGATATTGAACTATATATATTTAACAGAATTGAATTTGCACATACAATTTACATACAATAGATGAAATACATTCATAATGGGACTCATTGACAAAAAAATTACGGTGGATAAACTGCTTAACTACTTTCGGATTTTCGATTTGCTGACAAGAGAGGAAATGAACGAGGCCAGAAAATCGGGCAAGCTACTCGCCGACATGCTGGACCGTTTGAAATTGGCTGAAATGATAGGTAAAAATTAACATATATGGCTGCACCAGAGAAAAAATGAGTTTTGGAAACTAAGATCGAAACATGGAAGGGATAAGTTATTTAAGTCACCTGCATTAATGTGGCGAGCTGCATGTCAATATTTTCAATGGTGTGAAGATCACCCCTTATATGAAATGAAGGCTTTTGCATACCAGGGTGAAATTAGCACAAAAGAACTTCCTAAAATGCGTGCAATGACAATGGAAGGATTATGTTTCTACTTGCATTGCAATGAAGCGTATTTCAGAGTATTTAAGTCTCAATTACCAGAAGGCGAGGAAGATTTTAATACGGTCATAACGGATATTGAAAAAACAATTTACCGGCAGAAGTTTGAAGGAGCTTCGGCAGACTTGTTAAATGCGAATATTATTGCCAGGGATTTAGGCTTACATGACAAAAAAGATATCGGTTTAACTACGGACCTGGGAAACTTATCAGAAGAACAATTGATATTTATTTGTAATGAACTAATAAAAAATGGAAAATGAAAAAGGACGAAAAAGATGAGTTAATAGAATTACTGAGCTATGAGCCAGGAAGGGAACAGCGACTAATGATCCTTCGGGAAGTCAAAGAATCCGGGCTAACTATTGCTGAAGTTGCTGATAAATACGCAATGCCTCCACTCTTTATTAAGGCTGATGACGGGACTATTGAATACAAAGGTCAGAAAATGACACCGGAACAATTCAATGCAAAGTTTCCGCACCGGCGATTTGTAACGATTACAACAAGAAAAAATAAAGACAAATAACTAACTTAATACTATTACAATGAAAACAGAAAAGATTTTAGTTTTTACAGACACAAACAAGCAAGCGCAATTTGAAACAGAAGTTGAGAACGTGCAGCATGAAGCCTTTAGGCTTATAAGTGCTTTCGAAGCTTTCCAGCGCTGGGAGAAAATCAGCAATGTCAATCAATTTGAATCCCTTTGTAGTAATCCTATTCAGGCAATGAATCAGGTCCTGCAGAATAATTCAGGCATTAATCTAAAGGCATACAGGAGGTAAATTACCTAATCCGGCAATGATTGCAAAAATACTGGATATTGACTATGATAACTATATAGCTATAATTTGACCGGCAAGAAAGTTAGTGATACTTGCAAACCCTGTAAAGCTAAAGCGAAGATTATTAAAACCGGGTCCGGCGTTTTGTCCTATTCTGCTTATCAGCAATATGCGAAATACTTATCCTGGAATGGCAGCGGATTTGATATTAGCGAAGATTTAGTTGCAGAGAAAAAAGAAACGTTCTCTTATTATGCAACGACACTGCAAAACAGATTGAATGTTATAATTTTTGGTATCAATGCAACTGATAACCATTAATCGAATTAAGTAAACGGGTTTCTTTTGGGTGAACATAATGCTTTCTCAAAACTATTGAACGGCCGGATAACATATAGCTTTCAGTCTGGGAAATTTTCTGAATGTTGATACAGCAAACTTTGACTTTTTGAAATCCAATCATTTAAAAAATTAAATATTATGAGCAAATTAACAGTAAAAACTGAGAACGGAAGATTTTATTTAAAATCCGGCAATAACTGGACCCTCTGGGAGAACATCTTAAAAACCTAGCAGATGTTAAGAAATCTTTTAATTGCGACGACATTGAACTGGTTACTGCCGCCGGTCAACCTTATCAGACAATTGAGGTTTTGGGTTATGATGGATACAACCTTACATTAAAGGAGGGAGCTATTGAATCAAAAATTTATTTTCCCCTGGCAGATGAAAAGCAAGTTATAGATTATTTGGTGAACCAGGGAAAATCTCAGGGATTTAATCAAGTCGTTATCAAGTTCATAAAACCACTTAAAGATCCCTGACCGGAACAGCCGGAAGTTAATTAAAGGGATCAGGGAGGTAGTTTAAAAGTTGCCTCCCTTTATATTTTCATCTGAAGAAATAGATTTGTTTTGTATTCAATGACTACTTAAATTTGAATAACTAAAAACCTGGACTATGAAAAAGACCTATTTATTATTCTTATTTGTACTATTATTTCAAAACTGTTTTGCGCAATCTGATAGTACTAAGATCATTTATTGTGAACTTGTAGGAACCACGAATATTGCTGGAAAGAGTTACTGTTGAAATAGATATGGGGCAGAAAACTGGATTTATGGCTTTGAACACATCATACATTATTGACGAAAACAGGTAAGTGGAAAAAGATTTAATAGTATGGTTGATGCAATGAATTTTATGGGAGAACTATTGGGTGGAATTTTGCACAAGCTTATGTAGTCTCTGATGGTACATCTCATACATATCATTGGTTACTTAAACAAACTAATAATTAAGAGGAGCAGATGGAAATTATTATCCTGCAACTAAATCAAGAGGGTGGGTAAGTCCTGGAAATTAGCAATTTCACATATAAGTGAATATTTTAGGTAGACTGTTTAAATAGAATTTTTGACTTTGACCCTGGCACTTCATAACTTTGATAGTAATCAATTATTTATGTGAAATTAAATCAGATTTATCATGTACGGAATAGAATCTTCTGGTAGTTTGATAGCTGCGATCATCGGTATTGCAATGATCATCGTATTCTTTGTAATGGCATCCAAATTAAGTAAAATTCTTGATATACTTGAATTTTTCAGAGATATAGAATTAAAGGACCCTGAAAACTGGTCACAAATAAAGTGCGAAAAGTGCGGGAAGGAGTTTAGAGTTTCAAAGGCACTTAAAGGCACAGTAAATTGTCCAGAATGTAAAAGCATTATACGGATTTAATTTTATTATAAAAACAGATTAATATCAACTATATAATAAATTTAAAGCAATGGATACAATTATGCTTGTTTTCGGAATACTGTGCGTTGTTATTATTTTATTCCTTATAATCAGAAATATAGTATTGTGGTATTTTAAAATAAACGAGCGTGTTGAACTTCAGGAAAGACAAACCTGCTTCTTGAATTGATATTAAAACAATTAGGCGGGGAAGTGGATAACGATTAAATTAAATAAATTTGACTTTGTCCCCGGCCCTTCATAAATTAGCCATACCAATACATGAGAAAGTACTTTTGTCAATTATTGACAAAGTTAAGCCCCGGACCATTGACAGCCGGGGTTTTTGATTTATTATACCTTATGTTTTATTAACAGTAATATTTCAGAGTATCATATAGAATAGACCTGTATGCAAATTCTATGCAAATAGGGAAATAAAAAAGGAGCTGAAACGCTCCTAACTATTCTGATTTTCAATTGTGGGGGTTGAGGGATTCGAACCCCCGACCCTCTGCTTGTAAGGCAGATGCTCTGAACCAGCTGAGCTAAACCCCCAATAAATTATTCTATCAATGAACCACCGACCCTCCCGACTTTCAGTCGGGATGCTCTGAACCTCCCGATAACTATCGGGATGAGCTAAACCCCCAATAAATTATTCTATCAATGAACCACCGACCCTCCCGACTTTCAGTCGGGATGCTCTGAACCTCCCTATAACTATCGGGATGAGCTAAACCCCCTGAAAAGAGAGTGCAAATATAGATTACATTTTCTTTTTTGCAAAAAATTAGCTAAAAATAAATATTACAGAACATTAATGAATGCATATTATATTTAAATTGAAATGATAAGAGATGGTTTTTGATAAAATATCAGGATTTTGTCAACCTGAATCAAGTGTTTAAGCTTATAATAGGTGGATTGGTCAAAAAAGCATCTTAAATCAGATCTGTAGAATTATCCTGATGCAACTAACATAAGCGGATAGGTTGTCATCTGTTTAGGATTATTATCAACTCAGGAGACGTATCATAAGTATTGTTAATATGTTGAAAACACGTTAAAATTAGTATGATACAAGTGAAGAAAAAATGATTACATTCGCTAGCAAGAAGAAATTGAGTTACTAAACCTGTGGCTTAAAAGGGTGAACTATACCTTCTTAAGCGTATTTGTTTGAAATATAGTAGATTATATTTGGATAAAAATATTTGAACCTAGCCTGTATGAACCATAAAAATTCTGTTACTGAATTAGTTTTGGGTTTGCCTGAACTTTCTGCACCTGTTACTATTCCTAAACATGACACCTGCAAAGAACTGGAAACCTCCAAATCTATAACGCAGACTTTACTGCATAAGTGTGCATTAGTATTAATTTTTTTGACTCTATTAGGCAGTGTTTCCATTGGTGCCGTAAAGACCTGGCAACCAAACGGAGGCGGATCCTGGACTCTAGGTACGAACTGGTCTGGAGGAACAATTCCGCTTGCCAATGATGATATAGTTATTAATCTGTCATTTACAGGCACAATTACAAATGTTCCTAATATCACCCTCAACTCAATTAGCATCGGTGGTACCCGAAACGTTACCCTCAATGGTGGCACAACAATTACAATTAATAATACTAATGCCACTTCAGCGCTTAATATTACTGCAGGAAGGACTCTGACATTGGGGGGAGGGACAGTTGGTACGCGGGTAAATCTTATATTCCAGACAATCACCACAGCTACAACTATTTCAGGTACTCTTGTAAATACTGCCAATAATACAATTACTGTAAATTCATCACAAATACTGACAATAACTGGGACTGGTACCTTTACTGCGAATGTTGGAACAATAACTGTAAACGGGACTATTTCAAATGCGGGTACTGTAAGTGGGTCAGCAACACTTGGTTTTTCCGCAACCGGAACTTATATTCACAATCAGAATGGAGGAACAATACCTACTGCCACGTGGACTGCCACATCTAACTGCAATATTACAGGAACAACAACTACTGCTCCTTCAGGTTTAATTCAAAGTTTTGGTAACCTGAACTTTAACTGCGGGTTACTAACAGTTGCAACAACAGAAGCACTTACTGGAGCACTTACAGTACAGGGCAACCTGACTATCACAGGTACTTCAGCAGCTTTTACAATGACTCTGAATCCGGCAGGACAGGCTCTTACTGTAAATGGTACGACAACAATTAATGCTTTTGGGATATATAATGATAACACTATTGCCGGAGCAAATCGGTTTGACCAGCTTGTGACCATTAATGCAAATGGCACATGGAACAATTCGGGCAATGCACCTGTAAATTTTCGTGGAGGGATCACCAACAACGGAACATTCACAGCAGGTACCGGGTTACAGACATTTGATACAAATCCGCAAACATTAACAGGAACATTTATAATTCCGAATATCACATCTGCGATTACTCTTACTAATACCAATTCACTGACGGTAAACACGGCTTTGTCAGGATCAGGAGGGTTAACACAAGCAGTAAACTCTACACTGAATATTGGTTTTACTGGTGCATTGGGTATTACAACATTAACTGCCAGTGCAACCGGGAACACAGTTAACTATAGTTTTGGAGGCCTGCAAACAGTTAACGTGCCTGCTACATCATATTATAATCTGACACTTTCAACTTCAGGTACTAAAACTCTTGCCGGTGCTCTTAATATAGATGGAAACATTTCAATCGGAACAGGGACGACCCTGGATGCCAGTGGCACCAATTATCCGATATCACTTAAGGGATCATGGATCAGCGCTGGCACGTTTAATGAACAGCTGGGTAAAGTAACATTTAGTGGCGCTGGTGCACAGCCAATTATTAATTCTTTAAGCCCCACAGAAACATTTTACGATCTTGAATTTAACACAACCGGCCCGGTTACTTCGAACGTCGACCTTGCTGTAACCCATAATCTTACGATGACAAATGGCGTAGTTCTTTTACCAGGTAATACTATTACTCTGGGTATAAGCGGCGCCAGTCCTGGATCATTGACATACTCATCAGGATGGATATCCGGTACATTTTCAAGATGGGCAGCTCCTTCCCAGAATGGAACTGACCTGATTTTTCCGATAGGTGATAATTCATATGGAAGAAATCTCACGCTGAACTTCACAAATATTACTGCTGCAGGTCTTTTAAGTACGAATTTTATTGGATTACCTCCGACTACCGGAGGGTTACCGTTATATGAGGACCTGTACGTTTTAAATCTTTTGTTCCCTGAAGGTTACTGGAATCTTATTAAAGATGGCACATTTGCTTTTACCGGTACTTACGATCTGAGCCTGATTCCTTCTAACTTCATAACCTACCCTGTTGATGGAACAACCAGAACGGTTTCAAGACTTACAGCAGGTAACTGGATCCTTAATGGCAATCATGTTGCAGGAAACTCCGCTTTACTCAGGAGGAGTGGACTTACCAGCTTTTCTAACAACTTTGCAGTGGCGTTTTCGGAAACCTGTTCTGCGACACTGGTTAATTGTCCGGCATCCCCTGCATCTGTAAATAATATTCCCGGAACTTGTGCCAACACTGTTACATGGATACCACCAACCATGTCTGCTCCTTGTCCCACATTCACTATCACAAGCGATCATGTCCCCGGGGAATCATTTACTGTTGGCGTTCATCCGGTAACTTACAGACTTATGAATGGTGCTGTTGAGGTGGAATCCTGCACTTTTAATGTAACTGTGACCGACAATCAGGTTCCGACAATCATTCCTCCGGCACCCGTAGCTGTTGGCAATACTGCAGGTCTCTGCGGTGCAACAGGAGTTGCGCTGGGAGTTCCAACAACTGCTGATAACTGCACTGTCGCCAGTGTAACTAACAATGCACCTGTTACATTTCCTTTTGGTCCGACTACAGTCACCTGGACCGTTACGGACGGAGCAGGCAATTCTGCCACTGCCACTCAAACAGTTACCGTTTCTGATAATGAACTGCCGGTTGCATTATGCAAGAATATATCTGTAAATCTCGATGCTCTCGGTAATGCTACAATTACTGCCGCTCAGGTGGATAACGGATCTTCAGATAATTGTGGGATATCGACAATGACTGTTGCTCCCGATACATTTAATAGTTCAAATATAGGTCCGAATAATGTCACTCTGACCGTAACGGATATTCATGGAAATGTCAACACCTGTGTTTCAGTTGTTACCATAGTAGGAACTCTTCCGTCGACTGCTTATTATTCATATCAGACAGGTAACTGGAATCAGGCAAGCACCTGGACACCTGATCCGGGAGGAACAACCGGTCCTGGAACAACGGTACCCGGAAATAATGACAAAGTTGTTATACTTTCGGGCCGCACAGTTACACTTACTGCGAACGTTGTAGAGCAGAATCTTGATGTAACTATCAATAACGGAGGTATTCTGGATCAGTCAACCTTTGCATTCACAAACGCTTCAGGTCTTGCAGCACTGAAGGGCGGAGGTGTTCTCAAACTTTCCTCTCCAAACTTTCCTGCAGCTACCTTGAATACTTTTGTCACTACCGATGCAGGTACAACTGAGTACAATAACAACGGCTCAATGTCGGCGACTCAGGCGATATACTATCATCTTTTAATTAGAACTCCGGGTATTGTTACCCAGCTGAATAACATAACATTGAATGGTAACCTTGATGTAAAACAGGGAACATTCCAGATTAATGACGCTACTGCCAGAAGATTGTCTCTTGTTATTAATGGCAATGTAACAGTTGATAATACAGGGCTGATATCAGTTGGAACAGGAGCTACAACAGTTATAACAAATCCTTTAGGGATACTGGGAAGCACTACTCCTCCGTTCCGTGATTATTATGAACTTCATTCACACAGGATACAGATTTTTGGGGATTTTACAAATAATGGGACAGTCAGATTTTCTAATCTTTCAAATCCGGTTTATAATCTATTCCCATTAAACGGTTTTGCCACCGTTTATTTCCAGGGATCAAATGATAATTCATTAACCTGTAACGGTCAAACTGATTTTTACAACCTTATTCTTGATAAAGGATCGGACCAGACATATAAACTCACTGTCTATTCAGCGGCTTACAACAGATTCAGGTTATTTGGGGCAAACACATCCGCCGGAGACAATGCTGCTCCAGCAACGAATGCTGATCCAAATCTCAAAAAAGCATTATGGATTAGAAACGGTAGTCTCGTTTTACAGGGTTTAATAGTGATCCCATCTCTTTCAGAGGGTGCAACAGCCGGACCTCCCTCAAGTGACTTTTTCATTCCGTCCAAAGGTTCATTGGTACTTGATGGTGCCGGAGTGATCGTATTATCAACAGCAGACGATTTTAACGAAGTAAATGCAGCCTACAATATTGCCGGCGGCTCAAATGCAGCATATGGAATTAATACTTCCGGAGGAAATAGTGGTCTTTCTATCTTAGGTAAACTGCAGGTAAATGATGGTTATCTGTCCACCCGTGAATCATCAGGTTTAATGTACTGGAGTTATGCTCCGGGTCAGTTTATTCTGAATGGAGGTACTGTTGATGCAAAACAATTCCATTCATCGTCGCTTGCAAATAGTTTAATTTCTTATTCACAAACAGGCGGTACATTATTACTTCGTGGACGTTTCCAGCGTACAACATCAGTTTTTACACCTCTTGGACTTGCAAATGCACCTCTAAACACAACCAGATTAACAAATAGTATTGATGGAAACGCAGGGTCCTTAAGTATCACCAACAGTGGTAATGCTAATGGTTTCTCGATGTCAGGAGGAAATATCAGGATATTTGATGTTTGTGGCAGTGTTGCACCAACGTATGCATTTCAGGTTTTATGTGCCGCATCCGGTATTAATGTTACGGGAGGTACAGTTGAAATTGATCCGACTACAGGTACAGGGACTGATGCCAATTATTTAATTAACAGCACTGCTCCTCTTAATAACCTTATCATTAACAGGGCAAGCAGCGCCTCCACAGTGCAGTTGAACACTAATCCTTTGGTTGTCAGAAATGACCTGACTCTCACCTCCGGAGTCCTGGATGCTAATAATCTGGATGTTACAGTTGGGGGCAATTATTCTGTTGCCTCAGGCACCACATACACGACCGGAACTAACAATACCATATTTAATGGTGCAGGTCTTCAGACTTTTACAGTTGACCTTGCAGCGCCATTAACTTTAAATAAGCTGACTATTGATAAGGCATCCGGAATAGCATTAGATCTGGCAGGTACACAATCAACATTAAACGTGACAAGTGATTTCAGGCTGGTTTTAGGGACCTTAAATGACAATGGCAAGACAATTAATATAGCGGGAAATATATATAACTCGGGAATTCATACAGGATCAGGAATCGGGAAAATTACTTTAAACGGAACAGTATTACAGTCAATTGACGGGAATGGAATCTTCCGCAATGTTGAACTGAATAATACGAATGCAGCCGCTGATCCGGTTTCGCTTTTAGCAAATATTACTCTGAATGGCCTTCTTACCTTTTCACAGGATAAAATATTTAATATCAACACTTTCAACGTAACTCTTAATTCCACTTCCGCCATTCTGAATGGTGGGCCGTTAAGGTACATGAAATCTGCAGGGAATGCTGGTGATGGTGGTCTTACAAAGGTATATTCATCACCAGGTATTTTCAATTACCCGATTGGCGTGGTGAGTTATACTCCGGCGTCTATAGGGCTTAGCAGTGCGCCTGCGGTTTATGGTTCAATAACAGTAATCCCTGTTAATTTTGCACATCCTAATGTTACAACTCCCGGAAGAAGTCTTACTTATTTCTGGCGTGTTAAATCAGCAGGCTTTACTCTGGGAAGTGCCACCATTTCCCATGGATATACGTATGATCAGGCAAATGTTGTAACGGGAGCAGACATCTCCGAAGACCAATATGTTGCTGCACGTTTTGACCTTTCAACAAACACCTGGACAAACGGGACAACAGCTGATATTGATGTAACAAATAATATAATCGGAGAACCGGGAGCAGGTAATTTTCTGGAGAATGTTACATTTATTGATGGAGACTATACTGCAGGTGATAATAATCCAATAAATCCTTTCGGTACTCCAACAATTTATTATAGCAGAATAAATGGAGCAGGAGCAGGAAGCGGACTATGGAGCAATGTAAATACCTGGTCTATTGACCCGGTTTTGCAACATACCGGTGCTCCGGCTGCATCGGTTCCTGGAGTCAGCGATATTGTTATTATTGGGGCCCTGGATTCTGTTTATCTGGCAACTAATAATACTGCACCGAATACAGATGTCAGAAGTTGTGCAAGTCTCAAGATAGAAAAAGGATCCGCCCTAGACATCGGATATAATTTCAACTCAAGTTTTGGTATGGTGATTTCTCATCCGAATGGGAACGGTAACTTCAGGTTGACAACATCCTGGACATCGGGATTTACATTTACTTTTCCTTCTGGTGACTTTACGGATTTCAATGTTAATCTGGGTACAACTGAACTCTACTCAACGAATCCTGCTGCCGGTACTACCTATTGGCTGCCAAATGGTATATTATCATATGGAAACCTTATTTTATCTCCCCTAGGTGGTTCGAATATTATTTTCCCGAATAATAACCTTACTATCTATGGAAACCTGATTACCAGGGGTCAGAATGCTGATTCATGGTTTTGCCCAACATGGAACACTAATTATCCCTTACCTCCAGCAGTACGTATTGCAAAAACAATTACTGTAAATGGTGATTTAGATATTCAGGGTGGTGGACTGATCTGGTATGGAAATGGTGCAATTGCTCAGAATTTTGTAGTTAACGGAAATGTTAAAGTAGCTACCTTATCTGCTCTGTATGTATGGAGTGGCGCTTCCAATCAAAGCATGTCTATCGGAGGAAACCTCATAAATAACACTGATGGTCTTACACATGGTCTTACCACAACTTCTAAAGTAGATTTTACGGGCGTCCCTGTTGCATTTTTCGGTTCTAATCCGGCAAGTATCACTAATACATCAGGGAATCCTTTAACAGTATTCAGTACAGTAACAGTTAACAAAGGTACATCCCAGGCCACTGCTCTTACAATTGATATTGCCGGAACCTTAAATACTCCGTTAAATAACTGGTTGACATTACAGAACGGTACTCTTCGATACGTTCGTACAAATCCTGGCTCAGATTTTACAATTTCAACAACAACACCTTTTACAATTCCTGCTACTTCAGGTTTATTCATAAACCTGCCGAGTAATACCGGTAATAGAAATATCCTGATTGGAAATGCAGCAAATACAACAGGTGATTTATTATTAAGCGGCAAATTGACAATAATTAATGGTAATGTTTATGTAGGACCAACAGCATCGCCAGTATCTGCAAATGACATTGAGTATTCCAGCAGCGGAGCCTCAGCAATTGATGTGCAGGGTGGAAATTTAGTGGTTAACGGACAAATACGTCGCAATCCGCTAAATGCAGGTAGCGTTCTCAAATATTCTCAATCGGGAGGTACAGTTACTATTAATGGACAAGCTTCAAATGTCACAAATGCCAAACTGGAAGTATTGAACGGTGGCAGTGATTTTACAATGTCGGGTGGTACGTTGAGCATCGTCAGGGGCAATGGAGCTGCAACAATCCCTTCAACTCCTTTTGGTGATCTGTATATTAGACCAGAAACTAGTTCGGTGACTGGAGGAACGATCATCTTCTCACAAGGTGCTACTGCAACTCAAAACTATTTCCTCGATGCGAATATTCCGTTAAATAATCTTACTATAACCGGAGCCGCAGGAGAGCCTGCGACTGTCCGACTTTTAGTCAGTCCTTTGGTTCTGAACGGGAATATGACTATTAATGCAAATAGTGTTCTGAATGCAAATAATATTAATGTAACATTTAATGGGAACCTGGTTAATACTCCAGGTACAGGAGGCTATATATACGGCACAAACACTACAACATTCAGCGCAACAAATACACCACCATTCAATGGGATACAAACCATAACCGGAGCTACTAATTTCTACGATCTGGTTGTTAATCCCGGAGCTTCACTTACTTTAGGTAATCCATCAACAGTAAACCACAGCCTTACTCTTAGTACAGGCAATTTCATTCTTGGGGCTAATCCTGTTTCTGTAAAAGGAGATTTCACGAACAATGCCAGTTATTCTGATATCAGTGCTGCTGGCAATGGAATTATTCTTGATGGAACAAGTTTACAGAAAATATCAGGTCCTGGCGCCTATGCAAGGTTAACTTTAAACAATGCGGCCGGAGCTCAAATTGATAATGATATCACTCTTCAGGAAGATTTAACATTGACTCTTGGGATACTTGATATTAAAAAGAATCTGGTCTCTCTGGGAGTTAATAGTTTAATTCAGGGAGCGCCATTTAGCTCCACTAAAATGATTACTTCCGATGGAGTATTCAGCAATGTCGGATTAAGAAAATTCTTTAACTCAGGTGCTCAGCCTTCTTTCCTTTATCCAATTGGAACATCAGGTAAATATACACCAGCTCTGTTGAACATAACAGCAAGTAATACAGTAGGATATGTACGTATAAACAACATTAATAGCAGGCATCCGGCAATTCTCAATCCAGCTAATGCTCTTGATTATTATTGGGAAGTCCAGAGTTCGGGTATAACAGGATTTACAGGAAGCCTGATACTCAATTATTATCAGGAAGATGTTGTAGGTGATGAGCTTAATTACATGGCTGCAAGGTTAATGGTACCTGGAACAAACTGGGTTTTAACCAATGGGGTCGATAATGTCAACAACAAAATAACGTCTAATTATGCGGCTTCTAATAACCTCAGTGGCGAATATACTGCAGGAATTGCCTCAGCTTTCTTTACCAATGTTCCTGAGTATACAAGTAATGCAGACGGAAATTGGACCAATCAGCTTATCTGGACTCAGACAGGAGGAGATCCATTGCCTGTTCCAATAGGAGGGCCGAATGGTTTTATTGTTATAATTAATCATGTTGTAACCTTAGATGCAAATTTCTGTTCTGCCTATCGTACAACTATAAACAATACTCTTAAGGTTACATCTTCTTTCTATGGTCATAACCTGGGTACTGTTAATGGAAGTGGAACTCTATATCTTGAAAGTGGATCTTTCCCGGCTGGAGTCTTTACTACTTTTTTGAGTTGTGCAAATAATGCAACTGTGGAATATGGAGGAACCGGAACCTATACAATAGTTGCCGACCTCTATGACAATATTTCAAAGATTGTTTTTTCAGGTACCGGAGCCCGGGTACTACCAGATAAGGATCTTACTATTTGCAGTCAACTTAAAATAAACGGGCCCGTGCTTCCAGGTACCCTTACTCTTGATAATAGCGTATATAACAAAAAGCTCACTATTCAGGGTACTATGGAACGCTATGGTACAGGTGCTAACTTTCAAAGTGGCACGGGTCCTGGCGCAACTGTTACTTTTGCCGGTACCAGTCTTCAGACAATTGGTGGAGCATTAGGTGACTTTACAGGAACAAGTGCATTTAACAATTTTGAGATTAATAACATAGCAGGTCTTCGTGTAAACAATGCTGGCGCTTTTGAAATCTCAGGTAATTTATTATTGACGAACGGATTAATAAATACAGGTGGTGGCAGAACTCTTACAATAACTAATCCATCAATAAATTGTGTTGTACCGGCAGGAGGAAGTTTAAATTCCTTTATTGACGGTCCGCTTGTTAAAAATATTAGTCAGTATGATAACTTCCTCTTTCCAATAGGTATCTTCATCGTTGGACCTGGAAATATTCTTGGAAACAATCTCAGGTTAACGTCGACACAAACCGGACCATTATTATGGTCAGCCCAATATAAAAGTCCTAATATCACGTCAGCAAGTGTTACATCCCCCTTACTGGGCGTAAGTGGCAAGGAATATTATACAATTAAAGCAAATGCAGGCAGCCAGACTGTTCTTAACATTAACTGGACACCAACAGGTGATGTGACACCTCTAATTACTGGAGGCTTATCTAACATCAGGTTAGCCAATTATAATACCGGAACAAGTGCATGGGTTGAAATACCAACCACTCCCTCCGGAAATAATTTTAATGGGACAGCCACATCAACTGGTTTTGTGACTTCTTCAATATCAGGTTCAGATGATTATACATTGGGATCTATTACCACTCTCAAACCAAGAGCAATACTTTCTCCTACAGGACCGGTCTGTGGTGCAGCAGGGATACCTGTCACATTTACAGCTCCAATCCCTATACCATTTGACTATACCCTGAGTTATACAATTAATGGTGCCGCTCAGGTACCAGTTACAATTACTCCGGCAATGGTACCATATACGTTACCTACTCCCGGCCCGGGTATTTATAGACTTACAGACTTTACATATAGCAATGGAACACTGACCGGGGTAGTTGATGCAAGTTCAATTACAGTTTCTGCTGTTCCCACACCATCTGCTGCCGGAAATGATCAGACATTATGTGGTATAACCACAGCAATCCTGGCAGGAAATACACCTATTGTGGGAACAGGTAATTGGAGTATTGTTAGCGGGGCTGGTGGAACACTTATTACACCAGCTAGTCCTGCGAGTCAGTTTATAGGTTTGAATGGAATTTCATATACTCTCAGGTGGACTATAAGCAATGGAACCTGTACGTCATCAGATGATGTTGTAATTAATTTTACGATTTTACCAAATCCTCCCGCTGCTTCGGGAACTCAGAGTTTTTGTGGTTCACCGACGATTTCAAATCTTGTAGCAACACCTCCCGGAGGGTCTACTGTTGATTGGTATAGTGCAGCCACTGGTGGTGTACTTTTACCTGGTGCAACAGCTTTGGTTAATGGTACTACTTATTATGCAGAATCCAACGCAAGTTGTGTCAGCCTCACAAGAACACCTGTTACTGTAACAATAAATCCCAATCCTCTTCCTGGATTAGTTGGTCCTAATAGTGTTTGTGAAAATATAGCCGGAAATGTTTATACTACAGAATCTGGCAAGTCCAATTATTTATGGACTGTAGTAGGAGGATCTATAACATCAGGTGGGTTGGGTACGGATGCTACAGCCACTGTTACATGGAATACACCTGGCCCTCAATCAATAAGCGTTAATTATCAGGATGTGGGTGGTTGTAGTGCTGTAAGTCCGACATTATATAATGTCACAGTCAATTCGAACAATACTGTAGCCTTGACCTCAGCAGCAGCCACAACTGCGCAGACAGTATGTATTGGTACACCGATCACAAATATTACCTATAGCACCACAGGAGCCACAGGCGCCACAGTCACCAACTTACCAACAGGAGTAACAGGAGCATGGGCAGGGAATGTTGTAACTATCAGCGGTACTCCGACAGTAGCCGGAGCAGCACTTACCTATACAGTCACCCTGACAGGAGGTTGCGGAGTAATCACCACCACAGGCACAATAGCCGTCACAGCTAATAATACGTTGTCCTTGACCTCAGCAGCAGCCACAACTGCGCAGACAGTATGTATTGGTACACCGATCACAAATATTACCTATAGCACCACAGGAGCCACAGGCGCCACAGTCACCAACTTACCAACAGGAGTAACAGGAGCATGGGCAGGGAATGTTGTAACTATCAGCGGTACTCCGACAGTAGCCGGAGCAGCACTTACCTATACAGTCACCCTGACAGGAGGTTGCGGAGTAATCACCACCACAGGCACAATAGCCGTCACAGCTAATAATACGTTGTCCTTGACTTCAGCAGCAGCCACAACTGCGCAGACAGTATGTATTGGTACACCGATCACAAATATTACCTATAGCACCACAGGAGCCACAGGCGCCACAGTCACCAACTTACCAACAGGAGTAACAGGAGCATGGGCAGGGAATGTTGTAACTATCAGCGGTACTCCGACAGTAGCCGGAGCAGCACTTACCTATACAGTCACCCTGACAGGAGGTTGCGGAGTAATCACCACCACAGGCACAATAGCCGTCACAGCTAATAATACGTTGTCCTTGACCTCAGCAGCAGCCACAACTGCGCAGACAGTATGTATTGGTACACCGATCACAAATATTACCTATAGCACCACAGGAGCCACAGGCGCCACAGTCACCAACTTACCAACAGGAGTAACAGGAGCATGGGCAGGGAATGTTGTAACTATCAGCGGTACTCCGACAGTAGCCGGAGCAGCACTTACCTATACAGTCACCCTGACAGGAGGTTGCGGAGTAATCACCACCACAGGCACAATAGCCGTCACAGCTAATAATACGTTGTCCTTGACCTCAGCAGCAGCCACAACTGCGCAGACAGTATGTATTGGTACACCGGTCACAAATATTACCTATAGCACCACAGGAGCCACAGGCGCCACAGTCACCAACTTACCAACAGGAGTAACAGGAGCATGGGCAGGGAATGTTGTAACTATCAGCGGTACTCCGACAGTAGCCGGAGCAGCACTTACCTATACAGTCACCCTGACAGGAGGTTGCGGAGTAATCACCACCACAGGCACAATAGCCGTCACAGCTAATAATACGTTGTCCTTGACCTCAGCAGCAGCCACAACTGCGCAGACAGTATGTATTGGTACACCGATCACAAATATTACCTATAGCACCACAGGAGCCACAGGCGCCACAGTCACCAACTTACCAACAGGAGTAACAGGAGCATGGGCAGGGAATGTTGTAACTATCAGCGGTACTCCGACAGTAGCCGGAGCAGCACTTACCTATACAGTCACCCTGACAGGAGGTTGCGGAGTAATCACCACCACAGGCACAATAGCCGTCACAGCTAATAATACGTTGTCCTTGACCTCAGCAGCAGCCACAACTGCGCAGACAGTATGTATTGGTACACCGATCACAAATATTACCTATAGCACCACAGGAGCCACAGGCGCCACAGTCACCAACTTACCAACAGGAGTAACAGGAGCATGGGCAGGGAATGTTGTAACTATCAGCGGTACTCCGACAGTAGCCGGAGCAGCACTTACCTATACAGTCACCCTGACAGGAGGTTGCGGAGTAATCACCACCACAGGCACAATAGCCGTCACAGCCAATAATACGTTGTCCTTGACTTCAGCAGCAGCCACAACTGCGCAGACAGTATGTATTGGTACACCGATCACAAATATTACCTATAGCACCACAGGAGCCACAGGCGCCACAGTCACCAACTTACCAACAGGAGTAACAGGAGCATGGGCAGGGAATGTTGTAACTATCAGCGGTACTCCGACAGTAGCCGGAGCAGCACTTACCTATACAGTCACCCTGACAGGAGGTTGCGGAGTAATCACCACCACAGGCACAATAGCCGTCACAGCTAATAATACGTTGTCCTTGACCTCAGCAGCAGCCACAACTGCGCAGACAGTATGTATTGGTACACCGATCACAAATATTACCTATAGCACCACAGGAGCCACAGGCGCCACAGTCACCAACTTACCAACAGGAGTAACAGGAGCATGGGCAGGGAATGTTGTAACTATCAGCGGTACTCCGACAGTAGCCGGAGCAGCACTTACCTATACAGTCACCCTGACAGGAGGTTGCGGAGTAATCACCACCACAGGCACAATAGCCGTCACAGCTAATAATACGTTGTCCTTGACCTCAGCAGCAGCCACAACTGCGCAGACAGTATGTATTGGTACACCGATCACAAATATTACCTATAGCACCACAGGAGCCACAGGCGCCACAGTCACCAACTTACCAACAGGAGTAACAGGAGCATGGGCAGGGAATGTTGTAACTATCAGCGGTACTCCGACAGTAGCCGGAGCAGCACTTACCTATACAGTCACCCTGACAGGAGGTTGCGGAGTAATCACCACCACAGGCACAATAGCCGTCACAGCTAATAATACGTTGTCCTTGACCTCAGCAGCAGCCACAACTGCGCAGACAGTATGTATTGGTACACCGATCACAAATATTACCTATAGCACCACAGGAGCCACAGGCGCCACAGTCACCAACTTACCAACAGGAGTAACAGGAGCATGGGCAGGGAATGTTGTAACTATCAGCGGTACTCCGACAGTAGCCGGAGCAGCACTTACCTATACAGTCACCCTGACAGGAGGTTGCGGAGTAATCACCACCACAGGCACAATAGCCGTCACAGCTAATAATACGTTGTCCTTGACCTCAGCAGCAGCCACAACTGCGCAGACAGTATGTATTGGTACACCGATCACAAATATTACCTATAGCACCACAGGAGCCACAGGCGCCACAGTCACCAACTTACCAACAGGAGTAACAGGAGCATGGGCAGGGAATGTTGTAACTATCAGCGGTACTCCGACAGTAGCCGGAGCAGCACTTACCTATACAGTCACCCTGACAGGAGGTTGCGGAGTAATCACCACCACAGGCACAATAGCCGTCACAGCTAATAATACGTTGTCCTTGACCTCAGCAGCAGCCACAACTGCGCAGACAGTATGTATTGGTACACCGATCACAAATATTACCTATAGCACCACAGGAGCCACAGGCGCCACAGTCACCAACTTACCAACAGGAGTAACAGGAGCATGGGCAGGGAATGTTGTAACTATCAGCGGTACTCCGACAGTAGCCGGAGCAGCACTTACCTATACAGTCACCCTGACAGGAGGTTGCGGAGTAATCACCACCACAGGCACAATAGCCGTCACAGCTAATAATACGTTGTCCTTGACCTCAGCAGCAGCCACAACTGCGCAGACAGTATGTATTGGTACACCGATCACAAATATTACCTATAGCACCACAGGAGCCACAGGCGCCACAGTCACCAACTTACCAACAGGAGTAACAGGAGCATGGGCAGGGAATGTTGTAACTATCAGCGGTACTCCGACAGTAGCCGGAGCAGCACTTACCTATACAGTCACCCTGACAGGAGGTTGCGGAGTAATCACCACCACAGGCACAATAGCCGTCACAGCTAATAATACGTTGTCCTTGACCTCAGCAGCAGCCACAACTGCGCAGACAGTATGTATTGGTACACCGATCACAAATATTACCTATAGCACCACAGGAGCCACAGGCGCCACAGTCACCAACTTACCAACAGGAGTAACAGGAGCATGGGCAGGGAATGTTGTAACTATCAGCGGTACTCCGACAGTAGCCGGAGCAGCACTTACCTATACAGTCACCCTGACAGGAGGTTGCGGAGTAATCACCACCACAGGCACAATAGCCGTCACAGCTAATAATACGTTGTCCTTGACTTCAGCAGCAGCCACAACTGCGCAGACAGTATGTATTGGTACACCGATCACAAATATTACCTATAGCACCACAGGAGCCACAGGCGCCACAGTCACCAACTTACCAACAGGAGTAACAGGAGCATGGGCAGGGAATGTTGTAACTATCAGCGGTACTCCGACAGTAGCCGGAGCAGCACTTACCTATACAGTCACCCTGACAGGAGGTTGCGGAGTAATCACCACCACAGGCACAATAGCCGTCACAGCTAATAATACGTTGTCCTTGACCTCAGCAGCAGCCACAACTGCGCAGACAGTATGTATTGGTACACCGATCACAAATATTACCTATAGCACCACAGGAGCCACAGGCGCCACAGTCACCAACTTACCAACAGGAGTAACAGGAGCATGGGCAGGGAATGTTGTAACTATCAGCGGTACTCCGACAGTAGCCGGAGCAGCACTTACCTATACAGTCACCCTGACAGGAGGTTGCGGAGTAATCACCACCACAGGCACAATAGCCGTCACAGCTAATAATACGTTGTCCTTGACCTCAGCAGCAGCCACAACTGCGCAGACAGTATGTATTGGTACACCGATCACAAATATTACCTATAGCACCACAGGAGCCACAGGCGCCACAGTCACCAACTTACCAACAGGAGTAACAGGAGCATGGGCAGGGAATGTTGTAACTATCAGCGGTACTCCGACAGTAGCCGGAGCAGCACTTACCTATACAGTCACCCTGACAGGAGGTTGCGGAGTAATCACCACCACAGGCACAATAGCCGTCACAGCTAATAATACGTTGTCCTTGACCTCAGCAGCAGCCACAACTGCGCAGACAGTATGTATTGGTACACCGATCACAAATATTACCTATAGCACCACAGGAGCCACAGGCGCCACAGTCACCAACTTACCAACAGGAGTAACAGGAGCATGGGCAGGGAATGTTGTAACTATCAGCGGTACTCCGACAGTAGCCGGAGCAGCACTTACCTATACAGTCACCCTGACAGGAGGTTGCGGAGTAATCACCACCACAGGCACAATAGCCGTCACAGCTAATAATACGTTGTCCTTGACCTCAGCAGCAGCCACAACTGCGCAGACAGTATGTATTGGTACACCGATCACAAATATTACCTATAGCACCACAGGAGCCACAGGCGCCACAGTCACCAACTTACCAACAGGAGTAACAGGAGCATGGGCAGGGAATGTTGTAACTATCAGCGGTACTCCGACAGTAGCCGGAGCAGCACTTACCTATACAGTCACCCTGACAGGAGGTTGCGGAGTAATCACCACCACAGGCACAATAGCCGTCACAGCTAATAATACGTTGTCCTTGACCTCAGCAGCAGCCACAACTGCGCAGACAGTATGTATTGGTACACCGATCACAAATATTACCTATAGCACCACAGGAGCCACAGGCGCCACAGTCACCAACTTACCAACAGGAGTAACAGGAGCATGGGCAGGGAATGTTGTAACTATCAGCGGTACTCCGACAGTAGCCGGAGCAGCACTTACCTATACAGTCACCCTGACAGGAGGTTGCGGAGTAATCACCACCACAGGCACAATAGCCGTCACAGCTAATAATACGTTGTCCTTGACCTCAGCAGCAGCCACAACTGCGCAGACAGTATGTATTGGTACACCGATCACAAATATTACCTATAGCACCACAGGAGCCACAGGCGCCACAGTCACCAACTTACCAACAGGAGTAACAGGAGCATGGGCAGGGAATGTTGTAACTATCAGCGGTACTCCGACAGTAGCCGGAGCAGCACTTACCTATACAGTCACCCTGACAGGAGGTTGCGGAGTAATCACCACCACAGGCACAATAGCCGTCACAGCTAATAATACGTTGTCCTTGACCTCAGCAGCAGCCACAACTGCGCAGACAGTATGTATTGGTACACCGATCACAAATATTACCTATAGCACCACAGGAGCCACAGGCGCCACAGTCACCAACTTACCAACAGGAGTAACAGGAGCATGGGCAGGGAATGTTGTAACTATCAGCGGTACTCCGACAGTAGCCGGAGCAGCACTTACCTATACAGTCACCCTGACAGGAGGTTGCGGAGTAATCACCACCACAGGCACAATAGCCGTCACAGCTAATAATACGTTGTCCTTGACCTCAGCAGCAGCCACAACTGCGCAGACAGTATGTATTGGTACACCGATCACAAATATTACCTATAGCACCACAGGAGCCACAGGCGCCACAGTCACCAACTTACCAACAGGAGTAACAGGAGCATGGGCAGGGAATGTTGTAACTATCAGCGGTACTCCGACAGTAGCCGGAGCAGCACTTACCTATACAGTCACCCTGACAGGAGGTTGCGGAGTAATCACCACCACAGGCACAATAGCCGTCACAGCTAATAATACGTTGTCCTTGACCTCAGCAGCAGCCACAACTGCGCAGACAGTATGTATTGGTACACCGATCACAAATATTACCTATAGCACCACAGGAGCCACAGGCGCCACAGTCACCAACTTACCAACAGGAGTAACAGGAGCATGGGCAGGGAATGTTGTAACTATCAGCGGTACTCCGACAGTAGCCGGAGCAGCACTTACCTATACAGTCACCCTGACAGGAGGTTGCGGAGTAATCACCACCACAGGCACAATAGCCGTCACAGCTAATAATACGTTGTCCTTGACCTCAGCAGCAGCCACAACTGCGCAGACAGTATGTATTGGTACACCGATCACAAATATTACCTATAGCACCACAGGAGCCACAGGCGCCACAGTCACCAACTTACCAACAGGAGTAACAGGAGCATGGGCAGGGAATGTTGTAACTATCAGCGGTACTCCGACAGTAGCCGGAGCAGCACTTACCTATACAGTCACCCTGACAGGAGGTTGCGGAGTAATCACCACCACAGGCACAATAGCCGTCACAGCTAATAATACGTTGTCCTTGACCTCAGCAGCAGCCACAACTGCGCAGACAGTATGTATTGGTACACCGATCACAAATATTACCTATAGCACCACAGGAGCCACAGGCGCCACAGTCACCAACTTACCAACAGGAGTAACAGGAGCATGGGCAGGGAATGTTGTAACTATCAGCGGTACTCCGACAGTAGCCGGAGCAGCACTTACCTATACAGTCACCCTGACAGGAGGTTGCGGAGTAATCACCACCACAGGCACAATAGCCGTCACAGCTAATAATACGTTGTCCTTGACCTCAGCAGCAGCCACAACTGCGCAGACAGTATGTATTGGTACACCGATCACAAATATTACCTATAGCACCACAGGAGCCACAGGCGCCACAGTCACCAACTTACCAACAGGAGTAACAGGAGCATGGGCAGGGAATGTTGTAACTATCAGCGGTACTCCGACAGTAGCCGGAGCAGCACTTACCTATACAGTCACCCTGACAGGAGGTTGCGGAGTAATCACCACCACAGGCACAATAGCCGTCACAGCTAATAATACGTTGTCCTTGACCTCAGCAGCAGCCACAACTGCGCAGACAGTATGTATTGGTACACCGATCACAAATATTACCTATAGCACCACAGGAGCCACAGGCGCCACAGTCACCAACTTACCAACAGGAGTAACAGGAGCATGGGCAGGGAATGTTGTAACTATCAGCGGTACTCCGACAGTAGCCGGAGCAGCACTTACCTATACAGTCACCCTGACAGGAGGTTGCGGAGTAATCACCACCACAGGCACAATAGCCGTCACAGCTAATAATACGTTGTCCTTGACCTCAGCAGCAGCCACAACTGCGCAGACAGTATGTATTGGTACACCGATCACAAATATTACCTATAGCACCACAGGAGCCACAGGCGCCACAGTCACCAACTTACCAACAGGAGTAACAGGAGCATGGGCAGGGAATGTTGTAACTATCAGCGGTACTCCGACAGTAGCCGGAGCAGCACTTACCTATACAGTCACCCTGACAGGAGGTTGCGGAGTAATCACCACCACAGGCACAATAGCCGTCACAGCTAATAATACGTTGTCCTTGACCTCAGCAGCAGCCACAACTACGCAGACAGTATGTATTGGTACACCGATCACAAATATTACCTATAGCACCACAGGAGCCACAGGCGCCACAGTCACCAACTTACCAACAGGAGTAACAGGAGCATGGGCAGGGAATGTTGTAACTATCAGCGGTACTCCGACAGTAGCCGGAGCAGCACTTACCTATACAGTCACCCTGACAGGAGGTTGCGGAGTAATCACCACCACAGGCACAATAGCCGTCACAGCTAATAATACGTTGTCCTTGACCTCAGCAGCAGCCACAACTGCGCAGACAGTATGTATTGGTACACCGATCACAAATATTACCTATAGCACCACAGGAGCCACAGGCGCCACAGTCACCAACTTACCAACAGGAGTAACAGGAGCATGGGCAGGGAATGTTGTAACTATCAGCGGTACTCCGACAGTAGCCGGAGCAGCACTTACCTATACAGTCACCCTGACAGGAGGTTGCGGAGTAATCACCACCACAGGCACAATAGCCGTCACAGCTAATAATACGTTGTCCTTGACCTCAGCAGCAGCCACAACTGCGCAGACAGTATGTATTGGTACACCGATCACAAATATTACCTATAGCACCACAGGAGCCACAGGCGCCACAGTCACCAACTTACCAACAGGAGTAACAGGAGCATGGGCAGGGAATGTTGTAACTATCAGCGGTACTCCGACAGTAGCCGGAGCAGCACTTACCTATACAGTCACCCTGACAGGAGGTTGCGGAGTAATCACCACCACAGGCACAATAGCCGTCACAGCTAATAATACGTTGTCACTTGACCTCAGCAGCAGCCACAACTACGCAGACAGTATGTATTGGTACACCGATCACAAATATTACCTATAGCACCACAGGAGCCACAGGCGCCACAGTCACCAACTTACCAACAGGAGTAACAGGAGCATGGGCAGGGAATGTTGTAACTATCAGCGGTACTCCGACAGTAGCCGGAGCAGCACTTACCTATACAGTCACCCTGACAGGAGGTTGCGGAGTAATCACCACCACTGGCACAATAGCCGTCACAGCAATACCAACTGCGACAATCAACTATGCTGGTTCACCATTCTGTACATCTTTGGTTGGAACCCGATCAGTTACTTTGAATGGTACAGGTGCATACACTGGTGGAACATTTAGTTCTACAGCAGGTTTGACTATCAATGCAGCAACTGGAGACATAACACCATCAAGCAGCACGCCAGGCATATATACAGTGACTTATACAATTCCTCCATCAGGTGGTTGTGCTTCAGTTCCGGTAACTGCTTTAGTAACTATAACCGCAGCTCCGGCAGCAACTATCAATTATGTTGGTTCTCCTTTCTGCTCAACAGTGACTACAGCTCAATCTGTAACATTAGTTGGAACAGCAGGTGGAACATACAGCGCAGTACCAGGAGGATTGAGTATGAATCCTGTAACAGGCGATATTACTCCATCTGCGAGTGCAGCAGGAACTTATACAGTTACTTATTCAATACCAGCAGCTGGAGGATGTAATCTCTTTACAACAACAACCAATGTAACTATTACAGATCTGCCGACAGCTACAGTATCATATATTGGGGCCCCATTCTGCCTGTCAATTCCTGGAGTTCAATCAGTAACTTTAAGTGGTACAGGAGCTTACATTGGAGGAACTTATGGTTCCACTGCCGGACTTACAATTAATCCGGCTACTGGCGCGATAACTCCAGGTACAAGTACGGCGGGAACATACATTGTAACTTACTTAATACCAGCATCAGGAGGCTGTGCTGCAGTACCGGTTACGACTTCAGTAACAATAACTGCAGTACCGACAGCATCAATAAATTATGCCGGGAGTCCATTCTGCCGATCGCTGGTGGCAGCTCAATCAGTTACGTTAACAGGTACCGGTGCATACACTGGAGGGACATATAGTTCTACAGCTGGTTTAACTATTAATCCAGCCACGGGAGACATAACACCAGCTACAAGTACTGCAGGTACATATACAGTAACTTATACTATACCTGCCTCAGGTGGTTGTGCTTCAGTTTTGGTTACTGCTTCAGTCACCGTTACAGATCTCCCGACAGCATCAATAAGTTATGCAGGGACACCATTCTGTACGTCGATAGCTACAGCTCAATCGGTAACATTAACCGGTACTGGCGCTTACACTGGAGGAACTTATAGTTCTTCTGCCGGACTTACAATTAATCCGGCTACTGGCGCGATAACTCCAGGTACAAGTACCGCGGGAACGTACATTGTAACTTACTTAATACCAGCATCAGGAGGCTGTGCTGCAGTACCGGTTACGACTTCAGTAACAATAACTGCAGTACCGACAGCATCAATAAGCTATGCCGGCAGTCCATTCTGTCGATCACTTGCAACTGCTCAGTCAGTTACATTAACCGGCACCGGAGCATATACTGGCGGGACATATAGTTCCACAGCTGGTTTGACTATTAATCCAGCCACAGGAGACATAACGCCGGCTACAAGTACTGCAGGTACATATATCGTAACTTACCTGATACCTGCTTCTGGAGGCTGTGCTGCAGCGACAGTTACTGCTTCTGTAACCATAACTGCAGTTCCAACAGCATCAATAAGTTATGCTGGCAATCCATACTGTAGCTCTTTAGCTGGATCTCAACCGGTAACTATAACCGGAACAGGAGCATATACTGGAGGAACCTATAGTTCCACAGCGGGTCTGACTATTAATCCAGTCACAGGAGACATAACACCAGGTACAAGTTCTTCAGGCACCTACACCGTTACATATGCAATTCCTGCAACTGGTGGTTGTGCATCAATTCCTGTTACTACAACAATTACAATAACAACTTTACCAGTAGCAACATTCAGTTATACGGGTACTCCATATTGCAGCAGTTCTCCAAATCCTTTACCGACATTCAGCGGAGGCGGAGTTGCAGGAGCATTTTCATCTACTGCCGGTCTTTCATTCGTGAGTACAGCAACCGGTCAGGTGAACTTAGGAAGCAGCACTCCGGGTGTTTATACAGTTATCAATACGATTGCTGCTGCGGGAGGTTGCTCGGTTGTCACTTCATCCAGTCCTATAACAATCACTGCAGTTCCGACTGCGAATATAAGTTATGCAGGTACACCATTCTGTAATTCAATAGTAACGGCTCAGCCTGTGACATTAACTGGTACGGCAGCTTATACGGGTGGAGCATATAGCTCAACTCCAGGCTTAACGATTGATGCTGTAACAGGAGGTATAACACCAGGTACAAGTACTGCGGGTACTTATACTGTGACGTATACTATTCCGGCTTCAAGCGGTTGCGCCTCAGTTCTGGTTACCACTTCAATAACTATCACTGCCCTTCCTACAGCTTCAATTAATTATGCCGGAACGCCTTACTGTAGTACAATAGGTGCTGGTCAGGCGGTAACATTGACCGGTACATCAGGTGGAACCTATACCTCATTACCGGCTGGGTTAACACTTAATCCCGTTACCGGAGCTATCAATCCTAGTTTAAGTGCAGCAGGTACATATACTGTAACATACACAATTGCAGCTGCCGGTGGGTGTGGAGTCGTAACTGCTACTGCACCTGTGACTATAACAGCTTTATCTGCAGCTACTTTCAGCTATGCAGGTACTCCATATTGTAGCAGCGGTGTCGATCCGTTGCCAACATATAGTGGCGGGGGAGTTGCAGGTCTATTTACATCTACAGCAGGTCTGGTCTTTGTAAGCCCGGCTACAGGCCAGGTCGATTTGTCCGCAAGCGTAGCCGGAACATACACTGTTACAAATACGATTGCAGCTGCGGGAGGATGTGGCATTGTTACAGCTACAAATACAATAACTATAACTACATTACCTACTGCGACTATCTCATACTCAGGTTCTCCGTGGTGCAGCAGTGCTCCTGTTCAGAATGTTACATTTATCGGGACTCCAGGTGGCACTTTTAGTGCTCTTCCGGCAGGACTAAGCATTAATGCTGCGACTGGTGCTATCACACCTGGAACCAGTACCTCAGGGACATATGCAATTACGTATACTATTGCAGCCTCCGGAGGGTGTGGTGTAGTTACAGCAACAACAAATATTACAGTAAATGCTACTCCGACAGTTGTTGTCACCAATCCTGCAGCAGTCTGTGCACCGTCTACGGTTGATCTTACAGCCGCAGCAGTGACGGCAGGAAGCACAGCAGGACTTACCTATACTTACTGGACCGATGCATTGGCAACAACAGCCTATGCAACACCGGCAACAGCAGTGGCAGGAACCTATTATATAAAAGGTACCGATGCAGTAACAGGCTGTTTTGACATTAAACCGGTCACAGCAACAGTAAATGCTGCTCCGACAGTTGTTGTCACCAATCCTGCAGCAGTCTGTGCACCGTCTACGGTTGATCTTACAGCCGCAGCAGTGACGGCAGGAAGCACAGCAGGACTTACCTATACTTACTGGACCGATGCATTGGCAACAACAGCCTATGCAACACCGGCAACAGCAGTAGCTGGAACATATTATATAAAAGGTACCGATGCAGTAACAGGCTGTTATGATATTAAACCTGTCACAGCAACAGTAAATGCTGCTCCTACAGTTGTTGTCACCAATCCTGCAGCAGTCTGTGCACCGTCTACGGTTGATCTTACAGCCGCAGCAGTGACGGCAGGAAGCACAGCAGGACTTACCTATACTTACTGGACCGATGCATTGGCAACAACAGCCTATGCAACACCGGCAACAGCAGTGGCAGGAACATATTATATAAAAGGTACCGATGCAGTAACAGGCTGTTTTGACATTAAACCGGTCACAGCAACAGTAAATGCTGCTCCGACAGTTGTTGTCACCAATCCTGCAGCAGTCTGTGCACCGTCTACGGTTGATCTTACAGCCGCAGCAGTGACGGCAGGAAGCACAGCAGGACTTACCTATACTTACTGGACCGATGCCTTGGCTACAACAGCCTATGCAACACCGGCAACAGCAGTGGCAGGAACGTATTATATAAAAGGTACCGATGCAGTAACAGGCTGTTATGACATTAAACCGGTCACAGCAACAGTAAATGCTGCTCCGACAGTTGTTGTCACCAATCCTGCAGCAGTCTGTGCACCGTCTACGGTTGATCTTACAGCCGCAGCAGTGACGGCAGGAAGCACAGCAGGACTTACCTATACTTACTGGACCGATGCATTGGCAACAACAGCCTATGCAACACCGGCAACAGCAGTGGCAGGAACCTATTATATAAAAGGTACCGATGCAGTAACAGGCTGTTTTGACATTAAACCGGTCACAGCAACAGTAAATGCTGCTCCGACAGTTGTTGTCACCAATCCTGCAGCAGTCTGTACACCGTCTACGGTTGATCTTACAGCTGCAGCAGTGACGGCAGGAAGCACAGCAGGACTTACCTATACTTACTGGACCGATGCATTGGCAACAACAGCCTATGCAACACCGGCAACAGCAGTAGCTGGAACATATTATATAAAAGGTACCGATGCAGTAACAGGCTGTTATGATATTAAACCTGTCACAGCAACAGTAAATACTGCTCCTACAGTTGTTGTCACCAATCCTGCAGCAGTCTGTGCACCGTCTACGGTTGATCTTACAGCCGCAGCAGTGACGGCAGGAAGCACAGCAGGACTTACCTATACTTACTGGACCGATGCATTGGCAACAACAGCCTATGCAACACCGGCAACAGCAGTGGCAGGAACATATTATATAAAAGGTACCGATGCAGTAACAGGCTGTTTTGACATTAAACCGGTCACAGCAACAGTAAATGCTGCTCCTACAGTTGTTGTCACCAATCCTGCAGCAGTCTGTGCACCGTCTACGGTTGATCTTACAGCCGCAGCAGTGACGGCAGGAAGCACAGCAGGACTTACCTATACATACTGGACCGATGCCTTGGCTACAACAGCTTATGCAACACCGGCAACAGCAGTGGCAGGAACGTATTATATAAAAGGTACCGATGCAGTAACAGGCTGTTACGACATTAAACCGGTTACGGCAATAATTAATACTTCATTTACAGTATCAACAACGTCAGTCAATGTTGCCTGTTTCGGGGGAACAACTGGAACAGCTACAGCAATACCAGCAGGAGGATCAGGTGTTTATACCTATTCGTGGAATACCATACCTGTTCAAACAACCGCAACTGCTACCGGACTTGCGGCCGGAACTTATACTGTAACCGTTTCTGATGGAACCAGTTGCACTGCAATATCCAATGCAACACTAACAGAACCTGCAACAGCTCTATCTGGTAATATTATCCTGCAGACCAATGTTACAGTTCCTGGTGGTAATGATGGAAGTGTTACAGTTGCCGGCTCAGGTGGGACTTCTCCATATCTGTATAAAATTGGATTGGGAGTATACCAGGCTTCAGGTAATTTTGGCTCACTTACAGCAGGTTCTTATACTGTCACAGTCCAGGATATTAATCTTTGTACTTTTGATGTTGCGGTTATCATAACACAACCACTGCCAACATTGTCAGGCAGTATTTCTTCACAAACTAATGCGTGTTTTGGTACATCAACAGGAAGTGTTACAATTGCCGGTTCAGGTGGGTTGACACCTTATGAATATAGTCTGAATGCCGGTACATATCAGTCATCCGGTACTTTTGGAGCATTGGCAGCCGGGACCTATACTGTGACTGTGAGAGATGCTCTGCTCAGTACATTTGATGTGATTGTCACTATTACCCAACCGGCCTCATCCGTTGGAGGATCAATAACTTCTCAGACTGATGTTCTTTGTTTTGGCAGCAGTACAGGGAGTTTGACTGTTACGGGATCGGGTGGGACATCACCATATCTGTATAAGCTTGGAGCAGGATCGTATCAGGCATCGGGAATATTTGGAACCCTTGCAGCCGGCTCATATACTGTAACAGTACAGGATGCTAATCTTTGTACTTTTGATGTTGCCGTTATTATTACACAACCTCCTGTGACCCTTACAGGTAGTATCGTATCCAAAACCGATATTTCATGTAATGGATCTGCAAATGGATCTGTTACTATAGCTGGTTCCGGAGGAACTTCCCCATACACTTACAGTCTGAATGGAGGAACATTCCAGATATCCGGTGCATTTAACGGATTAACATCAGCAACATATACTATTACGGTACGTGACGCTAATTTATGTACAACTAATGTATCAGTAACTATTATTGAACCTGCAGTACTTTCAATATTGAGTGATGTGGTAGATGCCTCTTGTCCTGGTGTATCTGATGGCTCGATTACTCTGACAATCACTGGTGGAACACAACCTTACAGCGTGATCTGGTCTGATGGTATAACTTTACAGGATCGTGTTGATTTTTCAAACGGCCCTTACAGTGTAGTTGTTACAGATAAAAATGGCTGCAATGCACGTCTTGATATTGTTGTTGGTGTAACAGGTTCTGAAAAGTGTATTGAAATACCGACCATCATTACCCCAAATAATGATGGAGTTAATGATACATGGAAGATTAAAAATATTGATCTGTTCCCGAATGCTGAAGTCTTTGTCTTTACAAGGTGGGGTAAACTTGTATTCCATTCTAAAAACCTTGCAGCAAACCCATGGGATGGTACATTTAGTGGGAAGCTCTTACCAACTGATTCATATCATTATGTTCTTCATCTTAATGATGGGTCAAAACCCAGATCAGGTGTTATAAGTATTATAAGATAATAATTACCATATTTAGAATGATAAATATATGAGGTATCTAAGAAGAATTTTGCCAACAATCGTTTTCAGCTTCATCGTTGGAGCAACCTTTGCACAGACAGAACCAATGTACAGTCAGTATATCATGAATGGATTTCTGATAAACCCGTCGTTCGCGGGTCGTGATGGCTATACTACTGTAAACCTGACCGTCAGAGAACAGTGGGTTGGAATGTCGGGAGCTCCAAGCACCTACGCTGCAAGTTTTCAAACCCGTATCCTCAAAAACAGTTTTATTTCTAAATCTACCGCAGTCAGGAAGAAGATCATAAAGCCAACAAAAGGAGGAAAAGTAGGTCTGGGCGGTTACATATTTAACGATAACAATGGTATCATGCGACGTACCGGAATACTTTTAGCCTACTCCTATCATATTCCAATGGGTAGAACCGGAGGGATTCCAAATGACCTTTCATTTGGACTTGCATTAAAAGCATATCAGTTTAATGTAAACATGGACGGAGCGATTCTGGATAATCCGGACGATGCTTTGCTGAATTCATACGACCGGACAAAGTATTTTCCTGATTTTAACTTTGGAGCTAGCTTTACCACATCTAAATATTACGCCGGATTTGCGATGACTAATATATTACGAGGTTCGCTTGTGTTTGCCGATACGTCCAAAACGCGAGGGAATGAACTTGGTGGCTTTTATCTGACAGGCGGATATAAGTTTCCGTTATCAGCAGATTGGATACTTGAACCATCCGCCTTCATTAAAGCTTCTGATATGCTATTGACTTCAGTTCAGATGGATTTAACTGCAAGAGTGTACTATAAGGAGGATTATTGGGCCGGATTGTCCTATAGGACCAATGATGCAATTATTGCAATGATGGGTTTAAAATATGACAGATTCTATTTTGCTTATGCTTTTGACTTCACATTAACTGATATCCGGAGACAAAGTTTTGGTACCCACGAACTTTCAGTGGCCGTCAAGTTTGGTGAAAGTGCCAGACGATACCGATGGATAAATGCCTATTAATTATTAAATTTAAGAGAGAAGGCTGATTTTGCATCAGCCTTTTTTTATTCCCGGGAACTAATAAAACTGGCCCCGGATTAATATAAATTTGTTTAGTAAGACTAGATTTGGAATAGTTGAAAATTGCCTGATTCTAATATCGATGGATTTATGTTAAAAGGTTTTTTCCCGATTTCCTCAATTGCTTTTTTGCTAATGATTTTGACTTTTAACAGGAGCTATTCTCAGGTTCCGGTAGAAAGATCCGTCAGGATTATGTTTTATAATGTAGAAAACCTCTTTGACATTTACGATGATTCCCTAAAGGATGATAAAGACTTTCTGCCCGATGGTCTGATGAGATGGAATTTAACCAGGTATAAGAGGAAAATAAATTCTTTGGAAAAAACAATTGTCGCAGCTGGAGAGTGGGAGCCACCGACAATTATCGCTTTTTGTGAAGTGGAAAACAGGAAAATACTCGAAGACCTCATTTATGATACTTATTTGTCTAAATTCAATTACAGAATTATTCATGAGGAATCCCCCGATAGAAGAGGTATTGATGTCTGTCTTATTTACAGAGACAGTATTGCCGATATTCTCTGTCACAGTTACTGGTTGCCATCAAAGATTAACCGACGTGATTTTAATACAAGAAGCGTCCTTTATACGAAGCTTGTAATCAGTTCAGATACCATCCACCTTATTGTGAACCATTGGCCTTCCAGAAGGGGAGGGGTGCTTGCAGGTGAAGAATACAGACAACAAATTGCCTCCATGGTTAGGGAAAAAGTTGATTCCATAATTAAATGGGACCTGTCAGGAGCCAGGATAATTATTTTGGGAGACTTTAACTGTACCCCTGATGATCAGGTCATTAAATCACTGATTTATTCCGGAGACACAACAAACCAACTGATAAATCTATCTGAAAAGCTGGATGATAATGGTCAAGGGACCTATCGTTATACCGGAACCTGGGAAATGATTGACCAGGTAATCATCTCCGGGAGACTATTAACAAGTAGAAAGGGTCTTTACACAGAACCATCGCTGTTAAAGATTTTTAAACCTGATTTTCTGATGAGAAAAGATGCCAAATATCCGGGGTTCAGTCCTTTTTCTACCTATCGCGGATATAAATATCAGGGAGGATATAGCGATCATCTGCCTGTATTGCTGGATCTTAAGATCAGGTAACCTGATCAACAGGAGTCAGACCTAGTTCCACCCCTTTATCCAACATCAGCTTTCTGGCTGCTTCATGTTCGTTCGGGATTATTCCATCAAGTATTGCATCTCTGATTGCATTTTTAATCACACCGACTTTTTTCCCCGGTTTGATTCCAAATGCCAGGATGATCTCACTGCCATCTACGGGAGGCTGAAAATTTCTTACTGCATCCTTTTCTTCAATCTCTTTAAGCTTATTTCTTACAAGTTTAAAATTTTCAAGATGTTTTGTCTTTTTTGCTTCATTCTTTGATGTTATATCCGCTTCGCATAAAATCATAAGATCGTCTATGTCGTCTCCCGCTTCAAACAACAATCTCCTGATTGCTGAATCTGTTACCAGATCCTGCGACAATGCGATAGGCCTGAGATGAAGGTCAATTATTTTTTGAACATACTTCATCTTATCATTCAATGGAAGTTTTAGCTTTCTGAATATATCGGGAACCATTTTCGAGCCTATATATTCATGACCGTGAAAAGACCAGCCGGTATCAGGAAGGTATTTTTTTGTAACAGGCTTGGCAATATCGTGAAGAAGCGCAGCCCATCTAAGCCAAAGATTATCAGTGTTCTTACTTATGTTATCAAGAACTTTTATTGAATGATGAAAATTATCTTTATGAGCTTTTCCCTCTTTTGTCTCAACTCCTTTGAGATTATCAAGCTCGGGGAAAATTATTTTGAGAAGGCCAGCTTTTTCCAGAAGCAGGAAACCTTTTGAAGGATGAGTGCACATTATTATTTTATTAAGCTCTGTCACAATCCTTTCAGACGAAACAATTTTTATTCTTTCAGCATTTTCTTTTATTGAACTGAAGGTAGTCTCATCAATAGTGAAATTCAGCTGGGTGGCGAACCTTACTGCTCTCATCATCCTTAAAGGATCATCTGAAAAAGTCTTGTCCGGCTCAAGTGGTGTTCTGATGATTTTTTTCTTCAGGTCATCAATACCGCCAAATGGATCTAAAAACGTTCCATATGTCTCTCTATTAATGCTTATAGCCAGCGTATTAATTGTGAAGTCCCTTCTTTTCTGATCATCTTCCAGCGTACCATCTTCCACAACAGGTTTCCTTGATGCTCTGTCGTAAGACTCTTTCCTTGCACCTACAAACTCGATCTCGTATTCATGACTCCTGAACATTGCTGTTCCAAAATTTTTAAATACGCTGACTTTGATTCTTGGATTTATCTTTCTTGCTGCCTTTTGTGCTATCTCTATACCACTTCCAATTACAACAATATCAATATCCTTATCAGAATGCTCCCTTTTAAGAATACAATCCCTTACCCAGCCACCAATAACATATGCCTGTACATTCTCAGATGTAACTACAGAGGAAAGAATCTCGAAAATTTTGTCATTAAGACATATATTCATATATAGATATGACAATTTGTTAAATATTCATGACAAAGTTACAATTAATACCCAATTTTAGGCAAATGTTGATAATTGCAGTTTATTGGCATAAAGGTTGACAAGTAATAAACAATCTCAGTTTATTGATGTTTAACAAAAAAAAATTATAATGATAGAACATTTAACGAAAGAGACATTTTTGAATAAAGTATTCAATTATGAGGCGAATAAGGAATGGAAATATGAAGGCGAAAAGCCGTGTATAATTGATTTTTATGCAGATTGGTGTGGACCATGCAAAGTTGTAGCTCCAGTTCTTGAAGAACTGGCTAAGGATTTTGACGGGAAGATTACAGTATTTAAGGTCGATACCGAGGCAGAACAGGAACTTGCATCAGTTTTTGGAATAAGAAGCATACCTTCGTTTTTATTCGTTCCTTCGGAGGGTCAGCCCCAGATGGCAATGGGAGCATTGCCTAAAGAAACATTTGTTAAAGCATTCAAGGATGTACTTGGTGTAGAAAAATGATCTGTTCGTCAAATAAATATCAGGTTTCGCTAAATTGTCTGAAAAATGCGAAACAATATATGTCTCATAAACGTTTAACAAGATAGAAGATAGTTAATAGGTTTTGAGGGTTTTTCATAGATTTAGGTTTAGGGTAGTAAAGTAGCAAGTCAGGACTTCGGTCCTGATTTGCTTTTATACCAGGTCCTTAAATATACTGTTGATCTCCTCCTCCGTGGTCTTCAATTTTTTCTGACATTGTTTTATTAATTCTGATGCACGTTTTACTTCAACCGACAGCTTATCAATATCCAGATCCCCGCTTTCGATATTTTGCAGAATATTTTCAATCTCAATTACTGCGTTGTTAAATGAAAATTCCTTTTTTGCCATATTATGAGTTTTGAATTGTTATAAAAATCATTAACAAAAATAATTTAAAATATCTTAAATGAATCTTTTTCTCTTTGTGTTACGTAGTGTTCTTTTCCCCTTATTCTCCACTACCTTACTTCTTAAGGATCCATTATAGAGCTGTGTATCAATTAGATCATCTTTTTCTACCTTATCACTGTTTTTCAATATCAAGCCATTAACAGAAGTAATGGAGTAACCTCTTTGAAGTACATTTTCCGGATTCAGAAGAGTCAAAGTACTCACTAATCCTTTTAGCATCAGATTATTCATGTTCATTAAACTTTTTGTACCGGCTATAAGGTTCTGAATGTTACTCCTTAACACCGTCTCTTTACCGTAAGTAAACGCTTTTGCATCTGAAACCAGTCTCGATTCCTGATTTGCCGGAATACGACCTGCTTTAAAAGTATACTCTTTACCAATATTAATAATTTCGATTATTTTACCTGAAAGTTTATCTTTTATAGACGACAACATAATTTTTGTGAGAGGGTATAATTTATTTCCGCATGTGTCAATCCTGTTTCTGTTTTTTTCTATGATAATCTTTGAACTCCCAATTATTTCAGAACTCATTTCAATAATTCGGTTGTCTGCCGCTGCTACAGAATCTATAAGAAAATCAGCCACAGCGGTTGGTGTTTTTAATGATCTGTATGCTACCATATCAGTAACCGATATATCCTTATCATGGCCTATGCCGGTAATTACCGGCAATGGAAACTGTGTAACATGATAGGCAATATTATAACTATCGAACCAACTTAGGTCGGTTTGTGAGCCTCCCCCTCTGATTATAACAACAAGATCAAACAGATGGGCGTTTAATGCAATTTTGTCAAGAGCACTTATTACACCTTGTTCTGTTTCTGTCCCTTGCATGGATGTTTCAATCAATGCAGAATAAAATACATATCCAAAACTATTCACCCGGAGATGGTTGATAAAATCCGAATATCCGGCTGCATTTTTCGAAGAGATTATAGCAATTCTTTGCGGAACAATGGGAAAATCAAGTTCCTTGTTCATCGAAAATACCCCTTCCTGCTCAAGCTTTTTTATTACCTGCTGACGTTTCATCGCCATGTCCCCGATTGTAAAAGCAGGATCGATATCTGATATTATCAGGCTTAAGCCATATAGTTCATGATATTCAACCTTTGTCTTAACAAGTATTTTGAGTCCTTCCCGAAGTGACTCACCGGTACTATTTTCAAAAAATGCCTTCAGGAATCTGTAACGGTTGCTCCAGATTATTGCTTTAACACGTGCCCTGACGTTTTTCTCATCCGGATGTTTCTCAATTAGTTCAAGGTAACAGTGACCAGCGTAATTCTCCTTAAGTTCCGAGATTTCGGCAATTACCCAATATGTCCCAGGTAAAGCAAGATACAGGGAATCTCTTATTATCAGCTGCAATTCAGTTAACGACAATTTTTCGGTCATGATCCGTATTTTAGCTTAATAATCTTCCGGACTTTAACACTGGTACTATTTTTTATTCTTATAAAATAGATACCCTGCTCCCTGTGCTGCAATTCTGTAATTTGAAGGATCCTTCCGGCATAATCAGCAAATTCCTTTCTGAAAATTAGTTTCCCGGTTATAGAAATGATCTCCAGTGTGAAGTTTTCGGGAGGGGTGCGAAAAACAATTTTAAAATTGCCTGTTGTAGGATTTGGATAAGCTACTATTCCTTCATCAGGGACTTTAATATACAGGTTTTGAAGATTAATCAGAGCCATCACAATATCAGGTGTTCCATACCCGTAAAGTGAATCGGGATGGGTGTACCTGTCGGCACTGGAATGAAGCAACTTAATAATGTCGTTGTTTATAGAAGCGGGTACTGCCTGCATGAGACATGCTGCCATTCCGCTTAATACCGGACATGAAAAGGAAGTCCCATTTGATCTTCCGACTTCGCTTCCTGATATTTGAACAGGAACATTTACCCCCATTGCAGTATTATCAGGTTTAATCCTTCCATCGGCTGATGGCCCGGCTGAGGAGAAACTTGAAATTAAATTGTCCCCGTCGACAGCTCCAACAGCAAGAACACTATCCCCATCTGAAGGAAAGATTATACGCTTCCAATTACTATTTCTTTCATTTCCGGCGCTGTTTACGACGAGAATTCCTTTAGAGGCTGCAACATCAGCCACCCTGGTTACGAATGCAGTATTCCCGTCAAGATCAGAGTATTTGTAATTTAGAGTTGAATCATCAAAATTGAAGTATCCAAGTGATGAGGAAATTATATCGGCCCCCGTACTATCAGCAAATTCAGCTCCTGCTGCCCAAAAATCTTCCTCACATGGGAACTCGGATTCCACATCTTCAGTTTTAAGTAGCAGGTAATCAGCTCCGGGAGCGGTCCCTTCAATCAATCCCTGTATTTCCCCGGCCAGAACTGAAAGGACTGCAGTTCCATGCGAACTTGAATTATAAACGTCACTGTTTTTTTTTACAAAATCATAAGTCACTTTAATTCCTTTCCTTGTTCGAAGATTGTTCAGAGAAGATATCTGATCCCCGTTGATAAAACCTCCATCCAGAACAGCGATTAATATATTCTCACCGTCATAGCCTGAATCATGTATCGAATTTCCTTTAATCATAGTTATCGGCCGGTCATAGGGCGGAAGTTCAGACTGCACGATCTGAAAATCAAGTTTGTCATTATACCTGCTTTTTTTTCCTGGAGTTTTTACAATTTTGACATCACTGACAAACGGTAGATTAAGAAGTGATTTGATATCGAAAGCGAATTGAGACTTGAAAAGACCCGTATTCATCCATTTCGAGGTAGTATGAAGTTTAAGTCCAGAAAGCGATATTTGGCTCAGGTAACTTTTGTTAACTGGAACATCCCTGTAATCAGGGACGGGTATCCCTGCTTTTTGCCTGCGGCTGATGGCTCTGGATGATAAAAGATCTGAAGCTGAATAGTTGGATAAAATATTCTCTCCTTTGTCCCAGAAATAAACCCTGTAAAAATAAGGATAGGTAGTTCCCTGTCCATACAGACTATTCGTCAGGGACAAAAACAACAGAGTAACTGCAATCTTAACTCCATTAATGGCTGAAAGTTTTATACCTTTCATTACTTTATGACTCCGGTCTTTTCAGGATCGGCAATTTTCCCCTGATTTCTCTCAAGGGAGTCTAAATAATTTGATTCATCAATATCGAGCTGGTAGTCTTTAGTAATACCATCCTTGTATTCTAACTTGTATTTAATGGTTCCGTTATTATTATAAATAACCCAGGGTCCGTCTCTAAAATCATTTTTATATTGTCCGGAAAGTTCAATGGCCCCGTTTTCAAACCATACTTCAAATTTGCCATTAATTTTACCATTCAGATAATTTGATTTCATACTGACAACCCTGTTAGGATAATATTGGATCCATTCCCCCTGTCTGATACCATTTATATAAAAGAGTTTTTCTGCTATGGTACTGTCGATATAGAATTTGACAGATGGTCCGTTTTTAAGATTTTTTGAATAAGATTCTTCCGCGATCCGATAGCCTTTGTAAACTGCGGAGTAGAATTGCCATTTGCCTTCCTTCAGCTGGTCGATATATGTTCCTGTTGATGAAATATTTCCATTCGGATGATAGATTGTTGCTTTTGCCTCTCTGCCATCGCTGCTATACAGTAGTATGGATTTTAAAGATTGGTTTTCAAAAAATCTTTTGAACTCCCCTACAGGATGATCGTCTTTAAAAAAGCCATCATATAAAATATTTTCGTTGGGATATCTTTTAATCCAGTGTCCTTGCTTCCTTCCCTGCTGGTCAGTTTTATTAATTTGAGTATCAGTCTGGCATGTGGCAATGACAGAAATGGCTAAAAAACAACCTATTGAGACTATTTTAAGATTCATATTCAGGAAACGCGAAATTTTATATAAAAGTACAAAAAATCACGTGTGATTTATAATCGTGAGAGAATTCCTCGAAAACCAGCATTTTTGATAAAAAAAGAGGTTGAAGAATTTTCAACCTCTTAAAATAAAATATCAGCCTGATTTATTTAACCTCTTCAAAATCAACATCGGTTACCTCTTCGTTCCCCGGTTTGGTATTATTTCCAGAGGGCTGTTCAGGTTCTGGTTGTGAAGTAGCCTGACCTGAATTCTGCGCAGTTTTATACATCTCTTCTGAAGCTACCTGCCACACAGAGTTTAATTCTGCCAGAGCTTTATCTATTGCATCAGTGTCTTGAGCTTTATGTGCTTCTTTGAGTTTACCGAGAGCGGCCTCAATAGCTGGTTTCTTATCAGCAGGAAGCTTGTCGCCAAATTCCTTAAGCTGTTTTTCGGTTGTAAAGATCATACTGTCAGCAGTATTTATCTTATCAACTTTTTCTTTTGCCTTAGTATCAGCTTCAGCATTGGCTTTGGCTTCTTCTCTCATTCTCCTGATTTCATCATCATTCAGTCCTGATGAGGCTTCAATCCTTATTCTCTGTTCTTTGCCAGTACCTCTGTCTTTGGCTGCAACGTGTAAAATGCCATTTGCATCTATGTCAAAGCTTACTTCAATCTGAGGAACGCCTCTTGGTGCAGGAGGAAGTCCGTCGAGATGGAAACGTCCAATAGTCTTATTACCGGCTGCCATTGGCCTTTCTCCCTGAAGAACATGAATCTCAACAGAAGGCTGGCTGTCTGCGGCAGTTGTAAATACCTCTGTTTTCTTGGTAGGAATAGTGGTATTTGATTCAATCAGCTTTGTCATTACTCCACCCATTGTTTCAATACCAAGTGACAATGGCGTTACGTCCAGCAGGAGAACATCTTTTACCTCTCCTGTAAGTACACCGCCCTGTATTGCAGCCCCTACAGCAACAACTTCGTCGGGATTAACACCTTTGGATGGTACACGGCCAAAGAATTTTTCAACAAGTTGCTGTATTGCCGGAATACGTGTTGAACCTCCAACAAGAAGAACTTCATTTATATCAGATACCGAAAGACCTGAATCTTTAAGCGCTATTTTACAAGGCTCAATGCAAGCCTGTATCAGCTTATCACAGATCTTTTCAAAATTGGCCCTTGTCAGTGTCTTTACAAGATGTTTTGGAATTCCATCAACAGGCATAATATATGGGAGATTAATCTCTGTGGTTGTCGAACTGGAAAGTTCAATTTTGGCTTTTTCAGCTGCTTCCTTAAGACGCTGTAATGCCATTGGATCTTTTCTCAGATCAATACCTTCCTCTTTGAGGAATTCTTCGGCCATCCAGTCAATAATAAGGTGATCAAAATCGTCACCACCAAGATGGGTATCTCCGTTGGTTGATTTAACTTCAAATACGCCATCTCCGAGCTCAAGAATTGATATATCGAAAGTTCCACCGCCAAGATCGAACACTGCTATTTTAAGATCCTGTGCTTTTTTGTCGAGACCATAAGCCAGAGAAGCAGCAGTTGGCTCATTAATTATCCTTTTAACATTCAAACCTGCTATTTCACCGGCCTCTTTTGTTGCCTGGCGCTGCGAATCGCTAAAATATGCCGGTACTGTTATTACTGCATCAGTAACTTCCTGTCCGAGATAATCTTCAGCAGTCTTTTTCATCTTTTGAAGGATCATGGCAGAAATCTCCTGCGGTGAATACATTCGATCATCAATTTTCACCCTGGGAGTATTATTATCACCTTTAACAACAGTATAGGATACTCTTTTAATCTCTTTTGTAACTTTATCGTATGGTTCTCCCATAAATCTTTTGATTGAGAAAACTGTTTTCTTCGAGTTGGTGATAGCCTGTCGTTTAGCAGGATCTCCTATTTTCCGTTCTCCATTTTCGACGAAAGCAACTATTGAAGGAGTTGTTCTTTTCCCCTCACTGTTGGGGATTACAACAGGTTCATTACCTTCCATTACTGCAACACAAGAATTTGTTGTTCCCAGATCAATTCCAATTATTTTTCCCATATTATTTTAATTTAAAAATTTCAGTTATGTTGTATGAACTGATACCCATTATGCAAGGGATAGTTCCATCATACCTTTAAATATATTTTCACTATGTTGAATAAGCAATGATTATGCCATTAAAGATTCTAATGCTTTTTATGTAAAAATGGCAAAATTAGAGCCATTTGTTACACAGGTGTGACAAAACGACAGGTAGATGATTCAGGCTGCCAAATTAAAAAGATGGCAGCATGAAGATGTATCATCCAATCCAAATCTGTAACTTTGCGCCTTAATTAACACATTTATTAATATGTCGATACATAAATCTGTTAAAAGAGTCACAACTCATGTTTTGAATGAGATGAAGCTGAAAGGTGAAAAAATTGCAATGCTGACAGCTTATGACTATTCCATTGCAAAGATACTTGATGAAGCAGAAATAGATGTCATCCTCGTGGGTGATTCAGCTTCGAATGTAATGGCAGGATATGATACTACTCTTCCCATTACGCTCGATAATATGATTTATCATGCTGCATCTGTTGTAAGAGCTGTTAAGAGAGCTCTGGTGGTTGTGGATCTTCCGTTCGGTACATATCAGGGAAACTCAAAGGAGGCACTGGTTTCATCAATCAGGATTATGAAAGAGACCGGAGCTCACGCAGTTAAACTTGAAGGAGGGCTTCAGGTTATTGAATCAGTCGAAAGAATCCTCTCGGCCGGGATTCCTGTGATGGGACATCTTGGTCTGACTCCTCAGGCAATTCATAAATTCGGAACCTATGTTGTGAGGGCTAAAGAAGAAGAGGAAGCACGAAAGCTTATGGAAGATGCCAGATTACTTGAGCAGACCGGTTGTTTTGCAGTAGTGTTGGAAAAAATCCCTGCCAAGCTTGCGGAAGAAGTCACCAATAGCTTAAAAATTCCCATAATAGGTATAGGTGCAGGAGGAAAGACTGACGGCCAGGTACTTGTTCTACATGATATGCTTGGAATAACCCAGGAGTTCTCTCCAAGATTCCTGAGAAGGTATCATAACCTTTATGCGGAGATTAAAAGTGCTGTGCAGTCTTATATTACCGATGTAAGATCACAGGAATTTCCTAACGAAAAAGAACAGTACTAACCTGATCTGAAATGGTGGAGATACTATACGAAGACAATCATCTGATCGCTGTTTATAAGAGATCTTCCGACCTTGCCCAGGGCGACAAAACAGGTGATGTTTCACTGGATACCGAAATAAAGAAATATATTGCCACAAAGTACAAAAAGACGGGGGAAGTTTTTCTTGGTGTTGTCCACAGGCTCGATCGCCCTGTAAGCGGGGTTTTGTTGTATGCCCGCACCTCCAAAGCACTTTCACGACTCAATGAGATGTTCAGGATGAAGCAGGTAAAAAAAATCTACCTGGCAATTGTTAAAGAGAGACCACCCGAAGATGAAGCTACTATAACTCATTTTCTTAAGAAAAATGAAACCCAAAACAAAAGTTATGTATATGATAATGAGGTAAAAGGCTCAAAAGAAGCTAGTCTTACCTACAGGCTGAAAGGAAGATCTGAAAAGTATTATCTACTCGAAGTGGAACTTCACTCAGGCAGACATCACCAGATAAGAGCTCAACTGGCTAAAATTGGATGTCCGATTAAAGGTGATCTTAAATACGGTTTTACACGTTCGAATGAAGACGGCGGAATCAGCCTTTTTGCACGGAGACTTGAGTTTATTCATCCTGTAAAAAAAGAAGAGGTTATAATAACAGGCCATTTTCCCGAGGGTGATATCTGGTCAGTTTTTATGAATACAATTGCATAAAAATTGAGCTGGAATGTGAGGCTGATTGTGTTCAATTAATGCCTCTAAATTAAATGAATACCTGTATTATACAGTTAATTTTCCTTTAATAAGAGTTAATGAAAAGTTAAATACTTCTTTATTAACGACTTTATAATTTATTTTTGTGGTATGAACAGGAGGAAATTCACCGGCCTTATCATTATGATGTTGTTGTCCATTATCGGCATCATCTGGGTACAAATAGTGTGGATCAGGAATGTTGTGGGCATCAGAAACGAAAGTTTCAATAATGCAGTAATTGTTAGTCTTAACAATGCTGCAAGTTCTTTGGAAACTTCGAGGAAAGTGGATTTCTTCAATAATTTCATGATGAGTGATCCTTTTTCGATAAGTGACTCATCTTTGGATTTTGCAGGTTATCTGAACATTGGGAGTTATACCGCAGTTCCCGGTAATAATTTTAGTTTAAGGATTACCAATCAATCGGTTTCCCAAAGTCCTGATAACGGGAAGGTGACTACTGTCAAAAAGTCCTACCTTATTACCAATGATACCATAATTTCAGATTCCGTAACTTCAAATGCCGGTTTATCAGAAGGGCTGAACAAAACAGCTGTCGGGAGAAGAGGAGAGGGAATAAATAACAGTAGAAACGCAACATATATCCGTCAGAATGATTTCCTCGACTGGTACAAAAAAAGGTCAGGCGATCTTCAGTATATGAGTGAGCAGGAGGTAAGAGATATTTACCAGTGGGAAAAGATACTTGAGTTTGATAATAAGGAGGTTGATTTTTATCTGAAGCAATCGTTTCCATTTGATACTCCCTTTGAATATGCAATTATCAGGGATGGCAAGGTCCAGGATGGAACTTTTAAAGCCTCGGCTAAGAATGATTTTCTGAAAAGCAATTACTGGGTAAGGTTATTCCCCGACAATGTTTTAAGAAAGGACATCGTTCTTTCAGTGATCTTTCCGGAACGGACCAATTATGTTTTGGGATCAATAGTGTGGATGTTGGGAGGTTCTATGATTTTCTCTCTTTTTATACTGGCAACTTTTGCATTGAGTCTTTATTTTATAATAAGGCAGAAAAAAATCTCGGAGATGAAGTCGGATTTCATAAATAATATGACACATGAGTTCAAAACTCCTATTGCAACAATTTCGCTTGCAGCAGATACAATAACCAATGCAAAAGTAATTAAAGATGAAGCTAGTATAAGGCATTTCATTGGTATGATCAAAAAAGAAAACAACCGGATGAATAAAAAGGTTGAAACTATTCTACAGATTGCCTCGCTTGATAAGAAAGAGATAGAATTCAGGTTTGAAAATGTCTCATTACATACAATCATTGAACATGCAGTTGAAACAATTGAAATACAGGTTCATCAGCGAAACGGCAGCATACATATCAACCTGAATGCTAAAGAGCCTTTTATATACGGTGACGGTGAACATCTTACAAACCTTGTAAGCAACCTTCTTGACAACGCTATAAAATATTCACCTGAGTTTCCCGAAATAAACATTTCAACCAGAAATTATGAAAAAGGTATTATTTTAACTGTCGAAGATAAGGGTATTGGCATGACCAAAGCAGTTCAAAGTAAAATATTTGAAAGGTTTTACCGGCAGAGTTCAGGCAATGTGCATGATGTCAAAGGATTCGGACTTGGCCTGAATTATGCACGGTCGATAATTGAAGCCCATAAAGGCAATATAAGTGTATTTAGTGAACCGGGAAAAGGAAGCCGGTTCGAGATTTTTTTACCATTTAACTGGGAGAACTAGAAATGAGCAACAAACCTGTTAAGATTTTTCTTGTTGAAGATGATTTAAGTTTTGGATCAGTTCTTAAATCATATCTTGAAATCAATGACTATTCTGTTGAGTGGGTCGATGATGGAAAATATGCTATCGATCATTTCAGGAAAGGAACATTTAATATCTGTATCCTTGACATAATGCTTCCGCATGTTGATGGATTTACAATTGCGAATGAGATCAGAAAGATAAACAATGATATCCCTATTATTTTTCTCACAGCAAAAAAGCTCAAAGAAGATGTTCTCAAGGGATATGGTGTAGGAGGGGATGACTATGTAACCAAGCCATTCGATACCGATATACTTCTCGCTAAAATACGGGCAATCATTTTGAGGCGTGATTTTCAGGCGGGAACAAAAGACTTTTATGAGATCGGGAAGTTTGTTTTTAACTCCAAGCTCAGAACATTAACAATAGGCACCGATGAAAAGAAACTCTCTCCTAAAGAAGCACAACTGCTTGAATTACTTGCAATTAATCCAAATGCATTGATCAGCAGGGAGATGGCTCTGAAGAAGATATGGGGTTCTGATGATTATTTTACAGCCAGAAGTATGGATGTTTATATAACAAAATTAAGAAAGTTTTTATCTGAAGATCCTGATCTGAATATTAAAAATATACACGGAGCCGGTTTCCAGCTGATTGTCAGGGAAGATTGATATTCATATTTTTTCTATTGAACTGTAATGGCAGAAGGCCGCTAATACTGTCTACTATAATAGTTTTATTTTTCCCTGAGAGTATTATTTTGATTTGATTACCAATTCTTAACTCTTCCTCGGCTATTACCTGCCGGCAGCTACCGCATGGCGAAGGTGAGTTTTCAGTAAGACCATCTTCAGTCATTGAGGCTATAGCGATGGCAATTGGTTTATCTTCAGGATAGTTCGATATAGAGTTGGAAAGAGCACTTCTCTCTGCACATATTCCTGAAGGGAATGCAGCATTTTCAACATTTGCTCCCCGCACAATAATACCGCTCTCCATCCTAACAGCAGCTCCTACTCTGAATTTTGAATAGGGCGCATAAGCATTTAAGGCTGATTCCCTGGCAGCTATAACTAGTTCCATGTCATCGGAGTCAAGTTCGTCAGTTTTATCATACTCCGTATAAGAAAATGAAATATTATTCGTTCTAATCATAACACTCTTATTCAGTAAGGGTTACAAAGGTAACAAAAAAGATTGGAGTGAACTAGAAATTGTAGTACTTTAAGTTCAAAAACTTTTAAATACAATTTAGATGCGCAACGGGTTATTCATTGTTATTCAACTGGCTTTATTAACAGGCTTGTTTTCATGCAGAACATATAAGCCGCTTATTTCAACATCCACTCCCGATCAATCGGTTCATGATTATATAGGCTTATATAAAGACCTTGCTGTAAGTGAAATGAACAGAACTGGCATACCAGCAAGTATTACTCTGGCTCAGGGCATAATTGAATCTGATTGCGGCCAAAGCACTCTGGCCCGGGAGGGAAATAATCACTTTGGCATCAAATGTCATAACGACTGGACCGGACCAACAATCAGGCATAATGATAACAGAAGAAATGAGTGTTTCAGAAAATACCGCAAACCTGAAGAATCGTTTTATGATCATTCTGATTTTCTAAAATCAGCTTCACGGTATAGTTTCCTTTTTAATAACAATTCCACTGATTACAAAGCCTGGGCCCGCGGATTGAAGAAAGCCGGTTATGCTACAAATCCTGATTATGCAAATATGCTGATCAGAACAATTGAAGAAAACAACTTATGGTATTTTGATCGTGGGAACAGTTCAGTAAGTCTGCCGCCACAGACTAAGCTGGCTAATAATGAATCTGTTACCTCCCAGTCTAAAGATAGTCTCCGTAAAGAGGTGAGGTCACGGGGTGGAAATACTGCAATTTTAGCCCGTGTTCCAAGAGTTATGGAAAACAACAGGGTACAGTATATTATTGTTAAAGATGGCGATACCAGGGAACGGCTTGAGAATGAGTTTCAACTGCTAAAATGGGAACTCCCAAGATATAACGAACTTAATAATGATTTTACACTTTCACCCGGACAGATACTTTATCTTCAACCCAAAAGGGATAAGGCAGAACTTGGGATGGAATATTATAATAGCGTGGAAGGTGATACAATGTATCTTATTTCTCAGAAATTCGGGATAAAACTGAAAAGACTTTTAGAGATGAACAGGATGGTTGAAGGTACAGAACCGGCTGCTGGTAAAAAGATCTGGTTAAGAAGCACAAAACCTGTTAACTGACCTGAATTGTAAAGTTCATAATTCTGAATCCTCTGAGGAATTCGACTGTACTCATTCTTCTCTTTCCTTCAAGTTGCAGGCTGACAATTCTTAAATATCCATCCTTACACCCGATCCTGAGATAGTTTTTTCCATCCGAAAAAATTGTTCCTGGTTTGAAAGAATGACTTTCAAATTCGGGCTGGCTTTCGAAAATCTTGAATGTATGGGTTGAGGAATCACTTTTAAAGCTGGATCTGGCACAGGGATAAGGCGCCAGACCTCTGATGAAATTATGAATTTTTGCGGGATCATCGTTCCAGTTAATTATACAGTCGTTGGGGCGTATCTTCGGTGCAAGTTTTGGTAATGTTCCCTGGTTAATGAGTTGTGTCTGAGGTACCGTTCTTATCTTATTTTCAGCTATATCAGCCAGTGTTCTGATCACAAGCCTTGCTCCATGAATCATTAACCTGTCGTGAAGATCGCCGGCATTTTCAAAGGGAAAAATCTGTACCTCCTCCCTGCGGAGGATATTTCCCGTATCTATTTTTTCATCAATAAAAAATGTAGTTACACCTGTAACTGCTTCTCCGTTTATTATAGCATGATTTATGGGCGCTGCACCACGGTAGTCAGGAAGCAGTGATGCATGAAGATTAATTGTACCTATTGAAGGCATTTTCCAAACTACTTCAGGAAGCATCCGGAACGCAACAACAATAAAAAGATCAGCATTTAACCTTTTAAGGTTGTCAAGGAACTCCGGATCTTTGAGATTCGCAGGCTGCAGAATAGGAAGATAACTGAATTCGGCAAATTCTTTGATGGCAGATTTTGTCATTTTTCTGCCTCTGCCGGAAGGTTTGTCAGGTGCAGTAACTACACCAACTACGTTACATCCGTTCATTAGCAGTGAACCGAGCGTAGCAACCGCAAACTCAGGTGTCCCCATGAATACTATCCTGAGATTCTTCATAAATGGTTTATTATCATAAAGATCCGGTACTAAATCTCAGTCCTTTCCTATATGTTTATAATGTGAAAGATTATGCCCCATTTTATTGGCTTTGGTTTCCAGGTAAAACTGATTATGCGGATTTGATTTGATAACCAGCGGTATTGTTTCGACAATTTTTATACCGTAACCTTCTAATCCTGCTCTTTTTACAGGATTATTTGAAATCAGGCGAACTTTCCCCAATCCAAGTTCACGCATTATGCTTGCACCTACTCCGTAATCTCTCTCATCTTCACCAAATCCAAGTTTGATATTTGCCTGCACCGTATCCATTCCTTCATCCTGGAGTCTGTATGCTTTTATTTTGTTCAATAGTCCTATTCCTCTTCCTTCTTGACTAAGATAGATTACTACACCCTTGCCTTCAGCTTCAACCATTGACATTGCTTTCTTCAACTGAGGTCCGCAATCGCATCGCATTGAACCAAAAATATCACCTGTAAAACACGATGAATGAACTCTCACCAGAACAGGTTCATCTTTTGTCCATGTCCCTTTGACCAGGGCAGCATGTTCAATTCCGTTACTTGTCTGGCGGAAAGGTATAAACTCAAAATCTCCACTTTCAGTAGGAAGTTTAACCCTTTCACCTTTCTCTATAATTGAATCTCTTTCAAGAGTATATTTGATCAGGTCCTTAATTGCGATTATCTTGATATCAAATTTTTCTCCAATCTTGACCAGATCGTCTAGCCTTGCCATTGAGCCATCATCATTCATTATCTCCACCAGCGCGCCACCTGGACGAAGATTGGCATAACGCGTAAGATCTACAACAGCTTCCGTATGGCCTGCTCTTCTCAAAACCCCTTTTGGTTTTGCTTTCAGAGGGAAGATATGTCCGGGTCTTCCAAGGTCGGTTGGCTTTGTTGCAGGATCCACAAGAGCTTTAATTGTAAGAGCACGGTCTTTAGCCGATACTCCGGTTGATGTTTCATCATTCAGTAAATCGACTGTTACAGTGAACTGAGTCTCATGAATTGAGGTGTTATTTCCAACCATTAGATTCAGATCAAGCTCTTCACATCTCTCCTCAGGCAGAGCGGCACAGATAAGTCCCCGGCCGTGTTTAGCCATAAAATTGACAATTTCAGGAGTTATCAGCTCTGCAGAACAGATGAAATCACCTTCATTCTCGCGATCCTCATCATCAACAACAATCAGTAGTTTCCCAAGTCTGATATCTTCAATAGCCTCTTCAATAGTATTTAGTGTAATATCATTCATTTTAATAATTGTTTAATCCGTCTCAGAAATTCTGTTCGTCTTATTAATAAAAAGTCTGTATAATTGATCCTTAACCTTTTTGAAGAACATCAGATAAGTATCAATGTTCAAAATAACAGAGTCTGTGGTAGCTTTATAAGTAAGGAAAATGCCAATTGGCAACAAAATGTAAGAAGCTGCCCACATTCCCGCAAATATACCGACAACATCTTCTTCCGCAAGTTTCTGACCTGAAATTGATATTACGTAGTAAACAACAAAGAAGAAGATAGAAATAACTGCCGGAGTACCGAGTCCTCCTTTTCTGATTATGGCACCCAGTGGGGCTCCTATAAAGAAAAAAACAAGGCAGGCGAAAGACATTGTAAGTTTTTTATTCCATTCCACCTCGAATTTTTTGATTATCTTAATTTCATAACGCTGTGTTTCATTTTTATCAACCAGAGTGGTGTTGCCTTCTTTAAGGTTCTCAATTGACCGTAAAAGAACCATTCTTTTTTCCATTACTGTAAGTGAATCGTACAGGGACTTTGGATCAAATTTTATGATTTTTTTTACGGGGTCAGGCACTCCTGTCTGATCAGGATAATTTGATCTGATGTTTCTGACAGTATAGAGTTTGAGATTTTTGAAATCTTTGAATTGAGTATTAAGTTTTTCTATATGTCTTTTGTTGAGAGAGTCAATAGTGAAAGTTAACTGCGAAATGTTCAACATTGCAGGACCAGATTTAAAAAGCCCCTCTTCACTTCGCTGCAAATCAAATCCTGTCAGGGAGATAATTATAGACTGCTCCTTAAATTTGTCTTTTCTGGAAGGATATTTTCTTGCAGCAATATTGACATTTTTTTCTTCAGTTTCAGTAAAACCATAGCCATTATAAAGGGTCATAATCAACCCTGTTTCGTCACGTGTCAATCTCATATAACCTGAGTCGGCCGTAATCACTGCATAATTGCCTCTCTTTTCACGATGATCGTAGATTAACAGGTTGTCGAGCCTGTTAGTAGCAGGATCTTTCGCAGTTATTTTTATACTGAAATCAGGTACCCCGTTGTAAAATGTACCGGCCTGTATATTAATATCGGGCTTCTTACGACGGATATCCCAGAGGAGTGTTCTGGCCTTATTGGTAGAATAGGGCAGAACATTATTTGAAAAAAAGAAAGATACGATAGCAATGAAACTGATAAGGAATACTAATGGACGCATGATCCTCTGAAGAGGTATTCCTGAAGATTTAAGAGCTGAGAGTTCGTTGAATTCTCCCATATTTCCAAATGTCATGAGAGAGGCAAGCAGAATTCCGAGGGGAAGAGCGGTTGGCACAAAAGTAAGTGCAAAATGATAAAGTAGCTCGCTAAGTATTTTAAAATCAAGACCTTTACCGGCAAGCTCATCGACATACATCCACAGGAACTGCAAAATAAGAATGATAAGCACAATGAAAAATGTGAATATCAGGGGGCCTATAAATGATTTTAATAAAAATCTGTCAACTTTTTTCACTGACTGTATTGCATTTGAAGTGCAAAACTAGTTCATTTTTATCAAATATTGCTTTTAGTGATTGTTCATTTTTGTTCAAAAAGGAGAATTGGCTCAACGGCACAATGGCACAATGGCACAATGGCACAATGGCACAACGGCACAACGGCTCAACGACTCAACGGTACTATCGTTTGCTAGTATTCGAAACCAGAATGGATTAGAAATTGTATTTATGTTTTGGGAAAGTGCTGATCCCAGGCTTTTTTACCCTTGCGCCATTGCGCCACTATATCCCTAAGGCTCTTTTAAGATCATTTATCTGAGAATCCCACAAATAGATTGAATCTTCCTTTTCCTCAGCTTCTGCAAAATCGGTGATAATGAGAGCCAGCTCGTTGGTAAGTTCTTCCAGATTTATACGGAATTCGAAGAAATTTGATTCTTCATTTTCCATTCCTATCCATTCAAATCTGACCATTTTATTCTCTTTCAGGGCAGAAAGCCTGGCTTTTGATTCGGAACTGTTCCAGTAAAATATAAAGAGATCACCATCAACGTTCACCTGGTCAGCGAACCACTCACCTAAACCCTCTGGGGTGCTAAGTCGTGAGAAGAGCACTTTTGGTGAACAGTTAAGATTGTATTCCAATTCGAACTTTGATCTCATAATGAGGATATATTCTGACTTCTATACTATTTCTGCAATATAGAAAAAAAAATGAAACTAAAAAACCTTATTGCTAATTTGTGACAAACTGATTATATTTGCACCCGCAAAAAGAACAGTTAAAAAATCTTTTGCTGGCGAGATAGCTCAGTTGGTTAGAGCGCATGATTCATAATCATGAGGTCCGGGGATCATTCCCCCGTCTCGCTACAAAAAGTTCAGGATTTAATTCTGGACTTTTTTGTGTAAATTGGGGTATGAAATACTCTGTTTATCTACTCTATAATCCTACCAACGTCCCGATTCAGATGGTTAGAGCGTCCCGATCGCAGATCGGGAAGGTCGATCGGGAAGGTCCGGGGATCATTCCCCCGTCTCGCTACGAAAACATCAGACACCTACACATAAAACCGTGTAGGTGTTTCTTGTTTTGTGCCTTGGGTCAACACACAATAAGAATATGTTCACTGAAGAGTAATTTTGAGTCGCTAACAGAAAACGAATTCATCATCTGGCATTACTATTTAAGGGTGGCTTTTTTGAAATTCACCAATATGCTTAATTTAATAATTTCAGCCTCTGATGGACGATTTAGCGGAGTTGGTCAAATAATAATCTGAATTCTTTTTATTATATTTATCTTAGCTTTTGAAGACTTGATTTGAAGGGAGTCCTGACATTTATACTATAGTTCATCTTCTTCATTTTAATAAAGGATTAACACGTATACAATTGGTTTTTGTTGCTTGTGACGGATTAGGGAAGGATTTGAAATGGGGTATAAACGAAATTGATTATTAAGAGCCTACACAGATAATTTATTTACTCTTTTAAAAGATAATTTATAAACATTTTCATAATCAGTACGTTTTATTATAGATTTAGCGTGAGCACCTACTACCTAAAGCGATGATAGACGCCCAAAAAATAATGAGCATGAAGAGATTAACATATTTAATAATATTTATTTTATTATTATTTGCCGGCAAGGTAGAAGGTCAGTGTGTCAGTGTCGGGGCAAATCAGACTATATGTCAGGGAGGTATAACTTCACCTTTAAATGGTACATTCGGCGGTAATGCTGCTGGACCAACCTGGACAGACGGGTTGATAGGCGGTACATTTACTCCGAGTCCAAATGTTTTGAGTCCGACCTGGACTCCTCCCATCGGGTATTCAGGAACAGCTGATTTAACACTTACTGCAAGTACTGGGACATGCTCTCCTCTGCTTGCTACCATGCAAATATTTGTTAATCCATTGCCGTTAGCTCCCACAGGTTCGTCCCCTCAATCCTTCTGCTCAATAGATAATCCTACCATCGCTAACTTAAATGTAACAGGGACCGCGATTAAGTGGTATACACAATCAAGTGGCGGTACTCTGTTAGGAAATTTAACACCACTGGTTAATGGAACAATTTACTATGCCAGCCAGACTGTAGCTGGTTGTGAAAGCAGTGCCCGGTTGTCAGTAGCAGTGACCGTGGCAGCAAACAATTCAATAAACAGGACATCAGCTCCAGGATCGGATGCCCAGACAGTATGTATAAATACGGCTATCTCTAATATCACCTATTCAACAGTCGGACCGACAGGCGCAACAGTTACAGGGTTACCATCCGGAGTAAACTGGAGCTGGGCAGCTAATGTTGTTATAATCAGTGGTACGCCGTCAAACTCCGGAACATTTAGCTATAATATATCCCTGACAGGTGGTTGTGGAATAGTATCAACTTCAGGTACTATCAATGTCACGCCGACTAATACTATAATAAGGACATCTGCTGTCGGAACTGATGCACAGGTAGTATGTATCAATACGGCTATTACCAATATTACTTATGCAACTACAGGCGCCACTGGCGCCAATTTCGCCGGATTACCTGCAGGAGTAACAGGAAACTGGGCTGCAAATGTCGTTACCATCAGCGGTATACCGACTGTATCCGGGCCATTTAACTACACGGTCAGCCCTACAGGTGGTTGCGGTACAATAACAGCTTCCGGCACAATAAATGTCAATCCGTTGCCAATACCAACACTGACCAGCTCAGATGCCGACAATACTTTCTGTTTTGGAACAAGCGTAACCTTTACAGCCGGAGGAGGAATAAATTATAATTTCAGGGTAGAAGGAGTAACTGCACAGAATGGAACATCACCGACTTTCACCACAACCGCACTGACCAATGGTCAGATCAGTAACTGTAATTGTTACTAATTCAAACGGATGTTCAGCCACTTCATCGCCTATACTAAATATTGTTAACCCATTGCCATTTATTATACTATCCACACCGGCTACCTGTTCAACCGATTATTTAACTTATTCTCTTGGGGTAACTGTTCCACCATCAGGAAATGTAACAAGTACGGCAGGGATCTGTAAATGTAAATACAGTGGTGGCATATGGACGATATCAGGAGTGCCGTCAGGGACTAATTTTACAGTAACTGTAACAGATGGTGGCTGTATAAAAACTCTTGCCGTAACTGCTCCAAATTGTAGTTGTCCTGTAGTACTCCCTCCTGTCAGCGGAGGAGACAAATCATATTGTGCAGGAGGTGTAATTCCTGCTTTAACTGCCACGGTTTTAACCGGAGAGACAGTAGACTGGTATAGTACTTCATCAGGTGGTATACCTCTTTTGTCAGGTAGTCTCAGTTACACTCCAACAGCTCCTGGTACATATTATGCGCTTGCCAGAAATACAACATCAAATTGTGTAAGCGGTACCCGGACTCCTGTTATTTTGACGATGAATCCGTTACCGACTCCTACGCTTACCAGTTCCGAGCCAGACAATATATTCTGTGCCGGAACAAGCGTAATATTTACTGCCGGCGGAGGGACCGGTTTTAACTTCAGAGTTGGAGGAACAAGTGTTCAGAATGGTGTATCGGCAACCTACTCTACCAGCACACTGACCAACGGACAGGTTGTTGATGTAATAGTTACAAATTCCTTTGGATGTATAGCCACTTCTGCAGCAATAACAAACACTGTCAATGCACTGCCGGTACCGACTCTCACAAGTTCAGATGCTGACAACAGAATTTGCGCCGGGACAAGTGTGACATTTACTGGCGGAGGGGGAACGGGTTATAACTTCAGGGTAGGAGGATCAAGCGTACAAAATGGTGCATCACCAACCTACACTACCGGTTCATTGACCAATGGGCAGGTGGTGGATGTGATTGTAACAAATGCCAATGGATGTACAGCCACTTCAGCCGGGATAACAAATTCTGTTTATGTAGTACCAATAGCTAATGCAGGCACAGGAGGCAATAATTGTGGTCTTGCATTTCATCTTAATGGTTCACTTAATGTTGGTACAGGAACCTGGGCAAAAGTAAGTGGTCCCGGAAATGTGACATTCACTCCTGATGCAAATACTGCCACGGCAACAGTAACTGTTACTGCTTATGGTACTTATACTTTTAGCTGGACAGTAGTTAACGGGACATGTTCGAATAGTGCAAATGTTACTATAGTATTTATTCAGCAGCCAGCGACTGATGCAGGATCAGGAGGAAGCGTTTGCACTAATAATTTCAATCTGAAAGGGGTAATAACAACAGGAACAGGCACATGGACCAAGGCTACCGGTCCGGGAAATGCAGTATTTACTCCTGATGCTCATCAGGCTAATGCAAAGGTCACGGTTGATAAATTTGGCGCTTACGATTTTGAATGGACAGTTGTTAACAGTACCTGTACATCCTCCGCTATTGTAAAAGTGACATTCCATGATCTGCCATTGGTAAATGCAGGGAAAGACACTACAATGTGTAAAGGAGGCAGTATTCAGTTACAGGCACAGGGAACCGGTTCAGTCACATGGGTTCCAGCAACTCTGGTCAGCAATCCGAATATAATAAATCCCATAGCAACTCCTGACACAACAACGACATTTACTGTTAATCTTACTGATCAGTATGGATGCAAAAACTCCGATAATATTGTTATTGGAGTCAGAGAAAGACTCGTTGCTGATGCCGGGCCTGACCAGGTACTGGGATATGTGTTTACGACAACAATGGATGCGAAACTGGCCCACAGCTACGAAAAGGGTGTATGGAGAGTAATTTCAGGGACCGGTGAGTTTTTGGATAGTACTTATACCGGAACCACTGTCAGTAGTCTTTCAGTAGGAACTAATGAGTTTTTATGGACTGTAACAAATGGATTCTGTCCTCCATCCTATGACACAGTCTTGATTACGGTAAATAATTTTGTTATCCCCACGCTGATAACACCGAATATGGATGGCAGGAATGATTATTTTGTAATAAGAGGATTAGAAACAGTGGGCAAAACTGAATTGGTAATCTTCGACAGGAGAGGCGCTCAGGTTTATAAGAATATGAATTATGATAATTCATGGGATGGTGTTGATTATAACAAAAATCCTCTTCCCGATGATACATATTTCTACGTTCTGAAAATTGGAAATGGAAAATCTTATAGTGGTTATATTGTAATAAGACGTTAGTGATGAAAAGAATAATTAAATCGGTTATTTTGCTACTGATCCCTTTAAGTCTGACAGGGCAATTGGCGCCTGTCACAAGTCAGTATGTACTTAATCCGCTTAGCATTAATCCGGCTTATGCAGGTAACAGAGGTGCACTTAATATAGCCGCATTCTACAGACGCCAGTGGGCAGGGATTGCCGGTGCTCCTGAAACAATGACTTTAGCTGCAGACGCACCTTTTCTTGATTCGAAACTTGGACTGGGGTTTATTATAACTAATGATAAAATCGGAGTGACAAAAGAAACACATTTTCTCACAAATTATTCCTATAAAATCATTATGGATAAGGGAAATCTTTCTTTTGGTCTTGGTGCTGGATTAATAGCTACAAATACTGCATGGTCTGATCTTGTTGTACTTGATCCTGGTGATGAAAATTTTCTTACCAATTCACGCGTTTTCATTGTACCTGACTTTAGTTTTGGAGTCTATTATACTGGTCAGAATTATTTTGCTGGATTATCAGTTCCCAAGCTGTTAGGGTACAGGTTTAATTATGACAAGAATAAGTATACGCTTTTGTTTAATCCCGGGCAATACAATTATTTATTGAATGCAGGATATATTTATAATTTATCTCAAAAAGTAAAGTTTTTCCCATCAACTCTTATTACAATTTCCCCCGGCGAAAAGTTGCTTATTGATTTAAATGCTTATGTCAGTTTAAATGACCGAATCTGGGTTGGTGCATCTTACAGGAATAAGCGATCGTTAGGAATGTTGTTTCAATTTGCCGTAAACAATCAGTTTCGGGTTGCTTATACGTACGATTTTGATTTTAGCACTTTGGGTCATTACAGTAACGGCTCACATGAAATTATGCTCAGATATGAATTTCATTATAAAGTTGATGCAATAAGTCCTTTGAATTTTTAGGATCATTACCAGTACGATTTTTGGACCAGAGGATGTTTGTATTAACAAAAGTTTTGCCATATTTACATTTGGTATAATAAATTTAATATTAATTTAAGTGCTGACTGCACTTAAAATTGATACTTTTATCATGACGAGAAAATTGGTCTTATTCATTATGGTTGCGTTATTTTCTCAAATAATTTTGGGACAATCAGAAACCTATACTGTTAAAAAGACTTCTTTCTGTTCAGAAAAATATGATGAGTTCTCACCTGTCTATTATAAGAATGGCATAGTCTTTTGTTCCAACCGGAATCTCAGTTTATCAAATCGTTCAACTTCCCAGAATAAAGGGCTTTTTAAAATTTATTATATTGATACTACCGGTAAGGCAGACTGGGAAAGTGCAAAGTTTTTTTCAAGAAACCTGACAACTATATTAAATGATGGTCCGGTTACTTTTAACAGCTCCAGAGATACAATTTATTTTTCAAGGAATCAGGATGTCAGCAGTAAATTAAGCGATATCTCAAGTCCAAGGAATAAACTTGGTATTTTTTCAGCAGTTTTGATTGGTGGCCAATGGACAAAAGTAAGGGACATAAGAATTAACAATGAATGGTACAATGTAACTACCCCATGTCTGTCACCGGATGGTAAAAAGTTATTTTTTGCTTCTGATAAACCCGGAGGATTTGGAGGTTCAGATCTTTATTACAGCCAGTGGAAGAACGATCGCTGGGAGGATCCGGTAAATTTAGGTCCGGTTATTAATACAAAAGGGAATGAATCATATCCTTATATTAATCCATCAGGCGAACTTTTCTTTTCTTCCGACGGATCACGGTGGTTATGGAGGAAAGGATATATATTTTTCTCTCTATTCAGATTCGACATGGATAACTCCTGTTTGTCTTGATCCTTCGATTAATTCAAAATTTGATGATTTCGGAATAGTTACAGATGCACGAAATGAATGAAGGATATTTCTCATCCAACAGGGATAAATCAATTGATATTTACCATTTCAAGACAAATATTCCGCAAATTCTTTACAACACCATTCAGAAAGAAAATCAGTATTGTTTCATGCTTACTGATAGCGGAGCAATGGAAATTGATACAACTAATCTTAGATATGTATGGGATTTTGGAGATGGTATAAAAGCTTCCGGGTCGAAGGTAAATCATTGTTTCCGGGGTGCAGGAAAATATACTGTAAAACTTGATATTATTGAAAAAGCCACCGGGAACCTGTTTTTTTCAAAATTAATATACAACCTTGAATTACTGGATTATAAGCAGCCGTATATTAATTCTCCGGATATAGCTGTTAAAGAAGAAACCCTGAAATTTGATGGACTCAGATCTAATCTTCCCGGATTTAAAGTTTTAAGTTATTATTGGAATTTCGGAGATGGGAACAGATCATCCGGTGATAATGTCAGACATGCATTTAAAGAGAACGGAGAATTTAGTTAATATGGAGTTGACATTAAAGTCTGAATCGACTGGCATTATTCATAAAACAGGTGTTTCAAAGAAAATATTGGTTTTTAATGATATACAGGAAAAAGAATCTTATCTGGCTCAAAACGCATCACTAAAAAGAACATTGCCCGATATAGGAAAATCTGAGAATGCCCTGATTAATACTCAGTTTTCAGCTGAAGCAGAATTCCAGAAAGATGCAGTTTTTAATGTTGAATTATATTCATCCAGAAACAAAATCGGATCTGATAGCAGGATTTTCAGGAATGTTCCAAAAAAGTACACAATTACTGAAAAATATATTCCGGAGGATAGTACTTATAGCTATATAGTTGATCAGCAGATGAGTCTTATGGCAACATTCCCTGCATATAATGAATTGTATGCACTTGGATTTAAAGATGTAAGAATAAAAATATTTGTTCTTAAAGATCCAGCTGAAAAAGAGCTTCATAATCTGATTAAGATAAATGGTGCATTTGCTGATTCTTATTTTGATAGTTCAGACAAACTTACATCAAATGCTTATATTATGCTTGATCAGATTGTTAAACTAATGAACAAATATCCTTCCGTAAGGCTTGAAGTTGCAGTTCATACAGATACTGCGAGTCCGGCAGAAGCCAGCCTGGCATTATCCCAGTTACGTTCACGATTACTGGTTAGCTATCTGATCAACAGGGGCATAAGTGCCAAAAGACTGGTTGCAACAGGTTTTGGAGGAACTAAACCTATTGCCCCAAATTTTCTGGAGAAAGACAGAAAATTAAACCGGAGGATAGATTTTATAATCATAAATCAGTGATTTCTGTAAAACTGAACCATATTCATTGGCAATTAATAAGGGATCAGAATAAACCAGTAATAAATTATTCCAAGTGTTTCACGAATTGTTTTTAAAACTTTTCAAATCTGGAATGGTTATAAATATGATCCGGAAGAGAAATAATCCCAATACATATTTTTCATTAAGTATTTTATTATAAGTCATCCAGGTTCGTCTGGCATGGGTTCCCATACTGATAATATTTATTCCCTTAATATCTATATTTGTTGTTTTAAGCCAATCACGGAATGCAAGAGCACTTGTAAGGGTTCTGTTAATTTTAACTTTGTTGCCAGGAATGGCTATAATTAGAGAAGAATCTATACCCATTGAAATTAACCTGTTTTTTGCAAATTCAGCAGATGAATTATAATTGTTAATAATCCTGTTTTTTCCATCAATTTTCCAATGTCATATACAGAGTTGTTCAGATACGGGATCTTAATTTTATGATCAATAATAATCTCTTTAACATATAAATTCCGATCTCCGAAATCTCCCACTGCGTCATTGGTGAACTGAACATAATGGAATCAATATCCCTCAGATATCCCTCCCATTTAATTCTGTATTTCTTTTTTCTTTTTTCAGCAAAAAAATCAGCTATAAGGGAATCATTTATATAAAGGTTAAAATGAGCGCGATTTTCCCCGCCCAGTTCACTATAGGCATCAACTTCAATCGAATGAGCCCTGATCATTTATTTCGGAGAACTTGTTTTTCGGATAAAAAATCAAATATCCGTTCTCTGAAACCTTAAAATATTCATTGGATATTGAAGTCCTGTTGTAATAATATATTCATATTTGCCTTTTTCAAATTCATTATATGCCATTTCAAGCGCATATTCGGGAAGCCAGCCTTCAACAATAAGTACATTTGCTTTAACTTGTTCTGATTTTGAAAGATAGCCTGAGAGATAATTGAACGCAGGTTTTACAAAAATATATCCCAGAGTGAGAATAGAAATAAAAGCAATTAATATAATAAGCAGTACTTTTCTTTTCATGGAATTAATGTCGGATATCTGCTAATTTAAAAATGTCGGGTTAGATAATTATTTCAGAAATTATCTTCTTATGACAGGAAAGGATATTTTTAGGATAATCCCGACTTATTGGTTCTTAACTATTAGTTTCTGAGCAAATAAAGTTAAATGGCCTTGTGACAAATCGACATAATAAACACCCGATTTAAGGCTTAATGGAAATTGTACATTTTTAATTGCAGGTTTTATCGCTTTCTCGCAAACAATTTTTCCTGAAAAGTCAATTATTCTGATCAAATCCGGCTGCAAAGTTGATTCCTCAATTGAGATATTCAGAAAATCGCTGGCTGGATTCGGATAGAGTATTACTTTTCTTTTTGCACCTGTGCCAGATATCGAATTTTTCCCGGGGGATCCAAATATTTTAAGTTCAGAAATATTGTTCCAGGAATTTAATGAGTTGCCGTGGCCGACATATTTTATATACAAGTATTCTGTATTTTTGTTTAAAGCCGGGACATCAAATATTTGTCTATCGCCGGTGAAACTGCAAGATGCAACTCTGGTTAATATGGGTTCCCATATTAAATGATCTTTGGATGCATATATGTCAAAATATGATGAATAATTTTGTCCTTCTAAAAAAGCCATTTCAAAGTGACTTATTTTGAATGGTTCAGCAAATTTTGCGATCAGCCAGTTATTATCTCCGTTAGAGGACCATTTAGTTTTAGTGTCACCATCAAGTATGTTAGCAGGATAATCAGGAGAGTGAGAATCTCTTGTTTCAATATTTATTATTCTTACAAAAGAGAGTTCAGGCTTATAGGGAAGAACGTTGATGCTGATATCTTTTGACGATGAAATCTTCCCATTGCTAACTATGAGCTGAAAATCCACCATCTTGGAATTATCAGCAACTGGAGCAAGGAACTGAGTCTTTAAACTTTTGACAGTTGAAACAGATACGTCATCAGGCACGGTCCATCCAACAGTAAGAGGATCATTATTTGGATCATAAGTCGAGGTCGCATCTATCTCGCTGATAAATCCCGCATAAATAGTTTTCGGAAAATTAATGACCACAACCGGAGGTCCGGAAGTTGTACTCACTTTTATGCAATTATTTGTTACTGATTTTGTACTTATGCTTGCTGCCTTACCGCCAGCGGCAGTCTGCAATGGATTAGCCGCAGGCTGTGTATAAGTTATGCTCACAACATCCCCATAAAGGATGGGACTGGCCAGGGTGAGCAGGACCTTAGTACCTGATATGGCAACAGTATTTACTGATCTTGCTGTTGAATTTACACTTACCGAGAAGGCTGAAGTAGCGGGAACTATGTTAGCCAGTGTCAAATTAAACGATATTTCAAGAAGAGATGGCGTGGCATTTTCAATTGCAGAGCTGACATAAACCGGGTTGAGAGAATTAACTTTATTAGAAACTGTCTGAGCGTTGATACTCTCTGCCTGTCCTCCTGAAGCTGTCTGCAAGGGATTACTTGCAGGTTTAGTATAAGTAACTTTTACGACATTGCCATAAAGGACGGGACTTGCCAGGGTGAGCAGAACCTTAGTACCTGATATGGCAACAGTATTTACAGATCTGGCTGTTGAATTTACACTGACCGAGAAGGCCGAAGTAGCAGGAACTATGTTAGCCAGAGTCTTATTATATGTCATTTCCAGGAGAGAAGGTGTTGCATTTTCAATACTGGAAGACGTATATATGGGAGCCGGAAGATCTACCGCAGCTGTTTGAAATTCAAATGCGCCAAGGTCCGGAGCCTTTCCATTGTAGGATATCCCGACATCAGTACCTGCATCTATCAGATCAGAACCAGGTTCCAGTTTTAAGAAATTTAAATCCGGCAATTCACCATCTGGCCCTCTCGGACCTGAAACGCCAGTTGTATCAAGACTTACAAAATCTGCATCGTTAAGCGTAACACCGCCGTTCCATGAATTGTGGTTAATATTTGTCAATGTCCCTAAACCTGTTGCATCAGGTAAGTCATGATAAGAAATATTATTTATAATATAATAGGCTACACCAGGATAATTCATATGAAATCCTCCAGACCAATTGTCCGCATTCCCATTTTGGTATGATGTATTATTATATAATTCCATATTACAATTTGATTCATTATCGAAAAATCCCCACGCTCTATTTTTAAATGAGATACAATTACGGACTGTTCTCAAAACTACAGAGGATTTAAGAGTTGTAGGGCCTAATTTATACCCATTTCCTTCACCGCCTATTGTTATACCATCTTCTCTATAACCATTATTCCACGACCAACAGTTTTCAACTATTAAAAAACTATCATTATTATATACGTCAAGTCCATCATCAGAATTATTCCAAAATCTGCATCCATTAACAGTATTCGAACCACCGTTTGTAACATTCTCAAAGTTCAAACCATCAGCATTACCATAAGCATCCCCGTTTGTTAAGGGGTCATAATTATTATGAAAATCACAGTTTAATATTGAATTCCCGGTACAGCTTCCTGTCATATATGACCCTAATCCATTATCATATATGTCTAATGACTCTAAAATGCAATTGTTAAAATCCTGACATCTCAGACCTGTCCATACATAAGTATCCTCCTGTACAAAACCCATTATCTTTATTCCCTTAAAATGAACATAATCACCCGAAAAAGAAATTCCTGCCTTGTATGATGAAAAGGTCCATGATTCTGCTCTTGTTATTATAGGAGTTTCACCAGGATATGCCCAAATCTTAATAAGATTTCCTGCAGTTCCATTTTTACCTGTAAGTTTTTGCTGTGAAGTATAATAATAAATTCCGCCTCGAATATAGATTATATCCCCGGCAGCAACAACCGTCCATGCTTTATTTAAAGTAAAAAATGGTTGGCTTATAGTACCTTGATTTGAATCTTTACCACTGGTTGAAATATAGTATGTTGTACCTGATAGTGATAAACATATTGGAACACATAATATTATGATTATGAGTAATTTCTTTTTCAAGTGGCGAAAATAATTTTGATATCTAGTAAAAAATAATTGATAAATGGCAGTATTTTAATGACAATTACACTGTTTTAATTGACTACCAAATATATTATATTTTTTTGATTTATAGCTTTTTTATAAGAAAAGTCACAAATATTTTTATTTGCATTATTAGAAAACCTGGAAGGTTCAAAATATGACAAACTTCAATCAACGAAATATGAAAGCAAGAGGAGAAGTCCTTTAAGTTGTTTTGAGAGAATCTGTATACTGATTGAAGAAGTATTCACAGCAGAATAATCATTAAAATCATTAAAGAAAAACTTATATTTGCAATTCCCGTGATTGGAAAATGCATAGAAATTATTTATGACTTACCAGGCGATAAGAAATATGAATTCTGCAAATGTTTAAATGTATAAAAATCCGGGTAAGATAGACCATAGGCCTTTTATTACCATTTTTTATGAGTTATTTTAGATCATCTTTTATTCCAATACTTTTAAGTCCATTTAAAAAAGGACATGAGCGAAGTAATAAAGCAAAGAAAAATATTTTTCTTGCCATTTTTATCAAAGGCATAAGCCTCTCAATAAGTTTAGTATTGGTCCCCCTGACAATTCATTATGTGAATCCAACCCAATATGGAATTTGGCTTACTTTAGGTTCTATTATTGGATGGTTTGGATTTTTTGATATAGGCTTTGGTAATGGATTGCGAAATAAATTTGCTGAGGCTGTTGCAAGAGGAGATCATGATCTGGCTCGTACATATGTAAGTACAACCTATGCGATATTATGCCTTATAATTGTTGTCGTTTTGATTCTTTTTTTCTGTATTAATCCTTTTCTAGACTGGTCCAGAATACTTAATACTCCGGCCAGCATGAAAGAAGAGCTGGGTTTGTTAGCAATGATAGTATTTGTCTTTTTCTGTATTCAATTTGTTTTGCAATTGCTGAATACGGTAATGACAGCTAACCAGGAGCCTGCAAAAGGTTCTGTTTTTAACCTGCTTGGAAGCGTCTTTTCTTTAACTATAATATTTATTCTTACAAAAACAACCAAGGGCAATTTAATCTATCTGGGATCTGCATTGGGTTTTGCACCTGTAATTGTTCTTGTTGTTTCCAGTTTATGGTTTTATAACAGGCAATATAAAAGATATGCCCCTTCCATTAAATATGTAAAATTCCGATTTGCTCGTGACTTGATGACATTGGGCATTAAATTTTTTGTTTTGCAAATTGCTGCCCTGGTCATCTATGAAACTAGTAATATAATAATTGCTCAACTTTTTGGACCGGTACAGGTAACCCCCTTTAACATTGCTTATAAATACTTCGGTATTATTTCTATGGGCTTTAGTATAGTCATGTTGCCATTCTGGAGTGCTTTTACGGAGGCCTGGTTTAAAAAAGATATTGTTTGGATTAAAAATGTGATGAAAAATTTAATGATCTTATGGGTATTAGTAAGTATTGCTGCTTTTATTATGCTTATATCTTCAAATTTTATTTACAAATTGTGGGTCGGTAAAGAAATAGAGGTTCCTATAAGTATTTCAATAGTGATGGCTGCATATGTAATTCTCAATACCTGGTGTACAATCTTTTCAAATTTTTTGAATGGAGTTGGGAAAATTAAGTTGCAAATAATTAGTGGTATTTCAGGTGCATTAATCAATGTCCCGTTGGCTATATTTCTGGGAAAACATCTCGGCATATCAGGGGTGTTGTTGTCCACTTGTATATTAGCAGTTGCAAGTGCTATATGGTCGCCTATACAATACAGGAAATTAGTAAATAATACAGCAAAAGGCATTTGGAATAAATAAAGTACATGGAAATATTAATGCTGAATTCTAATGATCCTTTACGTGCATCTGGTATTGTTGCACTGGATTTATTTTATGGGTTTCGAAATAAAGGGCATAATGTAAAATTACTGGTAAACGAATATAATAGTAATTATCCTGAGGATATAATTAGTCTGGATACCCCTTATAAAGTCTGGAAAAAAGATATAATGGATAAAATAAACAGGAGAATAAAAATTCGAAAAACTATCAAAACTGACACTAATTATCATTTTCATAGCTTAAGGGAGCAAGATTCTTCCTTTAATGTAAAAAATCTATTAAAGAAGGCTAGAATTAAGCCTGATGTAATACTTGTTTTATTTGCAAAAAATTTCATCAATTCAAAGAATATATATGAATTATTTGAACTGACAAATGCCCCTGTTCTATGGCTGATGTATGATATGGCCCCCCTTACAGGAGGTTGTCATTATGCATGGGATTGCAAAGGGTACCAAAACAAATGTGGAAATTGCCCTGGCCTTTTTTCTAAGGATCCTTTTGATCTTACTTATGAAAATCTTTTAACTAAAAAAACTTATATTGACAGAACAAATATTCATGTATTAGCCGCTTCAGAATGGCAGTACCGTCAGGCATTATCCAGTTCTTTGTTCAAAAATAAAGAAATATATAAAATTCTTCTTTCAGTAGATCCGACAATTTTTAAGCCTTTAGACAAGAAAGAGGTACGATTAAAAATGGGTATACCTGGTGATAAAAAAATTGTATTTTTTGGTGCAGTCTATATGTCGGACAAGCGCAAAGGATTGTATTATTTATTGGAAAGTTTAAGAATCCTGGAGGAAAGATTGAGAGGCACTGACCTGGGAAACAATATTTTATTATTAATTGCAGGCAGAGTAACTAAAGAAATTATTGATTCGCTTCCCTTTCAACGTCAATCCCTTGGATATTTGGATAATACTTTCGGTATAGCTTCCGCTTATCAGGCTGCTGATGTCTTTTTATGCCCATCTGTTGAAGATTCCGGACCACAAATGATAAATCAATCAATAATGTGTGGGGTACCTGTCGTTTCTTTCGAAATGGGAGTCTCCCTGGATTTAGTAATAACCGGGAAAACGGGATATTTGGCAAAGCTTAATGACAGTAATGATTTAGCCCAGGGTCTTTTTAATGTTTTATCACAAGATGATAATAATTATAAGAAACTTTCAAGCAATTGCAGAGAACTTGGATTAGAACTTTGCTCTCCCGCAGGTCAGTTTGAACAAATTGAAAAGATTATGGAAAAATCAATGACAGTTTAAATGAAGAATTACATTAATACTTTGGAATGGGATTCAATGTTTTTTGGTTATAAAATAGCTTCTATTCAGCCTTTGGAATTAGAATCAGATGACTTAACCAGAATTATTAGTGAACTTAGGAATAACGATTTTAAGCTTGCCTATTGTTTTGTAAATCCTGATGATGAGGTTTCAATTAAATCAATTACCAATGCTTCTGGACTTCTGGTAGATGAAAAGGTCACTTTTTCTATTCAAGGATTTAAGGAAATTGTTCCTGAAAGTTCTAATATCAGACCTTATAATTTAACATACTTGTCTGAAAACCTGAAAATTTTAACTTTGCAGAGTGGGCTTTATTCCAGATTTAAAATTGATCCAAATTTTCAGAATAACGAGTACGAAAACCTATATATTGAATGGATAAAAAAATCTGTAACAAAATCAGTCGCGGATGAAATCCTGATCTATTATGAAGGTAGTGAAGAAAAAGGTTTTGTAACTCTGGCTATTAAAAAAGATATAGGATCTATTGGCTTAATAGCAGTTGATGAAAAAGAACGGGGGAAATCTATTGGCAGGAAATTAGTAAATGCAACTTTTAATTATTTTAATGAGAAAAGCATTGACACGGTTGAAGTTGTAACACAAAAGACTAACAAAACTGCCTGTGCTTTTTATGAATCACTTGGTTTTAAAGTTAAAAGTATTACAAATATTTATCATTTGTGGATAAAATGAAAATTCCGTTTAACAAACCTTACCTTACTGGTAAGGAAATGCATTATATGTATCAGGCCATTTATTCTGGCAAAATTTCAGGAAATGGTATGTTTACACAAAAATGTCATAGTTATTTTGAAGATAAGTATGGTTTTAAGAGGGCATTATTAACCACATCTTGTACAGATGCACTGGAGATGAGCGCAATACTCGCTGACATTAAACCTGGTGATGAAGTGATTATACCCTCCTATACTTTCGTATCAACTGCCTTGGCATTCGTGCGACAGGGAGCGAAAATAGTATTTGCAGATAGCAATACTCAAAACCCGAATATTGATGTATCTCATATTGAAGAACTGATAACACCTCGTACAAAAGTCATAGTTCCTGTCCATTATGCAGGTATAGCATGCGATATGGATGTAATTATGGAATTAGCGAGGAAATATAAACTTCTTGTTATTGAGGATGCGGCACAAGCTATTGATTCCTATTATAAAAGAATGCCATTAGGTTCAATTGGACATATGTCGACATTCTCATTTCACGAAACAAAAAACATCAACTCAGGTGAAGGAGGGATGCTGGCTATAAACGATGAGAGGTTTATGAAGAGAGCCGAAATAATCTGGGAAAAAGGAACTAATCGTTCAGAATTTTTCAGAGGTGAAGTAAATAAGTATGGTTGGGTGGATATAGGCTCTTCATTCCTTCCCTCCGATATTATTGCCGCATATCTTTACGCCCAGTTAGAAAACATTGAAATGATTCAGACTAAAAGGAAAAATTTATGGCACGCTTATTATCAGGGACTTGAAGCCTGCTGTGATAAAAATGATATCAAGTTGCCGGTGATCCCTGATTATGCTACAAACAATGGTCATATGTTTTACCTGGTTTGTAAAAGTCTCCAGCAAAGAACCGCATTAATCGAGCATTTGAAGAATGATAATATTCATGCAGTATTTCATTATTTAAGTCTTAATAATAGCCCATATTATCAAAACAAGCACGATGGAAGAATTTTGGTCAATAGTGACAAATATACCGATCAGTTAGTCAGGCTTCCATTTTATTTTGAATTGTCATTAACAGATGTGGAACGTATAGTTGATTCTGTAAAAACATTCTTGTTATCAGTATGAACAAACTTGTACAATATTTCTTCTTAATACTTCTTCCGTTTTATCCTATTTGGTCGTGGTTGTTTTATTCTTTTACTAAGAAACCTCTTAGTATTTTTGCTGTTTTGATATTGATTCCATTAGTTTTTTATTCTTTAATAACACAAAAGATTAAAATCCCTAAGTATTTGATTTTTTTAATATTATTTACAATTTACCATTTATGTTCTGTCTTCATAAATCACACCGTACCATCCGGCTCCAATAAGATATTTTTCCTTCTCGCTGATGAAAATGTATTTGCATGCCTGGCATTTGTTGTTATTGAGAGTACGAGCTTCGATGAGAGCTTTATAAACAAGATGAGTCGACTAATTTTTATTATAATAATAGTCACTTGCATATTTAGTATAATTCAAATCAAATATCCTTCTTTTTTTATTAGTCCCGATCTAACTGACAATGTAGAAGGTTATAGTTATATATTGGCTAACAGAAACTTTTCGATATATAGTTGGGTAAACCTGAATTCTCTGGGCATATCCTTCCCAATATTCATTGCTATCTTGCTTAGTTTGCCTGATTCTGGAAAAAGGAATACTCCAATTACTATAGTAATAGGCATAATTGTATCTTTTTTGAGCAGGGCCAGGTATGTTATGCTATCAGTAATAATTGCTTTATCACAATTATTCATTAATGCAAAGATCGCCCTGAGAAAAAAAATATATACCCTTTTGCTTTTAGGAAGTATTTTGGTAATATTGATTTGGGCTGCAACTATTTATGGCGTTGATATCCAGCAAGTCATAGATACGAGGATCCTGGAGAAAGACAGCGGGATGGAATCTGCCAGGGCGAGAATTACTTCTTATGAAGTATTCATGTTGAAATTTCCCGAATATCCATGGTTTGGAGTAGGCCCGGAAACAAGAACGGATGTGCTTTGGTTATTAGATGGAATACCACTGATACATATTGGTTATCTCTCATATTTATATTTTTATGGAATTGTTGGTTGTCTTTTCTTTTTTATTTCAATCTTTTATTTGTTAAAAAATGCATGGTTTATTGGGAAAAAATTTATGTTTTGGGGTAGTTTTTATGGTTTAATAACTTTTTGTTTTGCGAATGCAACTTTTGTCTATTTTAATCTAAGTGAAATGGGAGTTATTATAGCAGTTATTTATTTGAAATACTTTAATGAAAAATACGCATCAGAATTGACTGAGGCAGAGCCAGTTTAAAGTATTCAGATAAGGCAACATATAATGATGATTTTCAGACAATTAATTGACAAATGCAAAAATATATGTATTGATAAAGTATAGAGATAACTTTAAAATTCATTTTTACACTGTTGCACAAAATATGTTAGGAAAGAAAGAACTTTAGGATTTAATGGTTTGGACGATAATGGAATTAATATTTGATACTTATGACTATTGTGATTTTTGGAGATAGCTTTTCTTTTCCGGAAGGGAATTCAGCTACAAATCGGATTTATACGTATGCAAAAGGATTTGCGGAGAATAATGTAAATACCTATGTAATTTGTAACAGAAATGATTATCTGCCTGATGGAAATGGTGTCATAGATGGAATTCAATATTTTAATCCGATAAACCAGACTGAAAGAAATAAATCTTTCTTTAAACGAAACTGGTATAAAGCTGTTAAATACCTGAATACAATAAGATTAATTAAAAGAATTCATAAACAGGATAAGATATCTGCGATATTGACAGATACTCACGATATGTCTACTCATTTATTCTCTTACTATCTGGCACGACGAGTAAATGCAAAATTAATTGTCGAATTATGCGAACATCCTTTAAGACTGTTTCAGAAGAATGCTTTGAATAAAGCTCGGGGATTAATAAAACAGAAGGTTGAATCTTATTTTTGTGATGGATTATTATGTATTTCACGATTTCTCGTAGATTATTATAAGGATAATGGCCTTCCCCAGTCTAAATTGTTTTTGACTCCGAGTACAATTGATCCGTACAGGTATACTGAGACGGGAGAAAAACCTGTGCCATATTTTTATATTGGCTATTTTGGAGGACTTACTTTCTACAGAGATAATATTGATGTACTAATTAAGGCGTTTGCTGAGATTAGTGATAAACATCCTGATGCACATCTTGTTGTAGGAGGCTTTTGTACAGATGAAGAAAGGAAACAACTTAAGGATTTAATTCTTGACCTCAAAATATCATCGAAAGTCAATTTGCTGGAATATTTGCCCAGAAAAGAAATTGTCAGTTATATCGTGCATTCCGATATTCTTGTAATGGTACGGGCCAGAGATTTTGAGACTCAGGCATCTTTCCCGTCCAAATTACCAGAGTACCTGGCAACTTCAAAACCGGTCATAACAGTTAATATTGGTGAGGTTTCTGACTACGTAATTGACGGAGTAAATGCTTATTTAGTTGAACCCGGGGATATCATTGGATTAGCCGAAAAAATAGATTTTGTACTCAGCAATTATGAATTGGCTTTGGAAGTTGGCCGACAAGGTAAACAACTGACCTATAATGTCTTTAATTATAAAATTCAGACTGAACGAGTAATCGGTTTCATTAATTCCCTTTATTCATGAGAGATACGAATCAGGAATTCCCTTTGGTAAGTATAATTATGGCTACATACAACAGGGCCAATACTATTGAACGGGCGATAAACAGCGTATTGAAACAATCATATACCAATTTTGAGTTAATTATAGTTGATGATGGATCTGTTGATAATACCTTAAAAATCCTTGATCGTTTTCACGATTCCAGAATCAGAATATTAAGGCATGAAAAAAATAAGGGAGTTTGTGCCGCAAAGAATACCGGGTTAAGAAATATTAAAGGTGACTGGTTTACCACATTTGACTCAGATGATGAAATGATAACGGAAGCTATAGAAATAATGATGAACATTCCGTTATCTTTTGATAAGAATGTCACTGCTGTTACATGCAATGGGGTGGATACATCTACGAACAGTTTTACTGGTAAAGGTTTGTCAAATGATCAATATCTTGATGTGGACAGTATGATGACCAGTATTAATGGTGATTTCTGGGGATTGACAAAAACGAGTCTCTTATTAAATGATTGCTTTAATGAAAATCTTGGTGGATTGGAATCTGTGTTATGGTACAAAATTGACGACAGAGCAAAAAGATATTATATTCATAAACAGTTACTTATTGTTCATACTGAGGGCAATGACAGGGTTAGTAATTCAAAATATAATTTAAATAAGGAGATAAGGTTTTACACCAATCTTATTGATGAAGTGCATTATTTAAATAAAATTCAAAAATATTTTCCTGACCATTTTGTCAGTATTTGCAGAAATGGTCTTATTGTAACAGCAGTAAATCACGACAGGGAAAAGGCATCAAAATATTATGAATATCTAAATTGCTCAAGATCAAATATATTAGATAAATTAGTTTTCAATTACTGGTTAGCAGCGTTTCTGTTAAATAGAATCGAAATAATTGATTTGCGTTTTAAATCGTATATAAAAGCATTATTAAAATGAATTTTAGTTTTTCTGAATCATTATGAAGATATGTACATGGGGTGATGTTGCCAGCGCGCTTGAGGGAAAAACCAAAGGTGGTGGTGAACTGCAGATTGCTTTACTTGCTAAAGCATTGGCAAAATCGGGACATGAAGTTGTAGTTGTTGACTTAAAGGTAAAAAAGGATTTTATTACTGATGATGGCATAAAAGTATTTCATATAAAGGGCTTTGATGACGGTATCAGGTTTTTTAGGTTATTTACACATCGCCTTCCAGGCATTTATAAGAGTTTAAAAGCTCAAAACGCTGATGTATATTATTGTCAGATACGTGATTTCAGACATTTGCTTGCCTTTTGGGCAGCTCGTAAAACGAATGGCATATTCGTTATTCAATTGGCATCTGATCTGGATGCTTCCAGCCTGAGGATGAAACTAAAGTATGATTATTTGACTCATTTTGGAGGGGGATACTGGATTTTAAAAGTCTTGCTCACAGAATTAATATTCCCATTTCTGGTTCGAAAAGCTGATATGGTATTGGTACAACATGAAGGACAAAAAAATACTTTGCTTAAAAAAGGAATAGACTCAATTATATTCAAAAATTTAATTGAACTGGATGAACTCCCGGAATTGTCAAATACGGTGCGGCAGGATTTTAGTTATGTTGGTTCGCTTGATAAGCGCAAAGGATTTGCCCAATTCTTCGAACTTATTGAGAAGTCTCCTTCTGCAACATTCAAAGTTATTGGTCAGCCCCGCGACAGAACAGCGTACCTTTACTATGAAAAACTAAAAAAATTTAAAAATGTAACCTTATTAGGGCGGTTAAGTCATCCTGATACCTTGTACCAGATTGCAAACTCAAAAGCATTGATTTCCACTTCCCCTATGGAAGGTTTCCCAAATATATTCATCGAAGCCTGGGCATGTGGGATACCTGTGCTATCATTATCCTTTGACCCTGGAGGTGTTATTAAAAAGGAAAAGTTAGGTGAGGTCGCCGATGGAAATTTGGATGAAATGATAACTAATATGGCTTCGAATAAAAATTCCGGCGAATTCGCAGAAAGGTCAAAAGCGTATGTAGAACATAATCATGTAATGAACGCTGATAAATTAAATGAGATCAGTCGCCTTTTTAGTGATCTGTTTAATCATAGAAAATCAAAAAAAGTAAGATAAATTATTGAACATTTGTAGTCATGAACCGGATCATCACTAAATATATCGATAAATTATATTTCAAAAAATGGATAATCGGAATATGCCATGGTAATATCGAAGAGATTATTAGGAATAAGTCATTTGATCTTGAAATAAATTGGCTGCTAAAAAGGCCCTTTGATACTTTTTATGGTGATCCTTTTCCTGTTATGTCGCACGAAGGAGTTATTAAGATCCTCCTTGAAGAATATTCATATGATGACGATTATGGAAAAATATCACTAATGACTTTTGACGAAGATTTCAGAAAGATAAATCATAAAATATTGTTAGATACCAAAAGTCATCTTTCTTATCCTTTCATATTTACAGAGAATAACAAAACCTATGTATTTCCGGAAGCCAGAAAGAGTGGTAAATTGGCATGCTATGAATATGACTCCGTTAATGAATCCATTTATTTTATAAAAAATATTCTGGACTTTCCATTGCTTGACTCCACAATTTTAAAACATGATGACCGATACTGGATTTTTGGAACGCTAAGCGAGAATGATACAGACTATAAATTATATGTCTTCTTTTCAGATAGCCTGTTGGGACCTTATACGCCGCACCGTTCAAATCCTGTTAAAAGCGGATTGGACGGTACCAGATCTGCAGGAAATTTTATTAATGTTGACAGTATTATTTACCGGCCTACCCAGAACTGCAAGGAAGAATATGGTAAATCAATAACTATTAATCGCGTAACTGAATTAAATGAAATGAGAGTTATTGAAGAGCCTTATATGAACATAAGCATTAATAAGATCAGAAGGTACAATTATGGTATGTATAAAATACACACAATAAATGCACTTAATGAAATTATTCTTGTTGATGGCATGAATTGGACTTTTTTGCCTGTTAAACAATTAATTAAATTTTGTAAGGGGATTCTCAAAATAAAGCGATTTGGAAAGAAGATAAATTAATTCAATAAGGTTAGGTACATTTGTTGGCAGATAATTAATATTAAAAGAAATTTTCCAGGAATGAAAATTCTATTCTTTGTAGATATGTTGGATGCAGGAGGAAAAGAGCGAAGATTGACCGAGCTTATGAGGGCATATAAAATCAATCGGGATATAGAATTTGAGGTTGTGGTAATGAATTCTTTAATTGACTTTAAAGAGCTTTTTGACCTTGGAATTAAAATCCACTACATCCTGAGGAGAACTCAGAAAGATATTTCTGTTTTTTTCAGGTTATATAACCTCTGCAGGAAGTTCAGACCGGATATTGTTCATTGCTGGGACAGTATGACAGCAGTATATTCTGTTCCCGTCTGTAAAATGCTTAATATTAAATTGGTAAATGGTATGGTGAGTAATTCGCCTTTAAAACAAAATATTTTTAATAAACAATATCTTCGTGCTAAATTTACTTTCCTGTTCTCGGCTATGATTGTAAGTAATTCAAAAGCCGGTTTAAAAGCATATAACGCCCCTAAAAACAAGAGTTTTGTAATAGGTAATGCATTTAATTTCGATAGAACTGAAAACCTTACTGGTAAGGAAATTATTAAAAAGCAGAATAATATTGATTCTGATTTTATTATTGGTATGGTCGCCACCTTTTCAGGTAGTAAAGATTATAAAACTTATTTTGCTTCAGCAAGGCTATTGCTGGAGAAGAGAAAAGATGTAACTTTCATTGCTATTGGTGAAGGCACTGATTCTGATGAATCGAAGGCCCTTATCGATAGTCAGTACATCAATTACTTCAGGTTATTGGGTAAAAGAATGGATGTGGAATCATTAGTGAATGTGATGGATATTTGTGTGTTAGCCACTTTCACAGAGGGTATTTCAAATTCCATTCTGGAATATATGGCATTAGCAAAACCTGTTGTTGCATCAGCAGGGGGAGGGACAAACGAAATTGTTTTGGATAATGAAACCGGATTTCTTGTAAATCCGTCAAATCCCAAAGAACTTGCCGACAAAGTTGGAATACTCCTGGATAATGCCGATTTACGTAATCGCATGGGATTAGAAGGGAAAAGGAGAGTAATCAGTGAATTCTCTGTTGAACAGATGATCAGGAAATATAATGAACTTTATAAACTGGTTTTAAATATTGACAGATAAATCTCTATAAAAAGACAATGAGTAACCCTTTAAAGATTGTTCTCGTTAATTACCGATACTTTATTTCAGGAGGTCCTGAAAGATATTATTTTAATATCAAGGAAGTTCTTGAGAATCACGAACATATTGTTATCCCGTTCAGTATTAAAGGAAACCAGAACTTACCAACAACATATGATCATTATTTTCTTTCAAAAGTAGATGACGAAGTATATTTTTCACAATATAAAAAAACCCCCGTTACCGTATTTAAGTCTTTTACCAGAATGTTCTATTCGTTTGAAGCCAAACGTAAATTCAGGAATCTTTTAATTAAAGAAAAGCCGGATATTGTTTACATAATGCAATATCATAATAAAATCTCTCCAAGTATTATTGACGCTGCAAAAGAATTAAATATTCCAGTCGTTCACAGAATATCAGATTTTCAATACATATGCGCTAATGCTTTATTTCACAATGAGACAGTCGGGGTGTGCGAAAAATGTCTGACAGGTAGTAAATGGAACGCGGTAAGATACAAGTGTGTCTTGCACTCAAGATTGTATTCTTTTGTAAAAATAGCCGCTCAGAAATTATATGAGATATTAAAAATTACAGAAAAAATTGATGCTTTTATTGTCCCATCAGCTTTTACGATATCCAAATTATTGCAATACGGTATTTCACCTGAAAAACTGAATCTTGTCCCAACATTCTTTAATCACCATTTCATTGATAATAAGACTGAAATAGTTTATAATTCTTTTGCTCTTTATGTTGGCAGGATTGAAAAACAAAAAGGACTGCTTACCCTGATAAAAGCATTCGAGAATACGAATCATCAATTAAAGATCATTGGTTTTTCAAATGATGGATACGAAGATTACCTGAAGGAATATTCATCTGATATGAAAAACATAGAATTTCTTGGCAGAAAGAAGTTTGAGGAAATTATACCGTTTCTTAGTTCCTGCCAGTTTTCAATAGTCCCCTCGGAAATATATGATAATTTTCCTAATGCTGTAATAGAAAGCTATGCTTTTCAGAAACCTGTCATAGCCTCTAATATAGGTTCCCTAAAGGAACTTATACTGGATAATAAAACTGGTTTACTGTTTGAAACTGGCAACTTCAGGGATCTCAGTGCAAAAATCGAACTTCTCTTTTCAAACCCTGAACTTTGTACAAGTATGGGCAAAAATGCTATTAAGTATTTGGAAGATAGTCTTTCCGAAGATAGCCATTATCTGAAATTAATGGCAGTATTTAACAAGTTGATAAAAAAATAGAATATCAAGTTCAATAATACAATTAAATATGTTTACAGTTCATAAGACACAGATTCCGCCGGATGAATCTTTTATAACCACCTGACGTTGCCATTTAAAAGATAAATTGTGTGGCACCTATTAACTAATTCAAAAATTTAAGATCAATGAAAAAGAAAATTTATATTGCTGGATGCGGAGGAATGCTGGGTGAAGCTTTCTATAAACAGTTTAAAGATGATTTCATATTAAAATGCACGGATAAAGATGTTAACGAATCATGGCTTAGCTTTCTCGATTTCAGGAACTTTGATGCATATAAAAAAGATGTAACTGATTTTAAACCAGATTATTTATTTCACCTGGGGGCCTATACTGATCTAGAGTTTTGTGAAACACATATAGATGACACCTACAACACCAATACATTAGCTGTTGAAAATGCGGTTTACATTGCCAACAACCTGAAGATTCCAATATTGTACATAAGTACAGCAGGTATTTTTGATGGCAAAAAGAATTTATATGACGACTGGGATCTGCCAAACCCTTTGGGTCACTATGCCCGTGCAAAATACGCAGGAGAAAGATTTGTTATTGAGAATGCAAGACGTTACCTGATATGCCGGGCAGGCTGGATGATGGGTTCCGGTCCCGGGAAAGACAAGAAGTTTGTTCAGAAAATCATGAATCAGTTAAAAGCTGGTAAAAAGGAGCTTTTTGTTGTGAATGATAAGGACGGAACACCAACCTATACCCACGATTTTGCAAAAAATGTCAAACTCTTACTTCAAAAAGAGTATTGGGGTTTATATAATATGGTGTGTGGAGGTGAAACAAGCAGACTTGAAGTAGCCCGTGAAATGATCGAACTCCTGGGATTGAAGGAAACAGTCCAGGTACACCCGGTCAGTTCCGATTATTTTAATAAGGAATATTTTGCAGAGCGCCCTCCTTGTGAAAGACTGATAAATCAAAAACTAAATATCCGAAATGTGAATATTATGCGCGACTGGCGGGTTGCACTGAAGGAATATTTGAATAATTACTATGAAGGATATTTAAAAACATAGCTTTTTTGTATGCCTGAAATTATTTTCTAAATACAGGTCTGATGTTGTAAGTAATTAACTAATAATGCTGGTTTTACAGAATATTTTTTAAATGACAAACAAATTACGAATTGCGGCGTTTGGATTCAGGTCGATACCAATGCGTGAAGGCTGTGCCGGCGCTGACAAATTTGCATCTGAATTATTTCCCCGTTTTGTTAACCTGGGACATGAGGTAATTGCATATAATCGTCTATACCCGGGGCAGGAACCTTTTGATAGAGAATTTAAGGGTGTAAAATTAAAATATTTTAAAACTATACATCAAAAAGGATTCGACACTTTATATCATTCTTTTAAATGCACCTTCGATATTATTTTCAAAAACAGTGCTGAGATTGTACATATTCAAAACGGAGGAAACAGTATCTGGTCGATATTTCTCCGTCTTGCACAAAAAAAGGTCTTCATAAGTCAGGATGGTATTGATTGGGAAAGAGATAAATGGCCATGGTACGGGAAATTATTTCTTAAATTCTCTTCCTTCCTGACAGCCTACTTACCTAATGAAGTAATTTTTGATAATATTTTTGCCCGGGAACTTTTTGAAAATCGTTTCGGGAAAAAATTCGCCTTTATCCCTTTTGGTAGCGAGACACCTGATTTCGTTGAAAATAATCAAATATTCCAGACGCTTGGAATTGAAGCAAGCGAATACTTTTTGTTTGTGGGTCGGTTTATTCCGGACAAAGGCCTGCATTATCTTATCCCGGCCTTCGAAAATATTAAGACCACAAAAAAACTTGTATTGGTAGGAGGGTCGCCAAATCCTTCAGATTATGAAAAGAAATTGCGTTCAACTAAGGATAGCAGAATTATATTTTCAGGGTATTTATATGGAACAGATGTTTTGACCCTGATGAAAAATGCCTATTGCTATATTCAGCCTTCAGATGTTGAAGGGCTTTCTCCTGTAATACTGAATGTTATGGGGCTAGGTACTCCGGTTATATGCAGCGATATAAAAGAGAATATCTATATAGTTTCTGATCATGCAATTCTATTTAAAAAAGGGAGTGTTGATTCTTTGAGGAATGCAATTGAGGAATCATTAATTTCTTATGACCAAATGACGCAAAATGCTAAAAAAGCAAAAGATCGTGCATTGTCAGAATTCAGCTGGGAGAAAGTCACTCTTGATCACGAGACAATTTTCCAGGATTCATTAGTTAAGAAATGAATTTTTCCTTAGTTGATACCGTAATTGGCAAGCTTTAGTAATGAAAGAAAAATTAAGAGTTGGAATTTTATTGAACGGCAATTTTATACCGGCCTGGGAGTATAGTATTCTTGAAAAGATTATTCATTCTGAATTTGCAGAAATATTATTGTTAATTAAAAATAATTCAAAGGACTCACAGGTATCAAGGACCAGAAAATCATCAGGTTATATTATTCTGAAATTACACGAACGAATTGATAAATTGATTTTTAAGAACAAATCAGATTATTGCGAGAGCAAAAGTTCATCTGACTTACTGCAAAATGTTCCTGAGATAATGATTGATCCTGTTGAAGAAGGATCTTTTAACATCTTTAAGAGAGCTGATCTTGAGGAAATCAAAAGTCACAATCTGGATATAATTTTAAATTTCGGAATTGCTTTATTGAAAGGTGAAATTTTAAAATTGCCCAGATATGGAATCTGGTCATACCATCTGGGTGATAACCGGATAATAAATACTGTTGCTTCGGGCTACCGGGAGGTAGTTAATAAGAATCCGGTGACAAATTCAGTACTTAAAATCTTAGGTGAAGATCCGGAAAAAGACGCAAATATTTTTTGCTCGCATGAATCTACTTATATATATTCAGTTAATGTAAACAGGAATAAATTATTCTGGAGGGCATCGTTATTCGTTCCCAGGATAATGAAAGGGATATATCTTTATGGAGATAGTTATCTGAACATGCTCATTGACAAGTATAAAAAAGATGAATGCGCAACTGCTGCCGGTACTTTTTCAGCTCCCGCCTTTTTTCCTGCAATGCGAAATCTGGTAAATTATTTTGTCGTAACAATACGGCAAATTTGTAAAAAGGCGTTGTACTCCGACTCATTTAACTGGTTGCTGTTATTCGAAATCAATGATGTTGAAGATGTATTGTTTAATTCATTTGGCAGGTTTAAAAAATTACAACCTTCAAAGGATATATTTTGGGCTGATCCATTTGTTATAGCAAGAAATGAAAAATTTTATGTTTTCGTGGAAGAATTTATTTACCGGACGAATAAAGGGCACATCACGGTACTTGAATTAGATAGTAACGGTAATTTCTTAACTTCTGAAAGAATTATTGATCGGCCATATCATTTATCATATCCGTTCATCTTCGAGGTAAATGATAATTACTACATGATTCCGGAAACATCCCAGAACAAAACTATTGAATTGTATAAATGCATTGATTTCCCCGGTAGATGGGAATTCACCAAAAATATAATGGAAAATATATCTGCAGTTGATACGACATTATTATTCCATAATAACAAATGGTGGCTATTTACTTCCGTTGATGACACAGAAGGTATTTCAGGTGGCAGCACTGAATTGTTTCTCTATTTTACTGATGATTTCTTTTCAGGTGAATGGGAAAGTCATCCCTGTAATCCCATTATTTCTGATGTAAGAACAGCCAGACCCGCAGGGAAAGTATTTATACGCGATAATAGAATGTACCGTCCTTCTCAGGATTGTTCCGTAAGGTATGGGAAAGGTTTTAATCTTAGTGAGATAAAAATCCTGACGGAGACTGAATATGACGAAAAATTATTAAAGAAAGTTGAACCCGATTGGGATAACCAGCTTAAAGGAGCGCATACGTATAATTTTGATAAAAATTTTACAATTATTGATGCATATTCATACAGAAGACGGTTTTGATTCTGAGGTGCGTCGAACAGGGGCTACAACGAGTAAGGATGGGCAAAATCATTAAGAAGAAAGACTTATATTTGTAATAGAGGCATATTTAAATGGGAATTAGTTAACAGATTATTAATAAAAGTCAATTAGATTTTATATTACCAAGTCAGCAATATTATGAAGTTTATTCTTTCAATAGACACAGAAGGAGATAACCAATGGGACTTCGGCCGGGAGCTGACTGTCGAAAACATTAAATTTGTACCAAGGTTACAGAATTTGTGCGAGAAGTATTTTATAAAACCTACTTATCTCGTCACCTCGGAGGTTTGTGAAGATAATTTTGCGAAAGAAATTTTTAAGGATTATTTATCAAAAAACAAAGCTGAATTAGGCGCTCACCTGCATGTATGGACAACCCCCCCATTTCAGGATAAAACCGGGTACAGGTTTAATGATCCGAATCATGCTTTTGCAAACGAAATTCCGGTAGGTTTTTTAAGTGAAAAGATAAAGAACCTGACAAATCAGGTTGAAACTTCTTTCGGAATACAACCACTCGCATTCAGATCGGGAAGGTATGGATTTAATGAGGATCTGGCCAGGATTCTAACTGATAATCATTATATTATTGATTCCTCGGTTACTCCATATGTCAGTTGGACTGATCATCATGGATTTCCTGGCAGCTCAGGAGGACCTGACTTTATCGAAAAATCTCCTTTCCCCTACGAGTATACTTTCCCAAACGGTACTCTTCTGGAAATACCTGTTACTATTTTACCTACTCAACGCCTTTTAAACAGAAACAAATCTATAGCCAGATATTATTTCAGGAATGTGGATAACAGCATCTTCTTAAGAGTATTCAGAAAGTTGCTCTTTAAAAATCAGCCCTTGTGGTTAAGGCCACTTCCTGAGATGGATCTGTCTCTTTTTAATGAATTATTAAATGAAGCTATAGATATAAGATTACCATTTATTGTTATGATGTTTCATTCAAGCGAGTTGATGGCCGGTTGTTCAAAATATCGTCCTGATAAAGTCTCGATAGAGAAACTTTATGAGCTTCTGGAAAGGTTTTTCATTTTATTACAAAATAAAAAAATAGATTCTGTCACACTTACTGAAGCAGCAAAAAAGATCCGGATATGAAGATATGCACATGGGGCGACATTGCCAGCGCTATTGAAGGAAATACCGCAGGAGGCGGGGAGTTACAAATTGCCCTTCTTGCGAAAGCATTGGCAAAATCGGGACACGAAGTGATTATTCTTGATTTAATGGCAAAAAAGGATTTCGTGACAGATGATGGTGTAAAAGTTTTTCAAATAAAAGGATATGACGATGGCATCAGGATATTTAGATTTTTTACCCGCCGTATACCTCTGATATATAAGAGTTTGATAGCACAGAAAGCAGATATATATTATTGCCAGATACGCGATTTTGTACATTTACTGGCCTATTGGGCAGCCCGTAAATCGAAAGGCATATTTGTTCTCCAATTAGCATCAGATCTCGACGCTTTAGGGTTAAGGATGAGAATTAAGCATGATTACCTGACTCATTTTGAAGGACCTTACTGGTTTATAAAAGTACTCCTTACAGAATTAGTATTTCCATGGTTAGTTCGCCATGCCGATATCGTCCTGGTTCAACATGAGGGACAAAAAAACGATTTGCTTAAAAAGGGAATCAATTCAATTATTTTCAATAATTTAATTGAATTGAATGAAATACCGGTGGTGATGGATCCTGTCAGAACGGATTTCAGTTATGTTGGTGCGCTTGATAAACGAAAAGGATTTGCACAATTCTATGAACTTGTGGAGAAGGCCCCGTTTGCCACTTTTAAAGTCATCGGCGGACCCAGGGACAGAACCGGGTATAAATACTTCGAAAAACTGAAGAGCTTTAAAAATGTCACTCTGTATGGTAATCTTAGTCATTTAGAAACATTAACGCATATATTAAACTCTAAGGCATTGATCTCAACCTCACCAATGGAAGGGTTTCCTAACATATTCGTTGAAGCATGGGCTTGCGGGATCCCTGTGCTGTCATTATCTTTTGACCCGGGAGGTGTTATTAAAAGGGAACAGTTAGGTGAAGTTGCTGACGGTAATCTGGATAAACTGGTACAATATATGGTTTCAATAGAAAATACTGACGAATTTGCTGAGAGAGCAAAAGCTTATGTTGAAAATAATCATGTTTTGAACACTAATAAAATAAATGTAATAGGTCGTCTCTTTTCCAGCTTACCGGAAAAGAGAAACCGTGTAAACTTATGACCTTATCTGCACATTCGCAATATTTGGCCACACGCTGTAGCAAACTTATTTACCGGCCAATAATTGAAGTGAAAGAACAGGTACATTTTTATCATTATTATGAGAATACTGTTTTTTATAGAAAGTTTAACTGCTGGAGGAAAGGAAAGGAGATTATCACAACTCATGAAAGGTATCAGATCAAATACAGACATTGAGTTTAATCTGGCCATAATGAGTAAAGACGTACATTATAAAGAAGTGCATGACCTTAATATTGATATATTTTATTTAATTAGGAAAACGAAAAGGGATTTTACGGTTTTTCGTCAGTTTTATGAGCTGTGCAGGAAATTGAAACCTGATATTGTGCATTGCTGGGATAGTATGACTGCTGTATATTTAGTGCCAGCCTGTAAACTGCTGAAAATAAAAATAGTTAATGGTATGGTGGTTGACACTCCGGTAAAACGGAATATTTTTAATAAAGACTGGTTACGTGCAAGAATTACTTTCCCGTTTTCCGATATCATTGTTGGTAACTCCAATGCAGGTTTAATAGCTTATAATGCTCCTGAAGATAAATCTATATGCATTAATAATGGGATGGATCTTGCACGTTTTGAACATTTAAAGGAACCGGCATTAGTTCGCAAAGAGATATTTGGCGAAATAAGTGATAATTTTTTTGTAGTTGGAATGGTTGCTTCATTTGAGGATCGAAAAGATTATGATACTTTAATAAAAACTGCAGTGCCACTTGTTTCTGTAAGAAATGATATTCGATTTATTCTCGTTGGAGATGGAACGGATTACAATAAAATAAAAGGAAAGGTACCTGCTTCTTTATCTGGCAAAATTATTTTTTTAGGCAAAAGATCCGATGTGGAGTCAATTATCAATATTTTTGATATTGGAATTTTACTTACAAATACAAAAGTCCATGGGGAAGGTATTTCTAACTCTATTATAGAATATATGGCTCTTGGTAAACCTGTCATTGCTACACGTGGAGGCGGGACTGATGAAGTCGTGTTCGATAACCGGAACGGTTTCTTAATAGATCCTGAAAATTCCGATCAATTGGCCGAAAAAATTTACTTGTTAATCGGAAACCAATTGTTGATGAATGAACTTGGGAAAGAGGGTAAAAAAATGATAAAGGAACGGTTTGATCTGGAAATCATGACAAAGAATTATGTTACAACGTATAAAAAACTATACAGTTTATGAAAATTTTGGTAACAGGAGCTGCGGGTTTCATTGGTTCACATGTTTGTGAACATTTTATAGAACTAGGTCATTCTGTGGTTGGTCTGGATAATTTTGATATTTTCTATCCGAAAAAAACAAAGCAATTAAATCTCACCGGTCTTTCAGGAAAGAAAGATTTTATATTTTATGAAGCAGATATACGTGACAGTGAACAGTTAAAAAGAGTATTTACCTCTCATAAAATTGATGCAGTTATTCACCTCGCAGCAAAAGCAGGTGTCAGACCTTCTATAGAATCAATTGCAGATTATTATGATGTAAATGTAAATGGCAGCATTTCTTTACTCGAAGCTATGAGATTGAACCAAGTGAAGAAAATGATATTTGCCTCATCATCATCAGTTTATGGCAATAATCCAAACATTCCGTTTTCTGAATCTGATTTTGTCGACAATCCCATTTCTCCTTATGCCTCTACAAAAAAAAGTGGTGAACTTTTATGCCATGTTTATACGCATTTATATGGATTTGATATTACATGCTTAAGATTCTTTACAGTTTTCGGACCCAGGCAACGTCCTGATCTGGCTATATATAAATTCACCAAATTAATTGATGAAGGTGACCCTGTTCCGTTTTATGGGGATGGATCTACAGCAAGAGATTATACATATATTGATGATATAGTAGAGGGAATAAGCTGTGCGCTAAATAACCTGGGAGGCTACAGAGTATATAATCTGGGCGAATCTAAAGTGATTATCCTCTCTGAGCTTGTCAGGACAATTGAAGAAATCCTGCAAAAAAAAGCTGTATTAAATCTATTACCACTTCAATCCGGTGATGTAAAAATAACACATGCAGATATTTCCAAGGCAAAACTTGAAATTGGATATGATCCAAAATATAGTTTTAAGGAAGGGATGAAAGAGTTTGTAAAATGGTATTCAATAAATAAAAAATCTATAACTCTCAGCCATAATTAATAACGTTTTGATAATATTTTATCAGAAAGACTACAGTAATCGGTGTATTATTTGTAACATTAGTAAAATTAAAGCAGACATAAAAATCTATTCATAGTAATAGAATTTTCTGATTTTGAAAAAAAGGTTTTTGCATGAAGATTCTCCTGTCAAATAAATATTATTATCCTCGCGGAGGTGATTGTATCTATACAATGGGACTAGAAAGACTTTTAAAGGAGAAAGGTCATGATGTGGCTGTTTTTTCTATGCAACATCCTGCAAATCTGAATTCTAAGTATTCCAAATATTTTCCCGGCGAGGTGGATTTTAATAAGATAGGTATTAGGAACTTTTTCTCTGTTTTTGTCAGGCCATTTGGCTCTCCTTCAGTCAGAAGAAACTTCAAACGATTGGTAGACGATTTTAAACCCGATATTTTACATGTGAACAATATTCATTCACAATTATCTCCTATTATTGTGAAAATTGCCTTTGAACGCAAAATACCGGTTGTCTGGACCCTTCACGATTACAAATTAGTTTGCCCTGCCTACTTATTTATCAGCAATAGCAAGATCTGTGAAGCATGCCTGACAAATAAGTGGAGTGTTATCAGAAAGCGTTGCATTAAACAGAGTTGGCTGGCCAGTATAATGGCATTTTTCGAGTTTCGCTTCTGGAATTATGAAAAGCTATCGAAGCTGACCAATATGTTTATTTCACCGAGCAGTTTTTTAAAAGGGAAAATGATAATGGGTGGATTTGAGTCTGCTAAGATACAAGTGATAAGTAATTTTATTAATGAAGAAAAATTTTTTCCATCTGAGCAGATTAAGGAGAATTATTATTGCTATGTCGGAAGGCTAAGTTTTGAAAAGGGAATTGAGACCCTTCTTAAGGCGGCGACCGAAATGCCTCAATATACTCTTAAATTGATTGGCACAGGTCCGATTGAAAAGGAGCTGAAGTCTAAATACAAAAGTGTCAATATAGAATTTCTGGGGTATAAAAACTGGAGTGACCTTAAACGATTAATAGAAGGTTCAAGGTTTTTAGTTATGCCTTCAACCTGGTATGAAAATAATCCCCTAAGTGTGATAGAATCCCTTTGTTTAGGCACACCGGTAATTGGTGCGAATATTGGAGGTATACCCGAATTAATTGATAATGGGGTAAATGGTTTATTGTTTGAATCAGGCAATGTCATAGATTTACAAAACAAAATTTCTTATCTGTGGGAGAACTCGGCAAACTTTAACAGTACCTCAATTACGAATGTTGCAAGGATCAAATTTAACTCGGAAAGCTATTACGAAAAACTTCTCAAAATCTATAATGATGCTCTGAATCAGATTGTTTAAAATCCTGACATATAATTAATGCCGGAATTAAACTTCAAAATTTCTTACTAAGTATGATAAGTTTCACTAAAAAATTCTATTTTTTAAAAGTCCGTGAAAAGTGGTTTGCCTATGAACCCAGTTTTTCTGACATTTTTACACTCACTGCATATTTAAATATTCAAAATTCCGATCAAAAAAGAGTTTTATGGATAAAGAAAATAACCCATTCAGTACAAAACTCACTGCTATCAGATACTAATACAATCTTATCGGGTTTTGATGGGTCTATCAGAAATCAAATAAATAAAGCTGAAAAGGAAGGTATTGAATGCTCGTACGAGAAAGATATCGATAATTTTGTCAGCTTTTTCAATGCTTTTGTTGTCAGAGTTAAAATTCCTCCAACAAGCCGTCTAAGACTGGAAGAGCTGGGTGATAATCTTATTCTGAGCTTTGCCAGGCTCAAAGGAGAAATTTTGTCAGCACATGCTTATGTGGTAGATAAAGAAGTTAGTATTGTATATATGCTTCATTCTGCCTCCCGAAGATTTGATGATAATTTTGATAGAGCACAAATAGGCCGATCCGGCAAATTGTTGCACTATAAAGATATGTTATACTTCAAAGAGAAAGGATTCAAAATATATGACATGGGAGGCTATGCGGAAAATACAAAAGACGAAGGTCTGGCCGGAATTAATAGTTTTAAACTGTCTTTTGGAGGAAAAAAAGTAGTTTGTGTTCATTATTATTCAGTTGGTTATAAATTACTTAATGTGGTTTATAAATTATTGGGCTTAACAATTCGTTGATTAATATGGGAAATTGAAAGGTTTGTTATTCAAACCATTGTGGTTATAACCGGTATTCAGTAAGATATAATTCTCAAATCCTTATACAAATGAAAATTGATCATATTTGTTTTGCTGTAAAGAATTTACAGGATGGAATTGACTATTGGGAGCGTGTATTTGGTTATAAACAGATGACAAAAATAGTTGAAAACTCACGCCAAAAGGTTAAAGTAACATTTTTAAAAAAGAATGACAGTATAACAATAAAGCTTATTGAACCTGTTGAGGGAAATCAGTCTCTTCAAAATTTTGTAAACAGGGGCGGAGGGTTCCATCATCTTTGTTTTAAATGTTCAGGTATTGAAGAGAAGATAGACGAGTTGAAGAATGAGGGACTGATATTGCTGGTTCCACCTCAGGAAGGTGAAGCCTTTAATAATAATAAAATTGCATTTCTACTTGCCAGATACGGGCTTAATATCGAATTAATCGATACAGATGAAAAAGCTGAAATGATTCAGTGATGATGTGATCAGGAGGAAGGATTACTTTAAACAATACCAAAATGTCTCTTGAGAATAATTTTCTTTTCGGAATGAGACAGATTTTGTGTTTTAAGTAAATTCGGGTTTTGAAGATAGAGGAATCTTTGAACAGATGTTTTCAGGACCACCTTTGCCGGGTTGCCGATAATTACAGAATTCTCCGGAAATTTTCCCCGGACAACACTACCTGCTCCAATAATACAATTATCACCGATTATGGTATTTGGAAGAATAGTGCAGTTGTTACCAAAGAACACATTGTTGCCAATCGTTATTTTACCAAATATGTCCAAGGGACCGAGTTCGTCCCTGAAGCTCCAGATAGCTCCGTCGTGAGTAATAAATTCAGTGCCGTTTGCTATTGCAACATGATTGCCAATTTCTATTAGATATGGCTCTGTTGAAAAGGACATGGTATTTATAAGGCATTCCTCGCCAATAATCACCCCCTGCTTGCGCAAATATTTAATTTTTCTTTCATTACTGGCTAATCTCAACAGCATTAATTGAATACGATTCAGTACGATTCTTAAATTCATAAATTCTGTAATAAAAACAAATACAATTATAGTTCAGCACCAGATTCAATTACATCAATAATATGTTTGCAGAATAAAGGTGCAACTCTTGCTGAAAATCCAATATTTGGGTGTGAGTCATCCGGACTGACTGCATTCTTCTCCGGTAAATAAAGATTGCCTTCTGTTTCATATTTGTAAAAATCAAAGATAAAAATATTGTCTCCTTTCTCATCCCACTCATCGACTATCCATTTATGAAACAGATTTGTTCTTTTTGCCTCATCTTCAGTTATCTGGTTCTTTGTGCAAACTGCCGGTGTCCATATGATAAACTTAGTACCCGGAAATTCATGCATCTTCTCCTTCAACGCGTTATACTGCAGTTTGTAGTTCTCAACTCGTTTTTCATCTGAGTTAATATCCGGGGAACCTGTATCTTCCTGTATTCTGCTTCCGGGAAAACAATGTTTGAAAATAATTACGTCAAACTCTTTTGCAAGAATTTCCAGTGTCGGTTCCTCAAGGTAAGATGTATTCCCGGCATTTTTAACCCATATATTATAATAATCATATGGATAATTATTCCAACCGTAGGGATAATCTTTTGGAAATAGACGTTGAGTTATCTTATAATTAGTGTTATTCTTTTTATTGTGATCAGCAAAAAACTTTTGAACATCTCCTTGTTTAGTCAGCTTGTAAAGGTACTTATTGGTTTTCCCAACCCAGATATTATTTCCTGTACTATGATGTAGAAAAACGATTTTCTTCATTTCCTGATGATTTGATTCCTTGCAACCAATGATTAACAAACAGGCTGTAAGAAAGATAGCTAAACGGATCATTATGATTTTCATCAAAGATAGAAAAAACTAATTATTCGGGGTGCCAGCATTATAAATTCGGGCACCGACCTGCCATATGCCATTCTGGTCCGAGATCTCCGGGGAAGATCCTGGCTTCCATACTGCAGTTGTTGAAAGTCCCGATTTCCATTTTGTACCCAGGTTAGTTCCATAATCAAGACGTGAACGGGGAACGAAATCAGTAAAATTTATAAAATCCGGATTAATGACACTGGAGTGAAGGTCGTATCCCAAAGCCCGCCATTGCGCAAATGTTTTTTCTTTTCCCAGATAGTTGAACATCGGCGTACCCGTTTCACAATAAAAAATATTATAATCAGATTCAAATCCGGGTATACAGGCAGTATCATTAAGAGAAATATTGCTGATCTGATTTTTAGTGTAGAAAATATTGTTCTTGATTTTTGTTCCTGTTGAGGGTGCGTTTGGAGTAATATCCTTATTTGTATAAATGTCTGCAAGCCCTCTCCATGCACCAGGAACGCTGTCGGCTGTGTATTTTACCTCATCACTGAAAAATGTATTATTATAAATAAGGACCCGATTAATCCCTTTCACTGCAATTGCAGTGGCTCCGGTTTTATTCACAATATTGTAGGCAACTCCTCCTTCAGTGTTGGTCATCCCGTTGGATTTACGGATTATTGCCATTGGAACTTTATTCAGGTAATTATATTTTATTACTGCATTTATATTGTATCCGGTAAATATGCCATGAGTGATAGTACTTGCCCGGTCTGTTCCATTCCATATAAGCATATTCCCTGTTATTATCTCTCCGTCAAGATTATTATGGGTGCTGAGCAACTCATCATCTCCGGCCTGCAGCATATACGAGGAGATATTTACAGATGTGATTGAGTTATTCCGGTAGGTAAGTGCAGTAGGTTCACTTCGTGCAATGTTTACTCCTGCCCATGTACCTGTTTCGGTATTATTAACAATTGTTCCTTCTATCGTAAGAGTAACCTGAGAAAATAACATTGTGAGATTTAATGCAAAGTATATTATTGTAGATAGTATTTTCATAAATGTCTTTATGTAATTATCCGATTGCTAATAAAAAATTTGTTGCAAACAGGGTAAAGAAAGAAGCTGTCCTTGGGAGACAGCTTCTTTTATATTATACTATCATAGTATTAATTACTTCAAACATCTGACATATTTCCCTGCGGTTCTCCGCTACACTACCTCTGTATACAGTAGGTAATGATCCGTCCAATCGTCCTGTAAATGTAAGCTAGTAGCGGGACCAGGTTCTGTTGAACTAGTCCACCAGTAAGACCATTGACCAAGTAGCCTGAAAACTACCATCTACAGCGTAACGGTAACCTCCGGGAAGGGCAGAAAATCCACTGGTATTGGTTCCATTTTCATTCGGAGGTGCCCATCCGGTAGTGTTCTTCATCTGAGTTCCCTGGTTAGTACCACGATCTGTCCATGCTCCAACCTGTCCCGCACTTGTTCCCGGAGACATTCCAAGAAACAATTCCATTGTTAGATATTCTGCATCGGATGGTACATGCCAGCCTGCCGGGCACAGATTCCCAGTATTTACTGCAAACCAGTTGTAAAGGGCTCCGTATATAGGTTTATTAGCTGCATCATTACCGTACCAGCAGTAAGCCCCGGTAGTTAAGACTGACCAGCTTCCAGTACCAATGCTGGCGGTAACGTTAGGTATTGGATCATTAGTAATATTACTATACTTGGTGGTTTTCAGGTTTTCTGCCATCCATACCTGAGTGCCTATCATAACGGTATTATAGGTATTCCCATCATTATCAGCAACTTTTGTCAGTAATGTTAACTGATTTCCGTAACCTGTCCCAATACTGTTAGTAGCATATGCACGAACATAGTAGACTGTGCCATCAGTTAAACCGGTCAGAGAGCTGGGGAAAGTACCTGTATGTGTCCGTCAGTTGTTTTATTTGACCTCAGGATATCAGGCAGTGCAGTTGTACCCCAGACGACGCCACTGACAGTTATTGCAGAACCTCCATCAGAGGTAATAACTCCACCGGAAACAGCGCTTGTTGCATCAAGTGCAGAAATTGCAACTGTTGTAAGAGTGGGAGCTGTTGCCAGGGTTGTAAATGAAATATCATTTCCATATGCAGTACCTGCACTGTTTGTAGCGTATGCACGAACATGGTATGTTGTGCCTGCAGACAATCCCGTTAAATTACCGGTAAAAGTACCAGTGGGTGTTCCATTAGTTGTTTTTGAATCTGCAATTGTAGGATCTAGCAGTCAAACTCCAGCAGATACCACTGGTTGTTATTACAGAACCTCCATTAGAAGTAATACTTCCACCGGAAACAGCAGTTGTTTAAGTGATTGCAGAAGCTGCAGTTGTTGTAAGAGTAGGCAACTGCTGTCAGGGTTGTAAATGAGATATCATTTCCATATGCAGTACCTATACTGTTGGTGGCATATGCACGAACATGGTATGTTGTGCCTGCTGACAAGCCGGTTAAATTGCCGGTAAAAGTACCTGTGACTGTTCCATTAGATGTTTTTGAATCTGTAGTTGTAGGATTTGCGGTTTAGACTCCAGCAGATACCACTGACTGTTATTACAGCACCACCATTAGAAGTAATATTTCCACCGGAAACAGCAGTTGTCTGAGCGATTGCAGAAGCTGCAGTTGTTGTAAGAGTAGGCAACTGCCGACAGAGTGTTGTAAATGAAATATCATTTCCATATGCAGTACCTACACTGTTGGTGGCATAAGCACGAACATGGTATGTTGTGCCTGCAGACAATCCGGTTAAATTGCTGACAAAAGTACCTGTTCGTGTTCCATTAGTTGTTTTTGAATCTGTAGTTGTAGGATTTGCATTTAAACCCCAGCAGATACCACTTACTGTTATTGCTGCACCACCATCAGCGGTAATATTTCCACCGGAAACAGCAGTTGTTAAAGTAATTGCGGAAGCTGCAGCTGTTGTAAGGGTGGGAACTGAATGCGAGTGTCGTAAACGGAACATCAGCTCCATATGCAGTACCTGCACTGTTTGTAGCATATGCACGTACATGGTATCCGGTGCCTGGCAGCAATCCGGTAATGGCGCTAGTGAAAACTCCGGTCCCGGTACCATCGGTTGTTGTATTTGTGGCTCCGATCACGGGATTTGCAGTTGTTGCCCAGCAAACACCTCTTGCGGTAACCGCTCCACCGCCATCAGCAGTGATATTTCCGCCGGAAGCAGCGGTTGTTAACGTCATTCCCGTAACAGCAGTAGTTGTAAGAGTAGGAACTACTATCGCGGTTGTAGTAAATGTAACATCAGCTCCATAGGCTGTACCGGCTTTGTTGGTAGCGTATGCTCTCACATGATACAGAGTACCAGGAATCAGGTCAGTTAAACTGCTTGAAAAACTTCCGGTTCCTTGACTATCAGATGTATGTGAACCTGAGATAACAGGGTTTGCAGTGGTACCCCAGCATACTCCCCTGGCAGTTACTGCTGCTCCTCCGTCTTTTGTTATTGTACCACCGGCAGTAGCAGAATTAATCGTAATATCTGTTACTGATGCAGTGGTTAAGGTAGGTATTACAACCTCTTTTTTGCAGCTGTTAATTATTATTATTCCAAATAATAAGCTGACAAATGCTAAAAAAACTGTAATTCTTTTCATCATATTTTATTTAATTTTAGTGCCATTTTTAAATTTAATATCAAAGTTAAGAGAATTATAATATTTCAATCTAAAAAAATCTAATATTGCATACACCTGACATATTTTCCTCCCTGATACAGTACTCCACCTCTAAATACTGTAGTTAAGTTGCAGTCAACCGCCTGTAATAGGCTGTAGTGGCATCCACTGGAGTATTGCTCCACCAATATGTATATCCGGGTAGACTGAAAACTGCCATCTACTCCGAAACGGTAACCTCCAGGACGGCCCGAAAATCCGCTTGTATTGGTCCCATTAATCCCATTATTTGGTGATACATCCCATCCGGTTGTACTCTTCATCTGAGTTCCCTGGTCAGTACCACGATCTGACCATGCTCCAACCGTCCCGTATCTGCCCGGAGACATTCCAAGGAATAATTCGAGTGTTTGATATTCTTCATCGGATGGTACATGCCAGCCTGTCGGGCACAGTTTACCTGTATTTACTGCAAACCAGTTGTAAAGAGCTCCATATAAAGGTTTATAAGTCGTTCCATCGTTATATAACCAGCAATAAGCACCATTATGTCCGGTAGTTCCATTTTCTGCAATCCAGGCTGCGTCGGCAGTAAGATTTGGTATTGATGAATTGTCATTATACTTGGTGGTTTTCAGGTTTTCTGCCATCCACCATTGATTTCCAATTTTGACAGTATTATATGTATTACCGTCATTATCAGATACTGTACCTGTTTGATGAATTGTGGTAAAAGTTTGCTGGTTTCCGTAAGCAGTCCCTGCACTGTTAGTGGCATAAGCGCGTACATAGTAGTTTGTGCCATCTGTTAATCCGGTCATAGTGCTGGTGAAGGTACCTGTTCGGTGATCCGTTAGTAGTTTTATTTGGAGCCCGGATTATCGGGCTTGCAGTTGTACCCCAGCACGATACCACTGCAGTAACTGGATGAACCCCCATCAGCGGTGATATTTCCACCTGAAGCTGCTGAAGTTAAGGTAACACCTGTGACCAAAGTTGTACTAATAGTAGGAATCACAGCAGGATTTGTAGTAAACGGAACATCAGCTCCATATGCAGTACCAACAGCGTTGGTAGCGTATGCACGAATATGGTATGTTGTGCCTGCAGACAATCCCGTTAAATTGCCGGTAAAAGTACCTGTGGGTGTTCCATTAGTTGTTTTTGAATCTGCAATTGTAGGATCTGCAGTCAATCTCCAGCAGATACCACTTGCTGTTATAACAGAACCTCCATTAGAAGTAATACTTCCACCGGAAACAGCAGTTGTTTGAGTGATTGCAGAAGCTGCAGTTGTTGTAAGAGTGGCAACTGCTGTCAGGGTTGTAAATGAGATATCATTTCCATATGCAGTACCTATACTGTTGGTGGCATATGCACGAACATGGTATGTTGTGCCTGCAGACAATCCGGTTAAATTGCCGGTAAAAGTACCTGTGGGTGTTCCATTAGTTGTTTTTGAATCCGCAGTTGTAGGATCTGTAGTTAAACTCCAGCAGATGCCACTGGTGTTATTACAGAACCTCCATTAGAAGTAATACTTCCACCGGAAACAGCAGTTGTCTGAGCAATTGCAGAAGCTGCAGTTGTTGTAAGAGTGGCAACTGCCGGCAGAGTTGTAAATGAGATATCATTTCCATATGAGTACTTACACTGTTGGTAGCATATGCACGTACATGGTATGTTGTGCCTGCTGACAATCCGGTTAAATTGCTTGTAAAAGTACCAGTGGGTGTTCCATTAGTTGTTTTTGAATCCGCAGTTGTAGGATCTGTAGTTATAGCTCCAGCAGATACCACTAACTGTTATTACAGCACCACCATTAGAAGTAATGCTTCCACCGGAAACAGCAGTTATTTGAGTAATTGCCGATGCTGCAGTTGTTGTAAGAGCGGCACGCTGATGCAAGTGTCGTAAACGGAACATCAGCTCCGTAAGCTGTACCTGCGCTGTTTGTAGCATATGCACGTACATGGTATCCAGTACCTGGCAGTAATCCGGTAATGGCGCTAGTGAAAACTCCGGTTCCAGTACCATCAGTTGTGGTATTTGTGGCACCGATTACGGGATTTGCAGTTGTTGCCCAGCAAATACCCCTTGCGGTGATAGTTCCACCACCATCTTCAGTGATATTTCCGCCGGAAATAGCAGTTGTTATCGTGATTCCGGAAACTGCTGTTGTAGCAATAGTCGCAACTACAATCGGGGATGTTGTAAATGAAATATCATTCCCGTATGATGTACCAACCTTATTGGTAGCATATGCCCTCACATGATATATAGTATTGGGAGAAAGATCAGTTATATCGCTTGTAAAACTTCCGGTTCCTTTATTATCAGTTGTATGTGAATCCCTGACAGAAGGCAATTCTGCGGTACTCCAGCAAATTCCCCGGGCTGTAACTGCTGCTCCCCCATCTTTTGTTACTGAACCACCGCAGGTAGCAGTGTGAAGCGTTATATCTGTTACAGTAGCAGTAGTTATCGTGGGTGGGACAGGGTCTTTTTTGCATCCGGTGAAGAACACGACACCGAAAATCAAAAAAACCAAAAACATTATAGATGTTATTTTATTCATTATTGCCATTATTTATATTCATTGATAAGGATGTAATAATTACGTTTTAACGAAATATGCTGACTATTGTTGCCTGAAAAAATTAGTATTTACCTGTTATAAAAGCATACCTATGGAACCAAAGTAAAAACATTTTCCTGGCTTTACCATTTTTTTTTGATAAACTGCAAAAAACTGATGATTAACTTTTGTTTTTGAATATGCAGACAAATAAAGCAGAGTTAAAATATATCTTATTAATTATTTCTTGATCTTTTTCCCGGTAGCACTGATAGTCAATTCTTCTTTCAGTTCATAAACATGAGGAATTTTGTACAACGCCAGATGCTTTGAACAATGCTCAATTATTGACTCTTTGCTTACAAGATGTTTAGCATCTTTCCTTATTACAACTGTAGCTTTAAGCATTTCTCCCTCAATTTCATCGTCTATTCCCTCTACTGAGCAATCAATAACTTCAGTTATCTCAAGTATTACTGCCTCGATCTCTTTCGGACTGATTCTTTTCCCCCTGACTTTAATAATTTCCTTTTTACGGGCAGTTAAATAGATGTAGCCATCCTTATCGACTGTCCCCAGATCACCCGTGTACAGCCATCCATTCCTGAGAGTATTACCGGTACCCTCTTCATCGGCAAAATAACCTATCATAATATTATCGCCACGGGCTATTACCTCACCAGTTTCACCAGGTTTTACTTTTCCGCCCTTTTCATTTACTACAACAAGCTCAACACCAGGGATTCCTTTTCCCATGGAACCCTTTTTCTTTTCATACAATTCAGGAGGCAGGTAGGAAAGCCTTGCTGTTGCTTCGGTCTGACCATACATAACATAGAATTTAATATCAGGGAAGCTTTCACGAAACTCGTCAATAAAAATGGGCGCCAATTTACCACCAGCTTGTGTTACATACCTTAAATCGGGAAAAACTGTTTTCTTAAAGGAGTCAGATTTCCTGAGCAGAATCTGAAAATGACTTGGTACTCCGGCAAAACCGGTACATTTATACACTTTGAGATCTTTTATAATGCTTCCAAGGAAGATGAACGAATTATTAAATACAATAGAGCCTCCTGCTCTCAGATGCGTATGGAAAAGTGAAAGTCCATAGCAGTAATAGAAAGGTAACACAACGAGCATTGTATCGTCCTGAGTCAAATTCAGGTATTTCACAATTGATTCTGTATTCGCTATCAGGTTTTTATGGGAGATCATTACCCCTTTTGGCTTTCCAGTTGATCCGGAAGTGAAAATTATCTCTGCGCAGTTTTCCCTGTTAAAATCTTTATCAATTGCTTTCCTGGCTTTTGGCTTATAGCTATAAACAGTATCAGGAAATATGCATTTTCCCGATTGAAGAGCAAGCCTTTGCTCATTATCTTGAGTAGTGAATATCAGGACCGGATCTGTTAATTCATTAATGTAGTGAAAATTTTCTTTTTCAATGCCCGGATCCAAAGGAATACAAATATTCCCTGATTTAATAATAGACAGGTAAGATGTTATAAAGAAGAGGTTATTAACCGAAACAAGAATTATGTGTTTATTCCGGCCCACCCGCTCTTCAATCCAGGATGCCAGAATCAGTGAAGAGTCATATAGTTGTTTAAATGAGATTTCTTCCTTTCCAATGAGAAAATGCTTATCAAGATCAGCAGTTTTTTCGAAAAAATAATCGAATGCGTTCATAATGTAGATTTATATCCGGTTGATACCTCTTCAAAATGAGAATTTTAGTTTTCTACTGAGGCAACTTATCTTCCATAATAGTCCCTGATGGGCGACATCCTTAAATATTCAGTTGTTTTTTTCTTCCGCTCAAAATTACCAAACAAATCTTTTACCTTCTGTTCAGATTCCCCCATTACTTCGGCAACTTCTTTCGGGGAATAGCCATTCTCAAATCCATACCAGTATCTGTCCATTAATCCGAAAGGCATCTGAAAGAAGAACTCTTCCTGAGTTTGTTCTGCAGAATACGTATCAGTAGTAGGAGTTCTGTCAATTATGGCTTTTGGAACACCCAGAAAATTTGCCAACTGGTAAACCTGCGTTTTATAGAGATTTCCAATTGGCATAACATCAGCTCCGCCATCTCCGTATTTTACAAAAAAACCTTGTTCCTGTTCATGTTTATTCGGAGTTCCGATTACTGCATAGTGAAGTGCTTCTGCATGGTAATATAATGTTGTCATTCTTGACCTCTGCTTAAAATTTGAAGCTGCCACAATCTGAAGATACTCTTTCACAGGTAGAATTTTATCTTCGGCATTCCCATTACTGTCAATAATGGTCAGGGAGAAAATTGGCGGGAGGTTATTGGAAAGTCCACTCTGTTTAATCCCTATTTTCATTTTATGTGTTTTCGGGTTGTACTCAGGGAAAACACGTCTTACTGCTTCATCCCGTCTCTCATAGCATTTGAATCCGGAGAGGGCAGGAGTAATATCTTCTTTTATAGCTTTTACATCAAATCTGGCAGCTAGCTCTTTGGCAAGCTGTTCGCTTTCCAGACTGGAATCTTTTTCAGGCATCATAATTGCCAGGACCCTTTCAGGACCAAAAGCATTTGCTGTAAGGGCCAGACAAACTGAGGAGTCGATGCCTCCACTTGTACCTATTACTGCTCCCAGTCGTTTCAAATTATGAAGTACGTCCTGTTGAAGTTTAAGGATTATTTCATTTGCAACTGCTTCAACATCACTAAGAAGAATAATATCTTTTGAAAACGGTTTTTTTGAGCTCATAGTAAATTAATTCTTTGTTAATAAATCAAATATAGATACATATTCTCCGGGTTTAAACATCAATGGTTTATTTCGGAAATAGTTTTATCTGGCCGGAAATCGTTAACAATTTTAAGATTTCTTAAATCTCGTGTATTAAACTCTTCATTGTGATTTTCAATGAATTGATAATAAAGCAGATGAGTTGAAATTACTGAGCTCAGAACCATATTATCAATCTCAGACGAGACACCTGCTTTTTCTATTTTTGAAATTACACCGGCAAAGGAATCATAATTAAAAACATCAACACTCCTGAAATAAGAATCAGATAACATATATTTAACATATTCGGATGAATCTTTTGACAGAAAAACGCTTTTAATAGGAGCCCTGTAGGCTTGCTTTGGTCTTTTGAGTATTTTCTCTGGGATTCTGTTTTTCAGGAGCTTTTTCAACAAATATTTTTCATTGAGTCCCTTAAGTTTATAATCTGCTGGTAATGAGGAGCAGAACTCTATTACCCGGTAATCCAAAAACGGGTATCTTCCTTCGACCGAATTTGCCATCGCCATTCTGTCTCCCTGTGAGGAAAGAAGATAGCCTGACATAAAAACGGTCGTCTCTAACCATTCTGATTTTGCTAACTGATCCCAGGAATCAAAGTTTTCAGGCAGCCTTTTTTCCAGCTCGTCCAGGGCAGAATAATTATTAAGAACTTGTTTAATATTTTCTGAAAAGTGCTTTTTTATATGATTTGAATTATTCCACCGCAAGAGGTGAGAATAAAATGGATTGTCAGTATCCTCCAGTTTATATCCGTAAAACATTCTGAGCATTTTAGGATTTGCATCTTTCATCTGGCTCAGATAAGGGTATAATTTTTTAAGAAGCAGCGGTCGGATTTTTGATTCGGGTTGTGAAGCCCAGAACCGTTTGATTTTTGCCTCTTTGAAGATATCGTAGCCTGCCAGAATTTCATCTGATCCCTCACCGGTTACAACAACCTTAATATTATTTTCTCTGACAAGTTTGGAAAGCAGGAGCATAGGTGTCGGTGCAGTGCGGAGTATAGGAGTTTCGGAATGCCAGATAACACGCGGAAATGATTCTGAAATATTTTTTGAAGTGCAGATCATCGATTTGTGAGTAGTATCAAAATACTTCGCAGCCTCATTCTGGAATGGACTCTCATCAAAATCTTTCTCATCAAATCCTATTGAAAAAGTATTAAGTATTCCGGGTTCAATGCCCTTAATATAGGCAACTGTAGCACTTGAGTCGATCCCTCCGCTTAAATAGGCGGCAACCTCCACATCTGCCCTCAAACGAATTCTTACTGCATCAGAGAACAGTTCATGAAAATGGTCCATGGAATCCTGAAATGAGATCTTTGAATCCGGATTATCAAATGTCAATTCCCAAAATCTTTCTATAGTTAATCCATTGCGGCTAAAAGTAGCAAAATGTCCGGGTGGCAATTCATAAATATTCCTGAAGACGGTATTTGGAGTGACAGCGGTCCAGAAGGTATAAACCTGTGATAAGCTTTCCGGGCATAGTTCACGGGCTATTCTCTTTTGTTGGAACAGGGCTTTTATTTCAGATGCAAAAGAAAATACTCCATTATGGATATTGTAAAAGAATGGGCGGATACCTACTCTGTCTCTGGCCACAAACAGCTCTTCTTTTAATTTGTCCCAGATGGCAAAAGAGAATTGCCCATTTAGCAGGCCCAGACATTTTTTACCATAAACTGCATAAAGCTGAACCAGAACCTCAGTATCTGATTTAGTCTGGAAAGTAATTCCTTTTTTTTCAAGATCTATTCTAAGCTCTTTATAATTAAATATTTCACCATTGAAAACGATCCAGAATCTTCCGGTATGGTCAGATAAGGGTTGCTGTCCTCCTTCGATATCTATTATGCTTAACCTGACGTTCCCCAGGGCTGCGATCGGGGAAAGGTAAATACCGCTTTCATCCGGACCGCGATAACTTATAGAACGAAGCATTGATTCAACATTGCCACGGCTGTTTTCTTTGCAGTTGTAATCAATTATTCCGCCTATACCACACATAATCGATTATTGCTTTTTCCGACTTACAAATTCGCTGATTGCGTTGATTGATTCAAAGTTTTCTTCCAGAAGATCAGTATCATTGGTTTTAATGCCAAACTCTTCTTCAAGGAAAGAGATCAGCACCATAAATCCCATCGAATCAAAGTACCCCTCTTTAAAAATAAGAGTAACATCCTTAATTTTTTCTTTATCGGCATAAACTGCCTGGAGGACATAGTTTTTTACTTTTTCCTTTATTATTGAATCATTTTCCATATTGACAGTACTTTTATAAAATGTTGCAGAGAGATAGTATTACCTGATCAGCCTTTTTTGTAATAATTATTATAACGACCATACCTGCTATCTTTAATATTGAGGTCATTAAAAATAACATCAAAATTATCTACTTTGTTTATCTTTAGCAGGTTAAGAACATCTGTAAAAACATCTTTTCGAGTAAAATTATTCCTGCAGACTAAAAGATTTATGTTCGAATATTTGATCATCAGCGCTGCATCTGCAACTATACCAGAAGGGGTTGTATCGATTATTATATAATCATACTCTTTTTTCAGATAACCAAAAAGGTCATCGAGCGCACCTGCTTCAATCATTTCCGAGGAATTAGGCAGGACCGGCCCGGCAGGAATAAAAGAGAGATTCTTAATAAATGAACTCCGAATAATATCTTGTTTAGGAGTATGATCAATCATATAATTAGAAAGTCCGGAAGAATTTTCTTCCTTGAATTTTACATGCAGAGTAGGTCTGCGCAAATCGCAATCCAGAATAATTGTTTTGTATCCGACGGAAGCTATCGAAGCTGCCAGGTTAAAAGAGATAAAGCTTTTTCCATCCTGTGGTTGTGATGAAGTGACCAGGATCACTTTCACCGGTTCTGATTTGAATCGCAGGAACAATGTGCTGCGCAAATTTCTGAAAGATTCAGCAATTGGCGATCCAGGTGATTCAAATACTGCAGATTCGTTCTGATATGAATTAGTATAAATTATACTTAGAATGGGTTTCCCTAATAAATGTTCAACATCTTTTACTCCGGTAATTTTTTCGCTAAAGAAATTTTTCAATATGATAAAAAGTGTAGGAATCATTAATGCAACAAAGAATGCTAATGCCCAGTTTAATTTGGTTTTTGGTGAAAGAACGACACTTGATGTATCACGGGCAGGCTCCAGAATCTCATAATCCGAAATATTTGAGGCCTCTGTGATCGCCGCCTCTGAACGTTTCTGAAGGAGAAAAGTATATATGGCATCGGTTAAATCGAACTTACGCTTCATACTGACCATATTTAGCTCAGTTCTTGGTAGCTTTGAAATCTCTTTAGATAGTTTATCAGCCCTGTAATTCAGCTCATTCTGTGTAAGTTTAAGAGTATTAAGATTATTTGTCACATTGTCAATCACTGCCTGCCTCTGTAATTTGATCTTATTCTCGATAGGACCAAGGAAAAGATTCTTTTCCGCGTTACCGCTTATAAGAGCTGCCCTTTGATTACTAAGCGACTGAAGATCAAGCACAAGTGTGTTCATCAAAGGATCATTTACATTTGCTGAAGAGGGAGGAGCAAGACTGGACATATCTTTGTTTTTATTGAAATAGTCCAATATGTAATTATAGTAGTGCTCCTGCACCTGGAGTGCTGAGAGATCTGACTCTATTTTTTTCATTTCCAGTAAGGCCTGTTGACCCTGGTAACTAATATCGGTAACCTGATTGGTGGACCGGTAATCCTTTAATTTTGACTCCGACTTAAGAAGGGAATCAGACATTGTTGAAATTTGTGAATCAATAAAAGCTACAGTATTCTTGGCAATAGAATTCTTTTTGGAAAGATCATTTCCCAGATATGACTGAAGGTATTTGTTCAGAAAGTCAATTGTTAATCCGAGATTTTCTCCCTGGAAAGAGACTTTTATTAATGAAGATTTGAGAGTGACTGGTGCAACTTTAAGTCTTTTAAGATAATTATTTGCAAGTATATCCTGATGATAAAACTCAAAATACATAAGACCGGCATCTTTTGGATCGGCTGTATTAACATCTTTATTTAATGTAACTAAAAACTTATAATTTTTACTTTTGACAGTTTCATTAAATTTGCAGATTGTGTCGATATTCAGAACATTATGTTCGCTCACAATCATGTTATCAACATAATTATAAAATGAAACATCATCCTGCGATGATTTGATCCTGTAAGACTTATCATTAAGGAATTTAATATAAATTCTGGCGTTAATTGGTTGATAATGCGATTTGTCAATAGTTACGGTATAGCCTGAACTATTATAGATCTGACGCGATTGTTTGAATATCTTGTTAGTTTCCCTGAAATACCCGACCTCCAGATTTAGTTCTTTTATTGTTGTCTTTACCAGGCTGAAAGAGGTCAGGCTGTTAATATCGTTTTCAAGATTCCTGGCCTGGGTGAATTCACCCATTCCACTGAAGAGATTGTTGGATCCCAGTAATGACGGGCGTGTATCCTCAACAGGGCCTATAATGGAATTAACACCGTATACTGTCGGAGAAACTTTATTCGCTAAAAAAGCTAAAGCCATGCATATTACAAAACTTGCTATATAATAGTATTTATAAGATAGAGCAGTTAATATAAATTCCTTGATAACATAAGCTTCGGATGGGGATTCTTTTTGATTAGGCATATATATATGATTCAATTAAAATTTAACATTTGTAAAAAGCAGAACTGCAATCAGAGTTGTAATTGAACTGAGTATTGTTGTATAAGTAATATTCTGATAACTTGCAGAAAGAGCTCTCAATGGCTCAACGATAATTACATCATTGGGGTAAATATAATAATAGTCTTTGCTTGCTATTTTTGAGTCGGAAAGATCTAATTTATAATGCACTATCTTGGAACCTTCATTCCTGATCAGAATAATTTTTTTCCGGTCGCCATACTGCGTAAGCCCTCCTCCAAGTCCCAAAGCTTCATAAATATTTAATTTATCCTGTATAAAAGTATATACCCCCTGCTGCTTTACTTCACCCATAACTGTAACCTGGTTATCAATATATTTGACAATTATTGAGGTGTTGGGAACATAATCACTCATAGCTTTCTGAATTTTCTCAGAAGCCTTCGCAGTTGTTAACGAAACAACATTTATATTGCCGACAAAAGGGAAATTTACATTGCCTGCTTCATCAACAAGGTAACCCAGAACTCCGTTACTCACACCGCTTCTCATTTCTTCAGTAGCATTAAATATCTGGCTGGTCTGAGGATCGATACTGATCACTTTAATATAAAGTCTGTCAAATGGCATGATTAGCTTCTGTGTTCTGGGATTAACTCCAGGTTCTTCCAGTTCATTTATATCGTTGAAATAATTCAACTGTTTAATAGGTACACATGAAGCAGTAAAAATGATTAATACAACAATTACTGTTTTAATAAAACTAAGTTTAAAATTCTTTGGCATAAGTCATGTTTTAAAAAAAAATTACAAACCCGATCTCTGAAAAACTGTCTTAATAGTTTTCAGTAAAATTATAAAATCTAATCGAAGTGACCAATTATCTATATAAGCCAAATCCAGTTCCATCCATTTTTCAAATTTAATACTATTTCTGTCAGGCTTTATCTGCCAGAAACATGATAGTCCGGGTTTAACTGAAAGGCGTCTTAATTGCCAGCGTTTATATTGCTGGGTTTCTTTCAAAAGTGGTGGCCGGGGGCCTATTAAGGACATCTCGCCCCTGAGGATATTAATTAACTGTGGCAATTCATCCAATCCCGATTTTCTGAGAAAACCTCCGATCTTGGTTACGCGAGGATCGTCTTTCATTTTGAAGACCGGACCATCAACCTCATTTTCAGTTTCAAGATCTTTCCTAAGTGTTTCCGCATTGGCAACCATAGTCCTGAATTTTAAAAGGTCAAACTGACGACCTCTCAAACCTACACGTGCCTGTTTGAATATTATTGGTCCGTGTGATTCCAGTTTCACCAGAACAGCAATTAAGATCAGCAGAGGAGATAATACTATTATTAAGAAGAGGGATACACCGATATCTATTATTTTTTTTATTGCAAGGGCAGATGAATTATGAGGTATATTAATGAAGTTCAGGAATTTAACATTTCCGACATTTGTTTTAATTGCATTTGTAAGATTAATTTTATTGTCCTCGTACTTAAGCCTGAATATAACACCCAATTCTTCACACGACCTGACCACATTTCTTACCTCCGATGGAACCACTTTGCTTTTTGTATATAGTACTTCATCAATTATATCTACTTCCATCAGGTCATTAAGTACGCCGAGGTACTCTTTTGGAAGCAGGATTATAGCTTTTTCATATTTTTCCTTAAGAATATCAGACTCGGTGAATATAGCAATTATCCTGTATCCCCAATCTTTATTTGACACCAGACTTTCAATGAATTGCAATGACGAATCGTCGGCAATCAGTACTATGTTTACCTGATTATGACCTTTCGCCCTGTAAATTTTGAATACATGATACTCAAACAACCTGGCAAGAAAAAGGAATAAAAAGCCAAGAAGTGCAAACTCTATCAGAAACAGACGAGAGGTTTCATAAAGTTTAAATACAAAATAAAAAACCAGTAAAAGAACTATGATAAGTATAGTAGATTGAAGATATTCGAATAAAAGGACTATGTAACGTTTTGTTCTTGGGATTTCAGATATTTGAATTAAGTAAAGAATCATAAGCCAGAACGGCAGAATAAGAATAAAAAGTTTTAACAATCGCATATGGTAAAAAAAGAAACCTCCATCACTAAAATAATTAATATAATAGGAGCACTGGAATGCCAATATAATTGCGAAAATATCAATTCCCCCCAGAATCAAATTCAGCAGATTCCATTTTTTAAGAAAGGGAATTAGTCTGAGCAGATAGGGTTGATTAAAAAAATCCATTAGAAACTTATTAGTATTTCTTAATATTTTCTGAAACCAGGTAAATTTTAACAGTGGACTGGGATCCAGGCTTCAAAATCACTCGTCAATTACACGAGTCTTTTGTGCCAGAAAATAGGTAAGCCCGTTAAGTTCAGTCATGTCGTGAACTTTAAAGCCATGATCTTCGAGTAGTAATGAAACACTCCTTTCAGACATATATTTATTGGTTTTGGAGTCAATCATACTGTATATCATACTCAAAAAGGGGCTGCTTGAGGCAATACCGTTTTCGATAGCATCTGAATTCCTCCTATAATGAAAATCTGATGGACCGTTGCTCAACATGAAACCATTTTGTTTTTTATTGTCAACAAAACAACCGATTAAATTGCAGTTCATCGGAAGAATGTGATAGATCGAATGCAGAAAATCCTTGATTTGCTTTACATGGTTAAGCTCCTTCAGGTTAATCACAGTTTTAACATTAACCATTTCTTCGGCATCATAATAATAATGGTGCAGAGAAGAAAGAACAACCAGATTTGGGTCTTTGGAAAGGCCTAACAGTTCAATGTAGTAAGCAAAGTTTTCACAATTCTCAGAAGTAAGGATTTCAAAACCGGGATTATTTTTAACTGAATCAACCGAAGCTCCCCTCAGGTTAAGAAGTGCATTAATCCTTTGGTTATTAATGTTCTCCAGCTTATTTATCGCAACACTATTTCTCATCAAAATTATCATTAACTTCAGAAAATAAAATTATACAATAGGATAATTACAGTCAATAGCCGGAAGCCTGACGCTTAAAAAAGATGGTATTTCTGCTATTTAGCTTATCTACGAAACGATTTAACAGATCATCAAAAAAGCAGTGTTGATAAATGGAAAAAGGTGTTTCGTCAAAAATCGGTGAAATTTATAAGCGATTTTCGTACATCCTGCTCATTTAATACCCCTATTAATTATAAAATACAGGAATTCAGTCTGATAGATGAGTTTTTAATTTACGGAACAAATAGAAATTCATTTAATGACTTTTTGACCAACGACTGCTAAATTTAGATGAAAATTCGCATTCTCCTGAGATTACAGGATTATTCCTCGCGTCTCTTCAATTATTAATAGAAAAACAACAGAATTATTTCACTGATAGAATACCGGATCGATCATTCTTAATTCGATTTTGATAACAGATTCCTTAGAAAATACCGAATCCCTTCAATTATATAACAATTGTTTATATTTACTAAGTTTGATCAATTAAAATGAACATTATATGAATATATTTATGAAGAGTCAAATTTTATTGATGACTGGCATTCAGATTTTGATTAAGATCGTATAAAATGCAAAACAAAATTTTAAATTTGACCTTCAAAAGTTGTAAGATAAAATCACATCGTTTTTAAGTCCTCAAAAAAATATTGATGAAAGAATTTCAGAGTTTGATAATTGAAGAGACACCAAAAACCCCGGAGATTGAATTGAATCCATTCAACGGTGAGTTTATTTTTTCAGGCAGATCAATTCCTGAAAATGCTGCCAAATTTTATGAACCCGTTTTAAATTGGGTAACAGAATATATCCAACATGCAAGACCTACAACAAATTTAAGACTTAATCTGGAGTATTTCAATACCTCATCTTCATTGTGGCTGTCAAAAATACTTAAAGCGCTGGTACGTATCAACGAACCGGATTATGTTATAATCTTGCATTTGTATTTGCCTGTGGATGAATTTGATGAGATGAAAGAGTTTGAAGATATCAAGGACGCCTTCTTCCCTATCGCTGATGTTTTTCAATTTGCAATACCCAGTATCGGCATAAAAATTTACGGTACAAATGACGAAGATGTGGTAGTCAAAGACAAACTGGTATTTATTTAAATAACTTTGGATCTAAAGACCTGGTATTATTAACAAATACTATAACAAAAGATTGCGGATATCCCGATTCTCTGCAGATCCTTTGTAATTCTACTGCAGGCTTGAGTGTGCTGAATTCACCTATAGTATAACGAGGTGCACCAAGATAAAAATATTCATATAATTTGTAACTTTTTCCATTTATTATAATCTCTTTTTTATTTTTTTCACTTGTACTTACAAGAAGCTGGATCCTGTAAATCACTTCATTTTTTTGTGCTACAGCTGCCGGTGTTTCAGTTTTAACTGTAACAGACTTGTTATCAGTCGGATATGCGCTGGGTTCAGACCTGGTAATGGTCTTTTTCTCAGACAATTTCTTAAGGGTATCTATTGTATCATGACTTTTAACATCTTCTTTCTTAATAACTTCCACTGCGGGTTTTGTCTTTATCGGTTCTGCAATAACAGGTTTAACATCTGAAATGGCACTTGCTGTCAGACTGGTTTTCGCAACAGGTTTACCATTAAAAATATAGGAAAGTGTCATTAAATTATGATAACCAGTATCTTCCTTTAATTTAATCCTGAAGAGTTGCATCTCGCCTTTACCTGATTTTTGTTTTCTTGTAAAGAAAGCTGTCATTCCATCCATTTTATTTATGGTAAATGCAACATCATCGTTATCTGAGTTTATAAAACGGGTCAGGTTATTTGGTTTTTCCCAGGTTTCTCCATTAAACTTACAGGTAAAGATGTCATAACCACCAAATCCCGGAAGTCCGTCAGAGGAGAAGAATAAATTGTTTTCCGAATCGAGAAAGGGGAAAAATTCATTTCCGGTTGTATTTATTAATTTGCCAAGATTTACTGCCGGGGACCATTTATCATCAACTTTCTTTGAAATAAAGAGATCCATTCCACCCACTGAGCCTTCTTTGTCTGAAGCAAAGATCATCATTTTATCATCAGCGGATAATGTGGGATGCGTGTAAGAAGAATTGTCTGAGCAAAAATCAAGGGGACTTGGCTGTATGACCCAACCAGTTTGGCTTTTACTATTTGGAGTTGACTTTGCCATATAGATCTTTTCCTTTGTATCTTTTTTGGATAATCTGGTAAAATATACGGTATTATAATCATGACTGAATGTCATGGCTTCACAAGGATATGAAAAAGAAGTAAATGGAGAAAAAATTGTATGTCTGCCCAGTACAGAATCCTTAACACTCGCATAATATGCTTCAGCAGCACCGAAGGAGATATGACTTGCAGACATTTTTCCTTCATTTTTCGTCATAGAGAGGAATATTATCCCATCCTTATAAAATTGAATACCGATTGAGGGGGGGATAATATCGAGCTTAAATGAGTCGACTTCCACATGATTGAATAAATTGGTGGTATCAACTTTCAATGCCAAAGAAGAACCGCTACGAAGTATACTCCTGATATCCTTTTCAGTTGTACCTGAGGATAGTATTCCCATGGCCAGGACGGAAAATAACATTATTTTAAGTAGTCTTATCATGTTGAATTAAATGTAAGTTTTACCAACGGCTATGATTGGAAAGCCTTGATTTGTCTTTTTGAATATTTATGCCTATTGTAAACTCGACAACAGGCGAACTTTTGAAGTAGGGTGTTTTCTTCGGTATTTCATAAAAAGCTCCTACATAAAACCTGGGATATCTGAATTGTGAAAAAAATGAGATTTTCCCATCAGGGCGGAAAGATGTACCAACACAAAAATCCCCGAGATAGAGCTTAATGATAGGATTGAAATTATCCTTGATTTTTCTTAAAGTGGAGTCAGTGGCTGAAACCAGGACAGAAGGCTCCAGAACAATATTGAGCGATTTGCTCAGGAGAAACTTATATCCGGCAGTAAAAAAGTACTGTCGATAAACAGGTACTTTATAAAGTCCAAGAGTATCATTCTCCCATGGGCTACCAAGTAAATTAATTGACGAAACTCCGGTGAAAAAATTGGTACCATAATAATAAATTCCGAGGTCGAAATTAGGATAGAATGTCTTTTTCAAAGAATTCTCCAGCCCGGAATCATTATTAATAGTATGATACCCTGCTTTAACAGATGCTCCGAAAGATATAAAGGAGAGTTTGCGTGTGTTTAAGGGAATTTGATATGAACCGGAGCAACTTATCCCAATATTGCGTGAAAACCCATCTACACTTTTATAAACAGATCCTCCTATTCCTGCATTCTTAAATTCAGTTATATCGGGTGATGAGAAATATCCCGATTTGGTTTTTGAAATTCTGGCATTCCCGCTGATGAGCTGTGTGTTGGATTTCCCCTGGAATGCTGCATTAACTCCAATCGATAAAAAATCTTTACTCCCGACAATAGCAGGGTTGTAAATATACGGCGTGAAAACCCAGTAAGAGATCGGACTAAGGGGAGTCTGTTGCCCTTTTATCATGCAAAAAGTAAAAACAAAAAAACATGAAAGGAATACTCTTTTTATCATGAGTATATTTGTTTTAACTCCATATTTTCTAAACTTACATTTGATATCCCGCCAACTACTGATTCTGACTGTACTTGGTAAATGCAAATTTAACGATAAATTTAACCTCAATTTATAAATTTATTTACCAAATATCAAATAAGTGTATGGTTAGGTTAAGTCTGAACTAATAGTTTTCTATTACTAATTCCATGGAAAGATAAAAAATTCAGATTGCAGTTCCAGGTTTGGTTAAAGTTCAGAAGCACTTTGAACTTATGTTCTAATCATTTAACTTTATGAAAAATACCGGCATCTATGATTGTAACCTGTGTTTATATCCATGTGAAAAGCGATGAAGTGGATAGCTTCATCGATGCAACAGTAGCAAATCACCAGGAATCCGTAAGAGAACCTGGTAATCTTCGGTTTGACCTGATTCAGGAGGTGGATGATCCCTGTCACTTTATGATTTATGAAGCATATGAATCTGAGGCAGCAGCAGCAAATCATAAGACTACCGCTCATTATCTTAAGTGGCGTGATTTGGTAAAAGATTCTATGGTAGAACCACGACGGGGTGTGAAATATAATATCATCGAACCAAACGACAGTTCAAGATGGTAAAACCTTTTCAGTTTTCAAGGTTGCCCAGGATTTATTTTAAAAACGGCATAATAAATGAACTGCCATCGATGACACATTTTTATGGCCGCAGGATAATTCTGGTCACCGGGAAGAATTCCTTTCTCAAATCGCGGCAGGCCGAAAACCTTTTTCATGAATTTGATAAATCAGGAACGGAATATCATGTTTTATCTGTTCCGGGAGAACCATCCCCTGATATTATTGATAAGGCAGTAAGAAAGTTCAGTAATGAAGAGATCAATCTTGTGATTGGGATTGGAGGAGGAAGTGTGATTGATGCTGGTAAAGCGATTTCCGCTATGCTATACCGGTCAGAATCTGTGGTTGAGTTTCTTGAGGTTGTTGGTAATAAGGAACATCCCGGAACCAGGATACCTTTTATTGCAGTGCCTACTACCTCAGGTACTGGCAGCGAAGCCACAAAGAATGCCGTGTTATCAAAAGTCGGAAACGGAGGATTCAAAAGATCACTCCGGCATGAAAACTTTGTTCCCGATATTGCTCTGGTCGACCCGGAAATGACATTAAACTGTCCAAAGGAGAATACTGCTGCAAGCGGTATGGATTGCTTCACGCAGCTTATTGAAGCTTATCTTTCAGATAAGGCCAGCGAGTACACAGATGCCCTGGCTATTGAAGGTATCAAAGCGATAAAAAAATCATTATTTAGAAGTTATACTGACGGAGGTGATATTGAGGCAAGGGCAGGGATGTCATTTGCTGCCCTTACTTCAGGGATTTGTCTGGCTAACGCAGGCCTGGGAGCAGTTCATGGTTTCGCATCTTCAATAGGAGGGATGTATAATATTCCTCATGGTCTTATATGCGGAACACTTATGGCTCCATCTAATGAGATTAATGTAAGGGAATTGAGAGAAAAATCCACAAATCCTGCAGCGTTAAATAAATATGCACTTCTTGGCAAACTATTTCTCGGGGAGAAGGGAAAATCAGACGACTATTACATTGATGGTTTTATTCAATATCTATATATAATTGCCAATGATTTACATCTGACTAACTTTAAAAAATACGGTCTGGAAGAAAAGGACATCGGATTAATAAGTGCAAAAACCGAAATTAAAAATAATCCTGTTAAATTAGCTGTTGAGGATTTATCTGAAATAATGCTGAAACGGTTATAAAAATTATTTTTGGCTCTCTTTCTCCTATTATTAAACCAAACTATATGAAGACAAAACTCATTTTCACAGCTCTTTTGTTCATTGCAACCCTGATTACCCCTCAATTCTCCTCAGGCCAGCTTCCTAAAGAAACAGAGGCACAGAAGACTGAACGCATGAAATGGTGGACTGATGCACGTTTTGGAATGTTCATTCACTGGGGATTATATGCTTTGCCCGCCCGTCACGAATGGGTAAAAAATGCAGAGAGAATGACTAATGAACAGTACCAGAAGTATTTTGAAATGTTTAATCCCGATATGTGGGATCCGCACGAATGGGCCAGAATGGCTAAAGCTGCCGGAATGAAATATGTGGTTCTGACTGCAAAACACCATGAGGGTTTCTGCCTGTTCGACTCCAAATTTACAGACTATAAAGCAACCAATACTCCTTACAGGAAAGATCTTATAAAAGAATATGTTGAAGCCTTCAGAGCAGAAGGATTAAAAGTTGGGTTCTACTACTCGCTTATCGACTGGCATCATCCGGATTATACTATTGACAGGAATCATCCCCAACGTCAGACATCTGATACTGCCTATGCCCGTTTGAATAAAGGCAGGGATATGAGTAAATATCGTGAATATTTAAAGAATCAGGTTCGTGAATTGCTTACAAACTACGGTGAAATATCTATTATCTGGTTTGACTTTTCTTTCCCCGGAAAGAATGGCAAAGGTCGTGATGACTGGGACTCTGAAAACCTTTTAAAATTAGCACGGAGCCTGCAGCCGGGAATAATAGTTGATGACCGCCTCGATCTTCGTGATGTTGAAGGCGGATGGGATTTCACGACTCCGGAACAGGTACAGGTTTCAAAATGGCCGGAAGTAAATGGCAAAAGGGTTCCCTGGGAAACCTGCCAGACATTCTCGGGATCGTGGGGTTATTATCGCGACGAGAATACCTGGAAAAGTTCTGCTCAGCTTATCGGACTTCTTGTTGAATCTGTCAGCAAAGGAGGTAATTTATTATTAAATGTAGGGCCAACTGCCCGTGGTGTTTTCGACTTCAGAGCCCAGGACAGATTAAAATCAATGGGAGATTGGATGAAATATAATAGCCGTTCAATATACGGTTGTACTGAAGCGCCATCTGAATTTATCCCGCCGGCCAATACACTTTTGACTTATAACCCGGTCTCAAAACGTTTATATATTCATTTGCTGGCCTATCCTCTGGATAATCTGACACTGGCAAACATGGCCGATAAGGTTAAGTATGTTCAATTTCTTCATGATGCTTCTGAAATCAGTTTCAGGGCAGGGAGTGATGAGACCATAAATGATCTTACTCTTTCACTTCCGGTTCAGAAGCCTCCGGTGGAAATACCTGTGCTGGAAATCTTTCTGAAATAAAACCTCGGATACTTCGCCTGGGCAATGCTAACTATTTCAAAGCTTTGTCGAGAGCATTGAGAATTGGTTGAGTTGAAATTTTAAATCCAACGGCACCAATCATCCATTGCTGTGGTGTAAGACGACCCTGGCTGTACATGCGGTCAATCTCTTCCGGGAATTTTTTACCCTTCAGATATTCTTCTATCTGGAATTGAATAACATGACCATATGAGTAATTTGCAAGGTAAAGAGGAGAATCAATCATATGTGAATATATTGCCAGAATGGGAGAGTCCTTAATTCCAAGCACAGGTGCAAAATACTTGTTCCAGACTTCAGTGGCAATGGCTATGACGCTTTCTTTCAATTGAGCAGGAGTAGCATCAGGATTAGCATAAAGCCATTTCCAGACTTTCATATCAACCATTCCGACTCCCATGATCTCCATCAGTTGCCAGGCAGCATCAAACGTCTCCATTTTTTCCTTGTCAGGATTATCATCTTTCATACCCAGTAAGAAAAGATCACGGCTTTGAAAGATGAAAGCATTTGCTTCTGTAAAAGCGGTATTCGGAACGCCCGACATCATGTAATTATCAACATCATAAAGTGATATTGTTTGCTCAACATTATGACCAAATTCATGGACGGCAATGTTATATCCTTTGTAATCCATGCCTTTATCAGATATGCGTGTCCGTAAGATGTGAGAGTGGATCCCTTTCTGGCTGCACCCCAGGCATGACCTGAGCCCCGGGCCGGATCAACAACTATCTTATCAGCAATATAGGTGGCTCTTTCGGGTGACCAGCCAAGTTTTTTCAACATTGAAGGCATACCGGCATGAAATGCGGCCGGATCGGGATACAGTGCAGATGTTTTTGAAGTTAGCAAATCCTCAGGTATACTGCTCCGGGTCTTGAAACCATCATACCATATATCATAAGGCTTCAGATCGCGTTTCAATCTTTCTTTTATCAACGAACCAACTTTTATCAGCTCGGGTGAACTCAGGAACGAATCGAAAAGAGTCTCAACCTCATTTTGTGCAGATCTCCATCTCGAGAGAGAATTTGCGGAGAATAAATGTATTCATTTCGGGATTAAAGGCGTCCATAGCTTTTCTTGTTCTGAAGTTGTTGATTATATGAGAGTAGCGTGTGTCCGGTTCTGCATCTGCATTAACTTTGACACCTGCTTTTGAAACAGTATTCGAATAAGGAGCCCATTCATAGTCAGGACTGTTAATAACATCAAAGGGAATATCCTGTTTTATAATACGTTCCATAACTTTATAGATCATCTCCTGCTTCTCCTGTCCATCCTTTTTATCGGCATAGTCTGCTTTCAATTCATCGCGAAGGTTCCAGTGGGAGAGAAGCACCATATCATCGGGGAATAGCTTGCGGCCATCGTCTGTCAGAAGATGACCCATATATATATTATATTCAGCAATATACATCTCTGAATTTCCGGTAGCTTCAGTTACTGCCTGCTCGAGTTCTGCAGGAACCCGTGATATAAAAAGATCACCCAGACGGGCCATAGCCCAATCGTCACGGCTCCATTTTGGCCCGAGATCTTCCTTTTCAGCCAGGGTAAAATATGGAAAATTGAGTGCAATAGCAAAAGCTATCTTGTTGGAATAAAAATCGTTTTGAATATGTGAACCGACTGAATAATTACCAAACATACGGTCAATTTCATCAATTTCTCCCCGGGCCTCATCAGGAGTTTTCCGGAGGCCAATAGTTATTTCATTATCTATATCCTGTAAGCGACTCGATGTAATTGCTGATCTTTTTGAAGACTAACTTCCGTTTCGCCGGATCGGAGATGTAGTTTTTCTTAACAAATACTGAAAAGTCAGCAGCAGTACCATCTTCCTGTCTCCAGAGCGAAGCGGCATGTTTTATCCCTTTTTCAAGAAGCTTAATATCTGATTCGGGCTGGGCAGATTTTACGGTATCTATGACAGTTTTTATTGTTGTTTCATTAATAAAAGAAGGAGATTTGATATTATCCTTTTTTGGACCGTTTGTTGAACAGGCAGTCAATATTGCGAATAAAAAATAGAAAAGTAGTTTTTTCATAACGTGTTGAATTTAAAACAAGATCTTTTTAACCAGAAATAGATATGTGTACAAAATAGTTAATCTCTGAAGACATTTACCAGGTTTTATTCAACAAATTGTTTCGCATAATACCTTGCCGTCAATTTCTCTCCGGTTGCTTTTTCAATCATATCGTTCCAGTAATATCTGGCACCCGGCATAAAAACTTTTTCCTTCAGATAATCGCCTACAGCTTTTTCACCAACGAAAGATTGATTTTTTGTGATATTTGCTGACATATAATAATATAATTGAGAAGCCAGAAGTTCACCGAGGAGATAATTGTGGTAATAACATGGATATAGAGCAATATGGATTTTTGTTGCCCAGTCAGGCATATCACGTCCTTCAGGTTTGGCTAACAACTGGTATTTTTCAACCATGTCCCACCATAACTTATTCAGATTCTGATCAGGATTTTCATACATCGATTTTTCAAAGCGGTACATCACCTGAGCCCAACGGCTGAAGACCAGCATCTGAAGACGAAGAGATTTATGACAATCATCCGATATTTTTTCAGCTTCTTTTTCGTCTATTATCCCCATTCTTTGCATCCATTGCGGTTCTTTGGCAAGTCTCCCGAAGAATTCGGCAATAGCTTCAGTAGTAAATGTGTGTGCAGCATCCCTAAGGGTAAAAGGAAGAGTCCTGTCATTATAATATGAGTATACTCCATGTCCCAGTTCGTGCAAAATCGTGTTCATCCAATATGAATCGGGGCGAATGTTATCAAGCGTACGAACATCACCTGATCTGTCAATATCCGTACTAAAGGCATGCTGATTTTTACCAGGTTTCTCGTACAGATCACTTTTTGCCAGAATAGGTTCGACATTCAACCCTATGCCATCGTAGAAAGTTGAGGCAAGTTTTACAGGATCCTGATTCGCATAATACTTATCAAGATTAACAGGATATATCTCAGGAGCTTCCTGGAAGTATCTGTTCTGGTAATGCCATGGACGTATCTCTGAAGCGGGAATTTTATACCGTTTTGCATAAAATGAATCTATATCGCCCTTCAGTTTGGCGAAGTTGTCCCTGGTCAAACTGTCAAGTTCGTCAAATATCTTTGTTACTTCTGAAGGATCCTGACCTGAAAGCTTCAGACTCATCTCATGGTAATTGCTGAAGCCTATTTTTCTGGCAATGATATTGCGATGCTTAACGAGCTTTATAATATCACCGGAAACCACCGGGCCAATCAATTTAGAGCCTTCCCATGCTGCTTTCAGATCAGTATTGTCGGTAGAGTTTTTCAGAATCAACTCCACTTCATTATCTGAGAGCTGCTTGCCGTCAATGGTAACTCTGAAGTTTGCGTATTTCTTGCTTATGTCAGTTTCCATTTTAATCTGAGCGGCGATAAGGGACGTATCAACCTGGCCCCCCAGGTATCCGTTGTATAATAATTCCAGCTGACGGACAAGAAGCGGATCCTTCATTGCCTGGGATTCCTTAATCTGTTTCAGTTCGGCAAAGGCAATGCTGTCGGTAAATATTTTTGCATATTCAAATGAGGCTTTTTCACTTTTTGCATAGTCCTCATTAGTTCCTGTGATATTTGCATTCCAGGAGGTCAGTGCAGATTCCTTATAAAGAGGGATCGCTTTTTTTTCATACGACGATATAAAAGCTTTCATCCTGTTCTCCATTTTTTCCTGTTTTGAGGTGCACGACCAGAAGAATGAAATGGTCAATGCAGTAATAATGATCAAAGTAGTTTTTTTCATTTGGTTAAATTAAGTTATGCGAAGATAGTAAAATTGGTAAAATGACACTTTTCTCAACATATTTACATATAAAACTTATAAATTTGAAAACTAATAGATTCAAGTACGATGGAGATCATAATTTATATAATTGTCGGATTAATTATCGGTGCCTTGATTTCCTATCTGGGAACGAAAGCCAGATTAAGTGCCCTGCATCAGAAGGAGCTGCTTTCGAAAATGGATGAAATCAATATGCTTAGCAGGCAAAACAGTTCGTTGCAGGCTAAAGTCGAAGCACAGGCGAATAGTCTTGAAGAAGTCAGAAAAGCAATGGTAGATACTTTTAAATCGGCTGCTTCCGATGCACTGACACAAAACAATAAACAATTTCTCGACCTCGCAAAATCTCAGCTCGAAACTCATGTCAAGGAAGCTGAAGGTAATCTTGATGAACGCAAATCGGCTATTGCTGAAATGCTGAAACCGGTAAAAGAATCTATAGACAGTTATAAAAAAAGAATCGAAGAACTCGAAAAAGGTTCTGAAAAAACATTTGGTCAGGTTACGGAAATGTTATCAAATATCCAGATCACGAATGCAAGTTTACAGAAAGAAACAGGCGCCCTGGTAAATGCATTAAGAAATCCGAGAGTCAGAGGCAAATGGGGAGAAATAGGACTAAAACGTGTTGTGGAGTTTTCAGGCTTATCGGCTCATTGTGATTTTGTTGAGCAGGCTTATACCGAAGGTGAAGATTCCATTTTAAAACCCGATATGATCATTAATCTTCCGGGAAACAGCCATGTGGTGGTCGATTCCAAACTGCCATTGGATGCATATCTCAAGGCTTTGGAAACCGACGATGAGACCTCACGGAATATTCTTTTTGCAAAACATGCAAAGGATCTCAGGGATCATGTAAACAAATTAAGCAAAAAACAATACTGGTCGCAGTTTCAGAATACTCCTGACTTTGTTGTTTTGTATATGGAGGTTGAATCTGCCCTTAATGTCGCACTGATGACAGATAAAACATTATTGCAGGATGCTATGAATAACAAGATTATTCTGACCACGCCGACGACACTGATCGTAGTTCTTAAATCGGTGGCAATGTCGTGGCAGCAGCATACTGTGACAGAAAATGCTTTGCAGATAATGGATGCCGCAACGGAGTTACATGGAAGATTAAATATTTTTGCTGAACATTTTGATAGAGTGGGTAATGGATTAAAGTCAGCTCTTAAAGGATATAATGATGCAATAGGATCGTGGGAAAGCAGGGTGTTGCCTGCCGGCAGAAAACTTGAACAACTGAAAGCCACAGATAATAAGAATGTATTGCCGGATTTTGAGATTTTGGATAAGCCGGTGCGCGAACTGAAGAAATCAGAGGAGTAATTTTTAATTTTAATTATCTATGAAGAAATACTATGTCATCCTGTCAATAGCAATAGCGCTGGCTTCGTGTAAGACTCAGCAATTGTATCTTAATGTTGTTGAACCGGCGCCGGTTACTCTGCCACCCTATATTAAAAGTGTGGGTGTTATAAACAGAAGCATACCGACAGACGAAACCAAGGCATTGGATGTGATCGACAAGGCTCTCTCTCTGGAAGGTGTCGATCTGGATAGAGATGGTGCCATGGAAAGCATCAAAGGGCTTTCGGATGAACTTTTGAATAATACCAGATTTAATGAAGTTAAAACTTTGAGTGATATTGATTTCAGAACATCGGCACTTTCCGGATTTCCAACTCCTCTAACATGGGAAATTGTCAGTCAGATCTGTCAGGAGACAAAAACAGATGCGCTTTTTGCGCTCGAAAAATTCGATACCGATACACACCTGAATTATTCAACCAGGAAAGTCGATATCAAAACGCCATTGGGATCAATACCGGGCATCGAACATCAGGCAAATATGGAAACTCTTATAAAGACAGGATGGAGGATTTATGATCCTGCCTCTAAAATGATTCTTGATGAATACATTTATAACGAGTCAGTTGTCTTTTCCGGAAGGGGAATAAACCCCCTGCTTGCAGTTTCCGCACTGGTCGGAAGGAAAGATGCGGTTAATCAGGTAAGTAATAAGGCCGGTCACGGTTATGCATTGAGAATTATTCCTTACCAGTTAAGAGTGATGCGAGATTATTTTGTAAAAGGAACCAATAATTTTAAGGTTGCCAGAAGGAAGGCCCAGGTAGGCAAATGGGATGATGCCGGTCTGCTTTGGGAAAAAGAGACAGCTAATACAAGCTCGAAAATAGCAGGCAGAGCTTGTTATAATATGGCAATTATCAATGAAATAAACGGAGATCTCAATTCGGCTTTAAAGTGGGCGCAGAAATCTTATGAGGACTATAATAATAAACTGGCAATCAGATATGTCAGAATCCTTGAAAACAGACAATACAAGAATGACATTTTGAATACACAGGAGACCAGATAGGTCTGGCTAAAAACCTTGAATAATGAAAAAAGTAATTTTGATAATCAGTCTGGTATTTGTTCATTTAGTTACTCATGCACAAATCTATCCTTTTCAGAATACCTCTTTAAATGAGGAAGAGAGGATCAGAAATCTGATTTCGTTAATGACATTAGATGAAAAAATCAACTGCCTCTCAACCCGTCTATCTGTTCCGCGTCTCGGAGTTAAAGGTACCCGTACAATTGAAGGCCTCCATGGCCTTGCTTATAGCGGTCCCGCTAACTGGGCTGTAAAAGGAGCAAAAGCTTCACCTACCACAACATTTCCCCAGGCAATCGGACTTGCCGAGATGTGGGACCCTGATATGATCCGGGAGGTTGCTGACTGGGAAGCTACTGAATGCAGGTATCTGGCTCAGAATAAAAATTTTGGAATTTCAGGCTTGATAGTATTTGCCCCTAATGCTGACCTTGGAAGGGATATTAGATGGGGAAGGACAGAGGAGTGCTTCGGAGAGGATGCTTTTTTGACAGGGACTCTTGTAACTGCTTATGTAAAAGGACTACAGGGCGATGATACCGTCTATTGGAAAACGGCCTCACTGATGAAACACTTTCTTGCGAACAGCAATGAAAACAATCGTACCTACACCAGCTCTGATTTTGATGAACGGTTATTCCGTGAGTACTACTCCTATGGTTTTTATAAAGGTGTTACGGAGGGTGGATCGCAAGCTTTAATGACTGCATACAATAAGTTTAATGGTATACCTTGCACGGTTAATCCTGTATTGCGCTCAGTGGTAATGAAGGACTGGGGATTTAGAGGAATTATGGCAACAGACGGCGGTGCGTTTAAACAACTCGTAACAACACATGCATATTATTCCTCATTACCGCTTGCTGCTGCCGGATGCATTAAAGCGGGAATCACTGTATTTCTCGATGATTACCGGTCTTCAATCAAAGAAGCATTGGAAAAAGGGTTAGTAACTGAAAAGGAAATTGAAGATGCTTTATACGGAAATTTCAGAGTTGTGCTGAAATTGGGTTTGTTGGATAATTCACCAAAAAATCCATATACAGATATAGGAATTACAGATACTATTGCTCCCTGGTCGAAGCGTCAGGCAGGTAATCTGGTAAGAAAGGCTACTGAAAAATCGATTGTGCTGTTGAAGAATGAAAACATTTTGCTTCCTCTTAACAAGGAAAAAATAAAATCTGTTGCTGTGATCGGTCCAGCTGCAAATTCTGTAATATCTGACTGGTATTCCGGTACGCCACCTTATAAAATAAGTATTTTAAGGGGAATAAAAAATGCAGTCGGCGATAATGTAATTGTCAGATACGCAGCCGGGAACAAATCAGATTCAGCTGTTATCGCTGCAAAGGAATGTGATGTTGCTATTGTATGTATCGGTAACCATCCACTAAGCTACGGACTTGACTGGGGACAAAACCATGTGGCAAGTGATGGCCGTGAAGATGTTGACAGGCAGGCTATTACAATAGAACAGGAAGATTTGGTCAGGCTGGTACTCGCTGCTAATCCAAGAACTATCCTGGTGATGGTATCAAGTTTTCCATATGCAATAAACTGGTCAAAAGAACATGTTCCTGCAATTTTGCATGTTAGCCAGTCCAGTCAGGAAATGGGTACTGCAATGGCTGAAGTGATTTTCGGTAAAATCAGTCCGGCAGGACGATTGGTGCAGACCTGGATATCTTCAATTGATCAGTTACCTCCGATTCTCGATTATAATATCAGGAACGGAAGGACCTATATGTATAAAAAAAGCGCATCACTTTTCCCATTTGGATATGGGCTGACTTATACAAGTTTCAATTATTCAGGATTAAAGCCTGACAAGAATACCATCAAAAATGATGAGGTAATCAATCTCTCATTTAACCTTCAGAATACCGGCAATTACGACAGCGATGAGGTGGCACAGCTTTATGTCAGTTTTCCTGAATCGAAAGTAGATCGCCCGGATATAGCTTTAAAGGGTTTTAAGCGTGTTTTTGTCGGGAAAGGGAAAACTGTAAAAGTCATAATTCCTTTAAAAGCATCTGATTTGACTTACTGGGATACTGATAAACAGGCTTTTGTTCTGGAAAAGGGTACGGTTAAATACTTTATAGGATCATCCTCTGAGGAATTTTTGCTTCACGGGGAGATTGCAGTTAAATAATAGTTGATATTGCTTAGATACTTAATTCATGATAATTGTCATGTTTTTTGTTTCTGTTTAACTATCTGTGATAACTTGTCCAACTATATCTTTATTTTCAGCTGAATGCTGCTAAAGTCCTTAGTAGTAAAAAAATGAATGTAAACGTATGCTTTGAAATAATCGATATTGCTATAATATCTTCACATATTCTATTATTTTTGCGACTAATTTTATAATATAAGGTGCAATTAGTAATAAATTGAAAAATAGTAAACCGGATTTTAAAAGGATTGCCATTAAGGTAGGCAGTAATGTTATAACTCAAACCGATGGTTCACTCAATGACGGAAGAATTTTACGTCTTGTTGAGGATGTCGCTATCCTTTATAAACAGGGGATCGAAGTTATTTTAATTTCGTCAGGAGCAGTTGCCGCAGGCCGAAGTGAAGTATCGCCTTCGAAAAAGACTAACATTGTTGCTGCCAAACAGATATGGGCAGCAATTGGACAGGTAAAACTAATGTCGAGTTACCAGTTTCTTTTTGGGAAATACGGAATTCAGGCCGGACAGCTTCTTGCTACAAAAGAGAGTTTCAGGGACCGCAGACATTATCTGAATATGAAGAACTGTATTTCAGCAATGCTCGAAAACCGTGTGTTACCTATCGTAAATGAGAACGACACCGTTGCTGTTAATGAACTCATGTTCACTGATAATGATGAATTGTCCGGCCTTATTACATCAATGATGGACTGCAAATCGCTTATAATTCTTTCGAATGTTGACGGTGTTTATAATGGAATTCCAGGGAAGGAGGGAACTGAACTTATTACCACAATAGATAAAGAATCTGAAGACATTGATAAATATATTTCATCTGAGAAGTCAGGATTCGGAAGGGGCGGGATGTTCACCAAGTGTTCAATTGCTCGGAAAATAGCTTCTCAGGGTGTTGATGTTTTTATAGCAAATGGAACCCGCGACTCCATAATATCTGATATCGTCAGAAGGAAAGAGGTTCCTTACACGCATTTTATTGCCAGCAGTAAAAAGGCTACAGGTGTAAAAAAATGGCTTTCCCACTCCGATACGTTTGCAAAAGGTGCGGTTGTCATCAATACCGGAGCAAAAGAGGCATTGCTCGATGAGAAGGCAACAAGTCTGCTAATGATCGGAATAATCAGAGTTGATGGATTTTTTAAAAGCGGTGATATCGTAAGGATTATTGATGAAAACGGAAACAATATCGGTTTAGGTAAATCGCAATATGACTCTAAGAAGGCAGAGCAAAGTATCGGGAAAAAGCTCAATAAGCCATTTATTCATTATGATTACCTGGTTATCAATGAAAAGAACAAGAGTTTAGTTCAGGAATTAAGAATAACTTTTTAAAATTGATTTTTGAGATGGATTGTACACCTCTGTTCAGGAAAGCAAAAAAGGCAAGCCGGATAATGAATATTCTGGGAACAGATGCTATTAATAAGATTCTGACAGAAGTTGCTGCCGCAGCTGTTGAAAATGCAGAATTCATTTTAGCTGAGAATCAAAAGGATCTGGCATTAATGGAAAAATCGGATCCGCGATATGATCGATTGATGCTGTCTGCCCGAAGAATTGACGATATAGCATCAGATATACTGAATGTTGCAAAAATGCAGGGTCCTGTTGGCAAAGTTCTGATGAAAAATACAAGACAAAACGGGCTGATTATATCAAAAATTTCAGTTCCCTTTGGCGTAATCGGCATAATATATGAGGCAAGGCCAAATGTTACTTTTGATGTCTTTTCTCTTTGTCTGAAATCGGGGAACGTTTGTATTCTTAAAGGAGGAAGCGATGCTGTCAACTCTAACACTGCAATCGTGAAGATAATCTGGGAAGTTCTTAAAAAGAATGGAATTGATAAGAATGTTCTTACTTTCCTGCCATCGGGCCGGGAAGAAACTATTCAGTTATTGAATGCACGCGAATATATTGATCTGATAATCCCACGGGGAAGCAGGAGCCTTATTGATTACGTCCGGGACAATGCTTCCATCCCGGTAATAGAAACGGGAGCCGGAATTTGTCATGTTTTTTTCGATGAGTCAGGTGACAAAGAAAAGGGGCGTGAAATTATTAATAATGCAAAGACCCGCAGGGTGAGTGTCTGCAACGCTCTGGATTGTCTTATAATTCATAAAAGCCGTTTGAATGATCTTGATTACATCATTGGTCTTTGCTCTGAATCGAATGTTGTTATTTATGCAGATAAAAAAGCTTATAAGGCATTGACAGGCAAATATCCCTCAGAACTGCTTCAAAAAGCTACAGCAGAATCCTTTGGTACAGAATTTCTTTCGTATAAGATGGCAATTAAAACTGTTGATTCTTTTGAAGAGGCGGTTGACCATATTGATCAATTCGGATCAAAGCACAGTGAAGCAATTATTTCTGAGAACAAAAATAGTATTCATTTGTTCTATCAGGTGATAGATGCTGCATCAGTTTATGCTAATGCATCAACCGCGTTTACTGATGGGTCAGAATTCGGACTTGGAGCTGAAATCGGCATCTCCACTCAAAAATTACATGCAAGAGGACCAATGGCGCTGGAGGCTTTAACAACCTATAAATGGATTATTGAGGGCAACGGGCAAATAAGAAAATAAACTGTTTAATATTCAGGCTTTATGATATTTGATTTTGATCTGATCGATGCTTTTTACAAACAACTTGACTCACGTATACTGGAAATCAGACAAAAGCTGAATCGCCCTTTAACCTTAAGTGAAAAAATCCTTTACAGCCACACTTATCAATCAGGTACGATAAAGTCATATACCAGGGGTACTGATTACGTGGATTTTATGCCCGACAGGGTAGCGATGCAGGATGCTACAGCACAAATGGCAATATTGCAGTTTTTAATGGCCGGGAAAGAGAATACTGCTGTTCCCGCTTCTGTTCATTGCGATCATCTCATTCTTGCACAATCCGGAGCTGTGGCAGATCTGAAATCGGCCGGTATAGTGAATAAAGAGGTTTATGAGTTCTTAAGTTCAGTATGTAACAAATACAATATCGGATTCTGGAAACCCGGGGCAGGTATCATCCATCAGATAGTTCTTGAGAATTATGCTTTTCCGGGAGGGATGATGATCGGAACGGATTCACATACACCAAATGCAGGTGGCCTTGGAATGATTGCAATAGGTGTTGGCGGTGCTGATGCAGTGGATGTTATGGCAGGAATGGGGTGGGAACTGAAATTTCCAAAACTCATCGGGATTAAACTGACCGGAAAGCTCAGCGGATGGTCGTCTGCAAAAGATATAATTCTGAAAATATCCGGAATACTCACAGTAAAAGGAGGTACGGGTTGTATAATTGAATATTTCGGGGAAGGAGCACAATCGCTTTCCTGTACCGGAAAAGCTACAATTTGCAACATGGGAGCAGAAACCGGAGCAACCTGCTCTATCTTCAGCTTTGATAATTCAATGACAGAGTATCTAAAAGCAACCGGAAGAAGTGAGGTTGCTGACCTTGCATGGAAAAACAGAGATCATCTGACTGCCGACCGGGAGGTTTATGCTGATCCGGACAAATATTTTGATCAGTTTATTGAGATTAATTTATCTGAGCTGGAGCCTTATATTAACGGCCCCTTCACCCCTGACCTTGCCACTCCTGTTTCGCGAATGAAAGAGGAAGCTGCAAAGAACGGATGGCCAACAGATGTTGAAGTTGGACTTATCGGATCATGTACAAACTCATCTTATGAAGATCTTTCACGGGCAGCATCTGTTGTAAAAAATGCCTTATCCCTGAATCTGGTTGCCAGATCTGAATTCAAGATTACTCCCGGATCTGAACAGATCAGGTCAATTACTGAACGCGATGGTTTTCTGGATTTATTCAGAAAAATCGGAGGTGAAGTATTTGCAAATGCCTGTGGCCCATGTATCGGACAATGGGCGCGGAAAGACGCTGAAAATAAAAAGGTTAATACAATAGTGCACTCTTTTAACAGAAACTTTTCAAAACGGACTGATGGGAATCCCAATACCAATGCATTTGTTGCGTCCCCTGAAATAGTTACTGCTATTGCAATATCCGGCAAGCTTACATTCAATCCGATAACTGATACTTTGATAAATTCTGAAGGAAAAGAGGTGCTGTTAGCTGAACCTGCAGGTGTAAACCTGCCTCCTGAAGGTTTTGGCAGCATTGAACAGGGTTATCAGAAACCGGTAAATGGTCTGAAGCAGGGAGAGATAACAATAGCACCAGACTCCGACAGGTTACAATTACTCTCTCCGTTCAAAGAGTGGGACGGGAATGACTTTCTAAATCTGCCTTTGCTGATAAAAGCCAAAGGGAAATGCACAACTGATCATATATCGATGGCAGGGTACTGGCTAAAGTACAGGGGACATCTTGGAAATATCTCTGAAAATTACATGATTGGTGCTGTGAATTATTTCAATGACCAGACAAATAGTATTCTGAATCAATTGACAGGGGCATATTCCACAGTACCCCGTACAGCCAGGGAATACCGTGAATCCGGATCGGGTTCAGTCGTGGCAGGGGAAGAAAACTTTGGGGAAGGTTCATCACGTGAACATGCCGCTATGGAACCGAGATATCTTGGTGTAAAAGCCGTTCTTGTTAAATCATTTGCCCGAATTCACGAGACAAATCTTAAGAAGCAGGGAGTATTAACATTGACCTTCCGGAATAAGGATGATTATAACAAGATCAGGGAAGATGATAAAATTGATATTACCGGATTGGGCGAATTTGCTTCCGGTAGCAGGTTTACGATCATACTGAATCATTCCGATGGGACAAAAGAAAAATTTCAGGCAAACCATTCATATAATGAGTCGCAGATTGAATGGTTTAAAGCAGGAAGCGCATTAAATATTATAAGAAAATCAAACAAAAAAAATGGTATCTGAAAAAATTAAGTTGATTGATGGGAAATTAATCGTGCCAGAGAATCCGGTTATCCCTTTTATTGAAGGCGATGGAACCGGCCCTGATATATGGAGAGCATCAGTCCGCGTTTTTGATGCAGCTGTCAGCAAGGCTTATAACGGGAAAAGGAAAATTAGCTGGAAAGAGGTTCTTGCGGGAGAAAAAGCCTTTAAGCAAACCGGAAACTGGATGCCGCAAGAGACCCTGTCGGACTTCAGAGAGTACCTGGTTGGGATTAAAGGTCCGCTTACAACACCTATTGGAGAAGGAATGCGTTCCTTAAATGTAGCTTTACGCCAGATACTGGATCTCTATACCTGTTACAGGCCTGTAAGATATTTCAAGGGAGTACCCAGTCCCGTCAGGAATCCTGAAAAAGTAGATATGCATATTTTCAGGGAGAATACCGAAGACATATATGCCGGTATAGAGTTCATGAATGGTAAACCCGAAACGGAAAAGGTGAAAAGGTTTCTGATCGACGAAATGGGTGTCAAAGCTATCCGTTTCCCGAATACCTCTTCAATAGGAATAAAACCTGTATCTGTCGAAGGAACAGAGCGTCTTGTAAGACAGGCGATTAAGTTTGCAATTAATAAAAAATTGCCATCAGTGACCATTGTCCATAAAGGCAATATCATGAAGTTTACTGAAGGCTCCTTCATGAAGTGGGGATATGCTTTGGCCGAACGGGAATTCGGGAAAGATGTTTTTACATGGTCACAGCATAAACAGATTTCGGAAACGAAGGGATTAAAAGTCGCAGACGAGATGTTGAAAAATGCAGAGGCAGAAGGCAAGGTAATAATCAAAGACGTTATTGCTGATGCTTTTCTCCAGCAGATACTGACACGACCTGCAGAATATTCGGTTATAGCTACTTTGAATTTGAACGGGGATTATATCTCAGATGCATTAGCAGCAATTGTTGGTGGCATCGGGATTGCTCCGGGAGCAAATATTAATTTTGAAAGCGGCCATGCAATATTTGAAGCGACGCATGGGACAGCTCCAAAATATGCCGATCAGGATAAAGTGAACCCTGGTTCGGTGATCCTTTCAGGAGCATTGATGTTTGATTATATGGGATGGGGAAAAGTTGCTGAAAGTATCTACTCAGGTTTGGAACGCACAATACAAAGTAAAAAAGTTACTTACGATTTTCACAGGTTGATGGACAATGCAACCTTATTAAAAACTTCCGAATTTGCGGATGCTATAATCTCTAATATTTAATTGTAGAAATCATAAATTATTATTTAGTATGGTAGACAATAATTTCTTTTCAAGGTTGGAAAAGTCTGTAAAAGAATCTTGCCAGATTGATACAGAATTATTTGAAAAATTTGAGGTGAAACGTGGCCTGAGGAATAAAGACGGAACAGGTGTTTTAGTAGGTTTGACAAATATCGGAGATGTTGTCGGGTATAAAAAAGAGGGTGATAAAGTAGTCGCAATACCCGGAAGACTATTATACAGGGGAATAGATATTGTTGATATCACACAGGGATTCCAGAAGGAAGATCGACATGGATTTGACGAAACTGTATACCTTCTGATAACAGGACATCTGCCTGACAAAAAAGAGCTGCAGGAATTTTCTGAACACCTGGCGTCATTAAGAGCTCTTCCTGACGATTTTGTTAAAGACATGATATTGTCGATGAAAGGCAAAGATGTACTTAATATTCTTGCAAGGTCGGTATTGGGCTTGTACACACTTGATGAAAATCCCGACAGTATCTCTCTTGATAATATGATTAAACAGTCTTTGAATATTATTGCAAAATTTCCGACAATTGTTGCGTATTCATATCAGGCCCTAAGGCACCTGTACAAAGGAAAGACTTTGTCAATCCGGCATCCGCAGCCCAACCTGTCTCCGGCTGAAAATTTTCTCTATTTGATCAAAGGTGATTGCAAGGGCTTTTCAAAACTTGAAGCTGATCTGCTCGACCTCATGCTTGTACTCCATGCTGAACACGGAGGTGGGAATAATTCTACCTTTACAATGAGGGTTACCAGTTCTTCTGAAACTGATATTTATTCTTCTGTAACTTCTGCAATCGGGTCATTAAAAGGACCATTGCATGGTGGAGCTAATGTGAGAGTCCTCGAAATGATGGAAGATATGAAAGTTCATGTAAAGGACTGGACTGATGAGGGAGAAGTGAAGGAACATCTGCTGAAGATTCTTAATAAAAAAGCAAACGATTTTTCTGGCAAAATATACGGAATCGGTCACGCTGTTTATACTATTTCTGATCCCAGAGCTGCAATTCTGAAAGCGAAAGCAAGAGAACTGGCAATTGAAAAAGGTCGACTTGATGAATTTGAACTTTATTCACTGGTCGAAAGACTCACTCCTGAAGTATTCAGAGTGTTTAAAGGAGAAAAATCTACAAAGGTGGTTTGTATCAATGTTGATTTTTATTCTGGTTTTGTTTACGCCTGTCTTGATATTTCAAAGGAGCTTTATACCCCGCTTTTTGCAATTGCACGAGTTTCAGGATGGTGTACACATAGAATAGAGGAACTTACTTTTTCGGCAAAAAGGATCATCAGACCGGCATTTAAAAATGTCTATGGTGCCCATGAGTATATTCCATTAACCGCGAGGGGATAAAAAAATGAGTAACAAAGCTACTGATTACGATGTTCTTATAGTAGGTGGTGGGGTTGTGGGAACAGCCTTGCTCTATACATTAAGCAAATATACTGATATCAGGAAAATCGGCCTGATTGAAAAATATTCCGATTTTGGTCTTGTCAATTCTGCATCCTATAATAACAGCCAGACTCTTCATTTTGGTGACATCGAAACAAACTACACTTTAGATAAAGCTAAAAGTGTAAAGCAGATGGCTGATATGGTGATGAAATATCTTGAAAGTGAAAAACTGGCTGGCACTAAACTACAGTTATTCAGCAAATATTCCAAGATGGTTCTGGCTGTTGGGAGAAATCAGGTTGATGATCTGGGCAAAAGATTTGAATCTTTCAGCAAACTTTACCCTCATCTGAGAATGATCAGAAGAGATGAAATTGGAAAAATTGAGCCCAGGGTTGTTGAAGGCAGAAACCCCGATCAGGAGATCCTTGCATTAGTTACTGATGACGGATATACCGTTGATTTTAAAATACTTTGTCATTCATTTGTCGACAATGCGCTTAAAACAAATCCTTCTTTGGATATTCATCTTGATACGAAATTATCAAAGATCACAAAAAATGAAGATCACTATACTGTTTTGACTAACAAGGGTGAGTTTAGTTCGACTGTAGTTATTATTGCCGCCGGAGGTCATAGTCTGATGATTGCGAAATCTCTCGGATATGGGAAGAATTTAGCCTTATTATCAATGGCCGGGAGTTTTTATACAGCTCCCAAGGTGCTTAATGGCAAAGTATATACCATACAGGCACCAAAACTGCCTTTTGCAGCAATTCATGGGGATCCTGAGGTGCACAGCGATCAGGTGACCAGGTTTGGACCTACAGCAAAACCTATATTTGAGCTGGAGAGGCATAATATGTCAACCTTTTCCGAATACTGGAAAACATTTGGACTGGGCTTGCGTCCTATACTTAGCCTGCTTAATATAAGTTCTGACAGGATACTATTCGGTTACATTTTCAAAAATTTTCTTTATGATTTGCCACTTTTAGGTAAGCGGCTGTTTATTAAAGAAGTACGAAAAATAGTGCCTTCTCTTAAATTAAACGAACTGCATTATGCCAAAGGGATTGGTGGTACACGGCCCCAGATAGTTAATAATACCACCAGGAAACTTGAAATGGGTGAGGCAAAACTTTCAGGTGATAAAATCATTTTTAATATAACTCCTTCACCGGGTGCCTCTACTTGTCTGGGGAATGCATATTCAGATACTTCCAGGATAATTGAGTTTCTGGATAATAAGTTTAAATTCAATAAGGAAGCCTTTGAAAAAGATCTGATGTAGCTCTTTAGAGAAAATTTAAACCAACTTTGCCTCTTTACTTTTTATAGCAACTATCGTCAATATTGCTGAAACGAAGAGGGATCCTGCCATGAAAACATAAGAGGCACCAAATCCTCCGGTAGTGCCATTTAAATAGCCCACAATGTAAGCACCGGCAAACGATCCTAAAGCACCCAGACTATTGATCATTGCGATAGCCCCAGCCGATACGTTCCGTGGTAAAACTTCAGTAATAACTGCGAAGAATGGTCCATACGGTGCGTACATTGCTCCACCTGCTATAACAAGCAAAATATATGATAGCCAGAAGTTGCTTGTACCAATTAAGTACGAACCATAAAAGGCTAATGAGCCGATTAACAGAAAAGGCCAGATAAATGATTTTCTCTTTAAAGTTTTATCAGAGAAATAAGATGCAGTCAGCATAGCAATAATAGCTAAAAGATAGGGAACAGATGCTAACCATCCGGTTTTTACTATATCCGATTCAGGAGCAGCATTAATGATAGAAGGTAGCCACATCACAAAACCGTACACACCTATACACCATAAAGCATATTGCAGACAGAGTAAAATAACGATCCTGGACTTCAAAGCTATGATGTAGTTTTTGACTGGCTTAATGGATTGTTGCTCTATATCTAATTGTGTCAGCAAATCGTACTTTTCATCGGCTGTTAACCATTTGGCATCACCTGGTTTGTCAACCACCAGCCGCCACCACAAAAATGCCCAGATAATAGCTGGTAAACCTTCAAGTATGAACATCCAGCGCCAGCCAACAGAATCTATTAAATAACCAGATAAAATAGACATCCATAATATTGTAGCAGGGTTGCCAAGAATCAGAAAAGTATTAGCCCTCGAACGTTCAGATTTTGTAAACCATCTGCTTAAAAAAACTAACATTGACGGCATAACGGCACTCTCGACAACACCAAGCATAAACCTTATACCAATCAATGCATTTACATTACGTATCATACCAGTTGCCATGGCAAGAGCTCCCCAAAGAATTAAAGACCAGAATATTAATTTCTTAGCGCTTTTCTTAGCAGCATAAAGTGCACCGGGAATCTGAAAGAAGAAATATCCGAGAAAGAAAAGCGATCCTAATAAGGAAGACATTGCTGCAGTAATATTCAGATCTTTGGCCATTCCTCCTGCTGCGGCAAATCCGAAATTAGCACGATCGAGATAAGCAAGACTATAGGTAAAAAAGGCAATAGGTATCAATCGATACCATCGTTTCATTGAAAGCACTTTTATCATTATTTGACTTCTATAAATATGTGTTATAAAGCCTTCTTACATCCTTTAGCTCCAGAGTCTGTCGTGTGACCGTTTCTCATCCCATTCCGGCGTGGGTTCAAAATATCCTTTGGCTTTTGGATTAAGATGTTTCCTTACTTCCTCTTCATTAAGTTCAATTCCTAATCCTGGTGAGTCAAGAGGAACATTGGCAAATCCTTTGTTTATCATGGGTTGACTCCCGGTCATTTTGACCAGGTTTCCCCACCACGGCACATCAACTGAGTGGTGTTCGAGTGCAAGAAAATTCTGTGTGGCTGCGGCACAATGTACGTTAGCCATGAAACAGACAGGAGAACCTGCCATGTGCATTGCCATAGCAACAGCACAATCTTCAGCATAGTCACCAATCCTCTTGGTTTCCAGTAATCCACCTGAAGTTCCGAGGTCAGGTTGAATAATATCCACTGCATGTGCGTCGAGCAGAGGCTTGAATCCCCCCTTTAGCATATAAATATCTTCACCGGTACATACAGGTGTTTCTATTGCGTCTGATAACATTTTGTTCTGATCGGTATAAAACCAGGGTACCATATCTTCAACCCAGGCCAGCCTGTATTTTTCCATAGCCCTTCCAAAACGGATCGCATTATTTACATCGAAATGTCCGAAATGATCAGCGCAGAGTGGCATCTCATAGCCGACTGCGTTTCTTACATCCTCAACATATTCGGCTAATCCTGCCAGCCCTTTGTCGGTAATCTGAACCTGTGTAAAAGGATGCAATGTATTGCCATATCCCGAATACTCTTTCAGGTCATACTGACCTGTTGCACCGTCCCAGATTTTAGTATTGACCAGGGCATCAGGAATATTTGATACAACGTGAATACCCAGATCCATTTTAAGCCAGGTAAAGCCTTGTTCGTCGACCCGCCTTTTCATTGTTTCTGCAAATACTTTTGGATCTCTGGCGCCAGGAGTATCAGCATATAATCTTATCTTATCGCGGTATCGACCTCCAAGCAGTTGCCATGCAGGAACATTGTAAGCTTTGCCGCACAAATCCCATAATGCCATTTCAACTGCACATACACCACCACCCTGTCGTCCATGGTAGCCATACTGTCTGATTATTTTAAAGAGCATCTCAACATTACAGGGATTTAGACCAAGAATACGACTCTTAAGGAAGAGAGCATACCTTTCATCTGCGCCATCTCTTACTTCGCCCAATCCATAAATATCCTGGTTTGTATCGATACGGATAATCGGAGTGCGTCCTACATTACCCAGGACAGCAACACGCATATCAGTGATCTTCAGTTGGGATGGCTTGGAGGAACGCTGGACATTTGAGGTGGTTTGTGCTATAGTATCCTCTATCGAGTATTTCATCATTCCTCCTAAAGCAATACCTCCAAGGGCTGCTTTTTTCAGGAAATTTCGACGATTATCGGATGTGGAGCGATTTGCAATTTCTGTTTTGACGGCTTCTGCTTCCACTCTTTCATTCTGTCTGTTTTTATCAGCAATTTGCTGCAAAGTACTTTTCATTTTTTAATAAGGTTATAGAATGATCTGTTTTAAAGAATTCAGTTAGTAATTCCTGTCTTTCAAATATGTATCCAGTTCTCCTTTTGACATAGGTAATTTTCCGGGGTAATTATTCAACCAGTTCAAAAAATCTTTTTTGATCTCATCAGTCCATTGACTATCGATCTGGCCGGCAAGGTATTTCTTCTCTTTGAGACGCTGATGTCCGAATTCATCACGAAGTGCAGTAAATTCGGAAGTCAGAACCAGATCTTCAACAAGATAGGCAGGTATGAATATTACCCCATACTTCTTTGCAAGAACAATATCTCCAGGCAAAACCGTAGCACGTCCGACACGTATCGGGGCATTAATTGATGTAAGCATCATTTGTTGAATGTATGATGGATCCGCTCCTTTAATCCAGCCATTGAACCCTTCTATCTCAGTAAGACCCTCCTGATCCCTTACAGATCCGTAGAAGACCACACCCCTCTGAGATTTTGCGTAAATAGAATTCCCAAGATTGTCGCCAATTAGTGTCCCATCTGCAATCTTACCATATGCATCTGCAACATAAACGTCTCCTTTGACGAGAATATCAATTGGCCATGAATTTGTTCCCCCTTGCTGTGCCCTGTTTTCGATTTTACCTTGTTCTTTTATCTGTTTTTCAAGATCAGGTCTGAGAGGCATATACTGTGCAGTAACGACCCGACCGGTCATTGTCTGGTCAGGATTAATTATCGTCCAGTCACCTTCAAACTGGTTCTGAAATCCTTTGTTCCTCAAAACACCCCATGCTTCTTCTATTGAGATTTTCTTAAGTCTTTCAAGAATAGCATCAGAAACTTTTGGTCTTCCGTCAGCGAAACGCTCCCCCTTCCATTCAGAAGTTAAAGCTTTAATATATTCGGGTGATGAACCTACGTTCTGCGCATAAGTAAAAATGCAGACTAAAATAAAGGATGCAATAAGCACTATTCTTTTACTCATAATAAATTTTTTAATTATCGATAAGGAATATTCAATTCCGGAACAATTAGTTCAAACCGGTTTCAGTAAATCTTTTCTTACAGGATCAAAACCAGCAATAAATTTCTGATCAATTTCTTAAAAATCAATCATCGCCTTCATTACGCCATCTTTGTAATCTGAAACCAGATCAAAAGCTTCTTTTGTTTTGGTGAATGGAAAACGATGGGTTATCATGTTGTCAACAGTTATTGATCCGGTCTCCATCAGTTTAAGAGTCTGTTCTACACAATCCACCTGCCGTCTTATGAACTGAATGGATATTTCTCTTCGTCGTGTTGTCTCGACATTGAGTGACCAGAGGTCGAATTCCGGAATGCCAACCACAATCAGTTTTCCACCCGGTTTCAGAAGATCAATTGCCTGATCCAGTGCTTCCTGTTTGCCGCAGCACTCAAATGCCATATCAAGTCCCAATGGCTCTTCATTGTTGATTTTTTCCACAATATTTTCTTTCATGGGATTTCCCATAAGAGCAGCACCTTCTTTACCGGCTATCGCTAGTCTTTCATCAATTTTATCTGTCACATATATTTTATCAACTCCTTGTGCCTTAGCAGCCAGCATAACACTCATCCCTATTGGTCCGAATCCGAATATACCGATTTTCAATCTTTTAACGCCACCGGATTTTTTTACAGAATAGACCCCGATAGCAAGTGGTTCGGAGATTGAACCATGATCAGCAGTCAATTTCCCTGTGAGAGGGAAGCAGCTTTCTTCAGGCATTACAATATATTCCATAAGGCAACCTTCAGCCTGACCCGGGCAACCCAGAAACCGGAGTTTACGACATGTGTGATGTCGTCCTGAGAGGCACTGATCACATGTCCAGCAGGGCATTGCAGGCTCAATTGCTATTTTATCACCTGATTTGACCCGTTTCACATCCTTTCCTGCTTCCACAACAACACCAGCTCCTTCATGTCCTACAGTGAAGGGATATTGAACTATCTGGGAACCAATCTGACCCCTGGTATAGTAATGTATATCCGATCCGCAGATACCCATGACAGACATTTTTATCTTGACATCATTTGCTTTTACTAAAACAGGTTCAGGGATTTCCTTAATTTCCATCTGTCTGATCCCGGTGAGCATCATCGCTTTCATTTTACTGTTTTTTATTATACCAGACAAATATAAAAATAAGTTAGTGGATTATTTTCGCCTTTGTGCCTTTGTGCCTAAAAATGATTGCGATAAAATAATTTGCAGGTAGCCGATAAGGTTAAAATAAGTAAATTCGTCTCATAACTAGCTTTCAACAATTTCGTCAAATGAGAAAAATATATGGCATAGGAGAAACAGTGCTTGACATAATTTTTAAAAATGGCCAGCCGCAGGCAGCAAAGGCAGGAGGGTCAGTTCTAAACAGTGTTGTATCAATAGGTCGCATGGGTTTGCCGGTTTCTTTTATTAGTGAATACGGGCAGGATGATGTTGGCGATTTGATTGACGGTTTCCTGAAAGACAATGGTGTTGATACATCTTTTGTGCATCGTTTTCATGATGGAAGTACATCGCTGGCGCTGGCATTTCTTGATGAAAAGAACGACGCACATTATACGTTCTATAAGGATTTTCCCGAAAAACGTCTTGATATTGATTTCCCTGTTATTGAAAAAGACGACATAGTACAATGTGGTTCATTCTATGCAATCTGGCCGGAGATCAGGGAGAAATTTAAAAAATTCATAAGAACCGCTAAGGATAAAGGGGCATTAGTGCTTTATGATCCTAATTTCCGTAAGACTCATGTTTCTGAGCTCGCTATTCTCAAGCCTTTGATTATTGAAAATATGAAGATGACCAGCCTGCTCAGAGGTTCTGATGAAGATTTTAAAAATATATTCGGAGCTGTCAATATTGATGAAGCATGGGAAGTAGTGAAAGAATATTGCAAATGTCTGGTTTACACTGCTAATGTCGAGGGTGTATATGTAAGGACCCCATCGTTCTCAGGAAAATTCCCCATAAAGAGCATCGAACCGGTCAGCACAATAGGTGCAGGTGATAATTTTAATGCCGGCATGACCACCTCAATATTTCAAAATAATATAAGAAATGGCCAGTTGGAACAACTGACTGAAAAAGAATGGACGAAAATTATATCAACAGCTGTTGATTTTGCAACTCATGTTTGTCTGAGTTACGAAAACTATATCTCTAAGGAATTTGCTAAAGAACTTAAAACCCTATAGGTCAATTGAGATCCGGTTTAACCGCAAAGGACACAAAGCCCACTTCCGCTTTGCTTCAGTGGGTAAGAACGCAGAGAACGCAAAGAAATCCAACGATATCATTCTTTGCGACCTTTGCGAAATCTTAGCGGTCTTTGCGGTTAATGGATTTTATTAGATTGGTTTTGCATTGGCAAGAAGATATTGTTCTGCTTCAAGAGACCAGATATAATCGTTTTTTGCAACAATTTTATGAAGTTTGCTGTAAAATGGATCAGTCTCACCCAATTCACCAAGCTTGTAAAGAGAGACAAGTGGCATGGATATATTTGTGTAAATCAACTTTTTACCCCCTGTGATCTGTGGAAGATTCAGAGTAGTTTCAACCACTGCATCAAGTCCTCCGACATGAGTGATCATGATAGCAGGATTAATCTTCCCTTCACTCATAAGCTTTAACGATTCTCTCATGTCGTCGGTATTGCCACCTGATGTACCAACTATATGTGTGAAAGCATAATGGACATTGTAGAAATTAAATTCGGCTTTAAATTCCGGATTAGTCGGACCTGCAAAGAAATTAAGACATCCGTCGAATCCCAGAATTGCATCACCCTGTTCAATAACAGACTTTACCGGAGCAAAGATGAAAACATCGTCAAATCCTTTGTTACCTGTGAGATCACGCAGATACCTGACAGGGTCATTCATCTTTCCTGTATTAACATATATTAACTTAACTCCCTCTTTTTCAGCTTTTTCAGGCGTGAAAATTCCGGATGCTCTTGACAGACGGTTATCATCAATGTCAGTGACAATAAGTAATCCGGGTTTTGGCTCCTGATGCAACGCATAATCAATAGCACCAAGACCCATCGGACCTACACCGGCAAGAATTGCCATCTTTCCTCCCTTACGTATTCCCATATTATGGATATAGGTCCCTGGTGGTATATGATAGCTTGCGTGAAATGCTCCAACGATGCATGACATTGGTTCTGAAAGAGAAGCAGGGAAAAAGGCATCTCCGTCATACGACAAAAGACAATCAGCTTCCATTACAATCGGGGGAATAATTATGTTCGTTGAATCACCGCCTATGAACCGGTAAGAATAACCAGGCGCGTTCAGTGTTCCCATCTGGTTCATTGCCGGTTGAATGGAAAACTTCTGGCCGGCTCTGAATTTGTGTTGCCATTTTTTTCCAACTTCCAGGATCACACCGGCAAACTCATGACCAATAATTGTGGGATTAATATGTATATCGTCAGGAACTCTCTTATGATCCGCACCCTGAAGGGCTGCTTTATGCGATGACATGCAGATGCTGTCGGATATTACATGGGCGAGGATCTCATCTTCTTTCATTTCAGGCAAATCAAATTCTTCCAGTCTCAGATCTTTCTTTCCATAAATTCTTACTGCTTTAGTCTTCATTTTTTTTATTTTTTTCCATGCACTGTGCCCTGAGCCCTATGCCCTGTGCCTTTTACCCCAGCATCACCTGACCCCCGGTTACCGGAATAGCCTGCCCGGTTTCATATTCCTGATCGACAATATACAGAAGCGCCTTCATCACATCTTCCAATTTACATCCTCTCTTCATGGGGACCTTATCCTCATAAAATTTTCTGACCTCTTCAATAGTTTTTGCCCCTGGTACTTTTCCAGTTTTAAGATACTGTACAAACAATCCATTATGTGGATCGGACCATAGAGGACCTTCATAAAAATTACCCGGGCAAATTGAGTTGACCTTTATTCTGTAAGGTGCAAGTTCCATGGCAAAAGACTGAGTGAGCCCGATACCTCCGAATTTAGCTCCGGAATAGGCAAAATTACGATTGCTTCCCCTCAACCCTGATTTTGAATTTATCTGAATTATGTCGGTGAAATACCCGGGCTTTTCCTGGTTTTGAAGTTTCATAACTTCCGAAGCGTATTTTGCACAATAGAAATATCCGTTATAGTTAACTTCAGTTGTTTTGGAAAATGTTTCAGGGTCCATCTCATCGAGTCCTCCGGCCTTTAAGATGCCTGCATTGCTGATAATAATGTCGAGCCCGCCAAACTCCCTTACAGTTGCAACCACCAGTTCCCTTACCGAGGCCGGATCTGCAACATCTGTCCTGAGAAAGACTGCTTTATTCTGTGATTTTCCGGATGATAACCTTTTGACAATAGAATTTCCTGCTTCCTCATTCAGATCACCTATTATGACATTCATGTTCAGGGAGAACAACGATTCAGCAATTCCTGCTCCGAATCCCTGGGCACCCCCTGTTACAATGGCAATTTTACTATTCAGCTTGTTTATGGTACCTGCGGAGCTTGAGACTTTTCTCCTGTAGTTCTCTACTTCCCACTGATCAATAAATGACACCTGTTCAGGAATAAGGAATTTTATACCACCGCATAGTAAAGCATAATAGCTTATTTTAATCAGATCTTCATAAACATCGAGACATTCTTCCGCACAGGAGTAAGTTTCAGCAAATGCAAAAACTCCCATATCCTTAATTACTAATATTTTGGGCAAGTAACCATATTCACTTATAAAATGCGGTAACTGGTACCTGAAAGAATCCAGTATCCTTTCAGGTGTCGATGATTGTTCGATATATAAGTATCTGGTCTTGCAGTATACTACAATATCGGGAGTAAGAGGCAAGGAAATTTTGTGGAACTCCTGTTGATTCTGATAGAACCTGGCAATCAGCGAGTTATTTCGAAACCTTACTACTCCGGGACGTTCCGACGAGAGCAGAACTCGTATCGTTGGAATGACTTTATGAAGAATTGGGTTATAGGGTAAAGGCGTTAAGTCAGAAATAGGAGGTATTTGTTCTTTAATCTTCTGAATTATATCGTCATATAACTTCTTTATCTCCTCTGTTGTATCAGCGCCTACGAAGGAGCCATGGTTTTCAAGAAATATTATCTGTGGATCGTGCAAGTGTATCCCGCGATATGATACAATATCTGATTCAAGCTTCTTAAAGAGTGTATATCCGGGATCGGTATAAGGCACAAAAAGAACACTCTCTCCAAATAGCTTTTGAGTCAGACTCTTTGCATTTCTGCTGCAGAGCATACCGTTAATCAGGGTAGGATGGAGGTGTACAATAAATTTGTATTGAATGATCTCGTGCAGGGATGTTTCCACTGAAGGTCTTTTGTTTTTTCCGGGGTCCAGTATACTGCGGAACATATCTTCTTTGACCTGTTGTTCCCTGATGACGGGGTCGTCAGAGTAATTGGTTGTGGCGATAGTATGGAGCTTCTGTCTGCTTAAAGCAACAAGACCATCTTCGTTCAGCCCGGCAAGTGATTGACCGCTGGCTTTTATCCAGATTGTATCATCGTTCTTGAAGGAAGTGTTTCCTCCTCCTGCAATCACGTAGTCCTTATTGATTCCGTAATACTTCGAAATCTCAATCAATTCATTTATTTCAGGATTCATTTTGATACCTGTTTAAGAAATATTCAATAACCAATTTTCCAAGATTTATCAGTTCCCTCATCTGTTTTACGCTGTGAGTTCCATCGGGTAATACATATCCCTGCCTGCCGTCGGCTCTCAGATACTGATGAGCTGCAATTATACAGATACCTTCCCATGCTATCTTTTTTAATGATTCATCCAGAGGAACAGAGCCCCTTGCTGATATTGTCAGAGGCATCATCTCAGGGGTGTTGTGCTCGGTGCCAAAGGTTATAATAAAGCCTTTCTTATGAAAAAAATCAACAAAGCCTTTCAGGATTGTAAAATCATTTCTTCCGGGGATAAGTTCAATGCATTCTACGCCAAGATGCTTTAAGGAATTATAGAGTATCTCAGGATCCGCTTCAAATTCTGTGTATTTACCTGACGGATCATCAAGTAGAACAGGATAACAAGGTATTCCACCGGCTTTGATAATGATCTTTATGATTTTTTTAAGCTCGGGGAATGATCTTTTATTCTCTTCTACAAATGCCGCTCCTCCGCTTTTAAGAAGATTTGACCTTATTTCGTTTTCAAGTGCTGCAGGATTTGACACGCCTGTTTTTGATTCTTTGCCACCGTATAGTTTTTCAAGAAAACGAAGCTGCTCTTCAGGTTCAGGAGATATTTTCACAGAGAGTTCCCTTAAAGCTTTTGCAATGTGGCGCTCGCGAACAAGTTCATGAGCATACTCTTTTTTGATGGATCCATATGACAGTTTAGAGTCCGGGGCTTCAGCTTCAATCAACAGATTCAATTTGTCTATCATAGCTTTTATCTGAATCTGACTCTCTTTTCTTACACTATGGAGCTGTATTTTCTGTTTCCAGCCAGTCTTAAATGGATAGTCAAGTCCTTTTCCGCTGAAATATGTCCTGCCCGGATTATTCGGATCATTAACCCTGATCCCTCTTTTCTGCTCCTCTTTCAAAAGCCCTATAAACTCAATATTAAACAAAGGAAATATTTTATATGCGAGGCATCCTTTATGAAAGGCATCATAGCCGTCGGTTACATAAAAATCGTTTATCCCCAGAACAGCTATTTTTTCCTCAACTGCCATTTTGAATGCAGTATCGAGAGCTTTAAATGCACTGAATGAATATGGAGTGTGGATGTGACCATTTGCTTCCCGGTAATCCGGAAAAGAGGATCCTTTCATCTCTTTATGCAGTAAATCAAGGGTGGGGAAACCCGTCAGAAAATTCTTCATTGCTTTTTCTATATATTTGTTTCCAGGTTTAGATTTGAAAGAAGTTTATTTATCCTTGTGATCTCCTCTGTTGCCAGACGGAAATCGACGGCTTTTACATTATCCATAACCTGTGCGGCATTTCGCGCTCCTGCCAGTGCGCAGGTAATTCCTGGCTGCTGAATTGTCCAGTTGAGCACTAATTGAGAAAGTGTAATATTAAGTTCATTTGCTATTTCACTGAGATTGTCAGTAAGCTGCAAGATCCTTGAAATGTTTGGTTCTTTATAATATCGCGTGGCGGGTCTTGTATCTCCTTCATTAAACTTGTGTCCCTGTTTTATTTTACCTGTTAAAAGTCCTCTTTGAAGCGGACTATAAGCCAGTATCCCTATTTTCTTCTCAATACAATACGGAATAATATCCGTCTCAATGGAGCGATTTACCATACTGAATGGCACCTGGTTTGAAACAATCTGATAAGTGTTTCCGGCTTCAATCATAAGCTCAAGGGAATAATTACATACGGCGCCAGCTCTTATTTTTCCTTTTTTTACCAGAATATCAAAAGCTTCCATCGTTTCTGAAACCGGTGTGGTTGGATCTGACCAATGTATCTGGAACAGGTCGATATAATCTGTTCCGAGTCGTTTCAGACTCCGGTCACAATCGCTTATTACTTTATCTTTAGACGAATAGCGGTAGATATCTATATCTTTTCCTCTGTTGTCCTGAGATGCAAAGAAGAACTCTCCTTTTTTTTCATTCCAGGTAAGTCCGAATTTGGTAAGTATCTGAACTCTGTCTCTTTTGCCCCTGGTAGCTTTACCGACCAGTTCTTCACTTAATCCGAATCCATATACTGCTGCAGTATCTATAGTTGTCATGCCATGGTCTACTGCCGTTTCAATAGCTTTTATTGCATCATTGGAATCAGCGCCACCCCAGAGCCATCCTCCGATAGCCCAGGCGCCGAATGCCAGCTCAGATACTTTAATGTCTGATTGTCCAAGTGTTCTGTATTCCATTGTGGATTAAGTTTATATTCTACGATTCATTACCAGTTAAGCACTTCCTCAGGAACATTCAATAACGATTCGTAAATCCAGTCAGCTTCTTTTAATTCTGCAGCATTGAATGATGATGTTACTGCAAGACATCTGCAACCTGCAGCTTTGCCAGCTTTGATTCCACTGACAGCATCTTCTACCACAAGACACTCGCGTGGACTAAAACCTAAACTTTTTGCAGCTTTTATATAAATATCAGGAAAAGGCTTTTTATTCTCAACATCAAGTCCGGTAATGACCGAATGAAAAACATCCCGGGACAATCCTATTTCTTTAAGATTTATATCCATCTTTATCCTGTCGGCGCTGGTTGCCAGGGCTAGTTTCAAGCCTTTTTTACTGCATTTAGAAATGAATGCATGAGCACCCGGACGCGGTAATAAATTGCCTTTGACTATTTTTCCGTATATTTCGTATGTTCTGGCCTTAACCAGGTCAATATCAACCTTAATACCGTAACTCTCAGCTACGCCGCCAATGTATCTGTTTTCCCCCATCCCTACAAAAGGTTGAAAATCAGCGGGTAATACATTGATACCAAGTTCGCTGAACATTATTATCGCTGCCTTGCAGATAAAAGCTTCAGAATCAACTAAAACTCCATCCATATCGAAAAGCACTCCTTTGATCATCTGAATAATCTTTCTAATTCAAGTATTCTTACTTTGTCCAGGGGTCTTTTTTTCCCGGTCATTTCCGTCATAAGCGTCATTTTTGCGGCATTTTCCAGTACCTCAATCTTGTCAAATGCCTGCAGAAGATTTGAACCTGTTGTTAGAATGCCATGATTTTCCAGCAAAAGAATATCTGATTCCAGAATATTATCAGCTGCAACCTCGGCTAAGGCAGCAGAGCCCATAACTGCATACCGGACGAATAGAGGATCGCCAAGAATAGCTTTGGCTTCTGCAGTCAGATTAGTATTTATTTTTGCCTTTATTGCAGTGAAAAGCGATGCGAAAACAGGGTGGGCGTGGACAATGGCAAGTACCTCTTTCTTCTTCTTATAAATGGAAAGATGCATTGAAGTTTCAATTGAAGGCTTAAGATGCGGTGTAAGATTCTCGCCGAGAATATTTACTATGCCAATTTCTTTCCATTTCATCCTGCCTTTGTCAGTTGCGGAAGGGGTTATCAGGATCAGGTCATCAGACAGACGTAAGCTGATATTACCTCCTGAAGTAGTTGTGAGTCCATGCTTGTAGAGCCGTCTCATGAAGCGTGCCACTTCTTTGCGCTCTGGCTTGTATTTCTCTTTGATCTCCATTTATTATACTAACTGACAAGGTCTATGATACCATTAAGAATATAATGAGGCCGATAGGGAAACTGGTCGATGCCATTCCGGTCGGTAATACCGCTTAAGACCAGAAGAGTATCAATTTCAGATTCGAGGCCGCACCTTATATCTGTATCCATCCTGTCTCCTATAACTATTGCATCTTCTCTTTTGACACCAAGACGCTTAAGAGCGCTACGCATCATCAACGGATTTGGTTTACCAACATAATAAGCTTTTTTCCCTGAGGCAATTTCTATAGGTGCTATAAGCGCTTTTGTCGACGGAGTAATGCCAACTTCTACAGGACCGCTAACGTCGGGATTAGTTCCGATCAGCTTTGCTCCTCTGAGAACAAGATTAACAGCAAGTTCAACTTTTTCAAAATTATAGCTGTGTGTCTCTCCGACCACCACGTAATCGGGATTTACATTATTTACGCTGTATCCGACACTGTACAATGCATGAATCAGGCCCGCATCACCAATGATATATGCACTTCCGTTTGGTTTCTGATTCGAAAGAAAACTTGCAGTGGCAAGCGCGCTTGTATAAAAATGCTCTTCGTCAACGTTTATGCCGAGTCTTTTCAGCTTTTCGTGAAGTTCCTTGGTAGTTCTTTCGCTTGAATTTGTGAGAAATAAATACTTTTTACCCGATGCTTCAAGCCAGGCTAAAAAATCAGTTACTCCGGGAAGCAGTCTATTGCCATGGTAAATTACACCGTCCATGTCGATTATAAATCCTGCTTTACCTTTTATGTTTTCCAACACATTTTCCATATAACGAGAATTTAAGGGCAAAGATACCTAGGATTTTGTTCTTTTCATCATTCCTTTAATGATTGCTTTTTGTCATCCCTGTTATATAAAAGATGCAATAACGTCGGAAATATAATGAGAAGAAGCGGAAGAGCAACTATAAAACCTCCTATAACAGCTATAGCAAGAGGCTGTTGCATCTGTGCACCGGACCCAATACCGATTGCCAGAGGCATCAAAGCAATAATAGCCCCCAATGCTGTCATAAGCTTTGGTCTTAAACGTGTGGAAATTGCATAAACCAAAGATTCATCAACTGTTCCTTTTTCACGGTTCGTCATGAATTGTTGAAAGGTAAATATTGCATTTTCTCCGATTATTCCAACTATCATTATCAATCCGGTATAGCTTCCCACGTTTAAAGGGGTATTAGTTGTGTAGAGAGCAATCAGACTGCCTGATATTCCAAGAACTGCAATGAAGAGGATGGAACAGGCTGCTCTGAAATCCTTGAAGAGGAAAAGCATAAGCGCAAATACCAGGAGACTTGATAATATGAGGATCATCAGGAGCTCATTGAATGATCTCTGCTGATCTGCATATTCTCCCCCATATTCTATGTTATAACCCTGTGGGAGGAATATTCCGGAATCAATAGTTTTTTGAATCTCCTTCATTGCAGTTCCCAGATCCTTATTACTCAGCCTTGCAGTTACTATTGATACTGTTTTAAGATTATCCCTGTTTATTTCAGCAACTCCTTCCTTTAAAATTATCGCAGAAAGAGTACTTAAAGGTTTAAGTTTTCCATCAGGAAGGAAGACAAACTGAGTTTTGAAATGTTCAAGACTGTTTTTAGTACTATTTGGATAAATCATCCTTATAGAAGTCATTTGTTCCTTCTCCAGTATATTTCCTACTATATTACCCTCAACCAGAGTTTGTAACTGAAACTGAAAGGAAGCCGGAGAGATTTTGAACTGTGCAAGTTTATTCTGATCAGGAACAACTTCTATTGAAGGGCCTGCAATTATTATGCCGTCAAAAACGTCTTCGACACCCTGAATTTTTTCTATCTCACCTGCAACCTTCTTCGCCAATTCATTAAGAGTTTTTTGATCACTTCCGAAAATTTTAATTTCAATCGGTTGAACTGATGCCATAAGATCACCGAGCATATCTCCGATTACCTGTCCGAAATCGATCTGAAGAGCAGGTTGTGTAGCCTCGATCCTGGTTCTTATATCATCAATAACCTCAACTGTAGTTCTTTTTCTGTCATCTTTTAGCTGTATCAGGTAATCACCGTCGTTAGGTTCGGTTATGAAAAATCCCATCTGGGCGCCAGTCCTCCTGGAGTATGTTGCCACCTCTGGTATCTTGACAATTATTTTCTCAACCTCAACAAGTATTCTGTCAGTTTCTTCCAGTGACGTTCCAGGTGGTGCCTTGTAATCGAGAACAATTGATCCTTCATCCATTTCAGGAAGGAAACCTGTCTCCAGACGAGGAAGAATATAGAGTATCGATAAAAGCAGGAACAGTATGAATAGTATACTAAAAGCCGGTCTGCGAAGGAAAAAACTCACCCAGTTTCTTGTTTTCGTCTTTCTGATGTCTGTTTTTTTCTTCTCCGGAAAGAGGGATCTAATATTCGAAATCCAAAGATAAATTACCGGCAGTCCGATCCATGTAACAAAGAAGGAACAAACCAGGGTTATAATCATTGTATTTGTAAGAACATTGAAGTATGCACCGGCTACACCTCCCAGTAACATAAATGGAAGAAATATCACAATGGTGCTTATAGATGATCCGACCATTGATGGCATTAGATATTTTACCGCCTGATGAACAAGCTGATTTGAAGGTCTGTCAGGAAACTCCTCATGCGTCCTGTGTATCTGTTCCATAACAACTACAGCATCGTCAATAATTAGACCTATTGCCGCAGCAATAGCTCCGAATGTCATAATATTCAGGGTATACCCGATGCTATAGAGGACAATTATTGTGAGTAACAATGTGACAGGGATAGTTACAAGAATAGTAGCGCTTGCTCTGAAGGACCTTAGAAACAAAATTGCCACTAGGATTGCAAGCAAAAGTCCTAACCACAGGCTGTCGTTGACACTTTTAATTGCTTTGTTTACAAAATCGGCCTGATCATAATATAAAGAAACATGAACGTCCGGGGGAAGAATCTTTTCGAGTTCTTTCTTCCTTGATGCTACATTTTCCGAAAGCTTAATCAGGTTCGCACCTGGTTGTTTCAGTAAAGCGACCAGGAGACCCTGGCGTCCGTTAGCATTGATCCTGGTATATTCGGTTCTTTCTCTTACATTGATATCTGCAACGTCAGATAGTTTTATAATTCTTTTTCCATCATTCCGAAGGACCACATTCTCAATATCAGTCAGGTTATAAAGGCCGGCATCAGTAATGTTTAGATATAAACGCTTATAGTCAGAAAGGAATCCATTTGAAGTTATAAAATGATTCTGGTTTAACATATCCCTGATAATCTCAGGTGTTATGGAAAATGTGCTCATTTTAAGCTGATTAAGCTCAATCCAGTATTCTTTTGTTTTTCCTCCTATTATGCCAACTGAAGATACTCCTTCGATCTGGGATAAAAATGGTTTGATTATATATGTTGCTATAAGGTTAAGCTCAATAGGTGTTTTTTTATCACTTTCGACCGTAAATCCAATAACGGGCAAAATAGATGGATTCATTTTTTCTACCTGTATCTGAACATCCGTGGGCAGAGTGTTTTTAATCTGCGAGATTCTTGACTCCATCATCTGCTGATTGACATTTATATCTGCACCCCAGTTAAGAAAAGCAGATATTTCACATGTTCCCCTGCTTGTTGTGCTCCTTAATATCTTAAGATCAGGGATCTGCTTAATCGCATCCTCAAGAGGTCGGGTGACAGTGACCATCATCTTATCTACTGGCTGTTCTCCGTTATCTGCAATGATTTTTAACTTTGGGAAAGTGATCTCAGGGAAAAGAGAAACCTGAATCTGTCCATAAAGAAACAAACCTCCAACAATAATTACAGCAAGAATAACAGAAATAGGGTTTTTAAATGAAAGGAAAAAATTCTTCATAAAATCATTCCTTTATTATCGCAATTCTAGCGGTATCTGGTAACCCGTAATTTCCTGTCAGAAGGACCCTGTCGGATGGAAGGAATGCGGGACTGGTTATTTCCACTTCTTCATTATTCTCAAACCCTTTACTTACGATGATTTTAATTGCTGTACTATCGTTTAACAGTTTCATTACCCAGAATTCAGTCTGGGTTTCATTACCTAGTACTGCTTGTTTTGGCAGAACCAATGCTCTCTCATTCGTAGATTTTACCAGTTTTACACTGGCAATCAGGTTACCAGGAAACCGGTCTGGTGTCACTGGCTTTATTATGTATCTTATTGTCTGTGATTGCATATCCATTTCCGGAAGTTTTTCTGTTATTGTTCCTTTGATCTGACGTTTATCAGGAAGAATAATATTGCAGTTTCTGTTTTTTTCAATATACCTCTCAAGTTCGAAGGGAATATCGAGGATGAATACAAGGCTATTCTGTTCAGAAACAACCGCCAGTTCATCACCTTCCTGCACAAAATCGCCTTTTTGATAAGATATAGAGTTTATAACTCCTTCTTTATGAGATGTGATCTTTATAAGTCCTCTGAAATTCAAACTTGTATCTTCCTGAACTGTTTTGGTAAGTGCCATTGCTTCCCTTGTTTTGATTGTAAAAAGCAATTGATCATTTGAAACATATTCACCCGGATTAATTAATACTTTCTCAATGCTGCCGGTTGTTGTGGCCCTTATTATACTTTTATTCAGGTAGGTTGCAATTGCAGGCAACTCTACAGCTGAAATGACTGATTTGAACTCAACCGGGATTACTGTGACCGGTGTTTTAACTTCGACTGGCTCTTCAGATTTCTGAGCTGCATGTTTGCAGGAAAATAGAAGTATAAAAGCTCCTGAAAGCAGGAACAAGAAAAAATTGGTTCTAACACATTTAAACATCAGATTATTTTTTTATTTAGTCTGGACAAAATTCAATTCATTGATAACCTGTTTTTTCTGAATGCTGATCAGGTTTATATTTCTGCTTGTAGTTTTGAAATTCTTGATGGCATTAATATAGTCTGTCATCTGTATGATTCCTGCTTCAAGTTGCTCTTTAAGTGTGTTAACCAGCTGTTCGGATGTTTTTAGCTGGGTTTCTGTCTGAGCAGAAAGTTCGTTTAATGACTTTAATTCGAGATTAAGTTGTTGTATCTGTTGGAAATATTGCTTGTAATAAGTGTTTTTATAAGCCTGCCTGGTGTTTTCGTTAAATTCAAGTTTCTGTTTTTGGATTCCTCTCTGTTTCCCGTCATATACAGGAATATTAAGGCTCAATCCGGCACTATATCCAAAATGTTTATAGAAATTCCAGGGGTTGCTTGTAAGGAATCCGGCATCCGCAAACCAGTTTACTTTAGGTCGGTATTTTATATCAATAGCCGTTTTCTCATTCTCGATCCTGATGCTGTCGATTTTATACTGAATGTAGGAAGGAGATTTTGCTATGTCAGGTACACTTTTGATTTTAATCTCAGGTTCAACCAGTTCATACAAAACGGAATCATTCAAGCCACATAGTTGAGTGAGAAGCATCAGATCTTTTCTGTACTGGCTTTTAAGCTGGCTTACAACGATTTCCTGCGCCTGTGTCTCAACCAGTAATGACAGATAATCAGTTTGTTTGGCGATTCCATTTTTAACAAACTGTTTTACGATTTCATTTTCTTTTAATAAAAGTTCAAGAAAGTTCTTATTGAATAAAAAGTCGGTATACCCGAAAAATGAGGTGAGATATTGATCTGTAACAATCTTATTTAATTCATTTATGGAAATTCGCGATGAATTGTCTATTACCCGCTTTTGCAGATCAACAGCTTCAAATTTATTCGTTATCTCTTTTTTATTAAAGAGAGATTGTGAAATGCCCATAACTGCTGTATAATTACCACCATCAGTAATCACTTCATCATATCCGAAATTGCGATAGACAGGAGAGTATTGAAGCTGGGATCTGGCTTCAACCAGAGGTTTTTTTGCTGCCCTGATAAGAAGACTATCAGAAATTACTGAACTGATCTGATTCCTGTAATCATTTAAAAGAGGACTATTCTGAATAGCCTGGGATAAGTAGAAGTCGAGATTCCTGGTCTGATTATAAGCTGCCAGAGTTAAGACGGAAAGATAGAGAATCAGAAAAAACTTTCTAAGCATAGCTGTTAATTATCTTGAATAAGCGCAATGCAATTTAATTAAAATCAGGATCAAAAGTGAAAAATAATTCTGAAGCAAATCTGTGTGTCCCTTTTTTTCCTTATAGACAACTCAAACTCCTTCTTTGTTCAGACTGATTGACTTTTCATTGGAAAAGTCAGTTTTATTCCGATGGTCTTTCAGAGGAATGATCCGTTCATGAATTGCATCGAGAATCCAATCAGGCTGAGGGAAAAAATACTCTTCCATTTCAAAGGCCGGTGTGATCCAGTTACGTGAACCAACTACTACCGGAGGTGCATCTAGAAAGTCAAATGCCAGTTCAGTTATTGTCTGTGCCATCTCCTTCAGGAATGAACCACGTGACGAAGCATCGCTGGTAAGAATTATCTTTCCTGTTTTCTTAACTGATTGAATAACTGGTTCATAATTAAACGGAACCAGTGAACGGGCATCAATGATTTCTGCACTTAGTCCATATTTCTGCTGAAGAATATCTGCGACTTTTATCACCGGATATAACGTTGCACCTATTGAGAGGATTGTGATATCATCTCCTGTTCTTTTAACATCAGGTTCACCAAATGGAATCTCATAATATCCCTCCGGAACTCCCTGGGTATGAAACATCTCACCGATATCATAAATTCTCTGGCTTTCGAAGAATATTACAGGATCTGTTCCCTGTAATGCTGAATTCATCAATCCTTTAGCGTCATAAGGTGTAGCCGGGAATACCACTTTTAATCCCGGAATATGTGCTGTAAGCGAAGACCAGTCCTGAGAATGCTGTGCACCATATTTTGAACCTACTGAAACCCTTACTACAACAGGCATCTTGATCATATTACCACTCATAGCCTGCCATTTTGGCAACTGGTTGAATACTTCATCACCTGAGCGGCCAAGGAAATCGCAATACATAATCTCGGCAATAACACGGCCTCCACACATTCCATAGCCAATAGCTGTACCGACAATAGCGCCTTCAGATATGGGTGAATTGAATAACCTGTGATAGGGGAGAGCTTCCGTTAAACCCCGGTAAACTGCGAATGCGCCGCCCCAGTCACGATTTTCTTCACCCCATGCTGCAAGAGTAGGATCTTTGTAGAAACGATCAATAACAGCTTCAAAAATGCCATCGCGGAACTGATATATTTTAGCTTTTGAGACAAGTTTGCCTTCTTTGTCTTTGTAAAATCTTTCTTTGTTTTTCAGGGATTTTACATGGGGATTCTCCTCCAGTGGCTGAAGTACTTCCGGAATTCCCTCTTCCATTTTATCGACAGACTTGTTTGAAAACATCATTTTACCTATATAATCCGGATCTTTTTGCAGATTGATCCTGGGTGAAATCTCTTCGTTGATACTGAGTTTTAGTATTTGAGTCAACAACTCTTTTGTCTCTCTGGAAATAGTGTCAAGCTGGTCCTGTTTAGCTATATTCGAAAGAACCAGGGTTTTACCGAACGATAATATTGAGTCTTCCTGTTGCCAGGCTTCGATCTCCTCTTTCGAACGGTATGATGAGGCATCAGAAGGAGAGTGTCCGCTTATCCTGTAGGTGAGTGTATCGAGTAATACTGGTCCTCTTTTTTCTTTTAATATTTGTTTCTTACGTTTGAATGCATCTATTACAGCCAGTGGATTATAACCATCAACACGCTCGGAATGCATCGATTCGGGATTTACACCGGCCCCGACTCTGGCAAGGATATCAAAACCCATTGTCTCTCCAACGGTCTGTCCGCCCATACCATATAAGTTATTCATAAAGTTGAAGATAAGCGGTAATCCACCTCTGTAATCTCCGTCCCATAGTGTTTTGTACTGATCCATCGTTGCAAAGCAGATTCCTTCCCATACAGGTCCGCAACCCATTGATGCGTCTCCGATATTGCAAACCACGATACCAGGCTTACGGTTAATTTTTTTATAAAGTGCTGCACCTACTGATATGTCGCCCGAGCCACCTACAATTGCATTATTTGGATAAATGCCGAATGGTGTGAAAAATGCATGCATCGAGCCACCAAGACCTTTATTGAATCCATTTTCGCGTGCAAATATTTCAGCTAATGCTCCGTATAGTAAAAAATTGATTGCCAGATCTTTAATTTCACCATGAAATCCTTTTTCAACAACTTTCAGCGCAGACCCGCCGAAGTAGTTTTTCATTATCGGATAAAGGGTGTCTTCATCGAGACGGTGAATAGCCGATAATCCTTTGGCAAGGATCTCGCCATGGCTGCGATGAGAACCGAATATATAATCATCAACTTCGAGAGTATAAGCCATGCCGACCGCAGAAGCTTCCTGTCCAATTGAAAGATGAGCCGGCCCCGGATGATTATAAGGAATGCCGTTATATTCATTAGTTGTCTTGATCAGGTTAAGCATGGTCTCAAATTCCCTGATAACAACCATATCGTGATAGATCCGTATGAAATCTTCCTTGCTGAAGATCTTCTTTTCATCTTCAATTGATTTATGGTACTGGTTTACAGGAATCTTTCCGAATTCTATAAATTGTGATTTCCTGACAACTTTCGGATTAATGTTTTGACTTTTTGGCATATTCTTTTTTTGTTAATCTCCTGCGATCTTGTGGTATTACAGTCCCTTATTTGTTTATATCTGTCTACTTTTGTCAGTGATTATGTTTTGCTTCAGGCAATCTCCCCTTCTCCCCTTCTCCCTTTCTCCCCTTCTCCCATTCTCCCCTTCATTTCTTAATACCTGAAAGCCTCGATCTGTTCCTTAATCTCTTTGAGGAACAGGGTAGCCGGACCTCCATCAATCGCCCTGTGATCGTATGTTAGTGATAATCCGATATAGGGAACAAAACCGAATATATTATCACCGATATTGGCCGGACGGTTTATAATAGAGCATACGCCCAGGATCCCTGCCTGGGGAAGATTGATTACAGGTGTGAACATTTCAACGCCGTAATTACCTAAATTTGAAACAGTGAAAGTGGCTGTTGTACTTTGTATCAGCTCGGGGTTTATATTTCCTTTTCTGCAGGCATTTGAAACTGATTTCAACTCTTCTGACAATACAGCAAGGTCCATATCGCTTGCATTTATAACGGTTGGGACCATCAGTCCGCGCGGAGTATCAACTGCAATCCCGAGATGCACTTTATAGAATGTTTTGATACGATCCTCAAGAAAATGACTGTTGGCTTCCGGAAATTTCACGAGAGCTCTGATTACACACCAGCAAACCATATCATTAAGAGTAATATCCTGCTGACTCGCATCTTTGGAAAGATTCTTTTTGATTTTTTGTCTTGCTTCGAGGAGATAACGTACATCTGCACTCATATGATGGGTCAGTTGTGCCGCGTTTTGAAGTGAGCTATGCATTGCTCTGGCAATAAGTTTTCTTACATTGCTCAGCGGCTGTTCGGTGAATTCAACGCCATTTGTCTGAATAGTTTTTTCAGCAATAATATTAAGAGATAAAACTTTTTCAATATCACATGCAATGATCCTGCCATTAGGTCCCGATCCTTGCAGAGTACTGTAATTGAGTCCTTTATCCTTTGCCATACGTTTAGCCCTGGGCGAAATCCTGATTTTTTCTTTTGCAGAGAATAGTGTGTTTTCCCTCTTAGCCTCAACCTTAACCTCAACCTTAGTTTTAACAGGTTCAGCTAAGGAGTGATCCGGATTGAATGATTGAGTTTCTTCCCCTCTTTTCCCTATCAGTGCAACATTAGCGAGGACAGGTACCTCAGCGCCCTCACCAAAGAATATATCAAGCAATGTCCCGTCGGCAGATGATTCCAGGTCGAAAGCAGCCTTATCAGTTTCGTATGAGAACAGAATATCTCCGACAGAAACACTTTCTCCTTTCTGCTTGAACCATTTAGTTATGATACAGGTTTCTACCGATTGGCCCTGTTTTGGCATTATTACTGTTGTTGCCATCTGTTGATTATTTTTTATTATGTTTCTATGTTGCTAACTCTTTGAATTACTTTGTGTATCCCGATAGCTATCGGGATCACTAAGGCACTCTGAGGACTCTTTTAAAGAGATTAAATTTAATAAGGTTCAACTCCTGAACTTGTTATTATAAGTAAACTAAACTGTATTTAATAAATACTGATAATGCTAAATATCAATGATTACAAAAATATATTAATTAACTTGTAATTACAAGTAAAATATCCTATATTTACTTTTTATTTCAACTTATTTCAATTTATTTCAATTTATTTCAACTCATGGTCACGCAGAAAACCATACCGCAATACAGGAGGCTCTACGAGATACTGAGGAAACATATTTTAGAAGGTGTCTATAAGGAGGGTGATCTGTTGCCGTCTGAAAATGAATTATGCCAGTTATATGAGATGACACGTCCGACAGTACGTCAATCACTAAGCAATCTGGCAAATGACGGATATATAAGCAAGCATCAGGGGAAAGGAAGTATTGTTCATCTGCTTCCCAGAGAAATTGGCATCCTTTCCGTTTCGGGAACGACATCCGCAGTTGGTGACCGTAATCTTAAAACAAAGATCATTGTAAAACCTATCCTGATTCAATGGCCCGGAGATTTTATGTTTCCTCTCACAGAGCTGGAAAAGGAATCAGGATGTATTTATATGGAAAGAGTAAGACTTCTTGATGATATTCCTATTTTTTACGACATAAGTTATATCGCTAATATAAACCTTCCGAGGATCACTGCACGTCAGTTTGAAAACAGATCTCTATTTAAGATTCTGAGGGATTATTACCGTATAGAGATCAAAGGAGGGGATCAAAGAATCAAAGCAATTCCTGCAACTGAAAGGATCAGCAGTTACCTGCATTTGAAAAAGGACCAGCCGGTGCTTCATCTCGAAAGAAAAATGGCAACCAATAATCCCGGACTATTTCTCTATTCTTCAATTTTCTGCAACACTGAAAAATATTCTATTTTCGGAAGGTTTTAATAATCACCAAACAAAAGAGGCTGTCCATTTCTGTAACAGCCTCTCAGGTATTAGTTTGAGTAAGATTAATCTACTCTTTTAACTTTGATGGCAACCGGTCCTTTTTCTCTCTGCTCAACTTCAAATTCAACCGCCTGACCTGCCTCAAGTTCGGTATGGGAAACCTCTAAACCTGAACGGTGGATAAAGATATCCTTATCATCTTCTGTCTGAAGGAATCCATAACCTTTTACTCTGTCATACCATTTAACAGTACCTTTCATAGTTTTAGAATTTTTGTTACCTACCTGTAGTTATCTCTTCTGTTTCCACCACCACCGCTTCCACCTCTGCGGTCGTTATCACCACCTCTGAAATTACTTCTTCTGTCAGTTCTTTCGATGGATTCATTAACGATAATGTTTCTACCGCTAACTTCAGCACCATTTAATTCCTCGATAGCTTTTTTTGCTTCAGCATCATTCGGCATCTCTACGAAACCAAATCCTTTACTTTTCCCAGAGTACTTGTCAATAATGATTTTTGCGGATGTTACTTCGCCATACTCTTCAAAAATTTCTTTTAATTCTGCTTCACTCATTTTAAAATGAAGACTTCCTACGTAAATGTTCATAATTCAATTATTAAAGTATTTATAAAACAGGGACAAAGGTCATATTTATTTTTGAAAACAAAAAATAAATATCCATAATATATAGCATTTTAATAACTATTTGGCATTATGCACTTTTCCAAAGCATAATAAGTAACACTTCCGGCAAAAATTGACGGTCTTTACTATTAAACATTTTGTCTTATTATTTTGTTCGTTTGAAGCTGATTTTTTCACATCTTCCTGTTCCTGATATAAATATGTTTTATATGGTTTTGTCCTGATTCTCTCTCATCAATTTCAAAATCCAGAGATCGGATAAGCGGCGTAAGCTTCGGGAATCCGAAATTTCTTGGGTCAAAATCAGGCTGTTTCTTAAGTATAAGGTTTCCAACATCACCAAGATATGCCCAGCCGTTTTCATCGGCTAAATCGGTTATTGATGATGCAATCAGTCTTTTAACGATACTTGCAGGTGTCTGAGTTTCCGGATCTGCCGCTTTCTTTTTTTTCACTACTGGTTTTCCCCTTTTCCTGACTTCGGGAGCAGCATCCAATGCTGCTGTTGCTGAGGTTATTATTTCAAGATAAATAAATTTATCGCAGGCTACAATAAACGGGTGAGGAGTTTTTCTTTCGCCAATACCTATAACCTTCATCCCGGCTTCTCTTAACCTTGTTGCAAGTCTGGTAAAATCACTGTCGCTCGATACGATACAAAAACCATCTACTTTACCTGAATAGAGAATATCCATTCCATCAATTATCAGGGCTGAATCAGTGGAATTTTTACCTTTTGTATAACTGTACTGCTGAATTGGTGTTATCGCATTTTCAAGCAGCACTGATTTCCACCCTGAGATTGTCGGTTTTGTCCAATCTCCGTAGATCCTCTTAAAAGTTGGTGTTCCGTACTTAGCTATTTCTTCCAGCATCCCTCTTACATTACTGTATGGAATATTGTCAGCATCAATAAGCACAGCCAGCCTTAAATCATTTAATGGTTGCATAGCCCGGTCTTTTTTATTTACTGCAATTTAACACTTTTTTGCGGTCATTTCCTTAATATCGAGGCGGAGAATAGTTGTTCGTGCCAGGATCTTATTATCGTAATCATATTGCCTTTCACCTCCGTAATGCGACATTATGCAATTTAATGCTGATATTTTTTCCTCCCTTTCCGTGATTACTGAAATATTTCCGTATCCGACGACACTGCTGTATCTCATTCCCCAGTCACAGCCCTTTGAGCCACTGAATATCTGATGGTCAGTATCCATTGCAAAACAGACATAGTTGTTCTTTTGAATCATCCCGAGTTTTCTTCCTTCATTAGAACAATGAAAAAACAGTTTTTGTTCCCTAACGTTGGTATAGCCGAAATTCATTGTAACTAAATATGGGACATTATCATTAGCAAGTGCTATTCTGCATACGTCAGCCTTCCGGATTATTTCTTCAACTTCCTCAATACCTGATATTTCTCTGTCATTTCGTCTCATTTATTTTGTTTTATTTGTCTAATATGCTCATATACAGGACACTCAGGGCTATGAGCTCCGGGCAGATAGCCCGTACTCGTCAGAAACTCATTAACAATTTCTCCTCCTGTGAACTTAAAGGTGTTTTTGAATAGTTTTGTCCATTCTCCGAGGGAGTTCATTTTTTCTGAGTTCAAATCAAGCCATTTCCTGAAAGAACCGGTTTCATTTTTTATGCTAAGAATGATTTTTGCATTTTCAATTGCAGCATTTATTTTAAGTCTGTTCCTGATAATTCCGGGATCATTAATGAGACGTTTTACTTCAGTTTCTCCGTAATTCGAAACTTTTTCAATATCGTAGTTATCAAAGGCTTTACGGAAATTATGCTGTTTTTTCAGTATGAGTATCCAGTTGAGTCCGGCCTGGTTAATTTCGAACATCAGCCTTTCAAAAAGTTCATTGTCATTTTCAATCGGAAACCCATAATGATTATCATGGTATTCTTTATGAAGTGAAAGCTGATCGCCGGTAATTGTATTTATATAATCACAATATGTCATATCTCTTCCTTCTTGCCACTTTTTATGTAGAGTGTATCTTGAATCTTAAAAATATTCAATAAAAATAAAGAATTTTATTAACTTTGCTTCCTTCCTTAAAAAAGGATTTTTCAAACTAATCAAAACCAATTAACATGGGAAAAGGTGATAAAAAAACAAGAAGAGGTAAAATTATACTAGGTTCTTACGGCGTAAGACGTCCGAGGAAAAAAAATAATAAGCCTGAAATTAAACCCGTTAAACAGATTGCAGTAAAGGAACCGAAAGATAAGAAACCGGTTAAGGAGAAAAAAGAGGTTAAAGAGCCTAAAGAAGTCAAAGAAGTCCAGGTAGTCAAAGAAGTCAAAGCAGTAAAAGAGGTTAAAGAGCCTAAAGAAGTCAAAGAAGTCCAGGCAGTCAAAGAAGTCAAAGCAGTAAAAGCAGTAAAAGCAGTAAAAGAGGTTAAAGAAGTTAAAGAAGTTAAAGAAGTTATAGAGTCTAAGCCTGTTGTTGAGGCAAAAGAAACAAAAGTCGTAAAGGAAAAAGCTGCAACAAAGGCGCCTAAAGCTGTTAAGGAGAAAAAGGAAATAAAAGAGGAGAAGACAGAAAAGGTAGCTAAAGCAAAAAAAGAGAAGAAGAGCTAAAATATCTGATGGAAATATGTTTTGAGGGGATAGTTCTCAGACCCTGGTCCATAAGTGATGCCGCACAGCTGGCTTTAATAGCTGATAATAGTAAAATTGCAGAGAACCTTCGCGACGGATTCCCTTTTCCGTATTCGGTAAAGGATGCCAGGGATTGGCTGAATATTATTTTACCGGAAAACTATCCTCCAAAATTCTTCGCAATAACAATTGATAAAGAGCTTGCCGGCAGTATCGGGATAGTTTCGAAAACCGATATTTACAGAAAAAATTTTGAGATTGGGTACTTTCTCTCTGAAAAATTCTGGGGAAAAGGTATTGCAACTAAAGCAATCAAAGCTGCAACATCATATGCATTCAGAGACTTTGACATAGTCAGAATTTATGCAGAACCATTCTCAGACAATATCGGTTCACGGAGAGCTCTTGAAAAAGCGGGTTTTAAACATGAAGCCACGTTGAAGAGTTATGTAATCAAAAACGGAATTATTAAGGATAGCTGTATTTATTCTGTTCTAAAGGAAGAGTTTAAATACTATATCCCGGCTTAGCTACTTGTTGCATGTTGCATGTTGCATGGTGCATGTTGCATGGTGCATGGTGAAGCACTTTCCACCCTGCATCCTGCACCTTGCACCCTGTATCTTGAACCCAGAGTCTATCTTCTCACAATAAGCCACTTATAATCCTCCGGATCAATTACCGCATTAATAATAACCGGCTCATTTACAGATAGAGCCTCAATTATCGCTTTTCTCATTTCTTCAACGGAATCAGCTCTTAACACTTTAATACCCAGAAAAATATCTGAGCCAAAAAGATCACCCTGATAGAGCAGGGTCCCATACGCAGGGAGTTCTTTCCATGACTGTTTTACTTTGATCAGGTTTAGTTCACCATCAGAAAATACTACGACAATTACAGGCAGGTCGTATCTCTTTAATGTAACCATCTCTCCGGCCATCATCAGGAAACCACCGTCACCTGTAATGCATACTACAGTTGCTTCAGGATTATTAATCTGAGCCGCCATTGCTGCAGGGATTCCGAAACCCATCGCTGACCATCCGTTTGTCATGATTATTTTCCCTCTATCATGAGTTTGCCAGAATTGCCCTGCAAGATGAAGATGTGAACCAACGTCCGTTGTAAGGATTGTGTCATCAGGTAATTCATCCTGCAGGATCCTGAGAGCTGCAGCGGGTCCAAAATGGTTGGTAAAGCCATTATAGACAGAAGCCATCTCATCGCGTATTCCCTTTAAAACAGTATCTTCAAATATCAGTGAGCCAATATTGAGGTTTTTCAGGATATCAAACCACTCTTCGGGCGGTCCAATATACTGGGTCGCTCCAGCACTGGAAGGCATATCAGTCTCCCTGATATCGAAATGGAGCAGAGGTACATCCGGCATCCACGCTTCGTAATTAAATTCAACCGGATCGTAGCCAATACCAATCACCATATCACTCTTTTCATATATATCTTCAAGATAGTCGCTTAATGAATGAAATAGCACACCTCCATAGCAGGGATGATCTTCAGGAATCAATCCTTTTGCCATTGGTGTTATTACAACAGGCATTTTGTAAGCATCGAGAAATGACAGCAACTTATCCTTGAGATTAAGCCGCGCAGCAGTAAGTCCTATTGCCATTAAAGGCCTGCGGGATTTCTCAAGCAATGAGATAGTTTTTTGAATATTATTATGGTAATAATTATTTTCAGCAATAAATTCTTCTGAGGGTTGAGTATTTATCTCAATATCAGAAATATCCGATGGAAGTCCAATGTGCACGGGGCCGGGGTAGGACTCCTGGCAGAGTCTGAACGCCGATTCCATTACTTCCACGACATTTTCCGGAGTAAGCCTGAAAGTTGCTTTAGTTATTGGTTCAAAAAGTTTCTGATGGTTGATATTCATCTGAGTGGTCCGGTTGAGCATTAAATCATTCATTTCACTCGTAAAAACAATAACCGGAGACCTGTCAAGTAAAGCACCGCCGACTCCGGTTGAAATGTTAGTTGCTCCCGGTCCGAATGTGGCATGACAAACACCCGGGTTGCCTGTCAACCTGGCTGTTACATCTGCCATGATACCCGCTGATGCTTCATTTGAGGTGAGTATGAACTCGATGCCGGCCCCTTTGAATGCTTCAAGATAAGGTATGGATGGGCCCCCGGGAATGCCGAATACATACCGGACTCCGTGGTTAAATAATTGATTCGCAATATATTCTGCAATAGTCATTTTTAACATATTGAATGACAGACAAAACTATTAAATATTATGAAGTCTTCATATTAAAATTGAATCCAATTTCTGTTACATTTATAGGAATATTTTTTTCTGATATTTGATATCAAATATTTTTTGATTGAACAGTAAAGGGAACACTATTTTCTGGGCAATTATAGCCTGTCTGCTGTGGTCAACCGCTTATGCAGGAATAAAGCTTGGTTTACAATTTGATACACCTTTCCATTTTGCAGGTGTACGATTTATTATCTCAGGATTGATGATCCTTCCATTTACTGTGAAACCAGCTTTGTATATAAAAATGGTCAGGGAACACTGGAAGGTAGTTACCTGGGTTACTACCCTGCAGATCCTGGTAAATTACTCCTTGTTCTATAATGGTTTGAACCTTGTCCCGGGTGCTTTAGGCGCCGTGATCGTTGGTTCTCAGCCTCTGGTCACTGCAGTTGTCGCATCGATGATGCATAAAGATGATAAACTTACCAGAAAGAAAGTTGTGACCATTATATTTGGTATCTCCGGAGTTATCCTGATCAGTGCAGGAAGACAGGCATTCAGGTTAGGGACTGCACTCGAACTGCTTGGCGTACTGATGATCCTTGGTGGTAATATTGCAACCTCAACCAGCAATGTAATTGTGTCGGTCAGGAGTAAAAGCATTAATCCTTTTGTTCTCAGTTCTTTTTCATTATTTACAGGTGGTGTGATTTTTTACCTTGTTTCCATACCTCTTGAAGGTCATTCTCATGGCCCGTTTCCTGTCCGATACTGGTTGATCTTATTATGGCTTAGTTTTATGGCGGCATCAGCTTTTTCAATATGGTTTAAACTATTACAACGACCGGGTGTTAAGGTATCTGAACTTAATCTGTGGAAATTTGTCATTCCTGTGGTAGGGGCCATCTTGAGCTGGCTGCTTATTCCGGATGAACATCCCGAATGGCTTACCGTTTCAGGGATGATTATAATAACATTATCATTGATTATGTTTTACAGAAACACCGAAAAAGTTCAAACAGAGTAAAAAATTTGTTACAGATATGCAAAAGAGACTTATCGCTTTTAGCAGTTATGCATTATTCTGGCTTGCATTTTTCTTTATAGCCCGATTGTTTTTCATTTTGTATCAGTTTCATCCGGCGTTTCAGAACAGCATAGGGAATCTTTTAGAAACATTCTGGCATGGCTCCAGACTGGATATTTCAACCATTGGGTATTTTCTGCTTATTCCAATGCTGATAGCTATCCCCGGAATCTATTTCAGTGGTAACTGGTATGGGATATTTATGAGGTGGTACACCTATATTGCAATAATTTTCTCAACAATAGTTGTAGTAGCAGATGCCAATCTTTATTCCTACTGGGGATTCAGGATGGATTACACACCAATGTTATATCTGAAGACTCCGGAGGAGGCAATGGCCTCGGTAAGTACTCTTAAAATTATTATGTTTTTGTTGACCATCTTACTTTTTGTATCATTCTTTATCTATTTCTATAATAGACTTATAAGCAAATTATTCAGCAATTTTGAGAGGATACGCTACTGGCTGCCCGGGATCTTGTTTTTCCTGATTCTCTGGGGAGCACTGATAATACCAATCAGAGGCGGATTCGGAGTTGCACCGATTAACGCCGGAACTGTCTATTTCAGCGAAAAAATGTTTCTGAACCATGCTGCCATTAATGCGGTATGGAATGTTGGCTGCTCTGCCTTTGCTCAGAATCCGGTAAAGAATCCTTACGAGTTCGGGGATCTCTCAACCGCTAAAAGTGTTGTTGATACACTTACGGTTAAAAACGGAATATCTGAGAAAGTTCTTAACACCTCAAGGCCTGATATAATGATAATTGTACTGGAAAGCTTCAGTGGTTACCTCATAGGACCGCTTGGAGGTGATTCATCAGTTACTCCCAATGTGAACAGATACATAAAGGAAGGAATTCTCTTTTCAGGTTTTTATGCGTCTGGAACCAGAACTGACAAAGCAATGCCGGCTATTCTTGATGGTTATCCAGCTCAGCCGGCTCAATCGATAATAAAGGAGCCAAAAAAGAGCCAGTCTTTGCCCAGCCTGGTAAAAATTCTGATTGAGAATGGTTACAACAGCGCATTCTGGTATGGTGGCGAGATAAATTTTGCCAATTTTAATTCTTTTGTGATCGGTTCAGGATTTACTTCTATAATTACCAGGAATAATTTTAATCCTGAAAATTATAATTCAAAATGGGGAGTTCACGATCATATTCTTTTTAAGACTCTTGAAGATTCGATGAAAGTTGTTAAAGAACCTTTTTTTAAAGTAGTACTGACTCTTTCAAGTCACGAGCCGTTCGATGTCCCTATGGAACCTTTTTTTAAGGGTTCAGATATATTATCGGAATACAAAAACGCGGTATATTATACAGACAAATCTCTCGGATCTTTTCTTGATTGGGCAAAAGGAACTGACTGGTGGAAAAATACCCTGATTATTATGGTAGCCGATCATGCGGCACGGATAACAGACGATATGCCTAATTACATGCAGAATGTTTTCAAAATACCCATGTTATGGGTCGGTGGAGCCGTTTCTAAAAAAGGGCTACGAATAGAAAAACTGGGAAGCCAGGTTGATATTCCTATTACATTATTGAGTCAACTCGGACTTACAGGGGACTTTCCTTTCAGCAAAGATCTTTTATCGGATTATTCAAAATCATTTGCATTTTATACCTATAATGAAGGTTTTGGATTTATAACCGATAGCTCAGCTGTAAGCTTTGATTTGAAGAGTAAAACGCCTGTTCTTACTGAAGGTAAAGACCCTGAATCTGCCGAGAGAAAAGGTAAAGCTTATCTTCAGGTTCTGTTTGATGATTATTTAAAACGATGATTTTAACCGACCCTTACCTCTCTTAAAATGTCATCAGATTTAGTTAAAAAATCCAAAAACCGAATTCCACAAGCAGTGATTATGCTTGGTTTAGTGAGCCTCTTCACTGATGCAGCATCAGAGATGATCTACCCTCTGGTTCCTGTTTATATCGCAGCTCTGGGATCGGGGGCAATATTGCTTGGGGTAATTGAAGGAGTTGCAGAAACAACGGCCTCAATGGTTAAACTCCTCAGCGGAATTATATCAGATAAGATTGGAAAGAGAAAGCTTCTTGTACTTATCGGATATTCTATATCATCGTTGATACGGCCATTGACAGGTCTTGTAACCTCAGCATGGCAGATCATAATCGTCAGAATGTTTGACCGTGTGGGAAAGGGGATCAGAACAGCTCCCAGGGATGCTTTAATTGCTTCTTCAGTTGATGAACGCATCAGAGGAAAATCCTACGGTTTTGAACGTGCCATGGATAATGCCGGAGCAGTGGCAGGACCCGTATTAGCGATAGTAACCCTTCTCATACTGTTCATTGGCTTCGGAATGAAAGATTCCCTGTTAGCTTTAAGATGGACATTCATTCTTGCAATAATACCCGGGATTTTAGCTGTGTTGACAATTATTCTGTTTGTAAAAGAATCGGTGCCAAAAAACAGGATTGGAAAACCTTTTACATTTTCTTTAAAAAGCTTTGACAAAAACTTCAGGAACTATTTACTTGTTATGGTTCTGTTTACCCTCGGCAACTCTTCGGATGCTTTTCTGCTTTTCCGGGTCGAGGAGGCTATTCATAAAAGCGGTGCAGTGGTAAAACTGGTTCACCAGATAGCTCCGCTTCATACCATGGTCTCCAATTTCGGCGATGAGGCTGCACAGTCAAAGGTCATCAATATACTTTTTTTGCCACTTGTCTGGGCTTTCTACAATATAATTAAAGTTATATTTTCAACTCCGCTCGGGAGCCTTTCGGATAAAATAGGAAGAAAAATAGTTATCAATATCGGATGGGGGATCTATGCATTTGTTTACATCTCTTTTGCGCTTCTCGTTTTCCTTTCTCCTGACCTTCAGATTATTGCAACTTTTTTTCTCTTTGCAGTTTATGCTTTATTCTATGCTTTTACAGAGGGTACTGAAAAGGCTTTTGTGGCGGATCTGGTTGATGATGAGAAGAGAGGAACTGCATTTGGCCTGTTCAATTTTTCGATCGGACTAGGGGCGCTTCCTGCAAGCATTATTTTCGGATTTCTATACAGCTATTTTGATAAAGTAATTCCGGGATATGGGGGAACAGTTGCCTTTGGATTTGGAGGGACAATTGCTATTGCAGCAATGATACTCCTTGCTGTAAAAATAAAAGAGCCTTCAAGAGGCTAGCTGAAAATACACAATTATTTTTTAAGAATAGATGCCCGATCTATGAGAATGTCGATTATAAGATATCATAAAAGCGACAGGAGATCCCTCACTTCGTTCGGGATGACACGGTGATGATGGATGCATATGGGAAGAAGTGGCGATTCGCCTTGAAAATGCATGATATTCAACTTGATATCAGCGAATCGCCGCTTCTTCCCCCCTGTCAATATTTGAATTGTCATCCTGAACGAAGTGAGGGATCTCCTTCTGAAAGGCACTTTTCTTAACTCAGGAGATAATTGATACCACTGTTTTTAGATCCTAAATAAGATATGTATAAATAGTATTTAGATCAGAGTAAGCGCAGGGGAAGGGTTAAGAATTCATCATAAGAGCCACAGAATTAAGGCAAATTACCGGCTGTACTTTTTCTTATCCTTCCTGCCGAATTTACTGTCTCTTTTAAAACCTCTGCTTTTGGTTTCTGATCTGCCGATGCTTCTCTTTTCAGGTCTCCTGTCTGACCACTTGGCCGTCCTTTTTCCTGAATATTCGCCTTGTCGTGGTTTATCGGTTTTTTCCTGGGCAATCTCAACGGCAACTCTTCTGTCCATGAATGTTGCATTGCTTAATGCTCCAATAAGATCGTCAGCATAACTTGCTTCAACTTCAAAAAAGGAAAATGTTTTCAGCAAATCGATCTTACCGATAGGTACTTTCCGCCCCTTTGTGTTGGAGTTAACAAGTTCAATAAGTTGTTCAGGATAAAATCCATCAGACTTACCAAGATTTATAAATAGCCTGGTATAATTGCCCGGATATTCTTCATGTTTACCTCTTCTTCCTGATCGTTCGAAGCTGTTTTCTCTTTCAGAAACAGTATCGATAATATCCTCACCATTACGGTAATCATCGAGGAACCGGTCAAATTGGAGAGAAACAACTCTTTTAAGAAGTTCTTCCCTGTCAAGCCCTGCAAGTTTCTCCTTTATCTCGGGCAGGAATTTTTCAATTTCCTGATGTTCAGTGACGACAGTTTCAAGTTTGTTAAGCCAATGGAATAATTGTTTTCCGCAGATCTCTGTTCCGGTCGGAATTGGAATAGCTTTGAAGGGTTTCTTTACCATTCTTTCTATCTGCTGAAGATTATGCCTCTCCCTGAGGTGAACCAGCGAAATTGAAATTCCGGTTTTCCCGGCTCTTCCAGTTCGTCCGCTTCTATGCGTATACACCTCGGTATCATCCGGAAGGCTGTAATTAATAACATGAGTAAGATCGTCAACATCCAATCCACGGGCAGCAACATCTGTAGCCACCAGCAACTGCAGGTTTTTTATCCTGAATTTCTGCATGACAGCATCGCGCTGCATCTGAGAAAGGTCACCATGAAGTGCATCAGCATTATAACCATCGTCGATGAGCTTCGAAGCTACTTCCTGGGTCTCTTTACGGGTACGGCAGAAAACAATACCGTAAATGTCCGGTTCAAAATCGGCAATACGTTTCAGCACTTTGTATTTATCTTTTGCATGAATAAGGTAATAAGCATGGCTGACATTGTCGGCAGAGGAATTTTTTGTACCAATTGTTATTTCAACCGGGTTATCCATGTATTTCCTGGCAATCGACGAAATTTCTTTCGACATTGTTGCTGAAAACAAAAGTGTTCTTCTTCCATCAGGAACTTCTTCAAGAATTTCATTGATACTGTCAAGGAAACCCATGTTCAGCATTTCATCAGCTTCGTCGAGGATAACTGTAGTCACAGCAGATAATCTGGCTGCTCCTCTTCCGATAAGGTCAATAAGCCTCCCTGGTGTGGCGACAATAATATGAACACCTTTTTTTAAACTTCTGATCTGGTTATCAATACTTGCTCCACCATATACTGCAAGAATTTTCAGCTTTCCTGTAAATTTGGCATAATCTGTCAGATCGCCTGTGATCTGCATGCACAATTCACGTGTTGGACAAAGAATAAGTGCCTGGGTACTGGTTAATTCTGTATCAGTTGCCTGAACCAATGGCAGCCCGAAAGCTGCAGTTTTTCCTGTGCCGGTTTGTGCCAGGGCAATAATATCAACCTCACCACCGAGCATTAGTGGAATAACTTTTTCCTGCACGGGCATAGGGTTATCAAATCCTAGTTCCTGAATTGCTTTCAGGATACCGGGAGTGAATCCCATCTCTTCAAAATTTATCATTATTTTATTTTATGATGTGTTTCCGGGAGCGATGGATTTGTTATCCCGGTCGAAATGAACTCAAATGCAGACTGGGCAAAATGCTTAACAACGCTTCGTGGAAATCACTTTGTTAATTAGGGCGCAAAGATAATCAAATAATTCTAAATGTAACATTTTGAAAAGTTTGGAGTGCCTAAAGTGCCTAGAGTGCCTAAAGTTTTGCCCCCCTGCTCCCCTAAAGGGGGGTTAAAAGTTTTGTACTCCAGACTTCTTCTAACTCTAAACATTCCTTCAACCTTTCAACTTTTTCAACCTTTCAACTTTAGGCACTCCAAACTTTAGCTCACTTTAACACTTCTTTCTTGTCAGGTAGACCGAATAATTCATCTAAAAATACCGCGTAGAATTCTCAAACTTTATACCATTAGTTAACAAGTAATTACATAAATTTGTAATTATGGATTCCGGACCGGTTAAAATATATTCGACAGAGGATGTCCCTCGTCTCAGGTATATAGCAGGTATTATCCTGGGGGATATTCTGGGTTTATCATGGGAAGTTATTACAGACAAACGTAAGCTTGGGAAACACCCTGTTATTAACTATTCTTCAGAAAACATAACAGGCTCATTTAAAATCAGTCCTGATTCAATTCTCTTTGAAAAAAATATTGCCCCGAGGGAAATTCATATTGGCGAATGGAAAGGATTGCCTGTATTATTTTATACGACCGCTGATTCTGATCTCCCTTTTGATATTTTCGCAGCATCTTTTTATCTGATAAGCAGGTATGAGGAATATCTTGAATTTCAGCCTGATGAATATGGAAGATTTCAGGCTTCTTCCTCGGTTGCATATAAAAATGGATTCTTAAGTAAGCCTATTGTCGACCTCTGGACAAAAGAGCTTGCAAAAGCTTTTCTGAAACGGTATCAGACTCTTGCTTTTAAACGTAATGAATATAAAGCTCTTCTGACTATTGATACGGATCAGCCATTTGCTTACCTGGGTAAGAACATTCTCAGATCCATCGGAGGTCTTTTGCGTGATTTAAAAAATAATGATGGCCATGCAGGTGAAAGATACAGGATATTGGTCAGGGAAGAAAAAGATCCATTCGAGGTATTCGATTATATTATTGAGAATATTCAATCTGCCAATACTAATGCCAGGTTCTTTTTTCCGGTTGGGGACCATTCAAAATATGACAAGAATCCTTCATGGAAAAATGATGAATACAGGAAACTTATCAGGAAAATATCCGGAATATATAAAACAGGACTGCATCCATCATATTACGCGGCAGGAAGTTTTTCGCTTATTAACAGCGAAGCACTGCGTCTAAAGAATATACTGGAAGAAGATATTCTCCTGAGCCGTTTTCATTATCTCAGATTGTTTATGCCCCAGTCCTATCTTGATCTCCAAAAAGCAGGGATTACCGAGGACTATTCAATGGGCTATGCTGATGAACCGGGTTTCAGGGCAGGTATTGCCAGACCTTATTATTTCTATGATGTTATATCAGACCGGCAAACGAACCTGAAAATTTTTCCTTTCCAGGTAATGGATGTAACATTATACAACTACAGGAATCTTGATCCTGAAGCTTCCAGAAAAGTTATTTCGGAACTTATAAATGAAACAAGAAATGTTGGAGGACTTTTCATAAGTATATGGCATAATACATCGTTGATCGATGATACCGAATGGCATTGCTGGAGAGAAGTTTTTGAGTTTATGGTCAAAATCCAGACACCATGATAGTATACCATAAAAATAACGAAATTGACAGGGAACAATGGGATAATTGCATCAGAAACTCTCCGGGAGCAAGTCCGTATGCGTATTCCTGGTATCTCGATATAATGGCTCCGGGCTGGCAGGCACTTGTCGATGATGATTATGATTCTGTTTTTCCGGTCCCCGGCTTCAGCCGCTTTGGAATACAATATATAGCTACTCCGGTATTTCTTCAGCAACTTGGTGCATTTTCACCTGATAAGCCTGCTACTGAGGCTATTAGTGAGTTTCTTGATTATATGCCTGATTTCTTTAAGCTTATTGATCTGTGTGTGGGACAGAAAATAGATAATGTTGGATACAAAGTAACAGAAAAGGCCAATTTAGTTCTGGATCTTTCAAAACCTTATGAAACACTATTTGAAAATTTTTCGAATCACTGCAGGAGAAATATTGAATCATCAATAAGAAAGAATCCCGAAATCGTTTCAGACATCACTCCGGATGAGATAATTGATCTCTTTTTGCAGAATAAAGGTAAAGATATAAAAGGTATTAAAGCTCGTGATTATCAGCGTCTAAGAAACCTGATGAATTTTTGTTTGAAGAATAAAAAAGGGCGGATCATAGGTGTTAGAGCGACAAGAAAAAGGTTGATTTTCGGGATTTTTCTGGTTGAGATACGTGGAAACAAGACTATCCTTCTCGTTGTCAATACCCCGCAAAGCAGGGAGAGACGCATTGGTTATTTTGTTGTAAATGAATTGATTAGAAATTATTCTTCAACAAGGACCATCCTCGATTTTGCAGGTTCATCAATACCGTCAATTGCATCATTTATGGAGTCATTCGGGTGCGTCAGGATTCCTTTTTACAGGATCTACCGAAACAAACTTTTCTGGCCATTAAGAATGCTGAAATAAGGCTTAAATTGAAAAACATATCCTAGAAGAATTTAATAACTATAATCGCTATTGCAGTACATGCAGTTACTATAATCACAACCGGTTTCCATTTAAACTCAAGTAGTTTTTTAACTTCGTGACCTAATTTAATTGTCAGCAGAGCCAGCAAAAAGAATTTTATTGCCTGACTGAACAATGTAGCACAACAGAAGATGAATAGATTAATATCAAACACCCCTGATGAAATAGAAAATATCTTATACGGCAGAGGAAGAGCCGCTGCAACAAACAATATCCAAAAGTCCCATTTCTCGTACAGAATATGGATTTTATCGTATCCAGCTATGGAAAAACCTGGTATATTGTTAAACAGAAATTGTGCAAGTCCCGTAAATTCTCCGTTCGCATCTATCCATGCAAAATGGCCAATGGAATAACCTGCTATTGCTCCGAATACTGTCCCCAGGGTCCCGAATAATGCATACTTGTAAGCTTTTTTAATATTCAGCAACATTAAGCCCAGAAAAAAAATTGGTGTTGGCAAGCCTAATATGGATGCATCAGCGAAAGCGCATACAAATAACATCCATGCACCCCATTTTGTGTTTGCCCATTCCAATATCCAGGCATAGAACCTTTTATACCAGTCTTTCATTCATCACTTTTTAGATTACGAAACAAATTGATTTGTTAAAATATCCTTTCTTTTTTGTAGACTTCAAAGAGCTCTTCTTCATCTTTACCTTCTCTGATACCACGTATTAGCAGGCCCAACAGATTTGGGATTTCGGTTTCATTAAAACCTGATTTAACAGCAAATCCGCTTGCTAAACGCATTTCACTATTATCAATTAAACCGTCTGCCATTGTCATTTTTACTATTTCAAAAACCTGTTCAAATCGTTTTGCCAGTTCGTAAGGTGGAATGTAGTCAGACTTGTCAGTTGTTGCGATTAAATTATCAATTTCAGGATCAGTAAAACCCAGTTTTTTACCGATCCGGTGAAGCAATTCAAGTTCAGAGATATTGATAATATCATCTGCCTTTGCAATACGTACAAGATGAACAAAATACTCAATGTTCTGCTTTTTCCCCGGGTGATCGAAAAAATTTAATATGTTCATAGATTTGGATTTTTTAATTAAGAGACAAGTTAATTTCACTTATATCAGGATATACATTTCCGACGAATATGAGTTATACCCCATATAAAGCCAGTTACATGATTGAAGATTATTCTAGAAAAACTTTGGAGGTTGCCAGATCGAAAGGCAGAAACTATATATTTTGGAGTGGTTCAGTGAGTATGGTAACTGACATTTGGATGCCTCTGTTAATATATATTTATATGGCTGGTTAATAAAGTCTTCAGTTATAGATTCATAGTGCGAACTGAAACTGTTTGTGTTATTATCTGAGGACATGGATTGTTCCACATTATATGGCTGTGGATGGAAATCTGGATATACAGTTTTTCCAAAACTGATGAAAACTACTAATAGAAAGATTATTCTGAATAGTATATTTCTTTTCATGGTCGTAAAAGTCGCCATAATTTCAGTAAACAAAAAAACCTGTGTGTTAAATATTTGTTAATTAATACAACCACCTCATTCCTAAAGAAGTTCAATTTCTTCATCCTCATTAACTTCCTTAAGCTTTCCATCCTCACATTTGATTGTCCTCGCAGCGAATTTTTTCAGGAGTGTATAATTATGAGTGGCAACAACAACTGCCCTGCCGGTCTTACTTATATCCGTCAGCAGTCTTAAAATACCTTCTGATGTCTCGGGATCCAGGTTGCCGGTCGGTTCATCGGCGAGAATAATATCGGGATCGTTCAGAAGTGCCCTTCCGATAACAACACGTTGTTGTTCGCCTCCTGAAAGTTGGTGCGGCATCTTGTAACCTTTTAGCCCAAGACCTACTTTTTCAAGAACTTCACCGATACGCGCATCAATATCACTCCTGTTTTTCCACCCCGTTGCTTTCAGAACAAATTCAAGGTTTTCATTGACCGACCGGTCGGTGAGCAACTGGAAATCCTGAAAAACAATCCCTATCTTTCGCCGCAGGTAAGGAACTTCCCTTCTCTTTATTTTTGACAGATCATATCCTGCAACCAGTCCAACACCATCTTTAAGCGGGATCTGAGCATTGAGAGTTTTGATTAAGCTCGATTTTCCGCTGCCAACTCTGCCAACCAGATAGACGAACTCACCTTTCCCGACACTCAGATTTACATTGGAAAGCACCAGATGATCCTGCTGCCAGATAGTACAGTTCGTCAGTTCAATAATAACATCCAATGGAAGATTCTCCTGCATTTCCCGGTTATTTCAGGTACAAAATAAGGAAAGAATTGATAATTAACATTTATATGTTGATAAAATCAGTAATAAAGGCCCGCTGCCGGCGTTTAATAGTTGTAATTTTACGATTGACTAAAAAACCCTGGTTAATGTCATATGTTGCTTATAATTAATATGTTATGTACCACTTATGGGATTTCGGACCCAGAACCGGGTTTTTTGAATCAGGCCAAAAAAAATAAGTTATGAACAGAAACAAATTCATTTTACTATTAAGTTTTATATCAATATTAATTAATCAGATCTCTGCGCAGGTTCCCTTCACTGCCAGAGAAACAGAGTCTGAATTTAACAGGGGAATGGAGTTATTCAATAAAGAAAAATATCCTGCTGCAATAAGACTTTTTGATTCGTTTATCAGCAACGGTGATAAATCCGACCTGATATTAGTCGCTGATGCTGAATATTATAGTGCAATTGCAGCATTGAAACTTTTCAATTCCGATGCGGAATACAGAATGATGATGTTCATATACTCCCATCCTGAGAGCCCACGGATTAATGATGCAAGACTGGAATTAGGTAACTATTTCTACCAGATAAAAAACTACAGAAAGGCAGCAAACTATTATGAAACTGTGAACCGGCAGGAACTGAAAGCCGACATCCTGGCAGAATATTTTTTCAGACTCGGTTATTCTCTTTATATCAAAGGAGATCATAGCAGGGCGCTTCTTATGTTCTCGGAAATTAAGGATATCGATACGGAATATACTCCTCCTGCAGTCTATTACTTCTCTCAGATAGCTTATGAACAGAAGATGTATCAGACAGCTATGGAAGGATTCGTTCGCCTGAAAGAGGATGAAACATTCGGAGGTGTGGTCCCTTTTTATATTGTTCAGATTCTATATCTCCAGAAAGACTATGATGGTATTCTTTCAATGGCTCCCGATCTTCTTCAATCAGCCGGAAAAGCAAGGGCCATTGAACTTTACAGATTCATTGGGGATGCCTATTATAATAAGGGAAATTATAAAGAGGCTTTGCCTTATCTTGAAAAATATTCAACCGGAGCAAAAGCCAGTGCCCGGGAGGATAAATACCAGCTTGGTTACTGTTACTATAAGACCGGAGAAATTGATAAAGCAATTAAGATTCTTCTTGAAGTAGGTGCCAAAAGTGACATTCTGAGCCAGAATATATGGAATATCCTTGGTGATTGTTATATGCAAAAAGGAGATAAAGTACGTTCACGATTAGCGTTTGGTCAGGCATCGCAGCTTAATTTCGATAAAAGAATCAAGGAAGAGTCACTTTATAACTATGCAAAACTGACTTACGAAACGGCATATTCTCCTTTTGGTGAGGCAATTGCAGCTTTTCAGGAATATATCGACCTATACCCCGGTTCACCAAGGATCCAGGAGGTATACGATTATCTTGTCAGTACATTCATGCAGATTAAGAACTACAAAGCTGCCATGTCTGCACTTGAAAAGATCGGTAATAAAGACAGCCGGCTGGAAGAGGCCTATCAAAAGGTTGCATTTTTCAGAGGATTGGAGCTATTTAATAACATTCAGCTTGAAGCATCAATTGATCTGTTTGATAAGTCGCTAAAGTATGAAAAGTACAACAGGCAGATAAGGGCAAGAGCAATCTACTGGCGAGGTGAAGCAAATTACAGGCTTGGTCATTACAGTGAGGCAAAAGATGATTATGAGTTGTTCATGGGAATACCCGGTTCTACCCTTCTAAGTGAATACAGCCTTATCAGGTACAACCTTGGCTATGCCTTCTTTAACCTTAAAGACTACACTAATGCATTGAATCATTTTAAAACTTTCGAGGCAGGTGTTACAAATGTGAGACCCGAAGTCCTTGCAGATACTAAGGACAGAATTGCTGATTGTTACTATGTTGTTACCAACTATACTTCAGCAATTACCTATTATGATAAAGTAATTGAATATGGAAAGCAGGATGCTGATTATGCTATGTTTCAGAAGGGATTTTGCCTCGGACTTATCAATGACGGGAGAGGCAAAATTGAAGTGCTCACTTCTCTTATTCAGAAATACCCTTCTTCTCCGTTTGTTCCTAATGCCATATTCGAAAGAGGCAGGGCCTATCTGGTCCTGGAAGATTTCAAAAGCGGAGAATCAGATTTTAATACAATTATCTCAAATTATCCGGCCAGTCCTTTTGTTCCACGTTCCATTGTTCAACTGGGACTTCTTTATTATAACCTGGGGGAAAATGAAAAAGCTATTTCCCAGTATAAAAAGGTGATCGAGAACTACAAATCAACCCCTGAGGCAAGAGATGCAATGACGGGATTGAGAAATACCTATGTCGATATTAATGACGTTGAATCTTATTTCAGTTATGTAAAGACTCTCAATGGTTATGGTGATATTAACCTGGCTCAGAAGGATTCACTCCTTTATACGTCAGGCGAAAATCTTTTTATGACCGGTAAATATGACAAGGCTGCAGATGTTTTGAAGAACTACCTTAATGAATTTCCCAATGGCAGTTTCAGACAAAATGCACAATATTACCTGGCAGAATGCCTGGTATCTGCAGGTGATACAACCGGAGCACTTAAACTGTACGAAGAAGTCTCAGCCGAACCCAACAGTCAGTTCCTTGAACAATCGCTGATAGCTTCTTCTTCAATGCTTTATGACAAAGAAGATTATTTAGGATCCCTTGGTTATTATGAGAAACTTGAGAAAGCTTCATCGAATGATGCAAATAAACTCATTGCCCTTCGGGGACAACTTAGATCAGCTTATCAGGCGGGAGATGCCCAGAAGACGATTATTGCTGCAGGGAAAATAAACAGTACTGCAAATATTCCGGAGGAGCTGATCAGGGAAGCTACATTTATGAGCGCAAAAGCAAATTATAGTCTTAATAATTTTGATGATGCCCTGAGAGATTTCCGAAAAGTGGCAACAGAAGTAACCAGCAAAGAAGGAGCAGAGTCAAAATTCAGAGTAGCTGAGCTTCTTTACAAGAAAGATAAACTGGCTGAATCAGAAAAGATTATTTTAGAGTTCATTGATCAGAAATCTCCGCATCAATACTGGATGGCAAGGATGTTCCTTCTTCTTGCAGATATCAGTATAAAAAAGGGCGATTCATTGCAGGCCCGTGCAACACTTCAGAGCCTGAAGGATTATTATTCAGTTGATAACGACGGGATACTTGATGAGGCTAAAGCCAAATTAAACTCACTGGACGAGACTAAACCTGATACGGTCGGAAACGACAAATTACCAAAAAGCGAACAGTAAAAATTACAAAGTGATTAAGAAATTAATTTGACATGATAAAAAGAAATATTATAGTACCAGTCTTCTTATTATTCTCTTTATTGCCTGTGAGTGCACAGGTTAAGAAACAGGAGACGGGGCTTAAAAGAGAGGTTACTTTGTATAATCCATACAAACCATCTCTGCCGGAGTCAAAAAAGAAAAGTTTTTTGCCCGACATGAATGATACTTCGAAAGTAAGACCTGACTTTCGCTATGAGATAAATACAACACCCTTTGTTCCTGAGTATACCATAAGTCCGATTAAGGCAGCTTCTTTATTACCTGACCCTTTACCCAAGCTTTACAAAAGCTATGTAAATATCGGCCTTGGCAACTACATCACACCACTCGCTGAAGTAAGCATTACAAATGAGCGATCAAAGAAAGGTTCAATTGGATTTTACGGAAGGCATTTTTCAACAAACGGGAAAGTTGAACTCGATAATGGCAGGAAGGTTTTTGCAGGATATATGGACAACGATGTTTCCCTGTTTGGCCGGAAATTCTTTCGGAAAAGCCTGTTCAGTAGCTCAGTTGATTTCAGTCAGAAGATCAGATATGCTTACGGCTATAGTCCGTTTAATCCAATGTTAATAGATGTTTCCCCTCCAAAGCGTGATCTGAGGATGCGCTATAATAATTTGGGTGCAAAAGCTTCATTATCCTCATTAACATTAGACTCAACCAGTTTCTCTTATGATTTCGATGTATATTATAACTTCTTTTACAACACAAAAGACCTTTTCCAGCATAGTGCCGGTATCACCGGGATGATGGCAAAATCATATGAGGAATTTTATGTGGGATCAGGAATCAGCTATGACTATTACAGGCTTTCTGATTTTCTCTATTCGGATCCGAAATACATATTCTCAATCAGTCCCTTTATAAAAAAGAGTGCAGAACAGTGGAGCTTTAAACTTGGCATACAGGCGCTGCTTGATAAAAATGAGACAGTTACAGCGAAGCTTCATGTTTATCCTGATATCAACTTCAGTTTTAACATAGTTCCGACATACATAAGGTTTTTTGCCGGATTATCAGGGAAACTGGAGAAGAATGAACCCTCAATAATAATTTCAGAAAATCCGTATTTACTTGGCAACGGCAGCCTCTTTAAACTGCCAAACACAAATCATAAACTCATTGTTTTAACCGGTTTGAAAGGTAATACAGGGATAGGAGGGACCTACATGGTGTCTGCTTCATATTCTCTGATTGATAAAATGCTCTTTTATTCCAGCATCGTCTTTCCTGACAGTATTTTTACACCTGACAGAGGAAGTTATTTCTCAGCTCTTACCGATGATGTTGAACTTTTCAATGTCCATGGTGAAATGAGCGGGGCTATCAATGATAAACTCTCGTTCAACGCTATGGTAAATCTGAATAAATATACTCTTTCCAACTTTGATTATGCCTGGAATAAGCCGGGGTGGGATGGGAAACTGGGTTTAAAATATAACCTGAGAGATAAAATTATTGCAGGAATGGATATATCGGTCCAGGGTATGCGCCAGCTGATTATAAATGGAGAAAACATTTCAGCTTCTACAGTTCTGCCTCTGAATAATCCTGCTGAAATAATTAAAATGCCTGCTCATTTCAATCTGAATCTCAGTGCTGAATACCGTTATTCCAAGATACTCTCAATATGGACAAAACTTAATAATATCTCCTATAACAGTTATTACGAATGGGCCTATTACCCATCTCAGAATTTTCTGTTTATGCTAGGGTTCACTTATAGTTTATAACCTGCCTGCCAGACAATTTTTTAGTGTTAATTTCTTAATGAAAAATGTGCATTATTTTTAACATTTTTTTAAGGAAAAACCATTTAAAATCCGTATATTTGCCGATATAATTAATAATCATAATATCAATAATTTATAATAGGAAAATTGAGGTTGATTCTGAAGGCTGAAAACGATGAAAAAGATATCGTGATTTCATTACCAATTAAAACAAGTTTAATGTCATTATAATGGAGTCAGATCAGAGAAGTCTCCCTGTTTTCTTTTGGTATGATCAGGTATAATAGATAATAAAATATTACAGACTAAATAATAGATGAATAATGAGTGACAAAGAAAAAAAACTGCAGGACAGTAAAGATTATTCAGCAGATAATATTCAGGTTCTTGAAGGTCTTGAAGCCGTAAGGAAAAGACCTGCAATGTATATAGGTGACATCGGAGTAAAAGGTTTGCATCATCTTGTCTATGAGGTTATTGACAATTCTATTGATGAGGCAATTACAGGATATTGCACTAAAATTGAAGTTGTTATCCTTGAAGATGGCTCAGTAACTGTGATAGACGACGGCAGAGGTATTCCAACAGGGATAATGGAAAAAGAACAGAAATCCGCACTTGAAGTTGTTATGACAGTTTTGCATGCCGGGGGTAAGTTTGATAAAGATTCTTACAAAGTATCAGGAGGTCTTCATGGAGTTGGGGTATCCTGCGTGAATGCTCTCTCAGCCCATCTCTCCGCTGTTATTGTGAGAGAAGGAAAGATTTACAGACAGCAATATGAAAAAGGGAAACCGGTTAGCGAGGTTGAGGTCATCGGTAAGTCAGATAAATCGGGAACTACTATTACATTTAAGCCTGATGGCACCATTTTCCAGACAACTGAATTCAATTTTGAGATCCTTTCGGCACGTCTTCGGGAACTGGCATTCCTGAACAAAGGGATACTTCTCACTATTAAAGATATGAGAGAACTGATTGATGACGGCAACGGTGGAATTCCGCGTTATGAAGAATTCCGCTCTGAGCTGGGGCTGAAGGAATTTGTAGAATATCTTGATTCTAACAGGGAAAGGCTGATTGAAAAAATCATTCATATAACATTCGACAAGACAGAGGTGCCGGTGGAGATTGCATTGCAATACAATAACTCCTTCTCCGAGAATGTCCATTCCTATGTGAATAATATTAATACAATAGAAGGTGGAACCCATCTTGCCGGATTCAGAAGAGGTTTGACACGCACACTCAAAAAATACGCTGAAGATTCGGGTGCTACTTCAAAGCTAAAATTTGATATTAACGGAGATGATTTCCGCGAAGGACTTACCGCAATAATCTCTGTAAAAGTTGCTGAACCGCAGTTTGAAGGACAGACAAAAACAAAATTGGGAAACTCTGAAGTAATGGGTGCGGTAGATCAGGCTGTCAGCACAATGCTTACAAACTACCTCGAAGAGAATCCTAAAGATGCAAGAATAATTGTTCAGAAGGTAATCCTTGCCGCTACTGCCCGTCATGCAGCACGAAAAGCCAGGGAGCTTGTCCAGAGGAAGAATGTATTATCAGGTTCCGGACTCCCGGGCAAGCTGGCCGATTGTGCCGACAGGGATCCGGCCAATTGCGAGATATATCTTGTGGAAGGTGATTCCGCAGGTGGTACGGCAAAACAAGGCCGTGATCGCGGTTTTCAGGCAATTCTGCCATTAAGAGGAAAGATATTGAATGTTGAAAAAGCAATGCAACACCGAATTTATGAAAGCGAAGAGATAAAAAATATCTTTACTGCCCTTGGTGTCAATATCGGAACTGAAGATGACAGCAAAGCACTTAACATCAATGGTCTCAGGTATCATAAAATCATAATCATGACTGATGCCGATGTTGACGGTTCTCATATTACCACGCTTATCATGACTTTCTTTTTCAGGTATATGCAGGATCTGATCAAAGGCGGAAATATCTATATTGCAACACCGCCTCTCTATCTGATCAAAAAAGGTAAAGCAGAACGCTACTGCTGGACCGAAGAGGAACGTGAACTGGCAGTGGTGGAAATGGGACAGGGGAAAGAATCTTCTGTCGGCGTTCAGAGATACAAAGGTCTTGGTGAGATGAATGCCGAACAGCTCTGGTCAACAACAATGAATCCTGAAACCAGGACTCTCCGACAGGTTACAATCGAAAGTGCTGCTGAAGCTGATCATATATTTTCAATGCTCATGGGCGATGAGGTACCGCCTCGAAGGGAATTTATTGAAACACATGCAAAGTACGCTAAGATTGATGTCTAGACGCCAAAGATCTTCCTTCTGATTTCGACAGCATTATCAGTGCAGACTTCACTGCAGCAGAAACACCGGATGCATTTTTTATCTGTAAGAACAATATGAGTTTTATTTGATGAAAGAGGCAGAATGGCCTGTACAGGGCAAATGTTTACACATTTCTGACAACCTGTGCAGTTTTCATGTATGAAGACCGGACGTCTTTCAATCTTTTTCAGGAACTTAATCCTTTTCATTATAAACTTCAGAGAAATATTATTGGTAATTGAAATGGGAATTTTGGTAAATCCTGCCTTTTTAATACTGCTGATCTCCGGACCATCATAAATTATTTCATCTTCCGAACTGAGCCAGATTTTCCTGAAAAAAGCTACCCTTGATGTTGGTATCAGGAGGGGCTCATAACCTGCTATGCGACTGGCTATAATATCAAGTGCAAGAGGATTTGTTGAGCCTAATAATAATCCTACTTCAATTGGGAAACCTCTGCCTGGTCCGGGACCTTCCATCCCAATTATTCCATCCATCAGAAAATAGTCAGGTGTTACAGCTTCATTGAGATCGACAAGAAACTCACCAAATCTGTTCCTGTCCTGGTGCAGGGCATGCTGTTTTGCCTTGCTGAAGCCGGGTACGAGACCCAGAGTATTTTTTATCGCTCCCGTAAAATATACAAGTTCGTGGTTCTTGAATTTGGGAAGAGATATGATAAGATCAACATGGTTGACAACAGAGGCAACCCTGATCTTCCCTTTCCTTAATGTTTTCTCAACCGGATTCTCCATGAAATTAATCCATTTGGCTCCGGTTGTTTCACAAACTTTGAAGATACCTGATTTCTCACCCCTGAATTTCTGAGTATGCACTGCCGGAGAGTCTCCTACCAGTACAGTGGCACCCTTTGATTGCAGAAACCGGATCATTGCTTCCACAACCACAGGATGAGTGCTAATGCATTTTGCAGGGTCATCATCTGTAAGAATATTGGGTTTTACCAGTACTCTTTTGCCGTTAACATCAGGGCCATCAGTATTTGCGTATATATCGGAAATCAGATCAAAGACATCATGAAGATCATATTCTTTACACTTCCGTATAGAAATTTTATTATTCATAAGGTTTAATGAAATAAAAGGTACAAATATAGACCAATTTCCGATTGTGAGAATTGTCAGTTTTTCTCAGATAGTCAGATGCAGTTGATTATCTTAATTATTGGATATCAATTCTCTGATATTTTCCTCGATTCCTGAAATAATTTTTGCTGAAGGACCTGAGTAATTGTTGATTATTATACAGAAGACCATTTTTTTTCCGGAAATCGTAGTAAAATATCCTGCGAAGCTTCTCACCCTGGTCATCGAGCCGCTCTTCGCTTTGAGCCTTGAATCGAAGAGCGGATCCTTAAAGTAATTCTTGAGAGTTCCATCTTTTCCTGCATCCGGGAAAGAAGAATAATATTCAGTGAAATATTTGCCCCTGTTTTTCATATAGACGAGGAGATTGACCACTTCCCTGGTATTAATCGCATTAAGAGGCGACAATCCACTTCCGTCTTCGATAAACATCCCATTTGTATCTATCCCGGAATTTTTAAGAAATTCAATGATAACATCAGCACCTGAAGCAGTTGACCCGTTATTTTTAAATTTTTTCCCAAGTTCTTTTATCAGATGTTCTGCAAACAGATTAACACTTTCGTGATTTAGTACTTCAATTATATCAGAAAGCGGTGGAGAGATGGTTTCCGTTATAGATACAACCTTATCCGCTTTATACTTTGATTCCAGTCTTATTGTGGTGGGATTTCCCGAAGTTCTGATACCTCTGGCTTTAAGTTTATCGTTCAATATTCTGGCTAGCAGAAGAGGAGGGTCGGTAATTGAGGCTTTCAGTACATAATCGTCCTGGTTAACAGGAATCTTTCCGGCAAGCCAGCCGTTTTTACTGTAGGGAGCGGCAAAAACATAGCCTTCATCGGTAGTGCCTGAAGAAATGAGAAAGTTGGATAATTCAAACCGGCACTCATCTGGAATAATCTCTTTAATCACCGGAGCAGAACTATCAGATAACGTTTTAAAATGAATTTCGTAAGTGTTGTCATAGACAGATAAACCATATGCTCCTGCGCCATAATAATTGCCTTCATCTTCCCAGAGCCATTTAGCCGGTACTGGCAAATAATCATAATATGAGTCATCAGTTATTACCCTGCCTTTTATTCTTCTGATTCCCAGTTTTGCAATTTCCATGATCCAGTTGTTCACAAAATTGCGGTAATGATCAGAAAAGTAATTCGATCCCAATGCAGGATCGCCTCCTCCAAGAATGATTATATTCCCTCTTAACTTTCCTGATCTTTTATTCAGAGATCCGGTATAGCCTACAGTGGTTTTAAAGGTGTATTCCGGTCCGAGCAATTCAAGAGCAGCAGCTGATGTAATAACCTTCATAACTGAAGCCGGTGTCAGACTTATTCCGGAATTATAATCTATAATTATATCTCCGGTTTTTGCATTTGCAACACAGAGTGAGACAGATGCATGTGTCAATGACGAGTCGGCATGAAATGTTTCAGATGATTTCTCCTGTGAAAAAGAATACACGGTTAAGCATGCCAGCGAAATGATAAAAAGTATTTTCCTCATTTCTGACCAAATTTGTTTTGTTCTATCGTGGATAGTAAACCGCATGCAGCCTGTATGTCAACTCCCCGGCTCGCCCTGATGGTTGTAAGTATTCCTTTTGCATTAAGAGCCTCCTTAAAATTGATTGTGGTTCCAAGATTGGGACTCTGGAATTCTGATCCCGGAATCGGGTGAAAGCGTATAATATTGATCCTGCACTTTATTCCATTAAGGATTCTGGCAAGCTCTTTAACATGAGCGGGGGTATCATTTACTCCTTTAAACAGGATATATTCGAAGGAGATTCTTCGCTGACTTGTAAAATCGAATTTGCGGATTATATCAAGTACCTCTTTAATAGTGTTGGTACGCTGAACAGGCATCAGCTTCTTTCTCTCCTCGTCAAATGGAGAATGCAGACTCACTGCAAGATGACACCTGCTTTTTTCAAGAAATTCCCTTATACCTGCCGTTAGTCCTACCGTACTTACCGTGATCCTGGTAGGGCTCCATGCATATCCCCATTCATTAGTGAGAATATCAAGACTCTTAAGGACCTCAGTGATATTGTCTAACGGTTCACCCATACCCATATAAACTATATTGGTCAGATTTGAGAATTCAGGAAGACTTCTGAACTGGTTCAGGATCTCATTGGACGATAAGTTTCCCTGGAAACCCTGCTTCCCGGTCATACAGAAAATACAACCCATTTTACATCCGGCCTGTGATGATACACAAATCGTAGCACGATCATCATCAGGAATATAAGCTGTTTCTATGAATTTATCAGTAAGTACTTTATATAAATATTTTTTGGTTCCGTCAGAGCTTTTGGATTCATTCACAGGCAATGAAAGTCCGATCTCATAATCAACCGAAAGAAGTTCTCTGGTTTTTTTAGACAAATTTGTCATTTCATCAATGGCCTGTATCTCCTTCTTATAGAGCCAGTCGGATATCTGTTTTGCAGCAAATCCCGGCAACCCGATACGCCTGGTCACAGCAATCAGCTCATTTAATGTCTTTCCGTACAGTTTTTCTTTCGTCATATAAATCAGTCTTCAGGAGCCAGGCATAAAGTTGTTTCCGTCTCACCGGTTTTAGTTAAAGACTCTTATCATCAGTGTTAAAGTGTTGTTAATCTTTGGATATTATTGAAAACCTTCTAAAAAATACATGATATTTGTAAAACAAAATTACGTAAAAAAGGTTATAAAGATATTAAACTTTTATAAAGGCATAGAAAGTGAACTTTAAGCCGGAATAAAAGTTGAATTAAATTAAAAAAATGAAAAACATGAAAGGAAAGTATTTAATAGGTGCATTATTTATGGCTCTGTTGGGAGCTTTTATCGCATTGTTTGCCTATACAAAAATAGTGGTAAAGCCCTCACTGGCAGTTTCGAAGGACAGCTCTAAAGTTGAAGTGAGGGATGCGCAGGCTTATTTGACTTCGCTTCAGCCGCAGGAGGGACAGATTGATCTCACGTATGCTGCGGAGCTGACAGTTCACGCAGTTGTTCATGTTCATACAAAAACAGTGATAGGATCGCAGGCTGATAATCCTATTATGCAATGGTTTTACGGTGACCGGTATTCCAACAAGCCAAGGGAAGCTAACGGATATGGATCCGGGGTTATTATTTCCAGTGATGGTTATATAATTACCAACAATCATGTTGTTGAAGGCGCTGAATCTGTTGATGTTACATTAAATGATAAGAGAACCTTCACTGCCAAGGTCATCGGACGCGACCCGGGCAGCGATATTGCCTTACTTAAGATTAAGGCAGAAAACCTTCCAACTATTAAATATGGCGATTCGGATCAGCTCAAGCTTGGCGAATGGGTACTGGCCGTAGGAAATCCTTTCAATTTGACATCAACCGTAACTGCTGGTATTGTAAGTGCGAAAGGAAGAAGTCTTGATCTCAACGAAGGTGACTATCGTATTGAGTCATTTATTCAGACAGACGCAGCTCTTAATATGGGAAATAGCGGCGGTGCACTCGTAAATACCAAAGGCCTGCTGGTTGGAATTACATCTGCAATTATTTCGCCAAACGGTGCTTATTCAGGCAACTCATTTGCCATACCTGTAACAATTGTAAAAAAAGTTGTGGATGATCTCAAGGAGTATGGACAGGTTCAGAGAGCTCTCATTGGTGTGAATATACAGGATGTAGAATCGGAAGATGCTGAAAAACTGAATCTTAGTGAAGTAAAGGGTGTACTTGTTACCAGAGTAATTAAGGATGGTTCAGCTGAAGCGGCAGGGATGAAAGAAAATGATGTAATTATCAAATTTGATAGCCAGCCGGTTAACTCTGTCTCCGAATTACAGGAGCAGGTAAGTAAACATCGTCCGGGTTACAAAGCAACTGTTACATACCTGAGAAAAGGGAAAGAGACTTCTGTGCCGATCGTTCTGAAGAACCAGGCAGGAAATACAAGTGTTGTTACTGCTGCTATGGATGAAGGAGATATGGTTTTTGGTGCACGGCTTAAATCTCTTAGTTCCTCAGATAAGAGCTCAATGGATATTGACTATGGTGTTAAAGTAATGGAAATTAATGATGGAAAATTTAAAGATATTGGAATGTCACGCGGATATATTATCCTTAATGTCAATGGCAAAAAGGTGAGAACTCCTGATGATATACGACAATTTACAAATAATGAAAAAAGTCTTAAATCGATCGGAGGAATCCAACCCGACGGAACAATTTTAAATTACCAGTTTGGTAACTAAATTTTATAACTACATAATTCACTGTTATTCAGGGGATTAATAAATATTAATCCCCTGTTCACAACAATAGTGAATTATTTTTGTTATTATACAAGAAAGCAATATCTTTGCGGAAATTTTTTGGGAGGCATAATGAGACAACTAAAGATTACCAAATCTATAACAAACAGGGAGAGTGCTTCACTCGACAAATATTTGCAGGAGATTGGTAAGGAAGAGTTGATATCGGTAGAGGAAGAAGTTGAATTGGCTCAAAGGATAAAGAAAGGCGACAGAGCTGCTCTTGAGAAACTCACCAAAGCGAATTTGCGTTTTGTTGTTTCTGTTGCAAAACAATATCAAAACCAGGGACTTAGTCTCCCCGATCTTATCAACGAAGGAAACCTGGGCCTTATCAAGGCTGCAGAAAAATTTGATGAAACACGTGGTTTCAAATTCATTTCCTATGCTGTATGGTGGATCAGGCAATCAATTCTTCAGGCCCTCGCTGAACAATCGAGAATTGTCAGGTTGCCGTTGAATCAGGTAGGTTCCTTAAATAAGATCAATAAAGCTTTCTCGAAATTTGAACAGGAAAACGAACGGACGCCATCACCTGAAGAACTTGCTGATGTTCTCGAATTGCCAAAGGAAAAGGTGACTGATACTCTGAAAGTATCCGGGCGACATGTGTCTGTTGATGCTCCTTTTATTGAAGGGGAAGATAACAGCTTGCTTGATGTACTTACCAATTCTGATTCTCCGGTGGCTGATAAGCTTCTGATGGATGAATCACTGTCAAGAGAGATTTACAGGGCACTTGCCACACTTACGGAAAGAGAAAGGGATATTATCAGATTCTTCTTTGGCATCGGATGTCAGGAGATGACACTCGAAGAGATAGGAGAAAAATTTGGTCTTACCCGCGAAAGGGTTCGTCAGATAAAAGAGAAAGCTATAAGAAGATTAAGACATACTTCACGCAGCAGATTATTAAAAGGTTATTTAGGCTAAATATACCGGAAATCCGAAATGAAAAGGCGCTCCCGACAGAGCGCCTTTTCTTGTACTAACTTCCGGGCCACGCCATGGCTTGGCCCTACATGATACAATATTCGATTGGAGGGTCATGCCATGGCATGACCCATTGGAAATTTTCTTAATTTTGTACTCTTTTTACGAAACACTGTATGGATTTCAAACTTATATCCGAATTCCAGCCAACCGGAGATCAACCGGAAGCGATTAAGCAACTAGTCGACGGACTTGAAAAGGGAGTTCCTTTTCAGACACTTCTTGGAGTAACAGGTTCCGGAAAGACATTTACGATTGCCAATGTAATTGAGAAAGTTAACCGGCCTGTTCTTGTATTAAGTCACAACAAAACTCTTGCTGCACAGCTTTATGGGGAATTCAAACAGTTCTTTCCTGAAAACAGGGTTGAATACTTCGTCTCTTATTACGATTATTATCAGCCGGAGGCTTACCTTCCTGTATCAGATACGTATATTGAAAAAGACCTTTCAATTAACGAGGAGATCGAAAAGCTTCGTCTGAGTGCTACTTCGTCCTTACTCTCAGGCCGGCGTGACGTAATAGTTGTCTCTTCGGTATCCTGCATATATGGTATTGGTAACCCTGATGATTTTCATTCAAATACTGTCCATATAAGGAAAGGACAGATGATTCCAAGGAATCTACTTCTCAGGAAACTTGTAGACAGCCTTTATTCACGGAACGAACTTGAATTTAAACATGGTACCTTCAGGGTCCGTGGTGATACTATTGACATTTTCCCGGCATATGCAGATATAGCAGTAAGGGTAGTATTTTTTGGTGACCAGATTGAAGATTTAAATACTTTCGATCCGGTCAGTGGCCACAGGCTGGAAATCCTGAATGAGTATATCGTTTATCCTGCAAATATTTTTGTTACAACACGCGAAAGGATTAATATGGCCATCAGCGATATACAGGATGATATGGTTCGGCAGGTCACTCATTTCAATGAAATTGGAAAAAAGGAGGAGGCAAAAAGACTGGAACAACGTGTCTTGTACGATCTTGAAATGATCAAAGAACTTGGCTATTGCAGCGGTATTGAAAATTATTCCCGTTATTTTGACGGTAGAAAACCGGGAACCAGGCCATTCTGTCTGCTCGACTATTTTCCCGATAAGTTTATTACTGTTATCGATGAAAGTCATGTCAGTCTGCCTCAGATCAGGGCAATGTTCGGAGGTGACCATTCCAGAAAACAAACTCTTGTTGAATATGGATTCAGACTACCCGCAGCCCTCGACAACAGACCTATGAGGATTGAGGAATTCGAATCGCTTACAGGTCAGACAATTTTCGTAAGTGCCACTCCTGCTGATTATGAACTCGAAAAAAGCGAAGGTGTCTATGTTGACCAGGTAATCAGACCTACCGGCCTGCTCGATCCTCCCATAGAGGTACGCCCGAGCCTTAACCAGATTGATAACCTGATGGGTGAGATCAGGTCCCGGTCCAAATCGGGGGAGAGAACCCTTGTAACCACTATCACCAAACGAATGGCAGAAGAACTTTCATCTTATCTGATAAAATATGATATAAAATGCAGCTACATTCATTCGGATATCGACACTCTTGACCGTATTGATATAATGGAAGAGCTCCGTACAGGGGCAATAGATGTACTTGTTGGCGTTAACCTGCTAAGAGAGGGACTGGATCTCCCTGAGGTGTCACTTGTTGCCATTCTTGATGCTGACAAGGAAGGATTTCTCCGGTCATCAAGGTCACTGACTCAGACAGCGGGCAGAGCTGCACGAAACCTGAATGGGAAAGTAATTATGTATGCAGATATTGTTACCCGGAGCATGCAGCAGACCATTGATGAAACCAACAGAAGAAGAAGCAAACAGCTGAGATATAACGAAGAGATGGGCATCACACCAACTCAGATAGTAAGGAAAATGGGATCAGTGCTCAGCGGGCTGGGGAAGAAGGGAGCCTCAGTAAAAGCCTATATTGAACCGGACAGACCTGATATTGCTGCAGATCCTGTTGTAAAGTATATGAACAGGGAAGCTCTTGAGAAAGCGATAGAAAAATCCAAAAAGAGTATGGAAAAAGCTGCAGCAGATCTTGATTTTATTGAAGCTGCCAGATTCAGGGACGAAATGGCTGATCTCCAGAATCTTCTGAGAAGCAAAACCTGACATCATTTAATCAGACTGTCTACATATTTTGCGATCGATATAGACGAGGTTAATCCTGGTGACTCTATCCCGATGAGATTAATAAACCCCGGGAGTCCCCTCTTGCTCTCTTCCATAATATAGAAATCCCTGAGGGGTTCGCCTGGCTTTTGGATTTTTGGACGGATCCCGGCCATTTCAGGAGCAAGATCATCAAACTCAAGAAAAGGAAGGAATTTTTTGGCTGATTTGTAAAATGCCTCTTGTTTTGATGCTGTTAACTTGTAATCATAAATATTTGATTCAAGATATTTCACATCAGGACCCAGTTTCACTCCGCCTCCCATATCTATTGTAACATGAATGCCAATACCTTCCATGTTATGATGAGGAACAGGGTACACAAGCCTGTTTATCAAACGGTTTTTTGGCGGATTGATCCTGAAATATTCGCCTTTGCAGAATAATATCTTAAGTCTGGCATCATCTATACCAACCATTTCAGAGATTTTGTCTGCAGTAAGACCGGCAGAATTTATAACAATCCCGGTGGTAAAGCTGTAATTCTTTTTATCTGAATCGAGTAGTGTAATCTCGTATCCATTAGTGATATGCCTGATTCCGGTAACTTCACTTCCATATACAATATTACAGCCATTATTGATTGAATTGGTCTCATATTGTTTCATAAGGGAATGTGAATCAACGATTCCTGTAGAAGGAGAAAAGAGAGCTTTCAAAGCGAAGATATTTGGCTCCAGTTCTGCTATCTGCTCCTTTCCCATTATCAACAGATCATCAACACCATTTCCAATTGCGGTCTGCCTGATACCTTCGATAACCGCAATCTCCTCTGCGGAGGTCGCTACAATCAGTTTCCCGCAATTATTAAAAGGAACATCATGTCTTTTGCAGTAGTCATAAAGAAGCCATTTTCCTTCAACACAAAGCCTGGCTTTCAGACTATCCCTGGTATAATAAATTCCGGCATGTATGACTTCGCTGTTGCGGCTGCTCGTCTCCTGTCCGAACGACAGATGTTTTTCGATAAGAAAAACATTCTTGTACTGTTCCGATACCTTTTCAGCTATAGCAAGACCAACGACACCTGCCCCGATAATTGTAATATCTGCATCCATCTGATTGACTTCTTTTTTTTTCAGCTTTAAGAGTGCTAAAGTTGTCAATAATAATTGACAAAAACTTTTAACTTTAAGTACTTTTTAAATACAAAATTATGAGGAAAGGCACCATTTCGCTGCTTCTTATTACAGTTTTGCTATCAATAAGCAGCTGCAGGAATAATTCAAAAATCGACCGTTTTACTCTGGTTACCAGGCATAACATTGAAAATTCGGTTACCGACAGCCTCAATTCTTTGTCAGTAGGTAATGGTAAATTCGCTTTTACAGTCGATATTACCGGACTTCAAACATTCCCGGAGTTCTATTCCAAAGGCATTTCTCTCGGAACAATGGCAGACTGGGGCTGGCATACGGAAGAGAATCCTGAGAATTATCAGTTGTCTGAACTCTATAAATCGTATGAAATACATGGCAGAAGTGTAGATTACATCAGGCAGATAAGGGTGAATGAAGATGTCAGGAAAGCTGCCGCTTCCGATTGGTTAAGAAGCAATCCTCATCGTTTCCATTTGGGTATGATAGGATTACAGATATTGAAAGAGGATGGAAAAGAAATATCAATTTCTGATGTCAGGGATCCTGTTCAGAAGCTGAATCTCTGGACAGGGGAGATAGACAGCCGGTTTAACATAGAAGGGATTCCTGTTCATTTAATTACAGTCTGTCATCCTGACTATGATATGATATCGGTTAAGGTCATTTCAGATTTAATCGGAAAACACAGACTGAGAATTAAAATACACTTTCCTCTCGGAGTCGCTACTCCAACCGGTTATGATTTTAATTCTCCCGAAAAACATGTCACCAAAATCCTCGCCGATACAAATAATTGTACAATATTTGGCCGGACACAGGACAAGGATAATTATAACGTCTTGGTCTGGCGCAACACAGCACAATTAAAGGAGGTCGCTCAGCATTTGTATTATCTTGAACCTCAACAGTCAGATTCAGTCTATTCGTTTTCCTGTCAGTTTATGAAAGATCCTGAAGAAGGCAGAATGCTAAATTTTGGCGAAACTGAAGCTGCCAGTAAAAGTAGTTGGGAAAAGTTCTGGTCAACAGGTGGTGCGGTCGATTTCTCCGAATGCTCTGACACACGGGCCTCTGAGCTGGAAAGGCGCGTTATCCTTTCTCAGTATCTTACAAAAATTCAATGCAGTGGTTCTTTGCCTGCTGCAGAAACAGGACTGACCTATAACAGCTGGTTTGGAAAGTTCCATCTTGAGATGCACTGGTGGCATGCAGTTCATTTCGCGTTATGGCAGCGAAGCGATATACTTGAAAAGCAGATGGGATATTATTTCAGCATTTTCGAGAATGCTAGAAAAACCGCGGAACACCAGGGTTATGATGGCGTCAGGTGGCCAAAGATGGTTGGTCCGGATGGGAGGGAGAGTCCAAGCACAGTCGGAACCTATCTGATCTGGCAACAACCTCATGTCATATTCTTTGCGGAACTGCTGTACAAAAACTCTTTAAACAAAAATGAAATACTCAACAAATATCAAAAACTGGTATTCGCAACAGCAGATTTTATGGCCTCATATGTCTGGCACGATAGTATAAACAACAGGTATTTATTAGGACCCGTTTTGATACCGGCACAGGAAAGTCTGGGACTTGAGACCACAATAAATCCTTCTTTTGAGCTTGTTTACTGGTATTGGGGATTAAAGACAGCCCAGGAGTGGAGAAAACGGCTGAATCTTGATCCTGTTCCGAAATGGAATGACATAACAGGCAAGATATCAAAACTTCCTGTGCTGAATGGACTATATCTTTGTTCAGAAGATACCAAAGATTCTTATCAGAACCAAAGATATCTTAGTGATCATCCGATTGTTGCCGGTATCTCCGGGGTTATGCCGGAGACAAAAATGGTGGATCCGGTCATTTTGGGAAATTCTCTTGATACAATAATGGCAAAATGGAACTGGAAAACTACCTGGGGTTGGGATTTTCCCATGCTGGCTATGTCTGCTGCCTCTATCGGAAGGGGAGAGCAGGCTATTGATTTTTTACTGATGAACGCACCAAAAAACAGGTATTTACTCAATGGACATAATTATCAGGATGCCAGGCTGTCGATTTACCTTCCCGGAAACGGAGGATTATTGACTGCTGTTGCAAAAATGTGTGTTTCGAAACAGTTTCCACATAATGGCAAATGGAAAGTAAAATGGGAAAACTTAAATAAGTATGTTGATTGAAAACTTTTTACTCTGACTTTCTTTAATGAGTTTAGATCCTGTGATCCTCACGGATAATTGTACGGCTTCCCCCACTCAGACTTTTACCGCGGTTTTTTGCAGGATATATTTTCTTTATTTTGTCTAATTGGCCGATATCCTTTAACCTTTTATAAATGAGCTGCCAGGCGCAAGGCTGGTTAGAGTTGATTTCACATCTTTCTATGCGGGAACCTCCGCATGGTCCGTTTAACATGTGTTTTGCACAACGTGTTACAGGACAAATTCCGCCAAAATCAGCTAGAACACAAGCTCCGCATTGGCTACATTTTTCAGTCCAGACACCTCTGGATTCGAGAATGCCTAAAAAGGCAGTGTCGAGTCCGGCATAAACCGGTTTTTCAGGGAAACGCTCCGCAATAGCCTGAACACCAGCCCCGCAACCGAGCGAAAGGATTGCATCAATTTTTTTAATCTCTTCAACGGCAGTTTCAATAAATACATTATCGCATTGGCGTTCGATAGTTAATTCACTTACTTTTACGCGTTCGCCTGTTTTCTTAAAAGCTATTCTTAATGCTGAAGCTATTATTGAGACTTCCCTTTCCCCTCCAGCCAGGCATACTGTCACACATGTTCCACACCCAAGAACAAGAACGTTTTCATGTCCATTAATAATATTTTTCAGTTCAGGGATTGTTTTTCTTTGAGCAACTATCATTTGTGTATCTCCTCTTTTAAGATTTTTGAATTGTTTTTTAAGGGATTTGGTCCTATTTGTTTTATAGTGTCGACCATTTCGAAAATTATGTCCACAAGATTCTTGGCCATGGCAGCCGAAATATTCACCATCCGCAGACGTTCTTTTTCTATTCCGCATTCTTCCAGAATTGTACGAATGGCATTAACGCGCTTCTTTGCAATGAGATTCCCGTCAATAAAATGGCAACCTCCTTCCAGGCATCCTGCTACCAGGACTCCATCAGCGCCGTTTTCTATCGCTTTCATATAATATTCAACCTCTAACCTTCCTGTGCAGGGTGTTCTGATTATTCTTACTCCCGGAGGATATTGAAGGCGCATCGATCCGGCCAGATCAGCTGAAGCATATGCACAAAAGTGACAGCAGAAAGCAAGAATCTTAGGTTCAAATGGATTATCAGTCATGCTAATTAAAAGTTTCAGTTTCCAATACATTAAATAATTGGTCAATCATTATTTTAAAATGATCCGATTTGAAATGGTTTAACTGTATCGCTCTTGCCGGGCACTCCGCAGCACAAATCCCACAACCCATACAACTTGCGCTTTCGATCTCAGCTTTGTGGTCATAGTTACAGAATGGAGCGCCAAAAGGACATGAATTCACACAGGTCATACAAGAAATACATTTATTCTGATCAACAATCGATACCTGAGCTCCAACCTCGAGGTGGGTTTTTGAAAGTATGGTAGCTGCCCTTGCAGCTGCTGCTTTAGCCTGTGATATATTCTCATCAATCATCTTTGGTGAATGAGCCAACCCACATAAAAATAATCCTTCCGTGGCAAAATCAACCGGTCTTAATTTCATATGTGCCTCTACATAAAACCCACTTGCATTCAGAGGTACTTTAAGCATATTTGAAATCTTAGCATTGTCATCGTTTGCAGTTATTCCTGTGCTTAAGATGAGTTTATCGGCTTCAATAATAATTTCTTCCTGAAAATCAGGACTGTTAACCTTTATAGTGCTTAAAACACCATTGACATCTGATACCTCAGGCGGGTCCTTCTCGTTATAGCGTATAAAAACAATACCTTCTTTACGCGCTTCTTTATAATATATTTCCCTGAATCCGTATGTTCTTATATCTCTGTAGAGTATGAATATTTTAGCTTCGGGATCGTCTTTCTTAATTTTCAGTGCATTTTTGATTGCCATTGAGCAGCACAGCCTGCTGCAATAGGGTTTTTCATTGTTACGCGATCCGACACACTGAATCATTACATATGTTTGTCCGCTTATCTTAACCTTATTTTTATTAATGAGGTTTTCAAGCTCCATCTGGGTTATTATATTTTTAACTACTCCATACTGATATTCTTTCGTAGCCGCAGGCTTTGCCCCGGTGGCAACGATTATTGTTCCGCACATTAAATCTTTTGGTTTATTGTCTTTCAGCAATTTCACTTTGAAGTGTCCAACATGTCCCGAAATACCGATGACTTCCGAATTCAGATGGCTATCAATGTTTCTGTGGCTATTTGTATCTTCTATCAGATCAGTCTTGAATTTGCCAAGGTTTTCGTTTTCCAGAGTGCTATTTATAGCATTAACATTACCACCCAGTTGTGTCGATTTCTCAATAAGATCGACATCAAAACCCTGTTCAGCAAGTGACAGGGAAGCTGTCATACCACTAATTCCGCCACCTATTACAATAGCATTCTGAAGAATTGGTATTTTTCCCCCTTCCAATGGAGAAAGGTTATAGGCCCTCGCAATAGACATTTTTACGAGTTCAATTGCCTTTTGGGTCGCTTTTTCAGGTTCTGAAGAATGGACCCATGAACACTGGTCCCTGATGTTTGTCAATTCAAACAGATAGGGGTTCAATGAGGCTTCCCTCAGGGTTTCACGAAATATAGGCTCATGAGTACGTGGAGTGCACGATGCGACCACAATCCTGTTTAATTTGTTCTTAGCAATCTGTTCCTTAATATTTGACAAACTTGCATCTGAACATGTATACATCGTGTGAGATGCGTACACTACACCTGGCTGGTTTTTAATTGCTTCGGTTATCTTCTCAACATCAACGGTTCCTGCAATATTTATCCCGCAATGGCAGACAAAAACCCCAATCCGGGCCGGTTCGTCACTTACATCGTGTTCCTGCGGATACTCTTTGGATCTGATTAAAGTATTTTTTACTGATGAGAGCAACTCCATAGACATAGATGCTGCGGCGCTGGCCTGCATTACTGTTTCAGGAATATCTTTCGGTTCCTGGAATGCCCCGCCGACAAAAACACCTTTCTTTGATGTGATCAGCGGGGAGAAACGTTCAGTATCACAAAACCCAAACTGATTGATATTAATTCCAAGTTTTCGTATACTTTCAGTTACTGCAGTCTTTGGATCCATGCCAACTGCCAGTACAACCAAATCAAAATCCTTTTCTAAATACCCCTTCTGCGGATCAAGGTACGCTAATCTTAAATCATTGGTTTGCGGCATCTGAACAATACGGGAAGGAATACTTTTAATAAATTCCAGATTATCCATCGCCAGGGCACGTTCGTAGTATTGATCAAAATCCTTTCCATATGCCCTGATATCCATATTAAAAATGGATCCCTGCAACCCGGCAAGGTGTTCTGACGCAATCATTGACTGTTTTACCGTTGCCATGCAGCATATTGAAGAACAATAATCATTCCCGCTTTTTGAATCCCGTGAGCCGACACACTGGATCCAGGCTATTCTACTGGCATCTTTTCCGTCGTCTCTTCGTATAATGTGCCCGCCATAGGGACCTGCTGCTGATAGCATTCGCTCAAACTGAACACTTGTAAGAACATTTTTATAGCGATTAAAGCCATATTCACCTTTGCTTTCTGCATTAAATTCTTCAGACCCGGGTGTAAGAATGACAGATCCTACCTCAAGTTCAATCAGTTGCTCTTTCATATTATGTTCGATAGCCTTCTTTTCGCAGGCTTCGACACATTCCATACATTCAGAACATTGGGCGCAATTCATGCATCGTTCTGCTTCGGCTGTCGCTTCTTCCACCGAGAATGCTGCCTGGATCTCATCAAAATTACGGGTGCGTATTTCTATCGGAAGTTCAATCGCGCCGGCTCTTTCTTCCTTTTCAATATTCATGGTAGAAGGTAAGAGCTCCTCAGCTACAGGTTTCAATGTATGTTCGAAACGGTCAGAACTCATATCCTCACCATTCAGGTAACGCCCGATTGACTCAGCAGCATGTTTTCCTGCAGCTACTGCATCGATTACACTTGCCGGCCCTGAAGCATTATCGCCGCCGGCAAAAGTGCCTTTTACTGACGTTTCATATGTAACCGGATCTGTTTTGAAGCAACCGCGTTCAGTCTTTACGCCCACTTTTCTGACAAACTCTCCATCCACCATCTGACCAATTGCAATAATAATCTGATCTGCATTGATTATTTCTGTTTTGTTTTCATCATATGATGGGTTGAACTTTCCGTTTTCGTCAAATACTCTTAAGCATCGTTTTAACTCAACACCGGTTACTGTACCATTTCCTAATATTTGTTTTGGTCCCCAACCATTACGGATAATGATACCCTCCGATAATGTAGCTTCGATTTCTTCAGGATAAGCGGGCATTTCATTCTTTTTTTCCAAAGATATCAGCTCAACTCTGCCGGCACCGAGTCGCAGAGCAGTTCTTGCAACATCAACAGCGACATTCCCCCCTCCAATAACAACAACATTATCTGTTAAAGTGGGTTTTTCTTTAGAACTTACGACCAGATTTAAGAATTCCACACCAAAGTGAACTCCTTCTTTATTCTCCCCATTTATACCAAGTTTCCTGCTTATTTGAGCGCCGGCGCTGATATAAACTGCATCATTTTCCCTCTGAAGATCTTTTATGGTTTTATCGTAGCCAATACGGCAGTTTAAAACTATGCAGACGCCTTTACGCCTTATAAGCTCTATTTCATAATCAAGTATTTCTTTTGGAAGCCTGTACCGGGGTATACCAGAATAGAGCATCCCCCCTGCATAATCTTTTTCCTCGTATACTGTAACGGCAAACCCTTTATCTGCCAGATCACCGGCAGCAGTCAATCCTGAAGGCCCAGCGCCAATTATTGCTATTTTCTTTGCATCAGGGGAAGGCTTTTTTTCTTCAGGCAATAATAATTTTCCTGATTTGACCAGATTCATCTCCTCGTCGGAAGCAAACCGCTTTAGTTGTCTTATAGCTAATGGACTATCTACTTTTGCGCGGGTGCAGGCAGTTTCGCATGGCGCCGGACAAACACGACCACAGACGCCTGCAAAAGGATTTCGTTGCCTGATAAGGTTCACAGCTTTTACATATTCCTTTTTCTTAATAAGCTGAATGTATCCCTGAATGTTAATATTTGCAGGACATTTAATTTTACAGGGCGCATGGCCTGACTTAAGCACATTTGGCATATTTGGAATTGCCTGTGCGTAATATTTCTGAACTGCTTTCCTTTTGCCCAGATCACGGTTAAACTTATCAGTCACTTCAACAGGGCAGACTTTCGTACAATCGCCACAATCATTGCAGATCTTCTCATTTATATACCGTGGCGACTTTCTAATAATTGCTTTGAAATTTCCGGGATCCCCTTCGATTTTTTCAAGTTCGGAAAGAGTATGTATTTCTATATTAAGGTTTCTGGCGCATTCAACAAGTTTGGGAGAAATCACACAAATAGCACAGTCGCCGGTAGGAAAAGTTTTATCAAGATGCGACATCATGCCACCGATTGTAGCTGAACGGCTGATTAAATAAACTTTATAACCTGAATTGGCAAGATCCAGAGATGCCTGAACGCCGGCAATGCCTCCACCTTCAACCAAAATGGCTCCTACCATCTTTTTCTTATTTGTACTCATGATACTTCTCTGCCTTGTTTTTATTCTGCTGTTCTTATTAATTCAATGATTGGTCTTGGCGATACAACACATTTATCCATACCAAGTTTTTTAGGTGAGACACCCAGACACAAACCCAGAAGCTGAGTAATATAAACTACAGGCATATTATAATTCTTTTTTTTTGTTTCATTTATATCACTTTGTCTCATATCAAGATTAATCTGGCACATAGGGCATGCAACTGCCATGCACTGAGCGCCTGAAGCTTTGGCCATGTTCAATATTGGTTCCGAGAGTTCAAGAACGATATCAGTCCGGGTAAGGGCAAAACCTCCTCCGCAGCATTCTACCTTATGAGGCCAGTCGACACTTTCACCACCCATAATGGTCACAAGCTTATCTATCGACACAGGATTTTCCGGGTCATCAAATTGTGTGATCTCATGCGGTCTGACTAATAAGCATCCATAATAGCTTGCAACTTTTAAGCCATCTAACGAATGGCTAAAAGCATCCTGTAATTTTTTCGCTCCGATATCTTTGAGAAGCACTTCAACAAAATGACGGACCTCTACACTTCCATCGTAATCTTCACCAAGAACTGCTGCGATGTCTTTTCTTATTTTGGGATTTGTTTTTATTTCATGATTGGCTGTTTTCATCCTGTTGTAGCAAGCTGCGCAAAACACTACCATATCAAGCCCTGTTTTTTTGGCCATTAAAAGGTTCGCCGCAGGAAGTGCTATTGATAGATTTTTGTCGGTATGATGGGCAGGGGTTGATCCGCAGCATGTCCAGCCTTTTAGCTCAGATAATTCAATATTCAGTCCTTTAGCCACTTCATTAACCGACATGTATTGATCACGTGCTGTGGAATCTGCGGAGCATCCGGGATAATATGCGTATTTCATTTGCAAATTTTATTAGCTGTTTATTCTGTCGTGTTTCCCTGCGAATATCCGGTTAGTATATTTTTTATCGGCTTTAAAGGATGGGGTCAGCGCTATTTTTCCTTTCAACAGCATCATCGGAAATTTGTCCGTATCCTTAAGATAGCTTGAAGTCCCAAGTTTATATGCCGCTATCATTCCAATATCATAAGTACGACCAAACATTCTGACTGTTTTCAGAAAAAATTTATTAAACAGAGCCACGTTCCCTTTTTGTCTCGAAGCTTTATTCCTGACAGCTAAAATTCTCAAAGCATCCAAAACTGCAGCCATATTTATTTTCATCGGGCAACGTTCAAAGCATGTCTCACATGAAGCGCACATCCACACAAGGTCACTGTCGAAAAGTTTATCACCAGCATTCAATTGCAGGCCGCGAATGATATCGGAAGGGTGAACTTTGGTTAAAGTTGTTACCGGACAACCACTTGAACATTTCTTGCATTGGAGGCAACTTCTGATGTCTATTCCTGAAATCTTCTGCACCTCGGCAGTCAGGTCGTCTCTCTTTTTTTCTTTATCAATGACAATGGCCATATATTTGTCGTTAACGTAATTACTTGATTGTTTCTTCTTTCACGAGCTCATCAACTTCTTCCTCTTCGCCATATACATCTTTTTCCGGAGTTGATGGTACTCCTTCAATGCTTGGTGCAACTTTCCTGTAGACCCGTGTAGGTTTGAGTTTTTTGCCATCGACAGTTAACAGATCGTTTATGCTTATACCAAAAAGTATTTCATTTTCCTGCAGGTAAGGGAGTATTAATTCCCAGTCCTTTTCGGTAAATGGACTAAAAATGCACCCATTCAATTGCTGGTTGACTAACTTTCTGTGAGGGTCCCTTATATAAGCTGCCCCACCTGAAGCCAGAGAAAACAGATTACTTCCCGGGTATGGTTCTGATAATGGAACTAATTGTCCTTCTTCATCGAATTTTACCCCGTTGAGAATTACGAATCCCCCCTTATTATGAGGATCGCCTGCCATGAAGGATTCGCCGAGGAAATCGAGGCTTGTTCCGTTGATGATTACCTTGGGCCGCCCTACGGAATTAATCATAGGGCGTCCCGCTGCATTGCCCTTAACATATATTGAGCCTCCTTTGGCGCCATACAGAAATGTCTGACCAACATCACCATGAATCACTAATTTGCCATCTTTGATTATTTGTCCCAATTGATCTTGTGCATTACCATGAACCGTAATGCTTAACCCGTCAATACCTGAAGCAAGATAATCGCCACAACTGCCATATACATCAATTGAAACATCATGTGTTTCAGGCCCTAATCCACACCCGATATACCGCTGTCCGGCACAATTGAAAACTATAAAGTTTCTCCAGCCAATTTTATATGCTTTCACTAAGTAGGTTGCGTCGCATTCATCGCCTTCGGGCGGGAAAAGCTTGGCATCAATTATTAATGTCTTCTCATCATTTAGGGGCATGCGCAGGTTGTTTCTTGTTTCAAAATCAATTAACCTGTATACTATCCCAGCTTCTCCTTTTGCAATCAGTTTTGGAAGGCTTTTAAATAACTTATCTATCTCAGTGCGTACAATATGGAGAATATGTGAGCGTCTTTTAGCGCCGGTAGGGTAGTGCTGATCATTTAATAATGTAAGCGTATTGATCGCATACGTTGTATAGGATCTGTTATTAGCAAGTTCCCTGATTATTTTGCAGAATGCCCATATATCAGCAAAGTACCATGACTGAATATTTGCTTTGAAGTAGTCAACAAGAGATTTTCCATTCTCAACATGGTATGTAACAGCTTTGATAATCTGATCTTTTATCTCTGAAGATCCTTTTTCCGACACAAAATTGCAGCCTTCTGTTTTATCAGTAATAGGAACAGTACGGCCGAATTTATCTTTACACTCTAACCTGTAGACACCTTTTTCGTTGGGGACAATATCAAACATGAAAGTTCCGCCATCTGAATAGCTCCCCCCTCGTGCGTTCCAATATTTGTCGGCAACGGGGCATATCCTTTTGTCGTCCTTAGAAAGACTAGCAAGTGTTGCGTCGATAGCTTGCTTTTCAGATCCGATTAAACCAACCTGTACTTCACCTTCCACAAAAGCAAAAACCTGTGGCCTTAACATAGCGGTATCTGTTATTCCCATAAGTTGGAACCTGTGATTTTCGAGAAGATTTCGGGCTATGATAAAGAACCAGGGACCGTCAGGTGAACCATGCATATGTGTAGCCTGAATGGCCCTGTAAATTTTTTGCTTTTCTTCTGGTAAACGGTCAAAGTCCAATTCTGTAGTGGGTCCTAATGCTTCAATTATGTATTCAACCGGATATTTGTACGTACGCGAAAGCAAATCAAACATTAATGCTGAAACCTCGGTGTCGGTAATAAATTGTGGATAAATATTTCGTTGTTTAAGGTATTCTGTTACTGAATGATAGTTAGCAAAGTCACCGTTATGTACAAGCGCCATATTCATTGCAGTAAATGGATGGGCTCCCCCCGGATGCCAGACTCGTCCCCTTGTAGGATATCGCTGGTGGGCTATCCACACGTGTGCACACAAATCATCTATTTTGTAATACTGAGTAACCGCTTCTGCAAATCCGACCACCTTCAGGATCATTATATCCCGGCCATGGGACATGACAAAAGCCATTTGGTTTTTCGGAGCAACATAGAACTCATGGTTCAATTTAAAGCTGTTCTGGTTCACTAATTCATCTTCTGAATCCCTCCTGTCAAGTTTTTCCAATTTGTTATCTGAGATGAATTTATCCAGGACACTTGCTTTTGCTCTTACAAAATAACGGTATACATCAGGAGGCTTTACTTCAAGACCGGGTACTTTTTTCCAGTCATCAACAGTATCAAGTCTTGAAGATTTTTTAATATTGAATATTGGATCAACATATTTTTTCTCAACATCCTTTCGACAACCTGACTCAAGATATGCTATATGCAACATGTAACAATCATCTAATATTTGCCTTGAAACGTTTAATTGTTCCGGGACAAAACCGACTGCCGCAATACCTCCACCTTTTCCATTACCACGGTTATGCATTAACCTGGAGGGCTCGTGGATATGTTTGCCGGGGACCGGTTCTGTACAACAAAACCCTATAACCCCACATCCGCCTTCTGCCTCCATCGTAGCCGGTCTGTGCTGATAACCGGTACTCTCTATTAATCGTCTCTTTGAGTTCAGGATGTTATCTATGCGATCGTTATACATATACTACAAATTATCAGATAAGTCTAAATGTCTCAACAAGTCTGTGCGTCCGCGCAATTCCCTTATACTTTTCAATCCAAGGCCTTTTAAAATGTTTTTAATACCTATAACCCACACATTGTATAAATTGATAATTCTTTGTGTTCCCCAATCGAGATCGACCTGAGTAATAAGACCGGGATCAGTTGTGGCAATTCCCCTTGGACATCCCCTTCCGCTGGAACAACGGCTGCATCTTAAGCAGCTAAGGGCAATTAACTCGGCAGTTCCAACTATTACTCCATCAGCTCCGAGTGCGATTGCCTTCACTATGTCGAAATGGTTACGGATACCTCCGCTTGCCATCAGTACCACAGCATCACGGGCACCCTCCGCAACAAGGAAGTTGTGTACTTTCGGAATTGCGTAGTCAATTGGCATTGCGATATTTTTCTTAGCTATGTCAGGAGCTGCTCCTGTTCCCCCGTAACCGCCATCAATATGGATAATATGAGTACCAGCGTAATAGCTCCCCACAGCTACCATATCCACATCGGTCGGGGTTGAAACTTTTGTGGAGATCAGGGCACGGGGATTAACATGTTTCATCCAATCGATATGCTTCATATGGTCTTCGATTGAATAAACACTATGAAAGGGAAAGGGAGAAAACAATGGAATTCCCTGAACAGCTTCACGCATTTTTGCTACTGCGGCGGTGTTTTTTGTTCCCAGCAGGTGACCACCCAGACCAGGCTTGGCTCCTTGCGCATATTTAAATTCGATGATAGGTACCCGTTGAATAGTTTCTTCCCTTACTCCAAAAAGTCCGGTAGCAACCTGAGTTATCATGTGGTCGTCATAGGGTCTCAGGCGTTCCATATATCCTCCTTCTCCGGAACAGGAAAATGTATTCCAGGCTGTTGCTGCCCTCACTTTTGATAATTGGGTAACATTGCTGATCGAACCAAAAGACATGCCTCCTCCATACCAGGGGACATCTATTTTAATTTTTGGACGACCATCGTTTCTTTTATTCAGGTCGAGGCTGATGTCTATCTCATCTTCACTTACATTGACCGGTTTATCGGTGAAAGCGATCCGTATACGGTCAAATCCTCCTCCGGAATCACCTGTTTCATACTCAAAATCATAATCATCGGGTATAGGAGCGCCCGTTTCGGCCATAAACCAGGTGGCGAGCATCATATCTGCTGGCCATCTGTAATCACCCAGAGCCTCCATCATAGGGTTTTTTACCAGTTTTAGAGCTCCCCGGGGACATTTTGCAACGCAAAAATTTACAGTTTTTTCACAAACAAACCCGTTACACTTATAGCTTTTGGGAGATGTAAAAAGTCTGTAACCCTCCTTCAATGTATGTACACCTTTTGTGCATGTTTTAACACAAGTGCCACACATATTGCATTTTTCTTCATCGCGAAAAATAATATATTTTGCAATCTCATTGCGATATCTTGAAGGAGCAGGTTTCACAGTACGTTCGACCTTTGCCTGCGTTACACGGGTTTTAAATGTATTCGCAGGCAATATTTCTTCCAGGTTAAAGCTGTTTTCTAAAGATTGGTCCATAAATTTCTTCTTCAAGTTCATCTTTAAACATAGCACGACCTACATCACCACGTAACCGGCGTGCTTCTCTCATACCCATTGCACCCATTAACTCGACCATTTGCCAATGCCATGCTCCCATGAGATTTGTCATTCGCCCGGCTCCGTAATTTAGATCGATGGCTTTATCTAATTTGGCAGGGCAATAATCGCCCGGCTTACAACTTTCACATAACCGACATTCCAAAGCAATCAATAATGGAATATTAATTGATACCAGGTCGGCGCCGCAAATAAGAGCTTTAGCAACATGTTCCGATAAAGCAATACCGCCTCCTGCAATAAGAGTTATCTCATCACGTTTTTCATTTTTAATAAGGAGGTCATGAATTTCACGAATGACTTCCTTTATAAATCTGGGATTCTTAACCCCTGTTTCGTTTCCATTTAAATCAGCTACAAGATGAATAGCTTCAACTTTAATTTTCGACAGTTCTTCAACTCTTTTTGAAGCCGTATCATTCAAATTGACTCTTACAGAAACAATTATTTCAGGATACAATCTCTTAATTGATTCTATATGTTGCCCGACATCTTTATCATCATTAATCTCAATAAGCCTTGTTCTGCAAAGAATGTCTTTTGGAATTTCAGGCCCATCAGGATTTAAAAAGAATGCGATATGGTCAAGATAGACTGTTTTATTTTCGAGTTTAATGTCATTCCATTTTTTTGAATCGATTATAGCAATCAGACCGGTTTGTTTGGCAGTAATAATAACGCATGAATCCAATTCCGGAAGGCTGTGTCCTTCCGATGACATATCGAAAATAACAGGAAATGGCAATGAGATAATTGGAGGAAGAACAGTGGTTAGTTTATCATTTTCAAAATCAAGGTACGATGGTTTTCTGCCAATGTCTACAGATGTGCTGATATATTCTCTTCCATGGATACCATCCCTTGTTGGCCTTACAATTTCAGACATATCCGTCCACATGGAATCAAATCCCTGGCCGGAAAATTTACCCCTGTAACCCGCCCCTGACACCGGCACCTTCCCCGTTTCTGCCTCCAGCCATGTTGTTCCCAGTATTTGAGGTGTCCAGTATGAGTTGCCCAGTTTTCGATATTCCGGGTTTATGGACATTGTAAGCAGATTCTTAGTACAATTTTGTATACAATAGAAACAGCCCATACATTCATAGTATAAAGTATGAACTTCATCTATATCTCTTATAAATGTATTTTCCTCCCTGTACTTATCGTAGATACATGCCTTTTTAACACAATTATGACATCTTGCACAGTCTTCGCTCCAGTCGACAACACCAAATTTGCCGATACGGGGGAGCCGGGGTTGGATAAGGAAGGTTTTTATATGATATTTTTCAGGCATAACTAATTTTATTACAAACCAGCATCTGAAATAATTTCGCTGATGATCCGTTCTTTTCCACCGGAAATAATATGAATTCCGCTTAATCCTTTCATTTCCTTAATTTTACCGATAGTTTCAACACAGATAGCTATTCCCATTTTCATCTGAGCTTCCAGGTTACCTGCTTCTTTAATCCTCTTTATATGAGATTCCGGGATATAAAAATCAGTATGCTTATTCAGCAGGTTTAATGCCTCTTCATAACTTTCGAGCGGGTAAATACCGGCAATAATTGCTGACTTTTCCGTAATGCCTTCCTGGTAAGCGGCATGCAACCATTCCTGAAAATCAGTTGTATTAAACACTGCCTGTGTTTGGATAAATCTGGCTCCTGCTTTAACTTTCTTAATAAGCCTCAAAATATTAAGTTCAAGAGGCCTTAAATAAGGATTTACAACAGCACCGGCAAGCATTGAATAATTACCTTTTATCTTTGCACCATTTAATAATGTCCTTTCATTATTCATCTTATTAACCAGCTCAATAAGTTGAATGGAATCCAGATCATAGACATTAGCTGACTCAGGCATATCAGTAAGGGTTTGGTGATATCCTGACAAACACAAAATGTTTTTAATCCCCATGGAAGCAGCGCCCAGAATATCAGACTGAAGCGCTATACGGTTACGATCGCGGGTAATCAATTGATAGATTGGTTCTATTTCAGCCTGCTTCAATTTGATAGCAGCAGCCAGACTTGATATCACCGGACCAAAAGGATTGTCAGCAACATTAACCGCAACAGCAGGGCAATTCATAAATATATTGCGTGGTTTGGCTTCAATGTCGGTATCAGGCAAGTATTCAGCTGTGATAATAAAATCACCTGCCATGATTTTTTTTGCTAATAAACTCTCCATTTATATTTATTAAATAGCTTTAACTTTTTCCTTTATATATTGCGGGTTAGTTTTCAGATATTTCCTGAAGTTATTGATTTCCTCTGTTAATGTATTGACAGACTGTCCTTCCTGCAGGTGGATACATCTTATGCATCCTCTGCCAAACCCTGCTTCATCCAGTAAATCATCTATAGCTTCAATGCGTTTTTGTGCACGAAGATTCCCCTGTAAAAATTTACATTCACCTATCTTGCAGGTCAATAAAATTACCCCGTCCGATCCGGTCTCAATAGCTTTGAGAAGATATAATAAATTAACCCTTCCCGAGCAGGGCAAGCTGACTGTTTTTAGTTTAGTGTTTTCAATTTTAGTGGTACAGTAGTTTATTTCTTCAGTTGAGTATGAATTTGAACAATAGAAAAGTGTGATGTCAGCTACCTGGTTATTCATTTCAGCTTTATTTTCTTTTTGAAAGTTGCAAATTAGTAATACGACTAAGCTATATTTTAATCATTTTTCTGTAAGCTCTTAGTTTTTTGATATTTAATTACTAATTGCAAACAAATATCGATTTATTGTTGCAATTTGTAATTTTATAAGCGTAAAAATAGAACAATTTTCATTTTATTTCCATTTTTATTTAAAATTATCTAAAAATATTTTGAAAATTGCTTTTTTTCACTCAATATGAAAAAATAAAAAAACGCAACTATCTGTAATAATGATAATTGCGTTTAATTTTTGTCGGGGTGATCTGACTCGAACAGACGACCCCTTGCACCCCATGCAAGTGCGCTAGCCAACTGCGCCACACCCCGAATATATTTGACTATCAGTCTGACTCTTCAGACGACCCTCCCGACCCATGGTCGGGATGCGCTAGCCAACTGCGCCACACCCCGAATATATTTGACTATCAGTCTGACTCTTCAGACGACCCTCCCGACCCATGGTCGGGATGCGCTAGCCAACTGCGCCACACCCCGAATATATTTGACTATCAGTCTGACTCTTCAGACGACCCTCCCGACCCATGGTCGGGATGCGCTAGCCAACTGCGCCACACCCCGAATATATTTGACTATCAGTCTGACTCTTCAGACGACCCTCCCGACCCATGGTCGGGATGCGCTAGCCAACTGCGCCACACCCCGAATATATTTGACTATCAGTCTGACTCTTCAGACGACCCTCCCGACCCATGGTCGGGATGCGCTAGCCAACTGCGCCACACCCCGAATATATTTGACTATCAGTCTGACTCTTCAGACGACCCTCCCGACCCATGGTCGGGATGCGCTAGCCAACTGCGCCACACCCCGGTTAAAACATTTGCAAAAATAATCAACTATTCGGATAATGCAATACGGCAAAAAGTTCAAAGTTGAGTATATTTGCAGGAAATTATAAGGAATACGGATATGGATATGTTTAAACCTTTGGATCTTCAGAAAGATGCTCAGAATCCAGTGATTACAGAGAATATCGAAAAAGTCAGGTGTTTGATAATCGGCTCAGGTCCTGCAGGATATACGGCCGCAATCTATGCTTCAAGAGCTAACCTCAATCCGGTTCTTTACACAGGACTGCAAACGGGTGGTCAATTGACAACCACTACTGAAGTTGATAATTATCCGGGTTATCCCGATGGCATCACCGGCCCGAAAATGATGGAGGATTTTAAAAAACAGGCAGAACGTTTCGGCGCCGATGTAAGATTTGGCATAGCCTCATCCGTAGATTTTTCAGGTAAGAAACATAAAGTGACTTTTGATGATAAAAAGATGATCGAGGCTGAGGCTGTGATAATTGCAACAGGAGCCACTGCTAAATACCTGGGATTGGAATCTGAGATTAAGTATGCCGGGATGGGAGTTTCTGCCTGTGCTACCTGTGACGGATTTTTCTTCAAGGGAAAGGATGTTGCTGTTGTCGGAGGAGGAGATACAGCTGCTGAAGAAGCTACTTACCTTGCCGGGCTCTGTCGTAAAGTCTACCTTATTGTCAGGAGGGACATCCTGCGAGCATCCAAAACAATGCAGGACAAAGTTTTTAAGACAAAGAATATAGAAATATTGTGGGAGCATCAGACAGTTGATCTTTTTGGTGAAAACGGAGTGGAAGGCGTGACGCTTGTAAAGAAAAAAGGCTTATCCGGGGAGGAGAGTGTTAAAATAAAAATTGACGGCTTTTTCCTTGCAATAGGTCATACTCCCAATTCAGAGGTATTTAGAAAATTTGTTGAGACAGATCCGGTTGGATATATAATAACAGTTCCCGGCACATCAAAAACGAATATTGCGGGGGTATTTGCTGCAGGTGATGTTCAGGATCCGCATTACAGACAGGCTGTTACAGCGGCAGGGTCAGGTTGTATTGCTGCTATAGATGCAGAACGTTATCTGTCGGAACTCAAATAGTTATGATATGAAGACGTTTAAAAGATCATTCAGAATAAATGCTGAGCCATCGGATATTTATTCAGCAATAACAAATCCCTATACTATTGAATTGTGGTCAGGTTATCCGGCACAGATGAGCACAGAACCCGGCAGCGAATTTTCTCTCTGGGAAGGGGATATTACCGGCAGAAATCTTGAGTTTATTCAGGACAGAAAAATAGTACAGGAATGGTATTTCGGTGACCAATCGGAAAAGTCGATTGTTACCATAACTATTTCGCCGGACAGGGAAAACTCATTGATAACTATAGAACATACCAATATTCCCGATGAAGAATTTGACAGTATAGCTGAAGGCTGGAGGGAGTTTTATTTTGATGCGATATCGAATTTCTTTAACCCTAATTTTTGAGGTGACTGGTAGAGCTGACAACGGGTGATTTCTGTTCGAAAAGTGCAAAAACATCTTCTGAGCAGGCAAGAATCAAATTACCAATGCCTTTGAAAGACAAAGTATGTGCATAAATCTGGATTTTTTTATTCCACTCCCGGATCCAGGACAAAATATGGTAATTGATAAACCGGCGTATCTCCTGGCTCATTTCACGCTGACATGCATCGTCATCCAGAACAAGGAATTTATCAATCAGTAAAGTCAGGAAAAGCAGTTCAATTCCAAGATGATCATCTTCAATTTTCCCTTTGAATTTTGATGTCCATCCGTAGGAATTATAAAAGTCAGTTACGCTGGAAGAGGAATAGTCCGAATTGTTATATATGGTCTTTTTGTATAATGATTCATAAGCCGGGGCAAGAGCTGGTGCTTCATTGGAAAAGAGCCTTAAGAAGTCATCATGCAGCGACTTCCCAAAAGATGTCCTGTCTTCAAATGAATCTCTGAGTTGAGAAGCCGCATTGACAAAATTTGGATTTGAACTCGATACAGGAAGATTTTTCAAAATACCCTTTTCCCAGAAATCTACAATACATTCTTCTGAAGGTTCGTGCATGATCATACTCCCGGTAAAATAGAAGAGCATGTTGTAGCCCCTTAAGATATTTATATTATTGCTAATATTATCCATTTCCTTTAGAATGTCTTGTTGTTAAAACTTATTCATACATTTTGGAAAGATTAGGAAAGACTGCTGATCTGAATTATATAACCTCAAAAGAAAGGTTTTGTTCGATTTCTCACAAAAAAAAAGCTGCCTCAGGGCAGCAGCCTCTTCAAATTATTATCTTTTTATAGCCGGCTGAAATCTGCCAGTTTATCAGGGTACTCATTATTGTCAACTTTTGCCTTTATTTCCCTGAAAGCCTTTACTGTATATTCAACATCTTCAAGTGTGTGTGCGGCTGTTGGTATGAGACGCAACATAACAACATCTCTCGGGACAACCGGATAAATGACTACGGAGCAGAAAATCGCATAATTTTCCCGAAGGTCATATATCATCTGAGTTGCCTGTGGAACACCACTTTTCATATACACCGGTGTAACAGGCGATTCTGTTTTTCCGAGATCGAGTCCGGCATCTTTCAAACCTTTTTGCAGAGCACGGACAATTATCCAGAGTTTCTCTTTGTGTTCAGGATGAGTCTGGATGTATTCAAGTCTTTTAATAGCTCCTAAAGTCATTGCCATAGGAAGCGACTTGGCATATATCTGTGAGCGAAGATTATAACGCAGATAGTTAATTACATCTTTTGTACTTGCAACAAATCCTCCGATACCGGCCATGGATTTTGCAAATGTTGCAAAGTAAATATCAATCTGGTCCTGAACGCCAAAATGTTCCCCTGTACCACTGCCTTTGGCACCCATTGTTCCAAACCCGTGAGCATCATCAACAAGAAAACGAAACTGATACTTCTTTTTCAGGTTGGCAATTTTATCGAGCTTCCCAAGGTCTCCGGCCATGCCAAATACTCCTTCAGTGATAACAAGTATACCTCCACCTGTCTCATCCGTAAGTTTCGTGGCTCTTTGAAGCTGTTTTTCACAATTTTCAATATCATTATGCGGATATACAAATCTCTTCCCCATATGAAGCCTCAGTCCGTCCATGATGCATGCATGAGATTCGGAATCATATACAATAACATCATGCCTGTCAACGAGAGCATCAATTATTGAGACCATTCCCTGATAGCCGAAGTTTAGGAGATAAGCGTCTTCTTTATGGACAAATCGGGCAGCCATTTCCTCAAATATTTCATGATTAGTGCTATGTCCCGACATCATTCTGGCGCCCATTGGGTACGCGAGACCGTATTTTGCGGTTGCTTCGGCATCAATTTTCCGGATTTCCGGTTGATTTGCGAGTCCCAGGTAGTTGTTCAGGCTCCAAGTTAAAACATCTTTCCCTCTGAATTTCATGTGAGGGGCTATTTCACCTTCCAGTTTTGGGAAGGCAAAATAGCCATGCCCAAATTCCTGATATACACCTATTGAACCTCTGTTTTTTTTAATCTTTTCAAATATGTCCATGATAGTTACCTTTTCAAAAAATTTTCACAAAATTAAGGATTAGCGTGATTATCGTTATACCTATTTATACGTAATTTCCGCCGGACACACCTTATTGTATAATAAATGTATAATTATTACGTTTTTATGCCTGAAATGATTTTTTTTCCGTAATTTTGCGCAACAATTTTTTTTATGAGGTTTCGATTATATATTGTCCTGATAATTTTGGTGTTGGTTAGCTCATGCGGAGAGTATCCTAAACTCCTGAAGAGTACTGATAATGATCTTAAAAAATCAAAGGCAAAAGAGTATTATGATGCAGGTCAGTATGTTAAAACTACTGAACTGTTAACACAGATACTTCCCCGGTACAGAGCGACTGAGGAGGCCGAAGAGCTGAACTGGATGAATGCCCAGAGCTATTTTGGAATGAAGGACTATGTAATGGCTGGCAGTTATTTTAAAACATTTATTGAACAGTTCCCTTTTGGCAAACATGCAGAGGAAGCTAATTATATGGCGCCTTTATGCGATTATTACATCTCCTCCCGCCCCGAACTTGATCAGGAAAACACCAGGAATGCAATAGAGGGTTTTAAAATTTTCATAACCAGATTTCCCAACAGTACAAAAGTAGAACAGAGCAAAAAACTTATAAATGAGCTTGAAGATAAGCTGGTCGAAAAATCATATCTGAGTGCAAAATTATATTACGAGATGAAACAATATAAGGCTGCAGTTGTAGCTCTGACCAACAGTCTTAAGGAATATGCGAATTCAAAATACAGGGAAAAGATGATGTACCTTAAGTTGAATTCGCTTTATCAATATGCAGAACTCAGCTTTGCCGTTAAGCAAAAAGAAAGATACCAGGCCACGCTTGATGACTATTATTCTTTTATGGAAGAATTTCCAAAAAGCACCTATTCGAAAGATGTTAATAACATCTACCAGAAAACAAACAAATTTCTTAAAACAGGAATTCCTGACAGTGGAGTAAAATAATCAAAAAATTTATGGATTACAGAAAATCAGTAGCACCCGTAACGACTGTTACACGCAATCTGGACCTGATGACTCAGGGAACCGGAAATATTTATGAAACGGTAATTGTTGTTTCCCGAAGGTCAAACCAGATATCGGTTGAGATGAAGCAGGAACTTAATAAGAAACTTGAGGAGTTCGCATCTTATAGCGATAATCTTGAGGAGGTATTTGAAAACCGTGAACAGATAGAGATATCAAAATTCTACGAACGGCTTCCAAAACCAACGCTTATTGCATTACAGGAACTTGAGGAAGGCAAAATTTTCTACAGAAACCCTGAAAATCCCGCTAAACAGAAGTAATATTTAGCATAAACATGCTGAAAGGCAAAAATATACTTATCGGTGTAACCGGAGGTATTGCAGCTTATAAAACTGCAACTATCATCCGGTTGCTTGTTAAAGAGGGCGCCGAAGTAAAAGTAATTATGACTGATCACGCTAAAGAATTCATTACTCCACTCACTCTTGCTACTTTATCAAAAAATCCGATACTTACAGAGTCCTTTGACCCTGAGAACGGAGACTGGAACAGTCATGTGGATCTTGGTTTATGGGCTCATCTGTTCCTTATTGCCCCGGCCACTGCAAATTCTATAGCAAAAATGGCCAGCGGAGTCGCGGATAATTTGCTGCTTACTACTTATCTGTCAGCACGTTGTCCGGTATTTGTTGCCCCTTCAATGGATATGGATATGTTAAACCATCCTGCCACGATCATTAACATTGAGACTCTGAAAGCTTTTGGGAATTCAATACTGGAACCGACCAGCGGTGAACTTGCCAGCGGACTTACTGGTAAAGGCCGGATGGCTGAACCTGAAGAAATTGTAAAAGAGATCATTAATTTCTTTACAAAAAAAAAAGCTATAAACCATTAATCGGCAAACGCCTTTTAATTAATGCCGGCCCCACAAGAGAACCTCTTGACCCGGTTCGATATATCAGCAATTATTCATCAGGGAAAATGGGTATAGCTTTGGCTGAAGCAGCTGCAGAGTACGGGGCTTTGGTTGACCTTGTTCTCGGCCCGGTGAATATAACGCCATCAAATAAATCCTTAAAAATAATCAACGTTACATCTGCAAAATCCATGGCAGATGAATGCATTTCAAGATTTCCCGGATGCGACGTAGCTATTTTATCAGCAGCTGTTGCTGATTTTACAGCCGCAGAGATCAAAAGAAAAAAGATCAAAAAAGTCGGGGATGAAATGGTTTTAAAGCTTAAACCCACAACTGATATTGCAGGAGCGCTTGGTAAAATAAAGAAGAAGACTCAACTGCTTGTGGGATTCGCCCTCGAAACAAACCATGAACTGGAAAATGCAAAAAAAAAGCTGATCATGAAAAACCTGGATATAGTTGTTCTAAATTCTCTTAAAGACAGTGGAGCCGGGTTTGGACATGATACAAACAAGATCACAATTATTGACAGAAACAATAATATTGATAAATTTGAGTTGAAATCAAAAGAAGAAGCTGCAAAGGATATTCTTAATAAGATCGTTTCAATGATCCAATAATACATCAGGAGGGCAATGGGGCATTTTTCTAAATATTATCTAATCATATTTCTGGCTTTTTTTTCTGATATCATCTATTCGCAGGAACTGAATTGTAATGTCCAGATATCTGCTCAAAGAATTCAGGGGTCCAACAGACAGGTATTTGAGAGTATGCAGAGGGATCTTTTTGAATTCATGAACAATACAGTGTGGACTAACCATGTCTTTAGTTACTCTGAAAGAATCGATTGTAATATTCTGATCAACCTGAATGATCAGTTATCTGCAGATGAATTCAAAGGAACAATCCAGATTCAGCTTAGCCGACCTGTTTTCAATACAACGTATAAATCCACAATGCTCAATTTCATAGATAATAGCTTTCAGTTCAGGTATGTGGAATTTCAACCACTGGAGTTCGATCCCAGCACCTACAGGTCCAGTCTTGTTTCAGTTCTGGCTTATTATACCTATATGATTCTCGGATTTGATTACGATTCATTTTCCCCTTTGGGAGGGACTGAATTTTACCAGATGGCTGAGAAAATTGTTACAAATGCCCAGAATGCTCCTGAGCCCGGCTGGAAACCTTATGATGGTTCCAGGAACCGGAACAGGTACTGGCTTGTAAAGAATGTCCTTGATAAGGAGTACGAAGGTGTAAGACAATTCCTCTATGACTATAATATTAATGGTCTCGATAAAATGGAATCGAGAATCGCGGAAGCCAGAACCAGTATGGTTGAAAGCCTCAAGCTGATCCAGGATGTCTACAGAAAAAAGCCTGATCCGTTCATGTACCTGGTTCAGGTTGTAATGGATGCAAAGTCAGATGAGCTCATTAATATTTTTTCAGAAGCATTCCCTGAAGAGAAAAGCCGTGTTGTACAGATACTTACAGAAATTGATCCTGCGAACAAGGCAAAATATGAAAAGATAAATTCCGCCAATCTACCCTAATAACCGGTTATGCTCGTAAAACTGTTCGTTCAAAATTATGCGCTTATAAAAGAACTGGACGTTGAACTTGAAAACGGACTGACAATTATCACCGGCGAAACAGGTGCCGGCAAATCTATTCTCTTAGGTGCTCTTTCGCTTATTCTTGGAACAAGAGCAGATTCATCAGTACTTCTGGATAAAAATGAGAAATGCATAGTGGAAGGCACATTCAGAATTGAAGAATATGAACTTAATGAGTTCTTTATTTCTAATGAGCTTGATTATGAGGATGTTACTATTTTGAGAAGAGAAATTAATCCTGCAGGGAAATCACGGGCTTTTATCAACGATACCCCAGTTACTGTGAACTTACTGAAAGAGCTTGGAGACAGACTTATAGATATTCATTCGCAACATCAGACCCTGATGCTCAATGATAACACATTCCAGCTTAATCTGATTGATTCATTCTCAGGTATTGCTAATCTGAAAAATAAATATAGTTACACATACTCAAATTACCGGAAACTGAAAAAAGAGTATGGCATTGTCAAAGAAAAAGCTGATAAAAACAGAGCCGATCTGGAATATTATCAGTTTCAGTTTAATCAGCTTGAGGAAGCAAAACTTAATAAGGATGAACAGGCAGAGCTCGAAACAGAACAGGAATTGCTCAGTCATACTGAAGAGATAAAACTTGCATTAAACTCATCTTCAAATCTCTTTCTTGCTGAAGGATTATCAATTCTGTCATTGCTCAGGGAAGTTAAAGCCAACATCGGACGGATCCGAAGCTTTTTACCGGACGGTGAAAGTCTTCTTTCACGAACTGAATCTTCGTTGATCGAACTCGATGATGTTGCGGCTGAAATAGAGAAGCTGGCGATATCCATAGAAGCTGATCCTAAGCGTCTTGAGCAGGTTAACAACCGCCTTGACACCATATATTCATTGATACAGAAACACAGAGTCAATGACCTTAATGAGCTAATCAACAAAAAAGAGGAGATTAAAGAGTTCATAAAATCCATTGTTTCAGGAGATGAACGGCTTATTGAACTGGAAGGTCTCCTGGAAAAAGAGGCCAACACATTGAAGATTATTTCTGAAGAGATGTCTGGCAAAAGAAAGAGTGTACTTCCCGATATTGAATCGCGAATAACAGAATTGCTTAAACAGCTTGGAATTCCAAATGCAAAATTCAGAATTTCACTCACACAACTACAGGATTTCACTCCAACAGGTATTGACCATGCTGACTTTCTGTTCTCTGCAAACAAGCAGATAGCGCCTGAGAACCTGGCTAAAATCGCATCCGGTGGTGAATTATCGAGGGTTATGCTTAGCCTTAAATCTTTGCTGACAAGAAATAATAATCTGCCTACAATTATATTTGATGAGATTGATGCCGGAGTATCCGGAGAAGTGGCTGACAAAGTCGGACAGATATTATCCGGAATGGGGAAATATATGCAGGTTATCAATATTACTCATCTCCCCCAGGTTGCTTCTCGTGGAAGCAGACATTATCATGTTTATAAGGATGATACAGATAATTCAACATTCACCCGTGTGAAATTGTTATCACACGAAGAAAGAATACTCGAGGTTGCCAGATTACTGAGCGGCAGTGAAATTACTGAGACAGCAATGAAAAATGCCCGCGAACTCCTGAAGGCGGGAATGAATTAATCCATACCTTCTTTTATCCTTATACCAGATTTTTGCTGCATCAGCTTGATCTGTCCCCTTTTCCCTTTGTGTTCCTTTGTGATTTTAGGGTGAGGTCATCTGAACATTATTTTAGTAATTTTGTACAATTATATTCATGTAATTCACTTTATTATCTAGTGCCATGAGAGAAGGACTGTTAAAAGGGAAAAAAGGCATCATTTTCGGTGCTTTAAACGAGAAATCAATTGCCTGGCAAGTTGCTCTGAAAGCATGGAAGGAAGGAGCTGAACTGGTTCTGACTAACTCCCCGGTTGCATTAAGATTGGGCAATATAAATGATCTGGCAAAACTAACCGGCAGTAAAGTAATTGCTGCGGATGCCACCAGTATGGATGATATTGAGAACCTGCTTTCTGAAAGCATGACGATTTTTAATGGAAAATTCGATTTCATTCTTCATTCCATTGGTATGTCACCTAACGTTAGGAAAGATATACCTTATGAGCAGACCAGTTATGAAAACATGCTGAAAACTTTCGATATTTCAGCCCTTAGTTTTCACAGGGTATTGCAAACATCTTACAAACTTGATGCATTAAAAGAGTGGGGTTCAGTTGTTGCATTATCATATGTTGCGGCTCAACGAACTCTGTCGGGTTATAATGATATGGGTGATGCCAAGGCGCTCCTTGAGTCGATAGCCCGTAGTTTCGGCTATATTTATGGTCGCGACAGAAAGGTGAGAGTAAATACAGTTTCACAGTCTCCCACCGCTACTACAGCAGGGAGCGGGATTCATGGTTTTGAGTCTCTTATCGATTTCTCTGAAAGGATGTCACCACTCGGTAATGCAACAGCAGAAGAATGTGCCGATTATTGTGTTGCACTTTTTTCCGACCTTACACGCAAAGTAACGATGCAAAATCTTTTTCACGATGGCGGATTTTCCAGTATGGGTATGAGCCTTAAAGCTATTGAACAGTATCAGAAAAGCTTTGAAGAGTGTGATTGCGATGACAAGTAAATAAGTATAAACACCCATTTTTCAGGCGACTTGCTTTTCAGTGAGTCGCTTTTTTTATATTTGATCGGAACAAATGCCGAGAACCATTATGAAAATAATCCTCCTTGTCCTGTTTTATTTTACTTTCCCACTAATAATCATTCTTATATGTAAAAAATGGTCAATCCTGAAAAAATTAGGATCGATTGTTCTGGCATATGGATTTGGACTTATTTTAGGAAGTATTGGAATTCTGCCGCATGGCAGTGATGCTTACCGTCTGGCTTTGCAGGGTAGAGCCGCACTCCCCGAGACTGAAATGCAGACACTTCTGAGTTCGGGCACTATAAGCCAGGATGACAGTTATGTAAATTCAGTTGCATCAACTCAGGATCTGTTGGTTTCGGTAATTGTACCTCTTGCTTTTCCGTTGCTTCTATTTTCACTTAATATAAAAAGGTGGCTCCGGTTTGCCAGAGAAGGCTTTATCTCAATGATTCTGGCTTTAATATCTGTTATTATCATCGTCTCTTCCGGTTATTTTATTTTTAAAAATGTAGTTCCCGACTCCTGGAAGGTTGCTGGTATGCTGGTTGGCGTTTATACCGGCGGAACACCAAATCTTGTATCACTCAAAGTTGCTCTAGGAGTAGATCCTAATCTTTTTGTAATGACAAGTACTTACGATATGATAGTTGGTGCAATCACACTAATATTTTTCATTACAATAGGTCCAAGAATATTCCGTGCTATTCTGCCTCCCTTTAAGCATTCGGAAGGCACCATTGTGACTGATGAGATAATCCAAGAAGCGGAGAGTTTTGAAGATTTCTCAGGTATGTTCAGAAAAGGGCGGATATTACCTCTTCTAAAATCCTTAGGTATTGCGCTTCTTATTTTTATAGCCTCATTCGGTATAAGTCTGCTGCTTCCAAAGATTTCACAGATGGTTGTGGTAATTCTCTCCATAACAACTCTTGGTATACTGGCATCTTTGATAAACTGGATTAACAAAATTGAAAAAACGTTTCAGCTGGGAATGTATTTTATTCTGGTATTTTCATTTGCCGTAGCTTCTATGGCTGACCTGAGTGTCGTATTCAGCATTGGATTTCTTGGCCTTTTTGCTTATATTTCCTATGCTTATTTTGGTACTCTCATTCTGCATATACTGCTTTCTAAAATTTTCCGTGTCAATGCTGATGATTTTCTTATTACAACTACTGCTTTTGTCTTCTCCCCTCCGTTTGTTCCTGTTGTAGCTGGTGCTCTTAAAAATAAAGATGTTATTATCACAGGCATTACAGTTGGAATTATTGGCTATGTGATAGGTAATTATCTCGGGGTGGCTCTTGGATATTTCCTGAAAGGATTCTGAAAATCCATGTGTCCCGAAAAAAATTTAGGCCACGCCATGGCGTGGCCCTACAACCATCATATTATTTTGCAGGGTCATGCCATGGCATTACCCCATTATTCTAAAACAAGTAATTCAGCCCAATTGAAAATCCGATATTGCCATCCTGCTTATTAAATGCTTTTCCGAAATCAATTGCTACTACAAAATTTTGATTCATAACCAGCATTACACTTATTCCGGCACTCTGATGGAACTTTTCTGTCCCGGGTTTAAAGTAATCTGAAAAATTCTCTGTCTGACCATCGGAGTTATAAAGATTATTAAACGTTGTTTCAAGATCGCCAGGAAGCTTGATATTTTTTGTAACCCTTCCGAAATCATAAAAACCATTAAGACCGAGATAACAATCCTGCTTTAGGAATTTAAAATATAATGGTTTCCACCGCAGTTCAATGTTCCCCATAAAAAAACCATCTCCCACAACCCTGTTTCTCTGAACTCCCCTTAGTGTTTTTGAACCGCCAAGCCCTTCGGATAATGCACCTGTGAGCCTCGATGTAATTACCTGGTTCTGATAGAAGAATGGAACATTTCCAGATAAAGTAGATTGATATCCTAAACGGTAAACAAAGGAAAGATTCTTCTCAATAAGCGTAAAATACTGACGGTGTGTGATATAAAATCTTGAAAATCCCCAGTCATTCCCCATGAATTTTGGAGCCACTTCAACTCCTATTTCTGTCCATATTCCTTTCATCGGATTTGGTCTGTTATCGCGGCTGTCCCATGTCAAACCCACCTTTAAAGTATTGACCCAGCCTCCATTGGCCTCGTTGGCATCTATCAGGCCAAGTGCCTGATATCGTTCAAAGAGACCTGGTTCATCTTTATTGGTTGGGATTTTATCTTTTTTCCCTTTATTGAGTTTAGGTATGTTAACAGTGTCAATTGTAAAATCCTCTAATGCGAAACCCGCACTCCATTTGAGATGGTCACCGGCAAGTTTGCCCTGGAAATCATTCTTGAATCTGAACAGGTTCCTCTCAAAACGGTAAAACATCCGTGTTCTGTAGGGAGGAGAAGTCAGATCATCATCCATCCAGTCTTTATTATAGACAGATTCATACCCGTTAAATCCAAAGAAATTGTTTGCCTTGTCAGGCAGGTAACTGAGGTCACTTATTGATTCCACACCAGGGATAAGGTGATTTGATTCGTACATAAACCTGTATATGCCGCTTCCTTTTGTATAACGTGATATCTCCGTATAAGTGTGATCAAACCATCCGGGGTATTTACTGCCATCACCATAGTTAAAAAACTCGGCAAGTGCGCCATACTGGAATCCGAGATCTGAGTCATAAGTCGTCGCTGGCAGAGCGCCACCAAACTTCCATCCGGTTTTTACTTTTTTCTCCTGCGCCGATACGGATAATACCAGTATCGATACAAGAAAAACTAAAAAGGTTTTTTTCATAGGTCAAAGGTTTAGTTCATGTTGTTAAAGATAAAGAAAAATGGAAATATCAGTCATTTTTTTTAATATTTGCTACCTTAGGACCTGAATTATACGATTAAATGCTTACAGGTTTACTCATCAAAAACATACGGTGTCTAGTTCAGACTGAGAATGCGCCTAAATTAAAGGTATGCGGATCCGAAATGTCGCAGGTTAACACAATTAATGGAGCATATCTATATATCAGTGACGGACTTATAAGCGATTTTGGCAGTATGAAGGATCTTGTGAAAAGTAAAATTCCGGTTCAAAATCCAAATATTGATATTATCGATGCGGCTGACCGGTTTGTTTTTCCATCATTCTGTGATTCACATACACATATTGTATATGCCGGAAGCCGTGAGATGGAATATATTGACAAGATCCGCGGCTTATCTTATACGGAAATTGCAGAGAGGGGAGGCGGAATACTTAACTCAGCAAAGAAGCTTCATGAAACGCCGGAGAATGAGCTGTTTCTCCAGTCAATAAAACGTGTAAATGAAATAATATCTCTGGGTACAGGAGCAGTAGAAATTAAAAGTGGATATGGTCTTAATCTGACTGATGAACTAAAGATGCTGAGGGTGATCAGGAGAATTAAAGATACAAGCCCGATTGAAGTAAAGGCTACTTTCCTGGGCGCTCATGCATTACCTGCAGAGTTTAAAAACAGAAGGGAAAAATATGTTGATCTTGTTATTAATGAAATGATTCCTTCAATTGCTGCAGAGGACCTGGCCGATTTCATTGATGTTTTTTGTGATAAGGGCTTCTTTACAATTGAGGACACTGAAAGGATATTAATGGCAGGTATGAAGTATGGACTTACAGCTAAACTCCATGCAAATGAGCTTGATTATTCAGGCGGAATCCAGACCGGGGTTAAATACAACGCTCTGTCTGTTGATCACCTGGAATTTACAGGAGATAAAGAAATTGCTGCACTTAAAGGATCGGATACAATGCCTACCCTGCTACCCGGATCGGCCTTTTTCCTGGGAATGCCCAACCCTCCTGCACGTAAAATGATCAATGCAGGCTTACCTGTAGCCCTGGCGTCGGATTACAATCCCGGCTCATCACCTTCAGGCAATATGAAAATGATAATGTCGCTTGGATGTATCAAATTAAAAATGCTGCCTGAAGAGGTGATAAATGCAGTCACAATCAATTCGGCTTATGCTATGGGTATTTCAGATTCACACGGTTCGATTGCAAGAGGTAAAGTGGCTAACGTATATATTACCAAAGAGATACCTTCATATGAATTTATGCCGTATGCTTTTGGAAGTAACCTGATTGAAACTGTAATCCTTAGAGGGAAAATAGTGTACCCAACCCCTTAGTTGGTTACCCCCCAACCCCCCTGAAGGGGGGCTAAAACTCTTTCATGAATCGAATTAACCCCCCTTTAGGGGGGCAGGGGGGCAAAAACATGGTGAGCAAATGGACAAAATAATGTATAAAGTGAATTTAAAGTTATTTTATGGAGAAGAAGATAATTGAATGTGTTCCGAATTTTAGTGAAGGAAGGGATTTGGAGATAATTAAACAGATAACCGATGCCATCGAATCGGTGGAAGGAGTGAAGTTGCTTGATGTTGACCCGGGAAAAGATACCAACAGGACAGTTGTAACTTTTGTCGGAAGCCCCGAAGCTGTTGCAGAATCTGCTTTTCGCTCAGTGAAAAAGGCTTCCGAGATAATTGATATGTCGAAACATCATGGTGCGCATCCGCGTATGGGAGCCACCGATGTTTGTCCATTTGTTCCTGTTTCAGGAATTACAATGGAAGAAACGGTTAAATATGCAAGGGAAGTCGCCGAAAGGATCGGAAATGAATTGGGAATCCCGGTTTATTGTTATGAAAATGCCGCTTTTTCTCCTCAAAGAAGAAACCTCGCTTACTGCAGATCAGGAGAATATGAGGGACTGAAGAAAAAACTTTCTGATCCTGACTGGAAACCCGATTTCGGACCCTCCGCATTTAATGAACGGGCGGGTGCCACAGCCGTAGGTGCCAGGGATTTTCTGGTTGCATTTAACGTTAATCTCAATACCACATCTACAAGGCGTGCCAATGCCATAGCCTACGATGTCAGAGAAAAGGGGAGACCCAAACTGGAAGGTGATCCGGTAAACGGTAAGATAATGAAGAATGAAAACGGGGAGAAAATTATGATACCCGGTTCACTGAAATCTGTAAAAGCAATAGGCTGGTATATAGAGGAATATGGGATTGCCCAGATATCCATGAATCTCACGGATATCTCAGTGACACCAGTTCATATAGCTTTTGACGAAGTATGCCGCAAAGCCGATGCCAGGGGTGTAAGAGTTACAGGATCTGAACTCGTCGGCCTGATTCCTCTTAAGTCTTTACTAGATGCCGGACGTTACTTTCTCGCTAAACAACAGCGCTCAGGCGGAGTATCTGATGAGGAGCTTATAAAGATTGCTGTCAGATCCATGGGGCTAAATGACATCCACATCTTTAAACCTGAAGAAAAAGTAATTGAATTTGTTATGGAAAATAAAAGCAAACCAAAACTGATTGACATGAATCTCAAAGAATTCATGGATGAGACTGCTTCTGAGTCACCTGCACCGGGAGGAGGTTCTGTATCGGCTTATATGGGAGCACTGGGGGTTTCCCTTGGCACGATGGTTGCGAATCTTTCGAGTCATAAAAGGGGTTGGGACGCGAAATGGAAGGAGTTTTCAGACTGGGCAGAAAGAGGCAAAGTAATTCAGAATACTCTTTTGCTTCTGGTTGATGAAGATACCGATGCATTTAACAGGATATTGGAAGCATTTTCCCTTCCGAAAAAATCTGAAGAAGAAAAAAAGCTGAGAGATACTGCCATTCAGGAGGCAACAAAAAATGCAATATTGGTCCCATTAAAAGTTATGGAAACTGCTTATTCGGGATTTGAATTGATCAACGAAATGGTTGAAAAAGGAAATCCGAATTCAATAACCGATGCAGGAGTAGGGGCATTGGCTATCCGTTCGTGCATCCGCGGTGCGTTCCTGAATGTGAAAATCAATGCATCCGGGTTACATGACAAAGGTTTTGTAAACACTATTCTCGCAAAAGGAGAGGATTTAGAAAGCAAAGCGATAACAGCAGAGGACTCAATACTTAGAATAATTGACGGAAAAATACTATATTTATGAACATTAACTGTCAAAAGTTAAATATTCTTAATCCTGATTATTGTCATATGAAATAAATAAATATATTAGCGGCTCGATAATTACCTATTAACCTAAACTAGTTTCTATGAAAAAAATCCTTATGCTTTTGTCACTGTTTCTCATAACAGGGTCATTTGTTATGGCGCAAACCGTGCAAATTTCAGGAACTGTGACCAGTTCCGAAGATGGACTCGCGATTCCAGGAGTATCGGTTACTGTTAAAGGGACGACTCTTGGTACACTTACCGGTACCGATGGAAGATATGTTCTTACAGTACCCTCGGCTACTCAAACGCTCATGTATAGTTTTATTGGCTTCAAATCACAGGAAGTAGCAATAGAAGGCAAAACAAAAATCGACGTAATCCTTGAGCAGGATGTATTCAAAGTTGATGAGGTTATTGTTGTAGGCTACGGCGTACAAAAGAAAAGAGAAGTGACAGGATCAATCTCAACAGTGAAAGGTGGTGATCTCGCATCACTCGCAACTCCGAGCTTTGATGGCCAGCTGGCAGGACGTTCTGCAGGTGTTCAGGTAACAACCCAGACCGGGATACTTGGACAGGCTCCCAGATTAAGAATCAGAGGTATAGGATCAATAACTTCCGGTTCATATCCTCTTGTTGTTGTTGATGGGGTGCCTATATTTACAGGTGACCAGGGTGGCGCTGCAAATACAAACGCCCTTGGTGATATTAATCCTGCAGATATTGAGTCGATGGAAATTCTTAAGGACGGTTCAGGGACTGCTATATATGGTTCAAGAGCAGCAAATGGTGTCATACTTATTACAACAAAACGCGGTTCAGGCGGCAGATTCCATGTTAATTATAACAATTATTTCGGAATAGCTTCTCCAGTAAAACTTTTTGACCTTTTAGGCGCTGCAGATTTTGTAACAATATCAAATGAAAAGAGATCCAACAGGGGCCAGCCAAACTGGGCTTCAAATGACGGAGCTGCTTATCCAGGAAGAGTATTTGATACTGACTGGCAAAGGGCCGTATTAAAAACTAATGCAAAACAGCAGGATCATAACCTCTCATTCTCAGGCAGTACAGATAAATCGACATACTACTTTTCCCTTGGGTATACAACGCAGGAAGGTGTGACAATCCCCAACAAGATGAAACGTTACTCATTCAGAGGTAATGCTGATCAGAAAGTTAATAAATGGCTGACGCTGGGAGCAAGTATTGGTGTTACCAAAAATGATTACTATGGTTTAAATACCGGGACTAATTCACTTTCAGGTAATATTTTTTCAGCTATCCGTCAGTTGCCTAATACACCCATCTATAATGCGGCTGATCCTACAGGTTATAACCTTGAACCAGGTGCAAACCTCGTGGGTAAATGGAATAACGCAACTACAATTGGAGATAATCTTCCGAATATTGTTTATACTCTTAATAATAACGTTCAGACTTCCAAAGTATTCCATACTCTCGCTGATGTATTTGCCCAGATCAATATTCTTCCTTCACTTAATTTTAAAACACAGATTGGAGTGGACAATTCATATACTGAAGGTTTCCAGTACTGGAATCCTCTCCATGGTGATGGTAAAAGCAGTTTAGGCCTGGTGTACAATGATTATCGTAATCAGTTAAGATGGGACCTCCAGAATATTCTTTCATTCAGCAAGACTTTTGCTGCTTTTCATAATGTAGGAATTGTTCTTGTAAATGAATTTCAGTCACAGAGGGTTAATAGCTTTTGGGGACAAGGAACCAATCTCTCGAATGAATTTTTCAACCAAAACCTCATCTCTGGTACTTATGGAATTCAAACCTCAGGAGGTGCATTATCGGAAAATGGATTTATATCCTATGCAGGGAGGTTCAACTACAATTTCAAAGGCAAATATTTCCTTCAGGGATCATTGCGATATGATGGAATATCTTCATTGCCCAAAGCAAATAAGTATGGCTTGTTCCCAGGTGTATCTGTCGGATGGAACATAAGCAAAGAATCATTTATGTCTGGTACAAGTAGTTTTCTCTCCGATTTTAAATTAAGGGCTTCTTATGCAAAAGTAGGGAACGTTGATATTGGTAATTATCCGTACTTCGGTCTCTATGGTTCAGCGAAATATGCCGATTATAATGGTATTGCTTTTGGTCAGGCCGGTAACGATATTCTGAAATGGGAAACAAGTACAAAGTACGATGCAGGTTTTGATGCATTGTTCCTTGATGGAAAATATAAACTGACTTTTGACTATTATTTGAATAATCAGGACGGCCTTATTCTTGCTGCTCCAACACCTCCATCTCTTGGTATTCCCGGGAACTCTATCAATAAAAATATAGGAAGTATGAAAAACTGGGGATATGAGTTTTCAGCTGAAGCTAATCTTATAAGAACCGCTGACTTTACCTGGTCAGTTGATGGAAACCTGACCCTTACAGATAACAAGGTTACTTCACTTTATAATAACCTGGATATGATTTCCAACTATAACATAATCAGAGTAGGTGAATCCTATAATGCTATTTATGGTTATGAGTATGTTGGTGTCAATGGGGCCAATGGTAATCCATTATACAGGAAAGCAGACGGTCAGGTAGTTCAGGCAAATATACCTACTTCCACTTATGTTAATTATGATCCTGCCAATCAAACCAATGTAAGCATTCCGGCAGGTATACTTGGAAATGCAGACAAGAAGATACTTGGCTCATCACTTCCGACATATTTTGGTGCAATTAATACCAGGGCCAGTTTTAAAGGATTTGACATAAATGTTATGTTCAGATTCAGCGGAGGTAACATGGTAATGAACCGCACACGCATGGACCTGTTAAACCAGAACTTTACCAATAACAGTAAGGAGATTCTCGGAAGATGGAAGAGCCCTACTGAAACAGGTGACGGATATACACCTAAATTATGGGCCGCCGGAGGCAATTTTGTTAACCTATCCGATCAGGCAAGCACAAGATGGGTTGAGAATGGAAACTATTTTAAACTTTCAACTATAACGGTGGGTTATAGCCTTCCTAAAGAACTTCTGCGTCGGATAAACATTGAAAGCTTACGGGTATTTGCGCAGGCACAGGATATATTCATGGTTGCCAAATACAAAGGAATCGATCCGGAAATGGAGAGTGGTGGTGTTGATTACAACGGAACCCCGAGGCAACGAGTTATTACATTCGGTATTAACCTAGGTTTATAAAAGCAAAAAAAAAAGATTATGAAAAATATATCATCTAAATTAATGCAGGTTAAGAAGCTGGTTTTAATCCCGGTCTTTCTTATCGCTCTGATTATTGCATCCTGCGAGAAAATTATTGATCTTGCTCCTTACAGCAGCATATCTGAGACAACAGCATATTCCACTGCAAGTCTGGTTGATCTCTCTGTTGTTGGAATGTATAACGGAGCCCAACGTGGCTATTATCCGGCTAACGGACAGGGTCGTGGTTATCCTTTTGGTGCAGCTTTTGTGGAACAGGGAGATTGCAGAGGAGAAGATGCGGTTAATCTTCAGGCATTTTTCCAGTTTACCTATGAAGGAACTTATTCAACAGTTACAGCGAATAATGAAGCTTACTGGAGTGATACATACAGACTCATAAACAGGTGCAACATGGTTATCGATGGTGTCAATGGTGCGGTAGCAAATAAAGTTATCACTTCGGATGTTGGCAACCAGTATCTTGGAGAGGCATATTTCATGAGGGCAATAGCTCATCTGGAACTTCTCTTCCATTTTGCACGTCCATTCAAGGAGACTCCCAATGCGTCTCATCCTGGAGTACCATATCGTACAAAAGCTTATACTACACAGGTTGCTATCGATGAAGGCACAGTACAGAGCAGAAATACCGTAGCAGATTGTTATTCAAAAATACTTGACGACCTGAATTTTGCTGAAACTAATCTGCCAGGGAAATCCCTTCGTGCCGGTAATTTAAAAATTGTCAGGGCAACCAAAGGTGCAGCTATTGCTTTCAAAACAAGAGTCTACCAGCATATGTGGGATTGGAATAATGTGATTCTGGAAGCTCAGAAACTGATTGCACTCCCGGCATCTGATGGTTATTCGCTTACTACGACTCCCGATGGACCTTTTACAAACAATTATGGCAATAATGAATCGATATTCTCAATTGAGAATTCTGCTTCAAATAATCCGACAACCAATGGCTCTTTGCCTCAGATGTATAATGGTCACGGTCGTTCGCTGGTATGTATCAGTCCGATCATCTGGAGGAATCCTGCCTGGCTTGCTGATGATAAAAGGAGAGGTCCCACAATGACCTATACATCTCCTTTAGACGCATTTAAAGGTCTTGTATATACAGAAAAATACAGAGACGTGGTAAACTTCACAGATGCAGCTCCTGTTATCAGATATGCTGAAGTCATGCTTAATGTCGCTGAAGCTTATGCAAGGAGAAACAATCCGGGTGATCTTACTTTAGGACTCAACTATCTTAATCAGGTCAGAAACCGTTCATTAGCTGATCCTACGACTCAGGCTTATACGGCAGGAAGTTTTGCGGATAATGTTGCACTCACCAATGCAATTCTTGTTGAGAGACGTATTGAGTTTTGCATGGAAGGGCGCCGTTGGCCCGATATTCACAGACTAATGCTCGACATTCCGGCTAAACTATCTAACAGTAACCCTCCGGCTTCAGCATTTACTCTGGGAACTCCTTATACCGGACCTTATGGAGTTGTATCTGTGCCCTATGCCGATGATAAATTCCTTTGGCCGATACCCCAGATTGAAATCAATGCCAATCCTACTCTGGCAGCAGAACAGAACCCAGGCTGGTAATCTTTTATAAACTTTAAACAAAAAAGGCTGACTCGAAAGAGCAGCCTTTTTTAGTTGCAGGGTGCAGGTTGCAGGTTGCAGGGTTAACCTTAACCTTAACCTTAACCTTAACCTTAACCTTAACCTAGTATTCTCCTAATCATTCTCAGTCTATGGGAATAGCCCCCGATCTCTGCCTTAAATATCCCCTGATGATCAATAGTATCAATTCTTACCCTCCCTGAGGAATGGATAACCAATCCTCTTGATAGTATCATTCCCACATGCGCAATTTTCCCCCTGTCATTATCGAAAAAAACCAGATCGCCCGGTTCCGCCTGATCAATGAAGTCGATATTGTTACCTGCCTCAGCCTGTTGCCAGCTGTCCCGTGGAATGGCCGTACCTTGTATTTTGTACGCAAGCTGGGTAAATCCGGAACAATCCAGCCCTGAAGGTACCCGGCCTCCCCATATGTATGGACTGTTAATGAATTTCATTGCCGTATCAACAATTGAATCATTTGTTGAAATAAAGTTATTGCTGAATTCATGGCCGGCAGTATACTGATTGGTTCCTGCAAAAAATACTTTATCCTCGAAATCAGGATTGAAAACCTCAGATCCGGCTTCGAGAACCATTTTTGTCTTATCATTTTTGTAACAAAGCAGCGACCTGTTCAAAACATGTCCGCAGGATCTGCTCTCAACAGGAGATTGTTGCAGATGATTCAGGTCGATCCATCCCAGGTACTTATCGAATACAGTCTCTATCTTCAGCCAGTTGCCAATTTTATCAGCGATAGTATATTTTTCCCCAAAAAGGATCTGGCTCAACATCTCCGTTTTGTGCGATGGGCCCGATCTCAGCGGGATAAAGACATTCTCGCATATGTAAGTTTCCATATTCATAATATTATATGTCAAAAGTAGTAATTATACCTGATTCTTTAATTATTCTTCTCTGTGTCTCTATGTGTACCGAATTTACTCTAATTTTGTGGTTGCATACAAGCTTATCAAAGATATCAGCCAATGTCTGAAATTCTGAACAACCGGAAGCCAACCAAAAAATATTATATTAATCTTATATTCTTTGTTCTCAGTGTAATTATTGTTACTGCAATCTGGCCACATGGATTAAAAGATAATCTGCTGAAAATTCTTGGAACATTTATTCTCGTATCTTCATGTTATCTGACCCTATATCTCTTCCTATCCCATTTCCGTTCTGAAGTGCTTGATGTTACCCGCAAGACACTCTTTATAATTCTCATAATCCTTTTTTTTGTTGCATTAACAAGGTTTGTAGTTACTTTTACAAACCGGAATGTGTTATTCCTTATTCCTTTTGTAATAATTCCCATTGTTATACGAACATTCTACGATGCCAGGCTGGCATTTTTTATACTCCTGATAACAATTATGCTTGCTGGTTTTATGATTCCTGATCCTTTCGAATTTATATTTATGAGTTTTATTTCAGGTATGGTATGCAATATTCACATTGACAAATATTTACAGGCGAGCAAAATTCTTCTTTACCTCTTTGATGGTTGTCATTACCTACATAACTCTTTATCTGGGGATCAACTTACTGAATAACGGGAATTTTATTAATGTAAAATGGTCTGTTTTTTATCTTATTGCCGGCAACGGCCTGTTGGTTCTTATAAGTTATCCTGTTATATATATATTTGAAAAGGGATTCCTTTTTCTATCGGATACAACGTTGCTTGAGCTGGCAGATACAAATCAGCCTCTTCTGAGAAAACTTGCAGTGGAGGCGCCAGGTTCATTTCAACATTCTCTGCAGGTTGCTAATCTTGCTGAGGAGGCAGCAAGACTGACCGGCGCTAATCTCCTCCTGGTAAGGACCGGAGCGCTTTATCATGATATCGGCAAAATTGCAAATCCAAATTACTATATTGAAAACCAGACTGACGGATTGAGTCCTCATGATGATCTTAATCCTGAAGATAGTGCCAAGGTGATCATAAATCATGTTAAAAACGGAGTAATCCTGGCAAAGAATTTCAAGCTTCCTGTTCAGATTATTGACTTTATCCGGTCACATCATGGGACATCGGTTGCTTATTACTTCTTTAAGAAATATACCGACCTGCACCCATGGGATACAAGCAGGGAGAAAGAGTTTACCTATCCCGGACCAAGGCCATTTTCAAAGGAGACAGCAATTGTAATGATGGCAGACGCTGTGGAAGCATCCTCCAGGAGTTTGCCGAAATATAGCGAAGAAGCTGTAAGCGAACTGGTTGAAAGAATAGTTTATCTTCAGGAACAGGATGGACAGTTTTCTGATATACCTCTTACCTTCAAAGATATTTCTGATATAAAAGATGCCTTTAAGAAAAGGCTGTCGAATATCTATCATATACGTGTAGCGTATCCTGAACGTGAACTTGAGCCCCCTTCCCCCTAAAGGGGGTATAATTCAGGTTGTTAATGTTCAAGCCCCCCTTTAGGAGGGTTGGGGAGTAAAATCGGAAGGTTACCGCATATCAATTATCTCAACCCCTTTGTGTTTATCGGGTTGAAATATGAAAGTATCGGATTCGGGTTTTACTTTCAGGTCATATTCTTTAACATGCACTGTAATTATAATACCATCTCTTCTTTTATATTCCAGACTATTAAGATTAAGACGAGTTTTCCCTATTGAAAGCCTGACTCTCAGAATTTCGTTTTTAATATCTTCGGGATAGAGATCGATAATATATGAATCAGCTTTCTCCTCGATGAGCCGGCACTTATAGCCTTTTTTGTACATCGAAAAGATCAATGAAGGGCGGCTCTGAAATGAATTGTCTTTTTTGTCGGCCTTTGTTATGGTTACCTCTTTTTCTGCAGGAAGTAAACTCCAGGAGGTTTCGCCGTTGAACCAGACAATATTATCAGGCAGATCAAGTTTATATTTATCCTTGTTAAGAATAACTGATCCTGCAAGTGTATCACTTGTATTATCTGTCTGATTGGTTGTTACCAGTTCGAATTTTATTGAAACAGAAGGAGCTCCCAGTGCGTTTGCAGAAAATTTATCAAGGATTTTAACAGCTTCCGGATCATTCTGGCCGGTGGTATTCAGAGTAAACAGAAAAAGAAATAAAAGAATGGCTATACTTGATCTCATTTTATAAGTTTTACTCAAGACGCTGCAAAATCTGTTCCAAAGCAATAAAATCAGAGCATAGTACATCCCTGGCTTTGCTTCCTTCGAAAGGTCCGACAATCCCTGCAGCCTCAAGCTGGTCAATAATTCTTCCCGCCCTGTTGTAACCGATTGAAAGCTTTCTCTGGATTAGTGAAGTGGAACCCTGCTGATGCTGAACAACAAGTCGGGCAGCATCATCGAACATAGGATCTCTTTTACGAAGGTCCACATCAACAACTCCCGACTCACTGTCATCGACGTACTCCGGAAGATGCATAGCATCGGCATAGCCTTTCTGTGATCCGATGAACTCGGTAAGTTCTTCAATTTCCGGTGTGTCAATAAAAGCACACTGTACCCTTACCGGTTCGTTTCCTGAGGAAACCAGCATATCACCTCGTCCGACCAGCCTGTCAGCTCCTGTAGCATCAAGGATTGTCCGGGAATCGATAGATGAAAAAACACGGAATGCGATTCGTGTCGGGAAATTCGCTTTAATAAATCCTGTGATAATATTTGCTGACGGTCTTTGAGTTGATATAATAAGATGTATTCCGATAGCCCTGGCCAGTTGTGCAAGTCTGCCAATCGGACCTTCAATTTCCCTGCCTGCTGTCATTATCAGATCAGCAAACTCATCAATAATTAAAACTATGTAAGGAAGGTACTTATGTCCTTTTTCAGGACTTAGTTTTCTTGAAATGAACTTCTCGTTGTACTCCTTTATGTTACGAGACTGGGCAGCTTTAAGAAGCTCAAGCCTGTTGTCCATTTCAATGCACAATGAATTCAGTGTTTTAATAACTTTTTGTGTATCAGTTATAATTGCATCCTCTTCATCAGGCAGTTTTGCAAGAAAATGCCTTTCGATCTTCATATACAAAGGCAATTCAACTCTCTTTGGATCGATGAGCACAAATTTGACCTCGGCAGGATGCTTCTTATACAGAATTGAAGTTATAATGGCGTTGATACCGACAGATTTTCCCTGACCAGTGGCTCCGGCGACAAGAAGGTGAGGCATTTTAGTCAGATCAACAATATATGGTTCATTTGTAATCGTTCTTCCCAGAGCAAGGGCTATATCGAACTTTGTCTCCTGGAAGGCTTTGGATGTGATCAGCGATCGCATCGAAACCATTTCAGGTTTTTTGTTTGGAACCTCAATGCCCACTGTTCCTCTTCCAGGTATTGGTGCTATGATCCTTATCCCCAGGGCTGAAAGGTTCAGGGCGATATCATCCTCAAGAGATTTTATCCGGGCCAGCCTCACTCCACGTTCAGGCACAATCTCATATAATGTAACTGTGGGACCTACTGTTGCTAAAATGCTTTTTATGCTGATCTTATGATCACCCAGAGTCTTGATAATATTTTCTTTATTCTCAAAAACTTCAGAATTATCAAATGCGCTCTCTGATTTATGTTCTTTAAGAATTGAAACAGGAGGGAATTTGTATCTCGAAAGATCGAGACGAGGGTCATAGTCTCCCATTATTTTATCAACCTCATGATCGGGAAGGGTATCCACTGCATCGGGACGGGTGATCTTTATCGGAACATCCTCTTTCTTCGTAGTAACGGGGTTATCATTATCAAAATCACGGATAATTGAACCCGATCCTTGGATTTCAGGAATTTCTTCATCCTGATCGTCATCATCAAGATACTGGTTTGTGGTTCTGACTACAAAATCAACTTTATGATCCTCACGTACTTTATCATTGGCCGGTTTATCTGCGAATAAGACCCGATCTGAATCCAAACCTGTAATAGTATTTTCTGCAGATGCAACATTTTGATTATCAGCAGGTTTTTTAAACTTCAGGAATGAGGGCAACTTTAAACCAAATGATTCCGGTTTGACCTTTAATGCAAAAATAAGGTATGTTATTGTTACGAACGCGAGAATGACTCCCGTTCCTATCATACCCATAAAGGCATTCATCCACCTTGTGATTATGTATCCCTGTGCGCCGCCCGGACCGCTTATCAGGTATCCTTTTGACTGGCCAAAGATGAATCCGAGAATAAGAGAAAGTATGATCGTCGCAAAAGTAAATTTTGCAACCAGTTTAAAAGGCTTGATTTTTGGAAAACTCAGAAGGTATAGTCCGAGCGATCCAAAAATAAGAGGGATAAAAAATGCCCCATATCCAAAACCGTATCCGATTATCATTTTCGCCAGAAAATGACCGCTTTTGCCAGACCAGTTTTTTACTGCGATGTCAGGTCCGGATACTATGTCTGAATCAGGTATGCTCTGATCAGTTTTCCACCAGAACAGGTATGCAACACAAGCCAGAAGCAGATATAATGCAAATCCTGTTATGAGTATTCCCATAACAAATTTGATCCTTTCATCTGTGAAGAAAGGTTTGGATTTTACAGAACCTTTTGTAGTTTTTGAATTCTTTTTACCGATCTCGTCCTTCTCTTTATTCATCGCGGGGTAAAATTTTAACAGCAGTTATCGCTTTTTAAACGCAACCCAAAGGTAATAATTTTGAGCCTCAGTCAAAAAGACGTTAAATGATTTTGTGCCCTCTGAACCCTACAGGCTATTCATCATATTAATAACTTTGTCAATTTCCTCTCTTGAAACCCTGACGTATTTTTCTCTTCTTTCAAACGTCTTATCGGGAATCTCCTTTTTGTATACAGTTTCAGCTGAAAAATGCATTTCAGTGGAGCCAAGGAAAAAGAAGAAATTCATAAGTACCCCATTAATTTCGCTGAAAGGGGAACCAGCATTTGGATTTTTAATTTTAATCTCCTCAGTGTACCAGATATTGTAAATCTTACTTCTGTCGTAAGGAAATGTAACCTCCGCATTTTTACAGTTGAATCCGCAAATCACCGACTTTTTTGAAGTTTTCGTAATCTCCATTCCTTTCATACTTTCAAATCCCGGATTTGTCTCTCCTGGTTCTGCAGCATAATAATATCTCATGCTCAGAAGACTGATATAGGTATCAAAGATTTCTCTGTCCGGATTGGAGAGGTTGATAATTCCGGAATTACCAATGGGAGACAAGATTTCAAAAAGGATCTTGTTATGTTTAAATGAAACTACGAGAGTTCTTGGTTTGTAATGTTGAGGTATAAATCCGGAACTACCTATATATTCAATAGTATAATGGATTTCACCCTGATTAATATATTTACCTCCTTTTTCCCTACAAGAATATCCGCTCATTGCCAAGATTACCGCAATGAACAACACAAAGCTGAATCTCACTAATATCGTATTATTTTGAATTATGTAAATGTAATATTTTTTTTTAACTTCAATTCTATCAGTCCATATTTATGAGTCTGACCAGAAAAATTATGTTATAAAACATATGAAGTACTGACTGCTATTCAAAGCTCTATAGTATTAGAATTAATTGGATTTTGATAGCTTTGTGATCTTTTATAAACATGATTATGGGGAAAAAACTGGCAGTTGTTGCCCTGGGCGGTAACGCCCTATTAAGAGGTGATCAGGTTGGGACTATTGATGAGCAGGAACAAAACACAACTGAAACTCTTGAGAATCTAGTCTTTTTGATTAATGAAGGATACGACCTGGTAATAACCCACGGTAACGGACCTCAGGTAGGCAATATTCTGATGAGGAACGATGCAGGTGAACAGCTTTATAATATTGCGCAGATGCCTATCGATATATGTGTGGCAGACTCCCAGGGTGGCATCGGTTATATGATTGAGAGGATGTTCAGAAATGTTCTCAACAAACATGGGATTAATAAAAATGTTATCTGCATAGTTACACAGGTACTGGTTGATATTAATGATCCGGCTTTCACTGATCCTCAGAAAAGAGTCGGCAAAATCTATTCCAAAGAGCAGGCTGATGAGCTTTCCTTAAAAAAGGGTTGGGTCTTCAGGGAGGAGGTAAAAGTCCAGGGAGGATACCGGAGAGCGGTTCCTTCACCTGTTCCTATCGGGGTAATTAATGAATCAATTATAAGTGACCTTGCACGGAAAGGGAATATTGTTATTGCAGCCGGAGGTGGTGGAGTACCAGTTTATATTGATGAAAACAAAAATGTAAGACCGGCTGAGGCTGTGATTGACAAAGATCTGGCTTCTTCACTTCTGGCAACTCAGGTCGGTGCTGATGAGTTTTATATTCTTACGGATGTTCCTTATATATATATAAACTATAAAAAGCCGGATCAGGAGATTAAAGAATTTCTCAACTATAACGATACTCTTAAATATCTCAATGACGGTCAGTTTGCAAAAGGCAGTATGGCTCCCAAGGTCCAGGCATGTCTGAATTTTATAAAACAGGGTGGAAGTAAAAGCGTGATCACCGAAGCATTCAAGCTGGCTGATAAGAAATACGGATCCAAGATTACGATGGAATATGAGGATGAGCGGAGGTGAGAAGAGGAGAAGGGGAGAATTAATCCGTGCAACCCCAAGCGTTGCCGTCGACGAGCCTTTGGCGACTGATAGAAAATTCCGTGATACTCGTAATTTAAAATTTTGGTATTCTTTTTTAACCTTTCTTCTTTTATCTTTTTACTTTTGTCTTTTGTCTTTTAATCATAAAATTATGTCAATAAATCTTCACAATCGTCATTTTCTTAAACTGCTTGATTTTACACCAGATGAGATTAAATATCTTCTTGATCTGGCAGCCAGATTGAAGAAAGCAAAATCTAACGGCTCTGAGAAACAATACCTTAAGGGTAAAAATATTGCATTGATTTTTGAAAAAGCTTCAACACGGACACGTTGTGCATTCGAAGTCGCAGCTTATGATCAGGGAGCACATGTAACTTATCTTGGACCAACAGGTTCGCAGATCGGGCAGAAAGAGTCTATGAAAGATACTGCCAGGGTACTGGGCGGTATGTTTGATGGAATTGAATACCGGGGTTATGGTCAGAGTATTGTAGAAGAGCTTGCTAAGTATGCAGGAGTGCCGGTATGGAATGGATTGACCAATGAATTTCATCCTACTCAGATACTTGCCGATTTCCTGACAATGAGGGAGCACTCTGAGAAGCAACTTAATAAGATGGTTTTTTGTTACCTCGGAGATGCCAGATATAATATGGGTAATTCGCTTATGGTTGGCTCTGCTAAAATGGGAATTGATTTCAGGATTGCAGCTCCCGGAGCTTATCAGCCATCGGAAGAGCTGGTAGCCAAATGCAGGTCGATAGCAAAGGAAACAGGAGCAAAGATCCTTATTACCGACAATGTTGATGAGGCAGTCAAAGGAGCTGATTTTCTTTACACAGATGTATGGGTATCAATGGGTGAACCTGATTCGGTCTGGGAAGAGAGAATCAGACTTTTGAAACCGTTCCAGGTGAATATGAAGGTAATTGAAAAAACAGGAAATCACTCTGTAAAATTTCTTCATTGTCTGCCGGCATTTCATAACAGGGAAACCAAAGTAGGTGAGGATATTTTCAAGAAATTCGGCCTTGATGGGATGGAGGTGACTGAAGATGTATTTGAATCTGAACATTCAATAGTTTTCGATGAAGCCGAAAACCGTCTTCATACAATCAAAGCGGTGATGGTGGCTACACTGGGAATATAGGGGGGACAGCCGCGCAGCGGCAGGGGGCTATTTAATCAGCTCCCTCACAAAGTAGAACGTCATCACAAATGAAGCTGCAAGTTTAAGACCAATACCTGTAAGGAATCCTAAAAGACTGCCAAAACCTGCCTTGAACGCGTAACTCAGGTCATCTTTGAATATCATTTCCCCGACAAATGCACCAATTAATGGTCCTAAAATAATACCAAGCGGACCAAGAAAAAATCCTACAATCAACCCGATAGTAGCACCTTTGGTTCCGTACTTGGAGCCGCCGAACCTTTTTGTTCCCCATACCGGCACAAAATAATCCAGAACTGTTACAACAACGGTTATTACCCCGAGGGTAATTAGTGTTGCAGGTGTAAACTGTCCAAACCTTGTCAGATGAAGTAAAATAAGGCCAAGAAAACTAAGAGGTGGTCCGGGTAATACAGGAACCAGGCACCCGATTATCCCTATGATCATAAAAATGATCCCCAGAATAAGGAATATATAATCAGACATTTAGAATATCCTTAGAAAAATGAGTATCAACGAGACCTTCTTATTTTTTGCCAAGGTCCTCAAACTCGACATTGGTGAACTCCCCTTCTGTCAGAGTGCTTTTTTCATTTCCTGTCTCAGTAATGGTTGTTGGTTCAGAAGCTTTGAAGTCATCCTTGCCATTATCAATATATGTAACAGCATCTTTTAATCCATCTGTGAACTTCTCAAAATCTTCTTTATAGAGGAAGATCTTGTGTTTTTCATAAAACACCTTTCCTTCTTTACCTAAACGTTTCTTACTTTCAGTAATGGTCAGATAGTAATCATCTTTCCTTGTAGCTTTCACATCAAAAAAGTAGGTTCTCTTTCCGGCACGCACCACTTTGGTGAAAATTTCTTCTTTTATGAGTTTTTCATCATGCCCGTTTATGACTTCCTTTATTCCGGCTTCTTCTTCCATTTCTAAGTCAGTTAGTGTTAGGGTTTTGTTTTGTATTGTCAAATGTAACAATTATTTTATCAAATCAAAACCTGCACATTAATTGTTCGAAAAGAGATATCATCATAAAACTATTATGCATCTATTTGTATTTCATTGATTATTAGATATATAATTGTAAAGTAGTTTATATATGGTTTTATTGTAAACCTAAATTTTGATAAGTTGTTTTGAGTGAAAGGGAAAAAGAGTATTTTTGCAGCGGAAATTTGAGGTTCTTTATAAATGATAAGCAGAAGATTATTACGGATAAAAGCCCTGATGGCTCTATATGCTTTTAACCGCAGGGAGGATGAGAATCTTACCCAGGCCGAGACAGAACTGATGTTCAGCATTGGAAAGAGTTACGATCTTTATCACTATCTGCTGCTGCTTGTTCTTGAAGTCGCTGATATTGCAGCTGAGAAAATCGATCAGGCTCTTCAGAAAAGAATGCCTTCTGCTGAGGATCTTAATCCGAAACGACGATTCATTGATAATCAGGTTATAGAACAGATCAGAAAAAACCTTTCATTTAAAAGCTATATATCCTCTAAAAAGCTTTCCTGGGTAAATAATTCCCATATTCCCCGCTTGCTATATAATAAAATGATTGTCTGGGAAGAATATGAGGAGTACATGAAGTCGGACAGCAATAATTATTTATCTGACAAAAAATTCATCATCAGGCTTATAACAGAATTATTTTCAAATTCAGAAGATCTCCAGTCAAATCTTGAAGAACAAAGCATATACTGGAATGATGATATGGAATACATTTCCTCTATGGTTGAAAAGACTCTGAAAAAATTCAAAGCTGATTCAGGAGAAAAAAATCCACTTATGCCTTTGTTTAAAAACGATGAGGATGAAGAATTTGTGAAGATATTGTTCAGAAAAGCTATACTTCATTCAAAAAAATGTTCTGAACTTATAGATAAAAATACAACCAACTGGGAAGTTGACAGGATTGCACTGATGGATATTCTTGTTATGCAGCTTGCTATAACTGAAATACTTGAATTTCCGGAAATACCTGTGAAGGTTACTCTGAATGAATACATTGAAATTGCCAAGTACTATTGTACTTCAAAAAGCAGTACATTTGTCAACGGAATTCTCGATAATATAGTAAAAGAGATCCGGGATGAAGGACTTTTTAATAAGTTTGGAAGAGGTCTGGTCGGAGAGGTACTCTCAGACGAAAATTGATGAAGTAACTTATTGAGTATTATGAGAAAGATCATTATAGTATCGCTGGTTCTGATGGCCATAATCACATCATATTGTGGCAGAGGAACAAGTTCGAAGTCAGCCGATACTTCCACTGCGGCTCTTAGCGGAACAAGTGAAATTGTTTTCAGGGAATATGAGCACGATTTCGGAAAGGTTTCTGAGGGAGAGAAAGTAAGTTATACTTTTACATTTGATAATAAAGGAACCGGGAACCTGGTTATTGCGTCAGCAACAACAACATGTGGATGTACAATTCCCAAATATGATTCAAAGCCCATTTCGCCTGGGGCCAATGGAAGTCTCGAGGTAATTTTTGATACTTCAGGAAGAAACGGGATGCAGACAAAAACCATTACTGTCAGGTCAAACGCATCAAAACCCGTTGTTTTATTAAAGATAACTGCTGAAGTAGAAACCACTAATAAATAATAATAATTAATAATTCAGAAAATGACCAATTTTGCGTATTTGTATTTGATGGGTCAACCTGCAGGAGCTGCCGGTCAGAGTAACCCGCTAGTAACTTTCCTTCCACTGATTCTGGTATTTGTTGTTTTTTATTTCTTCATGATCAGACCTCAGATGAAAAAGCAGAAGGAGATGACAAACTATAGAAGTTCCCTGAAAAGAGGTGACAAAGTAATAACCACCGGAGGTATATATGGTAGAATATATGAGGTGAAAGACAACTATGTAACAGTGGATGTTGGTGGAGATATCAAACTGAAAATTGATAAAAACGCGCTCCTGAAAGATCCAACTGCTGACGAATAGAAATTTTACTTTCTTACAATAAACCTTTAGTGAAGGGTAAAGATGGGATACGGACAGGAAACCTTATGAAGAAGGGAGTAAAAGTAGTCAACAGAGACGTTGCCGTTTTTGCTTTCTTCCTATTCCTGTCGTTTATATTCTGGTACCTTAATTCTCTTGGGAAGGAAGTTGAAGCCGGTATAAAGTATCAGGTAAAGTACACGAACCTTCCTAAAGAAAGGACTATAATTGGAGATAAACCTTCTGTGCTGAATATTTTCCTGAAAGGACCCGGTTATTCAATCCTGAAACTCAAAGTTACCGATAAAAAAGCGCCTGTCATTATTGATATTTCAAAGGTCAATTATAAAAGAGCTCCCGGTGGCAAGGCTTTAACTTATTTTATTGTCACATCAGGTCTTACAAAAAGCCTCACGGTGCAGATGAGGTCGGGATGTGAGATTACTTCAATAAAGCCGGATACACTCTTTTTTACATTTGACAGGGTAGCAGAAAACCCATCTGCTGTAAGCGGTGTTAAGGCTGAAAATAAAAAGAACCGGTGACTCTGGTTATTAAGCCGATCAGATGATAAAAGAAAGAAAACCCCGGATTAAGCTTGGCGTTACAGGTGGTATCGGAAGTGGTAAAACATCTGTCTGCAGGGTTTTCGACACCCTTGGAGTGCCTGTTTTTTCAGCTGACAGGAAGGCAAGGGAGGTAATGGAAAACGACATTGGGATCATTAACGGAATCAATTCTATCGCAGGAAAGGACCTGTATATCAATGGAAGCCTCAATCGGATAGAACTGGCTACAATTATCTTTAATGATAACATCCTTTTGAAAAAGGTAAATTCTCTGGTTCATCCGGTTGTTTTTGATCATTTCAGGCAGTGGGTTCTGGAACAGACAGCACCCTATGTGATTATGGAGGCAGCTATCCTTTTTGAAAGCGGAGCTTCAAAAATTGTTGACAAAGTAGCAACAGTTGTGGCCCCTTTTGAACAGAAAGTGGAAAGGATTATCCGGAGGAATGAACTTACCAGGGAACAGGTTTTAGAGAGGATGAGGAATCAGATGGAAGATGAAGACAGAATAAAACTATCTGATTACGTGATTCATAATTCTGAAAATGATATGATTATTCCTGCTATCCTGAATATTCATCATGACATTCTGACAATTATTAATACTCAATCCTGAATATGGGAATCTTTGGAAAATGGCTTGGCGGAGGGCTTGGCTTCGTAATGGGAGGTCCGATAGGAGGCCTGTTAGGGTTTCTTGTAGGATCTATGATAGACAGTACTACAGTTCAAACTTCATCCTATACTTCCGGACCCGGCAGAACGAGTCAGGGTGATTTCGGAATGAGCCTGCTGGTTCTTGTGGCTGCTGTGATGAAAGCTGATGGTAAGGTTGTAAAATCAGAACTCGACTATGTTAAACAATTCTTTATCAGACAATTCGGTCAGGAATCTGCAAAACAGGCTCTTCTGATGCTAAAAGACATACTCAAACAGGAAATACCTGTGAGAGATGTATGTATTCAGATAAAGGGAAATATGGATTACTCTTCACGGCTTCAATTATTGCATCTCTTATTTAATGTTTCTCTTGCAGACACTGTTATCCATCCTTCGGAAATTGCTATTATTGAAAAAATCTCAGCATATCTTGGAGTTGCAACAGGCGATTTTCTGTCAATAAAAAATATGTTTATTCCGGAAACAGATTCTTCCTATAAAATTCTTGAAATTGATCCGTCTTCTTCAAATGAAGAGGTAAAAAAAGCATACAGGAGAATGGCTGTGAAATATCATCCCGATAAAGTAAGTCATCTTGGTGAGGAGTACAGAAAATCCGCAGATGAAAAGTTTGCCAGGGTTAATGAAGCATATGAAAAGATCAAAAAGGAAAGAAATCTGGTTTAATTTCATTTCAGGAAAAAAATCCTGAAAAAAAACCTACATTACATAACAAGGATTAAATTTGTAGTCAAAATAAGATAAAAGATGATTTTAAAAGATATTCTGTCAATTTCAGGTGAACCCGGACTCTTTAAATTTATTGCCCAGGGGAAAAATGCAATAATTATTGAACACCTTGAGACAAAAAAAAGAACAAGTGCTTATAGTTCTGCAAAGGTGAGTGCACTCGAAGATATTGCGATTTTTACTGATAAAGAGGATATGCCTCTCGGGAAAGTTTTTGATCTGATCTTCGAAAAGGAGAACGGAGGAAAGGCAATCGATGCAAAATCAGATCCAGACAAACTTAAAGTGTGGTTTGAGGGAATTCTTCCGGAATATTCAAAAGATAAAGTCTATATGAGCGATATAAAAAAAGTTGCTCAATGGTATAATATTCTTCATAGCCTGAACCTTCTGGTAAAGGAAGAGCCTGAAAAACCAGCTGAACCTGAGAAAGAAAAAGCTCCCGCTCCAGAAAAGAAAAAGAAGAAAGCAGCTCCGAAATCAAAGGATAAGTAATGCGTGGTTAAAGGATACCTAATGATCCTTTGAGAGCCTTTGTGAAACCTTTGTGTCCGGATCGAAACTAAATCATGCATTCTATGAATTTCGGAGGTAATGAAGTAGTTTATGATTATGATGAATCAGGTATAATCATTGTTCCTGTACCATACGACGAAACAAGTACATGGATGAAAGGAGCCGATAAGGGTCCTGATGCAATACTGGAGGCATCTGTCAATCTTGAATTCTACGATATTGAAACTGATTCAGAAGCTCATCTGAAGGGTATTTACACTGTCAATCCGCTACTTCAGAAAGAAACGCCTGAAGCGCTTGTCGAGGATGTATACTACAGGATTTTGTCTCTCTTATCTGAGAATAAATTCCCTGTAATTATTGGCGGAAACCATACCGTCTCAATCGGCGCGTTTAAAGCTTTTTCAGAATATTTTGAGAATCTTTCCATACTTCAGCTTGATGCTCATGCTGATCTTAGACCTGTATACGAAGAATCGGAGTATAATCATGCCTGCGCAATGGCAAGAGCACGGGAATTTGCCCCCGTTGTTCAGGTTGGTATCAGAAGCATGTCAGCAGAAGAGGTGCCATTTGTTGAAAAGGACAGGATATTCTTTTCGCATGATCTGTATTATGATAAGAGTCTTTATAAAAAAGCCATCAATAAGCTTGCAGAGAATGTATATATCACCATCGATCTTGATGTGTTTGATCCATCTATAATGCCCTCAACCGGGACTCCGGAACCGGGGGGACCGGCATATTTTGAATTGCTGCATTTTATGAGAGATGTAATTAGAACCAGGAATGTAGTCGGATTCGATGTTGTTGAATTATGTCCATCCGATACGAATAAATCGCCGGATTTTATTGCCGCGAAAATAATTTATCAGCTATTGAGTTATAAGTTTTCCAACCCCTGAACCCCCCAACATCCCCTAAAGGGGGGCAATACATCAGGAATTCTAATCCTCTTCCTTCTTCGCCTCCTCCCATATCACATTCATCTCATCAAGGCTCATATCATGCAGTGAAATGCCTTTGGTGATAGTCTCTCTTTCAAGAAAATTAAATCTCCTGATAAATTTCCTGTTAGTTTTCTCAAGTGCCGCTTCCGGATCAATTCCGTACAGGCGTGATGCATTTATTATTGAGAACAATACATCTCCCAGTTCTGATTCAATAGATTCGGTATTATGCTTTTCAATCTCTTCTTTTAACTCTGATATTTCCTCAAGAACTTTGTCCCAGATCTGTTCACGTTTCTCCCAGTCAAATCCGACACCCCTGACTTTTTCCTGGATCCGGTTAGCTTTTATTATTGCCGGCAACGAAGACGGAACACCTGAAAGTACCGGTTTGTAACCATTATCCTCCCTGATCTTGAGTTGTTCCCAGTTCTCCTCAACCTGTGAGGCTCCTGAAACCTTTACGTCGCCAAAAACATGTGGATGCCTGTAAATGAGCTTATTGTTTATACCTTCCAGAACATCTTCCATACTGAAAACTCCTTTTTCAGCGCCAATTTTCGCATAGAACACTAAATGCAACATGAGATCCCCAAGTTCGTTTCTGATACCATCATCATTTCCGGAGAATATTGCATCGGCTAATTCATACGTCTCTTCAATTGTGAGTTTTCGCAAGCTTTCGTTGGTCTGTTTCATATCCCACGGACACTTAACCCTGAGTTCATCTATGATGTTTAGAAGCCTGTTAAACTCTTCAAGGCTTTTGTTTTTATCATTCATATCTTACGGTTTTAGAACAGGCGGTTAGGAGATACCGTTTTATTTGCAGTATCGATTCTTAGTACAGAGCCCAACGAAAGACTTAGTAATTCGGATACATCAGCTCCATTTATTGAGATTTCAAGGAGATCGAGCTGATTAAATCTTGCAAGCATCTCACCAACAGGCACATCACTGTACTTTTCGGAAATATGATCTGTATAGTTTTTATTGCTCTGAATCAGGATCCTGTAAGCTTTATTTTCAAATACCCTGTAAAAAACTTCCTTTGTGATGTTGGAGATAGCGTTTCCATAGGAGTCGATGAAGATGATACTGCCTATAATTACATCTTTGTCGATTGTTGCTCTTAACGGGACTCGTTCACTCAGGATCTTAACAGGTTTTCCGAGCTCGGAAAGTTTTTTCCCTGCAACAAGTTCAGATGCAGCTTTTGCAAATATTTCCAGTTCGTCTGACGTTCCATGATGGTCTATTTTCACAACTTCGTCAGGTTCGGAATTCAGTATCAGATTGAAAATCCCGTTGTCCGTTCCAATGAAAAAATGGTCTCTGGCCCGCACGATCAGATGATCTTCATCCTTATGTGCTTCCGAATGAACACATATAATATGGACCGAATCTTTTGGATAATTACTATAGGTATTTCTAATAATGAAAGAAGCCTGTGATATGCTGAACGCAGGAATGTTTCCGGCGTTATCGATAATAACTGTACCCGGACACCTGCTGCTAAGCTTTCCTTTAATGATTCCGTAATAGATATCATCAGGTTTCCATTCTGTTGTCAATGTAATTACCCGCATACGAAAAAACTTATAACAAAGATAATCTTCTAAGGAAAAAATAACCTTACTTTGTACTTTTCAATGAGTTTTTTTATGAACTATTGCCCATAATTCCGGATAAATATGGAAAAGAGCGGTTAAGTTCATTAATTTTTGTTTGGTTTAATGACAGAGATAATTATATTTCTTGAGGATATTGACCCTGTAGTCTTCTTCGGCACAAACAACTCGCTGCTTGATAAAATACGTAGTTTCTTTCCTAAAATAAAAATCATGGCCAGAGGCAATGAGATAAAATGCATGGGAGAAGAGACCGAGATAACGATATTTGCGGAAAAGTTTAATGAGCTGATAGAATATTATCGAAAGTATCACCGGCTCGACGAACAGGACATCGAAAAATATCTCTTTGATGCTGAGCACATGAAGTCGGCATCAAATGGGGAATTTGAGCAGGTTATCATTTTCGGGACAAGCGGAAAACCTGTTCGCGCACGCACCGTTAACCAGCTGCAACTGGTAAATGATTATAAAACCAGTGATCTTATTATTGCTGAAGGACCTGCAGGTACCGGTAAAACATATACATCTATTGCTCTGGCAGTGAGAGCGCTGAAAGACAGAGAAGTTAAAAAGATAATTCTTACGCGACCGGCTGTTGAAGCGGGTGAAAGACTCGGTTTTCTCCCAGGCGATATGAAAGAGAAGCTTGATCCCTACCTTCAGCCTCTTTATGATGCCCTGCATGATATGTTACCTTTCAAGAAGCTGGAAACATGGCTGGAGGATGGTACAGTGCAAATAGCCCCGCTGGCTTTTATGAGAGGGAGGACCCTTGAAAATGCTTTCGTGATTCTTGATGAAGCACAAAATGCCACTATCAGTCAGCTTAAGATGTTCTTAACCAGGATGGGTGTAAGTTCAAAATTCATTATGACAGGTGATACAACACAAATTGATCTTCCCAGGAAAAATGATTCTGGTCTGCTGATGGCAATGCGTATTCTGACAAATATCGAAGGTATATCAATAATAAAATTCGACGAAAGGGATATTGTAAGACATAAGCTGGTAAAAAGAATAGTAAGAGCATATGAGAATGAGGAAAATGAGATTGATAAACTGAAAAATAATGGTAAAAAATAACTCTGTGGCCCTCTGTGTCTTCTCTGTGTTACTCTCCCGCTTAGCGGGACAAGTTGTGAAAGTTCTTAATTTATTGTTACACAGAGAAACACAGAGGATACACAGAGTTACACAGAGAAGAAAAATAAATAAATGTAATTCACTCACAACATGGCAAAGACAATATTAAGCACAAATTACAATTTTCCGGGTCAGAAGAGCATTTACAAAGGAAAAGTAAGAGATGTATATGATATAAATGATAAATATCTTCTGATGATAGTGTCTGACAGGATATCGGCCTTTGATGTCGTACTTCCCAGAGGAATCCCCTATAAAGGACAGGTACTTAATCAGATAGCTGCAAAATTTCTGGATGCAACAAGCGATATTGTCCCAAACTGGAAGATCGCAACTCCGGATCCAACTGTGACGTTTGGACATAAATGCGAACCTTTTCCGATTGAAATGATCGTAAGGGCCTATCTGACAGGCAGTTCCTGGAGGACTTATAATGCAGGTGCAAGGGAGATCTGTGGAATAAAGATCCCTGATGGAATGAAAGAGCATCAGCGCTTTAACACTCCCATTATTACACCTACAACAAAAGCTGAACAAGGCAGGCATGATGAGGATATTTCACGGTCCGAAATAATTAGCAGCGGACTTATTTCCGAAGAAGACTATACTCTGATTGAAAAATATGCGATGGATATATTCCTGAGAGGCTCTGAGATAGCATCGCGACATGGCCTGATACTTGTTGATACAAAATATGAATTCGGTAAGAAAGACGGGAAAATTTACCTTATAGATGAGATCAATACGCCTGATTCATCACGCTATTTTTATCTGGATACTTATCAGGAACGTTTTGATGAAGGATTTCCACAGAAACAATTATCGAAAGAGTTTGTCAGGGAATGGCTGATGGACAATGGTTTCCAGGGGAAAACAGGGCAGAAGGTCCCTGAAATGACAGATGCGTTTGTGAATGAAGTATCTGAAAGGTATATTGAACTTTATGAAAAAATAACAGGTGAAAAATTCATCAGAGCCGATATTAGTAATGTTCCTGAGCGAATTGAAAAAAACTGCAGAACATTTCTTAAATCATTTTAAACCGGAACGAGACTAATAAATAAATCTAATGAAAATTTTCAACTGGATAAAACTCCTGCCAATATTACTGTCAATTCTGATCTGCAATGATAATATTTATTCCCAGGTAGTTGTCGAGAGATCAAAAGATAAAGTAATTATTTCCGGAGTCGCTTATTATATACATCAGGTTAAAAAAGGAGAAACTGCCTATTCCATTTCAAAAGCTTACAATATTACTGTTGAGGATCTTACCCGGGAGAATCCTCCAGCAGTTTATGGAGTAAATGAGGGACAAACACTGAGAATCCCTGTAAGACTGGTTACCGATGCAAAACCCTCACAGCCCGTCCCTGCTAAAAGGGAGCATGATGAAACCAAATTCATATATCATAGCCTGAAACCGGGGGAAACAGTTTACTCTCTTTCGAAGGCATACGGCGTTTCTGAAGATGAAATAGTACAGAGTAACCCTGGAATAGATATTAATAAATTATCTGTGGGTTCAGAAATAGCTGTTCCAAAGAGGGAGTTCATGAACAGCCAGCAGAAATTTGATGATCAGGTAAAAAAGTATATTTTTCATAAAGTGCTTTCCGGGGAATCACTCGCATCTATTGCTAAACAATATGGATATACTGTAAGACAATTACGAAGGGAAAACAGGGATTTAAGGTTTCCTCAGGTAGGTGATTATGTAAGGATTCCGATGGGTAAAATACCTGAGATACAGGATAGTGAGCAGGTCAAAGCCGATACTGCTCCAGCAATTATAGGAAGAACCACCAGCTAGTATTGAGAAGTCTGAAGGATATACTCCCGTGAAAGATCTCAAAGGATCATTAAATGTTGCTGTGCTGCTTCCTTTTTATTTTAAGGAGAACGAAGAGCGGACAGAAATAGACTCATCCAGGATGGTGAAAGGTAAGAAAACATACAAAGTGAATAAAATGCAGGATGACTGGATCTATCCGCGCAGTATTGATTTCCTGGAAATGTGGGAGGGAATATTGCTTGCTTCTGATACATTGAGTACCATGGGATTAAACATAAATCTGCATCCATACGATATAGAACAGGATACCAATGAAATTTCAAAGCTTATCATGACAGGAAAACTGGCTGATATGGATCTTATCATCGGACCTGTTTATTCACGTAATCTCTCCATTGTATCGGCTTATGCAAGAGACCTGGGTATCCCTGTTGTATCGCCGGTTCCACTTTTCAATAATTCGGCATTGGTAAAAAATCCGACATTGTTTATGGCCAGTTCTTCACTTGAAATTGCCCAAAAAGCACTTGCTAAAAAAATAAGTGAATATTACGATAATAATATTGTATTCATTCATGATGATACTACAGGGACTGACGAGGATGTTATGAGATTTAAGAATTTGATATTTAATGAGTTGAGTTATAAACTTCCTTATGAAGATATTAAGTTTAAAGAATTTAAATTCTATTCCAGGGCAATGTTCAACAGCGACTCCATAAACAGATTAAGTCATGCACTTTCTGAACAATATAATAATGTCGTTATCATAGCTTCAGAGGAGGCTCCTGTAATCAGTGAGATAATAGATAATGTCAGCAGTCTTTCACGAAAATTTAACATTAAACTGTTCGGATATCCGGTCATCAGAGATCTTGACAGACTCGATCAGAAAGAACTCTTCGATATGGATCTTATGGTCTATTCTCCAAACTGGATTGATTATTCGAGGAATAATGTAATACAGTTTAATTCAAATTTCCGGCGAAAATTTCTGACAGAACCCTTAGAAAAGAGCTATGCATGGCAGGGTTTTGACATTGCTTACTACTTTTTAAGTGGATTGGCTATGCATGGAAAGAGTTTTGTTGAACATCCTGAGATGCATAATCCAGAGCTTTTACAGAGTGAGTATGACTTTAAGCGAAAAGAGGCGGGTGATGGTTTTGAAAATCAGAAGCTCTTTATGATCAGATATACAAAAGATTATATAGTCAGGTTAGCTGACGAGAATGACAGTTTTCAGCAAAAGTGATTCTCTAAAAGTTCAAAGCATGGATAACCAGATTGCTTCTTTGTTAATAAAAATTAACAATCGGGAATATTATAAGGTAATAATTTGTCTATTTATTGAAGTATGATCCACGAGCCGTACAATGTAGTCGAGGAAAATGAACTTGTAAGGGCATCTCTGGATGGCGATAAAAGAGCATTTGGAGAAATAGTAAACCGCTATCAGAAAATGGTTGCACGTACGGTCAAAGGTATGCTTGGTGATACTGTTTTTGCAGAAGATATTGGACAAGAGGTATTTATAAATCTTTTTTATTCATTGCCGGAGTTCAGGGGAGAATCAAAACTTTCAACTTACATTCAGAAAATTGCTGTGAATCTGACTCTGAATGAAATAAAAAGAAGAAAAAGATTCTTTTCAATGTTTACTCATAAAGCAAACAATGAAATGCATGAATTTGAAATTGCAGATCATGACACTGAAGAAAGAAAAGAGGCATCGGAAATTGTAAATAAAGCATTATTGGCAATGGAGCCAAAGTTTAGAATAATAGTAACGATGCGAATGCTTCAGGGATATTCAACTAAAGAGACAGCAGAAATACTTGATCTGCCTGTCGGAACGGTCCTTTCAAGGTTGTCAAGGGCACAGGAACAGTTAAGAAATATTTTAGAAAAACTTTAAAAAAATGAACACCTCAGAGATTAAAAACTTGATAATGAGCTCACTGCATGAGGATTCTAATACCAGTGAGGTTTCCAGAAGAATGGAAGAGGAAGGCATAACGTATAATTTTAATGAGAATTTCAAAGATAAGGTCCTTGATAAACTATTTTCAGAAGGATTGAAAGTAAAACGTGAAGTGGAGTTTGTAAAATACATGAATTTTGCTTTCTATCGCATTGCACTTACCGGAGTAGCTGCTATTGTTATTCTGCTCATTTCTATCTTTCTGGTTCAGGGTTCTCTCTCGTTCAATTCATTCCTTGGAATTAGCAATAGCTATGATGAAAGTATTGTTTGTCTGTTAACCGGAAATTAGCATAAAATGAAAGCAAGATCAATAATAGTTATTCTGTTGACTTTAATAATAGGTTTCGTTCTGGGGATGCTTACTTCTGCCCAGATCAGATATCATAAACTGAAACCTGTAAGGGTGTTTTTCTCGGAAGAGAGATTCAGGGATGGCTTTTACAGAACCATACAGCCTGATGAGCAACAAAAAGCAAAAATTGACCTTATCCTTGATAAGTATGCCAAAATTAACAGTGAATTACAAAATAACTTCCGGAAAGAACTTGATGCCAGCATGAAGGATTTCAGGAAAGAACTTGATTTAAACCTGTCCAAGGACCAGCAGGCAAGATTAAAAGAGATGGATGAACGCCGACAGGAAATGTCGAGACAATTCAGGATGAATCATGAAAATGATACTCTTAATATGAGAGATGGCAGACGACATAATCCCAATGGGAGACCATCACCAAATGGACCACCACCTCCATTCCATGATCATGATACAGCCAGACTACCCGATTTTAAATAGCAGGTAATCCAAAAGGATTGGCAAATCGTCGGGACTGACCCCGAGAGAGATCAGTAAAGATTTGTCTTCCGAAAAAATTGACACAAATTGCTCTCCTGATAGTTCTCCACTTAGGATACTCTGTCTGTAAAGGTCAACTGCTTCTTTCTTTTTCCCCCTGCATAATGCCAGATGACCTTTATTTATCTGATCATGTGCATTTAGTTTTCCGGCTGATAAACGATCATAATATTTTTCCGACTCATCAAACCTTCCAAGCGCAAAATAGCAAAATGCTATAGGCCTTAAAATCTTTAGGTTACCCGGTTCTTTATATTCCACCCTGAAATAGTATTTTAATGCCTGTTCATAATTCTTAACGTCAAGGTAACAATGTGCTGTCATTATTACAGTATGAATATTTTCCGGTTCAAGATCATATGCCTGCAGATAATATTCCAATGCTTCTTCATTTTTTCCAAGCCTGCGCAGGCATAATCCTATTTTCTTGATAGTCCAGACTTTCCTGTCAATTAGTTCAGCTCTGCGGTAATACTTTAGTGCATTTTCATAATCGGCACTTTCCTGATAACAATATCCTATTTTTTCGTACAATTGTACATCTGATGGTTTCTCATTCACCTGTTTCAGGAAAAGCTGAAGAGCATCATTGTAAAAGTTTTTGCTGAAAAAATAGTCTGCCAGACCGGCTTCTGCTTCTGAAGCATTGCATGTCATCCTGAAAAATTCCGAATTGTAGATATCCAGTTTACCGATAAACAGATCCTCAAATTCTTTTTTATATGGTGATAGTTTAAAAAATCTGTAGATATCCTGCAGATACTGTGTAATGGTTGTTCGGAATACTTTATAAGGATCGGTTGCCGATTCTTCTTCGTTTAATTGTTGCAACCCTTCAAGTTCCATGCGGAATACCTTTAACATCATGCTTTTTTGTGAAGAAGGGAGATATTTTAAATTCAAAAGCAATGAATACTTGTCGGAATTGCAGATAAAAGGAGTTTTGTATAATGCCTCAGCCAATTCATTTGTCCCCGGACCAAGGATCTCATCCCTGTATATCTCATCAACTGTCTCATGGTCGGGATAAAAAGGAACAAACCAATTCTGGAAGTCTTTGAAAAAGTCAAAATGCTTCATATTGGCAAAAGCTGACATATAAACATCGGCGCCTTCCATCTGGAGTTTTGTAAGTTCCTCCATAGTTTTGAAAATTTCTTCAGAATCACTGAACATCTCTGCCCAGTCAGGATTCTTCTCTTCATTTTTATCTTTCGGAAGAATATTATCAAGATCAAGTTTTTCCTCGATCATAGGTTTCAGCCTGGCAACCTGGGGTAAGATCTCTTCCTGAAGTTTTTTGCTGAGGTTTTCCGTTTCCCGCGATCTGATAATCTGCAGTACAATTATCCTGCAATGCTCCTTAAACGTATTGTTCTGGCTCATTTCCTTTATTCTGTCGGCAATTTCCGGATATAATAATATCCTTCCGTTATAATAATGCAAATTCAGGATCAGTCCCGACAGAGCCCTTTCCATAACCTGTTCCTGCCCTGATTCATAAAGACTTATCAGATGGAAAAGCTTTTCTGATTGCCATGTTCTGAAAGAACTCAAGGTAATTGCAGTCGTAAAAATACTTGCTTCAAACCACCTGAATTTGCCTGATTTCTGAATAATATTGATCAGACTGTTTTCAGCCTCTCCATAATAATCTGTTAACCAGAGATGGTTGAAAATATTTTTGATAAGCTGTTTGTGCTTTTTCGAGATCTCAGAATCAGGATTTGGATTAATCTCATTACTCAATTTCAGCCACTCATCAAGCTCCGATTTAAACATAAGGTCATCAACAGTTTCCACAATGGTTCTGCCGCTGAGTTTCATCTCTTTTTCGGCTTGCTGCTTTACCCAGTATGTATGCCATCCGGAATTATGTGACAATATGTCCTGTCTTACTCTGTCGGACAGACCAAGAATTGACTGGATGAGTTTAAGATATATCTTATTCCGTTCGGGATCTTTTATTCCTTCAATTGTATAGGTGAGCATATTTCTATAGGTCATTTCTATATTGTCATACTCATCGCGCATATCACCAGATGCCGAATTGGTAATCATATCGGCAAGTATATCAAGACTTTGCTTTATCTTTTTTTCAGAAACGAGGTTGCAGAGTCTTTTATGTTGTTGATTTACATTTGATACATCCATATTTTTACTTCGTTTGAAATGATATCTGACAAAAAATCATTTCATTGTATAAAAATCTTATATGCAACAATCAGACCGTTTCTCAAAATGACTTATTACAAAGTTCTCACTTTTTATCTTTACATTCTCCTAACTCTCGCTGTCAACTTAAGGAGTTAAATATAGTAAAATAGTGAAAGATTTTAGTACAAGAAAGATTGTAAAGTATTGAATATATGTCTGATACATTTCCCCTCGCTAAGGCGGGACAGGCTCTCCTTTTAAAGCTAATCTTTATACGCATCTTTTAAAATTTCGAATTTATTCGTCATTTCATGTCCTGATAACATACTCTTCATGTATTATTACAGCTGGCTCTGAAAGAGCCAAATATGAATATCCCCTGGCGCAGCCAGGGGTAGATGTCCACCAAACACTTCCCAGCTCTGAAGGAGCTGAATATAAAAATCATAACTAAGATTGGAGATTCCTCGCTCCGCTCGGAATGACACATCTGGTATGGGGTCAAAAGGGAAGAAGTGGCGCTTCGCAGGTAAATGACAAATTAAATATCAGTTTATCATGCGAAGCGCCACTTCTTCTCCCTTAACCATCTAAATTTCATGTCATTCCGAGCGGAGCGAGGAATCTCCATAGGATAAGGCTATCCTTATGTAAAAGATGATTCCTTTAAATAGAGTTCACCATCTGCTAGAACCCTAGAGATGTGTATAAAGATTAGTTCAAAAGGGGGGGAAACCTTTTTTATGCAGTATCTCATTCAAGCCCAAAACACCTCTGTTGATGAGGTAAATAAAATATTGAGATAAAAGGAAGAGGGGTAATTCAGGTATGCTTCAGAAATTATACCCGATACTTATATAGCCTTTGATTTTATTGAAATATTTTTCCCTGTTGTAGTTTCCATACATTACACCAGCCTTTATCGGACCAATAATAGACATATAACCTGCACCAATACTGAGTCCGGTAAGCATTGAAAATCCCTTGTCACGGTTAACTTCCTGGATAGCAAAAATATTCGCCATAACATTCATATGCAAGTTTTCATAGAGTACTATATCGAGACCCGTTCTGAAGCCTGCAAGCTTTTTTACCGGAATTTCATTCGAATGGAATCCAACCATAGGGACTGATCTTTTATTAACCGATTCAAATCCCCCAAGAAGATAAAAATTGTTTTGTGCCGAGACTGAATCGGTGTCAGTAATTAAAAGTATATCTCCGCCGAATAGAAATGTAACTCTGCCCGGAGGGGAGAAATAATGGTTAACAGATCCATGGAAAGTATAGAATCTGTTAAAGGTAAACTCCCCATTATTTTTCCACCTGAATTCTACTTTTGAGGAATCAGTCTTTAATCCTGCAGACACGAGTTTTGATGTGCTTACTGATAAGTTTAAAATTGTTCCCTTGTTGGGGAAATGCTTATTATCAAGGCTATTAACATGATAATCAAAAGCTGTTGTTAAATAATTGTAGGAAAGGTTTTTCACGATGAATATCAGAAATATAATGTAATAACAGGTTTAGTTTCTCGTAGTCTACAGAAATACTCATCATATTATTAAGTCCTATCCTCCTGGTGAGTGAGAGTCCGGGCGTAAAATTTCTGCTGAGCACTTCACCTTTGTCACCTCTTAATTCTAACAGAGGTATCAGGGTATTGTCGGAATACAGATGTGGTGAGAATCCGAAAACCTGGTTTCTGTCGATAAACTGGAGATAATTTAATTCAAACTTGTAATATTGGCCTATACGCGAACCAAAATTAATTACAGATCTTTGAGTCAAAAGATTCTTAACAGACATTTCAAATATGAGTCCGGAAAGCAGTGAGTTGTCATAATGTACAGATCCATAAATCATTGCCTGAGGTTTCTCGATACAATCGATAGCCAGGATAAGGGAATCATTCCGGGGAACAACCCTGAATTTTACTTTATCGAACCAGGCTTTACCATACAGGAGTTCAATCCGTTCTGTAAGCAGATGCTTATCAACTTCTTTTTCAGTGCTGATGTCCAGCATACCAAGAATCTGTTCATCTGAATAGCTTTTATTACCCTTTATTTCGATCTTGTTAAAAATATATGATTGTTTATCAAGGATATTTACAATTGGTTTTTGAGAGCCAATCCTGTTAAGGGAGTCTGCAAGCTTCCTGAAGTACTTTTTATATGGAAGTGCAGCAGCATAGCCCCTTTGAACAAGAGAATCCACATTTTCAAATCCAAAGATTGAAAATCCCTGTATGTCGGGCATTATCAGGACATCAACCAGTTTTTTCTGCTCTTCAAAATCCGCCAGACTCCGGAACATTGCTATCTGTTCCATTATACCTGAAACAGACTGAAGTTTATCCTCTTTATAACCATTGAAACCGACATAGGATCCTATTACAATGTCAGCTCCCATTTCCCTGACTTCTGTTGCTGCAAAGTTTCTTATTAACCCGCCATCAAGAAGAAGCAAACTATCAATCTTTAAAGGAGTAAAAATTGACGGAACCGCAAAGCTTGCTCTTATTGCATCCGGCAGGTACCCGGTTTTCAGGTCAATTTTTTTATAGGTTATTATGTCAGTTCCCAGGCACATGAAAGGAATCGGGAGCTTTGAAAAATCATTTATATCAGCGGCTGGCCAGGCAAAGTAACTGAGGGTATTTTCTACCTGTTGCCCGTTTATAAGGCCAGAGGGGAGGACTACTTTTCTGAATGACAGTGGCAAAGAAATAGCACTATTGGAGAAATGGGATTTTTCGAGAAAAATCACTTTGTTTTCCGGGATCTTATTTGACAGAATAACTTTCCAGTTTATGCTTTTAAGGATCTTGTAGAGGCTATCTGCTGAGTAGCCTAATGCGTACATACCACCTATAATGCTTCCCATGCTGACTCCCGTGATATAGTCGGGTCGCAATCCGGCTTCTTCCATAACTTTAATTACTCCCAGATGAGTTATTCCATGCGCTCCCCCTCCGCTGAGAACAAGTCCAACTTTTGGTCTCATGGAGGTTACCTGGGCAGTTGAATTAACCGTGTGCGTAAAGAGGAATAGACATAACAAGAAATTAATTAAAATAGTTCTCTGAAGATACCTTGTGAGTGAATCAGACTGACGGCTCATAGGAAGCAATTTTTATACTGCTGATTATTAGCACATATATCAGCAAGATAGTTATTTTAGGTAAATTTACGGCGTGAAAACGCAATCAATTTACAATAAAAAATGGCTGCCCACCACTAATAAAGAGGTGGAATTATCTGGGTGGGATGAAATAGATGTTATTATTTTCAGTGGTGACGCTTATGTTGATCATCCATCATTTGGTACGGCAGTGATCGGCAGAGTAATTGAAGATGAAGGATTTCGAGTGGCTATTGTACCACAGCCAAACTGGAAAGACGATTTGAGGGATTTTCGCAAACTGGGTAAGCCAAAGTACTTTTTCGGGGTCACCGCAGGGAATATGGATTCAATGGTCAACCATTATACTGCCGCCCGGCGTCTGCGGTCCGATGATGCCTATACCCCGGGAGGCAAAGCCGGTTTCAGGCCGGATTATCCGACAATTGTATACACTAAAATTCTCAAGGATATTTTCCCGGATGTTCCGGTTGTTTTAGGAGGCATTGAAGCTTCTATGCGAAGACTTACACACTATGATTACTGGAAGGATAAACTTGAGCCCTCAATACTTGTGAGCAGTGGAGCAGACATGTTGATTTATGGAATGGGAGAACAACCTTTAAGAGAGCTTTTAAGACTTCTTTCGGGAGGGGATCCGTTTTCTTCATTAAAAACAATTCCTCAGACAGGGATCATAATAAAAAAGAACGAACCATTGCCTGTACAGAAAGGGTGGAAAGATATTACTCTCCAGCCTTATGAAAAGTGTCTGAAGGATAAAGCGGTATTTGCTGATAATTTTATAAAGTTTGAAAAGGAATCGAATAAAATCGGAGCTGCCAGGTTAAACGAAGATTCTGCAGATTTAAAAGTAATTATTAATCCTCCTTTCCCCACGATGGGAGAGGAAGAAGCTGACCGCTCTTTTGATCTTCCGTATATGTATCTGCCTCATCCGCGTTACAATAAAAAAGAGGATATACCAGCTTATGAGATGATAAAATTTTCGGTGAATATTCATCGGGGATGTTTTGGAGGATGTAGTTTCTGCGCTATAGCTGCTCACCAGGGGAAACAAGTAGTAAGCAGATCTGAAAGATCCATTCTGAAGGAAGTTGAAAAAATCTCCCGTCTGCCTGATTTTAAGGGTTATTTGTCCGATCTGGGAGGCCCATCGGCGAACATGTATCGGATGAAAGGCGACGATATGAAACATTGTCAGTTATGCTCAAGATCCTCCTGTATCTGGCCTGCAATATGTAAAAATCTGAATACCAGTCATAAACAACTTACCGATCTATATAAGAAGGTAGACAGGATGGAGGGGATCAAAAAATCATTTATCGGAAGCGGAATACGTTACGACTTATTATTTCCCGAATGGAACAAGAGTGCCGGTAAAGACGAAAGGGATTTTCTCGAAGAATTAATTACAAATCATGTATCGGGCCGGCTTAAGGTAGCTCCTGAGCATAGTTCACCGGGAGTATTGTATGAAATGCGAAAGGTTTCGTTTGATCTCTTTAAAAAACTGATGAAAAGGTTTGACAATATTACTAAAACTCATGATCTTAATTATCAGCTGATCCCTTATTTCATCTCTTCGCATCCCGGATGTACGGATGCAGATATGAAAGATCTTGTGGCGGAGCTGAAAAGCCTTAGGATTCGACCGGAACAGGTTCAGGATTTTACACCAACTCCGATGACACTTTCAACCCTGATGTATTATACCGGATTCGATCCGTATACCGGGAAAAAGGTTTATGTGGCGAGGAATATTGAAGAGAAACGGAGACAAAAAGACTCTTTTTTCTGGTATAAAAAAGATCAATGGCCCAAACCACCTTCGCTAAAGCTTCGGTGGTCGAAGGGTGCCACAGCGCAAAGGATTCATGGTCCTAAAGGCAGGCATTTCCCCGGTTCGAAATGACAGCCATGTAAAATTAAGGTAGGGACGTTGCATGCAACGTCCCTCATCAAAAACAAAACCGGGACAAAAATCTTCCCGGTTTCAAACCTAAAAACTATTGCTATGAATTATTCGTATTCTTTTAAAATATTCTTAACATCATCCGGGGCAACCCTGCCATAGGTCTTGTCACCTACGAGAACAACCGGTGCAAGACCGCAAGCGCCAACACATCTCAGACTGGACAACGAAAACTTGTTATCTTTTGTTGATTCTCCAACCTGAATTCCAAGTTCTTTTTTAAACTCATCAAGCACTTTTTCTGCTCCTCTTACATAACATGCTGTTCCAAGACATATACTGATCGGATGTTTCCCTTTTGGAGTCATCGTAAAGAATGAGTAGAAAGTTACTACTCCATAGATCTTTGCAACAGGCATGTTCAGACCATCTGAAACGACCTCCTGAACTTCAGCCGGAAGATATCCGAAATGTTCCTGGCAAGAATGAAGAACGTTTATAAGTTCCTGTGGATCATTATTAAAAGTAGCACATACTCCTTTTATAAAGTCCACATCTTCTTTTCTTAATTCAATTTTTATATGAGACATAACCGTGAATTTTATTATTGTCGAATATTTATTACTATTTTTTAATTATGATCTTTTTCTTTTTATCAAAATAATGAGTATGAAGCAGATGGTGAGCTTTTTCACTTCCCGGTTTACCAAGAAACTCATCATAAAGTTTTATTATGAATGGATTCTCGTGTGATTTTCTGAGCGGTTTTTTCCTGTCCTCAGCATATATTGCAGTTGCACGTGCTTTGATAATCTCAGAGTTGCCATGGTGAAATGGTTGACCGCCGCCACCGATACATCCTCCGGGACAGGCCATAACCTCAATTGCATGAAACTGTGATTTTCCCGATCTTACATCATCAAGAAGTTTTCTTGCATTTCCGAGTCCGTGGGCAATTCCGATATTTAAAGGAAGGCCATCAAAATCTATTGTAGCTGAACGTACACCTTCCATGCCTCTGAGTTCGGTAAAGTCAAGTCTTTCAAGTTTTTTACCGGTATAGAGTTCATATGCAGTACGGCAGGCTGCCTCAATAACACCACCTGTTGCACCAAATATCACACCGGCTCCTGTTGATTCACCCAGCGGGGAATCAAAATCTTCATCCTCAAGAGTTTTGATATCGATATTTGCCTGTTTGATGAATGATGCAAGTTCCCTTGTTGAAATTGAAAAATCAACATCAGGATTGCCATCAACTGAGAATTCATCTCTCTGGCATTCATATTTTTTGGCAAGACATGGCATAATTGATACAACAACCATATCCTTGCGGTTTATGCCGATCTTATCAGCAAAGTATGTTTTGGCAATTGCGCCGAACATCTGCTGTGGTGATTTTGCTGTTGATGGCACATCTTTAAGATCGGGAAAATATTCTTCAAAGAAATTTACCCAGCCCGGGCAGCACGATGTAAGTATTGGGATCTTGGCAGTTTTATCTCCCTTCAGGTGTCTGCTCAGTCTGTCGAGAAGTTCAGTACCCTCTTCCATTATGGTAAGGTCAGCAGCAAAGTCAGTATCAAATACATAATCGAATCCCAGAGCCCTGAGAGCTGCAGTCATTTTACCTGTCACCAGTGTTCCTGGTGCCAGTCCGAATTCTTCACCGAGAGCAGCACGGACAGCAGGTGCAGTTTGCACCACAACGGTTTTTGTAGGATCCACAAGAGCTCTCAGAACCTGGGGAACATGGTTGACTTCAGTGAGAGCGCCGGTAGGACAAACAGATACACACTGTCCGCAATAGGTACATGTTGAATATTCAAGATTCTGTTCAAATGCAGGAGCAACAGTTGCCATAAAGCCTCTGTTAACTGCCGATATTGCGCCAACTGTCTGAACCTCGTTGCACATCATTTCACATCGACGGCACATTATACATTTATCAAGGTCTCTGATAATTGAAGGTGAAGTATCTTTCCTGTAAGTAGAAACAGCTGCATATTCAGCACCCGGAATATCTCTTATCCCCAGGCTGTGAGCCATTGCCTGAAGTTCGCATGTGCCTGATTTTGAACATACCAGACAATCTTTAGGATGGTCGGAAAGGATAAATTCCATAACAGTCCTGCGTGCATTCAGAACCCTTGGAGTATGAGTTTTTACAACCATCCCGGGTTCACATTTTGTTGAACAGGTAGGAGCAAGGTTTCTTCTTCCTGAAACTTCTGCAACACAAATACGGCAACCGGCAGGTTTATTTTCGATATTCATATCATGCAGTTCCATATAACAAAGAGTCGGAATATCAATTCCCAGCTCCTTTGCAGCTTTATATATTGTAGTACCTCCTGGTACATCAATCTCTTTATTATCAATAGTAAGCTTTATCGTTTCCATTATTCTTTTCATTAATTGATAAATATTGCATCAAACTTACATTTCTCCATGCAGGCGCCACATTTTATGCAGATAGAAGGATCAATATAATGAACTTCTTTTCTCTCACCGGAGATAGCGTTTACAGGACAAACCCTGGCGCATGCAGTACAACCAACACAATTTTCAGCATTTACTATATATTCCATCAGGCTTTTGCACTGACCTGCAGGACATTTCTTATCAGTCACATGTGCAACATACTCATCATAGTAGTTATCCATCATGGAGAGCACAGGGTTTGGTGAAGTCTGTCCGAGACCGCAAAGTGCAGTATCTTTTATAACCACACTCATATTCTTCAGTCTGTCAAGATCCTTCAGAGTATCCTTTGCCTTCACATATCTGTCCAAGAAGTTCATGTAACCTTTTGTTCCCGATTCTGCAAGGGGCACATTTCCCGCATGATTCTTCAACAGTAAATTCAAGGAAGAATTTTGCCATTGAAACCATGCAATCATCTTCATCAAGAACAATCATTGCTCCCGAACCCATTATTGATCCGGCTGCTATAAGGTTATCAAAGTCAATAGGAGTGTCGAGATGTTTTTCAGAAAGACAGCCTCCTGATGGTCCGCCGGTCTGAATACCTTTGAATTTTTTACCATTCCTTATGCCTCCGCCGATCTCGAAGATCACTTCTCTGAGAGTGGTTCCCATCGGAACTTCAATAAGTCCGACATTATTGATCTTTCCGGCAAGGGCAAATACTTTGGTTCCTTTTGATTTTTCAGTTCCGATACTGCTGAACCATTTTGCTCCTTTAAGGATAATAGCCGGAATTGCGGCAAAGGTTTCAACATTATTAACATTTGTAGGCTTGTTAAGATACCCTGCTTCTGCAGGGAAGGGCGGTTTTACTGTGGGTTCACCACGAAGTCCTTCCATTGAGTGAATAAGAGCAGTTTCTTCGCCGCATACAAATGCGCCTGCGCCGTACCGAAGTTTTATATCAAAGTTAAAACCGGTACCAAATATATTATTGCCAAGCAATCCATTTTCTCTTGCCTGGTTTATAGCAATTTTTAATCTTTCAATTGCAAGCGGGTATTCGGCACGAATATAGATCAATCCGTTGCTGGCACCTATACTGTATCCGCAGATAGCCATTGCTTCGAGAACAGAGTGCGGGTCACCTTCAAGGACAGAACGGTCCATAAATGCTCCGGGATCACCTTCATCAGCATTACATACAACATATTTCTCATCGGACTGGTTTTTACGGGCCAGTTCCCATTTAAGACCTGTTGAGAAACCTGCACCGCCACGACCTCTCTGACCTGAATCTTTAACCTCTTTGATAACTTCTTCAGGGGTCATTTCGGTCAGTACTTTTCCAAGAGCCTGATAACCGTCACGGGCAATATATTCATCAATATTCTCAGGATTGATAAAACCGCAGTTGCGAAGAACTATTCTGAGCTGTTTTTTGAAAAAACCCATGTGTTTCGAATCAGATATGGGTTCGCTTGGTTACAGGATCCTTGTATAAAAGTCTGGTTACTTTTCTTCCTTTTATAACATGCTCTTCGACAATAGTCTGTGCATCTTCAGGTTTAACTTGAACATAAATAGTATTGTCCGGCATGACTTTCACAATTGGCCCTTTCTCGCAAAAACCAAAACAACCTGTCAGAATAACCTGAACAGAATCCATCAAACCTTTTGCCTCGAGTTCATCTCTTAAATTGCAGACAATAGCATCGCTTTCTGAAGCATGGCAACTTGTGCCACCACATACCAGAAGATGCATACTGTATTTTGACATAATTTTTCCTCCTTATTCTTTTAAGTCAATAGTTTGATAATTCACAGGGATGATACCATCAACAAGTTCTCCCGTTTTAATATATTTTTCAATTATCTGGTCGGCTCTTTTAAGGTCAACAAAACCAAATACAACAGGGTCTTGTCCGGGAAGCTTAACCTCAATGGTAGGTTCTGCATAACAATATCCCATACAGCCGGTCTGAGTTACAACAGCTGCAACATTTCTCCTTTCAAGTTGTTCCGAAAAAAACTCCATTATCGTTTTAGCTCCTGATGCTATGCCACAAGTTGCCAGAGCAACTTTTACCTGAACAATATTCTCAGGATCAATGGCTTTATTCCGGAGGTCCAACCCGTTTTTAAATTCTTCGCGTCTCTTTTTCAGATCGGCGAGTGACATGATTTTTGACATTCTTTAATTTGTTAAGTTTATTTTTAAGAGGCAGCTTATCTTTCAAATGATTTGTTCTCTTAAATTTATTCAATTTATTTCTTTTTTGCCTGAATATTGGCAGAAGTATTTTGCTTATTTTCCGTTTACGTCACAAAGATAATATATTAGTGTGAAAAATAATAACAATGTTAATAAAATAACACAAATTTGTATTAATTCTAAATAAATAGTATTTCTATCTTCTTAAAACGATAAGTAAGCTCAGGTGGTTAACGTTGATATGACCTGCCTGATGATTCTCAGGTTTATGTTATTCAGGGTTTTAAAGCTTATATCTGTATTGTTTTGTATCTTTACTTAGAACATGATTATTAGATTGATTCCCAAATATTATTAAGGGTATCATTACTTTTATAATCAATGGAAAATCAACACTCAATGGGTGATCAATTCCTCAGGATAATTCATCAGAATATCGAGGATAATCTTAGCAATGAGAACTTTTCTGTAGATGATCTGGCTAAAAGTGTTGGATTGAGCCGGTCAATGTTGCATAGAAAATTAATAAAATTAACTGGTAAGTCTGCCGGCAATCTAATACAGAAAAAAGATTACTTCGGGAGAGTACTGCTGGAAAACGATGTTGCCACTTCATCTGAAATAGCTTATAAAGTTGGCTTTAACAGCCTCAGTTACTTTACCAGGGTTTTTAAGAATTACTTTAAGGTATCCCCCGGGGACATTCGAAAAGGCGTTGTTATAATTCCTCCTCATACATCGGATGACTACCTTCATGAAAACAGGAATATTACCAGGAAAAGAATCAGGAATTTTAGTTTAATAATACTGATTATCTTATTGATCCTTGCCTTAACTGGCGGAGGTATATATTATTTATTGGAAAAAAATGTTCCCGGTGAAAAGTCAATTGTTTTATTACCCTTCGATAATTTAAGCTCTGATACTGAAAATCAGTATTTTGCAGATGGTATTATTGAAGATATTCTCAATGACCTTTTCCTTATAAGTGATTTGAGAGTAATCTCACGAACCACCTCAAAGCGCTTCATCGGCACCAATCTTACTGCAAAGGAAATAGCACGTGAAGTGAACACCAGAAATGTATTGGAAGGAAGCATACGCCGTTATGGAAACAAAGTAAGGATTAGTGTTCAGCTTATCGATGCACGCAGGGATCAGCATCTTTGGTCAGCAAATTTTGACTGTGACCTTAATGATATTATGGGCATTCAGGGTGATATTGCTTTACAGGTAGCCCAAAAACTAAATGCAGTAATTTCTGACAGGGAAAAGCATCTTATCGGCAAGATTCCAACGCAAAATTCCGAGGCTTATGATAACTACCTGAAAGGCCGGTTTTTGCTGCATAAGGCAAATAGTGAACAAAGATCCGACTTTGATAAAGAGGGAGTGATGGCCTGCCTCCAGTATTTTGAAAAAGCTATAGCTGCAGACACGAATTTTGCGGAGGCTTATGCAGGCCTTGCTAATGCCCGGTTTAATCTGTCAGCATGGGGTTGGCTGCCCGCAAATGAGGGTGCTTTTAAAGCGAAAGACTTATTCACAAAAGCGTTGGAGATTAATCCTGATTGTGCGGAGGCTCATGCCGTCAAGGGAGCATATAACGTATGGGTTGAACTCAGGTTTGAGGAAGGCCGTAAGGAATTTGAGAGATCTGTTCAACTTAATCCGAATTTTGCGACCACCCATCAATGGTACGCCCAGCTGCTAATGATAACGGGACCAATAGAAGAGGCTCGTACACATATGGACCGTGCCGTAGAACTGGAGCCTTATTTCTGGGTTGTACAAAATCTGAACGCCTGGATATACTACTTCGAGGGGGAATATGATAAAGGCATAGATGCATGTTTCATTGCCCGCGATCTCAAGCCCGGTTTTCTTGATAACAACTGGTTGTTCTTTCTGAACTATGCAAAACTCGGTGAAGGAGAGAAAGCGATGAAGGAGCTTCAGACTATAGCTGGCAACTCCGGGAGCAAAAATCAATACGCTGATGAAATAAGGGATGCCTATAACAAATCAGGTATAAAAGGACTCTTTTCCTGGTTAATTGAAATCAATATTCAAAAACCTGTTCCGATTGAGGGAATGGATGGATATCCATTTTTTATTGCCTGGTGGAATGCTATTCTGGGTAACAAAGAGGAATCAATTAACTGGCTCATGAGAAACAAGAAAACTAATAAGAACGCTAGCACATATTTAATGCTGATTGCAACCAATCCCGATTTTGATCTTCTGCGTGATGATCCGCGGTTTCAAACTATCATTGAAAAAATCGGACTTGCTCCTTATAATAACAGAAAAGCAAAACAGCAAACCATTAAACTTTAGTACACTCGTATTAAAGTAAGCGCAGTATTATCTGAATTACTTTGCCGGTAATCTCAAATACAGTTTATTTATTTGAACTGAAGCCTGATTCATAATTATCTATCAGATCCTGATTTCATAAAAAATGCAACCAGAATATCAAAATGCAACATTTGTACTTCCAATTTTAAAAATGTTTGCAACAATACAGATATGCACCAGCGGATAATTGGCTGTTACTTTACACTACCTAATTATTATTGGTTATTGAAGATCTTCAGCTCAATACAATATTATAATTGGTAATTTTTTTAATCAAACCTAATTAATTAAAATTATGAAAACACTTAAAATTGTTGCAGCTCTGCTCTTCTTTTTAGCCTTTGCCTCTAATGACGCTAAAAGTCAGAAACCAGTAAGTGAAGTGTATGATGCTTATTTTGTACTTCCTTTTGATTGTATGAATCAGAATCTTACAGGCACTCTGACTGTTGAAAAGACCTATATAAATAATCATCTCCAGATCAGGATTTTTGGTACTCTGACAGGAGAATCAGATGGTCTTAAGTATTATGCAGACATGATGACCAATATTGAGGATAAAGCAAACTGGGACGAATGGGGCCAGCAGGCAATAACTCAAACCTGGCCTGCAAATTATCATATATCAAGGGATGGCAAATTGATTGCAATAATCCATTTTTCCTATCACTATACCGTCAATGCCAATGGTGAGTGGGCTTCATATCACGGGGATACCTTTGAATGTAATCTTGTTGGCGAAGGGAGATTTAAGTAATCATAATCGAAGACAGGACGACAACATACTATAAAGAATAAAACAAATCAATTTCACTGGAATTATGAAAACATTTAAGAAATTTATCCTACTTCCTAAATACCTCTACCGATTTCTAATTCTGCTGATTGTTGAAGGTTGCAGTGAGAAGTATCTTGAAGATCAACAAGAACCCAATCGTGTTTCTTCAGCAAAAATAGTTCAGTTAAATGATATCCTGAACCAACTGAATCTGGAATCTGATATTGTTATCGTACAGAAAGACTGTTCTATACAGGATGCTATTAATGCATCCCAACCCGGAAGTGCAATATTTATAGAGCCGGGAACATACAGGGAAGAAATAATCATTAGAAAACCCGGGATTAAATTAATCGGGTTAAGCAGCTCTTCTGAGGAGAAAGTAATATTGGAAGATCCTTTGAATTCAGATGAAGCTATTACAATAAACCAGAATGGAAACAGTGTTGAAATTGCCAATATTCAATTTAAAAATTTTCATTGGGAAAATACTGGTGTCAAACAGCTTAAATGTTCAGGAACAGGGATTAAAAGCCCCATAAGTAAACAGTTAAGGGTTGAGCTTGGTAACGGTATTACACATTACACTTATGAAGTACGACTTGGAACACATGAGTTTGATGTTGTCCGTATCCATCGGGTTGTTCGTGAACGATATCCAAACCATCCTGTTCGTACCCAGAGTGATCTCTTTATGGTGCATGGATCAATTCAGGACTTTGACGACATCTTTCTTACTGCAGGTGCTGAAAAACTTAATGACAAAACATCGTTGCCAGTCTATCTGGCTTCAAAAAACATTGATGTTTGGGGTATTGATCTTGCCTGGACTTTGGTGCCATTGGAAACTACTGATTTCACTTTTATGAAAGACTGGGGAATTGAACGTGATATTGATCATACGCTGATTGCCATGTCTGTCGCACGACTTATCCGGGGTTTTACAATTGGTAATTTTGATAAAATGAATTTGCTCGGTTTTAGTTATGGAGTACAGGTTGCTTATGGGGCTGCCGGAAGAGAAACTCAGATTCTAAAAGTCTTGCGTAATGTCAAAGGTATTATCCCGGTAGATGCAAACATGAAATATTCACCAGTTGATGAAGAATACCGCAAAAACGCCTCTAATGTCGCAAAGGGAATAAAAGAATCTATTGATAATGGTATGTACCAGTATGATGCAGGTGTGACTTTTCAATTTCTTGGCAATCTGGCATTAACAGCCCCTGACGATCCATCGCCAATACCCGATTTCGCAGGAATGACAAATATCCAGGTAATGCTGTTTATGGGAACTATGACCTACCTGACAGGAAATCCTGACGCTCCATTCGAACATTTTGTGGGAGGAGATCTGAATGATCTGTATTACACTGATTCAAAACGATGGCTCAGACTCGCAGTTTCATTAGCACCATATCAGCCACAGCTTCTATTATATGAATTCTATTCTTGCATGGGTAATGAAGAGAATGTCAGTTTTGATGACCATCTTGGAGACATAGCACTACCAATATTTTATCTTGGTGCAGGCGGCGGAGGCGGATCAATGGGAGAATATACCGGTACTCTTACTGCAAGTACCGATATAACAAATTATATAGTAACCGTTAATGCAGATCGGGCGCTTGACTTTGGCCATGCAGATCTGTTTCTTAGCCGGGATGCAAGTATTCTTGTCTGGCAAGTACTTTATAATTGGCTGATCAGTCATTCTGCTTCACATAGATTGTAATATAAAAAGGCTTAAAATATCAGGTTTAAAAATCCACGTGATTTATACGTGGATTTTTAATCTGGCCTAAGTCTCTAAGTCTCTAAGTCTCTAAGTCTCTAAGTCTCTAAGTCTCTCATTCTTACCTTCACTCTACCTCAGTACAATTCCCCAGTAGAACCCTTCCGCTTTTCCAGAAGGCTCTGAAATATGGATTGTCAGTAATATAAACAACTTCGCCGGAACCGATTTTTTCCATCCCGATAACCAAAGTGTTTTTTATTTTGTCTTTATATTTAAAACCGGCGAAACCAGATACAGGCTCTTTTTCAAGGATATAGCCAATATTGCTGCCTGTCGTAAGAAAGGGATATCCTGCAGTCCGTTTCATAATAAACCATTCTTTTCCCATACCAAATGAAAATGGATGGGTATCATCGAGTTTTACTTTATAGATACTTCCTGCTGACCTTTCGGACAGATTGTATCTTCTGTCATTTTCATATTCGAATTTTTTAAGAAGCGTCGAATCATCACTTCTTATTTTCTTTTCGGCGATCTTCTGTTCAGCTGTTCTTGTCTCGATCGCTTTTGCCAGGGAAGTTGTCTTTTCACCGGCAAACAGAGATATAGCACTTTCCAGCGCAATAACCCTGCCTCCTCTTTTGACATAATCTATAATTGTATCTTTAAGTTTACTATAGTTGCCTGAAGTCAGAATAAGAACTTCATAATCCTTCAAATCAACATTTTCGGTAGTACCTGTATTTAAAAGGGTCAAAGGATAATTCAATTCTTTTTCGAAGAAATACCATAACTCCCCAACCGAGCCCGACGAGGTACCTTCGCCACAAAGCAATGCTACAGATCTCTTTTTCATAAGCGGTGATTTTTCTGAACCAAAGTCTTTACCGCTGTCAACCAATCCTGTTGATGTTGGAATAAGCTTAACCTGACATTCATTGGCTGCCACTGTAACCTTTTTATCAAAATCAGCTTCAATATGCTTATTATCGCCACGGGCAATTATAATGCTTCCCCTGTTGTAATTAACGCCATTCAGCACAAATGGTTTTAATGAATAGCGCAGCTTGATATTCTTTCTGTACAGTGCTGCCATAAACTTCAGTTCATCAAATCCGTAGAAGTTTGTCACATATGCATAAGGTTTGACACTGTTTACATCATTGGTAATTTTCGTGGCTTTCACTCCGGTGGTGTCAGAAGTGATCCTGTCAATTATGGCAAAAGCTTTCAGATTATAGACATATGGCAAGGCCCAGGCAGTAAGGTCATAGCTTAGCGAATCCAGAGTTTTACTCTTAGGCTCGAATAATATCTGCATAAAGTGCGACTCCGGCTGATAAGCGCTTACCAGTATGTCTCCTTTTTCAATTGTTACTTCACCCTCTTTATTAAAATCGTAATTGAATCCCTTATATTTTTTTCCGATATTACCGGCAAAACTGTATTGTATCTGATTTCTGGTGAGTAGTTTAAGAAAGTCGTTTAAATTTGATTTTTCATTTGATCCTTTAATAATAACCGACTTATATTGAAATGACGGATTATTAGCTCCCTCCGCAAAGTATTTATTATATTCTGCAACCAACTTTTCCCTGTTATCGTATGATACTTTGAGAGTTGCCATTGATGCGGTAAAATGGCCATCAATTCTTTCTTTCAACGTAAGGGTATCGCCTGATTCCTGTTTATATGCAAGTCCCGACGCCCCGCCGCCACCTTGCTCGTAGGTGAAACCTATTGCTCCGTTTAACAGGGGCCAGGTATCCCCATAGCTTGGATAAAAGAGATCGTAATTCTCTTTGGTAAAATAGAGTCTGAATTTTTCATTAAAAAGAAATGCATTGCCGTTTCCCATCAGTTTATGGAACTCGCGCTGCCACGGAGTGATAGCATTATTCCACGGATCAGCCCCGGGAGCAAAGAAAAACGTTGATTCAGGTCCCATTTCATGAAAATCGGCATGAACCTGGGGCATAAACTGGTTGTATAAAATCAATCTCTGCTGAGTCTCAGCCTGTGTTTGCCATGTCCAATCGCGGTTAAGGTCGAATAAGTAATGATTTGCACGTGCCCCCGGCCAGCCCTGGTTATGTTCCCATGATTTTCCGTCAGGATTAATTATGATATTCATTGATCTCCTGTATCTGTTGGTATAGAGATCATGCCCATCAGGATTCTGGCAGGGGTCAATTACAATTATGCATCCCTTAAGATAATCCGATACTCCCTGATAAGAACCTGTGACAAGTGTATAAAGCGTCTTCATTGCTGTTTCCATTCCGGCAGCCTCATTACCATGTACATTATAGGCAAGCCATATAAACGGAATCTGTTTTCCGGTAAATTCTCCTTTCAGCAGACCGGTTTTAATGAGATTGTTCTTTCTGTATTCTTCAAGATTAGCAAGGTTTTCTTCGCTTGAAATGAAACAGACGCCCAGGGAACGGCCTTCATTGGTTGTTCCATATTCCCGGTATTCTGCCAGTGGCGAGATATCGGCAATATATTTAAAGTACTCAACTGCTTTGTAATGGTAAGTAAACTGAGTTCCCAGTTCATATCCAAGGAATTCATCAGGTGTTTTTATTGTCTGGGATTGAAGAGTCGCAATAATCATTACGGAAGCCAGTGCAACCAGAAAGGTCTTTTTCATATTGGTAAGGTTTGTTTCAGAGGGATAAATATAATCTTTTTTCAATTTCATGGAAAAATATTTTAATCTTCAATTCTTAATCGCAAGGACAAAAAATCCACTTAATTGTTTATCAGTTTTCGGAATAGTGATATTAAACAATCAGGATGGAATTCATATTTAAAATTCATATTTTTGCCTTCCTGTTTATGAAAATACACATTTTAAAAAATAATAGTCATGAGAAGATATAAATTTCTTCAGATTCTTATTTGCCTCTTGTTATCAACAACTCTGCCGGTTAATTCCATCAGAGCGCAAATGCCTCAGCGCGGGGGAAATCAGGTAGCTATTATAGGATGGACTGATGATGCTCATTATCTGATCCGGAAATTTGATGCGGATAAAAACCTCGTAATTATGAGCGTTGATGTTAAAACAGGAAAAGAGGTTGTTGTTCCTCCTGTAAAAACTGAACGGGAGACACTGGCTGAATCACTTCCCGAAGGAATATCATTAGCTATGAATGATGTGATAAGTCCCGATAAAAAAAGTGTGGTCATAAATAAAGATAATGATCTTTTCTTTTTTACGGCAGGCAATAAAGAATTAAAGAGATTAACAAACGACAAAACGCCTGAAGTAAATGCAAGGTTTTCACCAGACGGGAAAAAGTTAGCATATACAAAAAATAAGGATCTTTATGTTTATGATCTGCTCTCCGGCAAAGAGACAAGGCTTACGTTCGATGCCTCTGATAAGATCTACAATGGTTATTCATCGTGGGTATACATGGAGGAAATACTGGGACGCCCAAGTCGTTATGCAGCATTCTGGTGGTCGCCTGACGGGAATAAAATAGCTTACCTGAGAACAGATGAGACGGAGGTTCCTGTATTTACCCTGAACAGGCTGGATGAACCCGATGGTATTCATGGACTTATTGAGGCCACACCATATCCCGAACCCGGTGATCCCAATCCGAAGGTGAAAATGGGAATTGCAGATTTGGGAACTGCACAAACAACATGGGTGAAAACTGATTATAATGTTGATCAGTATATTGCCTGGCCATTCTGGACGCCTGATAGCAAAAAGCTTGCAATACAGGTAGTTAATCGTGACCAGAATGAAATTAAGATAATCCTGTCTGATCCTTCAACCGGGGACTATACCCAGATTTACAATGATAAAAGAAAGACGTGGATCGAATTCTATGAGGATATTTATGTGATGAAAAACGGATCCGGTTTTATTGTCAGAAGCTCAAGGAGCGACTGGGAAAACCTTTATTATTATGCCTGGGATGGAAAACTTATTTCCCAACTCACAGATTTTAATTTCAGAGTGACAAGTATCGACAGGGTGGATGAAGATCTTAAAGTGGTATATTTTTCTGCAACAGGTCCTGAATCTACTGATAGTCATGCATTCAGGATCGGGCTCGATGGTAAAGATCTTTTACAGATAACAAAAGGCGATGGGACCCATAATGTAAGCATTTCTCCTGAAGGAACTTATTTCATCGATACCTGGAGCAGTATTACCAGCTCCGGGTCGATCATTGCCTACAACAAAAACGGAAAGCTGATTAAAGAGATCTATAAATTTGATCAGCAGGCTAATGATCCTTCAAAGAATTCAAAATCAGAAATGGTAAAGATCGTAACATCCGATGGGCTTTTTAATATGCCGGCAATCATAACTTATCCACTCAATTTTAATCCCTCAAAAAAGTACCCTGTAATTTTTGCTATCTATGGAGGTCCTGATTATAAGAATGTAAGTAACAAATGGCAGGGAAATACCGCCTCATGGAATTCACAGAATGGAATTATAACTTTCACTGTTGATCATCGTGGGTCAGGTCAGTTTGGCAAGAAGGGTCTTGATTATCTGTATCGATCTCTCGGAAAATGGGAAATACTTGATTATGAAGATGCTGTGAAGTGGTTACGTACAAAGTCTTTTGTTGATAGCTCACGCATGGGTATTACCGGCAGTTCTTATGGAGGTTACATGACCTGCATGGCTTTGACAAAAGGTGCTGATTACTGGACACACGGTTTTGCCGGATCCTCGGTAACTGACTGGCGTCTTTATGATGATGTTTACACTGAACGTTATATGAGTACACCAAAGGCTAATCCGGAAGGTTATAAAGAGGCCTCGGCTCTTACTTATGCAAAAAACTATAAGGGTAAATTGTATTTAATTCATGGAGATATGGATGACAATGTTCACCTGCAGAATTCAATATATCTTATCTCGAGGCTAGAGGATGAAGGTAAAGTTTTCCAATTCATGTTGTACCCTGAAGGACGTCACGGATGGAGCGGAGCAAAAGCCAATCACTCAAGAAACGAAGCAAATAACTTCTGGTTAAAGAATTTTTTCGGAAAATGACGAAAACCATTGACCATCATGGATTTTTTTGCCCCCCTTCCCCCCTAAAGGGGGGTAAAACATCGTGTGCAAAATAAATTGAATTATGAGTTAAATAATATAATATAATATGAACTAGTATGAAATTCCTGCGATCTATATTGCTGAATATCTTTTTGTTAATTACACTCAGTGCAAGTTCTCAAATTGATTCTGTAGTTAAAAAAATAATTGACCTGGGCAAAACTGATAACAAGGTCATGGAACACATGGATTTTCTTACTAACAGGTTTGGCGACAGGCTTACCGGATCCGACAATTATTACAGCGCATGTGTATGGGCAATGAATACCATGAAATCATGGGGGATGATGGCTGAAATGCAGGAAGCAGGGGAGATGCCGGTTGGTTTTAACAGGGGTCCCTGGTCGGGTAAGATGATTGCCCCGGAAGAAAAAACTCTCGATTTCGGGACCCCGGCATATACGGCTGGAACAAAAGGCCGTCAGCGTGGTCCTGTTGTGATCTCCCCAAGGACAGTTGAAGAATTCTGGAAAACAAAAGATAGTATTAAAGGTGCATGGGTATTGATAGACGGAGTTAATTCAGGTTGGCCACGCGACAGGGGTGGTGAATCAGAGCTTACCCGGTTGATCCGTGAAGCTGGCGCTCTGGGAACAATACAACTTTCAACTTTTCCAATAAGATTATTATACCAGAGGGTTGATTCGTGGGAAACCCTTCCCAGCCTGCCGGATATCAAACTTATTGATAAACAATACAATGAGATCAAAGAACTGGTATTAAAAGGGGAAAGGGCAGAACTTGAATTTGATATAAGAAACTATTTCAGACCGGGTCCGGTAAAATATTATAATGTCATTGGCTGGATTCCTGGTACAGAATACCCTGATGAATATGTTATACTAGGTGGTCACCTTGACGGACTGGCAGGAGCCACGGCGGCTGTTGACAATGCTTCAGGTGCGACCGTCGCATTGGAAGCTGCCAGACTTATTCTCTCGGCTGGCGGTAAACCCAGACGTACAATTATGGTACAGTTATGGGCTGCCGAGGAGTTTGGTCTTCTGGGCTCCGCTGCATGGGTAAAACAGAACCCCGACAAGCTTCCCCGGATATCCGTGGTGTTTAACCGGGATGGAGGGACTAATTGTATTTCGGGACTTAGTGTATCAAAAGCTATGATGGCCGATTTTCAACAGGTAGTTAAACCGGTTATGGGCCTCCAGACAAAATATCCCTTTGAGCTTACCGAACGGACAAAACCCATCAGAAAAGGAGGCAGGGGCGGAACAGATACATTTTCATTTTTGCAGAAAGAAGTGCCCGCATTCGGCTTCAGTACTAAGGGTGAACAACAATATGGCAGGACCTGGCATACAACGCTCGATACTTATAATGAGGTTATTCCTGCCTACCAGGAATATTCATCTTTAGCAACAGCAGTAGTCGCATATGGAATAGCAAATCTTGATCATCTGCTTTCCAGGGATGGTTGCTTTATGCCCGATGGAATTTATGCTGATTTTAATACAAACAAGGGGAGAATATCCGTTCTGCTCGACTATAAAAAGGCGCCGATGACAGTAGCAAACTTTATCGGACTGGCCGAAGGAACTATAACAAATGCTTCCTATCCGTCAGGAATTCCATTTTTTAATGGGTCTATATGGCACAGGGTGGTAAAAGGACATGTAATACAGGGTGGTGAGCCGGCAATTGTTAAAGATCCTGCAAACACTGAAGTCAACTCAACGGGTTACGAGATTCCGAATGAGATAACCGATCTGCGTCATAATAAACCCGGGATGATAGGCATGGCTAATAGCGGTCCGCATACAAATACATGCGAGTATTATATAACCCTGGCAGACAGATCGTACCTGGACGGTAATTATACACTTTTCGGGGAAGTAGTTGATGGTATGGATGTTGTAAATAAAATTGCCATGGGAGACACTACTTTTTCTGTTACCATCGTCCGTTCAGGATCAGAAGCTGAAAAGTTCATTGTGAATGATGAGACTTTTAAAGAGCTGGTTGATAAACAATGGAGAAAAGTAAATTATGAGAAGGAGCAAAGGGAACAGAAGGAGGAGAAGTTTATCGCTGAAAATTATCAGGGTTTGACCACACTTCCGGATGGGCTCAGATATAAAGTTCTGGCACCTGGAATAGGTAACGGCCCGGTTGAAGGGTCTGTGCTTAAAATAATGTACAGCGGAAGATTAATTAACGGTTTAAGTTTTGTGAGCTCAGCAGACAATGGGAATCCGGTGCCAGGATCAAAACCTCAGACATTTACCCATACTATTGGAAAAGGAGGATTGGTTAAAGGATTACAGGAGGCATTAACGGATATGAAACCAGGGGAGAAGAGGCTTCTTGTTGTGCCGCCAGATCTGGCTTACGGAACAAAAAGCGGATACTATGGAAAAGAGTTACCCGGTAAGAAACGGTTTGTAATCTCTCCCGGTGAAACGCTGATACTTGAAGTTTCCCTGAATAAATTTAATCGCTGAATTCTTTTTTTGTTCAACCTTCCATATATGGGATGAGTATTCTTTATTAAATTGGCAACCAAATTCTGATCAAGACTTTAAGCACTTCATACTCCAAATTCGAGACTTATGACAATAGGCGTTCTTAAAGAAACGGGAACTGAAAACAGGGTGGCAATTCTTCCCGGAGAGGTTGTTGCCCTGAAGAAATTAGGTATCAATGTTTTAGTTGAGCTTGGTGCCGGCGAAAAGGCTTTTGCCACAGACACTTCATATCGATCTGCCGGTGCCCTGATGGCTGACCGAAAAGAGGTTATCAGTAAAGCTGAAATGCTTCTTTCTATAAATCCGCCGGTTGAAGATGATATCAATTCTTTCAAAACAGGACAGGTGTTATGCTCAGTTCTTAATCCTGTTGTGAACAGCATATGGCTTGAAAAAGCACGTATTCAGGGATTATCGGTTATGGCGCTCGACCTTGTACCACGTACAACAAGAGCCCAGTCAATGGATATTCTGTCGTCGATGGCGACAGTTTCCGGTTATAAAGCTGTTCTTGATGCCGCGTCATTGCTGCCAAGATTCTTCCCTATGTTTATGTCAGCAGCCGGTACTATAAAACCATCACGTGTACTCGTTTTAGGCGCCGGAGTTGCAGGATTGCAGGCATTGGCGATTGCACGGAAACTTGGTGCAACAGTCGAAGTATTCGATGTAAGATCCGCAGTAAAAGAAGAAGTAAAAAGTCTCGGAGGAAAGTTTGTTGAAGTTGAAGGAGCCAGGGAAGATTCGGGGGCCGGCGGATATGCTGTTGAACAAACAGAAGAATTTAAAATGAAACAGCAGGAACTCATTCAACAGCGTGCAATTGCAGCTGATGTTGTTATCGCCACTGCTCAGATACCAGGGAAGAAAGCTCCAGTTCTTCTGCTAAAAGAGACAGTTAATTTAATGAAGCCAGGTTCAGTTATAATAGATCTTGCAGCTTCAACTGGCGGAAACTGCGAATTGACAGAGAATGGGAAAAACATTATAGTTAACGGTGTACATATTATCGGGAAATCCGACTATCCATCTGATATGCCGTCTGATGCCAGCAAGATGTTTGGCTGTAATATTATTAACCTTGTTAAGATAATGATCGATAAGGATGCTAATCTCATCCTTAATATGCAGGATGATATCATAAAAGGAACAACTGCCGTTCATGGCAAAGAATATATCAGTCAGAGAGTTAAACAAATGCTAAATTTAAAATAATATATCATGGATAATATTCTTGGATTTTTCTTATTGCACAGGGAAGCTATTTTCATTGTGATCCTTTCAATATTCCTTGGTATCGAAGTGATAAGCCACGTTCCTGCCATTTTGCATACTCCGCTTATGTCAGGAGCTAATGCAATCCACGGGGTAGTGATCATTGGTGCTATCATAGTAATGGGACATGCTGATACAACCGGGTCGATGATACTCGGATTTCTGGCAGTTGTACTTGGTACACTTAACGTTGTTGGCGGATTTGTTGTTACCGACAGGATGCTGGAGATGTTTAAAAAGAAAAAGCAGTAACCTGCCTGAAAATCGAAAAAGATCAGCCTTATGGATCAACTATCTCAATTACAAGCCGGAATCTCAATACTCGAGATAACATATATAATTGCCTCGGTACTGTTTATTTTAGGATTAAAGATGTTAAGCCACCCCCTTACAGCCCGCAGAGGTAATACGCTGGCAGCAATTGGAATGGGGATGGCAATAATTGCTACAATCCTGTTACATCAGAAAGATGGTAAGCCGATTGGTAATATACCATTAATTCTTACCGCAATAGGTATCGGAACTATTATCGGGTGGGTTATTGCCAGGCGGGTCAAAATGACCGCAATGCCACAACTCGTGTCATTTTTTAATGGTATGGGTGGTGCTGCTGCAGCTCTTATCTCAATGATGGAATTCCCTCATGTCAGTCCTGAGCTGATCGCAAAAAGCGGTATGGCAAACGGACATGTACTGGCAATCCTTCTGGGACTTATGATTGGTACCGTATCATGGGCCGGGAGTATGATTGCATTTGGCAAGCTCGATGGACGGATTGGCGATATGCGGATAAAAGCAATGAAGTATGTCAATCTTACAATTCTTGCTGTACTTATCGGGTTTATAGTTTACATAATGACCCGTCATGTACAGGCAAGCAGCGAACTGACGCCTTTAATATATATAATGTTTGTTATTGCAGTTATATACGGTGTTTTGTTTGTAATGCCAATCGGAGGTGCTGATATGCCTGTGGTTATTTCGCTGTTGAACTCATTTACAGGAGTGGCTGCAGCTATGGGAGGATTCCTTTATAACAACCAGGTTATGCTTACAGGAGGAATACTCGTTGGATCAGCAGGTACAATTCTGACTATTCTTATGTGCAGGGCAATGAACAGATCTCTGCTTAATGTTATTATTGGAGTATTCGGAGGAGGTGGACAGACAAATGTGGCAATCGCAGGTACAGTGAAAGAGATTTCAATCACGGATGCTGCTGTTCTTTTGAGCTATTCCAAGAAAGTGGTTATTGTTCCAGGTTACGGACTTGCTGTTGCACAGGCTCAGCATATCTGCCATGAACTGGATAAGCTTTTGGAAGAGAAGGGAGTAGAGGTTAAATATGCTATTCACCCGGTTGCAGGACGCATGCCCGGGCATATGAATGTATTGCTGGCAGAAGCTGATGTGCCATATGAACAGCTGATTGAGAGTGAAGAGATCAATCCTGATCTTCCAAATACGGATGTCCTTGTTGTTATCGGTGCGAATGATGTTGTGAATCCGGCAGCTGAAGATGACCCTTCAAGCCCTATTTACGGAATGCCGATTATAAAAGCCCGCGATGCAAAAAATATCATCGTTATGAAACGAGGTATGGGTAAAGGTTATGCAGCCATTGAAAATATGCTCTTTTTTAATGATAAAACCAGGATGTTATTTGGCGACGCAAAGAGTACCCTTCAAAATCTTGTAAATGAAGTAAAAAGCCTATGACCTCTTTCAAAGAAAAACTGGCTCTTCTCAGAACAGTACTGAAAGAAAAAGAAATTGATGTTTATATAATCCCTTCAACTGATCCTCATCTTGGGGAATATATCCCTGATCATTGGCGCATAATTGCATGGCTGACAGGTTTCACAGGTTCAGCTGCAACTGTTGTTGTTACTGAATCATTTGCGGGCTTATGGACCGACTCACGTTATTTTGTCCAGGCTGAAATCCAACTCCTTAATTCAGGTTTCGATCTTATAAGACCTGTTCCTCCTGATAAGACGGACTTCATTTGGTGGATAGCCGGAAACATTGATGCCGGAAGCAAAATTGCACTCGACGGACGGATCTTTTCCATCGAACAGGTAAGAAAGTTAAAAAAGTCACTTGAGGATAAAAGTGTATCATTCAACTTTGACTGCGACTTAGTTTCCGGACTATGGCCAGACCGTCCTTCAATGCCTGGCACACTTGCGTTTGATCATTCTGCTCTTTTTTGTGGAAAAGAGCGGTCAGTGAAGATTGCTGAAGTTCGTGAAAAAATGAGAATCAGGGGGGTTGACTATCAGCTTCTTACTTCAACCGATGATATTATGTGGTTGCTTAATATCAGGGGAAACGATGTTAAATACACTCCAATACTGACATCATTTTTAATTGCCGGGGAAGAGCAGATCATGTTATTTACCGACGAGAATAAAATCCCGTTGAAACTTGCATCAGAATTCGACGAACTTGGCATCGTTATTTTGCCATATGAAGAAACAGCCGCCATATTATCGACTTTGTCACCCGATTCGAAAATTCTTATCAATCCGTTCACAACATCGTTTACTTTATTTAATTCAATCCCTGAGGGGATGAAAGTAATTGAAGATCTTACAATACCAAATTCCTTAAAAGCAGTTAAAAACGGAGTTGAGATTGAAAACATCGGAAAAGTAATGGTGAAAGATGGTGTGGCTTTAACTAAGTTTTTCTATTGGCTGGAAAAGTATTCCGGCTCAGAGCCATTGACCGAACTCATATTGGCGGAAAAATTAGACGATTTAAGGTCTGAACAGGAAAACTATCTGGGACCAAGCTTTTCGACAATAGCTGCTTATAACAAACATGGTGCATTACCGCATTATTCAGCAACTCCTGAATCAGATTTTATTTTAGGAACAGATGGCATTCTCCTTCTCGACTCAGGTGGTCAGTATCTTGATGGTACCACCGATATTACCAGGACTATCGCTATAGGAAAGCCAACCGGACAGCAGAAACGAGATTTTACTCTTGTGTTGAAAGGAACAATAAACCTTGCAATTGCAAAATTTCCGGCAGGAACCAAAGGATACCAGCTTGATATACTTGCACGTAAAGCACTGTGGGAGAATGGCCTTAATTATGGTCATGGTACAGGTCATGGAGTTGGTTTCTGCCTCAATGTGCACGAGGGGCCACAGAATATTGGTGTTGGTCCGGGATCAGGAACCATCATTAAACCTGGCATGCTAATTTCTGATGAACCTGCAGTTTACAGGGAAGGAGAATACGGTATCAGAATTGAAAACCTGATACTATGTTATGAAGATGAGGAGACTGAATTCGGACAATTTTTAAAATTTGATACAGTATCACTTTGTTATATCGATAAATCTCTGATTGACATTTCTTTACTTGATCAGAGAGAGATTGAATGGCTAAATTCTTATCATACCGAAGTTTACGATAAACTAAGCCACCATCTTACTGAACAAGAAATGATTTGGTTAAAGGAAAAGACCTCACATATCTGATTTTTTGCCCCCCATCCCCCCTAAAGGGGGGCTAATTCGTTTACATTATGAAAACAATCTTAAAAATCGAGTTTTAACCCCCCTTTAGGGGGGCAGGGGGGCAGAACAAGATGATTTATTTTCCTGGTTTCATCATATCCTCCATAAGGACAATATCCATAACCGGAAACTCAGTAATCCTCAATCGTGCGCATCCATAAGGGACCAGAGTTATTATTTCAGGATCTCCTTCGGGTTTTACAGGACTTAACGGAGGGACATCAGCAGAGTTATCAATCATAGTCCATTCCGGAATTTTCATTCCTCTTGCTGTAATTGTCACCGGTGCATCCTGGGTCGATAAAATATATTTGCCGGAATCGGCTGCCCAGATCATATCACCAGTATCGGAAAAAGGATATTTGCCTATAGGATTCTCTGTCACTTTCATTCCACGCATGATATTGGTCCTGTCAATAAGCAGACCATAGTTCCAGGCACTCTTAGGATTTATTTCCCAATCTACTGATCCTTTATAACTGTAATTGTCATAATTGATCTTAACACTTTTATACTCTTTGTCGATTCTTAAAGAAAAATAAACCGGTCCGCACAATAGAGCTACCGAGTTATCATACCGCTTCTCAAAACGCAGCTTCATTGGAATTTCCACAAATATCTGATCACCATTCTTCCATCTCTCCCTGAATTTAATAACTGAACCCCTTTTCACATTTATCGTTTTACCTCTAAACTTAACAATTACCGAATCGGCCCAAGCGGGAATCCTGAGATCGATTGGGAATCTTACCGGCTTATCTGTGGTGATTGTAAGTTTGACGGCTCCGTTAAACGGATAGTTTGTCTCTTCAGTAATTGTAACTTCCTTTGCTTTCCCCACCCTTGCTTTTACAACTGAGGGTCCGTAACTTACCAGAGCAAGGCCATTATCATTTGTTGCCATCCACATGCTCTCTACAAACTTGGGCCAACCCTGGTGCATATTTGCCAGACAACAACCAAAGTTTGGCATAAGTCCATAAATATTTGAATAGTCTCCGTTTGTGCTCCAGTCTCTTTTAGCTCCTGAAACAAGCACCTGGTTAGCTTGCTGGTCATATTGATGAGCCCACATATCGGGTGTTGTTGTTCCGGGTAAGGAATTGTAAGCAAGCAGCTCCAGCCTGTCCGCCAGTGTGTTGTCTCCAAAAATCTCATAAAGCTCTTCAAGTGAATACATATACTCCACTACTGCGCATAACTCGGTCCCGCGGCTGGGACTCTTTCCTGCCAAATGTTCATCTCCTGAAAATCTTCCACCTGCCTGACCATGATTAAGATCATATTTTTCAATACCTGAAAAAACAGCTTTTTTAAATCTGTCATCCTTTGACTGCTGATACCATAGTCCGGGATATTTTATAGCCATTGCATTATTTACAACATGAGCTGTCAGGCCATCAGGTCCCCAGTTGAGTGGTATCTTTTTATCTGCTGACGCGGCCGAATCCCATGGGAATTTTTCATAATAGGTTGTCCAGTCTGAGCTGTTTTGCTGAATTGATTTTATTGTCTCAAGAATCCATGGTTCTCCTGTTTGCCGGTATAACCAGTAGCCTGTAACTGCATTCTCCATTGCCCTCACTCCTCGCCATTCCTTGTCAGGCCAGTCAGGTTTTGAGTCGTGCAGGTATCTGAAATATTTAGTCAGAACATTGATCGCACGTTTGTCACCCGTAGCTTCATAATATTGCATAAGCACTTTATTTGCTACAGCAAGTGGCCAGCGGTCAGTGTTTTTGGCAGGTCCATACCAGCCTGTATCACTGCTGCTTGCAAGTATTGGTTCAATCCATGTTTTTACTTTATCGACAAGATGGTCATCGTTCAGAAGATATGCAAGAGGAACCAGGCCGTCAAGGAAATAGGGACCTCTTTCCCATGCCTCTCCATTACCCCCCCGCCATGATGAGTTTACCAGGTCGGGCCAGAAGTCGTCGAGGTTGCCGGTAAGACCTGCTGCCTGGATCTCTAACTGTTGCTTTAGCCAGCCTGATGGTTTTACCGTTCCGAGTGGCAATCTTATATAGGCATTCTGGAGTAATGGCTCAGTGTTGCCTTTATAATTTGTATTTACTTCCTGTTTTCCGCAACCCTGGAAAAGCAATGATGAGATGAGGATAATAATGGGAAAGTATTTTTTCATATTGTTTAATTTGATCAACCGAATGTTGAGATAATATTGTAAAAATATGAAAATAAAAGCTGAAAAACCGTCAACCACAAAGTACACAAAGGAGGCGCAAAGTACACTAAGGTAAAATCCTATATTTCTTTTCTTTGTGTTCTTTGTGTATTTTCTTTGCGACCTTTGTGGTTAATGGATTTTGACTTTTTCAATAGCCCTGTTGGGGTGAGGTGGCTATTCTGTCTTCAGAGCACTGGCCGGATTCATAATTGCTGCCTGGTAAGCTTTATAACTAATAGTCAGGAATGTTATAATTATGGTCAGCAATGCTGAAAACACTAATAGGGGTGCCCCGATCTTCATCTGGTAGACATAATTTTCAAGCCAGTTACTCATAATCCAATAGGCAACCGGAACTGCGATCAGAATCCCGATTGAAACAAGGATAAGGAAGTCTTTGGAAATTAATGCAAGTATAGTATTCTCATTTGCTCCGAACACTTTCCTGATGCCAATTTCTTTGGTTCGTTGTTCCACCATATAAGAAGCTAATCCAAATAATCCGAGACAGGCTATAAGAATTGCAAGTACCGTAAATAGTGTAAATATCAATCCACGTTTTTCATCTGCTTCAAATTGCCGGTTAAACCTTTCCGAAAGATAAGTATAAACAAATGGCTGATCTGGGAATATTTCCTTCCACTTCGCTTCAATAAAGCTTAAGGTTTGAGCTGTTTCAGTACCGCTGAGTTTTAAGTAGACATTATTGTTCAGTGGGCGGTAAATGAGCAATAGAGATTCAATACCATTATACATTCCGGTCTGATGATAGTCCTGCATCACACCTATCACCCTTGCTTTAATAAAGTTTCCACCGAATATTTCAACTTTTTTGCCAATAGGTTCAGACCATGCCATTCGTTTTACGAATGTCTCATTTACTATAACCCCTGACAATGTATCTGACGGCATATCACGCTGAAAATCACGTCCTTTAACAATTTTGATTCCAAGAGTACGTATAAAATCATAATCGACAACCGCAAAATTCACCCCCCTGTTAGACATTCCCTGATCAGTTTCCACACTGAAAATAACCTTTCCGGAACCTTCACCCACCGCAGTATTTGTCGATGTTACATATTTTATGTTCTGGTTTTCCTGAAGAACCTGTTTCAGAACCGGATATTTCCTGATCATCGGTCCGTTCAACTGTAGTCCGATAACATTTTTCTGATCAAATCCCTGGTCCATTGTCTTCAGATAATTTAATTGTCTGAATACAATCAGCGTACAGATTATCATAATTACTGACACTGTAAACTGTATCACCACCAGTATTTTGCGAAATAAACTCCCTGCAGATCCCTGTGTGATCTCTCCTTTAAGCACTGTGACCGGACTGAACCGTGAAAGGAAAAAAGCCGGATAACTTCCTCCGAAAATGCCAACGATAATAATTACAGCCAATATGCTCAGTATTACTTCAGGACTATAAATTACCTGGAAAGTAAATGATTTGCCGGCAAGAAGATTGAATTTGGGTAATAATACAATTATTAAAACAACACTGATTATAAGGGAAATGAGAGTAAAGACCATTGATTCAGATAGGAACTGTAATACAAGAGGGCTTCGTCGTGAACCAACAACTTTTCTAAGGCCTACTTCACGGGCACGTCTGGTCGACCTGGCTGTGGCCAGGTTCATATAATTCATGGAGGCTATCAATACCAGGAAGATTGCAACTATGGCAAAAATATAGACGTAGGTGATACTTCCTGTTGGTTCCGGTTCAGCAGCATTAGTCGAATACAGATGGATCCTTGTAAGCGGTTCCAGATGGTATGTAATAGAGATCTTCAGAGGTCCGAATAATGTCTTCATGTAAGCGTCGTACATTCCCTGCATCTTTGTTTCGAATGGTCTAACGTCGAAATTTTTAGGAAATAAAAGATAGGTGAATACGCCGAAATTACCCCAGGAACCCAGTTGTTTCGGCAAATTATTTCTTGATGCCACAGCATCAAACCGGAAATGAGAATTTGCAGGCACATTCTCTATCACACCTGTAACTTCATAAGTATCGTTTCCTGTAGTAAGAGTTTTTCCGATCGGATCTGTCTTCCCGAAGTATTTGTTTGCAATCCTTTCAGTCAGAATGATCTTTCTTGGCTCCACAAGAGCCGATTTAACTTCCCCTTTTAAAACTTTGTAGGTAAAAATATCAAACAGTGTAGAATCGACGTAGTTGAAGTTCTCTTCATTGAACTCTTTGTCTTCATACTTATACAGTGCACGCGGCATGGGTATGAACCTGACAAATGACTCGACCTCAGGATAATCATGAACAACCTGAGGTCCGAATGGTATCTGCGCAACAATCCATGTGAACTGGTCATCAGGTTCTTTTATAGTACTTGAAACACGATAGATCCGGTCCGCTTTTTCATGAAAACGATCATAACTCACTTCATCGGCCACATAAATTATAAGGAATAAAGCACTGGTAATACCCAGTGTAAGTCCAAGAATATTCAGAATACTGTAACCAAAGTGTTTCAGTATGTGTCTGATAGCTGTTTTGAAAAGGTTTTTTAACATGAGAAAGTTATTCTTTAGGTTAGATAATGTGATAAAATTATATTAAAATTATTTCTCCTCAAATACCTTTACCTGATCAAACCATGCAACACCCTGTCCCGGCATCTTCAGTATAAGGTTCGTCTTGAACAGAGATGCAGTATCGTTTGGAATTGAAACAAATGTCACATACTCTCTCCATTCTTTATCAGGAATAAATCTTGCCCGCCCAAATTCACCAAATAAGACTTCCACATATTGAGGTATCTCTTTTTTGTCATAAAGACGTGAGTTTTTTTGTTTTGTTACGGAATAAAGTCTTTGTCCAGGATCAGATTTTGCCCAAATCGAAATTGTATAGGAGGCCCCTGCCCTGACTGAACATGGGAAGAACCTGATAGCCAGGCTTTTGTTTTCTTCGGGTGTTATTATCCTGAGAGAATGATTTCCCTCATGATGTTCCCTGGTATCAAGAAAATATGTTGCTCCCCTGTCACCCCCGGGTCGCGCGTAACAAGCTGATGGTAATCCCGGATTGGAGAGGTCTTCAAATCCGGCGTCTCTGATCAGATTTATATTTGAACTTATTGATACCTGGGATTCGGGTTTAATGCTGAGCAAATATACCTGTGATCCGAAAGCAGCCAGCTGGTCATGGATCACGCCTCCATTAAATGCGACTGAACGGTTTTCAAACAAGACTCTTGCCTTTCCATTATAAACTCCGGTTATTCTGATTGAAGCGCTGACCGGTTCATTTATTTTGTTTACCGCCATAATAATAAGTTGATTATTATGAAGTCTGGAAGAGACTGAAATATTCTTTGAATATGATTCCACAGGCAAGGTCTCTTCATCAGAAAGCAGCCATGGTGTTAACTCGGCAACTTCTACTGATATTCTCCCGCATTCACTCCATGCAGCAGACGATTTCGGAAAGTAATTTAGACCTTGTCGTACAAAATATTGTATCCCGGTCGCTCCATTAATAATAGCTTGCCACGTCATCGATCTGATCTCCTGTATGGTAGGTTCACGACCCCATAACTCTCCTCCTCCAAAGGCTTGAGGTACTATCCAGAAAGGCTTCTTACCCTTAAATTCTGTCTTTAACTGACCAGCGGTTTCCCCTACAAGAGTTACAGGAAGATTGGGTATTGGATATGGATCTGCCATTACAATATCGAGAGCATCAGCATATTTTTTTGATGACATGAATGGTGCCATAAAGACTATTGATACGGGATGCCATGGATCGTTTTCCCTGACAGTCCTGTATATCTCTTCCAGCTCTCCGGGTGTTATATTATTTCCGTTCGGTTCATCAGAGACATACCATCCAAGTAATGCCGGATGATCCCTGAAAGTTTTGATTTCAGCAATTAACCGTTTCCTTTTTTCTTCATCACTCACATCGTTAATCTTCGATCCTACACCTCCTCCTCCCGATACTGAAAGCAGGTTATAATTGACTTTCATTCCAAGTTCTGCGCAACGATCCATATATGTTTTCCTTTCATTCAGAGTTTCCGGCATGATCTTCTGGTAAGGAGAGATCATATTAAACCCTTTTACAACCTCTTCTTCCAGAAGTGTTGGATATACAGGGGAATAACAATAAAAGCCGAAAGGGAAAAACTGTTTGTTATTCACAATCAATCCTCCGGTAAATCTGTCGGTCTTCACCTCATTTGCTTTATCAGTGAGAATAATCAAATCAGTTTTTGCGTGATAGATAATACCTGGCCGTGATTTGACATTTATCATTACTTCTACTTTATATTCCGCGGGAGTACGGTTAATTAAAAAGGGTATCCGCAGAACACTCATGTCTGATTTTTTCTTAAGTGAAGCGACTGTATCGGAACCAATCTTCAGATCGATTGATAATTGATAATTTAACAGGGCAGGAGGAATATGAAGGAGGAATTCGCTGTCCTTTTCAATAGTATAAAAGCTCAACCGGCTATATATCTTAAATGAAGATGAATCAATGGATTGGCTTTGAGTATATTGACAAGTTGAATCAGACAGTATTAAAATGAAGATGTATAACAGTTTTTTATGCATAACGGATTGAAATTTTTAAAAGTATTTGTGATAAATGTACTTACTTTTAAGATTCGTGATAAGGAAATATCATTCCTCAACTGATCATTTTTGTGAAATTGTACGAAAGACGGTGCGATATTATTCCTTCTCCGCTGAATCTCTATTTTATTGTTCACTAAAAACGACAGAATTCTGATGAATCACAACTATTTGGTGAAAATCTTTTATCTTTAAAGTTCTTGAGTTATTGATACTGCGTTATACAAAATATTCTGACGAATAGTAGAAGTTAAAATATTAACAAAATAATGGGGAATCATTGTTTCAGGCGCTTTTTGGGGATCTCGTTCATGTGTTTTGCAGGAATTATTCACATGGATGCCCAGTTTCAATATTTAAGGTTGGAATACCTTACTGTTAATGATGGTTTATCGAGTAACCGTATACGATGTATCTACAAAGACAGTAAAGGTTATCTATGGATGGGAACCGATGTAGGTCTTGATAAATATGATAGCTATCAGGTTAAGAGATACCGGAATATTGAAAATCAACCGGGTACAATCAGCAATGATATTTTGACAGGGATTTTTGAAGACCAGGATAAAAATCTATGGATTGGTACTTATGATGGGTTGAATCTATATGATCCTGCAAAAGACAATTTCAAAGTATTTAAAAAAGAACTTAATAATGATAAAAGTTTGAACAGCAATTGTATTACAGGTATTGCTGAGGATAAAAAAGGAAACCTTTGGATCGAATCCGATGGAAATTGCCTGAACAGGTGGGTCCCTGAAACTCAAAAATTTGTCCGGTATCAATTCGAGAGCGATAAGGGGTATTTAAATCCCCGGCCATCCAAAATGCTGGCTATCGATTCAAAAGGATACCTATGGGCAGTGTCATTAGGCTCAGGAATCTATCGTTTTGAACCGGAATCAGGTATTTTTACAAAATTTAATGATCCGGTTCTTGATCCCGGACCCTATTGCTATAAAAGCATATATATTGATAATCAGGATAAAATATGGATTTCAACAGATGGGAACGGATTCTTGTCATTCAATCCGGCCACCTCTGTTTTTGAACATTTCGGGTCTAAAGGCGACGGAAAAGGGACCAATCAGAATCTCATACTTGATATTCTACCGGAAGACGATAACCATTTATTGCTTGCGGTTGATCAGGGTGGTATTAACCGGTTTGACAAAGTATCTAAAAAATTTGAATATTTTGTTTATGATCAGGCAAATGACAAAGGACTCAATAATAACGGAATCTGGTGTTTATATAAAGACAAGGAAGGCATTTTATGGATAGGTACCTCCGGGGGTGGAATTAATTATTTTAATCCTAAAAGTGAACGGTTCAAATTATTTACACACAACAATAATAATCCCAAATCATTATCGTACAATTTTACCGGATGTTTCTACGAAGATCATGAGGGTTTGATCTGGGTTGGAACCGATGGTGGCGGATTAAATATTTATGATCCTAAAACAGGCAGTTTTAAGATATTCAGGCATAATCCTGCAGATCCTTACAGCATCAGCGGAAATGTGATCCGTGGAATTGCTGAAGACAAAGATCATGATATGTGGATCGGAACATGGGATGCCGGTCTTAACAGGTATGACCGAAAAACAGGGCGGTTTATCCATTATATGCCGGATAACAATAAATCTTCAAGTATTTCGGGAAAGACTATTTATAATCTTCTTATTGATCACAATAACCAATTATGGATAAGTATATATAATACAGGTATCGATTTGTTCGACAAAGAAAAAGGAGTAATAAGGCGTTTCAGGCCCGACGCTGAAAATCTTAATTCGATCAGCGCAGTTAATTGCTGGTTCTTTTTTGAGGATACGGAAAATAAGATGTGGATATGTACAGTGAATGGACTGGATCTCTATGACTCTCTGACAAATTCTTTTAAAGTATTTAAATTTCCGGATAATGATCTCGGAGCATTTTATAAAGATAAGTCAGGTTATATTTGGGTAGGGAGCAAATCAAAAGGATTGTTTAAGTGCAATCAGGACGGCACCATACTTAAAACGTATGATATAACCAATATCCTGCCCAACAATAGAATTCATGCAATCACTCAGGATAATAAAGGTAATATCTGGATATCAAGTAATTACGGTATCACCCGCTTGAATCCTGAAATTCAGAGTATCAGAAATTATACAAAAGAGGATGGATTACAGGGTGACCAGTTTTATCAACAATCTTTTCTTAAAACAAGAAATGGAGAACTCTATTTTGGCGGGTACAATGGTTTTAACTCGTTTAATCCCGACAGCCTGAAAGATAATGACTTCATACCTCCGGTTTATATCACTGATTTCCAAATATTCAATAAACCAGTGACTTACGCTGTTCCTGGAGCCCAGTTCCCGACTTACATTAGTGAAGCGAAAAAGATTAAATTAAACTGGAACCAATCGGTATTTTCATTTTCGTTTGCTGCTATCAATTATACTTATCCGAAAAAGAACCAATACTCATATATCATGGAAGGTTTTGAGAAAGACTGGAATTACACAGATGCCTCCCGACGATATGTAACTTATACTAATCTTGACCCGGGTGAATATACTTTCAGGGTAAGAGCTACCAACAATGACGGGATCCGGAACGATGTCGGAACATCTTTAAAAATAATTATATTACCTCCCTGGTGGAGAACCTTATGGTTCAGACTGATTATTGTTTCTACAGGAATCTTGCTGATTACCACCATTGTGCTCTCACGTTTCCGGCAATTGAAAAACAAGAAGCTTCTTCTTGAAAAATCTGTAGCTGCAAAGACTGCTGAATTAAAAGAACTCAATGCCTCAAAAGATAAATTCTTCTCAATTATTGCACATGACCTAAAAAATCCCTTCAATACAATTATTGGTTTTAGTGACATCCTGATAAAAGAAATAAGCTCAGGCGACCTCATTAAAGGCAATGAATATGCCAGGTTGATACATTCTTCATCTGTTCAGACCTTCCGGTTACTTGAAAATCTTCTTGAATGGGCTAATTCGCAAACCGGGAAAATATCATTTAAGCCTTCACCGGTTAACCTGAATGAACTTTTAAATGAAGATTTTACTACATTAACCGATATGGCGATCAGGAAAAACATTGAACTTAAACGCTTTATTTCTGATGATTTAATGATTGTGGCAGACAGAGATATGCTAAAAACCGTATTACGAAATCTTATATCAAATGCTATAAAGTTTACTCCCAAAAACGGTAAAGTGGATGTAAATGCATTGACAAATCATAATTATGTAGAAATTGAAGTATCAGATAACGGTATAGGGATGACAAAGGAGATCACATCAAAACTATTCAGAATTGATTCGAACCATTTAACACGAGGTACTGAAAATGAAAAGGGAACTGGTCTGGGTTTATTCCTTTGTAAAGAATTTGTTGAGAAACATGGTGGAAAGATACAGGTTGAAAGTGAGACCGGGAAAGGAAGTATTTTCAGGATTTTACTTCCATTGGAGCTAAACATCACTTTACAAAATTTATGAGATGAAGAACCAATATTTCTCTATACTATTTATTTGCTTTTGTATACAGTTTTTATTATCCGTGTCGATCGGTTATTCTCAACCTAAACGCCTGCAATTCAACCACCTGACAACTGATGAAGGTCTTTCTTCTTCCGTGATTACAAGTATTTTTCAGGATCACAAAGGTTTCATTTGGATTGGTACCTATGACGGGCTTAATCGATACGATGGAATTAATTTTGTTGTTTACAAAAACAGTCTGACTGATTCATCAAGCCTTTCAAATGATGTGCGAACCATGATTGAAGACCATGATAAAAATTTATTAATTGGTACAAAATGCCGGTTTATGCAAATATAACAGGGATAAGGACAACTTTCTGAATTATATGATTGATAAATCATCTCCATTAAAAGGGATAAGTTGCGCTGTGATAAAAATTGCCGAAGATTCCATTGGCAACCTGTGGCTGGCCACCAGCAGTGGTTGGATTAATTTATTTCGACCGTATTAAAAACCGAATTATTAAATATGCTCACGATGCCAATAATCCCGAAAGCATCAGTGATGATAATGTAGAATCTGTATTGATTGATAAAAGAGCAAGATTGTGGGTATCGAACTAGAAAAGGATTGAACCTGTTTATTTCTGAAACAGGAACATTTAAACATATTACTCATGGTGAAAGCGAAACCGACGATTTGTCAAACACATATTTTCTGGATATGGTAGAAGATAGGGGAGGAGATCTCTGGTTTGGAAGCAACGAAGGCATGTATGTCCTCAAAAACAATCCGGACGCTAATATCACAAGATTAATTCATTATAAACATAATGATAATGATAAGTTTAGCCTTAGCAGCAATCGGATAAAATCCTTTTGTGCTGACAATTCAGGGAATTTATGGATTGGTACTGAGAATAAAGGAATAAATTTTTTTGAAAAGGAAACTCAAAGATTCTGGAGTTATAGAAGAGATGATTACGATCCAAAAAGTTTGAATAGTGAATCAATACAGGCTATCTGTCAGGATAAATCAGGAAATTTGTGGTTTGTGGGTGGGTACATTTACAAGCGGTCTCAATGTTGCCATAAAAAACAGAGATGCCATTATTCTTTATCAAACCTTACCGGGTGCGCCTTATAGTCTGAGTAATAATTCGGTCCTTTGTTTTCTCGAAGATCATCAAGGTCGAATATGGATCGGAACCGATGGAGGAGGATTGAACATTCTCAATAAGCAAACTAACCGCTTTTTACGATTCAATGTGGAGAATTCCCATTTAAGCAGCAACGCTATCCTTAGCCTTTATGAAGATTCCAGTAATCAAATCTGGATTGGAACCTGGGCAGGAGGACTCGTTCGGTATGATAATAAAACCAAATCATTTATATCATTTACAACAAAAAACAGTGGTATCATGGATGACAATATTTTCGCAGTTACCGGAGGTGAAAATAATGATTTATGGTTGGGTAGTTTTGAACATGGTTTGATTCATTATCAAATCAGAGAAAATAAGTTTACCAGCATTACACCTGCAAACAGTGGTTTGGCCAATAAAATGATAACTAAAATTTTAAAATATTCCAAAGGGAATTTTCTCATAGGTAGCTCTAACAGTAACAGTTTTCAGATTTTCTCACCGGATGAAAATCGTTTTACTACTTACAATCATAATCCTGATAATGCAAATAGCCTGAGCGATCCAAGTCTCTATGATATCCTTGTTGTAAATGACTCGTGTATCTGGGTAGGTACTAAAAATGGCCTGAACCTGTTTAATCCAAAGACAAGATCATTCACCAGGTATTTTTGAAAAAGATGGATTGCCTGATAATATTATAAAAGGACTTGCTATAGATAATTCAGGAGACCTTTGGGTGACCACAAACAAAGGTATAAGCAGGTTTGATTTTAAACAAGGGAAATTTAAAAATTTAACTAAAGACGATGGTTTGCAGAGTAATGAATTCCACGACAGAAGTATTCTGAAAACAAAAAGTGGCGCTCTTTTAATGGGTGGCACAAAAGGGTTCAACATTGTGTATCCTGAAAAAATTGTCGAAAACAAAAGTATCCCTGATATTCTGATTACTGACCTTAAAATATTAAATAAAGGTGTTAGGCCTGCCGCTGAAAACTCCCCGCTAATTCAAAACATTACGGAAACAAAAACTCTGACTTTATTTCCCATAAGCAATCTGTCCTAACTTTTTATTTTGCTGTGATGGATTTTACATCGCCTGAAAAGAACCAATATGCATATAAAATGGAGGGCTTTGACAAAGACTGGATTTATTCTGGTAACAAAAGTGAAGCAACCTATACAAATTTAGATCCGGGTCAATATGTATTTAGTGTGAAGGGTTCAAACAACGACGGTGTCTGGAACGAGAAGGGGATCTCGATCCGAATAACAATCCTGCCACCCTGGTGGAAAACATTGTGGTTCAAAGTGACTATCATTTCTGTAATAGTATTCCTTATTGTTTACATTTTTCTTTCCCGGCTCAGAGGTTTAAAAAAACAGAAGAACCTGCTTGAAAAAACGGTAGCAATGAAAACTTCTGAATTGAATGAACTTAATGCTTCAAAAGATAAATTCTTCTCAATTATTGCCCATGACCTGAAAAACCCTTTCAATAATATCATAGGTTTTAGCGAATTGCAGAAAGAAGAAATAAAATCAGGTGATTATGCAAGACTTGAGGAGTATGCGAGAATGATTAATACTTCTGCAGTTCAGACTTACAGGTTACTTGAAAACCTTTTGGAATGGGCAAATACACAGCGCGGAAAAATGTCGTTTAATCCTGTTATCAGTAAATTTAAATGAAATTTTTAAATGAGGATCTTAGAATATTAACATGAAATGGCTGATCAGTGAAACACATTGAACTTAATAACACTTCTCTCCGATGATTTAACAATTATAGCAGATAAAAACATGATCAAAACCATACTGACGAAATCTGATATCAAATGCTATTAAGTTTACTCCTAAGAACGGGAAGGTGGATGTGAATGCAGTAACGAATAATAATTATGTAGAAATAGGAGTATCAGATAACGGTATAGGGATGACAAAAGAGATCAGATGCAAAACTATTCAGAATTGATTCGAACCATTTAACACGAGGTACTGAAAATGAAAAGGGAACTGGTCTGGGTTTATTCCTTTGTAAAGAATTTGTTGAGAAACATGGTGGAAAGATCCGGGTTGAAAGTGAAGCCGGGATAGGCAGCACTTTTATTGTTTCTCTTCCTTTAATTGCAATCGCTGATAAATAAGGCCTTTTTTTGTGTTATCTTTTAAATAGACTGTGACTGACACTTAACTGGTTTTTAATATAAAATTATCCTGTGATGAAGAAATGTAATTTTCTATTGGCTCTTTCAATAGTTCTAATCCTGACGTCATGTAAGCAAGGCCATAAACCTGTTGTTACAAATCAGACTGAAAAACAGGAATATGTTGAAGCAGTTAATAAAGGAAATATGAACTTTGAAAGCTATTTCATTGATAAAACAATGCGATTCGACTATTTCCATGCCGGAACTGCCACTGAAGAGCATTTTTCGACTGACAGGATTGTATCGGATGGCATCTGGAGCGGAAGTAAAAAGATACTTATTGACGATCTGAAACTTGGATTGTATTATTTTGAAATTATTGACAAAGAGTCAAAGACACTACTCTATACCCGAGGCTTTGCCAGCATCTTTGGTGAGTGGCAGACTATCCCCGAGGCAAGTGAGAAATGGGGCACTTTTCATGAATCGATCCGGTTTCCATGGCCACTCAGACCTGTAACAGTTGTTCTGCAAAAAAGGGACTCTCTCAATAATTTCAGTACAATTTGGACAACAGACGTCGATCCTGCTTCACGACAGGTAAATCCTGCTGACCTGATTCATACAAACAGAGTGGATATTATTGTTCAGAATGGTCCGGCCAGCCAGAAGGTCGACCTGGTAATCCTTGGAGATGGTTATTCAAAAGACGAGATGGGAAAATTCAGAAAAGATGCGGCCAGACTCTCAGGGTATCTCATGAATGCTGAACCTTTTAAATCGCATAGTAAGGATTTTAATATCAGGGCTATAGAGACACCTTCAGAATCATCAGGAGTGAATAAACCGCATCATAAAGTATCTAAACGCACACCATTATCGGTCCATTACGGCGCCTTCGATTCTGAGCGGTATGCTCTTTCGTTTGACAACAAAACTATTAGAGATGTTGCATCTGAAGTGCCTTATGATCTGATGGTTATTATGATAAATGAGAGAACATACGGCGGCGGCGGAATATATAATCTCTACACTACAGTAGTTGCTGACAATAAATTTACGGAATATATTATGATCCATGAGATGGGTCATCACATGGCTGCTCTTGCCGATGAGTATTATACATCAGCAGTTTCTTATGAGATACCGGAGATAAAAGTCGAACCATGGGAAACAAACCTTACTGCCTTATTCGACAAGCACAATCTGAAGTGGAAAGATCTGGTTGAGAGTAGTACACCTTTGCCCACTCCATGGAACAAGGAAGAATTTGATAAATCAGGATATTCAATTCAGAAGGAGCGTGATAGCCTTAGGGCTGCAATGGTTCCTGAAACTGTTATGGAAGATCTGTTTACACGTCAGATGAACAAGGAAAATGAATATTTCGCAAAGGAAAAATATAAAGATTTCGTAGGTGCATTTGAGGGAGCAGGTTATCTGGCCAAAGGACTTTATCGTCCCCAGGTTGACTGTATTATGTATACCAGACACCTTGTGTTCTGCAAAGTCTGCAGGAGATCTATTGAAAATGTAATTAATCAGTATGTGAATTAGTGATGTGCCTAATTAATAATTAACAATAAAAACATGATACGATTGGCCCAATTAAAGAATTATTATATGTCAGGAAAAACAGCTTTAATAATATTTTTTACTGCTACCATTCTTTTTTCTTCTGCCACTTTCATAAGCATGGGACAGACCCGGCTGACGGAAAACTCAAGAAATCTTACTCTTTATGACTCAAGAATTGAGACTGTTATAGCTGGGATGTCACTCGAAGAAAAAATATCCATGTTACACGGAAATGGCATGTTTTCTTCTGCCGGGATCAAACGTTTGGGAATTCCCGATCTGAAGTATACCGATGGACCATTCGGTATCCGCGAAGAACTGCAAAAGAATTCCTGGAATCCGATGAGGCTTACTACTGATTCGGCTACATTTTTCCCTACCGGTTCAGCTCTCGCAGCCACATGGAATCCTGATCTTGCATATCTTCTTGGAACAGCATTGGGAGAGGAAGCAAGAACCAGGGGGAAAGATATTTTACTCGGACCGGCAGTAAATATAACCCGTATCCCAACCGGTGGCAGAACTTTTGAATACCTGAGCGAAGATCCTCTGCTGAATTCAAGACTTGCCGTGGGGTATATTAAAGGAGTTCAGGATCGTGGGGTTGCAGCATGCGTAAAACATTTTGCACTGAATAACCAGGAAACCAACAGGGGCAGGGTCAATGTTATTGTTGATGAACGTGTTTTAAGGGAAATTTATCTTCCTCCTTTTGAAGCTGCTGTTAAGGAAGCCAACGTATTTGCAGTTATGGCTGCCTATAATAAATATGCTGGTGCCTGGTGTTCTGAAAACGATTATCTTCTCAATCAGATTCTGAAAAAAGAATGGGGCTTTATGGGGTTGGTTGTGTCCGATTGGGGAGGAACACATAGTACTGTTAAAGCTGCAATGAATGGTCTTGATGTTGAAATGGGCACTTCGGGGAATGCATTTATGGGAAAGGCATTACTCGATTCTGTAAAAGCAGGTATTGTGCCAGTCGGAGTCATTGATGAAAAAGTCAGAAGAATTCTCAGAGTAAGATTTTCAGTCGAACCAGTCAGCGAATCAACACCTGCAGGTATGGTGGCGACTCGTGAACACGGGGAAATAGCCTATCAGATAGCTTCACAATCCATAGTATTGTTAAAAAACAATGATCACTTTTTACCTCTGGATCTTAATAGAGTTAGTAAGATAGCTGTGATTGGAGACAATGCAACCCGTAAAATGGCATCCGGAGGTTTTGGTGCAGGTGTAAAGACCCGGTATGAAATAACTCCCCTTCAGGGATTAAAAAGTAAAATAGGCGACAAAGCATCCATAATGTTTGCTCAGGGATATAAACCAGGATTCAGTCTGAATCAGCAGTCAGGTGGCAGAAGATCATCGAATAATAAGGTTGACTCAACTTTACTGAAAGAAGCGATCGAACTTGCAGGAAATTCGGATATTGCCATCATTTTTAGTGGCACTAACCGGGAATTTGAAACGGAAGGCTCAGATCGTTCTGATTTTAAATTACCATACGGACAGGATGAACTGATCCGCGCAGTGGCAGCAGTAAATCCAAGAACCATTGTCGTTTTAGTCGCCGCTTCTCCCCTGGATCTGAACAACACTTTGAATTCTTCTTCTGCCATGCTGATATCCTGGTTCAACGGATCGGAAGGTGGCAATGCTCTGGCAGATGTTTTGCTGGGTAATGTAAATCCTTCAGGCAGGTTGCCGTTTACCTTCCCTGTATCTCTTAATGATTCCCCGGCTTATTCATTAGGAACGTTTCCCGGTGACAATAATGTTGATTATAAAGAAGGACTTCTTGTTGGATATCGATGGTTTGACACAAAAAAAATAAAACCTCTGTTCTCTTTTGGATTTGGTCTTTCATACACAGAATTCTCTTATAGCGGAATTAAAACGGATAAGCTTAAATACAAAAACGATGAGAATATCAACGTTTCAGTGAATTTGAAGAACACAGGAAAAAGGAAAGGGGATGAAGTGGTTCAGCTTTATGTCCATCGGTTGAATTCGCAGGTTGAATGGCCGGAAAAAGAACTCAAAGGATTCATCCGCGTATCACTCAAGCCAGGCGAATCGAGAAAAATAACCATGACATTGCCGATAAGCCAGTTAAGATATTGGGATGCAAAGATCCATGACTGGCGTCTGGAAAGTGGGAAAATTCAGGTTATGATCGGTTCTTCTTCATCTGATATCCGTCTGGTTAAAAATATCGAGATTTAATCTCATTATCAGTACGAAATGAATTCTGATAGTTTTATTTCAATTAAATTCATTTCCGGAAAAGGTAACTATGAAAAAGTCATCTGAAATTTTCCAGTCGCTTCCATTTTATTTTTTTGCAGCAGGGGTTTTTTTATTAATTGTTTGCCAGGATATATTCTCCAATGGAATGTTCCTTGACGGATTAATATATTCGACTGTATCGAAAAATCTGGCTGATGGTATCGGCACATTCTGGAATCCCCATTTTAGTTCAACCTTTTTGCCCGACTTTCATGAACATCCTCCGCTTGCATTTGGAATTCAAAGTCTATTTTTCACTGTTCTCGGAGAGAGCAGGTTTGTAGATAAATTGTATTCCCTTGTCACAGTATTAGTTGTCGGACTTATTATCCTCAGGATCTGGAAAACTTTAGGATATAAATATGGTTGGTTCCCTTTATTTATATGGCTTATAACGCCCACCGTTTTTTGGACTTCATATAATAACCTGCTCGAAAACACTTTGACGATATTCACTTCTCTATCCATCCTGTTTTATCTGAAAAATCAAGAGAACAAAAACTATTTATTTTTAATCCTATCCGGATTTGTGCTCTCTCTGGGATTCCTTACAAAAGGTTTTGTTGCATTTTTCCCATGGACTTTCCCGTTTTTATTATGGATTTTCAATAAACAAAAATCTTTTGGTAAAATGATGTATGACAGTGCTGGTATATTGTTTTTTACTTTAGCTCCATTATTGCTCCTAATATTGTTTTTCCCTGTTCCCCGGCTGAGTCTTCATACATACATTGATAATCAGGTAATAAATAGCATTAAAAATGTTGTTACCGTTGATTCCCGTTTTGATATAATTAAAAGATTGTGGGATGAATTAATCCCGGCCGCAGGTTTATGTGTACTTTTTCTGGTCTGGGGCTGGATCAGAAAGTCCTCCCTGATTTTCGTAAAAGAAAACAATAAGAAAGCTCTGATGTTTATATTTCTGGGACTGAGCGGCGTATTACCCATAATGATCAGTATGAAACAGAGTGGATTTTATATTCTTCCGGCTTATCCTTTTTTTGCAATTGGGTTTGGTATCCTGATGCACCCCTTACTTAATTCGATTTTTGATAATATGAATTACAGATCTAAAGGATTTTTGTTTTTCAAATGGGTCGGATATGGAATATTTTTCATTGGGATTATTCTTTCAATTTATTTTTCTGATGGCTACAGCAGGGATATGAATAAGATTAAAGACACTTATTCCATTCTCCCGGAAATTCCAGAAGGAAGCATCATAAATATAACTCCCGATATGTTTGAGGATTGGAGTCTTCATGGATATTATGGCCGGTTTAGAAATATAAGTCTGGATCCTGATCTTAACAATAGCAGACAATTCCTGTTAATTACAAAGGAGAATTATTCAGATACGCTCTGCCGCAATTATGATCTGGTCAAACTTAATACAACGGATTATAAGTTATATAAAAAGAAATAACAGGAAGAAGTAGGTTACTGCGCCACCCTTCGGATTCATTAAATCCCGAATGGTCACCAGAAAACGATCCTGATCCTTACTTCATCTTCGATTGGCCTTCCGTTATCCTCGGCAGGCTTCCAGGAAGGTCCTGATTTAATGAGTCTGATCGCTTCGTCAGAAAATATTTTACCCGGACTTTTTACGATCCTGATACTGTCAATGCTACCGTTAATACGGACCAGAAAGCTGACCACAACAACAGCTCTCTGACCAGCAGTTATTGTATCAGGGCGATGAAGGTTCTCCTTAATATATTTATCAAAATTTGATTTTCCGTTAACCGGACTGGGAGGCGCATAACCAGTGGAAAGATCTTCTTTTTCAGACTCTGCCCTCTTCGTACCATATCCCACAACTACAACCTCGCTCAAGGCAGATATTGAAGAATCGGGCCTTACCTGTACCTGTGAATCTCTCTTTACTTCAAACGCCTTTGATTCAGGAGTTTTGACTCTGGCAAGAGCTCCTGCAGCTGGCGCAATGTCTTTATCCGTAAATGACTGCTGGAAAACCTCAGTCCTGATTTCAGAGATCGAATCTTTGTTTTGTGCTTCGGCTATATTTTTATTGTCAACAGGTACGACATTTTTAGTTTTTTCCATTTTTAGCTGTCGGGACACTGTTTTACCTGACTTTTTCTCACTGGGCCCGGCAGGTATTTCCGGAGGTGCTTCTGCCTGGATCTGTTTTAGCGGAGGTTGTTCTTTAATTATTTGTTTCTTTTCTGATTGAACAGAGTTAATGGCAAGTTGTTTTGAGGTTTTGTTCCTGTTAATAACAATTAAGAGTGTCGAAATTACCATTAAAACTGCTACTGAAGCTGCAATCCTGTAAACCATAAATCTTTGTCTCTTCACCGTTCTGGATTTGATCTGCTTTTGAAGGTCAATCAGATCCCTGGAGATTTCTTCCGGAGAAAGCAGCGAAAATCCTTCTGCAGCTTCTTCAGCAAAGGAATCTTTCTGCAGCTTCTTTTCAAAAGAATTCCTCTCTTCACCGGTCATTTCGTCCCTTTGATAATGGACGAAATCCGACATTGACTTTTCCCTATTTTTCTTTTTGTGTGACATGTTTTGCTTCAAGACAAAGTTTCAGATTTCTTTTTGCATTCTGGAGATAGCTCTTCACTTTTTTTTCTTCGAGACCCAAATTCAGGGCAATCTCTTTGTAGCACCTGTTTTCAAAGTAGAATTGTTGTATACATTCTTTTTGTTCACCTCTCAGTTTTTCTATACAATTAATAAGGGCCTTATCCAAAACCGGTTCCTCTTCATCAATAGGATGCAAACCAGGATCGTTTTCCATAAATACCATAGAATCCATCATCCATTCATTTATCCTTTCTTTCTGTGTTTTCTGCGATCTCAATTGCATTAAACAGTAGTTTTTTGTTATAACATGAAGCCAGCTTCTGAAGTTTTCAATTCTTTGTTTTGGTATTTCAATTATCAATTTTTCAAATATCCGGATTACGGCATCCATTGACTCATCCCTGTTCTTAAGGTACTTAAGGCAGACACCATATACCAGGTGCATATAGCCTGAATAGAGTTCACCAAGAGCCTCAAGATCAGCAGTTGAGGTGAATTCCTGCAGAAGATCTTCATCAGATCGCTGAATGTTTTTTTGATGGGGATCTTAAAAAGCATTTCCAAAAAGGGACTTGGGATTATTTATTTAATTCTTAATAAAGATAAAAAAATTGCTAAAATTCATTTCATTATTTATGGAATTCCGGAATCATCTGCATCATGTGATAAATGTTTAACTAATAATTTATATCATGAAAAACAGTTTATCAGTTGTTGCAATATTGATTCTTGGCGCAATCATGATTGCTTTCACAGAATCAAGAACTATTACAGGAAAAGTGACTGACAATCAGGGTCAGCCGATTCCAGGAGTATCTGTAAATGAAAAGGGATCATCATCAGGAACCCTGACAGACTTAAATGGCGCCTATAAAATTACGGTTGACCAGAAGGTGAAAATCCTTGTATTTTCATTTGCTGGTTATAAATCGGTCGAAGAAAAAATCGGAGACAGGACTGTTATAAATGTAAGAATGACCGGGGAATTAACTTCACTGCAGGAGATGGTTGTCGTCGGATATGGCTCAAAAAAAGAGAGAGCAGCTGATTCGTACGCGATGGTATCACCTGCAAGTAAAGTCTATGATTCGAGGCAATCATTTCAACGATACAATAATAATTTTAATACTGAAGGATATGCCGCGGTCAACGAGAACGGATTTAAAAATGTAAAAAACAATCCTCTCTCAACATTCTCTATCGATGTTGATAATGCTTCTTATTCAAACATCCGCAGGTTTATAAATATGGGTGAGTTGCCGCCGGCAGATGCAGTTAGGATAGAGGAGATGATCAATTATTTTAAATATGATTATCCTGAACCCAAAGGAGAACATCCTTTTTCAGTATATACAGAACTGGCTGTCTGTCCCTGGAATAATAATCATCAGTTGCTCCATGTAGGTTTACGTGGGAAAAGCATAGACAAGTCTTCACTTCCTCCTTCAAATCTTGTATTTCTTATAGATGTATCGGGATCAATGGGCGCTCCTAATAAACTTCCTTTGCTTAAATCAGCCTTTAGCTTACTGGTTAACGAACTAAGAGCTCAGGATAGAGTAGCCATTGTAGTATATGCGGGAGCCGCAGGTTTGGTACTTGAATCTACACCCGGGAACAGGAAAGAGGCAATACTGGCCGCTATAGATAATCTGGAAGCCGGTGGATCAACTGCCGGAGGCGCAGGGCTGAAACTTGCATACGCACAAGCTGAAAAGAACTTTATCAAAGGCGGAAATAACAGGATCATCCTGGCAACTGACGGAGATTTTAATGTTGGCGAATCGAGCAATGGAGGAATGGAAAGACTGGTTGAAGAGAAGCGTGAACTCGGAGTATTTATAACAGTTCTTGGCTTTGGGATGGGAAATGTAAAGGATGATAAGATGGAACTGATAGCAGATAAAGGCAATGGAAATTATTCTTATATTGATAACCTTCAGGAAGCCAGAAAAGTATTAGTCCGTGAATTTGGAGGGACACTTTTTACCATAGCCAAAGATGTAAAATTCCAGATTGAATTCAATCCATTAAAAGTTGATTCCTACAGGCTTATCGGTTATGAGAACAGGCTTCTGAACGATGAGGATTTTAACGATGACACCAAAGATGCAGGCGAAATGGGAGCCGGACATAATGTTACTGCTCTGTATGAATTGATACCTGCCGGTTCTGGTGAGAGGATTCCCGCTATTGATCCTCTTAAGTATCAGGTATCCAAATCAAATGATTATAAGGAAAATTATCTGTCAGATGAATACCTCACCATCAAACTTCGTTATAAAAAGCCGGATGGCAATACCAGTATGTTACTCGAAAAACCTGTGAAGGGTTACATAAATGATCTTGATGAGGCTTCTGATAATTTGAGGTTTGCTGCTGCAGTTTCGGAATTCGGAATGATACTGAGAAACTCTGAATTCAAAGGCAGCGCCACACTCGAGGGTGCATCACGTTTGGCCAGGTCTTCAAGAGGAAGTGACGAGGATGGCTACCGTGCAGAACTTATCAGATTGATAAATACAGTTAAGGATATGAGGTTTTCAGCCGACAAAGAGTAAACAATTATTAAATCCATTAACCACAAAGGTCGCAAAGGTTTGCGCAAAGATCGCAAAGTCCCGATAGCTATCGAGATGATCCATATGTTTTTGACTTTGTGTACTTTGCGTTCTTATCCACCGAATCCGCCAACTGCGGAGAAGGTGGACTTTGTGTACTTGCGGTTAAAAAGAACTTTTTCAACAGCCCCATAAGTTGTTTTACAGAGCTACACAGAGAATATAGGCTATTGCTTAATTTTAGAAAAGAAGCTCTCCTTATAAGTATTGCTGACCGGAATTCGCTGGTCAGCAATAACTATAACACCCCTTTCTACTGATTTTATTTTATCAATTGCAACAATGAATGATTTATGAACCCTGCAGAATTTATTTGCAGGCAGACTCTCTTCGATCCTGGCGAAACTCTGTAATGTCATAATCTTCTTGTCAGTACAGATGATCCTCAGATAGTCTTTCATTCCTTCGATATAAAGAATATCATCAATATCAATTCTTTCAAGCCGGTACTCCGTTTTAACGAAGATAAAGGTATTGTTTCCCGAAATCGTCCTGTTGCCTTCAGGTTTTTGAGAGTAGTACTCCATCACTTTATTCACTGCCTGAAGAAATCGTTGAAAAGAGAATGGTTTTAACAGATAATCAGTGACATTCAGCTCAAATCCCTTAATGGCGTACTGATCGTAAGCGGAAGTTATTATAACCCTTGATCCTGGTCCTGTAGCCTCAAGAAATTGAATGCCGGTCAGTTGTTCCATCTGGATATCAAGAAAGATCAGCTCAGTACTGTTTTCTTTGAGCCATCCGATTGCATCAATAGCATTATCAAATGTCCGGGTAAGCTTCAGATCCGGCACTTTCATAATGAAGCTTTCAAGCTTCGATAAAGCCAGAGGCTCATCGTCAATTGCTATACAGTTAATCTGCATCGGTGTTGATAGTGAGTTTTACATGGTAAAGTGAATCTCCTGGTTCAATAATCAGTTGATACTTATCAGGATATGTCAGGTCAAGTCTTTTCTTCAGATTAATTATCCCTGATCCTGAATGCCCGGGTTCTGAAGTTTTAAAATTTTTATCGTAAAAATTTGATATTTCAAAAGAAACAATTCCGGTTCGGGCTGACACCAGGATATCAATACATGGTTTACTGTTCCTGAAGCTCGTAAATTTGAAGGCATTTTCGATCAACGGAACAAAGAGCGCCGGAGATATCATAACATTAAGGTCGCCCTGGACTTCAAACCGGATATCCCCGGGTGTTTTGATCCTTATCTTGTATAATTCAATGAAATTACGGATATATTCAATTTCCCTGGAAAGGGAAACGACCTCCGCTGATGTCTCATAGGTAAGATAGCGCATAATTTCAGAGAGTCGGATAAGAGCAGCTGAAGCCTCTTCCGGATTATGATGAATCAGGGAATCTATATTATTGAGGGTGTTGAACAGGAAGTGGGGATTGAGTTTACTTTTAAGCAGATCGAGTTCGACAGCCAGTTTCTGTTTATCAAGTTCAGCCTTTTGATTCATTGTTGTAAACCAGTTTATAATCACACTGAAAAAAGAACCGAAGACTGCTGCGGTAAGTACCGGATAATAGCCACTCATATGCATTCTAAGAGAATAGTCATGATAGAAATTGTGAAATGTTCCATCAAAAACGGCTCTTGAAAGGAATAGTAGGGTATATCCGAAAAATGGCATGATCAATACCAGCAGAAAGGAAAAACCAAAAAACTCAGCAATCTTTTTCCTGTCGAGGAAAAGAGGCACCATGACAAGATAAAAAATATAAAAAACTGCCATAAGGTAGATGAAGGCAATGATATTGGAGACAATCATCCGGGGTGATATATCGCTAAACAAATGCGAGTAAGGAACATTTGCAAAAATCGCAAACAGCCAGATAAAAATATGGATATATCTGATTCGTCTTTTACTCATTTATTTGCTCTCCGGTTTTTGCACTCACAAACTTACCAAATTAATACAGTTTATCAGATTTAGTTATGAGTTGTTTTTCTCTGTGATTCTTAATTTATTGGATTCAATACAAAAGTATTTAAGGCTTTGCGAAAACACAAAATCAATATACCTGAGAGACTAATATACCGGCAAGATTGATGTTTTTATCGTTGACATGGTCAGAAGTAAATAGAAATAAATAGAAATTAATTGAAGTGAATAGAAATATTCAAGGTAAAAATATTGAGTGAATAGCTTGTGGATATCAGTTCTGAATAATAAAGTAAATTAGAAATGTATATTTGTAGGAGGAAATCCCGTGTTATAAACCAGACAATTGTGAGTGAAGGAAAAACATATTTTGCTCCGGCCGTAAGGACAACCAAAGAACAGATTCTGAAAGATTATGAACTGGTCGGTTCTCAAAAATTCTTTACGGATCTTTTTGGCGCAGTAACCGGAATCGGAGCAGTTATAGATAAAAACCGGCAAATAGTTTATTCAAATGATGATTTTCTAAATTTGCTGGGCTTTAAATCGTTGGAACAAGTCCTTGGAAAAAGACTGGGCGAGCTTATTTCATGCATACATGCAGGAGATAATTCATCAGGATGCGGTACCTCGGTCGCGTGCGCTTATTGCGGAGCTGTCAATGCAATTCTTGAATGTCAGAAAACAGGAGTGAAATCGGAGAAAGAAACTCGTATCACTACACTAGTTGAAGGGAACCTGAGGAGCTGGGATCTGAACATAATATCCACACCGGTGATTTTATCCGGAAAACAGTTTTATCTGCTTATCATACAGGACATAAGTGACGAAAAAAGACGTTCAGCTCTCGAAAGAATTTTTTTCCACGATTTATTAAATCGTGCCAGCGGGCTCAACGGGCTGTTGTCAATATTGAAAGAAGGCATCGCGCCTGATAAAGCGCGTGAACTGATAGACCTTTCTGAAGAAGCAACCCGCGATATAATTGATGAAATAACTATGCAGAGGCAGATTCGCGCAGCAGAAAATGGAGACCTCCAGGTTAATACCGAACAGGTAAATTCCATCGAACTTACAAATTCTGCTATCAGAAAAATCAGTTTTCACGAAGTCGGACAAAATAAGCATATTATTGTTTCTGATAATTCAGCCAATCTTGATTTTGAAACCGATAAAGCCCTGTTTCAGAGGGTAATAATCAATCTGTGCAAGAATGCATTGGAAGAGACTCCCCGGGATGGATCAGTTATTATCGGAATAGAGAATTGCGGTGATAATATAAAGTTCAGGGTGAAAAATGACCAGGTTATGTCGGAAGAGATCCAGAGACAGTTGTTTCAACGTTCATTCAGCACGAAAGGAATTGGAAGAGGTCTCGGAACCTATAGTATAAGATTAATAACTGAAAACTACCTGAAGGGGAAAGTCAGCTTTATCAGCAACGAAACAGATGGAACTGTCTTTAGTATTGAGTTAAGCAAAAAGTTTCCTTCAGACCTGATAAAAATGCGATGAGGGTAATTGATATAACAAGTAGCAATTTGGACCTTTAAAAATCTTATAATTGAGTCCTCAGAAACTTATCAATTTCTTTTGCAGCTTTTCTGCCTGACGCAATCGCATTTACTACCAGGGTTGCACCACTTACCGAATCACCAGCAGCAAAAACTTTTTGTCTGTTTGTCAGTTGGCTTTGATCAACTTTGATATTCCTCCTTTGATCGAGTTCTAATTCAAGTTCTGAGAGTAAACCTTCAAGTGCAGGATGAACGAACCCCATAGCAAGCAATACCAGATCAGCATCAATAATTCTGCGTGTCTCAGGAAAGGCTTCCATTGTATACATGTCATCTTTTAAATTCCATACGACATCTTCTACCTCAACGCCGGTTACATGATTATCGATCCCTATAAATTTTACGGTTGCAAGGCTCCAGTATCTTTCGCAGCCCTCTTCATGGGAAGTGGATGTTTTCAACACTTTCCCAAAGTAGGGCCAGGGATTGTTGTCTGTCCGGGTCAGAGACGGCTTTGGCATTATTTCAATTTGTGTCACACTTACTGCTTTCTGACGGATTGACGTTCCGACACAGTCTGATCCCGTATCACCGCCTCCAATTATAAGTACTTTTTTACCTTCAGCATTTATATGATTATCAGAAGCAGGTAACTGGCCGGAGTTCACCCGGTTTTGAAGCGGAAGAAATTCCATTGCGAAATGGATCCCGTTAAGTTCTCTTCCCTCTGCAGTTAAATCGCGTGGATGTGTAGCACCTATGGCGATACAAATTGCATCGAATTGTTCAAGAAGCTCTTTACCGGTGATATCTGTCCCTATATTTACTCCTGTCCTGATAATAAGTCCTTCTTTGATCATAAGGTCGAGGCGCCTGTCGATGACAGCCTTACTTAATTTAAAATCAGGAATCCCATATCGCAATAATCCACCTGCTTTTTCATCTTTTTCAAAGAGTGTTACCAGGTGTCCAGTTTTATTTAAAAGATCAGCGGCTGCCATTCCGGCTGGTCCGCTGCCAATAACTGCAACATTTTTCCCGGTGCGGACCTTCGGAGGTTCCGGCTTGATATAGCCTTCTGAAAAGGCTTTTTCAACAATTGCAACCTCATTTTCCCTTATTGTTACCGGCTCCTGATTAATATTCAGGACACATGCGTGTTCGCAACTGGCAGGACATATCCTTCCGGTAAACTCCGGAAAGTTATTTGTTGCTGCCAGCCTCATATAAGCCCCTTTCCAGTCGCCCTTATACAGAAGATCATTCCATTCCGGAATCAGGTTATCAACCGGACAGCTCCAGTGGCAAAAGGGAATACCACAATCCATGCATCTGGAGGCCTGTAGCATTCTGTCTTCGCTGTTCAATACCTGTTCAACTTCACTATGGTCGCAGATCCTTTCATTAAGAGGTCTGTTTCCAGCTTCCTTTCGTTTTATTTTCAGAAATCCACTTACATCAGCCATAATATCATTTTATAAATTGTTATTCTTTTATTTGTTTGCCCACTGTGCCCTCTAAGCTGGCCCCCCAACCCCCCTAAAGGGGGGCTCGTTCTTTGGACATCCCCCTTTAGGGGGGCAGGGGGGCAAACCCTCAGGGCATTGAGGTTATTAACTTGCACTTATCTCCAGATCTATCTCAACATCTGCTATCTTCTTTCTTAACTCTTCAAGTTTCATTTCCTGAAGAACCTTCTTGAAGTCATATGGAATAACCTTAATAAACGTCGGGATATATTTCTTAAGATCATCGAGAATCATCTTTGCTTTTTTACTCTGCGTAAATTGATAATGTCGTGTGATAAGTTCTGTAAGTTCATTTACATCACCATAAGTCTTCAACGAGCGATAATTCAACCATTCCCATATTGCAGAAAAAATCAAAATCACCGTTTTCATTAAATACATATGCAATACCACCGCTCATACCTGCAGCAAAATTGCTTCCGGTTGTCCCAAGGACAACCACCCGGCCACCGGTCATATATTCACAACAATGGTTCCCAACACCTTCAACAACTGCATTGGCACCACTGTTACGCACCCCGAATCGTTCGCCGGCAACACCGGAAATATATATTTCACCTTTGGTTGCGCCATAAAGCACTGTATTCCCGATTATTATATTTTTATCGGGTTCAAAAGCCGAGCCGGCAGGAGGGACAACAATAATCCTTCCACCTGAGAGTCCTTTTCCCAGATAATCGTTTGAATCACCTGAGAGATAAAGTTCAATGCCAGGTGAAAGAAAAGCACCAAAGCTTTGCCCGGCCGATCCGGTAAACCGGCATCTGATTGTTCCGTCCGGTAATCCTGCTGATCCATAAAGTGTTGCTATCTTTCCTGAAAGCATTGCGCCTGTTGTCCTGTCGGTGTTATGGATAGGTTTTTCTATTAAAACAGGTTGTTTGTCTGATATTGCTTTCTCAGCCTCGGCAATAAGTTGCAGGTCAAGGATATGATCAATCTTATGATCCTGTATATCAACACAATGCATTGCATTTGATTTCGATTCAGCAGGCAAGGACAGGAAGCCGGAAAGATCAAGATTTTTGATCTTCCAGTGATTAACTTCAGGATTTCTTTCCAGGAGATCAAATCGGCCAATAATATCATCCATTTTTTTAAATCCAAGTTCAGCAAGTTGTTCCCGTACCTCTTCTGCCATGAACCGGAAAAATGTAACAAGGTTATCAGCTTTTCCCCTGAATCTCTTTCTCAATTCGGCATTCTGTGTTGCGACACCTACCGGACATGTATTTAAATGACATTTGCGCATCATTACACATCCCAGTACAATAAGTGCAGATGTTGAAAAACCAAATTCCTCGGCACCGAGTAATGAGGCAATAATTATATCCTTACCGCTTTTCAATTGTCCATCAGCCTGAAGGATCACTTTTCTGCGCAGATTATTCATTACCAGAGTTTGTTGTGATTCAGCAAGGCCCAGTTCCAGAGGCAATCCGGCATGTTTAATTGATGAAGACGGGCTGGCTCCGGTTCCACCTTCGTATCCACTGATTGTTATGAGATCGGCACCGGCTTTTGTAACACCTGCAGCTATTGTACCAACTCCGCTTTCAGAAACAAGTTTCACACTGATTTTGGCCTTCGGATTAACATTCTTCAGGTCGAAAATAAGCTGCGAAAGATCCTCAATCGAATAAATATCATGATGAGGAGGCGGAGAAATCAGCGTTATTCCCGGTATTGAATACCTCGTTTTGGCTATAATATTATCAACTTTATGCCCTGGAAGCTGACCACCCTCACCGGGTTTTGCACCCTGAGCAATTTTGATCTGCAGCTCATCTGCGTTTACGAGATATTCGGTCGTGACACCAAAGCGACCACTGGCGACCTGCTTAATTTTACTTCTTACACTGTCACCATTCTCGAGAGGTTTGAATCGTTCCGGATCTTCACCACCTTCGCCGGTATTGCTCCGGCCGCCAATCCGGTTCATTGCGATAGCCATAGTTTCATGAGCCTCACGGCTGATTGAACCATACGACATCGCTCCTGTGACAAACCTTTTCATTATTTGTTCAGCAGGTTCGACCTCCTCTATCGGGATCGGATTCTTTTTCATTCTTAACAAACCGCGGATAAAGCCGGGAGAGGCAGTATCAGCATTTACGCGATCAGTGTATTCTTTGAATTTTTTATAATCACCTGTTCTGGTACTCCATTGCAGGAGCGAAATAGTTTCCGGGTTCCATGCATGATGTTCACCATATTTCCGGTAAGAATAGACCCCTTCGGTAAGCATCTCGGATTGTTGTTCCACAATAAATGCTTTTCTGTGGGGGATGAGGACCTCTTCGGCAATTTCAGTCATGCCAATTCCACCTATTCTGGAGATTGTTCCGGCAAAATATTTGTTTATGACATCCGGGTGAATACCTACAGCTTCAAATATCTGGGAAGATCTGTAACTCCTGAGAGTACTGATACCCATTTTAGACATAATCTTCAGGATTCCTTTGTTGACAGCATTGACATAATTCGCTTCAGCCTTCTGATAATCGAGTTGGATAGCCTTGTCTTTTATAAGCTTATCAATTACTGCCAGGCTCATATAAGGATTTATAATACTTGCCCCATAGCCAAAAAGAAGGGCAAAATGCATCACTTCCCGTGGTTCTGCAGATTCCACAACGATATCAATCTGCATCCTCTTACGGGTTTTTATGAGATGGTGATGAACTGCAGAAACGGCCAGTAAGGATGGGATTGGGGCAGCGTTCTCACTTATACCCCTGTCGGAGAGAATGATATAGTTTTTCCCCTCATCAACTGCTTTTTCAGCATCCTTACATAATTGTTCAACAGCATCCTGTAAACCTTCAGCCCCTTTTCCCGCATCAAAATGTAATAAAAGGTTTGCCGCTGAAAATCCTTTATATCTTAAATTCTTGACAACCTGAAAGTAAGTATTGGATATTACGGGATTTCTGAATCGTACCATTTTGACATGATCGGGTGATGTTTCAAGAAGATCCTTTTGCAGCGATCCCAGATATCCCGACAGTGTCATCACAAGTTCCTCTCTGATCGGATCAATAGGCGGATTTGTAACCTGGGCAAACAATTGTTTGAAATAATTGAATAACCTGTATGGTTTCCTGGAGAGTACTGCAATAGGAACATCGTTGCCCATTGAACCAATAGGTTCTTTACCCGTGGCAGCCATCTCCTTGATGATCCTGTCGGTATCTTCAAGGGAGTAATTGAAGGAAGTAATATATTTATTGTACTGATCACCCATTTCAGGTGTCTCCTGATGACCGGTCTCAATCTTTTCAAGCTTGACCATGTTCTGCTGGATCCATTGGCCATAAGGAAATTCTGCAGCCAGTTCGGCTTTAAGTTCCTTGTCATAGTAAATTTTACCTGCCTCAGTATCGACAAGAAGCATTTTCCCCGGCTTCAACCGTCCTTTCTCCCTGATCTCTTCGGGGGCAAATGTTTGTACACCTGCTTCGGAGCCCATGACAATAAGATCATTTGTTGTAATGACATATCTCGATGGACGGAGTCCGTTTCTGTCGAGCATGCCGCCAATATACCGACCATCTGAGAATATCAGTGAAGCAGGACCATCCCAGGGTTCCATGAAAGTGGAATGATACTTATAGAAAGCCTTTAAGTCGGGTGAAATGGGGTTTTTGTCATTTATTGATTCCGGAATAAGAATAGACATTGCATAAGGTAATGATTTACCGCTCATGATAAGAAATTCCAAAACATTGTCAAGCGAGGCAGAGTCACTTTTATCCGGCTCGATTATAGGATACAGTCTTGTAAGATCCCCCAGTTTATCGGATTTCAGTATCGATTCTCTTGCTTCCATCCAGAAACGGTTTCCCTTTATTGTATTTATCTCTCCGTTATGTCCCAGCATTCTGAATGGCTGAGCCAGATCCCAGCTTGGAAAGGTATTCGTGCTGAACCTTGAGTGAACCAGAGCTATTGCGCTTTGTAAGCGCTCATCATTCAGGTCGAGAAAATACTCTCCCAGCTGAATTGAAGTAAGCATCCCTTTATAAACAAGCACTTTGGTAGAAAGGCTTGGTATATAGAAAAAACTCTTTTGCCTGATATCCGAATTACGGATTTTATTTTCTGCAAGTTTCCTTATAATATATAATTTGCGTTCAAGGTCTGCCTGAGGAATATCGGCTCCCAGCAGAATCTGAAGTATTTCCGGCTCTGCTGCACGGGATATCTCGCCAATGACCGTATTATTGCGCGGAACTTCACGGAAGCCAATAAGATTGACACCTTCCTCCTTTATAATGCCAAGAAGTATTTCCTTACATTTAGCTGCATCAGAATTGTCCTGAGGAAGGAATATCAGACCTGTTCCAAACTGACCTTCCGGCGGAAGTGAGTAACCCTGAATCAGGTAAAAATCCCTGGGAACCTGTATCAGTACACCTGCTCCATCACCGGTTTTACTGTCAGCCCCTTCCGCACCACGGTGTGTCATATTTATGAGAATATCAAGCCCCTGTCTGATAATCGAATGAGACTTTTTCCCTTTGAGTTGTGCAACAAATCCAATCCCGCAATTCTCATGCTCAAATTCCTGACGATACAATCCCTGTTGTTTTGGGCGTTCTTTTTTCATAATGATTACCTTAATTTTTTCTCTGTTCTGTATAAAAAAAACCGTTCTCTGTTTTTGAGAGAACGGTCATCCCTAATCCGATACCATACACCATTCTCAGTCAGTTCCAATTAACCTTTTAATGAGGCGTGATATAATGGATTTAAAAAAATTCATTTATTTTAATATTAACCGACAAATATACTACTTATTCTTTCAAATTATTATAAATACCAATAAAAATATTAACAAAACTAATAAAATGTTTAAAAAGTTATAAACCTGTTAAATATAAATTTAACTAAATGTCATTTCATTATTCCCTTTTGCCATCAACCATTTCATACAATTTTTTGTTACCTTGTAATTCTAATATGTAGTATCTCAATTTTTATACTTTCTCATTTGATCAGTTTTTTATGGAAAATCCTAAGAACCTTTTAATTGTAATAATCGGAGCATCCGGAGATCTGACTTCAAGGAAGCTGATCCCTGCAATATTTTCGCTGAAGATGCAGAAAATAATGCCTGAGAAATATGCAATTCTTGGTGTTGGCAGAACAAAATTATCAACCGATGATTTCAGGATGAAAATGAGCAAAGCGATCGTCACATATTCGGAAGATAAGGTTACTGATCAGAGCCTTGTTTCTGGTTTCACGACGGATATGTATTATCATTCAATGGATAATGCTGCCGAGAATGAGTACTCAGGTCTTAAAACCGTATTAAATGAGCTTGATACTAAGTACAAAATCGGAGGAAACATTATCTATTATCTGGCTACACCTCCCAAAATGTACGAGATTATCGCAGTTAATCTGGCAAAGTCAGGTTTATGTAATCAGGAGAATGGGTTCAGAAGGATTATAATTGAGAAACCGTTTGGATATGATCTGGAGTCAGGAAGAAAGCTTAATAAAACCTTGCATGAGCTTATATCGGAAGATCAGATATTTCGGATAGATCATTATCTTGGAAAGGAAACAGTCCAGAATCTGCTGGTTACCAGGTTTGCCAATGGCATGTTCGAACCCCTCTGGAACAGAAATTATATTCACAGGATCGAGATTACATCTGCTGAAAGCATTGGAGTAGAGGAGAGGGGTGGTTATTATGACTCTTCCGGTGCATTGAGGGATATGGTTCAAAACCACCTGCTCCAAATGGTCGGATTGACTGCAATGGAGCCCCCCTCTTCTCTTGATGCAAATGCTATCCGTAATGAGGTACTAAAGGTATTCCAATCGCTTCAACCTATTAATGAAGAAGATGTGCCGGAACAGGTTATCAGGGGCCAGTACACGGGTTCGCTCATCCGCGGCGAGTGTGTAACAGGATACAGGTATGAGAAAGGGGTTGCAGCTGATTCGCGAACAGAAACCTATGTTGCTATAAAATTTTTTATCAACAACTGGAGATGGGGCGGAGTGCCATTTTATATACGTACCGGAAAAAGGTTGCCAACCCGTGTCACGGAAATAGTAATACATTTCAAGCAAACACCACATCACCTGTTTCGGTAGCGAATCCGGAAAAGTGTCTGCCAATCAACTGATAATAAGGATCCAACCTGATGAGGGGATACTGCTGAAATTTGATATGAAGGAACCTGGAGCAGGATTTAACACGAAGAACGTAAATATGGATTTTCATTATAAAGATCTTGCAGACATCAGAGTACCCTCAGCATATGAAAGGCTGTTACATGATGTAATGTTGGGCGATTCTACTCTGTTTTCCCGTGATGATGAAGTAGAAACTACCTGGAAATTTCTTGAACCGGTTCAGAAAGCGTGGGCAAATAATAAGGCTATCAAGATATTTGGTTATCCGGCTGGTACATGGGGTCCGGAACACGCCAATGATCTCATTGAGGGAGATGGACTCACCTGGAGGTATCCTTGTAAGAATCTGGCAGATGATGAGTTGTATTGTGAGTTGTAATGTACAAAGCCAATGTTGGATAAGATTATAAAAATATACCCGACTCCCTGCGAGCTGGCTGAGAATTTTGCCAGGGAACTTGTCAGCAGTATTGATGAATCGGCCAAAAATAACAAACACTTCACCATGGCTTTATCCGGAGGTTCCACTCCTGAAATCTTATTTACTCTTCTTAGTGATAATTATGCAAAATCTGTTCCCTGGGAACATGTTCAAATATTCTGGGGAGACGAAAGGTGCGTACCACCTGAAAATGCCGAAAGTAATTTTGGCATGGCGAAAAAAAAGTTACTTGAAAAGATAGAAATACCTTCCCGGAACATTCACAGAATAAAAGGAGAAGATGATCCTGAAGAGGAGGCATTTCGTTATTCGGAAGAAATATCATTGTATACAAGAATAAGAGACGGAGTACCTTTGTTTGATCTTGTGCTTCTGGGTTTGGGGGAGGATGGACACACGGCATCTATATTTCCCGGACATTTGGAGCTGCTGGATTCTGAAAAGATCTGCGAAGTAACGTTTCACCCCGTTACTCTGCAAAAAAGAATAACTCTTACAGGCAGGGTGATTAACAATGCCGATTGGGTAGCATTTCTGGTAACCGGGAAGAAAAAGGAGGTAATTGTAAGGAAAATTCTTGTAAAAGATCCCGCATCAATAAATTATCCGGCCTCCTTTATTGTTCCTGTTTACGGCAGGTTGTGCTGGTTTCTTGATAAGGAGGCAGGAACATTATTATAACAGGTCATCTCTGCCAAATTTTAAATTTGTATCAGTATTGGATGATTTTTTCTATATTTGGAATAACTTATTATTAACTTAAAATAATTAGCCATGTCACACGAAAAAGCTAAAGAACAGACAAAGAACAAAAAAGAGCCCACGAAAAGTCTGAAAGAAAAACGCCTGGCAAAAAAGGCTAAAAAAGAAGAAAAGAAAAGACAATAAAAAATTGTCTGGAAGTCTGAGTTTCTTTGAGCCTTTTTGTCCTAATAAAAAATCCCGGTCGTTCGACCGGGATTGAATACTAAATCTTGGTATGAATAAACTAAGCTAGTCTTACGTCTACTGCATTAATTCCTTTTTTACCTTCCTGAAGTTCAAATGTAACTTCATCATTCTCTTTTATCTGATCTTTCAGACCAGATACATGTACAAAATATTCATTATCCGAATCTGCATCTTTAATGAATCCGAATCCTTTTGATACATTAAAAAATTTTACTGTTCCTTTGTTCATTTTATTCTGTTTTTAAATTAATGGCGCAAGTTATATAAATAAATTGAAATAATCTATAATATTATATAATATTCCGATAATTGACTGAAGTCCGAGTCCTTCGTCACAAGCCTTTTCCTTCCGGCTTCTGTCTTCGGCTTCTTTGTTCCGCTCAGAATACATAACACTTGAATAAGATACAATGTTTTGAAATATGCCATTAAATTATTTCTACTTTTATTGTCTGAATGCATTAACGAGGATTCAATTATGAAAAGATCTTTAAGTATTTTGATGACATTATTATTAACAATTGTGAATTTATTCGGACAGGTAAAATTTCAAACTACGGCCGAAAAGTCTGATTATAAGTCTACTTCAGATTATAATGATGTAATGTTCTTCATTAATCACCTGAAGAAATCCTCACATTATATAAGGAGTGAGTATATAGCCATGTCGACTGAGGGAAGGGAAATACCTCTTTTGATAGTAGGAAACCCCTTACCGAAATCTCCACGCGATCTTGCCAGTGATAAACGAATTGTTGTATATATCCAGGCAGATATTCATGCCGGTGAAGTTGAAGGCAAGGAGGCTACACTGATGTATGTAAGGGATTTACTTGAGGAAAAGAATTCGGAGATCCTTAAAAATGTGATCCTGCTGGTTTGTCCGTTATTTAATCCGGACGGTAATGAGAAGATAAGTCCACTTAACCGAACGTACCAGAATGGTCCGGTAAACGGCGTTGGAGTAAGGTATAACGGTCAATTTCTCGACCTCAACCGCGATGCAATGAAGGCTGAATCGCCGGAAGTAAGAGGGGTTCTGACTAATGTTTTTAACAAATGGGATCCCGCCGTATTTATGGATTGCCATACAACAGACGGATCGTATCATGTGGAGCCGACAACTTTTACCTGGATGGTCAACCCTGATGGCGACAACTCCTTGATTTCTTATATGCGTGAGAAGATGATGCCTGAATTATCGAAGACTCTTGCGGGAAAGTATAAAGTTGAAAATTGTTTCTATGGTGAATTCTTTGATATGATGGATCCTGACAAAGGGTGGGTTCTGGATGCATCCGAACCACGCTATATGAGTAACTATTACGGAATCAGGAACAGGTTGGGAATCCTTAATGAAAATTATGTTTATGCTGATTTCAAGTCAAGGGTTCTTGGTTGCTATTACCTGATCCATTCCTTGCTTGATTATGCCTCTGTTCATAAAACAGAAATTAAAGACATGTTGAGTGAAGTAGATAAAAAGACAATAATGCGTGGAACTGATCCTGTCGTAACAGATTCTTTTGCAATTGATTACAAAGTACGACCCCTTATTCAAAAAGTCACCATCAGAACATTTGAAGCGGAACTTGCAAACGATGTAAATGGACGAAAGACCTATAAAAAAAGCGACCGTCAGAAGGATGTAACGGTACCTTATTATATTGATTATTTTCCAACAAGAAAAGTGAGGTTCCCATTTGCTTATGTTTTAACCACGAACGATCCTGAGATAATTGGAAACCTTAAGACTCATGGCATTAAATTGGAAAAGCTGTCAGAAGATACCAGACTTGTGGTTCAACGATTTGAAATCAGTGATCTTAAGGGTGCCGCAAGGCTTAACCAGGGGCATTATACCAATACTATTAATGGCAGCTATTTCAGTGGGCCGAAAGATTTTCCTGCCGGGACAATAGTTGTCAGAACTGCACAGCCACTTGCAAACCTGGCAGCATATCTCCTGGAACCGGAGTCGAATGATGGTTTGGTTGTATGGAATTTTTTTGACCGTTACCTTGTACCTCAATGGGGAATGGGGTATAATCCATATCCGGTGTATAAGGTTCTGAATAAAACGGATATAAAATCAATGCCTTTTATGTGATTTGGCTCGTTTTCGGGGTTGTATTACAGAGTCCTTTGTGAACCTAAAGTGTTACCGCCATCGCGGCAGTGCTGGCATCCTGCGTCCAAAATACGCCTGACTAGGCTATTTATTAACGCTTGGACCTCATTGTGAGTAAATTGATTTAACAACATTGAGCTCCACCACAACGCGATCATCAAAGCTACACTCCACAAAGGAACGACTAAACGGAGGAAATCAATATTAACTGTATTTTCAACACTCTTTGATTTCCACGAATTATCATATGTTTTTGAATAATAAGGGATAAATTCATGTTATTTTAATAACATTGTAAAAATTACATTTTTTTCTGACCTTTGGCACCTGTAAAACAAGGCAATATATCTGAACATGAGAAAATGGAGAGTAGAAGATTCAGCTGAATTATACAACATAAACGGGTGGGGAGTTGATTACTTTTCAATAAATGAAAAGGGACACGTTATTGTCACTCCTCAGAGAAACGGGATGTCAGTCGATTTGAAAGATCTTCTTGATGAACTGATCTTATCCGACGTATCCACACCTGTACTCGTTAGATTCCCCGATATTCTCGATGATCGTATCATCAGCATATCGAAATGTTTTAAATCGGCTTCGGAGGAGTATGGTTATAAGGCTCAGAACTTTATAATCTATCCGATTAAAGTGAATCAGATGCGGCCTGTAGTTGAGGAGATAGTAAGTCATGGGAAAAAATTCAATATAGGTTTGGAGGCAGGCTCTAAACCTGAACTTCATGCCGTAATTGCCATAAATACCGATCCTGAGTCTCTTATAATCTGCAACGGATATAAAGATGAGGATTACATTGAACTTGCTCTCCTGGCACAGAAGATGGGGAAAAGAATTTTCCTGGTAGTTGAAAAGCTCAATGAACTAAAACTAATCGTTACAATCGCAAAACGTCTGAAGGTTAAGCCAAATCTTGGGATTAGGATTAAACTCGCCAGTGTGGGTAGCGGTAAATGGGAAGATTCAGGAGGGGATATCAGCAAATTCGGATTAACTTCGAGTGAATTGCTTGAAGCTATCGATTTCATAGAGAAAAGCAAGATGAGAGACTGCGTAAAGCTGATCCATTTTCATATTGGGAGCCAGGTAACCAAAATACGCAGGATAAAAATTGCTTTGCGTGAAGCTTCCCAGTTCTATGTTCAGCTCCGGCAACTTGGCTTTAATGTTGAATTTGTGGATATCGGCGGCGGTCTTGGTGTTGACTATGACGGTACCGGTTCTTCAAACAGCGAAAGCAGCGTAAATTATACTATCCAGGAATATGTAAATGACTCTATAAGCACGTTTGTAGACGTCAGCAATAAAAACAATATTCCTCATCCAAATATCATAACTGAATCAGGCCGGTCACTTACAGCCCATCATTCAGTTCTGATCTTTGAGGTTCTTGAGACCACAACTCTGCCATCGTGGGATCCGGAGGATGTACTGAATGAGAAAGACCACGAACTGGTAAAAGAACTTTTCCCCCTTTGGGATGACTTTAATCAGTCGAGAATGCTTGAAACATGGCATGATGCCCAACAGATCAGGGAAGAAGCTCTTGACAGGTTCAGTTTTGGACTTATTGACCTGAAAACCAGGGCCCAGATAGAAAGGCTTTTCTGGTCAATAGCACGAAAAGTTTATCAGATGGCCAATGTAACCAAACATGTTCCTGATGAATTACGTCAGATATCCAGGATACTGTCTGACAAATATTTCTGCAATTTTTCACTTTTTCAATCGCTCCCCGATGCATGGGCTATAGATCAGATTTTCCCTATCATGCCAATTCACAGACTTAATGAGGAACCATTACGGACTGCTACGATACAGGATATGACCTGCGATTCCGATGGGAAAATCGACAATTTCATATCAACCCGTAATTCATCCCACCACCTGCCCGTTCATTCATTGCGGGGGAAGGAACCATATTACCTGGGTGTCTTCCTTGTTGGTGCATATCAGGAAATCCTTGGAGACCTTCATAATCTGTTTGGTGATACTAACGCAGTACATGTGTCTGTCGATAGTGAAGGTTATAAGATCGATCAGGTAATTGATGGAGAGACTGTTGCAGAGGTACTTGATTATGTGCAGTATAACTCGAAAAAAATGGTAAGAACAGTCGAATCATGGGTGACAACATCCGTCAAGGCAGGCATAATAACACTTGAGGAGGGTAAGGAATTTCTTTCAAACTACCGGTCAGGTCTATACGGATATACCTATCTTGAGTAATGAAAAGCTGATTTTCTGTCAAAACTTTACGATTTTAAGAATATTTATCTAATTTAGGTTCTTATATTTCATTTTCCTGATCGTAAATTAATAACCTATTAATTCTTTAAACTATGAGTGACAGTAGCTTTGATTTTAATCTGTTTATTAAGGAATCCAAAGATGTCCTGGTAAATCCGAAATCTTACTTCTCGACCATGAAAACCACCGGTGGTATGGCCGAACCTTTGATTAAAGCAGTAATTTATGGTGCCATTGCAGGGGCACTAACATTCATCTGGAGTCTTCTCGGTATGGGTGCATTAGGTGGTGTATTCGGCATAATGGCATTTATCTGGTCAATTATTGCTGCTATTATCGGATTGTTTATTGGTGCCGTTATTGTACTGGTCATATCTTCAATTTGCAAGGGAAATACAGATTTCGAAGCTAATATGAGAGTAACAGCAGCTGTAATGGTTATAATGCCAATAAGTTCATTATTTGGTTTTGCAGGTCACTTAAATCTTTATCTTGGTGTAATTATTGGTCTGGCAGTTTATATTTTTGCCCTGTGGCTGCTATATAACGGTCTCGTTGAGGCACTTAAGACAAACGCAGAGACCACAAAAATTGTATCATATGTGTTAATCGCAATTATAGTTCTGATTATGTTGCTGGGTTTCAAGGCCAGAAAATACATGTATCAATTTAACGATAACCTGAAACAATTTCCAAAGGAAATAGAGAAAAATTAAGTTTTTATAGCCTATAATTTAACGCCAGGTCGCGGGGTGCTGTTCTTGCCGGATCTGGCGTTTTTGTATGCTTTTTAATAACAACCGGTTAGATTAAAAATAGAATATAAATTCCGGAATAATTACTAATATTGGAAGTTTATAGGTTCGAACCTTAAGTTTTTATTATGAAACTGACATTTTTGATATTCTCATTATTTATGAGTGTTGGTATAAACGCCCAGAAGGGAAATCTGAATGTGAGCAAATGGCATCTCAGCAGTGAAGTAAAAGCATCTGATTATCAGTTCATCAATAAAGTTAAACTATATTGCTTTCTTTCAAATGACGATGACAATATTTATATTGATCTGAAGATTGAGGATGCCAAAGTACAGGAAAGGATTTTGAAAGAAGGACTCACAATCTGGATAGATATGGATGGCAAGTCTGCAAAACAAATGGGGGTAAGATATCCGATGGGTTCGCAAAATCCGGTAGGCCGTAAAAAGCCGGATTATTCTGAAAATGCAGATAAGCAGTCTGGCAGTATTGTTAACTCTCTTGCACTTGCAAATACAATCGAACTTATCGGGTTCATTAATGAAGAGGTAAGGCACTTTCCATCAGAGAATGCTGATAACTTCAGAGGGTCGGTTAAATTTGATAAGGAAGGGATCTTATATTATAAAATGGTTATGCCAATAGCAAAACTGCCACTCAGAAATTCGAAGAAGAATAATGGTGCGATGACTTTTGCCATTGGAATTGAATATGGCTTAGTCTCTGCCGGGAATAAATCCGGTAATCATATGAGTCCTCCACCTCCTGTAATATCACGATCAGCAGGATCACGTGGCGGGTCATCAGGTGGCAGATCTGGCAGAGTAGGCAGGTCAGTCAGAAACGAGGGCACAACTGACAATTCTACCGCAAACCGGTCAAACTCATATCAGCCGGCAAAAAAGCCGGTATTGAGCTGGATAAAGGGAATCACTCTTGCAACTTCAAAGTAGTTTTTATAGTTTTATCGCTTTAATAAGTTTTATGATCTTCTCAGGTCTGACGAGGTTAATTAATGACAATAAATAATATGAAAAACTGGGTATTCTCCAGAAATATTTTTGTTGTTCTTATATACAGGATCCTGCTCATTATGTTCCTGTTCTCACTTTGCAGAATCGGATTCTTCCTGTTTAATTACAAAATGTTTCCCGGGGTGACAATAAGTCAATTGCTGACTATGTTAAAAGGTGGTTTGACCTTTGATATTTCTGCTGTGGTATATATTAACATGCTTATCATCCTTTTACATATCGTTCCGTTAGAAATTCGTTATAATGACTTGTATCAGGTCATTCTGAAGTACATCTTTTTTATAACCAATGGTATCGCAATTGCAATGAACGGGATGGATTTTGTTTATTACAGGTTTGTTGATAAAAGAGCAACTGCGGATGTTTTTAAAACTTTTGAACATGAGAACAATCTGGTGAAATTATTTTTCAGGTTTCTGTTCGACTACTGGCCGGCAACTCTTTTCACTCTCTTTGCCTGGTTTCTTATGGTTTACTTCTACAATAAAGTGAAGACTGAAAAACCCGGACATGTTAATAAGATAGCCTATTATTCTGTAAATATTCTGATGATCCCGCTGGTAATTGCACTGGTCATTGGTGCAGCACGTGGTGGATATAAACATTCAACACGTCCTATCACCATAAGCAATGCCGCCCGTTATGTTGAGACACCAAGGGATGTTGCTATTGTCCTGAACACCCCTTTCAGTTTCTTCAGAACTTTTGACAAAAAAGCCCTGGTGAAATATAAATTCTTCAATGACGAAAAGCTGAAAAGTCTTTACGATCCGCACTATACACCTTTAAAAACCAAACCTTTTACAGACGATAACATCGTAATAATTATTCTCGAGAGTTTTGCCAGGGAGTATATCGGATCTCTTAACCGTGATCTTGAGGGTGGGACATATCAGGGCTATACACCTTTTATAGATTCTCTTATCAATGTCAGTCTGACATTTGATGTCTCTATTGCAAACGGAAAGAAATCAATTGATGCAATGCCTTCAATTCTGGCATCTGTTCCTTCTCTTGAAACACCATATACTATTTCTCATTATGCAAATAATCAGATAAATGGCCTTCCTACGCTACTTAAGAGGAAAGGATATTATTCTGCTTATTTCCATGGCGCACCAAACGGATCAATGGGTTTTGATTCATTTGCAAAAATGGCAGGATTTGACGATTATTTCGGGCTTAATCAGTATCCTGAAAAATCAGATTTTGACGGTATTTGGGGAGTCTGGGATGAACCTTTCTTTAAATTTTTCGGAGAGAAATTGAATGGTTTCAAACAACCATTTGTAGCCTCGATTTTTTCAGTTTCATCTCATCATCCGTTTAAGGTTCCTGAAAAATACGCCGGTAAATTTAAAAAAGGTTCAGCGCCAATCCTGGAAGTGGTGGGTTACACTGATTTTTCATTACGCGAATTATTCAATAAGATTTCTAAGACCCCATGGTTTAAGAATACTCTTTTTGTTATCACTGCAGATCACACAAATGAGTCAATACATAAAGAATTCCAGAATAATCTGGGCTCATACAGTGTTCCGATTATATTCTATAAACAGGGAAGCGATCTGACAGGTATCAAGAAAAGGATAGCACAGCAGATTGATATTATGCCTACAATATTGAGCTATCTGAATTTTGATGAAGAGTATATAGCATTCGGCAATAATCTTTTAGACGACTCATATGAATCATTTGCATTCAATACCTCCGGCAGCACCTATCATCTTTATATGAAAGATCATATTCTGGAAATGATCGATAATAAGCCTATTGGATTGTTTAACTATAAAGATGACATCTTCCTCGAGAAAAACCTTCTGGGACAAGAACCCGACCTTCAGTCGCAGATGGAGGATAAACTGAAAGCAATCATTCAGTCATATAACGGTAGGTTGATAGATAATAATATGGTTATCAAAAAATAGGGACAGGACATCCGGAAAATATTTTTCATAATATTGATAATAATAATACGAGCATGACCTCACGTCGTCAGTTTTTTAAGTTAGCAGGAACCGGTGTTCTCGCTGCAGGAGCATCCTCTTTGCATGCCATTCCGGTAATGCCAGTCTCTGCAGATAAAACAATCAACTCTTTCAGCATTGGTATGGCCGGATATACCTTCATGCAATTCACCGTCGAAAAGACCATTGAGATGATGAAGAGAGTTGGAGTTAAAAGCCTGTCCCTGAAAGATTTTCATATGCCAATGAACAGCACACAGGAACAGATCAACGCTGTTCTTGAAAAGTTTAAAGCGGCAGGAATTAATATTTACACTGTTGGGGTAATTTATATGAAGACAAAGGAGTCTGTTGATCAGGCCTTCGAGTATGCGAAAATGGCCGGAGTCAAAATGATTATCGGAGCACCTGATTATGAATTGCTGCCTTATGTAGAGAATAAGATTAAGACCTATGACTTTAAAATGGCAATTCATAATCATGGTCCTGATAATCCGCTATACCCCAATTCCACAGATATATGGAATCATATAAAAGATCTTGATGCCCGAATCGGAATTTGTATCGATATCGGGCACACTACCCGCGATGGACAAGATCCTTCAGTTGATATAATGAAATATAAATCAAGGATTTATGATATTCATATCAAGGATGTCGATAAAGCTTCAAAAGAGGGAAAAACTATTGAGATGGGTCGTGGCATCATTGATATTCCAAAAGTTGTTGCAACTCTTCGCAAAATCAGATACTCCGGATCCTGCAGCCTCGAGTTTGAAAAAGATATGAAAGACCCCCTTCCAGGTATCGCGGAATCCATCGGATATTTCAAAGGAGTAATGGCTTGCAAATAGTGATAATAAAGGGCTGGGAACCGGCCGTTTAATATTTTTTCAATAAATCAAGCAATTTGCTATCAAGTTTATGTCCGTACCAGTCGGTATATTTAACATCGGTACGTCCTGAATCGAGGATACCAAAATCACCTCTGAAGTTCCAGAGAGAATATCCTATGCCATTTTTTGTAAGGATGTCAATAATATCACCGAACCATGCCAGAAATATTTCATGAGGTGTTTTATTCCAGCATCCGCATTCCCCGCAATGTACACCAACGCCTTTGCCAAGAAGGTCGATCCAAGGTTTATAGAACTCTTCCAGTTGTTCCCGTCCATAATGCTTGCCTTCCATCGTTCCGGGCCATGCCGGAGCCGGTGCCTGGGAAGGATCTTTCCAGACCCATGGAGCCTGGTAATGTGAAATCAGGTGGGGCCAGTATCCCCTGCAGCTTTGCGCTATATTCAGATCAATTAGTTCCGGGATAACATCGTTTCCGCCACTGTTGCCATCCGCAACTATCAGTCGTTTTGGGCTGACAGCCCTGATTACTTTTGAAGCGCCTTCGGCAACTTTGTGATAAATATCACCGGGAACCGGACCTTTTTTAGCGAACTGGTCATTCATGTCCTCTATATAGGCAGGTTCGTTGAGAAGGTCAAAACTTAATTTGTCAGATGAAATGTTTTTGTAGCGTTCAGCCCACATAGCCCAATGAAAATTAAAAGCATCCTGAGCCTTTTTATCCTTCCAGAGGTTGAATGGTTCGTGGAATCCGGCGTTTATACAATATCCCGGTGCCCTGTGCAGGTTCAGGCTTACATGTAAACCATGCTTCTGAGCCATAAATATCAATTGATCAATATCATCAAGAACTTTTTGGTCAGTTTTATATACCTCATCTATTGTTATATCTTTTGAACGGTCAAAAGAAAGATATCTGGGGTAGGCCATAGGTAACCTCACAAAATCGAAACCCCAGTCTGCCATCCATTTGAAATCATCCTCAGTCGTTTTATCTGGCTCTTCGTTCCTTGAAGGGGAAGGTGAAAAATAATCAAGAAGGTTAAAGCCTTTCCATCGTGGCAATGGGTTTTTGAATGGTGATGGATTCCCGGCTAAAACCGTTTTTCCTGTCAGAGTGAGGGCAGTGGCTGCTAATGTCGTATTCCTTATGAACAGACGGCGATTAATTTTTCTATTGTTCATGTTATGCTGTTTTATAATTATAAATTTATGTCAATAATTCGGAATAAAGTTTAAACTCTGGTGAAAACGCATCAAAAAGAGCTGATAGAAACATCCGGGCGAAGGCGTTTCAAGGCTTCAAATGAAGATGAATGTTTTTCGAGCCATGTTTTGTTGTATCTTTGCGTCATGAAAAATGAAATAGATATACCGGTACTTAAACAGGAAGATTTTGTGGCAGCCAATATCCGCAGAGATAACTATTCACTTATCAGGGATAAACAGGCTGTGGAATTCAACGGAGCAATCGCAAGCAGACTACTGGCAAAAGAAAGCAAACAGGTTAAATGTGAAAAATGCGGTAAAGAATTTACTACTGAAGCAGATGCAGAAGGTCCAATGAAGTGCTCTGAATGTAAGTAAAATCAAATATCTGATTGAACGTTAAGTTTACAAAATTCAAAAATAAAATGGGATTTAGTAAGGAAATGGTATGTCCTGGAGCAAATTCCAGTATCCGGGATTTGTAATTTCGTTTTCATATAATCCCCCACATATTAAAGGAAGTTCATGATGCAAATGGTCAGACTTAAAATGCTCTCTTTCCCCCAGTAAATTGGAGTTTATCCAAAAAATGACATTATTCACTGCAATTTTACTCTACAAAGCTTTGGAATTATGTTAAAAAGCTAAATCCTGATCCTAATAATTAAACTGTTTGTCAAAATCGAAGTTTTTCTTTTCAATTTCACAATGGTTCCTTATTATTCAGAGGATCAGCGTTCTGGAAAGTGAAATATCTTTTTGATGCTGTTCCCGGACAGATTCCTGATAAATTCCGGTTTAATTTTGACGAACTATGCCCTTTTGTTACATCAGGAATTGATTCACGTAAATAATCCGCCATTTTTAAAAGAGATAGCGTATGCAAAACATGCATACTTGCCCATTAATTGGGCATTAACGACTTGACAGAATTATACGGGTATCTTACCTTTACAGTATAACTATCTTCTAATAATGTAAAAAAAGGACTTTCAAAAATGGGAAATTTATATGTAATTCCGGTGGCCTTCGTTGCCATCTGTGTATTTTATCTGATCAGAGCGTTATTTCAGATGTTTAAAAGAATCTGAAACCAATTGTTTATGTCAAGAAGGTGTTAATGCTACCGTCTTAAAATACTAAAGCCATCCTGAGCGAAGTCGAAGGGTGGCTTTTTTGTTTTCAATGCGGTGCAGACGGGAATGAAAATTGAGGGTTCCAAAATGTCTTTCTGAAATTATTTTATATAAATTTAAAATTATTAAAACAAGTAAATACCTGAGATATAAAAGGCCGATAGTCTACCGTTCAATTTTCTTTGAACATTAATATTTAAAAATTGTTAAACGGTTACTATGGATAGAAATGTAAAACGGGATACCAGGATGGAAGACTGCCAACACCTCTCATCTTGAAAATATTGTTCATGTCTAAATTGGTAATGAAACCTAATACTCTCGTGGCAAACCTTAAGAAAATTATTGAAATATATCTGGCAAAGATCAGACAACTAGCATTATATGGTCAAAAGCCCTTAAAACTACTATTGAATTACTTTCAGACTTCCGAAACCATTTTTCTTCTTTTCTTTGCTACACTGATAGGGGTTGGAGCAGGTTTCGGAGCGATCATTTTTCGATGGATGATTACATTTTTTCAAAACCTGTTCTTCACCCGGGGGCAACACACTCTTGCTTTCCTCGGATCTTATTATGTAATTATTATTCCAGCCATTGGCGGCGTTATTGTCGGGCTGATTGTCTATTTCTTCGCCCGTGAAGCAAAGGGACATGGAGTTCCGGAAGTAATGCTTGCAGTAGCCATAGGTGGTAGCAGGATCAGACCCAGAGTGGCAGCTGTAAAGGCACTGGTTTCTTCTATATGTATTGGTTCAGGTGGCTCTGTTGGAAGGGAAGGCCCAATTGTTCAAATAAGTTCCGCTTTGGGTTCAACCATTGGACAATTATTCCGTTTATCAGAAGATAAGATAAGGATCCTTATTGCCTGTGGTGCTGCGGGAGGTATCGCTGCAACATTTAATGCCCCGCTTGCCGGGATATTTTTTGGGTTGGAAGTAATACTGAGAGAATATGGCACACGGTACTTCTCATCAGTGGTGCTTTCAGCGGTAACTGCGACTGTGATATCAAGAACTTTCCTGGGATCCAGTCCGGCATTTATCACTCCTCCATACGAGTTGCTAAGCAACTATGACATTCTATTCTATTTTGTTCTTGGTCTGCTTGCTGCCATTGTCGGATGGCTTTTTATTAAGGTACTCTACAAATGTGAAGACATTTTTGACGCAATTAATATGCCTTCATACTTAAAGCCTGCTCTTGGTGGATTATTATTGGGTCTCATTGGATTATATTTTCCACAGATCTTTGGAGTTGGATACCCTTCCATCGAAAATACACTGAATGGTCAATTAGGTCCATTTTTGGTTTTTGGACTGATAGGATTAAAAATCATAGCAACTTCACTTACTTTGGGATCCGGAGGATCGGGAGGTGTTTTTGCTCCATCATTATTTATAGGAGCAATGCTGGGGAGTTCTTTCGGCTCGTTAATTCATTTGATTTTCCCCGGAATCTCAGTTTCCCCAGGGGCTTATGCTCTTGTTGGGATGGCAGCTGTTTTTGCCGGAGCCGCTCAGGCTCCGATATCTGCAATTCTAATCCTGTTTGAGATGACAGGGGATTATAAAATCATGTTGCCATTAATGATTGCATGCGTGATCTCAACCCTTGTGGTTAAATGGATTTCCAGCGACTCTATCTATACCATGAAACTGACCAGAAGAGGCATCGATATACTAAAAACTAAAGAATGAAGACCTGTTGGAGAAGATTAAAGTTTCGGAAGCTATGTTCAGGAAGGTAATTACTGTAAATGAATCAACAACAGTCTCAGATGCAGAGTCATTGTTAAAATCCACTTCTCACAGGGGATTCCCTGTAGTTGATAGCAATGGCCGACTTAAGGGAATGATCACACATCAGGACATTTACAATGCATTAAAGGATGGAAGAGGGGATATAACTGTTGCAGAGATCATGTCTGATAATCTTGTTACATGTTATCCGGAAGAGACTCTGAAGAATGCTCTTGAGAAGCTGGGGGAACATGATATAGGCCGTATTCCTATTATCGAAAACAATGATACGGGGAAACTGATTGGCCTGATAACAAGGAAAAATATTATTTCCACCTATAACAAAGCTCTCAAAAATTTATCGGTAAGTCATAATCTCGTTTAACATATTGAACTAAACTTTGTAAGTTTACACAGCTTTTGTATTAATCATTATGCAATTACTGACTATATTCAGATTCTTTTATCTGCTTGGGGCAGTCAATGCTCTTTTCTTTAGTGTGCTGATTTTTTCGAAAAAGAACATAATTCTTGCAGATAAAATTCTTGGTTCATGGCTAATTATTCTCGCTGCTCAGCTGATAATACCTTTTTTATACCTGACCGATCTTAATCTCTATTACAAATATGCAGGTTACGAGATTATCTTTTTCGCATTCCATCCGGTTTTATTGTATTTCTATATTCTTTCAATGATAGGACGTCTCCCTGGAGTCAGAAATATATTATTATCAGCGATCCCATTTGCAGTATGTGAAATCGCTGGTTTATCCTTCTTTCTTTTTCCTGCAGAAGAAAGATTCAATATACTTAAAGGGAAAATTGAATTTCCGGTTGCTTATTATCCATTCCTTGTTTTTATGATTGCCTACTTTTCGTACTATGTTTACAAAAGTTATAAATCACTGCAGAATTATAAAATCTCTCATCTTCAAATATATTCTTACCGGGAAAACGTTGATTTATTATGGCTGCGCAGATTGGTAGTTCTTTTTTCCTCGATTACAATTATTGTGTTTCCGATTGGCCTGGTATCCTATTTTTATTTTCATTCAATAGTTTTTGCTGACTATCTGTTTTATCTGACGCTGGTTATTTTTATTTTCTTATTAGGTTATTGGGGTTATCAACAGGGAGAGGTATTCAGCTTTCATAGTGTTCTTGAAACTAACAACGGCAAAGAAAACAATAAGACCTTAACAATTTCGGATGAAACCATAAGACTCTTTAAACAAAAGTCACAGGAAATCAAACAGATTATGATTGTTTCAAAACCCTACCTGAATCCTAAACTTACCATACATGATCTGGCACATGAGATTGAGGTGCAACCGCACCAGCTTTCCAAAATCATTAACAAGGAATTTCATAGCAATTTCTTTGAGTTTGTAAACTCTTATAGGGTCGAAGAATTCAAGAAAAAGATCGGCTCAGGAGAATTTAAAAATCTTACTATCCTTGGAATCGCTCTGGATTGTGGATTTAACTCAAAGTCATCATTTAACCGGATTTTCAAAGAATCAACAGGAATTACTCCTGGTGATTACATGAGGCATCGCCAAACTTAAAAATGATGGTGTCAGAAAAATGAGACTTTTAAATTCCCAACTTATTAAAATGAAATATGTCCTAATTTCCTAAAATGGGACGATGGTTTTCTATCATGGTATTATCTTGCATGAAAATTTGAAGTCCATGAAACACAGGATATTTACGGCAATAGTATGCTTAATAGGATTCATTTTAGCTGTATCATTTCATACTGAATACTCCCAGGAATTTTCGGCCAGAGAGATTGTAAAAAAAGCCGATGACAAAGGCAGAGGTCAAACAAGCCAGGGAGTTATGACTCTGACAATTGTACGTCCTGACTGGAGAAGAAGCATCACTTTGAAATCGTGGTCAAAAGGGACTGATTACTCATTGATATATATTACTGCCCCGGCTAAAGAAAAAGGTCAGGTGTTTCTCAAGCGGAAGACTGATATGTGGAACTGGGTTCCATCAATTGAACGTGTTATCAAAGTCCCTCCATCAATGATGATGCAATCGTGGATGGGTTCAGATTTTACCAATGATGATCTGGTCAAAGAATCCTCCCTTGTGGTTGACTATACACAGAAGCTCATTGGGAAAGAAAAGGTCAGGGATCAGGAGTGTTATAAGATTGAACTGATTCCATTGCCTGATGCTGCAGTGACCTGGGGGAAAATAATTCTCTGGATTACAATTGAAGGATTTAATCAATGGAAAGCTGAGTATTATGATGAAGAATCCAACCTTGTTAATGTTATGAATGCTTATAATATTAAAAGGATGGGTGATCGGGATATCCCGTCAAGATTGGAGATAGTCCCGGTAAGTAAAAAAGGTGATAAAACAATACTTGAAATTAATAGTATGGATTTTCAATAAACCAATTTCAGAAAACTTTTTTTCACAACAGAATATGAAGTCAGTCAAATAATTAATTCATTAGTTTTTATGAACGACTACCTCAAATTTGCATGGCGTAATTTATGGCGTAATAAGCGGAGAACCCTGATTACCACGGCATCCATTTTTTTTGGTGTGATATTATCAACTGTAATGAGTTCAATGCAGGAAGGCTCATATGCAATGTATATCAAAACTATAGTAAATTTTTATTCAGGATATATACAGATTCATAGCAAAGGATACTGGAAAGATAAAGTAATCAATAACTCTCTGGAATATTCTTCTGTTAAGTCAAAATTATCAATGGTAAAAGGGATTACAGCAACTACACCACGATTGGAAAATTATGCATTAGCTTCTTCTGAGGAAATTACAAAAGGTGTAATGGTTATAGGTATCGAACCAAAGGAAGAGGATGACATCACAAATCTGTCGAAAAAGATAATAAAGGTAACTTTCCTTATTAATGGGGATAATGGTGTAGTATTGGGCAGCACTCTGGCAAGATATCTGAAACTTGAAGTAAATGATACACTTGTTTTGTTAAGCCAGGGATACCACGGAATAGGAGCTGCAGGAAAATACCCGGTAAGAGGCATGATTAAGCAACCTTCACCTGAACTTGACAGAACTGTGGTTTATATGAGTTTACCGAATTGCCAGGAACTGTTTTCTGCACCTGACAGACTTACTTCTATTGTTATAATGGTCAAAAACAATAATGTGATGCCGCTAATCAAAAATGATCTTATTTCAATTCTGGGAAACAGATTATGAGGTTATGGACTGGAAGGAAATAAACGGCATTCTTATTGAAACAGATTGATAGTGATCGCGCATCGGGCATGATAATAAAGGGAATACTTTATATGATCATTGCTTTTGGAATATTCGGAACAATTCTTATGATGATGCTTGAACGAAGAAAAGAATTTGGTGTAATTGTGGCAATTGGAATGCAGAAATTCAAGCTGGGTTATATTCTGATTCTTGAAACTATTTTATTGGGGTTGATAGGCGTTATTGCAGGGATTGCGGTAAGTATTCCTATCACCTGGTATTTTACTTTACATCCATTACGATTCAGCGGACAGGCAGCGGAAACAATGCTTCAGATGGGATTTGAACCTGTTTTGTCTTTTTCAATGACCCCCTCTGTGTATTATAACCAGGGTATCACGATATTAATCTTCACTCTGATAATAAGTCTTTATCCTGTTTTCAGTATAAACAGGCTTAAAATCAGTGAAGCTTTACATAGTTAACTTTAATTTAATAAATAATGATTTCTTCGTTTGCATGGCGGAATTTGTGGCGTAATAAACTCAGAAGCTTAATAATAATTGCTGCAGTGACGCTTGGAATATTTGCAGGAATTTTCCTGACTGCTTTTACAAATGGAATGATCAATTCCCGTATCCAATCTATTATAAGTACTGAGATATCTCATATCCAGATTCACCAACCAGGATTTCTTGATAATGATCAGTTTTCACTTCTGATACAGAATGCCGATAGTATCGTCAACCTTGTTCAGGAAACACCAGAGGTGGTTGCTGCAAGTAAAAGAATAATTATAAATTCAATGGTCGCATCGGCAGAGACAGGGACAGGTGTTAAAATTACTGGTATTGACCCCGAAAATGAAACGAAAGTGACAGACCTGAGTTCAAAAATAATTGCAGGAAAATATATTGACTCAACTGATAAGGAATCCTGTTCTAATTAGTGAACGGCTTTCTCAAGAAATTAAAAGTCAGCTTAAAAAACAAAATTATCATTACTGTTCAGGACATAAATAAAAACATTACGGGTGGTGCTTTTCGCGTTATAGGAATCTACAGAACTGATAATATGATGTTTGATGAAGCAAATATCTTTGTAAGAGCTACAGATTTAAGTCGGTTAACAGGTCTGAACGGAAATGAAGCACATGAAATTGCAATTTTGCTTAATACTAATGAAACAGATGATGTAACAAAAACATTATCAGGTGAGTTTCCAAACCTCGAAGTAAAATCATGGCAGCAACTGAGTCCGGAGGCAGGTTATCTTGTAAGTGCAATGAATCAATATATGTTTATATTCATAATAGTTATTCTGATTGCTTTATGTTTTGGAATAATAAACACAATGTTAATGGTTATTATGGAAAGAATTCACGAGCTGGGAATGCTCATGGCAATCGGGATGAACAGAGTGAGGGTATTTACAATGATTATGCTGGAAACAGTATTTCTTTCGCTTACAGGAGGTATTACAGGTTTGATTTTAGGATATATTGCGATAAAATATTTTGAGAAAGCAGGTATCAATCTTTTCTTCTGGAAAGAAGCATTTTCTGAAATAGGTTATTCATGCTTTTATTTACCCTGTTATAGATTCAAAAACAATGGTTATTACAGCCATTCTGGTTATAATTGCAGGTATAATTTCTGCATTGTACCCTGCCTATAAGGCATTAAAGCTTAATCCTTCAGAAGCAATCAGAACTCAGTAGAAATAACAAAGTTAAAGATATAAATTATGAGTATCATTGAAATTAAAGACCTGACCAAGGTGTACGATGAAAAATCATTACCGGTACATGCTGTAAATGGCGTAAACCTTACAATAGAGACAGGTGAGTTTACTGCTATTGTAGGACCATCAGGATCAGGAAAAACTACCTTGCTTAATATTGTAGGTGGATCTGGATGATCCAACCAGTGGAGATGTAATTATTGATGGTGTAAAAATCAATGAACTTTCGAGCCGTCAAAAAACTGATTTCAGAATGAGAAATATTGGTTTTGTCTTTCAGGCATATAATCTGATACCTGTCTTCACTTCAGAGGAAAATGTGGAGTTTATAATGCATTTGCAGGGAAAACCGAAAGAAGAAAGGGAAAGCCGGACAAGTGAGCTGCTTGAAGCAGTAGGTTTAGGAGACAGAATGAATAGTCGTCCAAATAAACTCTCCGGAGGCCAGCAACAACGAGTAGCTGTTGCACGGGCATTAGCATCAAAACCAAAGTTTATTCTGGCAGATGAACCTACTGCAAACCTTGATTCCAAATCGACTGAAAATCTCCTGGAAATAATGGAAAAACTGAATAAGGAGGAAAACATTACATTCATTTTTTCAACACATGATCAACGGGTTGTGAATAAAGCAAAACGGGTAATTACTCTTCAGGATGGCGCAATCATCTCCGATATCAGCAAGTAAATACCTGATTATTAGTTTCAGTATTACTGATAATGTTTCCGGTTTCAATGGCAGGTCAGGATACTATACCTGAGAGATTGTCAGCTAAACGGGTATATCACAAATATGCAATCTTTTATGTTTCAAAGTATAAATGAGGACTGGACTATTGATAATTTAATCCATAACCGTCTGAATTTCAAATGGAACAACAAGTCGGATAATTTTAAAGCAGTGTTGGAACTTCGAAACAGATTAATTATCGGTGAATCAGTTTCAACTATTCCTGAGATACGCAAAAATGATAGATACTGATAATGGTTTTGTCAAATTATCAGATAATCTTTCGAAAGGCAATTCTTATGTACTTAATTCGAAAATTGACAGGGCTTATATCGATTACACAAAAGATAAATTTCAACTTAGAATCGGACGACAACGAATTAACTGGGGACAGTGCTTTACATGGAATCCTAATGACCTTTTCAATGCTTATTCTTTTTTCGATTTTGATTATGTTGAAAAACCGGGGAGCGACGCTATCCGGCTACAATATTACACTACCAATACTTCAACTTTTGAATTTGCTGTTAAAGCCGATAATAACAACAAGGTTACTTCAGCTTTCCTTTACCGTTTCAACAAATGGAATTATGACATTCAATTCTTGGGTGGAATATTGAATGAACAGGATTATGTTATTGGAACAGGGTGGTCGGGTAATATCAAAGGTGCATCATTCAGAGGAGAGATCTCATATTTTCAGCCAAAACATAATTTCTCTGACACCACTGGCATTCTGGTAGTTTCATTAGGCACTGATTATACTTTTAAAAATTCTTTTATGCTTCAGTTCGAAGCATTATACAATCAGAACAGAAGCTCAGGAGTAACTGATTTTGTTGATTTTTACAATGAGAGTTTATCAGCTAAAAACCTGTCTTTTACCAAAGTAACTTTTATGCTTCAGGGCAGTTATCCAATTACACCTCTTTTTAATGTTTCTCTGGCAGGGATGTATTTTCCAAAACTCAATGGAATATTTCTGGGTCCATCACTTACCTATTCATTAACAAACAATATTGATTTTTCACTTAATTACACAATCGTTTGCAGGTCAATTGGTGAAAGGGCAGACTGAACATTTTAATTTTGGATTTCTTGCGGCTTAAATGGAACTTCTGAGCATATCAATATTTTCAATTAAGTTTTTTAAATACCACCTCAAATCGGGTTCCTTCATTCTCACTACTATAAACTTTTAATGCAGCATTATGGAGTTCTATTATATTGTTAACCAATGAAAGACCGATGCCAAACCCACCAATAAATTTCACATTTGATGCCCTTTTAAATGGGTAGATAAATAGCTATTTATTTCGTTCGGAGGTATACCTACTCCTTTATCCGAAATAATGATATTTATGTGTTTATCATTTATCTGAAACTCAACATCAACATCTTCATTTGAAAATTTACACGCATTGTCGAGCAGGTTTTTGAAAAGCAATTTCAAGTAAACCAGAATTCCCGTTAATAAGCAGGTCATTTTCATTTTCAGGATATTGTATTCTGGGTATAATTTTACGTCCCTGATATTTCGTTTTTACCTGAAGGATTGCATTGTAAATAATTTCGTCAATTCGTACATTCGAAAGCTGAATGCTGTTATCTCTGTTAATTTGTGCTAATTCCAACAGACTGTTTATAAGCGAATTTAATGTCTTAAGCTCGATTACTAATCCGGAAATATGTTGGATATATTCTTCTTCTTTTCGTTTTCGACTTAATATATAATCGCTCTCACTAATCATTGCTGAGAAAACTCATAAAAGATGATAAGGAAAGGCTAATTTTTGTTGGTACAGTTGTAATTGCAGCAAATGCAGGAGGCGCCTGGTCACCAATTGGAGATGTAACTACAACAATGCTTTGGATAGATGGACAGATAACAGCGTTAATCTCTATTGGTTTACTTTCATCAATCGTTGATAATGTTCCAATAGTTGCAGCAGTACAGGGTATGTACGATTTAACACAATATCCCACAGATCATTTTTTCTGGGAGTTTCTTGCATATTGTGCAGGTACGGGAGGAAGTGCCCTGATAATTGGTTCTGCAGCAGGAGTGGCAGCAATGGGCATGGAAAAAATCAACTTTTTCTGGTATCTTAAAAAAATTAGCTGGCTTGCACTAATCGGATTTTTTTCAAGGAGCACTTATATATATCCTGCAAGATTTTATATTGCATTGACAAGGAAATTCATTTCATAAGACCTTTCAATAATTTTAACAAAATGGGAAAGTCAGGTACATTATATTTAGCCACTGAGGGGCTTAACCCAACTCTTATGGAGAAAGCCGTATCAGGCAATGCCCTGAAAAGGACTTCATCGGTTTTGTCATCACCGGCAGCAAGAATAAAATCGAAATGCTTATTTCTCATCAGAGTATTAGCGGCTTGCCCTTTATCGTATTTCCCACTTTTCACTTCTAATACTTTGTTTCCCTCAAGTATCTCAAAGTCGGTTTTATGACGAATTATCTCAATAAGGTCATCTCGTAATTCATGGAGACGCAGTTGGGCAAAATCCGAATCGGCATTTCGATAATGCCATGCAATGCTGCCGGTTTTCTCCTCAATAAAAGTCCCATTACAACGTCTTACATACTCAGCAATAATAGGCATCACAGACTCTTTCCATTGTCCTTCTGATTTTACCGTAACCTCCCAGGTTTTGCCGTTTCTCTTAATGAAGTATCCATGTTCGGCTACGAGGATTACATTAACGCCGGAAAATTGTTCTTCAAGAAATTCTCTGCTCCGGCCGCTTATTATAACAATTTGGTTCTTTGGATCGCCTGAAAACTTTTTAATGAGTTCCAGAGTAATTTTATCGATTAAAGCCAATTCGGGAAATTTGGCAAATGATACCAATGTGCCATCATAATCAAAAAAGAGGATACGATGGCTGGCATTATGATAGTCTGTCTCAATTTTTATGGAAATAGTTTTGTTGTGGAATGTACAAATCACAAAGACTACAGAACAGTATAAAGAGATACGGGTACTTCTTACAAGTACAAACGCCTCAAAAAATTGGGATTTAAGAGCCGCTGTCAGGGGAAAACTTGTTGATTTTATTAATTCGAATTATCCTGACTCATTCTGCAAAATCAGGATTAATAAAAACGAAAATAGTGTTAATGTTTAACTGATTACCATTTTGCCAGGTTTAAAATCTATGAAGGATACTCCTGAAGGCAGTATCAAATTTGTATTGCAGAATTCCATTCCATGTTTATGTCTTACCGATAGGATTTTGGGTTCGATATCTCATGTTTTATCTTGACACTAATCATTACCCTGTTAGTGTCCAGGGCCACTTGTGAGAGGGCAGGCCGGTATTCTTCTCAGGCGTTCAGGATCATTTATGAAATATATTATTATTTATTAATCACTTCTGTCCCCTGACCTGCAGCAATGTACCATCTACCCTTTTGCTGAATACAAACCTCAATGCGCTGCACATCAAAACTTCTCAATGAACCGTCAGGTCCTTTTTTGGATACATGGACACGACGGTTGACAACTGCGCTGTTACCGTATAACCGAATGGAAGTTTTGTCTTTATCTATACCATTTATAGACATAAGACCAACGTTGGGTCTGCAGTGAAAACGGATATAAAGGTCTTTCGAAAATGATTCTCCTGTCGGTATCGTTCCGATAAAATCCTCACTTAGCAGCGATTTAATCTTTACACTATCCTTTTTAACAATCGAATTGTCCAGCGAAACTACCAGATTCATAACTTCATCTTTAGCTGATTGGGCATTAGTAGTTTGCGCAGCAATAAACAATACCGTAATTGCAAAGAATGCTTTTTTCATATTTAAATTTTTTTTTAAATCATTAACGTTAAGCAAGAAAATTTGTTCAAATACTCTTCGTGATTTCCCTTTTATTCACTGTTTAAAGACCAGTTTGGCACATTGCTGGATGGTTTTTTTATTGTCAATCATGGCGTGAAAATCTGTAAAAGATGTAACTTTTTCCGGAAGTTATATAATGCTCAGCAGTTTACCTGCGATTACCTTTAACGCTTCAAATCTTTTTTTAAATTAAAGAAATGATGTCAAAAAAGAACTCGTCCGCTTAGTATAACTTGGTTGACAACAGGTAAATGCTAAACTTTGGATTTTTTCAGATTATGAATAAAAATGACAGTCGTGAAATAGATAATGACCTTAACGATTTTCCGGATAACCTGACTTCCCTTATTAAAGAATCATTGGATTCTAGAAACTCTGTAAAAAAACTTGCGGCAAGGAGTACGCTTGTAGGGATGGGTAAAACCATTCTCCCAAAACTGCATAGACTATTAAATTCGGAAAATGGTTTGCTTCGCATGGAGGCTGCTAAGATTGTTGAGCTTATTGCCGACAGAAGGTCGATTCCATTTTTGATTAATCTGCTTGATGATAATGAATTTGAAATCCGATGGATTGCAGCTGAAGGTCTTATTAAAATTGGAAGAGGAGCTATTTTACCATTGCTCAAGTCGATTCGCGACGGTAAAAGCTCCTTTATTCTGAACAAGGGGGCACATCACGTATTGCTCAGTCTACTAAAGGATGATGAGAAGAATAAATTAAATGCTTTCCTGCTTAGCCTTGACGATGCACAGGAGCTGGGAGTCGATACGCCCTGCAAGAATATTATGGGTGGCAGTACTCGGAACTCAAATCGTTGCGACATTGATAGCTGTTTATGGCTTTTTTATGACACCGCTGGGTTGGGGTTGGGCAGGGTTCGTTTGGGGTTATGCCCTGGTATGGTTTCTTTTAAATGACCGTGTGAAACTACTTGCCTATAGAATTTTCGACCCTCCCAAAACAGAATAAATCCTCATGTCATTATTTGAGATGACCTTGAATGACTATATTTCTTAAAATGATCTTCAGGCTCTTCTGCATAATCAAGATTGCTTTTTGGCTTTGATGACTTCTGAAGGGAAAGTGTTTTGACTAATCTGATAAACTTCCTGGATTTTAAATCCTGCTTTTTCTAAATGTCCCGTGAATGAAACCGGTCGACAACCTGTCAACAGGTTTGGTAATATTTTAGCTACATAATACCAGAATTTGTGCACTTCTTTTGTCCCAAATGAAAAGGTTGATATAACAACAATACCATTTTGATTTAATACTCTGTAGAATTCATCTGCAATGATATCAAAAGTTTCTTCAGGCATCAGATCTACCATGAAGTTGTTTATCAAAATATCGAATGAAGCAGATTTAAGATTCATATTTAAGAAATTACCTTCAAGTAATTCATAGTTTTTTGATCCGATATTTATAAGTCTTTGCTTTGCCTTATGAAGCATTTCAGGTGAAAGGTCAATACCGACATTATACCCATCAGGGTTTTTAAGCATTATTTGTTCAAAAATAATGCCTGTTCCACAGGCGATCTCTAAGACATTTTGATGGTTCTGTAGTTCCGCTATCTCTAAAACTTTTGTCAACGCTTTAGATTCAGTAAAACGACTCCAAAGGTCATAAAACCATATTACTTTACTATAATTTTTAATAGTCTTGTTGATATCAATTATTCGGGGAAGTATATTATTCATTATTAAAATATTTTATGTTTTATTCCTGGCATCAACTTATTGTTATATGTATCGGTATCAGTAAAATAAAGGTAGATCAGGAAGAGTAGTCAGAGACCTCTGTCTAAAGGTATGAATTAATAATTGAATTTTTAAAGGTGCTCACCTGTATCAACTTCCTGCCATAAACGTCTGGATGTGATTTCATTTTATTCTTCATTTTCCATGATTCTCCAATTAAGGATGGTGCTTACGGGAATGATCTCTCCTCCTACCGGCGGATCGATCGGACCCTTTCATCCTGAGGTTATCTGAGCATTGAAAACAAAAAAATGCTGCTATTTTAAGCCGGACGGGATTGACCTGCGGTCGGACCCTTTCCTCCACTGGTTACCTGAGCAAGAAAATGCAAACCATTGCAGCTTCGCAGCAATTAGTTTTTAGTTTTCCGTTACTCTTATGAAAACAAATTTTCAACGAGTTCCGGAAAACAAAAAACCCGATGAAGATTCATCGGGTTTGCATTTTCTTGCGGTGCGGACGGGACTCGAACCCGCGACCCACGGCGTGACAGGCCGTTATTCTAACCAACTGAACTACCGCACCAATTGTAAAACGAGTTGCAAAATTAAGCTAATTTTTAACTCCGCAAAATTATTTGTAAAAATATTATCTATTTATTTCTTAATCAGTACATTATAAAAATATGTATAATATGCTATTATTCAGATGTTAACGGTTTGAAGAAACTAAAATTCACCCCGCCGTAATTCCGGTGTTCAAAAAATAATTTATGACTGGTAAAACTTAAATCGCGCGGATGTTCCAGTATAAAAAATCCATCTTCTTTAATTACACCAGCCTGTGTAACAAGGTCCGGCAGCTCACTAAGCCATGGAAGTTCATAAGGCGGGTCTGCAAACACTATATCATATCTGATTGAACAGGTCTTAAGATACGCTTTGACATCTATATGAATCGGTCTTACATTTTCAAGATCCAGTTCTTTTAATATTTTCCTGATTCCTGATATATGCTTTACATCTTTTTCAACCAGATGCACCGATCCAGCTCCTCGTGATGCAAATTCGTAACTGATGCTGCCTGTGCCTGCGAAAAGATCCAATACAATCAAATTCTCAAAATCGACCCTGTTATTGAGAATGTTGAACAAACCCTCACGGGCAAAGTCAGTGGTTGGCCTTGCCTTAAAATTACCAGGTGGATTTATCCTCCTGCCTTTGTATTTACCTCCGATTATTCGCAATTTGCAACGCTGAATAAATTTAGAAACCGGTGAAGTTCCGTATCATTAAATACATAGCTGAAAGTAAAATTGCCAAAAGGCTCTGCAAATTTTATATTCCTTACATATAATGAAAAGGCGGATGAAAGATCGTCGTATTTTTCCGTCAGACCGCTTAAATTTATTGTCTCTTCCTGTTTAATATCCAGCTTTTTAAAAACGTTCAGAACATAATAGAGTATGTCTGAGATATTTCTGTAATTAAATGAATTACAAAATTCCAGGATGTTATTCTTAAAGATAATAAGATCGAAAAAGTCCCTTTCAATATGAATATGTATATAATTCCCGTTTGAGCTTTTCCTGCATAATGAGGTATGATCCAATAATAATTTAATCTGATGGCAGGGAAGCACTCCCGGATAAAAATTGGCCATAAGATCAGTAATTGACTTTGATCCTGAGAATATTAGAAATGCATCAGGATCGCTTACCTTATTTACCTGGATAATATTTCCTTCTTCCAGATTATGATTGAACGTGAAATACTCATTCTTCTTGCCGGGGTCATAGAGTGGTGCCGGGACGAGTGTAAACTTTGGCGATGGCATTACAAAATTGACTTTCTTGTAATGCCTGGTCAGAAAATCATCCTTGCTGATAATATCAGTTAATTTATCAATGCTAAAATGCTTATTTTCTTCAGGCTCGAATGACCTTATAAAAACATACTTGTTTCTTATTGAATCAAGAATACAAAAAGATAGTCCCTCTGTGTTTATCTGAACAGAAAGCTCGTAGTTTTCAGTTGAGTTTATATCCAGTGTCTCATCAAAAAGTTCAAGGAAGGGCATTTCTTAATGTTATCAGGATTGGTTAAGTTTACAAACAAAAATAGGAAAAAAATTCATGCAGAAGTTTGTGATCCTGATAAATACTCATGAGAGATACCATTATATATAATAATTTGTGCAAGAATCTGGGAAATACTCCCACTGATGATCAGTCTTCTGCATTAAAAAAAATCGCCGGCTATATCTGCGATAACAATAATGATATAATTTTCCTGATGACCGGGTATGCCGGTACAGGAAAAACCAGTGTTATAAGTTCTGTTGTTAAAACTCTGGATCTTCTGAGGATGCGATCTGTCCTTCTGGCTCCTACAGGGAGGGCAGCTAAAGTTCTCGCTTCCTATGCCGGCCGCCCGGCGTTCACTATCCATAAGAAGATCTACAGACAAAAATCCTCAAAGGATGGTCTTGGCAGCTTTTCGCTCGACAGAAATCTCCACAAGGATACCTTTTTCATTGTTGATGAAGCATCAATGGTATCTAACAGCTCAGGTGATTCATCATTATTTGGCAGTGGCAGACTTCTCGACGACCTCATTGAATATGTCTATTCCGGAACAGACTGTAAACTCATACTTGTTGGTGATACGGCACAGCTTCCTCCGGTAGGATCAACTTTGAGCCCTGCTCTGGATCCCTCTATACTCAGCGAATATGGGTTTGGACTTATTTCGTGTGAGCTTAAACAGGTTGTGCGACAAAGCGAAACATCAGGAGTTCTCATGAACGCCACCCGTGTTCGTTTACAGGTGGCAGAAAGCAACCTTGTTCATCCGTCAATTGATTGTCTTAATTATAAGGATACAATCAGGATAACAGGAGAGGAGCTGATCGATGATATCTCCACAGCATACGGAACATGCGGCATGGAGGGAACAATAATTGTTGTTAATTCAAATAAACAGGCGAACCGGTACAATCAGGGGATCCGCAACAGGATCTTTTTCAGGGAAGAAGAGATAAGTACCGGCGATATGGTAATGGTGGTAAAAAATAACTACTCTATCCTTGATGAAGATGAAGATGGTGCAGGTTTTATTGCAAACGGAGATATTGCAGAGGTGAGAAAAATAAAAAAGTTCGAAGAACGATACGGATTTCACTTTGCAGATATGGTACTGAAGTTTCCTGATTATAATCTTGAGACTGAAGCCAAGGTTATGATGGATGTGCTGCATCTGGATACTCCGGCATTACCATCAGACAAAAATAAAGAGCTGTACCAGAACATTCTGGCTGATTATATTGATCTTAAGACGAGAAGAAAGCAATTTGAAGCAGTGAAAAATAACCCGTATTTCAATGCACTTCAGATCAAATTTGCTTATGCTGTTACCTGTCACAAAGCGCAGGGTGGACAGTGGGAGAGGGTCTTTATCGATCAGGGTATGTTCAACAGGAACGAAATTACTATCGACTATCTGCGGTGGTTTTATACCGCTCTGACGAGATCAACAGATAAAGTCTATCTTGTTAATTTTTCGGAGGACTGGTTCTCGAAATAAATCAAAGGTGCTAGTTACTGGTTGCATGTTGCTGGCTATGATCAATTTGGGCTATTTTAATAAGTGTTTTGACTCTATTAGTTTCTATCATTTTTAATATAATCTAATTTATCGAATATGAAATCTTACAGGAAGGAACTTTGGTTTGAAATATCGACCCGTAGAGCTTTTGTAAACATTACGGGACAGGTGGAAAAATGTCTTTATGAGAGCGGTGTCCAGGAAGGTTTGATACTCATAAACGCAATGCACATTACCGCGAGCGTATTTATTAATGATGATGAGGCAGGGCTGCATCACGATTTTGAAGTATGGCTGGAAAAACTTGCTCCCGAAAAGCCTTATTCGCAATATAAGCATAACGGATTTGAGGATAATGCTGATGCTCATATCAAACGTACTGTAATGGGCAGGGAGGTGGTAGTTGCCGTTACCGGCGGAAAACTTGACTTCGGTCCCTGGGAACAGATATTCTATGGGGAATTTGATGGGAAAAGACGAAAAAGAGTATTGGTAAAGATTATAGGAGAATAATGGAAATCCATTAACCACAAAGGTCACAAAGGTATAAATCCAAAGGTCGCAAAGTAGCATTTACTTTTACTCGTTTTAACTGTGACTTCTCTCAAACTCTGTGAAACTCTGTGGACTCTGTGGACAAGTCTGTGACAGTTCTTCCTTCTTTGTGAACTTAGTTCTTAGATCTTTGCGTTCTTTGCGGTTAATGGATTTCGATTTTTTCAACAGCCCTCAGGGGTCAAGTCTACTGTAGTTTCATATCCATAATAATATCAGAAATCCTCTTATCAAGGATTTTCTCAGTTTCTTCAAACTTATCTGTTGATTCCAGCTTTGTATTTACGCTGAGATAGAATTTGATTTTTGGCTCCGTACCGGAAGGCCTTACGGAGATCTTTGTTCCGTCAGCAAGGAAGAACTGGAGAACATCCGATTTGATCAGATTAATTTTTGTTTCTGTTCCTTTAAGAATATCATGTGAAAGCCTTGTTTCGTAATCATTGATCTTTATAACCTGGCTGTTGTTGATCTTTTCCGGTGGATTGTTCCTGTATTCTGTCATCATTGCTTTGATCTCCCCGGCACCCTCCTTCCCTTTTCTTACAATATTTATAAGTTTTTCCTTATAAAAGCCATACTGTACATAGATGTCAAGGAGAAGTTCAAAAAGCGACATCCCATTACTTTTTGACCATGCAGCGACTTCTGCAGCAAGTGCACAGGAAGCAACTGCATCCTTATCCCTGACATAATCACCAGGTAAAAATCCATAGCTTTCTTCTCCGCCACCGATATATTTTCTGGTTTTTTCATTTTCCCTGATAAGCTCGGCAAAGAATTTGAATCCTGTTAAAACATTGAAATACTCAACATTATAACCTTCAGCTATCCTTTCGATCAGATCGGATGTGACAATAGTTTTAATAATATATTCATTGCCTTTATATTTTTTTCTCGCCTGATATTGAGACAATATATACCAGATTAGTATAACCCCGGTCTGATTTCCGTTAAGAAGGATGAATTCACCTTTTCTGTCTTTTACTGCAAGCCCAAGTCTGTCAGCATCCGGATCAGTAGCCATAACCAGTTCGGCATCGGTTTCAATTGCTTTTTTAATAGCCATTTTAAGTGCATCGGGTTCTTCAGGATTAGGCGATTTGACGGTTGGAAAGTTACCATCAATAACATCCTGCTCCGGAACACTTATGATGTTTTTAAATCCAAACATTTTCAAAGCAGGCGGTACCATCGTAATGCCTGTTCCGTGAATAGGAGTATATACTATTGGAATGTTGCAGAAAATCTTTATAATCTCCGGATTAAGGCTCATTTTATGAGCTTCTTTCAGAAATATTTCGTCTGTCTCTTTTCCTATGATTTTTATTTTCTCTTTTTTACCGGTGAATTTTATTTCATTTACAGAAGTTATTTTACGCACTTCTTTAATGATCCCGTCATCATGAGGAGCTACGACCTGACCTCCATCGTCCCAGTAAGCTTTGTAACCGTTGTATTCGGGCGGGTTATGTGAAGCAGTAATTACAACACCACTCTGACATTTATAATACCGGATTGCGAATGAAAGTTCAGGCGTGGGACGTAACGATTCGAATAGATAAACTTCGAATCCGTTGGCTGAGAATATATTTGCAGTCGTTTCAGCAAAGTAACGGCTGTTATTGCGGCAATCATGAGCTATTGCCACTTTTATTCCTGAATTCCCGCACTGTTTGATAATATAATTTGACAAACCCTGGGTTGCCATTCCAAGAGTGTAAATATTCATCCTGTTAGTGCCGGCGCCCATAATGCCTCTCAGTCCGCCTGTGCCAAATTCGAGATCCTGATAGAATGCATCGATAAGCTTTGCTTCATTTTTTTCAAGCATTTCATGAACCTCCTTACGGGTTTCTTCATTGAACTCATTACCCAACCAGCTCTCAGCTCTTTTTTTTATCTCACTCAACGATAACATTTTTCTATTATTTTAATAGTTTAATACATTTTGAAAGACTTGTCCTCCAATGCGGGATTGAAAGGCTGTAATTGTCTTTGATTTTGCTTTTGTCCATTACGGAATAAACCGGTCTTTCAGCAACAGAATGATAATCCTTTGTAAGAACGGGATTTACCTTGCATGCAAGTCCTGCTTCCTTAACAATCTCACACGCAAAATCGTACCAGGTGCAAACGCCTTCGTTGGAATAGTTATAAATACCGGAATTCATGGCAATCTGGTTCCTGATCACTCCTGAAATTATACTCATAATTGCTCCTGCAAGATCAGCAGCGTAAGTGGGTGTTCCGGTCTGATCAAACACGACTTTTAAGGATTCTTTTTCGGCTGCATTTTTTAGAATTGTTTTGACAAAATTAGCTCCGAATGATGAGTATAACCAGGATGTCCGTATAATCATTGAACCCTGGTGAAGCAAGGCATATTTTTCACCTGCCAGTTTTGATCTGCCGTACGCTGATGATGGAGCCGCAACGATGTTTTCATTATAAGGTACATTGGATTTTCCGTCATAAACATAATCGGATGAGATATGAATAAACCTGCACAGTGATCCGCCTATAACTTCTGTAATATTTTTAACAGCAGTTCCATTTATAAGGATTGCCTGCTCAGGTTCACTTTCAGCTTTGTCAACAAGATTGTATGCTGCGCAGTTGACAATCCAGTCAGGCTGGGCTTTCTTTATGAACGCAGAAGTATGTTCCAGGCTGGTAATATCAAGTGTATCTTTATCAGTAAAAATAAAATTGTATCCATAATAGTTCTTTGATACAACTTTTAGCTCATTGCCTAGTTGACCATTAGCTCCGGTAATTAGAATTATTGCCATAATTAAGACCTCTGTATTTTAGAAATTGATTTCAGCATCTTTCAGTAACGGCTGGTTCATGTCTTTTTCGCTGATAACCGGAACCGTTGATCCCAATTTCCAGTAAATATCAAGTTCAGGATCATTCACATTTATACCCCGTTCAAATTTAGAGTTATAAACATTGTCACATTTATACTGGATAATTGCAGTTTCGCTGAGAACAGAGAATCCATGAGCAAACCCATGAGGTATTAAAAGCTGATCTTTGGTTTCAGAATCAAGTTCTATGCTAAACCATTTGCCGAAAGTCAGAGAATCTTTGCGAATATCGAGTGCGACATCAAATATTTTGCCGGAAACTACTCTGATAAGCTTTGCCTGAGGAAATGGATTCAGCTGATAATGCAATCCTCTGATAACGCCTTTCGATGATTTTGACTCATTATCCTGTACTGACGAAAAGCTGATACCAGCCTCCAGAAAAGCAACATTATTAAAGCTTTCAAAAAAGTAACCTCTTGAGTCAGTATATATTGTGGGTTTGACTATGATAAGACCTTTGAACCCGGTTTCAATTATTTTCATTTTTTAAAATGCTTACTTTAATCCTTCGAAAGTATTAATCTCTTCATTGGCTATCCTTAGCAGATATTTTCCATACTGGCTATTCTTTATGGGTTGTGCCAGTCCCAAAAGTTGATTTTTATCAATAAACCCTCTATTAAACGCAATCTCTTCGATGCATGAAGCTTTCAGTCCCTGTCTTTGTTCAAGGGTGGCAACAAAATTTGCTGCTTGCAGTAAACTGTCGTATGTACCGGTGTCAAGCCATGCCATTCCTCGTCCCATGAGTTTTATCTCAAGTGTTCCTTCCTGCAGGTATACCCTGTTAAGATCGGTAATTTCAAGTTCTCCGCGGGGAGATGGTTTAAGCGCCTTTGCTTTTTTTACAACAGAATTGTCATAAAAATAGAGACCCGTAACGGCATAGTTTGACTTGGGATGTACTGGCTTTTCCTCAATGCTCAGGACCTTTCTGTTTACATCAAATTCAACAACACCATAGCGCTCAGGATCAGTAACATAATATCCAAAGACACAGGCTCCTTTCTTTATTTCTGACGTCTGCAGAAGCGACTCGCCAAATCCATGCCCGTAAAATATATTATCACCCAGTATCATACACACAGACTGGTCGCCGATAAATTCCTCACCAATAATAAATGCCTGGGCCAGTCCGTCCGGTGATGGCTGTTCTTTGTAACTGAATTGCATTCCCAGCGATCTGCCGTCACCAAGAAGGCTTTTAAAACCCGGAAGGTCCCTAGGAGTAGAAATAATCAATATTTCCCTGATACCCGCCAGCATTAAAACCGATAAAGGATAATAAATCATCGGTTTATCATATACAGGTAACATTTGTTTCGAGATGGCGCTAGTAATTGGATAAAGTCTTGTCCCTGATCCACCTGCGAGTATTATTCCTTTCATGTATTTATGTTTAGCATTTCAAGTTTTGTGTACACTTTTTTTAATTTATTTATCTCTGGCTCCTCTGTTACAGTTCCTCACCTCTCACATCTCACCTCTCACCTCTCACATCTCACATCTCACATCTCACATCTCACAATTCACATCTCACATCTCACATCTCACATCTCACATCTCACATCTCACATCTCACATCTCACATCTATCTTCTCCCTATTCCAAAATATGTAAATCCAAGCTTTCTGAGTTCAGCAGGCTCATAAATATTCCGGCCGTCAAAAATGACTTTCCCTTTCATTAATTCAGCCATCCTGGTAAAATCAGGAAGATGGAATTCTGCCCATTCCGTCATCAATGCAAGTGCATCAACACCAATCAGGGCTTCATACGGATCAGTGGAATATTCAATTTTGTTTCCAAGCTGTTTCCTGGTTTCATTTATTGCCGCCGGATCATAAGCCCTGACTCTGGCGCCAGCCTCAAGGAGTTTCTCAATAAGAACGATCGCAGAGGCTTCCCTTATATCATCTGTCTTCGGCTTGAACGACAGGCCCCATATTCCAATCAACTTGTTTTTGAGTTTATTCTTAAAGAACTTTGTCATCTTGCTGTAAATAACATTTTTCTGGTAATCATTGGCTTTCTCAACTGCCTTGATTACATTGAGTTCATAGTTATTGTCATCGGCTGTTTTAATTATTGCTTTTACATCTTTCGGAAAACAGGAACCTCCATAGCCGGTTCCCGGATAAATGAATTTACCGCCAATCCTGGAATCACTTCCGATTCCTTTTCGCACATTGTTAATATCGGCTCCGAGAATATCGCATAAGTTTGCTATTTCATTGATAAAACTTATACGGGTTGCAAGCATTGCATTTGCAGCATATTTTGTGATTTCAGCTGAGGCAATATCCATATAAAGTATCGGATGATTATTCAAAACAAACGGCATATAGAGTCTGTTCATTATATCCTTTGTTTCTTCATTATCAATGCCTATAACAATTCTTTCCGGTTTCAAAAAGTCTTCAATGGCAGCTCCTTCTTTCAAAAATTCAGGATTAGATGCCATATCGAACCGCACCGATACTTTGCGTTTATTGAGTTCAGCCTGAATGGTATTTCTTATCTTTTCAGCTGTTCCAACAGGTACGGTACTTTTAGTTGCAACGACAATATATTTAGTTATTATTCGGCCAATTTCTTTCGCAACACTGAGTACATGTTTCAGATCAGCTGAACCATCTTCCCCCGGAGGCGTACCCACTGCGATAAAAATTACCTCCGATCCATCAATTCCGTCATTTATGTCTGTTGTAAAGGAAAGCCGCTTTTTTTCAACATTGCATTTTACCATGTTTTCAAGTCCGGGCTCATATATCGGAATGGCTCCTTCATTAAGTTGTTTTATTTTATCCTTATTAACATCAACACAGGTAACATTAACACCACTTTCAGCAAAACAGGCACCAGTCACTAAACCAACGTAACCTGATCCCACAACAATAATTCTCATAAATTATCAGATATTTAAAGTTATAACTTCATCATTTATGCAAAGATAATATAACAAGTCAAATACAAAAACTATTACAACCTCAACAACCTCTCAAGGTACTTGCCTAGCTTCATGTTTGCCCGCCTAAGGGAGGTACGTTTCGTTTTTTTACCTCTGTAGTCCTTGCCCTGTACCCTGTGCCTTCAACCTCAACCTATTGCCGGTATCATCGAATTTTATATTATATTATTGTGGGGATTTTAAAAAATAACCTATCTTTGCAACCAATTTTTCATACAAAATAATGTCTAACTTATTAATTATTAGTTCTTTTAATTTAAAATTATGACTGAAAACAAGAAAAAAACAACCAAAAAGGAGGTTGTCGAACAAAGTGATGCTCCGGTTAAAGAGACAAAAAGAGCAAGAACAAAAGAGACAAAAGAAGCAAAAGAAGCAAAAGAAAAACAGAATGTTGCAGCTGAGACCTCATCTCAGGAAGAGGCAACTGTTGTTACTGCCGAAGTAATTCCTGAGGTAGAAAAAGTTACTGAATCTGTGGTGGCTGAGGATTACGGATTCGAAACTGAAGCTAAGAAAGAAAAGAAACCGAAAAAAGCACATCCGGAACCGGAAACTGAACCCTTACAGGATATTAAATCAAAACCTGAATCAAGAATTCCCGCTTCCGCAGAAGATTTTGACTGGGATAATTTTGAGAGTGAAGAATTACGTAATTCACCCAAATATAAAGAGTATGAATCCATGTATGATGAAACACTCTCAACTGTTGCAGTTGACGAAGTGGTAATCGGTACAGTAATTCAAATGACGTTACGCGAAGTTGTAATCAATATTGGTTACAAATCGGAAGGCGTAGTAAGTTTAAATGAATTCCGTTATAATCCAAATCTAAAAGTTGGAGATAAGGTTGAAGTTTATGTTGAAAGTCAGGAAGATAAAAAAGGTCAGCTTCTGCTTTCCCATAAAAAAGCCCGTGCAATTAATTCATGGGACAGGGTTAATGCCTCACTTGAAAAAGACGAAATCATTACAGGTTATATCAAATGCCGTACAAAAGGTGGAATGATCGTAGATGTTTTTGGCATAGAAGCTTTCCTGCCGGGTTCACAGATTGATGTCAAACCTATTCGCGACTATGACGTTTTTGTTGGGAAAACAATGGAATTCAAGGTTGTAAAAATCAATCAGGAGTTCAAAAACGTAGTTGTTTCTCACAAAGCTCTTATCGAAGCTGAACTTGAACAGCAGAAGAAAGAGATCATTGCTAAACTTGAAAAAGGACAGGTTCTTGAAGGAACTGTTAAAAATATAACATCTTATGGTGTATTTATCGACCTTGGTGGTGTAGATGGCCTGATTCATATCACAGACCTTTCATGGGGCAGAGTTAATCACCCTGAAGAGATTGTACAACTCGATCAGAAACTGAATGTTGTCATACTCGACTTTGATGATGACAAGAAACGAATTGCCCTGGGTCTTAAACAGTTGACTTCTCATCCATGGGATTCTGTGGATCCGAACATGAATATTGGTGATAAAGTAAAAGGCAAAGTTGTTGTTATGGCTGATTATGGTGCATTTGTTGAAATTGCACCGGGCGTTGAAGGTTTAATACACGTATCAGAAATGTCATGGTCACAACATCTGAGAAGCGCCCAGGAGTTTCTGAAAGTTGGCGACGAAATCGATGCTGTTATTCTTACCCTGGACAGAAACGAAAGAAAAATGTCACTTGGTATCAAACAGCTCAAGGCTGATCCATGGCAGAATATTGACGAAAAATATACTGTTGGCTCGAAACATACTGCTAAGGTCAGGAACTTTACAAACTTTGGCGTATTCGTTGAAATTGAGGAGGGAGTTGACGGGCTAATTCATATTTCTGACTTATCGTGGACGAAGAAAATAAAACATCCTGCGGAATTTACTGCAATTGATGCCGATATTGAAGTAGTTGTACTTGAAATAGACAAGGAAAACAGACGACTTAGTCTTGGTCACAAACAGCTTGAAGAAAATCCATGGGATGTCTTTGAGAATCTGTTTACAATGGATTCAATTCATGAAGGCACCGTTGTTGAAGTGTTCGATAAAGGCGCAGTTATAGCTCTTCCTTATGGAGTTGAAGGCTTTGTAACTCCTAAACATCTGGTAAAGGAAGATGGAATGATGGCAAAGGTTGACGAAAAACTGATGTTCAAAGTAATTGAATTCAATAAATCAGCCAAGAAAATCATCGTTTCACACAGCAGAGTTTTTGAAGATGAAAAGAAAGCTGCTGAAGCTCCAGTAAAGAAAGCAGAACCGGCTTCACCAAAGAAAACTACAAGGAAGCAGAAGTCAAGTTCTGAGAAAACGACTCTTGGAGATATTTCTCAACTTGCTGCTTTGAAAGAAGAAATGGAAGAAAAAGAGAATAAAGCTTCCAAGAAATCGAAAAATTAATTAAATTTAGGCTATCAAATTTTATCATTATGGATTTCAATATTGAGAGCCGGAATAACAGCACTGTTATTCAGATACAGTCGGAAAAGCTTGATACACACATTGCTCCGGCACTAAAGTCAGAGCTGGTGCTGGTCTCAGGTAAGGGTGAAAAGAATATCATCCTTGATCTTGAAAAATGTCAGTATTGCGACTCTTCCGGTCTGAGTGCTATATTAGTAGCAAATAGATTATGTAAAAATGCAGGGGGTACATTCGTTCTTTGCGGACTTAATGAAGCTGTTGAACGACTTATCACCATTTCTCAGCTCGACACCGTCCTTACAATAACCGGATCGGTTGAAGACGCTGAAAAAATGATATCTTAAAGCAGATCTCTTTGCGTAGTGCGATGAAACTGACTATACTTGGTAGTAGTTCTGCATTGCCAACATCAGGAAGATATCCCTCCGCTCATGTGCTGAATGCGCATGAGCGGTTATTTTTAATAGACTGTGGTGAAGGTACCCAGATGCAACTCAGAAAGACCAGGACCCGGTTCACTAAGATAAATCATATTTTCATCAGCCACCTCCACGGCGATCATGTCTTCGGACTTTATGGATTATTGTCAACTTTCAGCCTCATGGGAAGAGAAAATCCAATTCATCTCTATGCTCCTGAAAACTACCGGAGTATTCTAATCTCCCATCTTAATGATTTTGACATTCATCTTAGCTTTGAAATCGATTTTATTCCACTCTCAGGCAAAGACCCTGTAAAGATACTTGACGATAAATATATTACTGTAACATCCTTTCCTCTTCAACACAGGATTCCAGCTTACGGATTCCTCTTCAGGGAAAAAATATCTGAAAGAAATATTATAAAAGAATGTATTGAGAAGTTTAATATTCCGCTTATCAGAATCCCTGCTATTAAAAAAGGAGAGGATTTTGTTAATCCCGATGGAGAAATAATAAAAAATGAAACGATAACGCTTCCTCCATCGGAACCCTTATCCTATGCCTATTGCAGCGATACGAAATACTTCAAACGGCTGGCTTCCTTCGTAAAAGGTGTGACCCTGCTATACCACGAAGCCACTTTTGATAAAAGCAAAGATGATCTTGCCAGAACCACAGGACATTCAACAACGCTCGATGCAGCAAGAACTGCCCTGAATGCAGGAGCCGGAACACTTCTGATAGGCCATTTCTCAGCCCGCTATAAAGATATATCTCCGTTGGTTGATGAAGCCAGGACATTATTCCCTGATACTTACGCCGCAATAGATGGAAAGACTTTCGAAGTGGGGAATATTTCTGAACTTTAGTAAAGAATAATTATCTTTGCGACCAATTTAAGAAAATAGAACTTGCAGGAGAAAATCTTAATACTCGATTTTGGATCTCAATATACTCAGCTGATAGCCAGAAGAATACGAGAGATTAATGTATATTGCGAAATATATCCTTTCAATCATTTCCCAATGCCTGACGAGAATGTTAAAGGGGTGATTTTATCAGGCAGTCCATATTCGGTACGCGATAAAAACGCACCGTCTCCCGATCTTTCCAGGATTAAGGGAATCATTCCCTTGCTTGGTGTTTGTTACGGGGCTCAGTATCTGGTTCATAAGTATGGAGGTGAAGTAATGCCCTCAGGCATACGCGAATATGGCAGGGCCAACCTTATCTCAGTAAACAATAATGATGCCCTGTTTAAAAATATTAATCCAGGTACACAGGTATGGATGTCTCATGCTGACACTATTGCGGCAATCCCGGAAGGATATGAGATAACAGGTTCAACTGTTGATGTAAAAGCAGGGGCGTATCACATAAAGGATGAAAGTACATGGGGAATCCAGTTCCATCCGGAAGTATATCATACCACCGAAGGGACCCAGATACTTAAGAATTTTGTGATCGGGATCTGTGGCTGCTCTCAGGACTGGACGCCTGATTCATTTGTAGGTTCAACCATCGATACCCTGAAAGAGACAATAGGTAATGATAAGGTGATACTGGGTCTCTCGGGTGGTGTCGATTCTTCCGTTGCTGGATTTTTGCTTCACAGAGCAATTGGGAAAAACCTGACCTGTATTTTCGTTGATAATGGCTTACTACGGAAGAATGAGTTTAGGGAGGTGCTTGAATCTTATCTTGGACTTGGACTTAATGTGGTTGGAGTTGATGCATCCGACAGGTTCCTCGACCAACTGGAAGGAGTGAGTGATCCTGAGACAAAAAGGAAGATAATCGGTCGTGTCTTTATAGAGGTATTTGATGGTGAAGCAAAAAAAGTTAAAAATGTAAAATGGCTTGCTCAGGGAACAATATACCCTGACGTGATAGAATCGGTATCAGTTAATGGGCCTTCATCAACAATAAAATCACATCATAATGTCGGAGGTCTTCCGGAAAAGATGAATCTGAAAGTAGTTGAACCTCTTCATCTGCTTTTTAAAGATGAGGTACGAAAAGTTGGTAAAGCTCTAAATCTTCCAGGTTTTATCCTTAAACGACACCCGTTTCCAGGTCCGGGATTAGCGATTCGGCTGCTTGGAAAAATGACAAGAGAAAAACTTGAGATCCTGAGGGAAGCAGATGATATTTTTATTGAAGGCCTCAAAAAACATGGATTGTACGATTCAGTATGGCAGGCAGGTGTAATACTTCTGCCTGTTCAATCGGTGGGAGTGATGGGCGATGAAAGAACTTATGAGAATGCCGTAGTACTCAGAGCTGTGACTTCAACCGACGGGATGACAGCCGACTGGTCGCATCTTCCGTATGAATTTCTTGGTTTAATATCGAATGAAATAATTAATAAGGTGAAAGGGATTAACAGGGTCGTTTACGATATCAGCTCCAAACCTCCCTCGACAATAGAGTGGGAATAGTTAAAGACAAAAGACAAAAGAACCCAAAACTTTAACGCATTTAAATTGTTGAAATATAATATAGTATTGAAAATTTGAAAATGAAAAGAAAAATATTTATCGCAGCAGTTCTGTCAGTTTCATTATTCCTCCTCACATGGACAGGCTCATCGCAGGTATTAACTGAAGGAACTTTTAAATTCGGAAGAACTTTGAGTCTGATTGACGCATATTATGTGGATTCAGTTAATCTTGATATGCTGACTGAAAAAGCAATAATTGAAGTGCTTAAAAACCTTGATCCTCATTCCGTTTACATTTCGGCAAAAGATGTGAAAGAGATGAATGAACCTCTGAATGGCAATTTTGAGGGAATTGGTGTTCAGTTTAATCTATTGCGTGACACAATAATAATTATTGAACCGATATCCGGAGGACCATCAGAAAAAGTGGGAATAAAGGCAGGAGACCGGATCCTTACTATCGACCAGGAGAAAGTATCAGGTATAAAAATTACTACAACAGGCGTCCGTAGCAGGTTAATGGGGCCAAAAGGAACAAAAGTAAATATCACCGTTTTCAGAAAAGGAGTAAACGATATACTCGATTTCACTATTGTCCGTGATAAAATACCGATAAATAGTGTTGATGCCTCTTATATGCTTGATAAAGAAACAGGTTATATTAAACTAAATAAGTTTGCTGCAACGACCGATAAAGAGTTTTCTGATGCAGTTGCAAATCTTGATAAGAAGGGCATGAAAAACATTGTTCTCGATTTAAGGGGAAATGGAGGCGGTTATATGCAAGCTGCTACAGAGCTGGCTGATAAATTCTTTCCGGATCAGAGGCTGCTCGTTTATTTATCAGGAAGAAAGATCCCGAGACAAGATTCTAAATCAAAAGGTAACGGAAGTTTATCCTCAGCGAGGATTGTTGTTCTTACAGATGAAGGATCAGCATCGGCTAGCGAAATTTTTGCCGGAGCGATTCAGGATTGGGACCGTGGAGTGATTTTAGGGAGGAGGACATTCGGTAAAGGATTGGTACAGAACGGATATAGCCTTACGGATGGGTCAATGATAAGACTCACGATTGCCCGTTACTATACCCCTTCAGGCAGATCGATACAAAGACCTTATAATGAGGGTTATGACAAATACATGGAGAATTTTTATAAAAGATACACTGATGGTGAGCTGATGACCGCTGACAGCATCCATTTTCGGGATTCGCTGAAGTATAAAACATTGGTTAACAAACGTGTTGTGTATGGTGGCGGAGGAATAATGCCCGATGTTTTTGTACCTGCAGATACTTCCTATAATTCTCCTTATTTTAACAGGCTTAATGCAAAAAATGTTCTGAATTCCTTTACTCTTGAGTATTTTGATAAGAACAGGACCTTGCTTAATGCAAAGTATAAAACATTTGATGATTTTAAGAATAAATTTAAGTTCAGTAGTGATGATATTAAATCACTTATTGCAAAAGGAGAAGCTGAAGGAATTAAATTTAATGAAGGTCAGTTCAACAAATCGAAAGAAGAGATCCTGTTAATACTTAAAGGTCTCGTTGCAAGCAGTAAGTGGCAGTCAAGCGAATTATATGAGATTGTGAATGAAAACGATAAAACAATTGATAAGGCGTTGAAAGTTATTACCGATAAGCAGAGCTATAATAAAATACTAGGTAATCAGTAATCGGTAGTCAATAAGCCACATAATGAGACTTGTAGCAAAGACGCTTTACGGACTCGAAAAAGTTCTTGCCGAAGAACTTATAAATCTGGGTGCAACTGATGTGCAAACGGCAAACCGGGCAGTGCTGTTTAAAGGCGATATGAGTTTTTTATACACGGTAAATTATTGTGTCAGAACTGCATTATCGATACTTATGCCTGTAGCAGAATTCAGGATCAGATCAAAAGATGATCTTTATAAAGCCGGTTCAAAGATTGAATGGGAAAAATTCTTAAATCCTGATGATACTTTTTCCATAGTACCTGTAATTAATTCTCCGCATTTTGGTCATTCAGGGTATGCGGGACTTCTTCTTAAGGATGCCATTGCAGATACATTCAGGAATAGGACAGGACGACGCCCTTCTGTTAATACCAGTGATCCCGGATTACTGATTAACCTTCATATAAGCAATGATCTGGTGACAATCTCAATTGACTCTTCTGTGGTACCATTGTTTAAACGCGGGTACAGACAGGAACAGCCGTTTGCCCCTCTGAATGAGGTTCTTGCAGCCGGTATTATACTTTTATCGGGATGGGATGCAACTACCTCTCTCACAGATCCCATGTGCGGATCTGGCACTATACCCATAGAGGCAGGCCTGATAGCCTGTAAGATCCCTCCCGGAAAATTTCGCAAATTTTTTGGATTTCAACGATGGAAAGATTTTGATGAGAATTTGTTTGAAAAGATTAAACTTAACTACAACAGTCAGATCGGGCCATCACCTGTAAAAATATATGGGAGTGATATTTCAGAACAGACATTGCAACATGCCAGGGCAAATGTATCAAGCGCCGGTTTAAACGACATAATATCTCTTGAACGGGGTGATTTTAAAGACCTTAAACAAGTTGATAATAATGGATTTGTGTTTTTGAATCCACCATATGGACAAAGACTTCAACCAGTGGAAATTGATCAATTGTATGAGATGATAGGATCAACATTGAAACATAATTTCGCAGGTACCACTGCATGGTTAATTACTTCAAACAAAGAATCACTTAAACACGTTGGTTTGAAACCAAAAGAAAAACACATTCTTTTCAATGGTGCATTGGAATGCCTTCTTCTCAAATATGAGATGTACCAGGGAACGAAAAAACAGGTGAAGTCCTGAAATCACATTATTAATTACATTGATCACAGCAAATTGCTACATTTATCAAATTTATAGTCAATTTTTAAAAATCCTGAAAGTGGGCAAGTTATAATTTGGTAACTTTATATTTTTATTATATTTGTTATTGGAAAAACATGACCATATCTAAAATGAAGCTTAAATGAGCTTTAATATAGAGAATTACTTTTCAGACCTTTCGACCGGGAATACAATCCTTTTTTATAAAGGTAATGTTGATTCGGATGTCATAAATCATGTTCTTGACACAGTTGAGGATAAGATGGTTGAGGTTAATGAACAATCCAAACTCAGGAAAAAAGTATATAATGTTCTGGTAGAAAGTCTTCAGAATCTCTATCATCATGTTGACAAAGTCCCGGTTGAATTTGAGGATCAGACAGCCGAAAGGTTTGGTCTTGTTGTTGTGAAAAAGGTTAACGACGGGTATAGAATTATAACCGGAAACTTTGTGCATGTCGACAATATTGATAAGCTCGAAGAGAAGATCAAACGCATTAACAGGTCAAGTCATGAGGAGATAAAAGAATTATATAAGTTTATTTTGAACCACCAAAGGATTTCCGCCAAGGGTGGAGGTGGCCTGGGTCTGGTTGATATAGCCAGGAAAACAGGTAATAAGCTTGAATACTCTTTTAAAAAATATGACAATTATTATTCCTTTTTCTACCTTGATATTTTAGTGAACGAACAGAATTGACACAACTTTTAAATCGTATAAATATGGAACCGATCATCATCGAAGGAACCGCAAAAACTCCTACAGTTAAGTTTGATTCTACAGAAGGTGTCTTTGAAATCAGAGGACGTTCTATTCCTGAAAACTCGGTAGAATTCTACAAGCCTTTGGTGGACTGGCTCGATACTTATAAAGAGTCTCCTCTTACAAAAACTACTGTAAATATCCGACTGGAATATTTCAACACAAGCTCATCAAAATGTATTCTCGATGTATTCAAGAAGCTCGAAGCAATACACAAGGCTAAAAATGAGGTTGAAGTGAACTGGTATTATGAGGAAGACGATGAGGATATGCTGGAAGCTGGTGAGGATTATGAATCAATAATCAGAGTACCGTTTAAAATGATTGAAATTGTTGAATGATTAACTTATAAAGTAATTCTGAAATAGATATGATATTCCAAAAAATATGAAGGCTGTCTCAGCGGAGGCAGCCTCTTTTTTTGAATATACTTACCTAATCAATACTTTTCTTCTTTTTCCCAAAAAAAGCTTCCCCCGAATCAAGTAGCTTCTTCAGCAATCTGAAATAAAGTGCCAGGTAAAGAATAAATGTCATTACCCAGAGAACGATAACATTCACTACATAAGTGTCAACTTTAATTCCGAAAATATTCTTCTCGGGAGCATAAAAATGTGCTCTTATAAATTTGAACTTGGGATCCATGAAAATAGGATCGAGCTTCTGAATTAATTCACCTTTGTAAATTATGGTTTTTGTTGTCTCATTCTTATCTTTTACAAACTCTTCAAGCGATTTATTAAAATAGTTATCCCTGAGCTTAAGAAATTTCTGAAGATTTTCTCCGGTAAGCCTTGATTTCAGAGCTTCTTTCCGGTTGCTGGCATCATTGTAAAGATTGACATAAAGTTTTCTTATTGCTTCAACATAATTGATGGCAGCTTCAGCTATTTCAGGAGTGATCGCCCCGGGAGTGAGCTGATCGGTAAAAGCAAATTTGACTTCCGGGGTTAAGGCGAGTTGTTTTTTTATCTCATTGGATACAAGAAGCAGGTCATCGTTAAACTCATTATCCCTTGTCCCTTTCTCCAGTTTGTTGATGATATCATCTATCTTGCCTTTGATCTCGGTATTCCAGTAGTCTTTCTTAAATACTGCCTTACTCATCTCTTTTTCAAAAGAATAAAATGGCTGCTCATATTTATTATAAATGAACTGTTTAACCGCAAGGGCCTCATAACCCCACCTGGCAGTTATGAATTCACCATATATCGGAATTGAAACAGGGGAGGAAATATTAGGATTAAGCTTTTCGAACTTGACCATTACCCCACTTAAAATAATCTGTGGAATGACAAGAAATGGAATTAATATATAAATAGTTACAACTGTCTTGAAACTGTCGGAAATTAACAGTCCCAGCATATTTGCGCCAGCCCAGCAGGTAAAAAGCACAAGCCAGTATTCAAACATCATTCCTCTTATTTCGGTAATCCCATTGCCAATCAGCACAAATGTGAATGCCTGGATAGCAGATATTGCAAACTGGACAAATACTTTAGACATCAGGTAACTATTCCAGCTTAGGTTAAGAAATGCCTCCCTCTTGAGAATTTTTCTGTCTTTTATTATCTCTTCTGCGCTGACCGTAAGACCCATAAAAATAGCTACGATCACCGACATGAAAATATAGATAGGAAGGTTGCTGTTGTCATACAACGTATAATGTGGATTTTTGATGCTTTCATCAAAATACCTGATCAGAAAGGCAAGAAAAAATGCCAGTACCGGTGCCTCTAATAACGTAATGAGAAGATATTGAGTGTCAGCAACTTTTGATAGTACATCACGTTTGATAAATACTATAAACTGTTTAAATTTGTTTGGAGTTTTGAAATTTATCTCAGGTATTGAACCACCAGGTTCCCGCTTGTCCTCCTTCTTTTCTTCTTTATAAAGGCTACTCCAGTCTTCCGGAGAGATCCTTCGCGTATCGGTAGGTTGCCCGCTTTCAGTAAATACCCGGGTCTCAACAATATTGAATATCTGTTCAGGATTAACATTCCCGCATACATAACACTCACTTTCATTATAATTCGCCTGTTCAATTTTTCTTTTGAAATACTCAATCGAGTCGACAGGATTCCCATTATAAATAAGGTATCCGCCGGTATCGAGGATTATAAGCTTATCAAACATCTTGAATATTTCGGACGATGGCTGATGGATAACAATGAACAGAAGCTTACCCTTGCGTGCCAGTTCCTTCAAAAGGTCCAGAATATTTTCAGAGTCGCGTGATGACAATCCTGATGTAGGTTCATCAAGGAACATTATTGCCGGTTCGCGGATAAGTTCAAGAGATATGTTGAGCCTCTTTCGCTGACCGCCACTTATTTTTTTGTTCAGCGGATTTCCTACCTGTATATTCCTTATTTCATAAAGTCCGAGATTCTTCAGAACACTGTCCACTCTGGTGATAATTTCCTCTTCCGTTAAATTATCAAAGCAAAGTTTAGCATTGAAATATAAATTTTCAAAAACAGTAAGTTCTTCAATAAGCAGATCATCCTGTGAAACAAATCCGATTAATCCTTTGATTTTTTCTTTATCCTTATGAATGCTTATTCCATTAATAAGTACTTCTCCGTCATATGGATCGTTTGTACCATTCAAGACACCCAGAAGAGTTGATTTTCCGGCTCCGCTTGCACCCATTATACCAACCATTCTTCCCGATTCTTCCTTGAAACTCATGTGATGAATTCCCACAGTTCCGCTTTTAAACCGGTATTCAACATTTTTTACTTCATATACTACTCTTGATGCCTTAAATTCCTCTTTAAGGAACTGCATTGTAACATCCCAGTAATATATAGGTGTTATCTTATATCCTTTGATAGATGAACCCTGACTGAAAGGATAGACTTTGTCCTCCTGAAGTAACTGGCCATTCATCGAAAGCTCACCTGATCCGATAAACCTGACAAAGTATTTATTAACGGATGGGACATAAAGTATCCAGATATTCCCTTTTAGTAAATCTTTATAAGCATGTTTTGCCTCTTTGTGTTCAAAATTTTTAATTCCGTTAATTACTAAAAGATCAGAGGTTAATGGGATATTTGTAAACGTATTTAAAACAAATCTTTCAAGATACTCATATTCCTGGCCAGTAATATTTAATCCTTCTGCCAGAGTACTGATAAAACCTAATTCAAGCTGACTGACTTCCTGACCTCCTGACTTGCAGAATTCAAGGACCTGAATGACTACAACTATTCTCTGTTCCTGATCGAGCTGACCCTGCTCGTTGATCTCCTTGCAAAGTTTCCTGATCCTGATAGCGATAGCACCCTCACGCCGTTCGGTACTGCTTTTTTCCAGTTTTTTGCGGGCTTCCTCAAATTTTTCATTATATGTATTGAGATATTTCTTTACCAGTTCCTGATTGAGCAGACGCTTAAGAAAAACCTCAACAACGCCTCTTCTTTCTTCAGCGTTGCTCTGAGGTTTGGCAATAATGGCAAACAACTGCATCAGTGTTTCCAGGATCCTCTCACTCATAATAAATCACAATTATATTTCATGCTTTGAAGATATGAAATTAGTTGTTTGGGACAAAGAATCCTAATTATTGTTTTTTAAGCTTAATACCCGGCTACGCCCTTCATTAACTTAAGGAGTTAAATATATTAAAATAGTGAGAGTTTATTACAAAACAGAATGTAAAGTATTGAATATATGTCTGATACATTTCCCCCCGCTATGGAGGGGCAGGCTCTCCTTTTGAAGGCTCATCTTACATCACATCTTTTCGATCGGGAATTTCCTTTATCTCATATATACTCACCCCATCCCCATAGCCGTCAACCTAAGGAGTTAAATATAGTAAAATAGGGAGAGAGTTTAGTACAAAACTGAATGTAAGGTATTGAATATATGTCTGATACATTTCCCCCCGCTAAGGCGGGAGGAAACTTTTTATATACAGTTTCTCATTCATCCCCGAAGCTTAAGTTGACATCTATGGGGATGGGGTGAGTATGTACGAAACAAAAGAACCGAACGAAGTGAGCTCGCCGACGTCGTCCCGCCTTGCGGGACTATGTCGGCCGAAGTCCGAAGCCAAATTTCAGATCGAAAAGATGTGTATTAAGGGTAGGTATTGTTAAAGAGAAGGTATTGGACAGGTTTCGTAAAATAAACTATAGAGATCTACTATCTTTTTTTCTTCTCCACCGAATAACCAAATTTGCCTATTAACGGACCTGTTTCGTAATATTTTCCATGTGAATAGCAGATTGGCCTGGCGTCATCCAGTTTAAACAGACCTGTACGAGCATCAATATATTTTTTATCAGCGTTAACAGCAACAACTTCTGAGATGAACATATGATGCGAGCCAAGTTCTTTTATCTCTTTAACTATGCATTCAATATTTACAGGCGATTCTTTAATCATGGGAGCCTTGATTTTTGAGGCGGGAACAGGAGTAAGCCCCATTTCGGAAAACTTCTTATGGTCTTTTCCCGATTTTACTCCGCACCAGTCCGCGGCAAAAGAGAGTGATTTTGTAGTGAGGTTAATAACATATTCACCATTATTCTTTATAATATTATAGGAATATCTTCCGGGTCTTACAGAAATATAACACATCGCCGGATCGGTGCAGATAGTGCCGGTCCATGAGATGGTTATAATATTATACTCTTCAGGATCAGATCCGCAACTGACCATTACTGCCGGTAACGGATAGATCATGGTTCCGGGCTTCCACAAAACTTTACTCATAATTCAGAATTTTGAGACCAAAGATAATCTTATATTTTAACGGCAAAGTACTACAATGATGGCACACTCTCTGTCCGCAAAAGTCTCTGTGGTATCTCCCGAAGTGTAACAAACTCAAACACATTTACGATTAACACCCCTGGAGGTTTCACAGAGAAGCACTTTGTGAAACTTTGTGGTTAATGGATTTCGAATTTCTGGAGATACAGTTGTCAGATTGACATTATAATCTGATATTGAGATGTCAAAACGACCATAAAATCGGATGGTCAATTACTGGCAGCAAATTTGCAGACGGCATGTCAAACACAGTTGTTATGAATCTAAATAATTTTACACTAAAGGCTCAGGAATCAGTTCAGAAAGCATTCGATATCGCAGGCTCAAAAGGGCAGCAGGCGGTTGAATGTGCTCATATCCTTAAAGGAGTGATGAGCGAGGCAGAGAGTATCACAAATTTTCTTTTTGGGAAAATGGGAGTAAATACTTCATCGCTGACAAAAGAGTTGGATGTACTTATTGATTCCTATCCAAAAGTTTCAGGAGCAGATTCATATGTATCTTCTCCTGTATCAGAAGCATTCAGGAAAGCTAATGATCATGCTGTACGGATGAAGGATAAGTTTGTATCCTCAGAGCATTTGCTGATGGGTATTCTTGATACTGATGATAAAACTGCACATATTCTTAAGGATCACGGTGTAACAATGAAAGAGCTGATAGCGGCTGTTGGCGAACTGAGGAAGGGAGCAACTGTCAATAGCCAGAATTCAGAAGATACTTTTGACTCACTGAACAGGTTTGCAATCAATCTGAATGAAAGGGCAAGATCGGGTAAACTCGATCCGGTTATAGGAAGAGATGATGAGATCCGGCGAATACTGCAGATACTCACCAGGCGGACAAAAAATAATCCGCTCCTGATTGGTGAACCGGGAGTAGGTAAAACAGCTATCGCAGAAGGTCTGGCTCACAGGATAATCAGAGGAGATGTTCCCGAAGATATTAAATCAAAAATAATCTATTCCCTCGATATGGGAGCCCTTATTGCAGGAGCAAAATATAAGGGAGAATTTGAAGAGAGACTAAAATCTGTTGTGAACGAAGTGATAAGCTCTAATGGAGAAATAGTGCTTTTTATTGATGAGATTCATACTCTTGTCGGTGCGGGTAAATCGGAAGGAGCAATGGATGCTGCAAATATACTTAAGCCTGCTCTTGCACGGGGTGAATTGAGAGCTATAGGTGCTACAACCCTAAGTGAATATCAGAAATATTTTGAAAAAGATAAAGCTCTTGAAAGACGTTTTCAGGTTGTAATGGTTGATGAACCTGACAGAACAGACTCAATTTCGATTCTGCGGGGTATTCGTGAGAAATACGAAACTCATCATAAAGTTATTATCAGAGACGAAGCAATCATTGCTGCAGTTGATCTCTCTACACGATATATAACTGACAGGTTCTTACCTGATAAGGCAATTGACCTTATTGATGAAGCTGCATCTAAATTACGGCTTGAAATGAATTCAGTGCCAGAGGAAATTGATGAAGCTGAAAGAGCCATAACAAGACTTGAAATTGAAAGAGAGGCCGTGAGGAGAGACGGCGGTACCGTCAAGGCAGAAAAAATTTCACGTGAGCTTGCTGATATGCAATCTAAAAGGGATGAACTGAAAGCCGGATGGAAGTCAGAAAAGGAGATGATTGAAAAAGTGCAGGTTAAAAAAGAAGCAGTGGAATCTCTTCGGTTTGAAGCAGAACAGGCGGAAAGAAGCGGTGACTACGGAAGAGTGGCAGAAATAAGGTATGGAAAAATTATTGAACTCGAAAAGGAAATATCTGAATTAAAGGAGCTTATTGAAAAGAAAAGAAGTAAAGGATCTCTGATTCAGGAAGAGGTACGATCGGAAGATATAGCAGCTATAGTATCTAAATGGACCGGGATTCCCGTATCAAGGATGCTCGAAAGTGAAAAGGAGAAATTATTACGGCTTGAAGATGAACTGCATAAAAGGGTAGTCGGACAGGATGAGGCTATATCGGCAGTAGCGGATGCAGTTCGCAGATCAAGAGCCGGATTGCAGGATCAGAAAAGACCTTTAGGATCATTCATCTTTATCGGGACCACCGGTGTTGGAAAAACTGAACTGGCGAGAGCTCTTGCCGGCTTCCTCTTTAATGATGAAAACATGCTGACCAGGATCGATATGTCGGAATACCAGGAAAGACATTCGGTATCACGACTCATTGGAGCACCTCCGGGTTACATCGGCTATGATGAAGGCGGACAGCTTACTGAGGCTGTCAGGCACAAACCGTATTCCGTCGTTCTTCTCGATGAAATTGAAAAAGCACATCCCGACCTGTTTAACCTGCTTCTACAGGTTCTTGATGAAGGAAGACTGACAGATAACAAAGGCAGGACTGTAAATTTCAGGAACGTAATAATTATTATGACATCTAACCTTGGATCAGAAATCATCCGAGACAGGATGGACAAATTGAATAACAAATTACCCGAAAAGGAGGAGGAACTTCTGCGAAAAGAGATACTTAAACTATTAAGACAAACTTTAAAACCTGAATTTCTTAACCGGGTTGATGAAATTGTAATGTTCAAACCCTTAAACAGAGATCAGATTAAAGAGATCGTAAGAATTCAGCTCCATAATATAGAACATCTGCTTACAGATTTCAACCTGAAGCTTATTGTGAATGATAATGCTGTTGACTGGCTTGCTGATAAGGGTTACGATCCACAGCTGGGAGCTAGACCAGTCAAGAGGCTAATTCAAAAGGAGATAGTAAATGAATTATCAAAAGAAATTATAGGGGGAAAGGTTTTAAAAGAGGACACCATAGTAATAGATATTGCAGATGGTCATCTTTCTTTCAGTAAAGGGGCAAAAAAGTAAGAAGAATTATCTGAAGGATACTAAACAAGTATCAATATCGCTGTAAATCTGAAAGACGGTGTTAAGGTTTAATGTCTCGAACAATTCAGAAACTCTTGGTTCAGGATTAGCAAATTTAAGAACACCATAATTGTTCCTGGCAGCTCTCATTACTGAAAGAAAGCAACCAAATCCGGAGCTATCAATGTATTCCACTCCTTTAAGATCAATTATTACTTTCGCATTCGAATTATCAAATGCTTTTATGATCCCTTCTCTGATCTCATCAATGTTCAGTGCATTGATCTTATTGACAGAGAACGATATAATGTCAGTTTTATCCTTTTTCTCAATTTTAATCATTCAACTGCCCGCTTTCCTTTTGTTGATCAGATCCTCCAGTTCAATAACAGCTGCTTCCGTCTCCGTTTTGAATCTTTTCAAATAGGAATCATATAACTGAGGTTCCTTGCCTTCTTTGGCCTGTAGTTCAAATGTTTTTAACATTTGCGCAAGCTCATTCATTCCCATTATTGCTACTGATGATTTTGCTTTGTGTGCGAGTAATCCCAGCGAAGTATAATTCTTTTCTGCTAAAAGTAAATTCATCTCATTATAGATCTCAATCCTCTGTTCCTTAAACATAACAACTATTTCTTTAACGATCTCGGGATCTCCTCCTGATACAGAATCAAGATATTCAGTGTTTATGAATTTGTAATCCATATTTTACATAGAGATAAATTTAAAACAACTTCCATGAATCTCGAACAAATATAACAATATTTTATTGTGCCGGAAATCAGTTTTCCTCACATTCATCACAGAGGTTTTTCAGATAAACGAAATAAGTGCTACTTTTATGTGCACCAAAACCGGATGTTATGCGCTATTATCTCAATTCATTTATAACGGTATTTCTTCTTAGTTCACTGGTTTTAGACGCCCAGACAGAAGTATCTATACGCCGGAAGGATTTTAAAATCAATAAATCAGGATTTGAAGAAGCATGGAAACATGTTAATTATGGAAATGAATTCTATACTGAAAAGGGTATCTGGTACAATGATGCATTTAATGAATATTTACAGGCTCTAGTATATAATAGCTCAAATCCTGAGTTGAATTATAAAACCGGTGTATCAGCTCTGTTTTCAGACAAAAAAGAAGAAGCAGCAGGGTTCTTCCTGAAAGCTATTGAACTAAAGAAAGATGTTGCAGGAGATGTATTGTTACTCACCGGACGAGCACTTCAGTATTCAGGAAGATTTACTGAAGCAATTGAAAAATTTACAGGTTATCTGAGCTTGCCAGGAAAGAAACCTGAAAAGAATATGTTGCTGGCCAGAAAATACATTGTCGAATGTAATTCTGCTTTAGACATAACTAAAGATACGATGCGGATATCAATAGAGAATCTCGGACCCAATATAAATTCTACTTCTGATGACTATTCAGAAATATTCACCTCCAACGGTAAAACAATATATTTTGCATCAAGACGGGAGATCCCGAAATCAGGAACCCGCAAATCCGACACAAAATTTGATGAAAATATCTTTACTTCGACTTTAATGGGGGGGGCGTGGATGCCAGCTGCTTCAGCAGGGAAGGAACTTACCACAAAGTATTGTGAAACACCTCTTTATATAGATTCTACCGGCAACATTCTTTATGTATATGCCGGGTATGAGAACAAAGGCGATATAATGGTTTCGATAAATAAAAAAGGAATATGGAAAAAACCAGCCAGGATTCCTTTCGCGATCAATACGAGGGGATCAGAAACATCTTTTACAATCAGCCCTTCAGGAAAAGAGATTTATTTTGTTACGGATAACGGCAAAGGCAGTATAGGTGGGAAAGACATCTACTACATCAGGAAAATCAGTGACAGAAAATGGTCAAAATCCCAAAATGCAGGATCTCTGATAAATACAATTTACGACGAGGAGGCAGTAAGATTCTCGAAAACAGGAGATACCTTATGGTTCAGTTCAAAAGGTCACAGTTCGATGGGAGGATTTGACATTTTTTACAGTGTTAAAAACAAGTCAGGAGTTTGGGATACAGTAAAGAACGCAGGTTATCCCGTAAATACTCCCTGGGATGAAATCTTTTATTATCCTTCACCGGTCAATGACAGTACATTTTATTTTGTTTCGAATCGTACAGGTGGCTATGGAGGATTAGATATTTACACAGGACGGATTTTGCCTCCGGAACGTATTATAATTCCGACGGCACCAAAACCCGATACAGTAATTATCCGGGATACCGTTTTAGTTGTTAAAGAGGTAGCTCCGCCACCAGCCATTGTTCAGGAGCCTGCAAAGGAAACGGGCCTGTACCTTGTTGGAAAAGTTAAGGACTCAGAAACCGGGGAACCTGTTCTGGCTAAACTTGATGTCCTTGATATTGCTACAAATGCTGTTATTACGACTACGGCCAGTTCTGATGTGGACGGCAGTTACAGAGTCAGACTACCGGCAAAAAAATCTTATCTGATTGATCTGCGTGCTACAGGATTTCTATCAGATACCAGACGTATTGATGTCCCGGAAAACTGGTTAAAAGACGTATATAACCTTAATATTGAGTTGATTAAGGTTAAAATAGGCAAGAAAGTGGTTTTGAACAACATCCTGTTTGAAACTGGAAAATCTATACTTACAGCCGCCTCTAACGTTGAGCTCAATCGTCTGTTGAATATCATGAAAGAAAATGCTCAGATAAAAATTGAAATATCAGGACATACTGATAAAACCGGAAGTGAACCTTTGAACTTTAAACTGTCTGAAGCAAGAGCAAAAGCTGTTGTTGATTATCTGGTTCAAAAGGGTATCGACCGGTCGCGAATGGAATTCAGAGGTTATGGTTCTCTTCAACCTGTTGCTGATAATACGACTCCTAAGGGGCGGGCTAAAAACAGAAGAGTTGAGTTTAAAATCCTTGAATTCTGACAATCGTCAGATTTTTTAAGGAAACTATTTGCTTGCTTTGCAAAACCTTAAATGCTTCGAGGTTGTAGTTATATTGTTTAAAACTGGATATTAATGAAAAATACTGCTTTTACAAAATTTCACCTGGAGGCAGGTGCTAAAATGGTGCCATTTGCCGGATACAATATGCCTGTGGAGTATTCCGGTATTACAGAGGAACATATAACAGTGAGGAAAGGAGTAGGCGTATTCGACGTTTCTCACATGGGTGAATTCTGGGTTACTGGTCCCGCTGCTCTTAATTTTCTTCAATATATAACCTCAAATGACGTATCCGCCCTTTTTGACGGGAAGATACAATATTCATGTTTTCCGAATGGTAAAGGAGGAATTGTTGATGACCTTCTGGTTTACAGATATAATTCTGAGAAATACCTTCTTGTTGTGAATGCAGCAAATATTGAAAAGGACTGGAACTGGTGCATTCAGAATACAGAACGTTTCGGTCTGAAAAATGGTAAAGATATAATTAATGCCTCAGACGGAATTGCTCAGCTTGCTGTCCAGGGTCCATTAGCTCTTAAAGCCATGCAAAAGCTCACCAAAACTCCAGTGGAAAATATGGAATATTATACATTCAAAGTTCTGGATTTTGCAGGAATTTCTGATGTAATATTCTCCACTACAGGTTATACAGGAGCAGGCGGATGCGAGATATACGTTAAAAATGAAGATGGACCAAAACTTTGGAAAGCAGTCTTTGAGGCTGGTAAAGAGTTTGATATCAGACCTATAGGCCTGGGTGCCCGGGATACATTACGTCTAGAAATGGGTTTTTGTCTTTATGGGAATGATATCAATGATCATACATCACCAATCGAAGCAGGATTAGGTTGGATAACGAAATTTAAAGAAGGTAAGGATTTTATTGATAAAGCTCTGTTATCGAAGCAGAAAGAAGAAGGTGTGGAAAAAAGTCTTAAAGGGTTTTGTGATGATTGACAGGGGGATTCCCAGACAACATTATGAAGTGGTGAATGAACAGGGGAAATAATTGGTGAAGTAACTTCCGGGACAATGTCACCTATGATGAAACAGGGCATCGGGATGGCATATCTTAATAAAGGTTACTGGAAAACCGGAACCGAAATTTTTATCCGTATCCGCAATAAGGACCTCAAAGCAAAGGTTGTTGATCTTCCGATCTATAGGAAAGGCTAAATGTACTCACCCGGAATGCAACAAATCCGCGCCAGCGACACAGTATGACTAAGCGAAAACTGGAAACTTGTTTTTCCCCGGCATTATTTGAATCTGAATGTCATACGGATTCAATAGTTGTTGTCATTGATGTATTGCGCGCCTCTTCATCAATATGCACAGCTTTCGCCAATGGAGCAGATGCAATAATACCTGTTGCAGAAGTGGCTGAAGCAAGAGATTATAAATCAAGAGGTTATCTCGTTGCTGCCGAACGTGATGGTTATGTTCTGGATTTTGCTGATTTTGGAAACTCTCCTTTTAATTTCACTAAAGAAAAAGTCAGTGGCAAAACAATAGTTTACAGCACAACAAATGGTACTGCAATAATCAATCTCGCATCCTCAGCATATGCTACAGTGATAGGATCATTCCTTAATATGGGAGCACTCACCACGTTGGCTTGCAAGTCAGGATAGAAACGTTCTTTTGCTATGTGCCGGATGGAAAAACAGATTCAATATTGAAGATACATTGTGTGCAGGAGCGATTGCTGAAACACTTATGCAAAGCAGTCTTTACAAAACCGGTTGTGATTCGACATATGCTTCAATTGATCTGTGGTCGTTGGCCCGTCCTGATCTTACGGGGTATATTGAAAAAGCTGCCCAGAGAACCCGGTTGAGAGATAAAAAACTGGATGACTGTATTGACTTTTGCTTTACCACTGATTTTACAGATAGAATCCCAATTATGAAAAATGGGCTTCTTGTTGGGATAGAGATTCTTAAATGACGAAATGAGGAATCTCCTCCGGTTACTTGAATGTTGACTATTGTGAAAATTGTTACTAGTAATTATTTATATAATTTTGTAAAAAATCAGATCAGGAATTATCCTACATTAATTATAAAAAGTCATTTATGAAAAAACACAATTTTTATGCCGGTCCTTCAATTATGCCTCAGTACACAATTGACAAAACAATTGAAGGAATAAAAGATTTTGCAGGTTCAGGGTTATCTGTTCTTGAGATTTCTCACCGTAGCAAGGAATTTGTTGCATGCATGAACGACACAATTGCACTTTTTAAGGAATTACTCGAAATCCCTTCAGGTTATAAGGTTCTGTTTCTGGGAGGTGGTGCAAGTCTGCAGTTTGCAATGGTTCCGATGAATATGCTGAACAGAAAAGCTGCATATCTCAATACCGGTGAATGGGCCAGCAAAGCACAAAAAGAAGCAAAAATTTTCGGAGAGGTAGTAGAAGTTGCCTCTTCAAAGGAAAAACTATTCAATTATATTCCAAAGAATTATACAATTCCTTCCGACGCAGATTACTTCCATATTACTACTAATAATACAATTTATGGAACAGAGCTTAAGAAAGATCCTGATGTGAAAATCCCCCTTGTGGCTGATATGTCATCAGATATTTTCAGCAGGCCCGTTGATGTTTCAAAATATTCCATTATCTATGGTGGCGCCCAGAAGAACCTTGCTCCGGCTGGAGTCACTTTTGTCATTGTTAAGGAAGATGTACTTGGTAAAGTAACCCGTCCAATCCCATCAATGCTCGACTATCGGATTCATATAAAAGGAGAATCTATGTTCAATACTCCTCCGGTATTTGCAGTATTTGCTGCTCAGCAAACACTCACCTGGCTGAAAGACCTTGGAGGAGTGAAGGCCATACAGAAGAAGAATATTGAAAAAGCAAAAATACTCTATGATGAAATTGAAAGAAACAGGTTGTTTATTCCTACAATTCCTGATCCTGAAGACAGGTCTCTCATGAATATCTGTTTTGTCATGGCTCCGGAATATAAAGAACTGGAAAAACCATTTGCTGAATTTGCCAAATCAAAGGGTATGCTTGGTATTGAAGGTCACCGGTCAGTCGGTGGATTCCGGGCTTCAACCTATAATGCTCTTCCAAAAGAAAGCGTTGAAGCCCTGGTAAATACCATGAAAGAGTTTGAATCAAAAAATTAGGCAGGAATAAAATTGAAGACTACAGGGATTCTGTGGCTTGAATATATAATATAAGTGTCATTATGAAAGTACTTGTAGCCACTGAGAAAGCATTTGCTCCAATTGCAGTTACCCAGATTCGTACCGTTATGGAGGCTGCAGGTTATGAGCTTGCGTTGCTCGAAAACTATAAGGATGTTGCAGATCTTCTTGCTGCCGTTGCTGATGCAGAAGCTTTGATCGTCCGAAGTGATTTAGTTACATCGGAGGTACTTGATGCAGCAAAAAAATTAAAAATCGTTGTCCGTGCAGGAGCCGGTTATGATAATCTGGATCTGGCTGCCTGTAGTGCCCACAATGTGGTAGCTATGAATACTCCCGGACAAAATTCAAATGCTGTGGCAGAACTGGTCTTCGAACTGATACTCTATCAGATACGGGGTGGGTTTAAAGGTGAGTCAGGAACTGAATTGAGAGGTAAAACTATTGGATTGCATGCCTTTGGAAATGTAGGCAAGTATGTTGCTGATATCGCGAAAGGTTTCGGAATGGACATATACGCATTTGATCCTTTTGTCAGTGAAAGAGTTATGAAAAACCATGGCGTTAAACAGTGTATTAACATTGAAGAGTTATACCTGAAATGCCAGTACGTTTCTATTCATATGCCAAGCAATGAAATTACCAAAAATTCAGTCGGATATGAACTCCTGAGGAAAATGCCTAAAAATGCAGTGCTTGTAAATACCGCCAGAAAAGAAGTAATTGATGAAGCCGGTCTTCTGAAGATGTTTGAGGAACGTGCCGATTTCAGCTATCTGTCTGATGTTGAGCCTGACTCCAAAGCTATTATTGAAGAAAAATACAAGGACAGGTATATTTTTACACTGAAGAAGATGGGGGCACAGACTGAGGAAGCCAATCTGAATGCAGGAGTAGCTGCTGCCCGGCAGGTTGTAGATTATTTTAAAACAGGGAACGAAAAATACAGATTAAACAAGTAAACCTTAAAATGTTATAATCAGATGGCTGTTGTTAAACCTTTCAGGGGGTTAAGACCTCCTCGTGCTCTGGCAAAAGATCTGGCTTGTCTGCCATATGATGTTATGAATACAGAAGAAGCCAGAGAGATGGCAAAGGGAAAAGAGTTTTCACTTCTTCATATAACCCGATCAGAAATAGACCTTCCTGCGGGTACTGACACTCATTCGGAACAGATTTATGACAAATCAGTTGAGAACTTCAAAAAATGGCAGAGGAATGGCTGGCTGGTTCAGGACGAGACACCTCATTTTTATATTTATGCCCAGACTATGAAAAACCGTACCCAGTACGGAATTGTCGGGTGTGCATCAGTTGACGACTATCTTAACGGTATTATTAAAAAGCATGAACTTACGCGTCCTGACAAAGAACAGGATCGGATGGTGCATGTTCGTTTTAACAATGCTAATATTGAACCGGTGTTTTTTACCTATCCTGCTGTTAAAGAGATTGATGAGATTGTAGACAGGATAGTCAGATCGGAAAAGCCTGAATATGATTTTGTTGCAGAAGATGGATTTGGACACCATTTCTGGGTTATAAAGGAACAGGCAACAAACATACTGATTGAAAAACTATTTGCTGAAAAAGTTCCTTATACCTATGTTGCAGATGGCCATCACAGGACTGCCGCTGCAGCTCTTGTCGGGAAAGAAAAGCGGAAGAATAATAACTCTCATAACGGAACGGAAGAATATAACTTTTTCCTTGCTGTTCATTTCCCCGCTGATCAGTTGCGGATCATTGACTATAACAGAACTATAAAAGACCTCAACGGTCTCACTCCTGAAAAATTGCTGACCAGGCTTGAGAGTGCATTTGTTATTGAGGAAAAAGGAAGCAGGATCTATAAACCTAAAAAGCTTCATAACTTCTCAATGTATCTCGAAGGGAAATGGTTCAGCCTTACTGCAAAAGCCGGTACTTTTAATGATGACGATCCGATTGGCATCCTTGACGTCACAATACTTACAAATCAGATACTTAGTCCTATACTGGACATTCAGGATCTCAGGAGGTCAAAACGTATTGATTTTATAGGAGGAATTCGCGGACTTGGGGAATTAAAGAAGAGGGTCGACAGTGGAGAGATGAAAGTGGCATTTGCACTTTATCCGGTATCAATGAATCAACTCATTACAATTGCCGATTCAGGTAATATAATGCCTCCTAAATCAACATGGTTCGAGCCAAAACTCCGCAGCGGGCTGGTTATTCATCTGCTTGACTGATATTTATACTCTGTGATTCTCTGTGTCTTCTCTGTGTTTCTCTGTGTAATTAATAAATAAGAACTTACACGGAGAGACACAGAGGATCACAGAGGCACACAGAGAAATATCTTTCCTTATGCTTCAGATACTCTATCTATTTTCTACTTTTGCTAAAAGCAATTAAAATAATGTCCTCTATAGCAGAAAATATTGCTACCCTTAAGCGACAACTTCCTTCAGGTGTCAAGCTGGTAGCAGTATCTAAAACCAAACCTGCAAGTGATATTATAGAGGCCTATAATACAGGTCAAAGATTTTTTGGAGAAAACCGGGTTCAGGAACTTCTGAATAAGAAAGATCTTCTTCCGCATGATATTGAATGGCATCTCATCGGTCATCTTCAGAGTAATAAAGTAAAATATATCGTGCCATTTATAAGTATGATACAATCGGTTGATTCTTATAAACTATTGATTACCATTAACTCGGAAGCTTTAAAAATCGGAAGAGTGGTTGATTGCCTATTGCAGATCCATATAGCTACCGAACAGACGAAATTTGGATTTACCATGCAGGAGTTAACCGGATACCTTAAATCAGAAAATATATCGAATTTAAAAAATGTAAGAATTTGCGGTGTAATGGGGATGGCTACCTATACGTCAGATAAATATCAGGTTAAGAAGGAATTTAAATATCTGAAAGAGTGTTTCATATTACTTAAAAACAGTTTTTTCAAGCCATCTGCTTTTTTTAGCGAGATTTCCATGGGAATGTCAGGTGATTATGAAATGGCTATTGAAGAAGGGAGCTCAATTGTTCGGATTGGGAGCTTAATATTCGGAGAAAGAAACAAAAATCAATAATATTATAAATGGTAAAACTGACAACTAAATACCTGGGACTTACACTGAAAAGTCCGCTTATTGTAAGCAGCAGCCGGCTAACTTCTACAATTGAAAACCTGAATGAAGCAGAAGAGAATGGTGCAGGTGCGGTAGTGTTGAAATCTCTTTTTGAAGAACAGATAAATCACCATATCAGTACAATGCCGTCTTCATCCGGTTTCCCTGAGGCAGATGATTATATTGCTTTTTATACCAGGTCCCATTCTGTAAACGAATATCTCACTCTGATAAAGAATGCAAAAAAAAGACTGGGAATTCCGGTTATTCCCAGTATAAATTGTTATTCATCGAAGGGCTGGACAGATTTTGCACGAAATATTGCTGATGCCGGAGCTGACGCTATAGAGATAAACGTTTTTTTCATGCCTCTTGACAGGAAAAGTTCAGCTTCAGATTCTGAAAAGATATACTTTGAGCTGATAGAAAAGATTAAAGCTACGATCTCTGTCCCTGTTGCATTGAAGATCGGATACAGATTTTCCAATATTTTATATATGATCGACCAGTTCTATATGCGGGGTGTAGAGGGCGTGGTACTTTTTAACAGATTCTATGAACCTGACATTGATATAAACAAGATGGAAATAGTACCTGCATCAATATTCAGCAATGAGGGTGAAAGACGGAACGTTCTGAGATGGATCGCAATGGCCAGCGCCCAGGACATTAAGATCGATATTTCAGCTTCAACGGGTGTCCGTAACGGGGAAGATATAGTCAGATACCTGCTAGCCGGTGCCAATACTGTTCAGGTATGTTCAGTTTTATATGAAAAAGGGATCCCATTTTTAAAAACGATGAATCAACAGATCCAGGCTTGGATGTCAGCGAATAACTTTAAGAATATTGATGAATTCAGGGGAAAGCTTAACTGGCATAACTACGAAAAACCTGCTGTTTTTGAACGAAGCCAGTTTATGAAATATTTTTCTTCAGAGGATTAGTGGGTAAAGAAAGCTCCTTCCGTATTTGTTACCTGCCAATCGTGACTTTCCCCTTTATTTATCCAGAATTGATTTCAACTCGAATGTAAGTGTGTTTTTTTCATTGACAGGAGAAAAGGGATTTTCTTCTATGAGTTTTATTATTTCATCTTTTTGTTTCCTGCTTAATTCATGAGCTGACTCTTCTATTACAGTAAGGCATTCTATTGCAGTTACATAATCTCCTTTTAGAAACACTTTTGCGAGATCAAGAGAAAAATCTGAATAATTCAGACCCGATTGCCAGCATGACGACACCAACATGCTGATTGTATCTGCTTTCCATTGTTTCCTGATTTCTTTGATGACTTCTTCACAGGCAGACTGATCCTTCAGATCATTCAAAAAACACGTTATTGCTTTTTTAGCAGTATTATCATCGGTTCTGTCATAAAATGCTGTAAGTAATCCTATTGCACCTTCAAAAGGCTTTTCCAGGCGAAGCAATTCTATTGCTTCAGTTATAACCAGAATATTATCGTTTTTAAGCAGTTTGGCAAGTTCTTTAATCTTCTTATCAGATCTTATCATCTTTAGATTATTTGAAGCAAAGTTAGAAATCCCGTTAATTAGTTAAAGCTGTTTTTGAAAAATAAAAATATTATAGTAATTTAGTCGTAAATTAGGTTTGACAATTAAATAATTACATCATGACTAAAAAAATTGGATTGTTTTCAATAATACTGGGAGTTTTGTTTTTTGGCAGTCTGCTAACAGGCTGTAAGTCTGGAGGGACCAAAGCACCAAAGGAGACTGTAACAGTAAGTGTTCCAAAAGATAATACAGCTGTAGTTGAAGATATAAAGCAGGCAGAAAAAATATTTAATGCACTGCCGTCACCTTTGGAGTCAGCTATGCTTATCAAATCGGCCGGTGCCAGGTTTGATGAAGCTTTGCTAAACCCGGTAAGCAATGTCAATAGTTATGTAACTAATAAAAGTATGGCTCTTAATCTGGGAATTTATACCTGCGATTTAAGTTTTGCCAGCTTATATGAACAGACACAGCTTATTATCGATTACATGAATGCCGCTAAAAAAATGGCTGACGGACTGGGAATACTAAAGGCCATTGAACAATCACAAATAGATAAACTTGAGGAAAACATCAATAACAGCGAGGTTATCATGGAGATTGTAAGTGAGACTTTTATGAACTCCAATTCATATCTCTCTGATAATGGTCAGCCTGCTATTGCAGCAATGGTCCTTGTCGGAGGGTGGTTTGAGGGATTGTATATATCCACTCAACTTGTTGACATGAAGGATTTTAATGGTAACAAACTGGTCGGCAGGATTATCGACCAGAAACTTTCAATAGACATTCTGGTTAATTTACTTGAGAGCAGTAAAGGAAATCCTGCAGTAGATGACCTTATTGTACAGGTTAAAAAACTGAAAATAGTTTTTGACAAGATTAAAATCACCACTTCAAAGATAAGACCGGAGATTGATAAGACATCTAATACCACGGTTCTCAAATCAGAAATAAAAACTGATATGACACCTGAGGTATTCAAAGAATTGTCGACTACAGTTTCAGATATTAGAAAGACATTCGTAAATAACTAACCCCATGAGAATACCTAGAATAATTCCGATACTGGCCTTGTTAATTGTTACAACTACAGTAAATACAGAAGCTCAGTGTAAGGCATTCGCAAAAAAAGTTTGCATCCCTGAATTAGGAGCATATACACATGATGGGAACTATCATGCTGCAATACTTGTCGAAGGCGAAGAGGCTGAACTATATAAAACATTTTATTCTGACATGGAATACCGTGTTGCTGTTTGCGGAGAAGATAAACTTAAGGATATTGAATTCATTGTATTCGACGCAAATAAAAATGTACTTTATTCAAATAAAACAGCGAACTATGCCAGAACATGGGATTTCAAACTGCAATCGAGTCAGCAGCTTAAACTGGTTGTAAAAGTCCCGACATTTAATAAATCCGGAGATTCTCCTGCAAGCGGTTGTGTAGCAATTATGTTTGGCTTTAAAATAAAAAAATAATTCATATCATGTAGAGACGTTGCATGCAACGTCTCTACATGATACATGATTTATACGCGTTTTGCCAGTTTCGGCGCCAAATATCTGCCTGTATACGATTCCCTGCATTTAGCAAGCTCTTCAGGTCTTCCTTCAAAAACAACCAAACCACCGTCTTCACCACCTTCAGGTCCCAGGTCAATAACCCAGTCAGAACTTTTTATAACCTCCTGATTGTGTTCAATAAGTATTACAGAATGTCCATGATCGACAAGGGCATTTATTGACTTCAGAAGTTTGTTAATGTCATGAAAATGTAGTCCGGTTGTCGGCTCGTCGAAAATAAATAATATATGTCCATTGCCCCGTTCCTGGCTCAGAAAATAGGCAAGTTTTACTCTCTGGCTTTCGCCTCCCGACAGTGTACTCGACGATTGTCCCATTTTTATATACCCCAGCCCTACATCTGAAAGCGGTTTCAGTTTTTCCACAATCCTCTTTTCATTTTTACCCGGGTGTGAATTAAAAAAATCAACTGCTTCATCAATTGTCATCTCAAGCATATCATAAATATTTTTCCCATGATATCTGACATCGAGTATATCCTTTCGGAATCTCATTCCTTTGCAGCTTTCGCAAGTCAGTTCCACATCGGCCATAAACTGCATCTCTACTCTTATTATCCCTTCGCCCTGACACTCTTCACATCTCCCGCCTTCAATATTAAAAGAGAAATGTGATGCTTTGTAATTGTTCTGTACTGAAGCCTGAAGCTCAGAATAAAGTTTACGGATTTCATCATAAGCTTTGAGATAAGTTACAGGATTTGATCTGCTCGACCTGCCTATGGGATTCTGATCAATAAGTTCAATTCCTGTAAGCCCGGAAATGTCACCTGTAATATCCCTGTATTGACCTGGTTTTAAGTTGTTTCCATTAATCCTGTTTGACAGAACTTTATAAAGAATATCCGATACAAGACTCGATTTTCCTGATCCGCTTACTCCGGTAACTGCAGTTATGGTATGAAGCGGAAACTTCACATCGATCCCTTTCAGGTTGTTCTCCCTTGCACCTGTTACCTCAATATAGCTGTTCCATTTTCTTCTGACCCTGGGGACAGGCACTGTCAATCTGCCACTCAGATATCCTGCCGTAAGTGATTTATTTGAAGTTGTCAGATCAAGACCCCCCTGATAGACTACCTCTCCTCCCAGACGGCCAGCTTCCGGCCCCAGATCAATTATTTCATCGGCAGCTCTTATGATCTCTTCTTCATGCTCCACAACAAGAACCGAATTGCCAAGGTCCCTTAGCTCTTTCAATACTTTTATCAGAAGGTTGGTGTCACGCGGATGCAGACCAATACTTGGTTCGTCCAGAATATACATCGAGCCTACAAGATTGCTTCCAAGGGAGGTTGAAAGGTTAATTCTCTGAGATTCTCCTCCCGATAAGGATGAAGACAGCCGGTCAAGCGTAATATATGGAAGACCAACATCGATAAGGAACTTCAAACGGACAGTTATTTCTTTTATCAGCCTTTCAGCAATATTTGCATCTGTTTCATTCAGATCGAATGAGGAAAATATTTCATATAATTTTCCGACAGGAATAGTAACAAGTTCCTGTATTGTTTTACCTGATACCTTAACATAACCGGCTTCTTTACGCAATCTCGATCCTTTACATTCAGGGCAAGTTGTTTTCCCACGGTAACGGCTTAACAGCACCCTGTACTGGATTTTATATTTTTTCTCTTCCAGATGCTGAAAGAACCGGTTTATCCCATAGAAATATCGGTTTCCATTCCAGAGCAGCTCTCTCTGTTCATCTGTAAGCTGATAAATTGGTTTGTGAACCGGGAAATCAAATAATCCGGCATTGGTTATCAGTCTCTCTTTCCATTTTTTCATCGTTTCACCTTTCCAGCAGACAATTGCATCCTCATAAACCGAGAGGTTTTGGTTAGGAATTACGAGATTTTCATCAATACCGATAATCTTACTATATCCTTCACAGACCGGACAAGCCCCTAATGGATTATTAAAGCTGAAAAGATATTCTGAGGGCTCTTCAAAAAGAATTCCATCTTCTTCAAATTTATTCGAAAAACTTTCCCTCTTTTCACCGTTCTCATCAATTATTACTACCTGACAGTACCCTTTGCCAGTCTGAAAAGCCGTTTGTGCAGAATCAGCTGCCCGGCTGAAACTATCAGCGGTGTGACTTATAACCAGCCTGTCGATTACAATATTTATCTGTTGGCCAGGCTTAAATCCATCTAAAGATTTTAATTCATCAATTTTAATAAGTTCACCTTTAGCTTCAATCCTGTTAAATCCCTGTTTATTCAGGAATGAAAAATATTCAGATATATTAATGTTTTCCGGTATTTCAGCCGATGATGTAAGAATTACTTTTGTTCCTTCAGGCTGAGAGGCCAGAAAATCAACAATATCATCAACACTGTGTTTTTTAACTTCTTTTCCGGAGACCGGTGAATAGGTTCTTCCTATTCTGGCAAACATAAGTCTCAGATAGTCATATATTTCTGTTGAGGTTCCGACTGTAGAACGTGGATTCCTGGAATTAACTTTCTGTTCAATGGCAATAGCAGGAGGGATCCCGTTTATGAAATCGACCTCTGGTTTATTCATCCTTCCAAGGAACTGGCGGGCGTAAGAGGAGAGACTCTCAACATATCTTCTTTGTCCTTCCGCATAGATGGTGTCGAACGCAAGAGAAGATTTACCTGATCCTGATACACCAGTTATTACAACAAGCTTATTTCTGGGAATTTTAAGACTGATGTTTTTCAGATTATGGACCCTCGCCCCCTTAATTTCAATAAAACCCTCCATACCTGATCTTTTATAAATTGTGTTAATTTTCTGTTAAAGCGCAAAAGTAATACTTTCAAATCAAAAAAATTGTTTTCTTTGTATTACGAATATTTACTAACTAATATCAGACTGCCTATAGAATATCTCTACTCTAGTTAATTTAAAGAGAGAGTTATGAATAAAATGATTTCCGATTATGAACTGATTCAGAGGTTTATAAGAGGCGAGCAGTCATGTTTTGAAAAGCTAATCCACCGTCATAAGAACAAAGTTTTCGCATATATAAGTCTTTATATACGCGATCAGGCTCTGGCTGAAGACATCTTCCAGGATACCTTCCTTAAAGTAATTCAATCTGTCAAAGCAGGGAAATATTCCGATAATGGAAAATTTATTTCCTGGGTGATGCGTATTGCTCATAACCTTATTATTGACCATTTCCGCAGAATTAAACAGATGAATACGATATCGAATGATAATTATGAATCTGATCTCTTCAACTCAAAAAGGTTTGCTGAAGACAATGTTGAGGATGATATAATTAAGCATCAGATACATAAAGACGTAAGGAATATGATAAGCAGTCTGCCGGATGACCAGCGGGAAGTCGTTATCCTGAGGCATTATGCCGATCTGAGCTTTAAAGAGATAGCTGAAATAACAGGGGTGAGCATAAATACAGCTCTCGGCAGGATGAGATATGCCCTCATTAATATGAGGAGAATAATGGAAGAGAAAAAAATAAGTCTGACTTTAAATTAGAATTAAACAATATTATTTACAGGCATACCGTTTTCTAATAAATAGAAAACATGAAGCCTATGGTATTAATTTCTACTCCTTTTATTACATATCAGGATATCAAAGTTAAAGACATCGATCTTTTTGAAGATGCATGGGGTTTAAACTCTGAATACTGGGATGTGATTGACCTACTCCGGCAGATAAATCCGGTTCCGGAGAGATGTTTGACAACGTGCCTGATCAGGAAGATCAGGAAAAAAGTTTAAAAATTCAGAAAGAACACAGGAAAAAATCCTGTGTTTTTTTTTGATTATTCAAAATTAAAATAATATCTTTGTGATATTAATATAATATCATATACTATGAAAAAAGAATTTACTGTAAAACCCGTTTCGGGTTATCTGGCTCTGTTGATTGCAATATTATTACTTGGCGGAGCGATTGCCGGATTCGCTTACGAGATGATCTGGCCTGGTGCAATTCTCACACTGCTTTTTATATTTACCCTGGTTGGATTTACCGTGGTTGATCCAAACGGATCGTGCGTTATGATTTTGTTCGGGGCATATAAAGGTACAATAAGGGAAAATGGATTTTTCTGGGTGAATCCTTTTTATATTAAAAGGAAGATATCCCTCAGGGCACGGAATTTTAACAGCGACCCGATTAAGGTTAATGACAAAATAGGTAATCCCATTAAGATTGGCCTGGTACTGGTCTGGAGAGTTGCTGAGACATACAATGCAGTTTTTGATGTTGATGATTATCAGCATTTTGTATTAGTTCAAAGCGATGCTGCCCTTCGTAAACTTGCAGGTTTATATCCTTATGATAATTTTGAGGACCATGATGCCGTAATAGCTCTCAGAAGTGGTGGCCAGGAGGTAAATAATGAACTTGAAAAAGAGATAAGGGAAAGACTGCAGATTTGTGGTATCGAAGTCATTGAAGCCAGAATCAACTACATTGCCTATGCTGAAGAGATTGCAAATGCGATGCTCAGAAGACAACAGGCTTCGGCAGTCGTATCAGCAAGATTTAAAATTGTTGAAGGTGCAGTTTCGATGGTTGAAATGGCTCTGGAACAACTCTCCGTTAAAAAAATTGTAACTCTCGATGAAGAGAAAAAAGCAGCTATGGTCAGCAACCTCATGGTCGTTCTTTGTGGCGATAAAGATGCTACACCTGTTGTAAACACCGGAACTTTGCATACTTAAGATGAGCGAAAAAAAACCATTTGTTCTCAGGATCGATCCCGAGAAGCTGAAAGCATTGGAAAAATGGGCTGCTGATGAATTCCGCAGCATCAATGGCCAGATTGAGTATATACTTGATCAGGCGCTGAGGAAGTCAGGAAGATCGAAAACAAACTCGGAAAATATTAAAAAGGAGGAATCATGAACGAGATATTAAAATATACCTGCCCGAAATGTGGTAACAAACAATATGAAATTGGTGAAATGTGGACAGTTGGCAGCATCTGGACCAGATTATTTGAAGTTCACAACAGGAGATTTACCTTTCTTTCATGTCAGAAATGCAGGTACACGGAACTGTATAAAGTTTCTAAGAAAGAAATCGGGGAGGTAATTAACTTTCTGGCCAGATAGACAGGGGCTGTATTACTGGTTTAAAAAGTAAATTGAATGGCAGGCCGCAATGCCTGCCGTTTCGGTTCTCAGTCGGCTTGGACCAAGATGAACAGGGAAAAACTTACTTTTAATTGCTGACTGGATTTCTTCTTTGCTGAAATCGCCCTCCGGACCGATCAGTACTATTGCATTTTCATTTTTTGAATAGACATCAGATACCTTCATCCTTTCAATCGAATCGTCACAGTGTGCAATCATCAGTATCCCTTTCAATTCCATTTTGATAAAATCTTTGAAATTGCAGGTGTCATTCAGAACTGGTTTGGTTGACTTGAGTGATTGTTTCATTGCTGAGATTATCAGATTATTAACTCTATCAGCCTTTATTCCGGGCTTTTCAGTGTTCCTGCAAACCAGTGGAGTTATTTCGTCAATACCTATTTCAACACTCTTTTCAACAAACCATTCAAATCGTTCAGGATTCTTTAATGGTGAAATCGCAATGTGAAGTCTGTAGTTCCTTCTCTCGAAATCGACAGTTTTTCCAGTTATTTCTAAAACGCATTTTTTTTGATCCGGATCGCTTATAATGGCTTCATAAAGATTTCCTTTACCATCGATCAACCTGACTTCAGCCCCCCGAATCATTCTTAGGACCCTGATCAGATGTTTTGATTCATTTTGGTCAAGAGTATATGTATCTCTTATTATATCAGGTGCATAAAATATCTGCATGGCAACTAATTTGTGCAAAATTAGATAAATTGATTTAACCTTTGCGTTCCTTTGTGAAAACCTTTGTGTTCCTTAGTGGTTAAATATTTTACCGCAAAGGCCACAAAGTACAACACAAAATATCACAAAGTAATACAAAAGCAGTTTAGACATGAAAATAGGTCTTCTCTCAGACACACATGGCTGGATACACCCACGTCTTTTTGATCATTTTGCCGAATGTGATGAGATATGGCATGCAGGTGACATAGGCAATATTGAAACAGCAGATAAGATAGCCGGCTTCAAACCTTTGAAAGCTGTGTATGGCAATATCGACGATGCTCTTATAAGAACAGTATACAAAGAAAGTTTGATTTTTATGGTTGATGAAATCAGGGTATGGCTAACTCATATCGGAGGAACACCCGGGCATTATGACCGGAAAGTATCAGCAGCTTTAAAGAGAAACCCTCCTGATCTTTTCATTTGCGGGCATTCTCATATAGCGAAGGTTATGTACGATAAAAAAGCCGGATTTTTATATATGAATCCCGGTGCAGCAGGATATAATGGTTTTCACAAATACATGACAGCTATCAGGTTTCAGATCAATGGAAAAAGCATACACGATCTTGAACTGATAGAGCTGGGGGAACGGGGCAGGATCACTTTATAAGTCCATCGAGATTTCCGGAATTATCTTCAGGTTTATTTTCCGACATCCTCTGAAGAAACTTGCCCAGCCGGTCTTCAACTGCGATCATATATGTATAAGGTACTTTTGTCGTAGACTCGGAATGTTTTCTTTCATTCAGTTTAGTCTTGGCAATAATTGTGTTATAGTTGTTATTACCCGACTGTGTCATCATATTACCTTTGACATATGAGAAATAGTACCATGTGGCCTGATCAGCCTTAAGGTAAATATCGATCATGTCGCCCGAACGTCTGCGCTGAATTTCAATATAGCCGTCAACATAAACATTTACAGGTTGCGGACCAATGAATCCGATACCGATTTTACCGCGCGACCGGAACGATGCCGTGGCTTCGTTCCAGAATAGTTTTACATCATTAAGAAGGAGTTCGTAAGTAAACTCTTTTGGCAGATTTTTGGTGGAGCCAAACAGATTCATCTCTTCCTTTAATTGTGCTGCAACATTTTCTCCCAAAAGATCTCGCATACCTTTGTTATTCAGATCGGTATTCAGATTTACAGGTTTAAGGGAAGGCATCAGTCTTATCTCATCAGCCATGACCCTGAGGGCTTCATTTGAGAAATAGAAGTCCAGGGCAAGTATCGCATTTATGTCGACTTTCCCTGAATCAAGAGTATGAATTACTTTGCCCGAACTGGTTAATTTAACCAGATCGAGTTTCGCTCCTAAATTAATATTTCCCTCTCCCGACAGTATGCAGAAATTCTTGTCGAAAGCAATCAGATTACCTGGCAGAGCAGGATCAGCCAGCTTTTCCCGGGAAGCGATCAGATAGCGTCCCTTGCTCTTCTCATAGTATAACCAGCCATCTGAATTCACCAGTGCCACATCGGCCCATGATTTTTGCTCTGAAAGAAATGCCGGATAAATATGAATAGAATCGGTATTAATATAAGATCCGGAAAAAACAAGATTATCATTGATGTCTCTTGGTTTATCGCTGACAGGGATCATAACATTTTTCGGATCGATAGTTGATTTGAACTTAATATTATAGCTTTTAATTGTGCTGCAATTATGTAATACTCCTGCTGCACCCGTAAAGGTGAGAAGATCAGCGCGTGCTGACAAAGCAACGTCACCTGTATAGGAGAATGCAGGGCTTAACATGAATTTTTGAGATGCAGGTATGTAGCCTCTCGCGTTTGTTGTTGATGTATCAACTGCCAATACCGGGAAATTAATGAACTGTATCGCTTTGTTTTCATCAATATAGTCGTATATGGCACTGCCGGTATATCGTTTGGTTGATTCAATGTCAATCTTTGCCGAATGTAATATATGCTTGTTATTCACAGCAATAATAGCATTCTGCATCTGCTGGATCTTTGCTCGTCTGTTGATTACTATCTTACCGTTTTCAGGTTGAATAAGTGCATCAGCACTATGAATATAATTTATGTTTTCAGCTTCAATGTATTCCTGATCAAGGTGATAGCTTCCTTTCCAGGATGTAAAAGCGACCGTGTCGGATAAATTATTCGTAGCAAAGAAGGTTGGCTTATCAAGTTTGTCAAAGTCTAGTTTCAGGAGCTTATCAGCTGTCAATAAGGCCGTGCTCGACTTCCCTTTTTGCTCCATATTCAGCACCCTGTCTTCCATATTGTATGTAAAATCAGTCATTGTACAGATATACTGAATTTCAGGAAATTTTACTACTGAAGAATCAGTATTTAACCTGAAATGTGTCAGCTTTGTAACAAAATCTATTTCGGTATTTGCATTTTCCGCAACAAAGGAATATCCGCTGGTGGTGGTCGATTTCAGATTATAATCTGCAGTATCAGCTTTTATAGCATTCGAAGTAAAACTGAATAAATTTGAAGTGATCCTTGAATCGGGCATGCTGATTATTCCTGTCCCGTTAAGTTTTGCTGGCGACAGAGTTAATTTGCCATCGAGTGTAGTTCCGTTACCAAACATATTAAAAGTCTTGCCGGTCGAATTGGTTGCGATCCATTGATCGTTCTGAGTCAGCCATCTGATTGCTACATCCTGGCCGGAAAGGATAGGGAATAATCCGGATGCGTCTTTTTCAAGGTTGAAAGTCGAAGCCCGGGTGATCATTGAATCAGGGAAGAATTTGAATTCTTCCGATTTTGAGATTGAAGTTAAGTGTTTTAAGGTACCGCCTCCGATAAGTCCCTTGTTGCTCAGGCTGAGAGATTCGTACAATATGCCTCTGTTTCCATATACTTCAATTCCTTCCGGCGGGATAGTCATATTAAAACCCAATGAGTTGTTTTCCTGTATAACAAGATATTGCCTCATCGGTTTGAGGATATTCCCTCCAACAAATTCTCCGGAAAGATTCATATCCTGATTAGTATAATGATCTATGTTTTCATAAGTGAAAGGATCAACCCTGAAAAAGAAGTCTTTTTGTTTGTATACACCTTCCAGACCTGGTATTTTATCATAGAAAATATACGAGTAAGTTGTTGCATTGATAATCGGATACTGCTTGAGGCTTTTTAATCCTGATTTATTATCCGGATTATCGATATAAAGCTCTGCAGTTCCAAGTTGAATAAGATTGTCCACATTTTTAATAACAGGATTCCCAAGGTTATCCTTCTTTTCAGTTTCAACCGAGATTTTAATCGAATCTATTTTTTGAAGTCTGATCTTAAAAGTATCATAACTGAAAGCGAATTCATGACCATATACCGTAAACAGCCCTGCTTCAACTACACCGTCGAAACTGATGCTTCTGTTCTTTCCGATTACCAGTTGTTTCTTATAAGGATATATTGCAACCCTCTGGGAATCACTCAGAAGGACGCCAGAAACTCCATTTACAGTTAATCTGAAATTTTTCATATCGAGAATTGCATTATCAACAGGAGCTTTCGTTTCACTCATTATGTTAAGAATATCATAGTCCTTCTTCTTCCCGTATGAATCGAGAAAATCCTTGGTTTTTTTCTTTATTGTTACTTCATTATTTACACGATCATAGAAAATAAAACCTTTGATAGCCATATCGATGCATAAACCAGTAACTGATTCGACAGATTTGTCCAGCCATTTGGCAAAATCAGCTACCGGAAACGTCTGGGAATAAAACCATTCGGCAAATTTTGTCAGACGGTTCAGGGGATGATAATCATCGAGACCCATCAGCTGTAAAAAATATTCTGAATTGAAGTAAGAAGCAGATTCAAATTGTGCCCGGCCCAATGAGGCTCCTCTTGCACGTGAAAGGATCATTTTCGAGTCATTCATATTCCATGACAGGTATTCAAAATACATGTCGAGATTGTGAAATGAATCATAATACGGGCTCTTCGATACAGGATTATTAGTACGGAACAGGTTTACCTGCCTGGTTTCAGAAAAATACGAAAATCCCAGGTTAGTATGGTAGATGGAATCTTTATCAAGATAAAGTGCCATTGCAGCCTCCTGACTTGTCAGTCCGGTTTTCGAAAAGAGAAATTCTTTTGAACTGATTTTAAGATAAAGGGTATCATTTCTGAAAAGAGAGACCTTCGCAAGGAAAGCATTTTTACCTGTTCCTTTTACGTTGGCTCCTTCAAAATTGAGGCCCCCTTCATAATTGACCCCTTTATAAATATTTTTAATCTTGAATTCCTTAGTGTATGTTTCAAAACGTGGATAATTAGCTTTTTCCCTGCTGGTGAAGCTAATTGCGCGGTCGTCGAGTGATCCTAAAACCGGTTCTTTAAAATAGATATTATGTGTGAGTCGGGCAGAATCAACGGTAAAGCTGCTTTTTGTCATACTAATGTAATAATCAGTCAGTTCAGCAAAAACATCTTTTCGCGAATATCCGGCTTTTTCCCATGTAACTACACCCTTTGTACCTTTGAATTGTTGAGTCTCAGGAAAATATGCTCCGGTTACATTGTAAATTTCAGTACTGTCTTTTTGTGAATAACAGGTAAGTGTAGCATCCGAAATGGTTACATAAATAGCGGTGTCGTGTAAGAATTTAAGGGTGTTGTTTTTTACTTTCCATTTAACACTACCCGATTCAAATAAGACATTCTCTTTTATCATCGAGCTGCAGCTCCTAAAATATTTATCAATGTTATCGTTTGTAAACTTCTGACTGAATGCAATTTCACTTACTCCTTTAAGCCAGGTAGTGGCAAAAGTAATATCACGATTATAATCGATGAGATAATTTAGCGTCACAAGAAAATCATTGAAGTGGGGAGCAGGCCGCATTTGTCTGGCAGAAAGCTGGCTGGAAACATCAATTATCTTTTCCTTAATTTCGTTGCTATACGCGGCACTATCCCATCTCACCAGGAATTTATTTAGATTGGCAAGCTGTTCAGGATTAAGGTTCGGTCCCATAAAAGCTTTAAGTTCAGTCCTGAAATTTGCAGGATCTCCTGAAAATGCCGATTTGGCCTGGGAAAACAAAGTCACAGGAATTATTACCAGTAAAAAGAAACTCAGAACCAACTGCTTTTTTAACATGAAAATGTTCTTTACTTAACACTTTTTGCCAATTCCCCCTTTGTTTTTGCTCCTCTCTCTTATTACCAGGAGTTTCTCTAGACGAGTAAAACCCCTCTGCTGCTTCGCAACACCTCCCCTGAAGGGGAGGAAATCCTCATCCATTTCAAGAATTAGCCCCCCTTTAGGGGGATGGGGGGTTAAAAAATGGATAAATCCTTTTGTTAATAACTCATTTCATTGCCTCAACAATGGCAATGAAATCCTCTTTCTTAAGAGCTGCACCACCTATCAGACCTCCATCTACATCCGGTTTAGAGAAAATCTCAGCAGCATTTGAAGGTTTGCAACTGCCACCGTAAAGTATAGGAAGTTTTTTGGCGCAATCGTTGCCATATTTCTCCTTTACCAGGTCACGGATATATTTATGCATCTCCTGAGCCTGATCGGGCGTTGCCGTTAAACCGGTACCAATAGCCCATACGGGTTCATACGCAATAACGATCATATCCATCTGTTCTCCGGTCAGACTGAATAATCCCTCCTCCAGTTGTCTTCTTACAATAAGAAAATGTTGTTCAGCTTCCCTTTCCTTTAATACCTCTCCACAGCAATAGATGACCTTTAATCCACTGTTTATAGCAAGTAATGTCTTCTTATTCAGAAGCTTATCATCTTCATGATAATAGGATCTTCTTTCAGAATGCCCGATTATGACATATTGGGCGCCAGTACTCCTGACCATCCAGGCCGAAACTTCACCAGTATATGCTCCGGATGCTTCTGCTGCACAGTTTTGTGCACCGAGTGCTACCTTCCCGTGCTTCAGAATTTCTGCTATGCCTGCAAGGTGAATAAATGGCGGGCATAAAATAACTAATGCCTTATCGGCAGGTTTTTCCTTGAAATACTTCTCAATTGATCCCGCAAACTTCAGGCCTTCAGCCAGATCCATATTCATTTTCCAGTTGCCTGCAACAATCTTCTTTCTCATAAAACTCAAAGTTTAAATTAAAAAATTTTATTATAAATTATTTAAGGTGCATGGTGCAAGATGCAAGGTGCATGGTGTCTTCACCATGCATCCTGCAACTTTCAATCCGCAATAAATATAATAAGTATATCAAAAATTCAATTTTAAAATTTCTATTATTATTTCTCTTTATCAGATAGTTTAGCGAACCATTCCTTTTCCGGAACATTTGACCATGACCATTTCCCGAGAATTGTTCCGTCTTTCAGCAATATATATCCCGGATTTGCCCTTATCATGGTTTTTAATGTAGTTTCGTCAACTGTACAGAACTCCAACCCGTTATTATAACTTCTCACCTCATCTGTTCCTGAAGAAGTGAGAATATAGAAGTTTATTCCTCCTGCCACACAATATTTACCAAGTTCAAAACCTTTTGTCAGCCTTTTGGATCCGGCTTCAACGAGTTTTTTGGAGATCATCAAAACCGAATAGCCCTGATACGATAATACTTTTTGGGTAAGATCCACTCCATTAAGTGAGGTAATAATAAAATCGTGGATCGGCGGTTTATATCCACTTTTAATCAAGACCGATTTCTGGTCAACAAACTTCCAGGTCGAGTCATTGGCAGGATAGTTATTAAGGCCGAATTCCTTTTTAATCCCGTTTTTTTCATAAATAAAAGTCGTCCGGTACTCATCTGCTGATACTCCTGGAGGAATGACCATTTGATCAGCAATTTTCACTCCTTTTTTATAAGGGAGAAAATCGATGACAGGCAGGTACCTCAGGTTTGCAAACGAAAAGATAATGAATACTATAACAGCACCTGTTATAATAACCCATTCAAATGTCCTGCCAAAGAGTTGTTTAAGATGTTTCCTCCCTGCAAACAGGATCATTGTCAATATAATCAAAACTATGTTCTTTCCGAAGGTCTGCCAGTTGGTAAGATGTATTGCATCGCCGAAGCATCCGCAATCGGAAACCGGATTTGTCAATGCCAGAATAAGGGTGAGAGGAGTGAAGATGACCATCAGAATCAGAGCACCCCATATGGCTGTTCTCTGTCTTAACCCTGTAAGGATAGAGAAACCCACAATAAATTCAGCCGTACACAAAAATATTGCCAGTGGCAGGCTCAGACTGTTAAGAAAACCAATATTGAATGCCTGAAAATAGTCATGAAATTTATAAGCTGAACCAAGAGGATCAATTGCTTTGACTGTTCCCGAGAAGATAAAAACGAGGCCAATAATGATTCTGCTGATATTCCTGACAATCTTCATTTCAGATTAGCTTTCTTTCTTTGAATAATTTAATAATAAAATCAAATATTTCAGAAGGGGTCAGCATCTCCCCATTGTTGTTGCTGCAATCAACAACTGCCAGCCCGTCATCCGATTCTGAAATTCGCAGATAAATATCCCTGACCTTTTTCTGAAACACCATACTCTTTTCGTGGATGTCCTTTGTCCCGTTAAGATAATCCCTGTCACCCCCGGTTCTGGTGTTTGCCAGATTTCTTTCTGTAAAAGCAAAGGGCACATCAAGAAAAACATTAAGGTCAGGTTTCGGAATTGCAAAATGCGTAAACTCGAGTGACAGGATCCAGTTCATAAGTTTATTCTGAGCCGTTATTTCATTCAGCTTGCCACATTGATAAGCAATATTCGAATATACATATCTGTCCAGCAGGACAATCTTCCCGTCTGATAACCAATTGTTTATCATCATTGAAGCATCTTTTCTGTCGCCTGCATAAAGCATTGCAACAAGGTAGGGGTCGACCTCATTCAGTGAACCAAATTCACCTCTTAAAAACCTTGTGATCAACTCACCGAAATATGGGGTATCTGTCCTGGGGAAATGCAGATATTCACATTTATATCCTTTCTTAGAAAAAAAGTCTTTTAATAATTTAATCTGTGTTGATTTGCCTGCACCATCAACCCCTTCGATAACTAAAAGCTTCATCATTTAATTGATTTCATAAAGTGCAAATGTAATAACCACAGGGCAAAGATGGAAATGTATGTTTGGTTTAATGCAAATTTCGTTAATTTCGGCTAATCATAAATATTATGTTTCCGGGAAAGCCACGATATATTAACACAGGAGGCAAACTGCTTGATCTGGAGATTCCGAAAGTGATGGGCATTATAAATATTACGCCCGACTCTTTCTACGAAGGTAGCCGTTATAATACAGATGAAGAGATACTTAGAGTAGCAGTCAGGATGCTGGAAGATGGGGCAGATATACTTGATGTAGGAGGATACTCATCCCGTCCGAGGGCAAAAGATATTTCCATTGAAGAAGAGAGTAACAGAGTCTTAAAGGCTATTAAGCTGATAAACAGGGAACTCCCGGACGCAATAATATCGGTTGACACTTTCAGGGCTGATATTGCCAGGGAGGCAGTTGTTGAATGCGGAGCCCTGATGATAAATGATATCTCAGGAGGTGAGGCGGACAGCAAGATGTTCTTAATTGTTGAGGATCTGAATGTACCATATATTATGATGCATATGAAGGGAGATCCACGAACAATGCAGGATAATCCGGTTTATGAGGATGTTGTTGCTGATATTCTGAAATGGCTGGGTGAAAGGATATTCAAACTCAGGTCGGCAGGAGTGAAGGATATTATTATTGATCCGGGATTTGGCTTCGGGAAAACGGTTGATCATAATTTTGAACTGCTTAGTAAGCTGGGTGATTTTTCAATAGCCGGTTTACCGGTACTGGTTGGTGTATCGCGTAAATCGATGATCTGGAAAACGCTAAACATATCTGCAGACGAGGCTCTTAATGGGACCACTGCAATGAATGCTGTTGCACTGATTAATGGGGCTGATATTCTGCGGGTACATGATGTCAAGGAGGCAGTACAAACTGTGAAGTTAATCAGGAAGATTATAAATTCCGGGTAAAATAATAAAGAACCAAGCACCCAGCACCCAGCACCATGCAACTACAGATCAGACTAAAAGTTAAATTTTAAATAAAGCCTATGCCATTTCACATAACCGTACTTGATATAATTGATATTGTCCTTGTAGCCCTGATACTCTTCCAGCTTTACAGACTTATCAGAGGTACAGCTGCTCTCAGCATTTTTCTCGGAATATTTTTTATCTACCTGTTCTGGCTGGTTGTAAAAGCATTGAATATGGAGCTTATAAGTGCTTTGCTCGGACAGGTAATTGGTGTTGGTGTAATTGCTTTAATAATTGTTTTTCAGCAGGAGGTAAGGAGGTTTTTACTTGTTATCGGGAACAAATATATTACAAGCAGCAGGTTTTCATTCAGCAGGTTTTTCTCACTGGTCAGGAAAGAGCCCGTCAGTCCCAGGGAAGCTGAAGAGATAGTCAAGGCGTGTGAAAGACTGGCTTCCAGGAAAACCGGCGCCCTGATAGTAATTGGCAGAAAAAGCAGTCTTGATATTTTTTCCGAAGGAGGTGAAGTGCTTAAGGCTCAGATTAGTGCAGAGTTACTGGAAACAATTTTCTTCAAGAATACGCCCTTACATGATGGAGCTGTTCTTATTGAAGGAGGTTTGATACTTGCAGCAAGGTGCCCTTTGCCGACCACAGACCAGGTCACATTACCTCCTCGTTTCGGTATGCGGCACAGGGCTGCAATTGGCATGTCCGAGCATTCCGATGCACTCATTGTGGTCATTTCCGAAGAGTCCGGATTCATTTCAGTTGTTGATACCGGGGAGATCAGGGAAAATATTTCTCCGAACGACCTTAGGAATATTCTCCTCATGGAGAAGGTCTGGTAGGAAGGTCCGGTGTGCGGCCTGTGGCCTGTGGTCTGTGGTGAACGATGTGAGAATAAACAATACCTCATATCTGTTAAAATATAATCACTGTTCCTTGACCTTAATAATTTTATGATGTAAATTTGGTTTAAAATGATGACTGTCTGAAAAAATTAGAAACAATGAGATCTAAATTCCTGAGACTTAACAGCCGTGATTTTATAAAAGGATTAATTGTGGTTATTTTTTGTACTTTCCTGACAGGATTCTACCAGCTTATTGCAAATGGAGGTACTATTAACTGGATAACTATGAAACCGGTAGTCATTGCGGCAATAGGTTCAGGAGTCTCTTATCTGACTAAAAATCTTCTGACTAATTCAAAAGGCGAATTTATGAAGGGAGAGAGATAGTTCCAAAGGCCACGCCATGGCGTGGCCCTACATTTGCCAAAGAGAAGGGACATGCCATGGCATGTCCCTGAACTCGTTGTGAGAGGTTATTTATCTATTTTATCTTATACAGCATCAGAGTTTCAGCATCCTTTATATAAATGCTGTTCCCCGAGATTACAGGATATGCATAGATTGGCGTATCGGAGACTTTGTATTTAACTACCTCGGAATATGCTTTTCCATCTGGTTTCAGAACAATAAGGTTATCGGTACTTGTTAAACCGATGATTACTGAACCACAATCAACTATTGTTGAAAAATCACTGTTGACTACATTATCGATCCAGGCAGTCTGTCCGGTTGCCGCATTAAGGCAATAGATTCTTTTCTGATCTGTGAAACCATAAAGAAAGCCATCTTTAAGAACGGGGGTGTTCCATTTTGCACCGACTTCGGGATTGCTCCAGATTTCTTTAGTAATGTATTCATTACCTGATTTCTCAACTTTAATCGCTTTTGTTCCGGTACCCTGGCCGGTTAAATATATTGTTTGGCCGTCAATATACGGACTGACGCAGTTATAAAACCTTTGTTGAACAGGAGTTGCGCTCTGGCAGAGCAGCTTGCCGTCGGCTAAGTTGAGAGCCATAATGTTTTTTTCTGTGATTACAATCAGAAGTTTCTTGCCGTCAATGGTCATAACCGATGGAGAGGAGTATGAAGGGCCATCACCCGACAATTTCCATTTTTCATTACCTGAATTCAGGTCATAAGCAACTACCTGACCATCATCCTTTTTTCCGATATTGATGATACATACTCCGTCAATGATGATGGGAGAGGCTCCGGTAAAGAAAGCCGGAAAAGCATTTGTCGGATTATCTTTTCTCCAAATCAGTTTCCCGGTTGCTGCATCGAGGCAGGATAGTATACCTGAAGCTCCGAATGTAACAATTTTCCCGTTTGAAACTGCAGGTGTACCTCTTGGACCCGGATGTTGTGAAGCAGAAGGCCCGGTAACAGCGATGGCAGCATAAGTGTTTTTCCACAATTCTTTACCGGTAGCTGCATCAAGACAAAGAATCTCCTCCTGATCACCCTGCCGGGTATTAAGGTAGATATTTTTGCCTGCAAGTACGGGTGTTGCATCACTAAACCCTACAGTAACTTTCCATTCCTGTTTAAGTTCAGCCGGCCATGTGGCAGGTGCTTTGAATCCTGTAACTTTACCGTCACGGTTTAGTCCTCGCCATTGAGGCCAGTCCTGACAAAAGGAGACAGATGAATTTAAGACGAAAAGTGTGACTAATACACTGATTATCAAAGTAAATTTTTTCATGGCTTGACGTTTTTGGTCATAAAAGATACATACTGTAAATTTAGTTTTTAATCTGCTTAAATGCAAAAAAAGGCTTAAATTGCCATTATTAATCTTGTTTTGTACTTATTGACTGCCAGTCAGGCTATAAAATCAAGCGTTGCAGAATGATCACTTCCTTTAACTTAAAAAGTGGCATGAAAGCAAAATCAGAAAATATGAAATTCCGGAATCCGGGATCCTTAAATAAAAAATCAATTGAAAATATTCCTGAGATTGACAATATATTTTTCGAAACTAGCCTGGATGCTATGTTGATCGGCTCACAGGATGGCCGGATTTATAAAGCCAATCCAGCTGCATGCAGAATGCTGGGATTTAGTGAAAAAGAGATATGTAAGCTGGGAAGAAAAGGAATAGTAGAACAAACCCCCCAGCTGGCTGATGCAGTAAGGAAAGGTAAAGAATCAGGCAATTTTTTTGGGGAGTTAACATTTATTAAACAAAATGGGACCAGATTTCCAGTTGAAGTATCTTCCTCTTTTTATGCTCCTTCTGATGGTAACGAATTTACAACGATCATTATCAGGGATATAACAGAGCGCAAAAAGACTGAGAAGGCTTTGAAGGAGAGTGAAGAGCAGTACCGTCTGTTTATGGATAATTGCGGATTGGGAATAGGGTTCTATGCTTTAGATGGTAAGATTATGATGTTCAACCAGATGGCAATAGCCAATATGGGAGGTACACCTTCGGATTATATTGGAAAAAACCTGATTGAAGTTTTTGGAAAAGAGCTGGGCCAAAAATATATCGATAGAATAAACATTGTAGCGAAGTCAGATAAGCCTGTTCAATTTGAAGATTGTGTTCAACTAGACGGAAAACCAGGATGGTATCAGTCAATTCATGTGAAGATAGTGAATAGAAATGGAGCAGTCGAGGGTGTACAGGTAATTGCCAATAATATTACTGAAAGCAAAATAACCGAGGAGAAATTGAAGGCTTCTGAAGCTGAATACCGCAGCCTTTTTGAAAATTCTATTATGGGCATCTCACAAACTTATCCGGATGGCGGATTTAAGAGGATAAACAAAGCCTATGCTGAAATGTATGGTTATCCTGATGTATCCACAATGATGAAGGAGGTATCTTCCAATATAAAAATGCTTTACTTCCATCCTGAAGATAGGAAAAATGTCCTTGAAATCCTTGATAAAACCGGTTACATGCCACCAACAGAATTTGAGCTGAATCGCCGGAATGGCGAAAAATTCTGGGCTCTGGTCGGAGCAAAACAGGTGAAGGATAATGCTGGAAAATTGCTCTATTATCAGGCAGAGCATCGGGATATTACAAGTCGGAAGAAACTGGAGAAGGAAATGTATTCTTCCTCACTTTATGCACGAAATCTGATAGAAGCAAGTCTCGATCCTCTGGTTACAATAAGCTCTGAAGGAAAGATCACTGATGTTAACCTCGCTACTGAGAAAATCACCGGAATGACCAGGGAAAAACTGATTGGAAGCGACTTTGCTGATTATTTTGAGAACCCTGACCAGGCCAAAACCATATACGAAACAGTTTTCTCAAAAGGGATAGTCAAGGATTATCCTCTGACAATACTTCATAGAAGTGGCAGAAGAATACACATCTTATATAACGCTGCATTATTTAAAAATGAAACCGGTGAAGCTCAGGGAGTCTTTGCTGCTGCACGGGATATAACAAAGCTGAAGAAAACTGAAGAAAAACTTTTAAAATCCAAAAAGTTGCTTGAGAAACTGAATCAACATCTCGTAGAAGTCAGAGAAAACGAGAGAAATGAGATTGCACTCAGCCTTCATGATGATCTTGGTCAGAAACTAACTGCAATTAATCTTGATATAGCGTGGCTGAAAACCAGGATCGGAGTTCAATCGAAGACCGTACGTGAAAAAATTGAAGAGATGAGCAGTATTATAAAAGAATCGGTTGAAAGTATCAGGGAGATCTCTTCCTTATTAAGACCGGCAATATTATTCGACCTTGGCCTTGTTCCGG
>CAWHIG010000015.1:0-172989 GCA_963829255.1 uncultured Bacteroidales bacterium
AACGAAACCTGACTACCTCGAGATATATTAAACCTATAATCCGAATCTTTGTTATCCTTACATGATGGGGGAATGATAAATGGTTAAAACAATCGGATACATATTATTACTTATTTCATGTCTTTCGTTTTTAATGATATTGATTATCCCATGGTTTGGTTTCTCGAAAATTCAGTTTGCAGGGATCACAACCGGACTGATAATTGTGGGTGAGATATTGTTTTATCTGAGTTTATTTATTTTAGGTAGGAGTTTTTATGACAAATTTAAAAGTAAACTAAAATTTTGGAAAGTAAAGACCAATGATCCTAACCTTCCCGGACAAAGCGATTTAAAGTAATATTATGCATGAAGAGGGCAGCAGTTACATCAAAAGACGGTACAACAATTGCTTATGAAAAAGCAGGTAATGGAGATGTTGTTATATTAGTGCTCGGGGCTCTAAATTCAAGGAAGTCCGGTTCCAGGTTAGCTAAACTGCTGGCATCCCATTTCACTGTCGTAAGCTATGACCGGCGAGGACGTGGTGATAGTACAGACACAAAACCATATTCGCCGCACCGCGAATTTGAAGATATCGTTTCGCTTATAGATGCGGTTGGAGGACCCGTTTGTCTTTATGGTCATTCTTCAGGTGCAGCAATTGCACTTCAGGTTGCAGGCAAACTTTACAAACAAGTTAGAAAATTAGCCATATACGAAGCGCCATATTCGTTAGATGACGAAGAATGTAAAACCACTAATGAATACTACGGTCAACTTAAGAAGTTGCTCAAGGAGGGACGAAAAGGAGATGCCGTCGCCTTATTCATCCGATCTGCAGGTGTTTCTGACAAACAAATTCAAGCCCTTAAAAAAATGCCAATGTGGCGGGGTCTGGAGTTAATGGCGCCAACATTAGCATATGACAGTGAGGTTTTGGGTGAAGGACATGCTCTGCCGGTGGTCCTGCTGAAAAGTATAAAAATCCCAACACTTATCATGCATGGCGGCGCAGGCACAATACATATGCGCGATACAGCTCACGCAATCAGCAAATATATTCCCAATATGCAAATCCGTACATTAGCGGGCCAGACACACGGTGTGAGTCCAAAAGTACTGGCACCTGTTTTAATAGAATTCTTTTCAGAAATATAATCTGATTAAAATAATTAAACAGAACGCTTTATAACACGGACAATGGAAATTTGTTTGTCGAACTTGGATAAGAACTGCTTTCTCCATCACTACTAAGTCACAATATTTATTAGCCATGTAGTACAAAGCGAAAATTATTTTGGTAGTTTTGTAAAAAGTATGCTTATCTTTTCAAGAAAAACAATCGTAAACACTGTAAAGATCTACTATGAACATTAAACGCAAAACATTATTATTAGTGATGGGTTCTGTAATTCTGGCAGGATTAGGATTACAAGGATATTCCGTTACACCTGGGGGCAAAAATGATGGTGCCATCCAAAGCGATACTACACGAAGCATCGCACCATACTTCATTCCGGCCACAACAAAAAAGAAGACACCGGATTCTGAAGGATTCATTCAACGTTGGTTACTATTGGAACCAATTAACAAACCGAACCGTAGCAATACTGTTTTTACTGATAGCTACATAAGAACAGCATTTACAACAGTGTATTTTCCAAACCAGTTTACTGTTCTTCCCAAAGATGGAGAAAAGGTAAAAGTTGGAGAGCAGGAACTAACGTGGCACGCATTGGAGAGCACAAATTTCAATGTCAAACTATTTCGTTTCGCCTATGGGTTAAGAAAACAGATATACGGAGTTCTGTTTTGGGCAGTAACCGTAGTCAACAGTCCGCAGGAAATGAAAAATGTTAGAATGGCAGTAGGGTCAAATTCAGCATCAATGTGGTGGCTAAATGGAAATGAAGCAGTGATACTTTCCGGAGACAGGCGCATGGTAATGGATGATTGTGTATCGACACGTCTGACACTGAATAAAGGAAAGAATATAATCCGCGGAGCCGTAATCAATGGTCCTGGAATGAGTGATTTCTGTGTTCGCTTCCTGGATGAAAAAGGAAAGCCTGTAAAAGATATCACTATTAGTTGTGAATGATATTCGTTAGTTATTGTATTTAAGATCTCAATTGTATAGAAATTGGAATTATGAAAATAAGAATTAATATAATAGGCGCAACAGCCCTGTTATCAGTGTTGTTAACCGGAACGGCAATAGCACAGGTAGGAAAACCATTTATACATGATCCGTCAACAATCATGGAATGTGAAGGAAAGTATTATACATTTGGCACAGGGGGAGGCGGATTAATATCCGAAGATGGCTGGACATGGAACACTGGTGCAGTAAGACCCGGCGGAGGAGCCGCACCGGATGCAATGAAAATTGGTGATCGCTATCTTATAGCCTATGGCGCAACCGGTGGTGGCCTGGGAGGCGGACATAATGGAAGAATCCTTACAATGTGGAATAAAACTCTTGACCCGAAATCTCCGGATTTTAAATATTCAGAAGCTGTCGTAGTTGCTTCAACCGATGGTACGGAAGATTGTGATGCAATCGATCCCGGACTTCTTCTGGATCCAACCGATGGGCGATTATGGATGTCTTACGGAACATATTTTGGGTTCATTCGCCTTGTAGAACTTGATCCCAAAACAGGAAAACGTGTAGAAGGCAATAAAGCAATAAATATAGCAATTGATTGTGAAGCTACTGATTTGATGTATCGTGACGGATGGTATTATCTTCTTGGCACACACGGAACCTGCTGCGATGGTGCAAACTCAACATATAATATAGTTGTTGGCCGTTCCAGGAAGGTAACCGGTCCTTACCTTGATAACATGGGAAGAGACATGTTAAAAGGTGGCGGCAGGATGGTAGTTGCAGCCGGCGGAAGAGTTACCGGTCCAGGACACTTTGGACTTCTGGACCTTGGTGACGGTGTTCAGAAAATGTCCTGCCATTATGAAGCAGATTTAGATCAAAGCGGACGCAGCGTATTAGGTATCCGTCCGTTACTATGGAAAAACGGATGGCCTGTTGCAGGAGATAATTTCAAAGAAGGAACATATGAAATTGAATCCGAGAGAAGAGGATATGCCTTAGAATTAGTAGTTGATTTTGTACGAATGGCAGGTGGAATGCGCGGATTTGGACGTAATAGTGATGAACCAATAAAGCCGGTTCCATCCCAGGAATTAGCAGATGTAATTAAAACCTGGCCGACCGGCAATATTGATGTAAGAATTGGTGATTACATGTTCCGCCCTCATCAAAAATGGACAATTACAGCAGTTCCTGATGCAGGAGGATATCCAGGCGGACCATTTTATAAAATAGTAATCGCAGGAACAGATAGGGCATTAGCAGCAACAGCAGAAAGCGAAGTGATAACGGTTCCGGCATTTGCCGGCGCGCCGGAACAATTATGGCGAATCGATCAATTGACTGATGGAACATATAGAATTATGCCTAAGGTAGTTCCGGATTCAAAAGAGAAGTTAGCGCTGGTATCTTCCGGAGACAGCTCACCGACACTTGCAGCTTTTGATATGAATAGTGACAATTCCAAATGGAATTTTAAAGCTCACTAAATATACTTTTTATGAAAGACGCACGTTTAATTAACTGCGTCTTTCTCTTTCCTTGTAAAAATTCACTTCGGCTTACCATAAGTAAATATTCTGACCAATAAGGGTCACTGTTCTTTTAAATGTCAATTATTATGTAATTGATTTCTTTAACGCGAAAGAAATATGAGTTTTAATACAATAAAAGTCATAAAATATAACGAAATTTATTGTTAATAATTTAAGACAACTCAGGCCATGAAAAGTACAATATTACTATTATCAATTTTTATTCTTACTTCATCCGTTAGCTCTTTTGCTCAAAAGTCAGGAAAGAAGTATTATATTACTGGTCAGGTCCTTGATATTAATAACAGGCCTGTCTCTGGCGCTATGGTATTAATTGACAACAAAAGTTCTGATGTTATTACCGACAACAACGGTATGTATAAGGTTAAAATAAAGGCTGATGCAGCATTAATATCTATTGTCAATTTATCAGGCGGTCTTATGAATGAAGCAATTAATGGCAGAATTGTAATCAATTTTAAACTTAACAATGTAATACTTGATGTACAACCAGCGAAACAAGAAAATCCAGATAATGAAGTAGTAAATATCGGTTATGGTTATGCCCGAAAAAAGGACATGGCAACCAGCGTTGGCAATATAAATGGTCAAAATACTAAATATGCATCTTATCAAAATGTTTATCAAATGATTCAGGGAGAGCTTCCGGGTGTTCAGGTGGCAGGGAAAAAAATTACAATCAGAGGTATAGCCACAATAAATGCTTCAAGCGATCCAATGGTGTTAGTTGACGGCATTGAAATGTCGCTCAGTGGTGACAATACTCTCGATGTTATCGATCCACGTTTGGTTAAATCTATAGATATTCTTAAAGGAAATGATGCCGCAATTTATGGTTCAAGAGGAGCAAACGGAGTAATATTGATAACTCTGATTGGGAGATAACAATTATCTGCTTTTCCATAACATAAATTTTAATCGGAACACCTTTAAATGTGAAGTTTTCGCGAGGTCAAAAACATTCTTGGAACTTGTAGAGCTGCACAAAATGAGAAAGTCAGTTACTGCATTCTTGTTAGTACTTATAAGTATTCAGGCATTCGGGACTGCTCAGATACCTGATATCCTTATCTATAAAGGAGATACTTTATCCTTATTCGATTGCCCGCTTGACTATTTCCCTGATATTGGATTAATAAACCCAAAAAGATTGTTTGGCGGGAGTGGATGTTTTTATACAGCTTGTTATAGAAATTATGTAGCCACCTGGACAATTGAAGATAACAAGTTATATCTGTTAAGTATCAGAAATGCATGCTATCCAACTGATATGAAATATGTTAAAGTGTCCTCTTATAGTGGTGCTGATACACATGGGACAGAATACGCTGACCTGGAAACCCTATTTCCTGACAGAATCGTAAACGGCAGAGTCCCTGCAGACTGGGTGAATACTAAAATTATATCTCCTGAAGGCAAAATGCTTTATTATATCCATGATGGTTTTATGAGCATCTTTGAAAAGGAGGTTGAGTTTACAATTGAAAATGGGACTTTAATACAAACTCAGGAATTTGACAACTCCAAAACCAGAATATCTAAATACACACAGGATCCGGAACTCTTAAAAGAATTTATAAAGAACAATATCGATTATTCAAATCTGCCTGAACAGGACAACCCTGTCAAAGTAATGGTAGCCATTCTCAACTCAACTGAAGATGGCAAAATCGACAAAGTCAAAGTAATACGAGGATTCAATGAAGTCTTTGACAAAGAAGCGGAAAGAGTTGTGAAATCCATTCCTCAATGGGATGTTTTCTACAGACATGGTGAAATAACCAGGGGAGCAGTCTGGGGGATTCCTGTAATATTTGAATGGGACTCTAAAAAATAACACTATCAGGACAATTCCTGCCTTTCATGCGGGACAGTAAACCTTGACAAATTTCGACGATCCTGACAAATTCCATGCAAACGAACGCTAACTCCTAAAAAATGTTTAGTTATTGAACACAAAATATATTTAATGCAGATAAGTTAACCATGGATCTTAAAAATTCTAAATCAATCAATGATAATCTGGATACGCACTTGAAAGAACCACGTGGGCGAAGGTGGCTCTGGACTATTCTGATTATTGGCGCAATCTATTGCATAGATGGAATTGTTTTCGGTAAGTTTGCCGGATGGTCAAAATCGCCTGTTATGGTTTTTATATGGCGATTGGCTGCATGGCTCACATGTGGTTCCTTATTTGCAGCTCATATTTGGTATGAGTACTTCAGATACAGTGATTCTCCACTTAAAACAGCTCTATATACATCTTCTGCAGCTGCAGTAGGAGCCTTTGGACTTGCAGTGGCAGCTAACATTCACGCACAATTCGTTACATCAGCCAACCAATTATTATTAGCCTTATCACTAATAATATGGCCTATTTTAACCGCAGTGCCTGCTTTTATAATCGTTTTTGTTTTAACAGCTATTATACAGCATATTCATAAAAGAGAATTACCCTGATAATCTAATTTTTAAAAAGATATAATAACCGGTTCAAAACGAAACGCTAAAACGAACCATGCTATGAAAAGACTGATGATTTACTTGCTTCATCTCCGCAGTATTTCGGCTGGCGGATCATGGTTTTTACTCCCGATAGCTATCGGTGGCCACCTTTACAACTTTATCGTGACATGACAAATCCTGAATATTTACCATGACTTTAAATTATATGCCACTAACTAAAAATCCAATTTGCCGTCCCTAAAATAAATTTGACATTGGGATTTTCTTGTTTTAATTTTACTCAACAGATTCTTAAACATTATTAGTAAATCATTAAAACCCATTTTTATGAAAAGGACTAATTTAATTCTGGTAACAGTATTAGCAGTTATAGCTGTTGGTTGCAGCAAAAAGGATTACGTCCTAACCGGACAGCTATATTCTACTCCGTCACCTGGGTACATTGAAAAGATCTATGGGAAGGTTAAAGAGGTGAAAATTACTAACTATTTGGCTAAAGAGGAAAACGGAATGTTTGTAAAAGGGAACGAATTTACAGCTGAAGACAGGAAAACATTCAATAATATGGAACCAACATTTATGGAGGAATACAGCCCCACAGGGATTATACTTAAAAGTGTCTCTTATGACCAAAATGGCAAAGTAACTTCATATTGTTCTACTGAGAGCTCAGGAAAGAGAATAAATAAGGTAATGTATTATTCAGCAGATACTGCCTTGGGCTACGGCAAAACAACTTATAATGAAAATTACCTTGAAGAGGTTAAGTATTTTAGTCCTAAAAATGACACCCTATTTATGAGTATTAAATACGAATACGACCAGAACGGGAACCGGACAAAAATGCAAACATATGATTATAAAGGTGAACCAGGTGCATATACATTGTACAAGTATAATGACAAGGGTCATATCGTCCAATGCAAGCCTTTCAACAAAAGCGGGAAGCCTTTATATCAAAGTGATATTACTCGTACTGACAAAGGCGATAGGCTTACAACCCATATTGAGATATTTGGAGCGAATAGCCGGGTAGTTGATTATGCCTTTAAGAGCGAATACGACAAAATGGGAAACTGGATTAAACTACTTATGTATGTTGATAATAAACCTCTAATTATCAGGGAACGGCAGATAAAATACTACGATTAAATTATTTGCCTGAAAATGTAATCCGATTTGAATTTGATCTCAGCAATACCTCTCTAAAATTGCAGATGACATTTAAAAAAGCAGTAGTTTTAAATCCGTATGGGCAGTTTTTGATTTGTTCAAAATGAATACCAACTGTTACAGATCCTTCAAAACCATATCTGACAGAATTGATAACAAATAATTTTGCTTAATAAGTATTTTTGAATCGATATAGCAAGCTCTGATGCGGGGTTTATGTCTATCGCATACAACTTGAGGCGAATCTGTAATATTTTGACCCTGGATCGGCTCATGGAGAATCTAAGGATACTTTTGTCGTAGTATCTGTAAAATTATCTTTCCACCACCAATGATCTTGGTTTTGTAAGATATTCTTCGCCTAATCTGAAACAATTAATAAAACAAGCTCTGGAAACAGGTAATCTTGATAATCCGGTAAAGAATAGAATATCATCATTAAATAAAACAGACTCACATGATTATCGATGGACATGCACATGCCTGTGGGGGATATTTAACCCCTGATGACATTATCAAAACTCTTGAAAAATCCGGTGCTGATAAAGTTATTCTTGTACCCGGGGAGCCTAATAGTAAAGCCGAGTACTCCTTGCCAAATCTGGCAGCATTATTCCCCAGACTAAATGTTGTCAAGGTTACTAATTTCCTGACAAGGGTTGTGATCAGATTATCAGGCATGATTAATCATATTCCAGCCGGAAATGAATATGTATATACACTTAAGCAAAAGACCAATGGTCAGGTGATTCAATTCCTTTGGGTCACAACCCGCATTCAGAATCCTATCGAATATATGGACAAAAAGCTTTTCGATTGGCAATATTCCGGAGTAAAACTTCACCAGGTCTGGGACAATTTCTCAATTGATTCGGAATTTTTTAACGAAATTGCTCTCTGGACTGAAAGAAATGATTTGCCCTTATTTATTCATCTGAATTCAGATGAGGAAGTAAAGAAGATCATTGGCTACAAATTTAAACATCCTGATCTTAAGTTGATCATCGCCCATCTGTTTGGGCTTGAATTATTTATTAAGAAAAACTGTATCCATCAAAATCTATTCTTTGACCTTTCCTCACCACAGCTTGTTTCCACAACAAGAATTCTGATGGCCTTTGAATTTTTTGGAGCCAAAAACTTAATTCTTGGATCCGATAACCCGTATGGCAGAAACAATCTCCAGTTAAACATTGAGAGAATTTCGGGACTTGACATTTCTGATCAGGACAAACAATCAATACTTGGTGATAATTTGTCACAGATACTTAAAAAATAAGTCACGAATGCATAACACTTATTGTGCTACGGCGAACAAAGCTCGACTTCACCTTAACAAATGAACCATAAAATGAAAAATTTAGTTTTCTCTACATCATTTTTACTACTGAACGTTCTAGTTTGGAGTTGCCGGAATGCATCCAGTCCTTTAAATGAAACCAGTGTGATAGACATCAGCGGAAAATGCTCTGAAATGACCCTTAAGCTTGATGATATAGCTGAAGATATTAAATTAACCAGGACTATACCAATGTAAACACCAGTTGTTTCGATCAGATAAAAAGTCCGCTTGAAACATTTGACCTATGACTTTTACAGTTAAATTTATAGGATTTATTTTTAATAATGATACGTACTAATAATATTATGAAAAGAATTCAATTATCTATAGTCTTTACTCTATTATTGACTTTATTGACAGCAAATAATAAAGCTAATAATTCTTCAAACGCGGACGACTTAGCTAATAATTTAGTTTTGCCAGTGATAAAAGAGATTAATGGTGTTAAGCAATTGTATGTAAACAATGAACCATTTCTAATTATTGGAGCTGAATTATTAAATTCTTCTGCCTCGAGCATTGAGCATATGAAAGATATTTGGGCACACGTTCGGTCACTGAATGTTAATACGGTTTATTTACCTATAAACTGGCAGCAATTTGAACCGGAAGAAGGTACTTTTGATTACTCTCTTATCGATAGCCACATAAAAAGTGCATATGATAATAACCTGAAACTGGTTATTCTGTGGTTTGGAAGTTGGAAAAATGGCGAGTCCAATTATACTCCTGATTGGGTTAAAACAGATATGAAACGTTTCCCACGCATGCTTTTTAAAGACAAGAGAATTTCTGCCACAATTTCCAATATTAATAGCAATTGTTTAAATGCCGATTTGAAGGCTTATAAAAAGTTAATGGAACGAATTGCTCAGGTTGATAAGCATGGTACTGTGCTAATGATGCAAATCGAGAATGAGGTTGGTTTATTAGGAGGTACAAGGGATCTTTCACCTGAAGCTACCAAACTATTTGAACAACAAGTTCCGGGTGAATTGATTAAATACATTAGCAATAATCTTAATAAATTAAAACCCAACATTTATGAGCCATATGTAAATAATGGTTCAAAAACACAGGGTACATGGGAAGAGGTTTTTGGAAAATCGCCAAATACCGATGAAATATTTATGGCCTGGAATTACGCTAAATATGTCAATGAACTGGCAAAGGCAGGTAAAGCTATTTATAATCTGCCAACATATGTAAATGCCTGGGATGCCTCGGGAGGCAATTTAATCCCGGGTGTTTGGCCTAGTGGAGGGCCAAATTACCTCATGCTTGATATTTGGCAGGCTGGTGCTCCTGCTATTGATGTTCTTGCCAACGATAATTACTCAAAAACGTTCGGATTATCGGCTGCAAATTTTGTACATAACAAAAATCCATTACTTGTACCTGAAGCCTGTGCGATCTGGATGAATGATACATTAAGTGCTGCTCCAAAATCGTTTTTTTGTTTTGGACATTTCAAAGCAATGGGTTTTTCGCCATTTGGTATTGATCATCATACTTATCATAGTAACCATCCCATAAAGAAAGCTTATGGAGTACTTGATAATCTTAGACCGTTAATTACCAAAGCCCAGGTTGAAGATAAAATAAACGGTTTTATGGAAGATGATAATGCATCACCGGCGTCTTTTCAACTTGGCGACTATATCTTTAAGCCTGGCTACGACTTGCAGAAGAATTCACTTATTAAAGGATATGGGTTGATAATTCAGATTTCTGAAGATGAATTTATTATATCCGGAAATGCTTGTCATGTTGGGTATGCGTCTGCTGATTCTGGCAAACCAATTTCTCAGCTTCTTTCCGTTGAAGAAGGAAAGTTTGTTGATGGGAAATGGGTAAAAAAGAGAACTTTAAATGGAGATGAGTTTGGAATAAATCTACCACCAAATCCATATAATATAGCTTCAGATGTTTATCTTGATGATATCAGCATACTTAAAATTAAACTTTTTAAATATTAAAAGGAACAAAGACTTTTAACTATTCTCTGCATGTATTAGATTTATTATTAATAAGATGAATATAAAACAAACGCACCTTAACATGGGATATAACCTAATATACTGATATTGAAAAACATTCTTTCACAATGACGTATAGCTTGTCCTGAGCTAAGAAGGGGCAACTCAACTATACCACCGGTTTAGGATTCAGTGTCCTAATTAAAAGTAAAGAATGTTTTTGGTATAAAATTTGTAAATAAATTACAAACCCAACTACCATGAAAAGTCTCATTCTCTTAATATTTCTATCATTCTTTCTTTTAACAGCTTGCGAAAAAACTGAAAAAGATGCTCCAGGCTGCATTAAAGACTTGATCAGAAATAGTAAAAATTCAGTCTTTCTTTGTGAAACCGGTGCCTCAGTAAGACAATATTCATTTCAGGGAGATTATGTATATGTATTTGATCCTGGCAATTGCGGAGCAGATATGATGGCACCTGTTTACAGTTCAAACTGTGAATACTTAGGAGGACTGGGAGGATTCGTAGGAAATATGTTTATAAATGGTGTCAGATTCGATCAAAACTCGACCTATATCAAAACTATCTGGACAAATTAAAAATTTAACAGCCTTATAATCTGGTGTCATAGCAGATGAAGAGACTGAACCTGTAATCTTAATTTTCATAACAATATTGCATCCAATTTGAGCTTTCTGCTTTTAATAAAGTAAAGGTATTAAGCTTGTTTTTTAGATAATTAAATAGCTATTCCTTGTGCTTAAAATATTGACTTGTGTTTTTTAGAGTTGTATCTTTATCTTTTTGAAAAATATGAGAACTAGTTTTAATTCTTCTGATGGTTTTTACCTTTTCTTGCTCCTTATTTCTTTTGCTGTAAGTCTTTGGTTGGGTGATCTTTTAAGAATTAAAATTCAAGCGAGCAATTGGAATCATAAGCTTTCAATTTTTACTGGTGCTTTTGTAGAAATTTTGACCATGATTGCAGGTGTTTTTATAGGTTTACTTCTGGTAAAAATAATTGCTGCGAACCCCTGACACGGAAGGTCTGATTAATTGCCTTTGGGATATTGCTTCTTGCTATTCCTGTTTTTTCGTTAAACGAGTTATCGAATATAACAGTGCCCGGTTAACAAGCCGGCGATTTTGAATATCCTTGACAAAAACAGAGACCATACCATGAGAATTATATTTTTCGCCTGTATTGTATTACTGATCTTCTCCTGCAAAAACAATTCTGGAACTGGCAACAGAATTTCAGGAGATGATTCTGATAAGATCTTTGAAATAGACCTGGAGAAAGCATTTAATAATAAACAGACTCTTCCTTTAAGTACAATTGCCTCGGATGTTGAATATATAGTGCTTGAAACCAAAGAGGACTGTATGGTAAGACCTGTAGTAAGGTATTATTTCACGGACAGTCTTATTTTCATTAGAAACTTTGATCATATTCTCAAGTTTTCCCGCAACGGAAAATTCATAGAAAGAATTGGGACTTCAGGCAGGGGCCCCGGCGAAATTGACCTGATCAGAAATCTTTCTTTTCTCCCTGATAAGAAAACACTTGTAGTCCAAAAAAACTATCAGCGTGAATTGCTATTTTTCTCATTCACAGGAGAACTGATTAAAACTCTTGATTATGAACCCCATATCGAGAGCTTTAAAATATTGCCGAACGGTCACTTTTTAACTTATGAGTCAGGAGCTTCAGGGACCGAGGATATTATGTTTTGTATAATGAATGAAAACTGGGATACTTTGTCAACGATTAAAAATTATACAAAATGGACAAGTACGCCCAGTTCGATCCAAATAATGATAGGTTATCCGGCATTTGAACCATTTTATTTCAGTCAAAGTATGTATCATTTAAAATCTATGTATAATGATACTGTGTACAGGATATCTTCTGATAAAATGGAACCTGAATATTTTATTAATCTGGGGAAGCATAAACTTCCCGATGAACTAAGGCCGGAAAGATTAGGAGCAAGTCAATTGCAAAAGTTCAGGGATAATGGTCACAATTACTATTTTCCTCAAGTATTCGAAGCATCTAAAAAAGTCTTTATCTGGGCTTTTAACTATGGAGAATCAGAATCGTCCAAATACTTAATTTATAATAAATTAAATAAGAAATGCACGTTTTTGACTAATTATGAAAACAAATCAACCGGATTTATAAATGATTGGGATGGTGGCATTGACTTTTGGCCAACCGGACAGCTAAATGACAATCAGGTATTTATGCCAATAACCCCTTTGCAGTTCAAAAAACAACTTGCAGAAAAAACTACAGATAATAATGGAATAAAAAATCCGGAAAGAAAAAGTAAACTACTGAATCTAATCTCGTCACTGGATGAGACTGATAATCCAGTATTAATGGTTGTAACCCTTAAACAGGACTAATCATAAAGATAATCTTCTTATTTGCTGTCACATACAATAAAGGTAAGTTGCTTCGCACGGTTTTTGCTTCCGATAGCTTTCGGGTGCAATCCTGACAATTTATATCCTGAGGAGCTGTATCCCGCACTCAGTGAATATAAAAAATCAACTCTTCTTATAACCAGGATACCTTTACGACCGGACAGATTAATACTCCAATATGATATATGCAGAGTCGAAAGACTTGCATAAATAAATTTTTATGGTATAGTTTTTGAGTATAATACTCTGACCCTTTAATCTTAACAACATGAAAAAAATTATCGTGATCGCACTATTTTTAGTCTTTATTTTTTCTTGTGAAAAGGGGAAAACAGATTTTTGTGACAGCGAAGAATGCGATACCTACTTCAAAATCTGGAAAGATCTGTTCATTACCAGGAATCAACTTTCGGAAAGTTATTATAACGATCATGTATTTCCATATAAAACCGAGATAGATAGCTGGAATGACGGAAGATCCTTCAGAGTCGATTATAAAGTCAAAATAGATTGGGCTGAAGCAAACTTGGGCGATCAATTTATAATTTGGCTGGATCCTTCAACAGCTGGATTATATCCGTCTAAACCAACTCCGAGAAATACTAACCTGTCAAAAGCCCAAATAAATAGTCTTCTTGATATTTTTGCTTTTAGTTCAAGTATTCATAAAGTGGCAAAAATTGATCAGCTTATGTTCGAATCGCGTGAGGAGGCAATTAGTGTCTTACAGGTTGCTTCAGGAGTTGAGAACCTCGGTTCAGGGGAGGTTTCTTACGAGAATCCAAGTTTTAATATAGATTCAGGACATCCATTTCTTAAAGTTTTTGCGACACTGAACAGGAATGAGAATAAATGTCTGAGTGGCAAGTTGAACCTTGTAACTGGTGATTCTGAAATAAGAGAACAACCATGCATGATTTATTATTGCTTTGGAAGAGGAACGTTAATTCCATTAAGTAATGGAAAATCACTGCCGATTGAAAATTTAAAAATTAATGATAAAATTCTTTCTTTAAACATTAAAACCTGGTCAATTGAAGAGGACTTTATACAAGGAATAGACTCAGTTTTTCATAATAATATTGTTCAGATAACCTTCAGTGATTCTACCGTCACTTACAATACCTTCGACCACCCATATTTTGTGAAAGGCAAAGGATGGTGCTCCTTTAAACCATCAGAGACTTTGAGAAAGTATGATATTAATACGAAAGAGCTTCAACCCGGAGATATTTGCTTTAAAACTATAAACAATAAGCTTATCGAGGTAAAAATCGAACATCTGATAGAAAAGAATGGTGAGGTCATGACTTATAATATCAGCAGACTTAAAAAAAATAAAAACTATTTTGCCAACGGTATACTTGTCTCAACTGAGGAAAAATGAAATACCTGCTCTTAACGCTGATTTACCATTTGACCGGTGGGGAGAAAGCATAATTCAAACCTTATCTCTGAAAAACAGATATTTATTTATAATCTGACAGGTTAATCCTCTAACCAGATTTAAACTGCGTCATAACCTGACGCGGGGTAACACAACCTCCCTTCTTTTTTGATAATGCTGGCAAGCTCAAAATCTGAAGCAAATTATATATTTAAACCTTTTATATGTATTATGTATATAGAGATTATTTTCCGGAAATAGAAAGACTAATGTGAATAGTTTTGAATAGTTTTGAATAGTTTTGAATTGTTTTCCATGTTGAATAAATTTACCAAAACCAATGAAAATGAATCGTCTTATTTCTCTCATTCTTGCTTTTCTAATGGCAGTTTCAGCCTTTGCTCAAAACAAAACCGGTAAAAAACATGATTTGGCTGAAAGGGTCATTGGTATTGATTTTAACGCTGAAAAAGGCCCGTTGAATACCATGTTCAAAGAGTGTATTGGCGCAGGGCGCGCCAACGAAGGCCTGCGTGCCGACTGGCAACAGCAGCTGGCTTATGTAAAAAAAGAATGTGGTTTCAAATATATCCGCATGCACGGTCTTTTGACCGACGATATGGGGGTTTATAAGGAAGATAAAAACGGAAATCCCGAATACAACTATATGTATGTTGATGCGCTATTCGACTATCTGCTTGGTATAGGCATCAGGCCTTTTGTTGAATTGGGTTTTATGCCCAATGCCCTGGCCAGCGGCAGGGAGACAATTTTCTGGTGGAGGGGCAATGTTACCCCACCAAAAGATTACGACAAGTGGGGAGCTTTGGTCAGGAATATTACCCAGCACTTTACCCAGCGATATGGCGCCGATGAGGTTAAAACATGGTATTTCGAGGTGTGGAACGAGCCTAATTTAAAACCCGGTTTTTGGACAGGCTCCCAGGACGATTATTTCAAATTATACAAGTATAGTGCTGAAGCTGTAAAAAGCGTGAATCCTGCCTATAGGGTTGGTGGGCCTGCCACTGCCGGTGCGGCCTGGGAAACCGAATTGATCGATTTCTGTGTAAAAAACAACCTTCCTATCGATTTTATAAGCACGCACTCTTACGGTGTGAACCAGGGCTATCTTGATGAGTACGGAAATTCGGGCACTATACTTGCCCCGCAAGAGTTTGCTGTAAGCGGCGACGTATTACAGTCGCGCAAGGAAATTGCCAATTCGCCAAAACCTGATTTGGAATTACACTATACCGAATGGAGCTCTTCCTACACCCCTGCCGACCCGATACACGACAGCTATCATGAGGCTGCCTACGTATTACAAAAATTAAAACAGGTTGGCAACGCAGCACAATCGATGTCGTATTGGGTTTTTACCGATATTTTCGAAGAATCAGCCCCACGATTTACCCCTTTCCATGGCGGTTTTGGGATGCTTAACATTCAGGGGATCAACAAACCAGTGTTTTATGCCTATCAGTTCCTGAACCATTTGGGAAAAACGGAACTCATCAATGTAGATAAAATGTCATGGGCCTGCAAAGATGAAAAAGGTAATATTCAGGTTTTAGCATATGATTTTACCTTTACTCTTCCAGACTCGGTAAATGACCAGGCTTTTTATATACGCGATTTGCCGTCGAAAGACAAAGGGAAGCTCAGTGTTAATATTTCGGGAGCGCCTGAAGGCAACTATTCGCTCGAAGTGTATAAAGTTGGCTACCGCTGCAACGATGCCTATACTACCTATTTCGACCTTGGTAGGCCAAACCAGCTTACTAAACAGCAGGTCGAACAGATCAAAGAATTAAATAGTGGCACACCGGTTTCTGCCGAAATAGTAAAGGTAAAACAGGGAGTGCCGTTTATAAAAGAATTGAATATCCGTGAAAACGACGTTTACTTTTTGAATCTTATTAAACTTTAAGAGATTGGGACTAATTACCATCCTCATGATGATAAAAACAATTTCTTATACCTTAACCTTAGAGATGAACCAAAAGAAATTCATATAAAAGGAAGCTGGCGCAGTATTCTTTTTGATACAGATTACACAGGCAATTTTAAAATTGCATTGTATGAACCGGAATTCATTGAGATCAAATAACAGATTATGAAAGAACACTTGGTGGTGTTATTGTTTCTGGCAATATTTTCGGGACTGACCGTAAAATCTCAAAATGCCAGTCAATTTTTTCCTGAGAAAGACCTGATAACAACTGGTATTTATTATTATCCCGAACAGTGGAACGAAGACCAATGGGAGCGCGATATCAGGAAAATTGCCGACATGGGCTTTGAGTTTGTTCACCTGGCGGAGTTTGCCTGGTTTAAAATGGAACCCGAAGAAGGCAGGTTCGACTTTGTATGGCTCGATAAAGTGGTTAACCTCTGTGTAAAACACAACCTGAAGGTGCTAATGTGTACGCCATCAGCAACTACACCGACATGGATGCGGTTAAACTACCCCGAGACATTTATTATGGATGGTCATTACATTCGAGGCGAGAATGGTACACGCGGTTTGGAATCAATTGTCAACCCAAAATATCGCATGTTTGTTGAGATAATTGTGACCGAAATGGCCAAACGTTACGGACAAAACAAAAATGTAATAGGTTGGCAAATAGACAATGAGCCACCTGCACTTCCTGATTATAGCCCTTCTTCGCAGGAAGCTTTCAGGCAATGGTTAAAAAACAAGTATAAAACAATCAATGCTTTGAACTCAGCCTGGGGAACCGCCTTTTGGAGCCAGTGGTTCAATAGTTTCGACCAGGTTATCATCCCTAATACAAATCTGGTGAGTTGGTGGGGCAACAATCCCCACGCTTTGCTCGATTTCAAAAGGTATTCAGCCGATTCAGAGGCTGATTTTCTCGATTTTCAAGCGGGCATTTTGCGAAACTATATTTCTAAATATCAGTATATTACAACCAATTACACCGCAATATGCACAGGTTCTGATCCAAGACGGACAAAAAAGCTCGATTTTGCATCCTATACAGCCTATCCCAACGGTGGTAGCAATAATATTGGCGACCTTGGCTTTCGTTTAGGCAATAGTAGTCTTGTTTTATTTGCTTCAGAGTATTACAAATTGGCAAGTGGCGTTTCAGGAGTAATGGAAATGCAGCCAGGCCCTGTAAATTGGGGCAGTTATAATCCTCTCCTTTTACCTGGCACGGTGCGTATGTGGCTGTACCATTCCTTTGCCGCCGGCGGAAAATTTGCCTGTTCGTACCGGTTCCGTCAAATTCTTTATAGTGCTGAACAATACCACTCGGGGGTAATTCAAACTGATGGCGTAACCCCTTCGGCAGGAGGTGAAGATTATATCCAATTCATAAAAGAGATTAAAGAGTTACGCAAACAATACAATCCGGGTGCCACGCTTCCCGAAAAATTGGCTGCCAGGTCAACTGCCATTCTTTGGAACCTCGAAAATTTTTGGACAATAGACCGGCAAAAGCAAACTTACCAATGGGACACATGGAATTACCCTGTTAAGTTTCTGGAATTAGGCAAATCTTTGGGTGCTCCGGTTGATGTAATCTCCGAAACTTCCGATTTTTCGAAGTATAAGTTTATCCTTGTTCCTGCTTATGAAATGGCCGATTCAGCTTTGGTTAAAAAATGGAATGATTATGCGCTTAATGGCGGGCATTTGATTATTACCTGCCGCACAGCAACCAAAGACCGCATGGGTCATTTCTGGGAGGCAGAAACAGCGGCGCCAATATCAGGGCTTATCGGAGCCCATGTAAAAGCCACCGACATGCTTTCGAATTTTGCAAAAGGTGATATTCTCATGAAATCAAATCATTACAACTGGAAAAACTGGGCCGATTTGCTTGAACCTGATAAAAACACAGAAGTACTGGCAACATTTGATAATCAGTTTTATAAAGGAAAGGCAACAGTTGTAAAACATTCGGTTGGTAAAGGTTCTGTTACCTATATTGGTGTCAACACCGATGATTCAAAATTAGAAAAAGACGTTTTAAGCAATATCTACACCAAAGCAGGGGCTACCACAGAGGATTATCCGCAAGGTGTGTACGTTTATTGGCGCGATGGTTTTTATGTTGCAGTAAATTATTCTTCAAATGATTATACCATGAAAATGCCGGACTCTGCCAAAATTTATATAGGTGACAAAGTTTTAAAACCAGCAGGGGTATTGGTTTGGAGCGAATAAACATCCTATTAAATCAGAAAAAGGTTTTTCTGAAAATTGATTTGACTTTGGCAGAATCCTGGACACGTTGCAACTTATAACACACTGATTATTAACACAATAATTTAAAATTATTAAAGACCCGTCCTGCCAATATGCAAATGCAAGACAATAAACTGCTGCTAAAAGATTGCAGCAATAGTTACATTTTTAAACAATTATTGAAGATTCAATGTTTTATCCAGAACAATGAAAAATATGAGGATTATGGTTTCAAGTATTCAAAAAGAAAAAGCTGAAATGTTCCTGAAATTTCATCAGGACAAAGAAATTTTAGTACTGTTAAACTCATGGGACACCGGAAGTTCTAAATTAATTCAAGCGTGCGGCTATAAAGCAATCGCAACCACAAGTATGGGAATAGCTGCCTCTTTAGGTTATCCCGACTGTCAGGTAATACAATTGTCAGAAATGATTGAAGCTATAACGGGGATCGTAAATGCAGTTCATGTTCCCGTAACTGTGGATATAGAAGCCGGATATGGAAATAATATAAATGAAATAATTGATTCGGTTAAAAAGATAATTGCAACAGGAATTGTCGGAATAAACATTGAAGACAGTATTGATTTAAGTCCGGAATTAATTGACGAGATGGAATTTTGTGAAAGAATATCTGCCATTCGTGCATTATCAGAATCACTGGGCTTTCATTTAGTAATTAATGCAAGAACTGATTCATTTTATACTTCGTCAGGTTCGGCGCGAGAAAAATTATTAGAATCAATAAAGCGTGGCAATAAATACCGGGAAGCAGGTGCAGACTGCATATTCGTTCAGCCTGTATGGGAAAAGGAAACGATTTCAACTCTGGTTAAGGAAATCAATGCTCCAATTAATATTCTTTCAAACCCCGGAATTGGGGCAGGATTGCTTCCATCTGTTCGTGAACTTCAGGATTTAGGCGTCTCCCGTTTAAGTCTGGGTTCAAGTTTAATGAAAGCTACTTTAGCTTTAATTAAAAAAGTTGCTGACGAACTGTCAGAAAAAGGAACTTACAATATTCTATCAGATACTTTAACCCCGCTTCCCGATGCTGCATTGGCTTATAAAATGGCAACAGGGTTAAGTAAATGAAGAACTGCCACTAATACATACAAAGGTTGTTCAGCCTTTGCCGCCAGCATCAGGCAACACAACCTCGCTTTGTTTCAAGGCCGTCAGGAGTCCCTTGTGGCTCACTCCCTGGACGTTAGAACAAAGCCAACTTATCTTTGTTTAAACAATCGTATCAAGTTTATAATAACCATGGCAAAGACAAAACCATCAACAATAATCGAATACATTGACTCTGCTCCCCGGGAAGCGCAGGAGAAGTTAAACGAAATACGGACGATTTTAAAAAAAGTCGCACCAAACGCAACGGAGACTCTGAAATGGGGATCACCGGTGTATGAAGAAAAGAGAATTCTCTTCTCTTATTCCGCTTTCAAATCCCACCTTAATTTTATGCCTACTCATTCCGCACTGGAACCATTTAAAGAGGAGTTAGCAGGTTATAAGACAGGCAAAGACACGATACAATTCCCTTATAACAAACCTCTCCCGGCTGAGCTCATTCTTAAAATAGCTGCATTTAGAGTCAATGACGTCAGAGAAAATGATGCATTATGGATGTACAGAAAATAAGAACTAACGCCTATTAAAAAAATAAAATTTCACTCGGCCACCAGGATTCAAAACAGATTGCATTTTTGGAATAATATTTGTTGTTAGTTGTTGACTCACAATAGCTATTAAGTTCGACTGCCTTATAAAATATCCAGCCATGCAAACAAACAAGTTGATTCCCGTTTTCTTATCATTTATAGCATTTTGTCTCATCCTTATTTCCTGCCACAAGGATCCGTCCGGACCTGAACTTTTCCTAATAAAAGTTGATAGTATTCATGTTCCAGACGAAATCCTTTCAAACACTCCTTTTGATATAGATTTTTTTGGGACTATTGGTTCTGATGGTTGCCACAAATTTGAGTCGTTTCAGACCTCAGTTAATAATACAGATTTCATGATTGAGGCATGGGGAAGTCGCGATATTAAAAATGGAGTGTGTCCAGCTGTTATGGTATATCTTACTGGATACAAATTGACTGTGACAGTTTCCACTCCTGGAAATTATACTATTAAAATAAAGCAGCCTGATAATACTACTTTTTCCAGAGAGATTACTGTGAAATAAACAGGCACCATTTATCCAAGGATAAATTTTTAACATAAGACAGTTTTAACATCGACCGAGCCGTTATGTGTCATACGAGACAACGACAACCATGACAACATATTTCTAGTAAATATATTTCAGTAATTTTAAACTATTTGTAATTCTATATGAAAAAGACCTATAGAAAAGCTGTTCTGGAAGCCTTGGAACGCTCAAGTACCAATAATATCGAAATTCTAACTGAAGCTGATATTAAGCACCTGCCTGCCATAGTTCAAAAATATCTCTGCTATGCAGGGACAATCGGAAAAGAAAAAGTGTTGAATTTTAGAGCAGAATTTAAAGGAGGGATCAGATCAAAATCCACCGAAGATTTTTGCTATGGCGAGTTCAACCTGGTCAGCATAGAATACAACTGCAAAGATTTTAAACAAAGCACGAACGCGTAACACGGACAATTTAATAACAGTGGCATGAATTTTGTAAATTATTTGAATACCTGAAATCTGATCTTAAAATAAAATTATCCTTTAGCCTCTTCAATCATGACCAATAAGAATTCAGACTAAATGAAAACAAAGTTGTCATTATTAGGAATGTGCAGCTTAATGGTTTTTATATTATTAAGTTGTCAGAAAGATAATTCTGAAATAACTTCTGCTCAGGTAAATGCAAAACTTCAACAAGTATTGCTTTTTTCAGATATTGATTCGGAAACCCCAATCAGCATTATCGCTGAATATGAATACGATGATAACGGGAACATCAGCAAAGTATCATCTCCTATGTACGATAATGGTACAATTGTTGGAACCATCAAGTATGATTTATACGAGTACAATTCATCTGGTCAGTTAATAAAAATCGTGAACTATAATGCAAATATAAACTCCCCGTCAGGCTTTATCAATTTAAAAAATACGTCGTTTACTTACTCAACAGGAGGAATAAAAATAAAAGAGACAACAGAATATCCAATGGGAGGTATAACTGAATATTCGGATTTCGAATATCAGAATGGTCTGCTTTCAAGGATTAAAAATTACTCTGGCAATCAACTGGAAACCTACACTGAATTTCAATATGACAAATCAGACAAATTAATTAAAGAAACTTTTTATGCTTCTGATGATCATTGTATTTCCTATACTATCCACTCTTATACAGGTTCCTTACAAACAAAATCTGATCTTTATACATATACGACTAATGCCCACTATCGATCGATAAACCGGACCTTTGATAAAAACAACAATATCATTATTCTTGAATCCAAAGAATTATCATTGTTTAGTTCAATGATGGATCATGTTCTCAGGTATAAGTACTGCGAATAATCTCATTGGATTATTATACAGCAACTTGTGGACATAACTCTTTCACCCTGACTAAAAATTTATAACTGTATTTTTATTAGGGCTAACTATACTACCGGGCCATCTGACTGTCTAAAAAGCCCTGGAATTTGCTATTAAACATTTGCTGAAATAATTAATAAGTGATCTGAGTCCCTTTTCCGTCCAGCCGGAGAGGGTTAAGAAATCCAGAGGGATTGCTCGCCTCGCTCATGTCTTTCCTGGTTAAACAAATTCAATTGATATATCGAATTAAAGCCCCCCTTGGGGGGTTTGGGGGTTCAGGAAGCAAGCTTCCTCCGGCGCTTCGGCAAAACAAAAAATCCCGCTGTCGCGGGATCTGATCAGATTGTTTTGGCGGAGAAAGAGGGATTATTTTCAATGATCCCGTTGGGGCGAACCTTGCATTCAAATTACTCCCTTATTCGTTTCACTCATAAGGTCCTTTTTATTTTATGGCTGTCCTCACTCAGGCGAACCTGGTTCGGCCATCCACAAAATAAAAAGCCCCGGCTTTGCCGGGGGAGTAATTTTTAATGCGGAGAAAGAGGGATTCGAACCCCCGGATCCGTGGTTACAGATCAACGGTTTTCAAGACCGCCGCATTCAACCGCTCTGCCATTTCTCCAATTCTCGATTTTACTGCCGCAAAGATAATATTTTTTTGTTTTTAGAGAATTTTTTTGATGGATTTGCATAAGTACCACATAATCAATATTATATAGTTTTTATGAACACGTTGTGAACAAAACTTCTTCCAAAAGTTTCTGAAGTTGAAGATTAATGAGCAGATGCGGCATTTTCTCAAAAAACTTGATTTCGTATGAAAATCGAGCCATTTTAACCTAAAAGTGGCACTATTTGTGGAAAAACGACAAAATTAATTTGCATATGAATTAAAAAAAAATAAATTTGTATTCAATTAGTAAGATTGGTCTAACTCAAAAATCTCACATTATGACAAAAAAAGAATTAGTTAACGCAATTGCTGCTGATGCAGGTCTTTCAATTAAAGATGCAGGCAAAGCTTTAAACGCATTTGTCGGAGCTTTTGGAAAATCAATGAAAAAAGGTCAGAGAATACAGCTCCCGGGCCTTGGTACTTTCAAAGTTGACAAAAGAAGTGCAAGAGTAGTTCGTAACCCACGTACTGGCGCTAAACTGAATGTTCCTGCTAAAAAAGTTGTAAAATTCAAAGCAGCTCCCGCACTTAACAAAGGTCTTTAATCTTAGATTATTGAGATTGCTCAGGGGGTGTTTTTTACACCCCTTTTTTTTCAGTTCGGACGATTTTGTACCATTTTTGTTAAATAATTCTACATTTTCAAATAAAATATCAAAAGAAATTCAACTTTAATGTGTTTGTTAAAAGTTCTTAAAATATTTTTACTATTTTTGGTCGTGAAATTCTTTGCCAAAAATGTTGACTTATGAATTGTATTATAGTTGACGACGATATATTGACCTGCAAAATTCTGGAAGGGTATGTGAGCAAATCCACTTCTCTTAATTTAATTGGTTCATTCAGCGATTCGCTTGCAGCACGGGATGTTTTAACAAAACGTCAGGATATAGACCTCATTATTCTTGATATCCAGATGCCCGTAATGGACGGTTTCGATTTTATTGGCAGCCTGGACTTCCCTCCTAATATTATTATTATATCATCAAATGAAGAATATGCTCTGAGGGCATTTGACTTCAATGTGGTTGATTATCTGCTTAAACCCATTACATACGGACGTTTTTGCAAAGCCATAGATAAAACTATCAGATACTTTACTCGCAAAGAGATTACAAATAGCGGTGATGAAGAGATATTCATTAAAAAGGGATCATCACTGGTTAAACTGAAACTGACAGAGATTATATATATTGAAGCTCTTGAGAATTATGTCACACTGAACACCAATGAAGATAGATTTACTATTCATTTTACCATGAAAGCTATAGAAAATCAGTTGCCTTCGGGAGTTTTTATCAGGGTGCACAGATCTTTTATTATCAACAAGAGTATGATCCAGACCATTAAAGAGAACACCCTCGATCTGATTGTCGGCGGTTCTCTTAAAAGCATTCCGGTCGGGAAATCATTCAGGGACTCTCTTCTGAATGATATTAATGTGATGGCCAGATAATCTCTAATTCTTTCCATGCTTACTAATCGTCAACTTTTCCTGCTGCACCTGGGACAGACTTCCATGTCACCTATGATGCTTGAAATTGTCAGAGCCGAAGGAATTTATATGTATGGACCGGATGGTAAAAAATATATTGATCTTATCTCAGGGGTCTCAGTAAGCAATACTGGCCATAGTCATCCAAAGGTGGTAGAAGCAGTTAAAAATCAGGCTGATATGTATATGCACCTGATGGTTTATGGTGAGATCATTCAAAGCCCACAGGTTAAATATGCTGAACGCCTGACAGGAATTCTTCCTCAGGTTCTGAATAGCTGTTATTTTGTGAATTCAGGGAGCGAAGCTGTTGAGGGCGCTTTGAAACTGGCAAAAAGATACACCGGCAGAAGCCGCATTATATCGTTCAGGAATTCATATCATGGCAGTACACATGGTGCATTGAGTATCCAGGGCAGTGAGTTGTACAGGAATGCTTTCAGACCTTTGCTGCCTGATACTTTCCAGATTTTGTTCAATGATGAAAAATCGCTGGATGCAATTGATTCAAAAACAGCCTGTGTTATAATAGAACCGGTACAGGGTGAAGCAGGTGTCATCTACCCTGAGAATGATTTTCTTTTAAAAATAAGAAACCGCTGTAATTCTACCGGTGCATTATTGATATTTGATGAGATACAGACCGGTTTTGGACGAATAGGGAAAATGTTCGCTATCGACAGATTCGGTGTTGTGCCTGATATTCTTCTTCTTGCAAAAGCACTGGGAGGTGGAATGCCGCTTGGCGCATTCATATCTTCACGGGAGATTATGTCGGCGCTTGTTTCCAATCCTTCACTTGGTCACATCACCACTTTCGGCGGCCATCCGGTATGTTGTGCAGCCGGACTGGCATCGCTAAATGTAATAATTGATGAGAAACTGTCAGAAAGCTGCAATTCAAAGTCAGCTCTTTTTAAGAAAGAACTTACTCACCATCTGATCTCAGAGGTGAGGGGGGAAGGACTTTTACTGGCTGTTCAGCTTACTGATACGGCATATATTCAGTATGTTATCGCTCACGGTCCGGATTATGGTCTGATTCTTGATTATTTTCTTTTCTGCGACGACGCATTCAGGATAGCTCCCCCTTTGATAATCAGTGAAGAGGAAATATTAATTGCATGCAGGCATTTAAAGCAGCTTCTTGACGCTGCTGAAAAAAACAGTAAGATTAAATGAGAGTCTTTACCATATACCTTATATTATTTATTTCATTATCAACCGGTATAGCCAGAAGCCAGGTACCGGTAAAGGAGACTCCACTTGCGCTTGAAGAACTTTTTAACAGGCTTGTGGACAATTTTAATGATAATGACAGAATAAAGCTTAATGATTCAATCAGGTTGATAATAGATAGTTATGCCAAATCTGATACAGCCTTCAGCCACAGGTTCTCTGACCTTAGGTACATGGGTCAGATTATGTCTCCTGATTCCCTTATAAAGATTATTACCTGGAATCTGGTTCTGGTGAATAAGCCAGGCACCTACTTCTGCTATATCATTAAAAAACAGGGATCCGGAAAAGAAAACAGAATATACAGATTATCAGCTTCTTATAATCAGAACCAGGTTAAGACTGATACTATATACAATGAGTCTGACTGGTATGGGGCATTGTATTACGATTTAAAACCTTTTACAATTGGGGATAAACACTTCTGGGCTTTATTGGGAATTGATTATGGCAATCCATCCATCACCAGGAAGATTATTGAAGTATTAAGTTTTTCAGCTGATAATTCAATTATATTCGGAAAGAAATGTTTTGCTTCGGGAGAAGAGCTGAAATTCCGGGAAGTCTTTGAATATGCGTCAAATGCAATGATGTCTTTACGGTTCAGATCCGACAGTACAATCGTTTTTGATCACCTGGTCCCTTTCTCACCCGCTATGAAGAATAACCGGCAGTTCTATGGTCCGGATTATTCAGTTGACGCATACAATTTTGAAAATGGCTTGTGGAGATTGAAGATTAATGTTGACGTGAGAAATAAAGAATAGGCACTTTAGGCACTTTTATCAGTTATGGCAAAGAATATTAAGACACATCTTTTCTGTTACGACGACCACAGGGGATTCACCGAGGATGTCAGGAAAAGGTTTACTGATTTATCGAGGTACACGGTAATATCTTTCCAGACCCGTGAGGAATTCATAAACCACCTTGAAGAAGAAAAGGATCATATCTTTTGCAAGGTTGCAATCCTGGGTCTTCATGAGACAAAAGAACAGTTCGAAATGATCGATCAGCTTACAAGGGAAATTAAAAGGATCGATCCCCGGACAGGCCTCATCCTGCTTGGGCCCCCAGATAAAATGGAAGTGATAAAGAAAACTGTCAAGTTCAATATTGATGCCTACGTTCCCAAAAATGCCAATTCAATCCTCCGCATTCACAATATTGTTAAGAAACTGATCAGTGAAAATAATATCGGGATCCTTAGAAAAAGAAGAAATGTTTCAATTTATGTCCTTGCGGGATTTATTCTGATCTCTGTAATATTTATAATTATTGCATTTTTCAAACTTCCGCAGTATTTCTGATCTCATAATCAAAATGACTATTTGTCAGTACAAAACTAACGGCACACCTTTTGAAAGTGAACCGCAGATTATTTATGTTTAATTTTAAAAAAAACTGATATGGAAACCGGAAAGATTGGCGTAACAACAGAAAATATATTCCCGATAATAAAAAAATTCCTTTATTCTGATCATGAGATATTTCTCCGTGAGCTTATCTCAAATGCTGTAGATGCAACACAAAAACTCAGAACGATGGCTGCTGTAGGTGATTATAAGGGGGTGATTGGAGATGCAACTATCAGAGTTTCAGTTGACAAAAAGAAAAAAACAATAAAAGTTTCAGACAGTGGTATAGGTATGACCAAGGAAGAACTCGATAAATACCTCAATCAGATTGCATTTTCAAGTGCTAACGATTTCCTCGATAAATATAAGGACCAGTCAGGTGCAATAATTGGCCATTTTGGTCTGGGTTTTTACTCTTCGTTCATGGTGTCAGATAAGGTTGAAGTTATTACCAAATCGTATCAGGATGGTGCTCAGGCTGTTAAATGGAGCTGTGATGGAAGTCCCGAATTTTCAATTGATGAAGTTGAAAAGGAGAACATCGGCACAGATGTAATATTATACATTGATAAGGAATCAAAAGATTTTCTTGAGGAAAGCAGGATTGAACAGCTGCTGAAAAAATACTGCAAATTCCTGCCGGTTGAAATTGCCTTTGGAAAAGAAAAAGAGTGGAAAGACGGAAAATCTGTTGATACAGGTAAAGACAAGATTATCAACAACACCAAACCTGCCTGGACACTCAAACCTGCTGATCTTAAAGAAGAAGATTACATGAAATTTTACAGGGAGCTTTATCCCTCAGGTGATGACCCCTTGTTTTATATTCATCTCAATGTTGACTATCCGTTCAAGCTGACAGGGATTCTTTATTTCCCCAAGATCAAGAGCAACATCGAGATACAGAAGAATAAGATACAATTATACAGCAACCAGGTATTTGTGACAGATTCTGTGGAGGGCATTGTTCCTGAGTTTCTCACGCTTCTGCATGGGGTTATCGATTCACCCGATATACCTCTTAATGTATCGAGAAGTTATCTTCAAAGCGATTCCAATGTGAAGAAGATCTCGAGCCATATAACCAAAAAAGTTGCCGACAGGTTAAATGAGATATTTAAAAATAACAGGGAAGAGTTTGAGAAAAAGTGGGATAACCTTAAACTGTTCATTGAGTATGGTATGATAACCGAAGAAAAGTTCTATGAAAAAGCTTCAAAGTTTGCCCTTCTGAAAAACACTGACGATAAGTACTTTACATTTGAAGAGTACGAGAAAATAATCAAAGAAAACCAGACAGATAAAAACAAAACCCTAATCTATTTATATTCAACAAACAAAACAGATCAGTTCACCTATATCGACAAAGCGAAGAATAAAGGATATGATGTCCTGGTCCTCGACGGACAGCTTGACGTTCATCTGATAAATCAGCTTGAATCAAAATTAAAGGATACAAGATTTGTGAGAGTCGACTCGGATGTTGTCGATAAACTTATTCAGAAAGAAGAGACTCGGGTATCGAAATTATCCGAAGAACAGAAGGATGACCTTAAGAGTGTATTCAATGTCAAGGTTAAAACAAAAGAAATCTATAATGTGGTTTTTGAAACACTTGATGAAAATGAGGCGCCGGTAATTATCACACAGTCAGAGTTTATGCGCAGGATGAAGGATATGTCGCAAATAGGAGGCGGGATGAACTTTTATGGCGAATTGCCCGATAGCTATAACCTGGTTGTTAATCCGAACCATCCGATAGTTAATAAAATATCCGAAGATCTTCAGTCTAAGGAAGGACCTAAGCTTGCTGAAAACAACACTGAGAGAAAGAGGATCAAAGAGGAGATAGCCTTCATGGAAGAAGAGCATAAGAAGAAGAAGGCAGATGAGATAAGCCAGCTGGAAAAGGATGATCTCGAGAAGCTTCGCAAAGAGCTCACCGAAGCTGATAATGCCAGGAAGGATATCCTGGAAGCATATGGTGCCGGTAATAAGGTAGTTAAACAAGTTATAGATCTTGCTTTATTGGCAAACAATATGCTGAGGGGTGAAGAGCTGAGTACTTTCGTGAAGAGAAGCGTGGAACTGCTTTAGGGGGGAATAAAAAGGGGGTCTTATAATCCTGTCAGATCATCCTGGCAATCTCATTCTTTACATAATCAATCGCAGCCCTGGTAGGTTCCTTATCCAGTTCCATAATTTTCTCGAGAAGCTGTTTGCTGAGTGACATTCCTGATGAATTGGCAGGCATCTTTTCAACTTCGCTGTTAATTATTTTGATCATATTGGAGCGTGCATTCCTTACAACTTCCCAGGCTTGCTGGCTCATATAGATCTGTTGAGACAGGTTATGTTCAAATTCACTCCTGATGGCATTAAGAATTGCTGAATGAAGTTGTTTTGCCGTCATATCAGGTGTGCTTACTCTTACCAGAAGTGATTCAAGAGAGATCCTTTCCAGGAAAAGAACTATTCTTTCGTAAGCCTGAAGTTTAATGGGAGTGACCGTCCGGCTGTTTTGAAGTATCAGTTCCTGTCTTCTTTTATCCTGGTCGTTCCTTATCATATTTCTGAGCAGGACCCATGCAGTGAAGAATACGATAAGTGCGGGAATGGTGATTTTCAGAATATCTGCCAGTAATTCCATTGTTCAGCTATTTAGATTTATATACAAACTTAAGTTTTTCTTTTTTATTTTCAATCATTATTATCCCACCCGCTGATTATATTGATGAGAGCAGATTAGTTTATCGGTTTTCTGCTATAATTTGCGAAATCTGAGGGAATTCAAAGTGAGTAATGTCTCTGTGTTTCTCTGTGCTTCTCTGTGACACTCAGTGTAAGTTCTTAATATTTTTTAGTTACACAGAGGTCCACAGAGTCCCGATATCCATCGGGATCACAGAGGACCACAGAGATCAATGATTGAACCTTGTTGTCCTGATTGCAAGACATATATTAAAATTTTATATTTCAATTTTAGTTCATATTTTTATTGTGTCTTTCTTTAAGTGGTTACTTTAAATTTTAAAATATGGAATATCTCTCCGACAGAATTAAATCCTTATCAGTTTCCCAGACACTAGCAATGGCCCAGAAGAGCAGGGAATTAAAGGCCAAAGGTATTGATATTATCAGTCTAAGCCTTGGGGAGCCTGATTTCAATACTCCCGATTACATTAAAGAAGCCGCAAAGAAGGCGATAGATGATAATTATTCAAAGTATCCTCCCGTTCCGGGATATGCAGATCTAAGGGAAGCAATCTCGAAGAAATTCAAAGCAGAGAATGGTATCATTTATTCCCCTGACCAGATAATTGTATCTGCCGGAGGCAAACACTCTCTGATAAATGTAATATTATCGATAGTTAATCCTGGTGATGAGGTTATTATCCTTGCACCTTACTGGGTAAGCTATTATGATCAGATCATTATTGCCGAAGGAAAACCCGTGGTGATAGAGGCTAAGCTGGAGAACGATTTCAAAATCAGGCCGGAACAGCTTGAAGCTGCAATTACTGGCAAAACCAGGTTGATTATTTTCAATTCTCCTTCAAATCCTACTGGTATGGTTTATGACCGTAATGAAATGGAGAAGATTGCCAGGATAGTTGAAAAACACGAAGGCCTGTTCATTATTTCCGATGAGATTTACGAGCATATCATTTTTACGGGGGAGCATGTGAGTATGGCTTCTTTTGATTTCATCTATGACAGGGTCATTACAGTCAATGGTGTATCAAAAGGATATGCCATGACCGGATGGAGGATCGGATATATCGGGGCCCCTTTGTGGATTGCAAAAGCATGCAATAAGTTGCAGGGTCAGTTTACATCAGGTGTCTGTTCGATTGCCCAGCGGGCGGCACTCGCTGCAATACAGGGCGACGGCGAATCACAAAAAATAATGAAAGCTGCATTTCTTCGCCGGCGCGATCTGATATGCGGATTGTTAAAAGAGGTTAAGGGAATAAAAGTGAGCATACCACAGGGAGCTTTTTACGTTATGCCCGATATAAGCTACTATTTAGGCAAAACGGACGGTGAAACCAAAATCACCACCTCCGATGAACTTGCACTCTACTTGCTTGATAAGGCGCAGGTTGCAACTGTCGGTGGAGATGCATTCGGTTCTCCTGAATGCATTAGAATCTCCTATGCAACATCCGACGATCTGCTCGTTGAGGCAGTGAAGAGGATAAAGACAGCTCTGGAAAAACTGAAATAACACTAAAACCCCACTCCCAGGGCGAGAAAATATTGATTTATTATGGAAATTGGGGTTGTTTAAAAAGTCCTTTGTGAACCTTAGTGTTACCCTTAGTGTCCCTTTGTGGTAAAAGTTTAAAAATTGAACCACAAAGGATCACAAAGTACATCACAAAGGAACACAAAGGAGGAAATCAATATAAACTACTTTTTCAAAACCCACAGCCTAAAGGGCGGGGGGGTAGATGGCCAGTAACAAAATTAGTACTTATTATACGACACAGTTTCATTGGCAGGCTTCCTCCTTTTCTCCCGCGAAGCGCTCAGTGAATAGCCTAATGTTATAATCAGCTCAACTCGTTTTGACCTGGGGATAGCAAGAATTTTTCTTAACATGCTTTCATCAAACCAGCCAATTATGCACGAACCTAATCCTTCAGCTTTTGCCTGAAGACAGATGTTTTCAGCTGTAATACCAATATCGATCAGAGAATAATCCTTGTTCTTAATAGTTCCACCGACCTTAGAAGAAAAGTTTGGTTTTTCTCTCACTATAACAAGAAGAACGGGTGCTTGTGCAACAAAACTATTCATTCCGGTCAGTTTCGCTGAAGCTGCTTCCGTGACTTTCATCATCAGTTCCCGATCGGTAACAACTATATATTTCCACGGTTGTGCATTACAGGCTGAAGGAGCCATCCTGCCAGCTTCTATTATCCTTTCAAGCTTCTCCTTCTCAACCGGTTTATCACTGTATTTTCTGTCACTCTGACGACTGATGATCAGATCGAGCATGAGTTTTCCATCAATCATTATTAATAATTATCTGGCAATATTTCAAAATATGCTTCAGGGTGGAGGCAGGCCGGACAGTTCTTAAGCGGTTTTGTCCCGAAGTGTATATAGCCACAATTCCTGCAATACCAGAATACCTTTTCGTCGCGTTGAAAGACTTTATCCTGCATTACATTTTCAAGCAGTTTTCTATACCTTTCTTCATGACCCTTCTCAGCTGCAGAGATAGCCTTGAAAGCTGCTGATATATTCTTAAATCCCTCATCTTCAGCTGTCTTGGCAAACGAAGGATATAGATCGCTCCACTCTTCATGCTCACCTTCAGCTGCTGCAAAAAGATTATCTTTAGTTGTTTCGGTTTTACCGGCAGGGTATGCAGCTGTTATTTCAACCATACCGCCTTCAAGAAACCTGAAAAATCTTTTGGCATGCTGCTGTTCCTGCAGTGCAGTAGCAAGAAAGATCCCGGAGATCTGTTCAAATCCCTCTTCTTTTGCCACTTTAGCTGCAAATTCGTATCTGTTCTTAGCCTGCGATTCTCCGGCGAAAGCCTTCAGCAGGTTTTTTTCTGTAAGTGTTCCTTTTAAACTCTTTTCCATTTCAGAATACTTTTAATAATTGTAAATAACAGGTAATTTAAAAATGATCTAAACCACAAGATAATTATAGTAAATATAACTATCTTTATTTTTGAATAATTTCTGATTGAAATTTGAATAAAACATAATTTTAAAAAAAACGGACATGATAATTGTACTATTGTTTCTAGGAATCATTTTTCTCTTAATCCTGATGGTGGTTTCAATTTATAACAGGCTTGTCAGGCTGAGAAATAACAGGGAGCAGGCTTTTGCAGACATTGATGTGCAACTGAAGCAAAGGCACGATCTTATACCTCAACTCGTTGACTCGGTAAAAGGTTATATGGGACATGAAAGAGGAGTGCTTACTGATATTACAGAGGCACGTGCAAATGCTATGAAGGCTACTACTATAAATGAAAAGATAGCAGCAGAAAACAAGTTATCGACTGCACTTGACGGTTTAAAAGTTTCTGTAGAAGCTTATCCCGATCTGAAGGCAAGCCAGAACTTCATGGATCTCCAGAATGAGATTTCGGATATAGAAAACAAGTTAGCTGCTGCCCGCAGATTCTTTAATTCGGCTACCAAAGAGCTTAATATTGCTACGGAAATGTTCCCTTCGAATCTGATTGCTACGCTGTTTAATTTTAAACGCGAGCCTCTGTTTGAACTTGGCGATCAGCGTGCAGCAGCGGAACAACCTCCAAAAATCCAGTTCTGACAATATGAGGTATTTCGGTTTGCAAAGCCAGATATGGAGGAATAATACTAATTCTGTATTGTTATTAGCCATGTTTCCTGTTGTCTTTTTCGGATTAACCTGGTTGTTCTTTTTTTTCTTGTCCTTAAGTTCCGAGGAACATCGATCTATCTACCAGGTTAACCAGAGCTTCCTCACTACCGCACCTTTTATTATTGCAGGTGTAATTATCTGGTTTACAATAGCATGGATTTCTCATTCTTCTATGATAAACGCTGCTACTGATTCAAAGCCTCTTGCCAGAAATGAAAATAAGCGAGTCTATAATCTTGTTGAGAATCTGTGCATAGCTACAGGTATGGCGATGCCCAAAATCAATATTATTGAAGATGATTCATTAAATGCCTTTGCAAGCGGATTAAATCCAAAAACATTTACAGTATCTCTTTCAAGGGGCATAATTGAAAAGCTTAATGATGAAGAACTTGAAGCGGTTATTGCACACGAACTTACTCATATCAGGAACCGTGATGTAAGATTGCTTATAATTTCAATTGTATTTGTCGGAATCTTTGCATTTATCTCTCAGGGATTATTCAGAGTGATCCAGTTTGGAAGGCTTGGAAAAGGTAAGAAGGATGGGGGAGCTGCAATAATTATTGCTCTGGTGCTTGCACTGGTTGGTCTCCTTATTTCAACACTTTTCAGGTTTGCATTGTCGAGAAAGCGTGAATATCTTGCAGATGCCGGTTCTGCCGAGCTTACACATAGACCGCTAGCCCTTGCATCAGCGCTCAGAAAAATATCTGTTGATCCGACAATTGAAGCGGTGAAACGAAAAGATATTGCCCAGATGTTTATTGAGAATCCTCAGGTTGAAGCAAAAAAATCATCTTTTTCTATTACTTCGTTTTTTGCAACTCATCCGCCGATTGAAAAAAGAATTCAGTTGCTGGAACAATTCTGACGGCGCAACGGCATAATGGCATAACGGCGCAGCGGCTGAGCTATTTACCACATTTACGCCATAACGCCATAACGCCATAACGCCAAAGCTTTAAATAGTCAGCCTGCCGGCTTGCTTTTTTTACCGGATTTGATGAGTTTTGACTCTTCTCCTCTCATTAATCTTCCTATATTTTCCCTGTGAGTTACAAGTAAAGCAATCGAAACCAGTATTGAAAATATTTTAAATATAATTGACGGTGTATCAAAGAAGAGAAAGAGAAAAACGGGAAAAGCTATTCCTGCGGTCATTGATGAGACTGATACAATGCCTGTGATAAACAATACGACGAGAAAGATACCAATACAACATAGAGTAAGCAACGGTTGTAAAGCCAGAAAAACCCCAAACACACTCGCAACTCCTTTTCCTCCTCTGAAACCGGCAAACAGGGGAAATATATGTCCTATTATGGCAATTACTCCGGTCATAATTTGCAGATCCGTCAGAAGCGCACTACCCTTAACAGCCAGATGAAAGAAAACCGGTAACATTGCAGCCAGCCATCCTTTGGATATGTCGATAAGTAAAACAGGAATGCCTGTCTTCCAACCCAGCACCCGTATAGTATTGGTAGTACCGGCATTACCACTCCCATGTTCTCTGACATCAATGTTGTGAAATCGTTTTCCGATCCATACAGCTGCCGGTATTGATCCGAGTATGTAAGCCAGTACTGATGCCAGCACCGTATAAAGGATATTCATACTTTTAAGTGGTTTTCAGAAGGCAAATATAGTAATATTTATAAACCCCTGAATGATCAGACTTTTGGACCATAGGCCGCGAGTTTCGCAACCTCATTATTAACCGTAAACTTATCGAAATTGTTGATGAACTTCAGTGCCAGGTCAGTTGCTGCAGTATGCCATTTGGATCGTGAGTCCCATACTTTTCCAGGATCAAGAATATTTTCATCAACGCCATTAAGCTTCTCAGGTATACTTAGATTAAAAACAGGAATGGTAGTAAACTCACTTTCGAGAATTGAGCCATCAAGAATAGCATTTATTATAAGTCGCGTGGAAGGCAGGTCTATCCTGTTTCCTATACCATAAGGTCCGCCCATCCATCCGGTATTTACCAGCCAGGCTTCAGCATTGTGCATTTTCATCTTCCTTGTAAGTTCGGTAGCATAAATAATAGGGTCGAGCATCAGGAAAGCAGCACCAAAACAAGCCGAGAAGGAAGGTACCGGTTCATCAATACCTCTTTCAGTACCTGCGACTTTTGCAGTGTATCCGCTGAGGAAATAGTAACGTGTCTGTTCCTCAGAAAGACGGCTGACAGGAGGCAAAACGCCGAAAGCATCAGCAGTGAGGAAAATTACTTTTTTGGCATGTCCGGCCTTTGATACAGGTTTTACAATATTATTGATATGGTAAATAGGGTAGGAGACCCGGGTATTCTCTGTTTTTGAGATATCATCAAAATCTATGGTACCATCAGACAGCACAACAAGGTTTTCCAGAAGGGCGTCACGTTTTATGGCGCTAAAAATATCGGGTTCATTCTTCCTGCATAACTTGATGCATTTGGCATAACAACCTCCTTCAAGGTTGAAGATACCTTCATCGTCCCAACCATGTTCATCATCACCGATAAGAGCTCTTTCAGGATCGACGGAGAGGGTTGTTTTACCTGTTCCCGAGAGACCGAAGAATATAGCCGTGTCGCCTTTTTTACCCACATTCGCAGAACAGTGCATTGAGGCTATCCCCTTGAGAGGCAGATAGTAATTCATCACTGAGAAGATTCCTTTCTTCATCTCGCCTCCATACCATGTCCCGCCGATTACTGCCATGCATTCGGTGAGGTTGAAAATGATGAAATTCTCGGAATGGAGCCCCTGTTTCTTCCAATCAGGATTAATAGCTTTTGAAGCATTAAGTACAACAAAATCAGGCGTGAAATTTTCGAGCTCTTCAGGTTCAGGTCTGATAAACATATTCTTTACAAAATGCGCCTGCCAGGCAACCTCAAGAATAAATCTGACACGAAGCCGTGAATTTTTATTTGCTCCGCTGAAACAGTCAACCACATAAAGTTTTTTTCCGGATAACTGTTTTGCTGAAATATTTTTGCAGTGGTTCCAGATCTCCACGGAAATTGGTTTATTATCGGATACTTTAGCCTTCTCGGATTTCCACCATATGGAATTTTTGGTTTTATTATCATGCAAAATATATTTATCTTTTGGGGAACGTCCGGTAAATATTCCCGTATCAACGGAAATCGCTCCCGTCCTGGTAATTATACCCTTCTCATAACCGGTCAGTCCGGGTTTTGTTTCTTCGGAGAATAGAATATTATAAGACGGGTTATAAATAATCTCTTTGATGTTTTCAATACCATAATTTAATAAATCGCGGGAATCAATCATTTTACGAAATTTTGATTTTAGATTAATAAATTCAATGCTCATAAGGTCTTTACCTGAATTATTTCGAAATATAGTTCAAATTTTTTAATTTTTATTTCCAAATTGAGATAGGGTATATTACTTCTCAGGGGTCATTATAATATCTAGGGTAACTTTTGCCTAATATAGGGTTAGATCAGTAGCCTTGAAAAGAAAAAGGGTTCCGTCAAAAACGGAACCCTTTTCTTTTTCGTATCTGAAAACCGGCTTATTTACCAAATTTGATTGATGCCTGGGCTGCAGCCAGTCTGGCTATTGGAACCCTGAACGGAGAACAGCTTACATAAGTCAAACCTGTCCTGAAACAGAATTCAACTGAAGCAGGATCACCTCCCTGTTCGCCACAGATACCAACCTTAAGATCGGGTCTGGTAGCTCGTCCCTTCTCAACTGCCATTTTTATAAGCTGGCCGACGCCATCCTGATCTATGGTCTGGAACGGGTCAGCAGATAAAATCTTTTTGTCAAGATAATCGTGGAGAAATCCGCCTGTATCATCACGGCTGAATCCAAATGTCATCTGCGTCAGGTCGTTGGTTCCAAATGAGAAGAATTCAGCGCTTTTTGCCATACGGTCTGAAAGAAGACATGCACGAGGTATCTCTATCATTGTACCATATTTATATTCTATAGCTTTTACATTGAATTTTTTACAGACTTCTTCATAGACTCTGTCAACAACTTTTTTAGTAAAGTCCAATTCTGCAACTTCACCGGTTACCGGAACCATAATCTCGGGATGCGGATGTTTTCCTTCTTTAATAAGTTCCAGAGCGGACTCGAAGATTGCACGAACCTGCATCTCCGAAATTTCGGGGAATGTTATTCCCAGACGAACACCACGATGACCCATCATAGGGTTTGATTCGTGAAGGGCTTCACCGCGTTTTGCAACATCCTCTTTTTTAATACCAAGAGCTTTTGCAAGTTCTGTCTGTTTCTCTGCGCCCTGGGGCACAAACTCGTGGAGAGGAGGATCAAGAAGCCTGAATGTGACAGGCAGACCGTCCATGGCAGCCATGGTGGCTTTCATATCTTTTTTAACATGTGAAAACAGTTCGTTGAGTGCCTTACGGCGTTCTGTCTCATTTGCACTCAGGATCATCTTGCGGAGAAGGAATAAAGGAACCTCCGAACCTACACCGTAAAACATATGTTCTGTACGGAACAGACCAATACCCTCAGCACCATAATTACGCGCAATTGTTGCATCTTCAGGAGTCTCAGCATTGGTACGGACACCCATTTTACGGAATTTGTCGACAATTGTCATAAATTCTTTAAAGCGTGGGTTTTCAGTTGCGTCCATCAGAGGAACGGCTCCGGTATACACATTTCCTTTTGTGCCATTGAGTGTCAGTACATCACCTTCTTTAATAACAATGTCTGATCCGGTTATTTTTGCGATCTTTTTTGAAGCTTCAACATGAAGTGCTCCTGCACCAACAATACAGCATTTACCCCAGCCGCGTGCAACAAGAGCAGCATGAGACGTCATACCGCCACGGGCTGTAAGAATACCTTCAGCAGCACGCATTCCTTCAACATCTTCGGGATTTGTCTCTTCACGAACAAGAATAACTTTTTCACCTTTGCGGAGCCAGGCTACAGCATCCTCAGCATTGAAAACAACTTTTCCAACAGCAGCTCCCGGGCCGGCAGGTAAACCTTTCACTACAGGTTTAACTTTCTTTTCAGCACCTGGATCGCAGATCGGATGCAGAAGCTCATCGAGCTGTGCAGGATCAACACGCATAACAACTGTTTTTTCGTCAATCACTTTTTCGTGAAGCATATCCATTGCCATATTGAGGGCTGCAGTCCCGGTTCTTTTACCTACACGGCATTGCAGCATATACAAAGTACCTTCCTGTATTGTGAATTCTATATCAAGCATATCATGGAACGACTTCTCAAGGATATTACGGATGTCCCAGAGTTCCTTGTATGTGCCTGGCATTGCCTCCTGCATACTGTGCAGATGCATATTCTGATCATTTTTCGTATCATCATTCAATGGGCTGGGGGTACGGATTCCTGCCACAACATCTTCTCCCTGGGCATTTACCAGCCATTCACCGTAGAAAAGATTTTCACCGGTTGCAGGGTTACGGGTGAATGCGACACCGGTTGCAGAAGTATCGCCCATATTGCCAAATACCATAGCCTGAACATTCACAGCAGTTCCCCAGTCATCAGGTATACCTTCTATACGACGGTACGATACGGCCTTTTTACCGTTCCAGCTTTTAAATACTGCTTTAATACTGCCTTCCAGTTGTTCTTTTGCATCGTCGGGGAATGGTTTCCCAAGAGCTTTTTTTACTATTGTCTTAAATTCTTCAGACAGAAGTTTAAGTTCATCTGCAGAAATTTCAGTATCAGATTTATAACCTTTCTGTTTTTTAAACTCGTCAAGTTTTTCATCGAGCTGTTTACGTATTCCTTTACCTTCGCCCAGATCAATACCTTCAGCTTTTTCCATAACAACATCGGCATACATCATTATGAGACGGCGGTATGAGTCCCAGACAAAACGAGGATTGTTCGTCTTCTTAAGAAAGCCCGGGATAGTTGCTGAACAGAGTCCTATATTGAGTACGGTATCCATCATACCGGGCATGGAACTGCGGGCACCTGAGCGGCAGGAAACCAGCAATGCATTTTCTGCATCACCATATTTCATATTCATTGTTTCTTCAGTCTTTTTCATCGCTGCCCATACTTCAGGCATCAGTTCCGACGGAAGAGTACAATTGTTCTTATAATACTCATTACATGCTTCAGTTGTGATTGTAAAACCTGCAGGAACCGGCAATCCGAGCAGACACATTTCTGCCAGGTTAGCGCCTTTACCTCCAAGAAGGTTCTTCATATCGGTTTTACCTTCTGCAGTTTTCTTTCCAAAGGAGTAGACTCTTTTAATGTGTGACATAATTTTATTGATTTGAGATAAGTTAAATTTTTGTTTTTGCAAAATTAGCCGCAAAGTTAATATTTAAAATTGAATTTCTGAAAAGGGAATTGCTTTATAAATTTCTCTGTGTTAATCTGTGCTCTTCTGTATAACTTTGGGGCTGTGTAAGTTCAATTTTCATACTCAGAGTGCCGCTGAAAAGAAATAATTTTCACGGAAAAATGAGTTTTATGCCCTTGGGTGGAACATGATAAGCGTATCACGTAAAAAACTCCTGTCGATATGTGTATATATCTCTGTAGTTAAGATAGATTCATGCCCCAGCATCTCCTGAACTGCCCTCAGATCAGCACCTGCCTCAATCATGTGGGTGGCAAACGAGTGCCTGAAAGTATGGGGACTTATGTTTTTTCGTATTCCTGCTCTGGCAGCGAGGTCTTTGATTATTGTGAAGATCATTGCCCTGGAAAGCCTTCGCCCCCGACGGTTGAGAAACAGGATATTCTGATCATGGATCACGGGAAGCGTGTTCCTGTCCTGTTTATAAATATCTATCTCCTTCAGCGCCTTCCTGCTCACAGGTACAAGTCTTTGCTTATTTCCTTTCCCTGTTACAACTACAAATTCTTCACCATAATGTATATCTGTCAGACGCAGATTTACTAACTCCGATACTCTCAGACCGCATCCGTACAGTGTTTCAATAATGGCTTTGTTCCGGTGCCCCTCCGGCTTACTCAGGTCAATTGCATCAATAATCCTGTCAATCTCCGCAATTGACAATACTTCAGGAAGTTTAAGACCTATTTTTGGCGATTCAATAAGTGAAGAAGGATTTTCCTCAATTTCTCCTTCAATGAGGAGAAACTTAAAAAATGCTCTTACCCCGGATAATACTCTTGATTGTGTTCTCGTATTCTTATTATTTTCGCCATACCATACCAGAAAAGCTTTAAGGTCGGAATAGGTAACACCGGCCGGGGAAATATCAATTCCTGTTTCAGAAAAATATTTTTCAAGTTTTATAACATCATTATGATACGCTTCGATACTATTGTCAGACAGGGACTTCTCCAGCCTGAGATATGTCTCAAAATTTCTGAATGACTGTTTCCAGGTGAGGCTCATATGGATTAATGTGACGGGACCGATGATTTGATAAAAGTACAAATACTTGGTTAAATGGCTGGTTTAAAACGCCGGTTTTTAATTATCGGTTCTCAAAATATTTTTTCCTATTTTTACTTTCGTATTTATTGAGATGATAATGACATATAATTTTCTATAATAAATTCAAATTCAAATGCATATTGAAATTATTAATGGTCCAAATCTGAATCTTCTTGGCAGGAGAGAACCTGAAAAGTACGGACATTCAACTTTTGAGGAGTATCTTTCAGTTCTGAAATCGCGTTATCCTGAAATATTATTCAACTATTACCAGTCGAATACAGAAGGGGATATTATTAATGAAATTCAGAAATCGGGATTCACATCTGACGGTATAATTTTAAATGCCGGCGGTTATACTCATACATCAGTTGCGATTACTGATGCAATTGCTGCAGTAAAGACTCCGGTTATTGAGGTTCATATAACCAATATCTCAGCCCGTGAGGATTTCCGTCATACAAGCCTTATAGGAAGGAATTGTGCAGGCAGCATATCGGGGTTTGGACTTGATAGTTACAGACTGGCTGTTGAAGGGCTGATCGAAATAATCAAATTAAAGAATAAATAGCTTATGGTTTCCAAAAGGACTAAAATAGTTGCCACAATCTCCGATAAAAACTGTGAACCGGCATTCATTAAAGAGTTATATGAAGCCGGGATGAATGTTATCAGGATCAACTCGGCACATCTTGATCTTGAAGGTGCGCTTCGTATAATTAAGAATACACGTCAGGTCTCGGACAAAATTGCCATACTCCTCGATACAAAAGGCCCGGAAATACGTACTACAATTTGTGATGCCCCGATACAACTTAAAAAGGGTGCCACAATCAATATAATTGGAGATCCGACAAAAAAGAGTTCCGCTGAAGCAATCTATGTCAGTTATGTCCATTTTTCCTCAGATATTCCTCTTGGATCACTAATTCTGATGGACGACGGGGAATTGGAACTCAGGGTTTTAAGAAAGAAAGGAGAAGCACTGGAATGTATCATCGAGAACGATGGGATCCTCTTATCAAGAAAAAGCGTGAACATCCCAAGCGTTAAGATAACACTCCCGTCGCTTACCGAAAAGGATAAAGCTTTTCTCGAATTGGCTGCAAAAAATAACATCGAGTTTATAGCCCATTCCTTTGTGAGGTCAAGGCAGGATGTGATTGACGTTCAATCGGTCCTTGATTCATACAATAGCAAAATTAAGATAATAGCAAAGATTGAGAATCAGGAGGGTGTTGAAAACCTCGATGATATCCTCGAAAATGTGTATGGTATTATGGTCGCCAGGGGGGATCTGGCAATTGAGATTCCATATGAAAAAATTCCTGTTATCCAGAAAATGATTATTACCAAATGCATCATAAGCCGGAAACCTGTTATTGTTGCGACCCAGATGCTTCATTCGATGATAACCAATCCGCGGCCGACAAGAGCAGAGGTCAGCGATATCGCCAGTGCTATTTATTCACAGACTGATGCTATAATGCTTAGTGGGGAAACAGCCACTGGAAAATATCCGGTTGAGGCTGTTAAAACGATGACCAAAGTGGCATTGGAAATAGAGAAGAACAAGGAAAAATTTCTCAATATTCCTTACCTGAATGTAACCGGGGAAATATCGGCATATCTGGCTAAGGTTGCAGTAAAGACCGCATTCAGAATCGGGGCAACAGGAATCATTGCCGATACTTTAGGTGGAAGAACTATAAGGGACATGGCTTCTTACAGAGGTATCGATCCGATTCTCGCTCAATGCTACTCAGAGCGTACCATGCGGGAACTGGCACTGTCTTACGGTGTTTATGCAAGTTACCAGGAGCGAAAGACTTCGGTAGACGAGTTCATTCACATCGCTTTAAAAAACCTTGTTGTAACACATAATCTTAAAAGTGATGATATAGTTGTGGTACTTGCCGGTAATTTCTCGGGCGGGTCTGGTTTTTCATTTATTGAGGTTGGTTCGGTGCAGTATCTCAAAGACCGGGTCAGCATTAAGGATTGATGAATAATTGGTCTGATTTTTGATGTGTTAATCAGGCCTGAAACTGATGAATTATACTAATAACCAAAAACTGATTCAGTGAAAAATCTTATGATAAAGAAATTTTTTCTGCTGGTATTAATATCTTTTTCTTTTGCCAGTCTGAAAGCTACGCATAACCGGGCTGGGGAGATCACCTACAGGCAATTGTCGGACCTCACTTTCGAGATTACTATTACAACTTTTACATATACACTGAGCTTAGCCGACAGACAGCAACTGGATGTCGATTTTGGCGATAACACAATTGCAACAGCAGAAAGAAAAAACGGTCCGGGCCAGAGGGGAGAAGTCCTTCTCAATTTTTACAAAAAAAATATTTACATAATAAACCATACATATCCGGGTCCGGCAGTTTACAAAATAGTGGTTCAGGACCCGAACAGGAATGCCGGAGTTTTGAATATTCCTAATTCAGTCAATGTGATCTTTTGCATTTCGACTATCCTTACAGTAAATCCTTCAATGGGCCATAACAGTTCACCCGTACTGCTTAATCCTCCTTTCGATAAAGCTGCCTATCATTATTTATTTATTCATAATCCGGGAGCATATGATCCTGACGGCGATAGTCTTTCCTATAAGATGACAGTATGTGAACGTGAAGATGGGAAACCTGTTATGAACTATACTTTACCTCCGGCAACGCACTCAATAAGAGTTGATTCCATTAGCGGTGATCTGATATGGGATACTCCGGCAGACACAGGTAAATTTAATGTTGCAATGGAGATTCAGGAATGGCGGAATGGTAAAAAAATCGGAGTGGTCGAGCGTGATATGCAGATTGAGGTATTTTATACCAATAACAAACCACCAATTAACGGGCCTCTCAGAGATTATTGCGTTGAGGCGGGGCAGCCGATTGATTTCCTTTTTACGGCAACCGATCCGAATAATGATTTTTTAACTCTCCATGCCACCTCCGGAGTCTTTACAATTGATTCCTGTAAGGCTCAATTTACTAAAATAGATTCTGTTGCAGGTTTTGCATCTTCGAGATTCCGATGGGTACCTTGTTATGAGGCTGTGAGGAAACAACCTTATGATGTGATTTTTAAATCGGATGACTCAAATACCGATGTAAGGCTTTCCGATATCAGCAACATAGACATCAGGGTTCTTGGTCCGGCGCCTCATATTATCAGCGCTTTGCCGGAAGGTAAATCCGTAAGGCTGACCTGGTCGGGCTATGTGACCAATCTGATAACAGGATTCAATATTTACAGAAGGGATGGCGCCTCTACGTTCAACCCCGATTCATGCACAGCAGGTATTCCTTCCTCCACAGGCTTCGTCAAAGTAGGTTATATTGGCGGAAGTTCCGTTACATCTTTTGTAGATAATGACAATGGTCAGGGATTGCAGTTTGGCAAAGAATATACCTACAGGATAGTCGCAGTTTATCCTAATGGAACTGAAAGTAAAGCCTCAAACGAGATTACTTCAACACTTGTATCGGGAGTTCCGGTAATTAAAAATGTGAGTGTCAGAAATACAGATGCCATTAACGGATCGATCTATCTTTCATGGAAAAAGCCCCAGAAACTGGATACCATTCCTGCATTGGGTCCGTACGAATACCTCATATACAGGGCTGATGGAGTCAGCGGGACTAATTACAACCAGATTAAGTCGATACAGACTGTTAATCTGAACGACACTGTATATGTAGACAGTTTAATAAATACGTCAACCACCGGTTATATTTACAGGATTGAATTATGGAATAATGGCTCCGGTAACAGATTTCTTGTTGGTGATCCGGGTTATGCATCATCTGTTTTTCTTTCAGTTTTACCGGGAGACAAAAAGGCTCGTTTTACTATTGCCCGTAACGTTCCGTGGATCAATAACAGATATGATTTCTTCAGGTTGAATGAATCAACACTGACCTACGATTCCGTCGGGTCTACGAACCAGCTTACTTTTATTGATAACGGCCTGGTCAACGGTAATCAGTATTGCTATTATGTGAGGTCGGTGGGTGGTTACCCAGCCGTTAATATGCCAAAGAATCTTGTTAACCTTTCTGAGATTACCTGTACGACACCTGTCGATAATGAACCACCCTGTCCTCCCATGGTGAATGTTATAAGCCAATGCGATAGTTTATACAATACCATTTCCTGGTCAATATCCGATCCTGCCTGTTATGCGGATGTTGCCGGCTACAATATATATTCGAAAGCAAAGTCAGATGAAAATCTTTCGTTGCTCACGACTATCAGCGATAAAAATATCTTTTCATACAGGCATTCACCCGGGGAGACTATGGCAGCATGTTATGCTGTTTCAGCTTTTGATTTAAAAGGCAATGAGAGTGAAAAATCTTCTATGATATGCATAGATACCTGCAACTTTTATGAGATTCCAAATGTTTTTACTCCTAATGATGATAATATTAATGATAAGCTGGTTGCAAAATCGACAGGTCTTATCGACAAGGTTGATTTCAGATTATTTAACAGGAATGGCTTGCTGTTATTCAGAACTGAAGAACCTAAAATTAATTGGGACGGAACATATAAGGGGAGAATTGTTTCTCCGGGAGTATATTTCTATCTATGCGATGTTTATGAAAAACGTATTTCAACAGTTGAAATAAGGCACCTTTCTGGTTTTGTTCATGTAATTACCGAATTGGGTGCAAAGGTGAATAAGCAGACTACCAAATGACTTTGAAGGACTATTAAAATGAAGAGGATTATAATTCTGTTTTTGATTTTGTTGAGCTTCAGCACAATATACGGACAGCAGGTCGTTGAAGCTATTCTTAAAGCCAGGGCGCTTACTGAAGCGGGCAAACCTGACCAGGCAATAAACCTGCTTACAGGGGCAATAAAGGGCGCCGGAGATAGCCGGTTATATACTGAAAGAGCCGAAGCAAATATTCTGAAAGGTGATTATTCCTCTGCCATAAGCGATTTCAACGAAGCTAACAGAATATCTCCTCTTTCAGGAGAATACGGACTTTCAAGAATTTATGCTCTCAAAGGTGATGCAGCTACAGCACTCTATCACCTTGAAACGAATCTTAATTCTCCGTTTAAGAAAGGGGAAAAGGAGATAATGCTTGATCCGGCTTTCGGCACAATTGAAAACAGACCGGAGTGGCGTCAGTTCTGGAAGAAGGAATGGTACAGTGCTACGGAAAGAAGTATCTCGGAGATAGAATATTATATTTCAGCCGGCAAGCCCGATGAATCAAAGAGCATTCTGACAGAACTTAAAAAAAGTCATGATAGCAATGATGACATACTTTATGCAGAAGCATTGATCAATCTTTCCTCGGGGAATTATTCTCAGGTGATAAAGGTTATGTCCGGTATGATAGCTTCAAATCAGGGTAGTGAAAAGTATCTGAGGTTACTTGCAAAAGCCCAGACCGGAGCTTCTGATCCGGCCGGCGCATCGTCATCATATTCCCAGCTTCTGAGTTCAGGTGTTGTGGACGCCGGGTTGTTTATGCTCAGGGCAGATTGTTACAGAAAAACAGGTGAGAATGACAAGGCCCTTGCAGATATTGATAAGTATCTTGAAATTTATCCTGAAAACAGGGCAGCGTTAAGTTTGGCCGGGAAAGTAGAGGCGATATCAGGTGACAACCTTAAAGCACTTGAATACTTTTCAAAGAATCTGAAGCTTCATCCTAACGATCCGGAATGCTATATCGACCGCGCAAATTCCTACTTTGCTTCAAAGACATGGGATCTGGCTATCAGGGACTACAGCATGTCGTTAGATCTCAAGCCGGGAAATTCAGATACCTGGCTTAATAAAGGAATATCCCTTCTCAACTCGGGAAAAGTGGATGATGCCTGCCATGATTTCAGAATATCATTCAGGCTTGGAAATAAGAGGGTGACTGATTATATCAGCAGGAACTGCATAAAATAATGGATATAGCCGATTACCTGACATGTTTCAGTATCCTTTCGAAGAGATCGTGAGGTTTGAAAGGTTTCAGGACATAGTCATTAATTTTCAGATCTTCAATCTTATCGTGGTTTTCGGACATAATTGCTGCTGTGAGCGCAACAATAGGGATATCCTTGATTTTAGTATTTTCTGATTTCCTGATTATCCTTGTAGCTTCGATACCATCCATTACCGGCATATGCAAATCCATCAGGATAAGGTCAAAATCTTCTTTTTCCAGCAGATCAAGAGCTATTTGCCCGTTTTCAGCATGAGTAACCGTTATCCCCCAGCCAATCAGGAATTTATTTGCAACAAAGAAATTTATCTTATTGTCTTCTGCAACAAGGATCTTCTTACCTTCAAGACCGGAAAAACTCTCAGGCACCTCAACACCCTGAGTTTTAATGTCCTTCTCTGAAATTCCAAATGAGAGGGCAAACCGGAAAGTCGATCCCTTTTCAGGTTCACTCTCAATGGTTATCGAGCCTCCCTGCAATTCGACCAGTTTTTTACAGATAGCTAATCCGAGCCCGGTACCACCGAAATGCCTTGTTGTATCTGATGAAGCCTGTGTAAAACTGTCAAAGATTATGGATTGTTTATCTTTGGCTATACCTATTCCGGTATCTGTTACAATAAATTCCATTTTTGACTGATTAGCAGTCCGGTTTAATTCTTTTACAATTACTTTAATGCTTCCACGGATAGTGAACTTCAGTGCATTTGAGAGCAGGTTTGAGAGAATCTGATTTAGCCTTATCGGGTCACCTATGACCTCAACCGGCAGATCATTTGCTTTCTTTATTTCAAAACTTATATTCTTTGCTTTTGACCTGAATGAATATGATCTCATTATCTCGTCGAGAAAATCACTCAGATTGAATTGTGTTTGTTCGAAAATTATTTTGCCCGATTCCATTTTATTGTAATCGAGAACATCATTTACCAGGGTAAGAAGATGATTCCCGGAAAATTTCAGGGCCTTGATATAATCCATCTGATCCTCCCGTGGATTGCCCTGAAGCAGAAGATTTGTAATTCCGATTACTTCATTAAGCGGAGTTCTGATCTCATGGCTCATTGTGGACATAAACAATTGCTTCGACTGGGCTCCCTCTTCAGCTTTCTGCCGGGCGAGGATGATGTTATCAAGCATCATTCTCCGTTGAATGGCAATAGCAATCTGATTTGCAATAAAATCCATTATAATCAGGTCGTCGTGAGAAAACTTATCCTCATCATTATAATCCTGAAGACACATCACACCAATAGTTTCATTTTCAACTTTCAGGGGAACACCCATCCATACTTTGCAGGGTGTGCCAACCAGGTCAATATCTGCTGATTCCTCGAGTAGTTTGAGATCTTTTTCTTTGAGCAGCACAGACTTGTTGTTTTTAATAACCCAGCCGGTAATAGTTTTTTTAGTGGGGATTTCATAGAAATTGTCCTTTTCATCTGCGAAAAATGGCAGTGAGAGGGTTTCAGAGGCTTTATCGTAAAGAGCTATAAAAAAATTGTTGGTATCCCAGATTTTACTTAGTTCCTGTACAATGATCGGGTAAATTTCTTTAAGGTCAAACTGCTTAAGTGCAGCCGTTGATATATTGAATAAAATCTCCTGTAAAAGCTGATTTTTCCTCTCAGATGTAATGTCTCTGTAAATACCAAGATTTGCCACAATTTCATTATTAATGACGATTGCAGTTGCAACAAGAGTCACATGAATTTTATTTCCGGTCTTGTTTTTTCTTAATGTTTGTCTTATCTCTTTCTGATTAAGAGACGCAAGGTGATCGATTTTTCTGGCTTCTTCTTTGAGATCATCAGGAACGACAAGATCATTAATATTATTATTAACTGCCTCTTCCATTGAATAACCGAAAAGATTGGTAAACTCACGGTTTATCATGGAGATTATACCTGTGGGACTGGTAATGACGATAGCGGCTGGCGCTGAATTATACAAATGTTCAAGAAATGCTTTTTCCCTTATTATCTGGTTCTCATATTCTTTTTGTTTGCTGATATCCGTTACCACACCTCTGTAACCGACTATTTTATTATCGTAAAACAGGGCAAAAGAGTGAGTAACGATAGGAACTGGGGTTTTATCTTTTTTATAAGCTATATATTCATTGCTTGCTATCTGCCCTGGTAATTTTAATGCCTTCAGGTTTTCAATCATTACCTGATAACTTTCAGGAAACATCTCTGCAATATTTACCCCGGTTTCCAGATCTCTTTTTGTATAACCGAAAAAACTCAGTCCATGCTTATTGGCATACAGGATCCTTCCTGTGAGATCCACCTCATATACCATCTCAGGAAGCAGATCTGCAAACTTCTCAAAGACAATTCCCTGTTTATTCTGATCATCCTTGTTTCTCTGCTGAATTCCTGGTTCCCATGTAATTACAAAATTTCCTGATGTAAGAAGGAAACCCATATAATATCCTTCGGAATCGTCTCCGGTCTGAGATGCAGCTAATTTATTTGCATCACCGGTTATATGCAGATGGTGAAGAAGCTCAACCAGCTTAACCCGTTTTGCGAGTGGCGTATCCTCAATATATTTGCCAATAACATCTTTCTTTTGAATGAATTCTACCTCTTCAACTTTTCGGTTCAGATCGACGATATAAAATCTGTTATCCTCACCAATACTGAATAATGCCAGGTAGCTGCTTATAGTTTCAAAAATTTCATCCAGCAAGCTTCCATGGCTATCTTTTATTTTTCTGTCTTTTGAACTATACTCTTCAATAAAAATTGTAAGCAGGTAAATCTCATTTTCGAGCTGAACGGTATCAGCAGAAAAAAGATACTGTTTCTCTTTCCCGGTTTTAGTTTTTAAAGTGACAGGATACCCTTTTATGCACTTTAACCTTGATATCAGTTTTATATATTTGTTGCTCTCTTCAAAATCTGCAAAGATCTGGATATCGTCGGAAGTATGGCCTATAATCTCTTCTTTTGAGTATCCAAGTGAATTAAGAAATATCTCATTGACATCAACGTACTGACCTGTATCTAATCTGCTGATTGCCATCAGATAGGATGCCGAATGAAAAACCTTGAAAATCATATCCCTGGCAAGTTCTGATTTCTCATGGCTTTTTGCGCGGAAATACTCAAGTTCCTCCTCTAATCTTTTGTTCGCTTCCAGTAATTCAATGTAACTCTCTTTATAATCCATCAATCCGGTGTTTTCAATTACAATCGAAATTTAACAATTATTGATTTAATTCCTGTTTCAGTAAACAAATTTCATTTTCTTTTAAAGTCTATTTCAACTTATTTCAACATATTTCAATTCATTTCAATTCATTTCAATTTTTTCTTGTTTTTTCTATAATATTTACAGAAATCAGAAAGTCCACATTTGCTGCAAAGAGGATTTCTGGCTTTGCAGATATATCTCCCGTGCAGTATCAACCAGTGGTGAGCTTCGGGGATCAGATTCGCCGGAATTTGTCTTGTCAGCTGAAGTTCGACACTCAGTGGCGTTTTGGCGTTTTTAACCAGGCCTATTCTGTTAGATACTCTGAAAACATGAGTGTCAACAGCAATTACCGGTTTTCTATAGACTACTGAAGCTACAACATTAGCTGTCTTTCTTCCGACGCCAGGCAGACGTTGCAGCTGATCAGGTTCTGAAGGAACCAGTCCGCCAAAGTCAGAAATCAGCATTCTCGACATCCCCGAAAGATGCTTTGCCTTATTATTTGGATAAGTGCACGATTTGATATATTCAAAAATCTCTTCGGGTCCGGCTTTTGCCATCGACTCAGCATCGGGGTATTTTTCAAGCAAGGGCAGGGGTGATCATATTAACTCTCTTGTCAGTACATTGAGCAGAAAGGATCGTTGCAACAATCAACTCAAAAGGATTCTCATAAACCAGTTCGGTAGCTGCCGCCGGATAGATCTTTTGAAAATAATCTATAGTCCTGCTAAATATTTCTTTAATGGTCACAGGAATGATTTTAATAGTGCTGGTAAGGTAACACTTTTTATCTTTGCACAATATTGGTATTCTATGATAAGTTATTTACAGGCTGAGAGTATTGCAAGACGGATCGGCGACAATCTTCTTTTCGAAAAGATCAGCTTTAATATAAATAAGGATGATAAGGTTGCACTTATTGCTGTAAATGGTGCAGGAAAATCCTCATTGCTTGATATTCTGGCTGGAAGAGAAAATCCTGATGAAGGTTCTCTAAGTATCAAGCGCGATTTAAAGATTGCATACCTTCAGCAATCTCCTGTACTTAATGACTCAAACAAAATAATTGATGAACTTTTCAGCACCGACAGTGAACTTGTAAGAGTAATACGGGAATATGAAGAATGCATTCTTACCGGTTCTCCTGAGATGCTGCAGGTTATGATCCAGAAAATGGATGATATTAAAGCCTGGGATTATGAAGTGGCAGTTAAGCAGATTCTATCCAGACTTAAACTTACTGATTTGAATGCAGTGATAGGCACTTTGTCAGGAGGACAGAAGAAAAGAGTGGCATTAGCCAAAATACTTGTGGAAGATGCTGATCTTCTTATACTTGATGAACCAACCAACCATCTTGATCTCGATATGATCGAATGGCTGGAAGAGTACCTGATCAAGTCAAAAAAGACTCTTCTGATGGTTACTCACGACAGATACTTTCTCGACAGGGTCTGTAATGTGATATTGGAACTTGCTGACAATGAACTGTACAGATATGAGGGCAATTATGAATATTTCCTTGAAAAAAAGCAGAGCAGGGAGTATTCAGCCAGAATGAATTCGGAAAAAGCGAGAAACCTCTTAAAGACCGAACTGGAGTGGATGAGAAGGATGCCAAAAGCAAGACGGCATAAAGCTAAATCGAGGATCGAATCTTTTTATGATCTGAAGGAAAAAGCAGCTAACAGGACCGAAGAAAAAACCATCAATATTAATGTTAACATTTCAAGAATGGGGAGTAAGATCCTCGAGATAAAGAATGTAAGTAAATCATATGGTGATAAGGTACTCCTGAAAAACTTTACCTATCTCTTCAACAGGTTTGAGAAAGCAGGCCTGATAGGCAGGAATGGTACAGGTAAAACAACTTTGCTTAACATAATTACCGGATTGACTGAGCCTGATAAGGGTACGGTCGAACGGGGTGAGACTATTGTTTTCGGTTATTACAGGCAAGAGGGTATCGAATTTGATAATGAAATGACTGTTATTGATGCAGTGAAGAATATTGCAGAAAAGGTTACAGTAAGTAATGGTAATGTCCTTTCAATCACCCAGTTCATGAACTACTTCTTATTTCCTCCGGAAAAACAGTATACGCTTATCAGGAAATTATCGGGTGGTGAAAAGAGGCGTCTTTACCTGCTTACAGTACTTATGAAGAATCCTAATTTTCTGATTCTCGACGAACCGACCAACGATCTTGATATACTCACACTTAATATTCTGGAAGAATATCTTGCAGGTTTCAGGGGTTGTGTGATTGTGGTCTCCCACGACAGATACTTTATGGATAAGGTGGTTGATCATATTTTTGAATACAAGGGTGACGGGATTATAAAGGATTTTCCCGGTAACTATACCCAGCTAAGGGAGAAGCAGAAAGAGACAGAAAAACAGTTGTCAATCGTCAGAACTTCAAAGACTTCAATCTCTGATGAATCTTCAGAAGCTCCGGTTAAAAAAGAAAAGAAGCAGGGTCTCACATTTAAAGAGAAGAGAGAATTTGAGCTTCTGTCAAATGAAATTGAGAATCTTGAGACTGAAAAAAAACTCATTGAATCTGAATTGAGCGAGGGATTACTCAATAATGAGGAATTATTATCCAGGTCCCGAAGGCATGGTGAAATAATGACTTTGCTGGATGAAAAGGAACTTAGATGGCTGGAATTAAGTGAGAAGTGATCTGGAGATCCTGATTTTATTAAAATAAGTTTTGAATTGGGTCAGATTTTTTAACTTTAACAATCAATAAGTTGCTCTATTGGAAAAGATAACAATCAATACACCTGGATTCATTTCCGAAATACTGGTCGGCGAGAAATGGGAATCTGTAACCGGATTACTCCCTCAAAAAGGCACTGTAATTATTACCGATCATAATGTAAGCCGGTTATATGGCAGTAAATTTCCGAAAGTTCCTGTTTTTTCAATAGCCCCGGGCGAAGGAAGCAAGAAACTGGAAGTCATTGAAAATCTGGCTGAAAAGCTGCTTGAAGCCGGGATTGACCGTGCAGGTTTTGTGCTTGCGGTAGGAGGAGGGGTGGTTTGTGATGTTGCCGGTTTTCTTTCATCAATTTATATGAGAGGCATCAGGTGTGGCTATGTTTCGTCCACATTATTATCACAGGTCGATGCCAGTACAGGTGGAAAAAATGGAGTTAACCTCGGAAGCACAAAGAATATGCTCGGCAATATCAGGCAGCCTGAATTTGTAATCTGCGATCCGGCAATGTTATTGACCCTGCCTGAACAGGAGTATTTATCCGGTCTGGCTGAACTGATTAAAACGGCTGTTATTGGTGATAAAGAGTTATTTGAGCTTATTGAAAGGAGTTTTGAGGAAATCATGTCGAGGAACTGTGACCTGCTGACCCGGCTGGTTGCCAGATCGGTGACTTTTAAAGGATTTGTGGTATCAAAGGATGAAAAGGAGACAGGACTCAGGCGTATTTTAAATTTCGGACATACATTCGGGCACGCAGTTGAAATGCAAAAAGGAGTGAAACATGGCTTTGCAGTAGCTTCCGGAATGGTACTGGCAACAGACTTCTCCTTTGAAAGAGGGTACATCAGCCTGGAAGAAAAAGAGAGGATCACTGATCTGCTAAAAAGATTTAAACTGATTGAGAAGACTGATTTGACCGATGAACAGATTGAAAAGCTGATCCTTCACGATAAAAAGAAAACAGGAACAGGTATCCATTTTGTTTTCACCGATGGCATTGGAAAAGCAAAAGTTGAAATTGTTCCTGTTATGGAAATTATGGACTTTTATAAAAGATTCAGAGATAAAAAAATAGAATTATGAATTCTTTCGGAGTTGTTTTCAGAGTTTCACTCTTTGGAGAATCACATGGCACGGCAATTGGAGTTACAATAGATGGATGTCCTCCCGGACTTGCTGTCAAACCTGATGATTTCATGCAGGATTTAAAGAGACGTCAAAGCGGGAGCCCGGGAACAACCAAACGTCAGGAACCTGACCAGCCTGAAATATTAAGCGGCGTTTTCAATGGAGTTACTACAGGTGCTCCGGTTACATTAGTGACAAAAAACAGCGATAAAATCTCCTCAGATTATGACGAATTCAGGCAGATGCCCCGGCCCGGACATGCCGATTTTGTTTCAACGATAAAGCATTCTGGATTTTCAGATATGCGCGGAAGCGGTCATTTTTCAGGCAGGATAACATGGGGTCTTGTTGCAGCCGGTGTTATAGCCAAAAAGATAACCGGATCAGCTGAAATATCAGCGAAGTTAATCTCTGCAGGCGGTTCTGCTGATATTGAGAAGGCAATTAATGAAGCAATAGCATCCAATGATACTATCGGGGGAATAATTGAATGCAGGGTGAAAAATCCCCCGCTGGCAATTGGTGAACCATTCTTCTATTCATTTGAATCGGCTGTGAGCCACATTGTTTTTTCAATTCCCGCAATTAAAGGAATTGAGTTTGGTTCCGGATTCGCGGCCGCTCTCATGAAAGGTTCGGAGCATAATGATCCGTTCATAGATAAAACAGGAAAAACGGCAACAAATAATGCCGGAGGGATTAATGGTGGTATTACCAATGGAAACGAAATTCATTTCAGGATAGTTGTAAAACCGACCTCATCAACGGGAGTTGATCAGGTGACATTTAATTTTAAGGAGGAGAGAATGGCAACTCTGAAGGTAAAAGGGAGGCATGACACCTGCATTGCTCTTAGAATGCCTGTTATAGTCGAGTCTGCCACAGCAATTGCCATGGCCGATCTTATCATGATTGACAGAGGAATTCATGGTGAGAGAAAGATCTGAATTTGAGACACAGAGATGCACATGCAAAAATTTTCTATTTTACCGGTTTGATTATTAAGGCTTTTCTTTTTGATTTAATAAGAAGCCCTTTTTTTGTCGAATCAGTTATCTTGAACCTGTCATCAATCCGGTCCCCGATTATCCAGACAATTTTTCCACCTGATTCAAGGATAAATATATTTTCTTTGTCAAACATCGAATATTTATTGTCAATAAAATAGTTGCTTAGTTTTTTCTTCTGTTTCATTCCAAGCGGATAAAAATAATCTCCTGCTCTCCATTTTCTTATAATAACCGGGAAGGATACTTTTTGCAAATCAATACAGGCAAAATGCGGATCGGATGAGATTTCGAAGTTTTCTGTGACGGTTATAATCCTTGCTGAAGAAATTCCCGGGAAATCAGGGAATGACTGAATATTTTCTATAGTATAGGATGTCTCCTTCCTTATTTCTTCATCAGACACTATAATTTCCTTCCTGTTTTTAATTATTCTGTGGGTATCGGTAATGATCTGACCACCTGTTTTTCCTGATATGACTTTTATCAGATCAGTTAAAAGGGCATTGGTTATACCATAGGGTTTAAACAATTCAAACAGTACTGCTTTATTATGTAACCGGGTTTTTAACTGATTTACATTGAATGTGATAAATTGTTCTCTCTCCTCTGAGATTGTTTCTCTTAACCGGGACATATATTCAGATACGATTTCATTGAATCCTGAAAATCTTTCAGCTGTTTCACCAAGTGTTATTTCAATGGAAGGGTTAATTTCTTTAAGAACCGGGATTACCAGGTGTCTGATTTTATTCCTGGTATACTTAGTATCTGCATTTGATTTATCTTCGCGGAAAACAATTTTATGCTGGCTGCAAAAAGTTAAAATGTCTTTCCTGGTGGCAAAAAGCAAAGGCCTGATAATTTTGTTACTTACAGGTTTCATTCCTGCCATCCCTGCCAGTCCGGTCCCTCGTATAAGGTTAATTAAAAGAGTCTCGATATTATCATTCAGGTTATGGGCAACGGCAATTGAATCGTATCCGTTTTCGTTTCTGATCTCTTCGAACCATTTGTATCTCAGATCTCTTGCTGCCATCTGAACAGACAATTTGTTCTTTCTAGCGTAGGTTTTTGTTTCAAAACGGGTGGTATGAAACTGGATATTGTTTTCAGATGCATATTGGCGAACCAGCTCCTCATCCTTATCAGATTCCCTGGCTCTCAGGCTGAAATTACAGTGGGCTATGCCAAATTTGTAACCCAGCTGTTGAAAAAGGAAGGTCATTACCATTGAATCGATGCCTCCACTGACTGCCAGAAGAATTTTGTCGCCCGGTGTAATGAGGTTGTTGTCAGAAATATACCTTTTAAACTCGCTGATCATTTGATATTTCATTGGAATACAAAAATAGAAAAAGGTATCCTTTCCGGGGATACCTTTACTCTTAAATTTGCAGGGATTATTTTTTCGAAAGCCAATTTGAAACGCTTTCCTGGGTTTCCTTCATCCCTTTTTCACCTTTATGCCAGTCAGCAGGACATACTTCACCGTTTTCTTCAAAAAACTGCAGGGCATCAACCATTCTAAGCGTTTCCGCCACGCTTCTTCCAAGAGGCATGTCGTTGACAATCTGGTGCCTGACTATACCTTTTTTATCTATAAGAAACAGTCCTCTGTAGGCCATTGGGGTTCCATTGAAGGTAACATCTCCCTCTTCTGAATAATCATAATCGCCAGCGAGCACATCATAATTTTCCGAAATTGTTTTTGAAAGATCAGATACCAAAGGATATTTTACCCCCTTGATCCCTCCCTGGTTTAATTCGGTCTGAAGCCACTTCCAATGAGAGTATTTTGAGTCAACCGAGCATGCAACTACGGCGACATTTTTTTCTTCGAACTCTTTTATCCTGTCCTGAAATGCGAGCAATTCGGTAGGGCAGACAAAAGTGAAGTCAGCAGGGTAGAAGAAGAATATAACATATTTTTTCCCAAGGTATTGCTCAATAGAGAACCCTTCAATAATTTCACCGCCATTTATTACTGCAGGTGCAGAAAATACCGGTGCTTTTTTTCCAACTAAAACAGCCATTTTTTTTGATTTAATTTAATATTAATAACTACAGATCTGTTTTATATTACAAATTTATAATCGTTTTGTTCATTACCGGTAGGGAATAATTGCGGGAGGACCGGAATCAAAATTATTTGGTCTCAACAGTTGTTCACCTGATATAATAAATGGATCAATTCTTGAATATAAAGGCGGGTTTGGAAAGTAACCAATCCTGATCTGAAAAGTATTTAACACAAGGTTATCGTTTCTGATCCTGATACCCAATCCAATAGCCGCAAGTGAATAGCCATATCCTATTTTCTCATTTGTTCCGGAGAGAAAAGAAAAATCGGTAAATCCGAAAAAAGCAAATCTGAAGCCATACAGATTTCCAGGGCTAAAGAGAACTGATTCGAGACTAAGTGATAACCTTTGGGTGCCGTTCACCGTATCATTTTTAAATCCCGAGAAGCCATTAATATTTCTGAATTTAAGGAATTCATTTGAGTATCTGTCAAATCCTCTTGTATAGTCGAAATGAATAAAGTTCCGGATCTTGCTCTCGCCAAGATTTAAAAGGTTTGAAAAATAATTCATACCCAGGGATAAGAGACCTTGTTCCGTATGATTATTATTTAAATAAGTTGCCAATCCTGCGTAGGAATAAAAATAACCAACCGGTGTAAATGATTTGCCAAAAGATGCTTCGGCCCCAAGGTATGTTCTCTTCTTGAATTCGTTATATTCACTTCCGGCAGTAATTTTGAATAATGCGCCGTATGGAATATCTTCGGTGCGGCCATAACTATAGATCAGGTTGGTCTTATAATATTTTTGGACAGAATAAGCAACTGATCCCAGGAAAATCCTGTATTTCTGAAGGTTATAGTAAGATTCCGGGGATATTACCGGATGTGCAAATACATTATTATTTGTATAGCGCGCACCAACTATTATCCTTGTAACTGATTCTGTATTGATCAGAAATGAACGGGATATCCAGTAATCCTGTAAATTGTATTTAAGTGGGGCAGGAACAGGAAGTGTGTCAAGATCTACTGTAGTATACATTTGTTTCACAGAAATACCACCGGCGTATTTTGTCGTCGAGCTGACAAGCCTTCGGCTTAGATCAAAGCCGTATGTTTTTTGTCCCAGGCCATAGAGAAAATATACATTCAGGTTCACAAATGATTTTCTTATATTATCAATAAGATAGTGAACTCCAAATCCCGGGGAACCGGGAAGCCTGCTATTATATGGTATTTCAAATCCGAATTCATGTCCTATCCCGACAATGTTTTTATCAAATACCGATAGTGAACCCTCTTTAATCCCTTTATAGGAATAAGAAGCGCCAAGAGAATAAACATCCTTGGTGAGAACTACGATATCAGCTTCCTCATCGGATACCGGGACAACTATTATTCTGGCATCATCGATGTAGGGAAGCTGTCGTAATATTCTCTCGTTATCGCTGAGTATCAGTGGAGAAATCGCATCTCCTTCAGAAAAGAGAAGGTTTTTCCTGATAATATTTTCATTAGTATTAACATGTGTCTTATTTAAAATGTTATCGATCTTTTTTAAATTATCTTTTGATGGATTATAAATATCGGCTCCGAAAACATTTAATCTTTGTATGCTGATTTTTCTGATCTTTTTTCCTGAGAACTGGAGATAATTGGCATCACTTGAGGCGATTATCTGTCTTTTATTAGTTGTATCAGCAGTAGTTACAACTATAAAGTCATATAATTTCCTTGTCAACAGTCTCTTTGACGCCCTGATTTTCAATGAATCGAAGAACACCATGTTTTTATCTCTGTACGGAATGGACGCAGGAACTATGGTTGAAGGAATGGCTAACAATGCTTCCTTTGAAAAAATCGAGATAATATTCGTAATTCTTTTAATTGTATCAGATGAAACTTTTTTCAAAGTATCTGTTCCCGGCCGGTCCTGAGGATACACATTGTTGCATAATAACAGAAGGGCCGGAAAAATAAGTGGCCTTAACCAATTCCTGTATTTTGCCGGACCTTTGCACATCAGGTTTTCTGAGGATTGCTTATCAACACGTCATCAGAATTAAATTGAAATCCAAGACGTTTGCCGGTTATAACCCTTGAATGCTGAATCTTGGCTTCTGCCTGACCTACCGTAGCAATTTTTACTGCATCGTAAGGTGGTACAAGCAGATCAAATTCCAGAGCATATTGCATTGCAGTGGAAATAATCAATTGCAGTGCCTGTTTGCTTATCTCTTCGTTTCCATAATTTGTAAATAACATCCCCATTTGTCTTTTTCCTTCAACAAAATATTGTTTCTCATGGTTTATAAAGATCCTCGCTATCAGATATCCCAGATCATCTAAACGTGAATACTTGAATGAGTCGCTCAGGAAGTTATAGATATTGATTATCCCGGAATATGCATTGAATTTATTTTTCTGAATATATGCTGTTTTCCAGGCAGGGTGGTCCCTGTCGAACTGAAAGATGTTGGAGTGCATGCTAAAAAGCAATATATCTCCGGCAATCTTAATCTGGGCATCAAAATTGCTCCTGTCGGTATATTCCAGCCTTATCCTGGAATCCATACCGCTTAGACTGCTATTTATCTCTTTTGATAAATTCTTAAGAACATCCTTGACAATACAAAAGGAATCAAGAGTATTATCAAATACCTTTTGCTTAAGCAGAGATTTTTCTTTAAGTGTTCCAATTATTGCCAGTTTCTTATCATCCTGATCGGTCATGGTAAAAGAGGTTTAAAATCTATAATGGTGTTTAAAATAACGATTTAACTAATAGGATCTTGCAAAGAGAACCCTCCTTTTTGAAGGCTTCCCTGAATAAACACATTTTCCTGTTTCTTCGGGACTATCAAAAGGAATGCATCTTATTGTGGCTTTAGTCTCCTCTTTTATTTTTTCTTCCGTTTCAACTGTACCGTCCCAGTGGGCCATAATAAACCCGCCCTGGTTATCGAGAATTTTCAGAAAGTCTTCCCAGGTATCAACATAGAAGGTATTTTCCTTTCTGAAATTCAGGGCTTTATTGAAAATATTAATTTGTATATCCTGAAGGAGTTTTGGAATATGTTCATATATTTTATCAATCGGAATTGTCTCCTTTGTGAGGTTATCCCTCCGTGCTACTTCTATTGTGCTGTTTTCGAGATCACGAGGTCCGATTGCAAGACGGACAGGTACCCCTTTCAGCTCGTAGTCAGCAAATTTCCATCCAGGTTTATTATTATCCCTGTCATCATATTTTACCGAAATACCCAATGCCTCCAGTCCTGATTTGATTTTTACAGCTGTACCTGATAAAGCTACAAGTTGTTCATCGTTTTTATAAATCGGGATTATTACAACCTGGATAGGCGCCAGTTTTGGTGGCAGTACAAGTCCATGATTATCGGCATGACCCATTATCAGTGCTCCGATCATCCTTGTAGATAAACCCCATGAAGTTGCCCAGACATAATCCAGTTTCCCGGTTTTATCAGTGAACTGCACATCAAAAGCTTTGGCAAAATTCTGACCGAGGAAATGGCTGGTGCCAGCTTGCAGGGCTTTGCCGTCCTGCATAAGCGCCTCAATTGCATAAGTGTCAATTGCACCTGCAAAACGTTCGTTTTCACTTTTATATCCTTTTATTACGGGCAGAGACATATAATTCTCCGCAAAATCAGCATAAACATTGATCATCTTTTCTGTCTCTTCTATTGCTTCTTCACGTGTGGCATGTGCAGTATGACCCTCCTGCCACAGGAATTCAGATGTCCTGAGAAAAAGCCTTGTCCTCATTTCCCATCTTACAACATTAGCCCACTGATTTATCAGAATTGGTAAATCCCTGTAAGATTGAATCCAGTTCTTGTAGGAATGCCAGATTATTGTCTCTGAAGTAGGGCGTATAATAAGTTCCTCTTCAAGTTTAGCTGTTGGATCAACTATTATTCCTTTCCCATTTTCATCATTTTTAAGCCGATAGTGAGTTACGACGGCGCACTCTTTTGCGAAACCCTGCACATGTGCTGCCTCCTTGCTGAAGAAGGATTTTGGTATAAAAAGCGGGAAATATGCATTTACATGGCCGGTAGCCTTGAACATTTTATCCAGTTGAGCCTGTATCTTTTCCCATATTGCATACCCGTAAGGTTTAATAACCATGCATCCTCTAACAGCTGAGTTTTCAGCCAGATCAGCCTTGATAACCAGATCATTATACCATTGTGAATAATTTTCGTCCCTGTTAGTTAAAAACTTCGCCATTTTTTTGGTATGGTATTTGTTTAATAGTTAATAAAGAAATAGATTGCGTAAAAATAAATAAAAAGATCAGTTATTATTCAAAAAAGAAAGGGAGGTTCATCATGAAAGCAAAATATTACATCGGAATCTTATCAGCATTACTTCTTACAATTTCAACAGTAAGGGCCCAGAATGCTGATTCGAGAGACTACAGGAATGATGACGCTAAAGTAGTAGTAAATAATTATTATGATAATAATGATAATTATGATTATTACTTTACTTCAAGGATTAACAGGTTTCACAGGTCCTATGCAGCCTTCGATTATTACTCTCCGATCTATACTGACTCATACTGGTATAATTACCTGCCTTTCTCATGGGGATTAAGCATTTATAACAGAGGAGGATTCGGGATCGGATATTCCTATAATTACCCGGTTTATGATTATGGTTATGATTATGGTTATTATGATGGTTACGATCCTTATTACGGCAGCAGTTACTATTATGGCTATGATCCCTTTTACTACAGCAGATGGTATTCACCTATAATATTTAATTTCAGTTTTGGAAACAGATGGCACAACAATTATTACGCATGGAACAGGTACGACCATGGATATAATGATTACTATCACATGCATGATTCGTATAATAATTATCACAATTACTCTTCAAGCAGATATTCATCCTCAGCTTATTCTTCACGGAGGAATTCCGGCTACAATTCTGAATCTTCCTCACGTTATGATAATAGTTCAAGAAGGGATGTATCTTCAGGCAACCCGTCACGCAATAATTTAAACAATAGCAATTCGGCAGACAGATCAAATAATGGTTTTGGCTCAAGTGAAACCCGACGAAACAGTGCCTCAACAGTTAACAGGGGACAGGCCAACAATAACCGTTACAACGGCAATAATGGAAATAACATAAACAGTGTCGTTGACGGCAACAGAAGCAATAACAGCAATAACGGGAATAATGTAAACAGCGTAAATAACGGTAACAGCAACAGAAACAGCAATAATGGGAATAATGTCAATAGTGTAAATAACGGTAATGGCAACAGGAGCAACAGTTACACCAATAGTTCCAATAATTCAAGAAGCATCAATTCCAGTGTGAATAACAGTCGTTCCGTAAATAGTGTTAATCAGGGAGCCAGCTACAGGAATGAACGTTCGAACAACACCATTAACTCCGGTTCATCCAGATCTGTAAGCACTCCCCAGATGCGATCCTCTTCTTCCAGGTCGATGAGCACTCCTTCGGTACGGTCCTCTTCTTCCAGATCAATGAGCAATTCATCGGTACGGTCGTCTTCTTCCAGATCGATGAGCACTCCTTCGGTACGGTCATCTTCTTCCAGATCGGTGAGTTCCGGATCGAGTGTAAGGAGCAGTTCATCTCATAGCGGATCCAAATCATCCGGTTCCAAATCCTCTTCCTCAGAAGGAAAGTCATCAAGACGTAGATAACAGAGAGAGATATATCCTGCACGTTTTCATTTTCTAAGAAAAAGCAATATCTTTATCAAATGGGTACAGTTAGTTAATTAAATTTGTTTCTTTGGTACAGTTTTTGCATCTTATTCAGAAAATATATAGGGGGAATTTAACATGAAAACATTGTCTCAAATAGTAGTCCTTGCACTTCTGACTCTTGGCTCCTGTACTTCAAGCCTTTATACGGGGGCAGAGTATGATGATCTTTATTATTCACCTTCAGACCAACCTGTAGTTAAAAATAAATCATCAGTAAATGAGAGAGTTGCACAAGGCACTTTGACCGAGAAGGACTATTATGATAATAAATATGCAGCCGACACTATTGTATCAGACGATTATTCAGATGCAGTTGATATCAACAATCAGGTTTATAATAATGACTATTCAAATAACCAGGGATATGATTATTATGATAACTACTCATATGCTGGCAGGTTAAGAATGTTTTACGGAAACTATTTCGATCCTTACTGGAGAGACCCATTCTATTCTGACTATGGTTATCCTTCATTCGGTTATGGCTTTGGCTTAGGTAGCTATCCTTATTCTTATGGTTACGGTTATCCCTATTCCGGCTTTGGAGGTTATGACTATTTTGGAGGTTATTATCCTGGTTATTACGGCTATGGCGGCTATGGCGGCTATGGCGGGTATGGTGGATATGGTGGATATTATGGCGGATTCTATGGTGGATATTATGGCGGATATTACGGTGGATACTATGGTAGCGGGAATTCAGCTACATGGCGTGATTCTAAAGTTGGATACGGAAGAATAGAAAGACCAAGTAATCTTTCATCCAACTGGAATAGGAATATGTCTGGAATCGGCTCTTCAAGAAGAGATACTTATGTCGCAGGAGGAAATTCCAGAACCGGAACAAGAACCTCCGGGTCTCAAACAATAGCAACTGATCAGAGGAGAACTGTAACATCCGGTGTTAATTCGCAACAGACACAGGTAAGCAGAAAATCTGATCAGAATCAGACCAAAGGAGAATACAATACTTCAAGCCAAAGGAATCCGGCAAATTCAAGACCTGAATATAACAATGTTAACAGATCTTATACTCCAAGTTATAATAATCCAAGGATGAGCACCAGACCAGCTTATAATAATAGCAGGGTTTCCGAAGGCACTAATTCGAATGTCAACCGGAATAACGGAACAATCAATAACAGCAGGATGTATAATAATTCCGGCACTTTCCGGACACCATCAAATCAGGGTTCGTACCAGAATTCCAATAGTGGAAGAAGTAATTCTTCAGGCACTATACAGAGAAGATCCGGTTCACCTTCAGGGTATTCTGCTCCTTCAGGGCAATACAGATCAAATTCATCATATAGAAGCTCAGGAAGCTATTCAGTTCCATCAAGAAGCAGTGTGGAAAGAGGATCATATTCATCAGGTTCGTTTAATAACTCTTCCTCAGGAAGCAGCAGATCTTCATCATCATTTAGCGGAGGCGGATCTTCAAGTTCTGGTTCCAGGAGTTCCTCAGGATCATCTTCGGGAGGATCTTCATCAGGTGGATCCTCATCAGGCGGTTCTTCTTCAGGCAGGAGATAGATAGACACAATAAAATACTTTTAAAATAGTTCATTCTAAATATCAGGAGTGCAGGGATTGTCTTACAAAAAACAGAAATTATATGAAAAGGATAGGTTTATTAATATTGATTGCATTATCTATGTTCTTCAGAGGGGTTAATGCCCAGAACGTTGATGATGCATTAAGGTATTCTCAGATATTTTATGGAGGAACAGCCAGGTTTATGTCAATGGGAGGTGCTTTTACTGCTCTCGGTGGCGATATGTCTTCCTTGAGTCAAAACCCTGCAGGATTGGGGGTTTTCAGATCATCTGAATTGACTTTAACTCCACAGATGTTCAATATTAAAACTACTGCCGGCTTCAATGGAAAAGTATCTGATAATCTTTCAAATTTTAATCTCAGCCAGGTAGGTATTGTTAGCAATCTGATAAAAAACAACAATGAAAAAGGTTTGATTACACTTAATGTCGGCTACTCATTCAATAAGACCAATAATCTGTATCAGAGTATATTGATTCGTGGTACAAGCAATTCGAGCTCGATGGCTGATTATTGGGCTTCCAATGCAAATGGCAACACAAAACCAAACCTTCCTGACGATGCATGGATGGCAAATCGCACCTTTCTGATTGATACTCTATCGGGATCAGGTACTTTATATGGTACAGCCTTTTCAAATTATGGCGATAATCCTCCTTCCGTTTATGGTCAGACCATCAGGAGAATAGTTACCAATGAAGGTTATACCGGAGAACATGCCATATCAATCGGAGGCAATTATTCAAACAAAATATTCTTTGGCGCAACACTTGGAATAAATACCCTGAGATATACAAGTCACATTGAACATCTCGAGTCGACAGATGCGGCACTCCCTTCTCAACTTGAGAATTTTACTTACACCAACCATTTCGAAGAAAAAGGAACAGGATATTCTCTGAAGCTTGGAGTAATAATTAAACCTGTCGATGCATTACGTATCGGGCTGGCTGTTCATACACCCACCTGGTACAAAATTAGCGACTATGCATATAGCGACCTGACTTCAAATTTCACTGATGGTGGTCACTATGAATCTTCGATAAATCCGTTAAGATTCAATTACGCTCTTGCAACTCCATTCAGAGTTTTAACCGGTGTTGCTGTACAGATTAAGAAAATTGCGCTTCTCAGCGCCGATTATGAATTTGTTGATTATGGCTCTGCAAGATTCTCTGAAACAGGTGACGGTTATGATTATAGTGATAAAAATATGACGATTAAAAATAGTCTGAAATCGGCCAGCAACATACGTCTTGGGGGTGAGATCAGGCTAAATAAACTCTATCTGAGAACAGGTTATGGTTATTACGGGAAAGCTTTTGCATCGGGAGATGTTAATTCAAACCTTGACTATAGTTCTTTATCATTTGGAGCAGGTTTCAGAGAACAAAACATCTACATTGACTTCGCATACACTAATTTTAATTATTCACAGAAATACTTATTATATCCGGACAGTCAGGATTATAATGGTATCATAGTTGATGGCGTGAATGCCAATCTGAACACAAATAAAAACATGTTTACTATTACTTTTGGATATAAGTTTGGCATTTAGTGGTTTAAGAACTTCCGTTGAAAGGGGCTTCCTCATTATGAGAGAGCCCCTTTTTTTAGCCACGCCATGGCGTGGCCCTACCGTCCTGCAAAAATTGATGAAGGGTCATGTTATGATAAGTCTCTCTTAAAGATATTTAACGGCTTCAGGCCCCATATTAAAAATCAGGTCAATAATACTCAGTCCCTGAATAACACCTTTACTATTATTGAAAACGTGGGAATATTCTTTTACAGAGAATTGAGATTCTTCTTTTGGTGTTATCCTGTATCTGAAATCATTTTCCCTTTCTCCGGGAGTTTCAAAACTCGTGCTGAAGGAAATTTTAGTCTTCATCTTCAGGATTTCAAGTATAGCCTCCGTAAGCTCCATATTCAGATCAAGAAGAAAATCATTCTTCCTTGAAAGGATCTTTTCAAAACTTTCGAAATAAAACTCAAAATACGGAGAGGAACTATAAGATGCAATCATAGCCCTTAAATGGACCTGCTGCCACCTTTTGGAGTAATCTATGGTGATATCTTTTACAGGTGTTTTGTGCTGACTCCCCAGATATACCGGCACTGAAAGCAGCTGACGTCCATGTGCGGAGAGAAGGTAACATCTGTTCCGGTAAGATTGTTTCACATAGTTTTCCTCTCTTTCAATGAACACTTCATCTGCCTTAGAAATCAACGAGAAGTATTCAATGGGAGGTAAGTATGCTGTGGAAACTAATATTTTCCCTGCCATTACCGAAAGAATCACTCCATTTTGTTAATCATACTGGCAGCGAAACCAGCGCCGAATCCGTTATCAATGTTCACAACGGTAACACCTGTAGAACAACTGGTAAGCATACCAAGAAGTGCGGAAATACCACCGAAATTGGCTCCATAACCTACACTTGTCGGGACAGCAATTACTGGTTTGTCAACAAGTCCGCCGACAACGCTGGCGAGGGCGCCTTCCATACCCGCAATAACTATAATTACCCGGCAGCCTCTTATATCAGGCAATTTATCAACCAGCCGGTGGATACCTGCCACACCTGCATCATATATTCTTACGACTTTATTTCCAAGAAGTTCGGCTGTGATGGCTGCTTCCTCTGCAACCGGCATATCAGAAGTTCCTGCTGTAATAATTGCAATTGTGCTTTCAGGCACCGGAGTTTTTTTCTTCTGTAACGAAATAATCCTAGCTACAGGGTAGTAAATAATGTCAGTTGAAATGCTTCTTACAGCTTCGTACATTTCCTGATTTGCCCTGGTGCCGATAACATTATTTTGCTTTTCCGACATCACCCGGAATATTTCTCTTACCTGTTCGACTGATTTACCGGCGCAGTAAATAATCTCAGGATAACCGGTACGAAATTCGCGGTGATGATCTATTCTTGCAAAGCCCAGATCAGTATAGGGAAAATCCTTAAGTACTTCCAGTGCCTTTTTAATACTTGTCTGCCCGTTTTTTACATCATTAAGCAGTTTTTCAACCTCTTTTGCATTCATAATTATTTCCTTTCAGGATTTGAACTCCCTGTCCTGTAGCCTTCAAGGTCCAAAGATACATATCTGAATCCTATTTTTTTCATGTTGGATATAATATGTTCTTTATCGGGATTCTGAATGATTTTTTCGATGTATCCGGGCATGCATTCAATCCTTGCCAGGTCGCCATGTACACGGACTCTCGTTCCCGGATAACCTTTTTCCAATAACATGATTTCAGCTTCTTCAATTAATCTTAGCATGCCTTCACTAATCTCAGTATCGTATGGAATTCTTGTCAGTAAGCAAGCCATGGCAGGTTTATCCCAGACATCCAGACCTTCTTCTCTGGATATAAGTCTGATATCTTTTTTTGTAAGACCTGACTCAAGAAGAGGGCTCCTGATACCCAATTCTTTTAAGGCTGCCAGCCCTGGCCTGAAATCATTCGTATCGTCTGCATTAGTTCCATCAACAACATATTGATAATTGTTCCCCTTTGCAAAGGCCTGTAACTCTGTGAACAGCGTCTTCTTGCACAGATAACATCTTTCGAGAGGGTTTTTTCTTATCATATCAGGAAAAGGCAAATCCAGTATTTTATGTTTTATGCCAAAAGTCCTGGTAAAATCAATGGCTTCTTCAATTTCGCGCGATGGTATATATGGTGTTCTTATTGTAACTGCAATAATACCTGATTTTCTTACCACATGAGCCCTGTACAAAAGAAAAGTACTGTCAACTCCTCCTGAATATGCTACCACTATTGAATCCATATCTTTCAGGATTGAATTGAGTTTTATTAATCTGTCTTCTCTTATTTCCATTTTCCTTTCTTCTTTATTCGTCTTTCGTCCTTCGTACACAGCATCTGCCGGTTGGCGAGAATATGGATTACTTTTTGCTTACAAGTAAAGCCATTATATTATTATATACCACTTTGACGGGAATATCTTTATCAGTGGCTATTCGCTTACATTCTTCATATTCGGGTTTGTACGAAACCTCGTTGCCTTTAAAAAAAGATCTTTTTACTTTTACAGGGCCATAAACGGTCTGAATTGTTTCGAATTTTCTGACCAGAGTATCCTTTTTGAATGGGAATGTCCTGATCCCCAGTGATGTTGATTCAGTAAAGATGATTTTTTTTACGATATCAGCTAATTCTGTTTCGCAAATAACATTAAGCAGGATGCCAGGCCGACCTTTTTTCATCATAATATTTGAATAGAAAACATCTGATACGCCGGCTTTAAAAAGTCTGTCGGAGATAAACTCAAAAAACTCCGGATTCATATCATCAATATTACATTCCAGATGGAGCGAATCATGTCCTGAACCCGGATTCGCCAAAGTTTCTCCAAGAAATACTCTGAGAAGGTTGGGAACATCATCATGTTCTTTATGGCCGACACCATAGGCTGTTTTCTCAATTTTCATTACAAGATCAGAGCTGAAGTCTGTTCCAAGAACGGCCAGTATAGCTGCTCCGGTGGGAGTGGTGGCTTCAAAGTCGACACCATCTTTTTTCACAGGGATATCTTTTATAATTTCGACAGTTGCGGGCGCAGGGACCGGTAGTTTTCCATGAGCGCAGTTAACAAAACCACCTCCTAGTTCAACAGTTGAAACGTGTACGGCATCAACGTGCAGAACATTATAGCATATGGCCGCACCTACTATATCAATAATAGAATCAATTGCTCCGACTTCATGAAAATGTACATGGTCAACTGAGGTTCCATGAACAGCAGCTTCAGCTTCCGCAATCTTCATAAATATTTTAATGCTTAATTCCTTTGTTTTGATCTCAAGTGCAGAGTCATTTATGATCTTTTCAATATCCGAAAGGTGACGATGCGCATGCTCATGCCCGGTTTGCTTAACAGTAACTTTGGTTCCATAGATGCCATGCCGGTGATCTCTCTCAACAATAAGTTCCCAGCCATCGAGGTTAAGTTTTTTTAATTCATCAATAAGATATGTTTTGTCAACACCAAGATCGATCATAGCACCGAGATTCATATCTCCGCTGATACCCGAGAAACAATCATAACCTATAATCTTCATATTTTTAGAGTAGTATATAGTGGAACAAATAAGAAAGAAGAATGTTATAAAATCAGATAAAGATTAACCCACCAGTTTTTAGGCTGCAAATATACTATTTACAATCTTTACGGAATAATAAAAAAATATTGTATTTTTCGGGACTTATCAAAAATGATTCGAACCGACCATTTTATTAAGATTATGAAAAGAAGGGATTTTCTTAAAACATCAATCGGAGGAGGTCTTGCAGCCGGAGCGGCGTTAAGAATGGGTGGTTATGATAAGCTCTGGTCATCATCGCCTCCTTCAGCAAAATATGATATGGTAGCAATAATGGGTGGCAGCCCTGATGCAATGTTTGACCTGGGAATACAGGAATTGGGAGGAATGGGCACTTTTGTTCAGAAAGGACAAAAAGTATTGGTTAAACCAAATATAGGCTGGGATGTCACTCCTGAACTTGCAGCAAATACTAATCCTTTGCTTGTAAAAAGAATTATCGAACATTGTTTTAAAGCCGGCGCCAAAGAGGTTTATGTATTTGATCACACCTGTGATAACTGGGTTAATTGTTATAAAAATTCCGGTATAGAAAGAGCTGCAAAATCGGCAGGTGCAAAAGTTGTACCGGCAAACTCTGAAAGCTATTATCAGCAAGTTGAGATCCCGGGAGGAATAAAGCTTCAGAAAGCTAAAGTTCATGAGCTTCTGCTTGAGACAGATGTTTTTATAAATGTGCCGCTTGTAAAGGATCATAGTTCAACGCGAATGACCTGTTGTCTTAAGAACAATATGGGTCTTGTGTGGGACCGGGGTTACTGGCATTCGAATAATCTGAACCAGTGCATTGCAGACTATGCCCTTTATGAAAAGAAACCGGCTCTTAACGTTATTGATTGTTATAATGTTATGGTAAAGCATGGACCTCAGGGTGTATCAAAAGAAGATCTCGTTCCTATGAAATCGCAGATACTTACTACCGACTGGGTAGCCGGTGATGCAGCTGCCGCCAAAATGCTGGGGGTTGCAATTGAAAAGATCGAATATCTGCCGATTGCTCATAAGATGGGTTTGGGAAATATGAACCTCGATTCACTTAATATTAAAAGAATTAAAATGTAATTCCTGATGAGGTCATCTATACTTAGAAGAATCCGAATCGTTTTTTCAACGCTTGTATTCATATTCTTTTTCCTGGTATTTGTTGATTTCAAATCGTTAATCCCGGTTGACTTTATTAACCCTTTAATATACTTACAGTTTATACCTTCTGTATTAAAGTTTGTTGATCTGAAAACTTTAGCGGCAGGCGGGTTTATTATTGTTCTTATATTAACCCTGGTTACCGGCCGGACCTACTGTTCGTTTTTATGTCCGCTTGGTATATTACAGGACGTTAATAGCAGGATAGGAGGACGTATTAAAAGAAAGTTCAGAAGATATGGGTTCAAGAGGCCTTTTACCGCTTTAAGATACTCACTGCTTGCAATAACCCTGATTGTTACTCTGGTCTGGGGTATTTATATGATTACCCTTCTTGACCCGTATAGTATTTTTGGCAGGTTTATGACTTATTTTGCAAAGCCGGTTGTAATTATGTTAAATAACCTCCTTGCAGGAATACTGGGTAGATTTGATATATATACACTGAGTAATATTCCAGTCAGAGGATTTCCTTTGATTGTCTATTCTATTCCTGCTGTTTTCCTTGTACTCATTGGCGCACTTTCTTTGACAAAAGGCCGATTGTACTGTAACATGATATGCCCGGTGGGAACATTTCTTGGTCTGCTTTCCAAAATTTCACTTTTCAGGATAAAATTTGATGAGACTGCCTGCACCAGGTGTGGAAGATGTGCAATGCTTTGTAAGGCTTCCTGTATCGATTTTCTAAAACATGATGTTGATGTTACACGATGTGTAAGTTGCTTTAATTGTATTTACACGTGTCAGGATAAAGCTATTTCATACGGAATTGTGGAATTTAAAAAGAAGGTCAATGAGACAGATGAGGGAAGGCGTAAAATCATTGCCGGATCAATCCTTCTCCTGTTCGGCTTATCGCGGATTTCAAACGGTCAGGATAAAACAGCACCAAAACCGAAAAAAGACTCAACAGTAAAAGAAAACAAGACATACCCGGTATGTCCTCCGGGTGGAGTAACGATTGCTGATTTCAATAAAGATTGCATCGCCTGCTCATTATGCATAAATATCTGTCCGAATAGTGTCCTGCAACCTGCATATAAGCAATATGGAATTGCCGGAATAATGCAGCCTGTGATGGATTACCATAAAAGCTTTTGTACATATAACTGCACAAAGTGCACTGAGATTTGCCCTACTAACGCATTGCATCTGCTGGCGCTTGAAGCTAAGAAGCTTACCCAGTTAGGGAAAGCAAAATTTATAAAGGATAATTGCATTGTAAAAACTGAAAAAACAGCTTGCGGAGCATGTTCAGAAAGTTGCCCCACAAAAGCTGTTCACATGATTCCTTATGAAGGAAACCTTGTGATTCCTGAGGTTACAGAAGATATCTGTATAGGTTGCGGCCATTGTGAATTTGCCTGCCCGACTGTACCTTATAAAGCGATCTATGTTGATGGGAATCCTGTTCATGTGGCAGCTAAAAAACCTGTTAATGTTGAGTCTGATAAAAAGACACCGGTGGAATTTCCATTTTAGACTACCCTCTGTGTTGATATTCCTGACAAAAAATCATACTATTTTAATGTAAACCAGATGAAACCATCGCATATTGAACATATTGGGATAGCCGTTGTCAACCTCGAAGCTGCCATAAGTTTTTATGAAAGAGTAATGGGTCTGACATGTTATAACATTGAAGAGGTAACTGATCAGAAAGTGCGGACTGCCTTTTTTATGATCGGGCAAACAAAAATTGAACTTCTGGAATCTACTGATCCTGAAGGCCCCATTGGGAAATTCATAGAAAAAAGAGGAGAAGGAATTCATCATATTGCGTTTTCTGTTGAAAAAATTGAAGAGCAACTGGCACATGTGGAAAATCTGGGTGTCAGATTGATTGATAGTGTACCCAGAAAAGGGGCAGAAGGATTTGATATTGCCTTTTTACATCCAAAATCAACTTCAGGCGTTCTTATTGAACTTTGCGAAAAAAATCACTAGTCCGGAAGATGCACTTCATGTTTGAAAAAATCAGTAGGTTTGTATAACCAAACCAACTATCCGGTAAAATGAAAAAATCCATAGCGACAGCAGGTAATTCTGGTCCAAAAGTAAGGTCTGATTGCGAAATTGTTTTGGAATTAACATCTGAAGGTGGACTAACTATTGATCTGACCTCAAAGGTGAAGGTACTCTATGGTGATTCTATAAAGAGTCTTGTTGCAGAACTGCTTGCTTTTTTCGGAATTAAAAATGCAGCTGTCAGGATTAATGACTCCGGAGCTCTTCCATTTGTTATTGCTGCACGTCTGGAATCTGCGGTTAAACAATTGATAAGTACAGATCTTGAATATCTTCCTGAGTTACTTCAGGATAACAGCTATTCTACAACCCGCGACAGGTTTCGGTTCTCAAGATTATATCTGCCTGGTAATACACCAGGATTGATGATCAACGCGGGTCTTCATTCGGCTGATGGTATAATACTTGATCTTGAAGACTCCGTTGCTCCTGAAAGGAAAGATGAAGCCAGAATTCTTGTGAGGAATGCATTACGCCAGATAAATTTCTATGGTGCAGAAAGGATGGTCAGGATAAATCAGGGAAGGAGAGGGCTGGACGATCTTCATTTTGTCATCCCTCATAATGTTAATCTTATACTTGTTCCAAAATGCGAAAGTGCAGATTCTATCCTGCAGGTCGATAAAGAGATTTCAGGCATTAAAAAGAAATTCAATCTCAAAGATCCTGTTTTTCTGATGCCTATTATTGAAAGTGCACTCGGTGTTGAGCATTCTTTTGAGATTGCATGTGCCTCAGAAAATATTGTAGCTCTGGCTATAGGACTGGAAGATTATACTGCCGATCTGGGAGTTACCAGGACTATGGGAGGTAATGAATCCTTTTATGCCAGGACGCGGCTTGTAGTTGCTGCAAGGGCGGCGAATATTCAACCGATCGATTCTGTATTTTCAGATGTCGCAGATATGGAAGCTCTGAAACAAAATGTACTGATGTCAAAGTCCCTGGGTTTTGAGGGAATGGGTTGTATTCATCCGAGGCAGATACCTGTAATACGGCAAGGATTTTCTCCTGATCAGGCTGAAATTGAAAAATCGAAAAAAATCGTACTGGCATTTGAAACAGCGAAACTCAAGGGGCTTGGCGTTGTTGCTTTAGGATCAAAAATGATTGATCCTCCTGTGGTCGCGCGTGCGCAAAAAATAATTGATCTTGCTGTTCGTCTTGGTCTTTTACCGGTCAACTGGATAGATGATCTTCCTCATGATGAAAATTAAGAATTAATAGAGACAATATGCCAATTAAAACTGTTACGAATGCAGCAGGAAGGTCTGTTCCCCTGGAGATCAACGGCAGGCCGGTTATTCCTTATAAAGGAGTTGGTATGTACAAACCTGAAGGCCGGAAGTATTCGCCTCCGATACCAACGTGCTCTGATTATCCTGATGATGGCAATAAGGTCGTCGGATCGCTGGAGGAAGCTCTTCGTAAATGTGGTCTTTGCGATGGTATGACAATATCTACGCATCATCATCTAAGAGACGGTGACTTAATAAGCAATCAGGTATTCGAACTGGCATCCGGAATGGGAATAAAAGATCTTGTGTGGTTCCCTTCTGCCTCTTTTCCCTGTAATGATCCTTTGATTAAATATCTTGATGATGGCACAATTCAGAGGATTGAAGGTAGCATGAACGGGCCTCTGGGACGATATGTTTCCGAGGGCAGAATGAAGGGAACTGCGGTTCTCAGATCGCATGGCGGCAGGGTCCAGGCAATCCAGGATGGTGAGGTGAGGATCGATATAGCTGTTCTTTCCGCGCCAACATCAGATGCTTTTGGCAATGCCAGGGGAACGGGAGGCTCATCTGCATGTGGGGTTCTGGGTTATGCAAAGGCAGATTCTATGTATGCAGGCAAAGTGATCGTTGTTACAGACAATCTTGTTGATCTTCCATGCCTTCCAATGGAAATTGAAGGTAATTATGTCGATTATGTCGTAGTTGTGGACAAGATCGGAATACCGGAAAAAATAGTTTCAGGTACTACACAGATTACCAGGAGCCCCGACAGGCTTTTAATTGCAGAACTGACTGCCTCATTTCTGGAAATATCCGGAATTCTGAAAGATGGAGTTGCCATACAGGCAGGCGCCGGCGGGACATCCCTGGCAATTGCAGTATTTGTCCATCAGATTATGAAAAACAAAGGATGGAAATCGAAATTCGGATTTGGTGGAAGTACAAAATACATGGTTAAGATGCTTGAGGAAGGACAGATGGGTTTTATTCTTGATGCACAGGTATTTGATCTGGACTCGGTAAAGTCAATAGAGAATAATCCCAATCATGTTCCTTACTCTGTTTTCAATGCATACAACTATCATTCAAAGGGAAACCTGACCAGTATGATGGATATTATGATACTTGGGGCAACTGAAGTTGATTTAAACTTCAATGGTAACGTTGTGACACATTCAGATGGGTATCTGCTTCATGGTATCGGAGGTTGGCAAAACTGTCTTCATGCCCGGAATGTTATTCTCCCCATTCCATTGTTCCGCGACCGGATCCCTGTAATAGTTGATGAAGTAACAACTTTGTGCGGCCCTGGCGAACTTATTGATGTAATCATAACTGAAAGAGGTATTGCAATAAATCCTCTTCGGCAGGATCTGATTGACAGTGTTAAAGGCAGCGGACTTCCTTTAAAAACGATTAAGGAACTAAAGGATGAAGCTGAAATGATTTGCGGAATACCACAAAAGCCCCAGTTTGAAGAGGATATTGTTGCCGCCATAAAATGGGTTGATGGAACAGTTATAGATGTGGTGAGAAAAATAAAAACCAGGTAGATCATACTATGGAAAAATACAAATGTGTTGTATGCGGATATATCTATGACCCTGAAGAGGGAGATCCATCGGCCGGTATCGGGCCAGGCATCTCTTTCAATGATCTGCCTGCTGATTACATCTGCCCGGTTTGTGGAGCAGGTAAAGATGAATTCATTAAATATGAGTGATCAGGGAAGAGCTTTTTTTATATATAAAAACTCAGACTATTTAACCGGCATTTTTTTTACAACATCTACAAGGAGATCCCAGAACATCTGAGCTGTTTTGATTTCGATCATCTCTTCAGGAGTATGTGCTCCCTTGATAGTGGGACCAAATGATATCATGTCGATCCCCTTAATCTTTTCATATACCAGACCGCACTCAAGACCAGCGTGTATTGCCCTTACTGAAGGCTCTTTACCAAATAGCCCAAGATATGAATTACGTGTTATCTTCAGTATCTCGGAAGTCAGATTCGGTTTCCATCCCGGGTATCCGTCAGAATGAACTACTTCTGCTCCGGCAAGTCTCAGGCAGGATTCAACCGTGGCGCTTGCATCATTCCTTGACGATTCAACGGAGCTTCTCTGAGTGGTAATAATTCTGATGGAATTATTTTCACTGAATTTTGCAATTGCCAGGTTAGTTGAGGTTTCAACCAGATCATCCATCTCCTTCGACCATGCAATCACTCCATGAGGACAACAGTTCAGGGCATTTAGAAATTTTTTCTGACTCTCTATATCCATCACAAACGGAGGAAGTTCAACTTCCTTCACGGAGATCTTAAGTTCTTTCTCCAGATCCCCGAATTCATCAATCAGCGTAGCATGGAATGCCTCAATCCAGCTTTTTATTGATTTATTTACCGATTTATTGAGGACAATTTTCGAAAACGCTTCCCTGGGTATCGCATTCCGGAGATTTCCTCCATCAAAGTTGGCCAGAGAAATTTCAAACTGATTTGAAATATTCCATAACAGCCTGTTCATTATCTTAACTGCATTCCCATAACCTTTATGAATTTCATCACCGGAATGCCCGCCGTGGAGACCTGTTACCGAAACATCCAAAGCACATGAACCATCTGGAACCGGCATAGAAGTATATTTCATTGTTCCGACCGTGTCCATACCTCCGGCACAACCTATGAAAAGTATACCTTCGTCTTCAGAATCGAGATTGAGAAGTGTTCTTCCGGAGAAAAAATCAGCTTTAATATTTATCGCCCCTGTCATACCTGATTCTTCATCCACAGTGAAAAGACATTCGATTTTCCCTGCTTTAAGATTTTTATCAGTCAGGATTGCCATTTGTGATGCAATACCGATCCCATCATCGGCGCCAAGAGTGGTCCCGGTGGCAGTTACCCATCCATTTTTAATTGCAGGAATAATCGGATCCATGTTCCAATCATGCGCATAGTCAGAGTTTTTTTCCCCAACCATGTCCATATGACTCTGAAGGACAACTGTTTTCCTGTTCTCCATGCCGGGTGAAGGCGGTTTAACGATCAGGATATTTCCAACTTCATCTTCTTTCGATTCGAGATTGTTTTTCCGTGCAAAATCAAGAAGATACTTTCTGATCTTTCCCTCATTCTTTGAAAGACGTGGAATTTTACAAATCTCTTCAAAGTAGATCCAGACTGGCGCTGGATTCAAATGACTTAAAATGCTCATACCTGGTATAATGTTCCCTGTTTGGCCGCAAAAATACTATTTTTTTTTAGCTTAAAGACAGAGTGATAAAAATTAATACCTTATTATGACCTGTTAAATTTTGACTATTTTTACCCGGGCTTAGGTTAAAAAGTAATAAAAGAAACATATATGGCCAAACGCACAATAGTTACATTACCGGGCGATGGGATAGGGGTAGTAGTTCTTCAACAGGCAATAAGGGTATTGAATGCTGCAGGATTTGAGGCAAACTATATACATGGCGATATAGGATGGCAATTCTGGTGCAAAGAAGGCAATCCTTTACCTCAAAGAACTATAGATCTCATTAAAAAGCATAAGATTGCCCTGTTCGGGGCAATAACCTCAAAACCCAATGATGAGGCTAAGGCAGAACTTTCTTCGGATCTTCAGGGCAAAGGATTTACTTATTCAAGTCCCATTGTGGGTTTAAGGCAACTTTTTAATCTTGATATATGTGTGCGTCCCTGCAAATCTTATAAAGGCAACCCTCTCAACTTTGTGAGAAGAGGAAAAGGAAATACGATTGACGAGCCCCTTATTGATGTGGTAATATACCGCCAGAATACAGAATGCTTGTATTCAGGTGTCGAATGGACCAATCCGCCGGCCCAGGTTTATCAGGCCATGATGACTCATCCCAAATTCCGTGAAAATTTTGGATCGGTCCCGGTTGAGGAGCTTTCGATTTCAACAAGGATCTTTACCAGAAAAGCCACAATGAGGATACTTATGGCTGCCTTTGACCATGCTAAAAAATACGGATATAAATCAGTTACAGTGTGTGAGAAGCCCAATGTGATCAGAGAAACATCCGGGTTGATGTGGAAGCTGGCAAAAGATATCCAGAAAAACTCATTCCCTGAGATTAAACTTCTGAACACCAATATCGATGCCCAGATGATGTGGCTGACAAAGAATCCTGAAGATTATGGCGTAATTGTAGCAGGCAATATGTTCGGTGATATTGCATCCGATGCTTTTGCGGGCCTGATTGGCGGATTAGGATTTGCCTGCAGCGCCCAGTTCTCATCTGATGGGATCGCGGTTTTTGAACCGACTCATGGATCAGCTCCGAAATATGCCGGTTATGAAGTCTCAATAGTAAACCCAATCGCAATGATTGAATCAGCCTGCATGATGCTTGATTATATTGATGAAAAGAAAATTGCATCACTGATCAGAAATGCGGTTGCCGGGGTAATTGAAGAAGGAAAAGTCAGGACTTATGATATGATGAAGATGGCAGGCAGACCTGAAGTTATACAGAATGGAGCCGCTTCAACAGTGCAGATGACTGATGCCATTATAGCCAGATTAAAGTAACCAAAACAACATCATATGACTGAGCGGGTTAAAAAAATGTGGCCGGAACTTGAGTGGATTAAGGATAAATTACTCAGGGAAAAAACTGCCAAAACATGGGAAACGGCTCTTGCGCGAAGTGTCCTGAAAGCCGAAGATCTTGAACGAATCCCGTTTACGCTTTTATGCGGTCCCGAACTAAAGGTAAGCTTCATGGCTCATAAAAGATGTGTTGTCCATATAGCCAGGGCAAGCGGGGAGAAAATGAACGAATTCTTCACTACTGATCTTCCTGTGAATATGGATATACTTATTTCAGGAGCTATCCTGGCTGATGTTGGAAAATTGCTGGAATACGAGCTTGATAAGGAAGGAAAAGCCATTCAGGGGAAATACGGGCAATACCTGAGACACCCTTTCTCAGGAGTCTCACTTGCCGAAGAATGCGGAATTCCTCCCGAGGTATGTCATATAATTGCAGCCCATGCTCATGAAGGTGATCTGGTGAAAAGAACGACCGAAGCATACATTGTCCATCACGCAGACTTCATGACTTTTCTTCCGTTCAAGAGCAGATTAATAGTTTAATTTTTCTTCTCTATCAGATATGACACAACACGACTCTGAGCATCATTCCATTTTGTAAATGCTTTAATTGTTGTGGTTTCTGAGACCTTAAATGGTCCATGGTAAAGAGTGGACTTTTCTTCAGGGTTGCTTCCATCAGTTGTATAGAAAATTTTTCCGTCTTCTCTGAAATTTGCCAATTCTATAGTAACACTGTCGGTGAATATCCTTGCCTGAGAAACAAGCGATGGAGGAATAATGTTATGATTTGCCTTGAAAACGTTTTCGACGCCCATCTTGTTTATCTCTCTGTCGTAGGTCATCAGACCGTTTGTTTCAGTTTCAACGTCGGTAGTCTGGGTATAAATTGTAGCACTCAGACCATTATTTTTCACGAACCTGTGAACCAGATCAAAATATGATTCATATCTGGAAAGTAACTGAAGAGTATCGTCCATAGTTCTGTAGCCCCAGTTCTTTTGTTCCCAGGTATGATCCTTAACAGGTAGTCCGAGTCCGCCAAATTCACCAAGTACTATTGCTCTTTTCTCTTCAGCCGGCTGAACAACGGGATCGGGATAATGATGTATGTCATTAATATTGCCTGTTCCTCTGTCGGCCCAACCGGAAGAGCTGTTGACAAGCCTTGTAGTATCAAAATCTGCTATCAGCCGGGTAATTCTGCCAGTTTCAAACTGACCCCATCCTTCGTTAAAAGGAACCCACATGATAATTGAAGGATGATTATATTTTGTCTCAATCATTTTCCTCAATTCAAACTCATACTGTTCAGTTGCCTCCTTTGACTTATCTATATCCGGCTGATCTCCCCCAATAGATTTATCACCACTCGGCATATCCTGCCAGACAAGAATACCAAGCTTATCGCACCAGTAATAAAAGATTCTGTTTTCAACTTTAACATGTTTACGTAACATATTGAACCCCATTTTTTTAGTCATTTGCAGATCATAAATCATTGCCTTTTCAGTTGGGGGAGTATAGATACCGTCGGGCCAGAAGCCCTGATCAAGAGGACCATTCTGATACACAAATTCATTATTCAGAAGCATCCTTGTGAAACCGTCAGGAGTTTTCCCTATTGATACCTTTCTTATGCCTGTATAGGATTTCACCTTGTCAACAATCTTATTGTTCTTTTTTAATTCGATTGTAATGTCATACAGATTTGGTTTATCCGGAGACCAGAGCAGCGGATCTTTTATTTGTACAGTAATTTCATTATCAACATTTCCACTGGCTGTTACGATTGTTTTACCCTCTTTTTTTATTTTGACTGACAGGGAGCCACCAGCTGCATTTTTAATATCAGATTTAAAGATGATGGTTCCGTTATCAGCATTAGTTACAGTCCTGAAAGAAGATATATAGGATTCATTTACAGGTTCAATCCAAACAGTCTGCCAGATGCCTGTTGTGGGAGTATACCAGATGCTTCCGGGGGATGAGACCTGTTTTCCCCGTGGCTGGGTACCTTTATCAGTTGGATCCCAGACACAGACCATCAATTCGTGATGCTTCTGATTACCAAGAGATTGTGTTATATCAAATGTAAATGGATCGTATCCGCCACGGTGTGTTCCGACCTTTTTCCCGTCCACCCAAACCTTTGTCTCCCAGTCACAAGCCTCAAAATTTAGCAGTATATGCTTTTTATGCCATACATTTGGTATTACAAAATCTCTTTTATACCAGAGATTTTCATTTTCTGACACTCTCTTTCTGACTCCTGATAAGGCTGATTCTATTGGATATGGGACCAGAATTGATCCTTCCCATTTTTCCGGTTTTGTATCTTTCGGAGTAATTGCGTAATTCCAGAGGCCGTTTAAATTCATCCAGGCATTTCTTACCATATCGGGACGGGGATATTGCAGCCATGGTTTTAAAGGATCAACATCTGAGGTCCATTTTGTAAGAATCGGGTTTTCAGCCGGTTTCCAGTTTATTTCATTTTTACGTGTACATGATACACTTATAAGTGCAAGTAGTGCAATTGAAAAAAGAAAAATTCTCATAATATGCTACTAAATTGTTTTAAAAGGTTTTAAGGCTAACCTGACAGAATTTAGTTTTTACTATTTTCAGCTACCCGAGCTTCATCTTTTCTACCTCTTCAATATTTCTTTCATTAGTAACAGCCTTTGCATCTGGAGTATATAAATAATCAATAAGATCCTGATACTTGTCCATTACTTTTCCTCTTACGATCTTCATAGTTGAGTTCATAAGGCCATTGTCTTCTGTAAAACTTTCTTCCAGGATACCAATTGCTACCGGGAGCCATCTCTGAGGAAACATACTGCCGAATTTCCCATTTATCCGATATTCATTGACCTCACTTTCAATCAAAGTAATCACAGCTCTTATTCCTTCATCTGAGTCAGCGGTAAGATTCTTTTCTTCAAGATAAAGTTTTAGCGAATGCTGGTTTGGCACAACAAGAGCGACCGTATATGGTTTCTGGTTATTGTAAAGCATACATTGGTCAATGTATTTTGATTGTTCAGAGATTGCTTCTTCAATGCCTTCCGGACTGAATTTCTCTCCATCATCAGCAATAAGGAGACTTTTGAACCTGCCGAGTACATAAAGGAAGCCATCATCCGACATGTAGCCCATATCACCTGTATATAGCCATCCATCTTTTATTGTTTCTTTTGTGGCAGCATCGTTTTTCCAGTAGCCATGCATCACATTTCCTCCCCTGATGACAATTTCACCTTTTTGACCTGCAGGAAGTTTATTGCCATCGTCATCGCATATTTTAAGGTCCATATTATTGACCAGGACACCGGAGGATCCGAGTTTATGCCTGCTGGCGGAATTCGATGAGATGACAGGAGAGGCTTCACTTAATCCATAACCCTGGTACATTGGTATGCCAAGAGCATAAAAGAATCTTTGAAGTTCAATATCAAGAAGGGCGCCACCACCAATAAAATAGTCTAGCTCCCCACCGTAACCTTCACGGATTTTACTGAACAGCAGCTTATCATAAAACCTGAGAAGAGGTTTTTTAAGTTTCTGTAATCCTCTTCCCTTATTCCAGCCCTCTTTGTTATAGGAATAGGAGATTTTAAGTGCATGATTGAAAAGCATCTCTATTGCACTCCCTTTTTCCTTGATGCCTTTTTCAATATTTTTTCTGAAATTTTTTGCAATGGCAGGTACACTCATGAGCAGGTTGGGTTTTATCTCTTTCAGGCATGACGGGAGATTCCTCAGAGTCTCCATTGGCGTTTTTCCTGTTTTTACAGAAGCGATACTTGCACCTTTGCCCATAAATGCGAAAATCCCGCCGGTATGACCGAAAGAATGGTCCCACGGCAGGATAATGAGGGTCTTATAGAAAGATGGGATATCCATCAGACTATATGCCTGGTAAACATTGGTAACATAATTCCCGTGAGTCAGAATGATACCTTTTGGGTCAGCTGTTGTACCTGATGTATAGCAGATATTTGCAAAATCGTCAGGAGTAAGGCTTTTATACAGTTCTTCAAACCTGGTTAAATTTGCCGGTGATTCCAGCCATTCCCTTCCATACTTTCTTACTTCATTAAAATGAATCTCATTATTTGCGTACTCTTCCTGGGTATCAAAATGAATTATTTTTTCTATTGTGGGGCAGTCTGCAAGTACCTCCTTTAGTTTCTGAGCCTGTATTGAAGAGATGAGGATCATTCTTGATCCTGAATGATTAATCCTGAATTTTATTTCATCGGGATTCAGCTTTACCGAAAGTGGTACATTCATTGCACCAGTATACAGGATCCCCATTTCACCAATAACCCAGCTATTCCGACCTTCAGAAATCAGACTTAACCTGTCGCCTTTTTTTATTCCCAGTTTGATTAGTCCGGCAGCAAATTCATAAATCTGCTTTCTTGTTTCTCCATAAGTCGTACCTTCATATTTATCATTAGGTTTTTCCCACAGATAAACGTTATCACTGTACTTTTCAACACTTTCTTCAAAGAATTGTATTAATGATTTCATCGACTCAGTTTTAGTAATTGTCAGTAAATTTCCATGCCTAATATACAAAATCCGCTGTATTTTGGTAAGTAGCAGCACAAATATATCTTTTGGTTTGGTTTTCAATAATATGTATCTTTGATTTATGACTTTACAAAAATACCGGGAAGTGATTTAATATGAACATTAAATATACTGTTATGAGACACTTATCTGCATTTGCAATTATATTACTTCTGATTGTTCAGCCATCATGTAAATTTTTCAAGGGAAAAGGGTTATTTGGCAAAAAGGCCAGAATTGCAGCTATTATGAAAGTTCAGGATGACAGTGTCAGGGTTGCCGATTCTATCCGGAAAGTACAGGACAATTTATTGGCAATTGAGAATGCAAAACTTGATTCTATAAGAAAAGCTGGTGAAGAAAGGTTGGCAATGGAATCAAAGTACAAGTATAATATTATTGTTGGCAGTTTTATTACTCCTGAATATTCGAAAAGTTACGCAGAAGATTTCAGGAAACAGGGCTATGATCCAAAAATAATAAAGATGGAGGGAAGCAGGTTTGAACTTGTATCGGTTGAGGCTTATGATAGTTTCAGGAAAGCAGTTGCACGTCTGAAGGCATTTCAGGATACCGTCCAGTTTGAGTCCTGGATGTATGTTAAGAAATAGCAAATAATTTTTAATTCCTGAAAATAGTCTCTTCCCTGTCGGGGCCAACTGAAACCATCGTGACCGGTATCCCGGTTTGCTTCTCAATAAATTCTATATAATTCTTAAGAGCGTCCGGCAATTTATCAAATTCCCTGTTCCCTGTTATCTCCTCCTCCCAGCCCTTCAGCTCGGTGTAAACCGGTTCAATTACCGAATCGTTGTTAAAAGGCAGCTCCTGACAGATTTTCCCGTCAATCTTATACGATGTGCAGATTTTTATGGTTTTGAAGCCTGATAATACATCTGCTTTGGTCATGAAGAGTTTTGTTACGCCGTTAATCATTATTGAATACTTCATAGCTTGCAGATCGAGCCATCCGCAGCGTCTGGGTCTCCCGGTTGTAGAACCGAACTCATGGCCGATATTTCTTAAGCTTGCACCAGTCTCGTCATTTAGTTCGGTAGGGAAGGGACCGCATCCGACCCTTGTACAATAAGCTTTAAAAATGCCAAAAATCTCACCTATGTGTTTTGGGGAGACTCCTAAACCGGTGCATGCACCTGCACTGATTGTATTTGAAGAGGTTACGAAAGGATAGGAGCCGAAATCCACATCCAGCATTGTTCCCTGGGCTCCTTCGGCCAGGACTTTTTTACCTTTCGCTGTCAGTTCATTAACTAGGTATTCGGTATTTTTAAGAGGAAATTTTTTCAACATTTCAATTCCTTCAAACCAGCCATTTTCGTACTTATTCAGATCGAATTTGAAATCGTAGCTATTCAGTATCATCAGATGATTCCGGAGATGATCGTTATATATCTCTCTGAAATCTTCTCTCATAATATCCCCGACCCTGAGTCCGTTCCGTCCTGTTTTATCAGTATAGGCAGGACCAATACCCTTAAGAGTTGAACCGATTCTGGAATTACCTTTATGTAATTCATAAGCAGCATCCAGTATCCGGTGGGTTGGCAGAATAAGATTTGCCTTATTTGAGATTGTCAGACGTTTAGTAAGTTCATTTACCGAAGGTCCCAGCTCTTCTATCTCTTTCTTAAATACTGCAGGATCGATTACGACACCATTTCCAATAATATTCAATTTATCAGGATGAAATATACCGGAAGGTATAAGGTGAAGAACGTGTTTGACCTTATTAAATTCGAGAGAATGGCCGGCATTTGGACCACCCTGAAATCGGGCAACAACATCATAAGCCGGACTTATGGCATCAACAATTTTTCCCTTTCCCTCATCACCCCACTGCAGTCCTAACAATATGTCAATGTTCATATTCTATATTTGTATATTTTTTTTAAATGCTTTACAAGGTACGAATTTTTTCAACTATTCAGCAGGGAATTACCGATTGTTAATAAATGATAAAATTGTTCACAACCCTAAAGGCAGGTGCTACCAGTATCCATTTCAAAAGATTAAAAATATACCTGAACGGTTCAAAACAGCGATGGATCCTTATGTGATTAGGATTTTAAAATTCAAATAAATAAATTTGTATATGATAACTATTTTAGATTTTTTTTTGTACTAACTTAACAATTATCACATGAAGAAAACTTTGATTATTCTATTGGCGATTATTTTTTCATTCCCCGCTTTCTCACAGGAGAAAACTACCAGTGTGGCAACTGAAAAAAATGTGTTTAAAATAAATACATTAAGCCTGATACTGGGAACCGGATCTATCTTTTATGAACGTAAATTATCAGATGCAATGTCGGGTCAACTCGGAGTTGCATATCTCAATTACAAGCTTAGTGGCACCAGATTCACAGGGCTGATTCTAACACCGGAAGTTAGATTTTATCCAAAAAAGAATGCAATTGATGGTATGTATCTTGCTCCTTATGTCCGTTATCAGAATTACACTCTGTCAGATGCCAGTGCAAAAGGAACATTAACTTCAATTGGCGGTGGGTTGCTTCTTGGACGTCAATGGATTAGGCCTTCAGGCTTCACCATGGACCTGTTTTTTGGTGGGCATTATGGAAGTTCAAATGTTAAAGCAACTGAAGGCAGTGTAACAACATTTGACACAAAATTATTTAGTGGCTTTGGATTCAGAGTAGGGTTTGCTCTTGGTTTTGCTTTCTAGAACTGAAAAAAATAAGGGGTAGTAAAAAGCCCCTTTTTCTTTATACTATTCCTGAGTCTGAATTCTTTCCATTCGATTTATTCTTTATCATTTCCCTTATAATTGCCGTAAATATATAACGAATGATACTGGGGAATGAATTCATGCATTTCACTTGCAGTATTAATAATTTCGTGGATTCTCGGATCACAGAACTCAATAACTTTACCGGTTTCAATATCAATCAGATGGTCGTGCTGTCCGCATTGATAAGCCCGTTCAAACTGGGCAATGTTTTTTCCGAACTGATGCTTAATAACCAGATTGCAGTCAAGTAATAATTCAATGGTATTGTACAATGTCGCTCTGCTGACACGGTAGTTCTTGTTTTTCATAAAAATGTAAAGCGACTCAATATCGAAATGTCCCGACCGTGAATAAATCTCATCAAGAATTGCGTATCTCTCAGGTGTTTTTCTATGTCCTTTCTTTTCGAGATATTCAGTGAAGATCTGCTTTACTGTTAATTTGGTATCGTCACTAATCATATTTGGTCTAATTTAAAATAATAACAAAAGTATGAATTTTCCCGGACATCAGCAGGCTAAACTGACAGAATATTTATTTAGAGAAGTCTTCGACTCGTCTGACATTTTCAATGCCATTGATATTTGAGATTTTTAATATCAGATTGTTCAGGTCTTTTGTGTGGTGAACATATAAATCGATTGTCCCTTCAAAGATGCCATTATTAACTGAAATATTTATTTTGGTCATATTGACTTTAAGCTCGGCTGAGATAATAGTTGTGATGTCATTTACAAGGCCAATTCTGTCAATACCGGTCATACTTATTCTCGCAAGGAAAGAAACCAGTTTATGGATTGCCCATTTCACTGCTATTATACGGTTTCCTTCATTGGACATGATCCTTATAGCGACCGGACATTTGGGTTTATGAATAACAATAGCCCCTTCGGGAGAATGGTAACCTATAACCTCGTCTCCTGGAATTGGATTACAGCATTTTGCTATTTCGTATGATTGTTCCGAATTATCAACATTTTCCCTGAGAAGGAAAGGGATATTTTTATCTAAATCGGTGTTGTTCTCTGAGTCTTTCTTTTCTTTCTTTGATCCGATCAGCTTTAATTCCCAGTATTTAATTACATTTTTCGACGGATTTTTCTTAATTGCTTTCTTTATGTTGTCGAGATTGATGGTGCCAAGTGCAATTCCGGAATATAATTCTTCTTTATTCAGAGCTTCATAGAAAAGAATAATTGATTTAAGAGTATCATTATTCGGGGTGATCCCAACCTCCTTGAGCTTGTCATCAAGAATCTCCATCCCCTTCTGGATACTGTCTTTTGTATCAATCTTTAAAGCGGCTTTAATTGCCTCCTTGGCCTTTGATGTTCTGACAAATGAAAGCCATTCCATGTCGGGTTTGGCAATATCGGAAGTAATTATTTCCACCTGGTCGCCACTCATCAGAATAGAGTTAATGGGATTGAGCTTATAATTTATTTTTGCACCAATGGCTTTATTCCCAATCTCAGTATGGATTTCATACGCAAAATCCAGTGCAGAAGCACCCTTGGGCAAGCTTACCAGAAAGCCTTTTGGTGTAAAAACCATTATTTCCGATGAGAAAAGGTTCATTTTGAATTCATCAAGAAATTCAATAGGATCTTCATGCGGATTCTCGAGCATTATCCGGATCTTTTTTATCCATTTATCGAGTTCACTTTCCTGTGCATCATCTCCTTTGTACTTCCAGTGTGCTGCGTAACCCCTTTCGGCTACCTCATCCATACGTCTGCTTCTTATCTGTACTTCAACCCACTGGCCATCAGGACCCATTACAGTAACATGTAAAGCTTCATATCCGTTTGGTTTGGGACGGCTTACCCAATCACGAAGCCTGTCAGGCTTAGGCATATAGGAATCCGTAATAATGGAATAAATATTCCAGCATTGAGTTTTTTCGGGAATTCCGGCTATGGGTTCGAATACAATTCTTATTGCAAGAACATCATAAACCTCTTCAAACGGGACATTTTTAGCCTGCATTTTCTTCCAGATCGAGAAGATGGATTTCGGCCTTCCGCTGATATCGAACTGCAATCCTGTGTTGGTGAGCTTTTCAATTATAGGTAAGGAGAACTTATTTATGAGAGAAAGATTCTTTTTTTCACTGTGCTTGAGCTTCGATGATATTTCCTCATAGATCTGCGGTTGCCGGAATTTGAAGCTTAAGTCTTCAAGCTCGCTTTTAATGGCATATAATCCAAGCCTGTGAGCGAGAGGAGCATAGAGAAATATTGTTTCTCCAGCCACTTTCATTTTTTTATGTTCAGGCATTGAGTCGAGCGTTCTCATATTATGAAGACGATCAGCTATTTTTATGAGGATGACCCTGAGATCGTCGGAAAGGGTAAGCAGCATCTTTCTGAAGTTCTCAGCCTGCAGCGAAGAAGAATTTTCTTTATTATATGTGCCTGATATCTTTGTTAGTCCATCAATCAGAGAGGCTATCTTTGACCCAAAATCCCTTTCAACATCTTCCAGTGAATACTCCGTATCTTCAACAACATCATGAAGAAGGGCCACAGCAATTGATTTGGCCCCGAGTCCTATCTCCATGTTGACTATTTTTGCGACTGATATCGGGTGAATGATATAAGGTTCACCAGATTTCCTGCGCATGTTCCAGTGGGCTTCATTCGCTATTTTGAATGCTTTGTCAATAAGCTCCCTGTCCCCGGGTTTATTGCACCTGATAAGATTATTTACCAGTGTATCATATTCAATCTGAATACGGTTTCTATCTTCATCATCAAAAATATCCTTGTTCCCCATAAAAATAACTGCGCAGCACGTTTGTATCCAAGTTACAAATATAGCTTTTCCCGGCTGAATTTGCTAACTGAAATTGTAAATGCGACAATGTTTTTATTGCTTGTTCCTGATAATGGTCAGAGTTCCTGTCTTTGAAATTTTCTTGCCTGATGGTGTAGTTAATTTAAGAAACCACAAACACACTCCCTGCGGCTCAGGATCTCCATTATGTGAACCATCCCATTCTGCAAGATAATCTCTGGTCTCAAATAAAACTTTTCCCTGCCTGTCGCTGATAACAAGATAATATTCGAGTGGGGTAAAAGACAGGACAGGTCTGAAAAGATCATTATCAAGATCGTTATTGGGAGTAAAAACATTTGGAACAGTAATGACTTCTGCAGGATAAGTACAAATTTTTGATGAAAGGCTTTGTCCTGTAACACCATGAGGATTATCAGTTTCCGAAGCATTGATATAGAAACATACTTCATTTCCTGTAACGTCATACATCACCTGTTTGTATCCAAGTATATAGGTTGAATCGGTAGCCGGGATAACTGCCTTTTCTTCAAATCCTTTACCAGTGTTGATAAAGAGTTTGTAGGATGAAATCGGTCCCAGCCACATTTTATAAGAATTCCACGAAAGAATAATATCATTACCGGCTCTTTCCAGTGAAAGCACGATGTTAGAAGCAGGATTTGATACCATAACAGGAATGCTGCAACTGTTAATAGCTGAAAGAATGTAATAATTAACATTTTTAATATCTGCCTGATTATCAATATAATTAACTGATCCATTAACTGATGATAGTTGTGAAATCTCCTGAAAAGTGCCAGATGGCCCGATTCTTCTTGCGAGACTGAAACGGGTTATTTCCGATAACGGATCTATTGTAAATGAAAGTGCCACTTTACCATCAGGATTTAAAGTCGCCTGATCAGCGTTAATCCACATGGGAGGTCGTTGCATCTTAGTTGATATGCAAGTCTTGTTTGAAGAGGAAAATGTTCCTCCTTCCAGGCTGGCGCGAACCACGAAACAATACTCTGCATCAATTGTAAAATCATTAAGCTGGAGAGTGGTATCCCCGGTATTTACCTTTCCCGATTCATTATAGTTTCCTCCGTTGACAGATAAAAAAACAGAATAACCTGTTACTTTTACCGGTACAGATGGATAGCTGTTCCACGATACGGCAATCATCTTTGAACATGTATCTATAGATGCTTCTTCATAAATTGAATTGAGCACATTTGAAAAAATGCTGGTACATCTTGGAAGTCTCATAGCAGCAATCACATAAGAAACACTAAAATATTTTGTGGCAGTACTTGTCAGAATATAGCTTGTAGCAGAAGGATTCCAAACTGTATCTATTGGCATTCCATCTCCGTTCTTATAAGAATACAGAACATAAGCTGCAATATCGGGTGAGGGGCTCAGCGTCCATGTAAGTATGGTATTGCCTGTTTCTGGTTGTACAGAGACAGATGTAAGAACAGGTGGTAATGGAGGATCTGTAATACAATTAATTTGAGAAAAAGCGTTGTGTGGCCAGAAAACAGAGAAAACAATGATTATATAAAAAAACCTGTCTTTCATTCAGTGCCAACTGTTATTTCATAAAGATCATCAATATTATAATACGTTCCTGCCAGATCAATTATTTCATCAGGATCAATAGTTTTTATTTTTTCAGCCAATTTGTAGTAGTATGTATTGTCCAGTCCGAATTCCCAGGCCGACTTGAAGCTTTCAGCAAGTGCAAATGGCCCATCGAACATTCTCACCATTTCACCTGACATATAATTACGTACAATTGCCATCTCCTCTTTTTTAACAGGCACACTCTGCAGAAGCTTTATCTCCCTGTAAATCTCGTCGATTGTTTTCTGACAGTTTTTTCCGCCAACTTCTGTTGAGATAACTTTGTATCCGGCAAGATCAAGTGAAGTAAGAGAAGAACTTATACCATAAGTGTATCCCTTTTCTTCACGGATGTTTTTCATTAACCGTGAACCAAAATATCCACCCAGAATTGAATCAAGTACCTTTAAGCCAGGATAGTCAGAATGTCTTTTGTTAATAGTTGATGATCCAATTCTGATCGCGCTTTGAACTGTTCCGGATTTATTAATATGAACTTTCCTTGGTGTCTCACCTTTCAGTAAACCAGCAGAATCTTCATGCTTAATCTCCTTCGTAACGAGACTTCCAAAACATGAATTGAGAAGCCCGATAGTTTTCTCATGCATTTTACCGGAAATTACGATTGCCATGTTTTCCGGGGTATAATATTTTGAGTGGAAATCAATAAGAAGTGCAGGATTTATATTTTCAAAATCCTGTGCATAAACCTGATATCCATAAGGGTGATTCTTTCCAAAGAGAGATTCAAAAAACTGATCCATTGCAAGATTCTGTACCTTTTCCCTGTTTACGAGGTACCAGCTAAGCCTCTTCTTCATCAATGCATTTAATTCCGGTTCGGGAAATGAAGGACGGAATAATATTTCGCGGCTAAGTTCAAGTACCTTCTCAATATGCTTGTTTAGAAAAAAGAGTATTATCCCGGCACTGTCTTTTTCCGCCGTCTGGTTCAGAAATACACCATAATAATCAAGTAATCTGTTCAGTTCTTCAGAGCTGAAATTCTGTGATCCCTCCGAGAGCATCATGTTGCACGTTGAAGCCAGAAGAGGCTTAAACTCCTTAACCTGACCGGCTCTGAAAGTGAATTCAATACGCATTATATCTTCTGTACCTGCTTCGATAACGTAAACCGGTACGCCATTATTCAGCAAGAATGATTTTGCTTCAGGTATAACTACCTTCTCAACCGGGAATACCGGTGGTTGTATTCTTCGCAGATTATCCATTATTTTTCAACTCGGGCTGATATATAATTTAGGGTACTGCAATTGGCTGGAACGAAGAATTTTCTGGCGGCTTCTATCACCATCTCCCGACTTACACTTCTATATGCATCAACCTCGGTATTTATTAAAGACGGATTACCAAGAAGTTCGAAAAACGAAAGATTAGCGGCTTTATTCAGGATACTTGTATTTGAAAATACTGTTGAAGACTCAAATTTGTTTTTCACTTTTTCCATCTCGTCTTCGAGTTTAGTTTCATTCTGCAAGTCTTTAATTACTTGATTTATAGATTCTTCAGCGTAATGAATGTCTGTACCTTTCATAAGTTTTCCCTGAACAATAATTAATCCGGGATCAATATCTGCGGTAATATATGCATTTATTTCGCTGAATAATTTCTTTTCCCGTACGAGCTTAGTATGCAGTCTGCCTGATTCTCCTCCGGCCAAAAGATCTGTAATAAGGTCGAGGGTATAGAATTCTTTGCTGTTTCTTGGGCCGGTATGCCATACTTTATATAATGCAGTTGAGGGTACATCTTTTTCAATTGTCAGTATCCTTTCCCCGGTTTGTTCCGGCTCAACCGGCAGGTTTCTTGATAGTAACTTTCTCTTTTCAATCGGGCCAAACCATTTCTGAGAAAGTTTAAATGCAAGATCATATTCTATGTTTCCTGTCAGTGCGAGTATTGCATTATTAGGGGCATAATGTGAGAAGAAAAAAAGTTTAATCTGTTCAAGGTCAGCATTCTGAATATGAGCGATATCCAATCCTATAGTTGGCCAGCGGTAAGGATGTACTTTATATGCAAGTGGTCGAAGTTTTAATATGGCATCTCCATAGGGTTGATTGAGATAGCGTTGATTGAATTCTTCCATGACGACATTTTTCTGCGTATCAAGATTCTTTTGGGAAAAATCCAACTCAAGCATTCTATCTGATTCCAGCCAAAAACCTGTTTCAATATTTTCAGAAGGGATTGTGAGATAATAATTGGTTATATCATTATTTGTGAAGGCATTATTTTCACCGCCAACCATTTGTAGCGGAGTATCAAAATCAGGAACATTCAACGAACCACCAAACATAAGATGTTCAAAAAGGTGTGCCAGTCCGGTTGTTGCGGGATCCTCATCTCTGGAACCAACATCATAAAGGATATTCATTGCTATAAGGGGAGTCGATTTATCCTGATGTACCAGAACCCTTAATCCATTATCAAGTGTAAAGCTTTTGTAATTTATCATGCCGGAACTTTCATAAATCTAAAAAATGGAAAAGTATATACCAGAATCTTAATATGCTGACAAACTTAAGTAAAAAACAATGAAGGTTTAGTATTGTTTTTATATTTGCATAATTATGTTCAGAAATCGTTTTTTCAGAAAATTATTTCATATCAACCTTATTGAAATTGATCAGGTTAAATTAGTATACTTTCTAAGTCTTGTTGTTGGATTGCTTAGTGCCCTGGCAGCAGCATTGCTTAAGAATGCCATTCATTATACACATAAAATACTGACCCAGGGGATAACCCCTGAATCAGGCAGCTATCTTTATCTTGCATATCCTCTGGCAGGGATGTTTCTGACTTTAATGTTTGTGAAGTATGTTGTCAAAGATAATATCGGGCATGGTGTCAGCAGAATACTTTATGCTATTTCCAGGAATAAAAGTCATCTCAGGACACATAACACGTGGACTTCAATAATCGCAAGTACCATTACTATCGGATTTGGTGGTTCTGTGGGAGCGGAAGCCCCTATAGTATTAACCGGATCTTCTATAGGATCTTCACTCGGGAGGTTTTTTAATCTGAGTTATAAAAACATTACTCTGCTCATAGGATGCGGTGCAGCCGGAGCTATTGCCGGCATTTTCAAAGCCCCTGTTGCAGGTATCGTGTTTACTCTTGAGATACTGTTGCTCGACCTTACAACATCTTCAATTGTTCCTCTTCTGATCTCCTCAGTTACTGCTGCATCCGTTGCATATTTTTTAATGGGAGATAAAGTTTTATTTACCTTCAATGTGGTCGGGACATTTCATATTTCAAATATTCCATGGTATTTGTTGCTTGGAATTATTTCAGGATTAATATCTCTTTATTTTTCGAAGATGACATTGTTTCTGGAATCAAATTATGAAAAAATAAAGAATTCTTATTTAAGGCTTATCCTTGGCGGGATTGTTCTCGGAGGATTGATTTATTTGTTTCCTCCCTTTTATGGAGAAGGCTATGACACAATAATGTTGCTGCTCCAGGGAAATTCTGATATGGTATTCAACAGCAGTATATTCAGTCAGTTTTCAAATAGTTTCTTAGTAATAATCCTGTTTATGTCGGGACTTGTTCTGCTTAAAGTGGTTGCAAGCAGTTCAACGAATGGGGCAGGAGGTGTGGGAGGTATATTTGCGCCAACCTTATTCATAGGAGGTATAAACGGATACCTTGTTGCAAGCATAATGAAAAAGTTCGTTAATGTGGATCTGCCTGATAACAGGTTTGTACTTGCCGGGATGGCGGGAATGATGGCAGGAGTCATGCATGCTCCGCTGACAGCAATTTTCCTTATTGCAGAAATTACAGGAGGTTATAATCTTCTGATACCTCTTATAATCACATCAACAGCTGCATATATAACAACCAGAAGCTTTGAAAAGCATTCAATTTATCATGTTGAGCTTGCAAACCGTGGTGAACTGATCACTCATGATAAAGATAAAGCAGTATTGACAAGGATGAACTGGAGAAAGGAAATTGAGACTGATTTGTTGAAGCTTAAGCCAACAGATACACTGGGTGATCTGGTAAAAACAATTGCAAAATCAAAAAGAAACCTTTTTCCGGTTGTTGATGAATATAATATTTTAGAAGGTGTATTATCACTTGATGACGTCAGGGAGATAATGTTCCGTCAGGAATTATATGAGACTACATTTGTCAATGACCTGATGTCTATTCCTCCTTCATATATTGATAAAGGGGAAAATATGGAAACTGTGATGGAAACTTTCAGGAAAACCGGTGCGTGGAATCTTCCGGTGCTCGACAAGGGTTATTATGTAGGATTCATTTCAAAATCAAGAATATTTAGTGCATACCGCGAATTGCTGATTGAATTTTCCGATGAATAGTTGTTCTAAATTTATATATTATGAAAAGAGATACTTTGATATTTGACCTGATTGAAAAGGAGCGTCAGCGACAGATAAATGGAATTGAGTTAATCGCCTCTGAAAATTTTGTTAGTCCGCAGGTGCTTGAAGCGATGGGATCGGTAATGACCAACAAGTATGCTGAAGGGTATCCTGGTCACCGTTATTATGGAGGTTGTGAGATCGTTGATCAGTCTGAGCTGATTGCTATTGACAGGTTGAAACAACTATTTGATGCCGATTATGCGAACGTCCAACCTCATTCGGGAGCTCAGGCAAATATGGCAGTTTTCATGACTGTACTTAAGCCGGGAGATACCTTTATGGGATTAAACCTGGCACATGGCGGACATCTTTCTCATGGATCTCCTGTGAATTCCTCTGGTTTGTTTTACAGGCCTGTGGCCTATAGTGTTAAAGAAGAGAATGGTCTCGTGGATTATGATATGATGGAGGTGATTGCTCTTAAAGAAAAGCCAAAGATGATAATTGGCGGCGCATCGGCTTATTCCAGAGAGTGGGATTATGAGCGGATGAGGAAGATTGCAGATATGATAGGAGCAATTCTCATGATTGATATGGCACATCCGGCTGGATTGATTGCAGCTGGGCTTCTGAAGAATCCTTTGAAATATGCTCATATTGTGACTTCAACCACTCATAAAACACTTCGCGGACCACGAGGGGGTATTATTCTTATGGGTAAGGATTTTGTCAATCCCTGGGGCATTGCGACTCCCAAAGGTGAAGTTAAAATGATGTCTGCTCTTTTAAACTCCGCAGTTTTTCCTGGTATTCAGGGTGGACCTCTTGAGCATATTATTGCATCCAAGGCAGTCTCTTTTAGTGAGGCACTTTCTTCCGAATTCAATGAATATCAGGTGAGGGTTAAAAAGAATGCGGCTGTAATGGCTAAAGTTTTTATGGATAAAGGATATAAGGTTATCTCAGATGGTACTGACAACCATCTGATGCTGATAGATCTCAGGACCAGGTTTCCGGAAATATCCGGTAAAAAAGTTGAAAACACTCTTGTGCGTTCGCATATTACTGTGAATAAGAATATGGTTCCGTTTGACAGCCGCTCTCCTTTCCTCACCTCCGGTTTAAGGGTCGGAACGCCGGCTATTACCACCAGGGGTCTGAAAGAAGAGCATATGGGGATAATTGTTGACCTTATTGATGAAGTTATTTCAGATATTGAAAATGAAACCGTAATTAACAGGGTAGGAGAGAAAGTTGTTAAGATGATGAGAGACTTTCCCCTCTTTTCAATGTGAATTAGACAAAAAACCAATTAGTTAAAACTAGTCTGATCTTGATTTTTATTATAACTTTGTATGCACCCTTAATAAAATCTTTTATCAATGAGTGATCAGAAGCTTATATTTGTAGTTGACGACGATCCTTTTATTAATATGCTGGTTGTTAAACGTTTTACATCTGAAGGTTTTCATATCGAGGCCTTTAATTATGGGGAAGACTGCTTAAATGCCATAAACAAAAACCCAGACCTTATAATTCTCGACTATTTTTTCGTGAGCAATGAGCGAAAAGTAATGAATGGAATGGAAGTCTTTGACAAGATAAGAGAGTTGAAGCCTGATACCCCTGTAATTATGTTATCGGGTCAGGATAAAGGGGAGATTGTTCTTGAACTTGCCAGGAAAGGGATTGATGATTACGTTATAAAGGACAATAATCTTATTGACAACCTTCATGTTGCAATTGATGAGTTATTTGCGATAGGAAAATAACTTTGCTTCGACAACAGCTTTTTAATCTATTTCAGGATAAAATTATATGTGATTGTCCCTTTTTGAATTACAGGGGCATCCTGTTTGACTTCGAAACGAGCCTCAAGCGCAGCATCTTTTGCCACTTTAAGTAAGTATTCGTCAAGCGTGGTAGATCCTTTAATGCCGGGATTAGCCTGTACAACTTTACCAGACCTGTCGACACTTACTTCAACAACTACTCTTCCTTCGCCCTGATAATCGTATTTTGGGGGAGGAAGCCTCTGGAACCCACGACCCTTAAGATCGTATGATATACCTTTATCACCCAGGCCGCTGCCGGTACCGCGGACCTTTGAATCAACAGAGCCATTTGGATCGCCCTGATTACCAGGTCCTCCGGCAATACCTTCTCCGGTAGAGCTGGTTCCCGCATTTTTTGAATTTGCCAAAGCATTCCTGGTACGGTTCATAATATCTGACTGCCGCTGCTGTTCTGCTTCAATCCTCTTCCTTTCAATCTCTTCCTGTTGTTTCAGTTTTCTTTCGGCTTCAAGCTGCTCTCTGATTTTCTTATTGGCTTCTATCTTCTCGAGTTTCTTTTTTTCAGCCTCAGGATCCACTTTTTTAACCTCAGGTGCATCTTCAGTATTTTGCGTAAGAAGAGGATCTTCCTCAGTCTTAACGTTTGCCCTGGAAGGAGGAGGGGGCGATGTCTCTTTCTGAACCGCAGGGGGGGAAGGTTCTATCATTCCCAGTCCGGTCTCATCTGTTCCGAAATTAACCAGTATGCCCTCTTCTGTTGCAGGGGGAGGTTTAACAGAGAATCCGACTAAAATTAAAAATGCAAAAAGTACTGCGTGAATTAACGTAGATGCAACAATTCCCTTCTTTTTCTCGGAAGGAAATTTCCGGAGGTCATTATTTGGGAGAGGTTGCAATTATCAGTTTATAATTATTTGATTGAGCGATATTTAAAACCTTTACTACATTTTCGAAAGGGACACTTTTGTCAGCATGAAGGGAAATATAAGTGTCGGGTTTATCTCCAAGCTTCTTTTTAAGGATCCCTTCCAGATCGTCTATGTTAACCTGTTGCTCTTCAACATAGTATTTAAGATCACTGGTAACAGAAACTGTAGTGAGGGGTTTAGCCGATGTTATGTTGCTGCCTTTTGGCAGTAGTAGTTTCAGTGCATTCGGATGAACGAGAGTGGATGTTAACATAAAGAAAATAAGCAGATTGAATACGACATCCGTCATTCCTACCGAACTGAAATTGATACTAATCTTATTTCGTTGGGAAATTGCCATTTTAATGTTGAATTTTTACCGGTTCATTTAACATATCCATAAATTCTGTCGAGGTAGCTTCAAGGTTAAAGACAACTTTTTCGACTTTAACAACCAGAGTATTATATGCAAAATACCCAAGTATTCCAACTATGAGTCCGGCAACTGTTGTGATAAGTGCCGTATATATCCCGTCTGAAAGCAAAGATACTTCAATATTGTTACCAGCCTGCGACATAGCATAAAAAGACTGTACCATGCCTATTACCGTCCCAAGAAAACCAAGCATTGGTTCAGCTCCGACAATTGTTGCGAGCGTAGGGAATCCTTTCTCCAGTTTAGAGATCTCAAGCTTTCCAACATTTTCTATTGCTGTACTTATATCCTGCAGAGGCCTTCCCAGACGGGTCATTCCTTTTTCAATCATCCTGGCTGAGGGGCTGTCGGTCGATTTGCAGAGAGCTACAGCTGCATCTATTTTACTATCATGTATATAATCCTTAATCCGGTTCATAAAGTTCTGATCCTCCTTTGTGGCTTTCCGTATAACATAATACCTTTCAACAAAAATATATGTAGCTACGAATGATAACAAAATAATCGGGATCATTACCCATCCTCCTTTTATCATCAGATCCAGCAGTGTCAACTTCATGGCTGCTGCTTTTTCAACAGGTATGGAGCCACCCTGCAACATGATTTCTAAAAATGACATATTCTTACAATATTAATTAATTTCAGAATTTCAAAATATCTACTATTTACCGGTAATTTTCACACGCGAAGTTATGAATAAACGCAATGATACCCAGTTCTATTATGCCGGGTTAGTAACAATGATAAAAAATTTATTAACTATAGGTGTCCGGTGAAGAGGGAATTTATTTCAGATTATTTTTTTTGATTTTTGTTTCATCCTCCTTTTTAATGTCGGATTTGACTTTTTTTCTGAATAAATCTGAAAACTTATTAAAGTCCTGTTTATAGAGTATCCCGACACCCTGAGTGTAAGGACTTATTCCTGTGTATGAATCATTATACCGGTTAAAAACTTTTAGACGAAACCTTTGATTAAGCTTTATTTCAGCTTCAAAATCCCCTGAGAGTTGATTAGTGTTATAATATGAACTGGTAGAGACCGTACTGCCTGCCCCTCTGACATCAAAATTGCCATTGAGCGTAACTTTATCATTGAGAAGTTGCGTTGATAAAGCCAGTTGGGCCTCCTGGGGGCTTATTGCGTTGGAACCCGGCCTTATAATCAGGTCTATAGCCAGGTCTTTACTTAACTTGGACAACATATTGCTGATCTGGTTTGAAACCATCTCAAATGTTGTAGCTGCCATTGCGGAGGTACCGATTGTGGATGGAGGGCTTGGTGAAGAACCCATTGATATAAAACTTCCTGTTAAAAGCAGGAAAAAAACCTGCCGGTTCATATCTTCCTGCGTTGAGATGGCATTCCGAAGGTTTGTTCTGATCTCTTCATCAGCATCAGGAAGATAGATGTCGAATGCAACAAGCGGATTGAAGAGTTTGCCGGTTAAATTCAGCTGTGGTTCGACAGCTATTCTGTCTTTATACTTATCTTCATCCCCGAGTATAGGGGCCAGCGAGGTTTTTAATCTTGAATAGTTTGCTTTCAATTCAATATCCGCATCTTTTATATTTCCACCAAACATTATCTTGCCGCCACTTTCCACATCAAAGGTCTTGTTTAGAAAATTTGCCAGGGTAAAAGTATATTCCCCCTTATCAATATCGTAGTCACCAACGATGCTGAAATCGCCTTGCTTGTTCAGCTTTACGTTCAGATTTTGACTTGATCCCTGGCCCATCATAATATCGCCTACTTTTGAATCGAAGATGATATATATCCTTGCCTCCGGAGTAACTTCAAGATTCATATTAAGGTCCATGGCGATAGGTTTTGCAGGAGCAGCAGTAGGCTGCATATCATCTCCCTGCACCGCTTTCTTCCCTTTACTGGAGTCAACAAACGAGATAAAGGAATATTCCGACACCGAAAGACCTTTGCTCATCGGGATTGATAGAATTGATGTTTTTCCTCTCAAAGATGTGCCTGTTTTTGCTGAAATATCAAATGAGAGGGAATTCTGATCGCTTTTTATTATCGCAACTCCGGTAGCGTAAGCACTGCCATAAAACATCGGATTATCTTTCAACTGTGTATTTAATACCTGGAAGGGGTTTGGCTTTATATTGATTATAAGATCAGCAATGTAGCTATGGAAATTTGTATGGTTAACTGAACCGGAGAGAGTTGCAGTATTCCCTTCTACATCAGTAATCCTGACATTATTGAATTTTATCCCATTCCTGTCGAACCGGATAGTGTCGTTCAATTTGTAAGTAGTCTGCAGATAATTGATCTTCATGGAAGCATCGTCCACCTTAGCTGCTCCTGTAAGAAAGAGGGTGGGTGTTTCACCTGAGATATCGCCTGTTTCTCCTGATAATCTGAGCCTGCCCGTAGCTGATCCAGTAATTTCTGAAGCAAATACTTTAAGTAAGGGGTTAAGAAAACCAATAGGTAATTTGGTGGCTATTGCGTCGAGATCTATTTTTTTTGCTGCAGGATCATATGTTCCTGAAACATCAAACATTTTTACTGAATTGAGGTTATTGCTTGCAAGGATATTAACAACTTTTTTTGTATTATCCAGATTAGCATTAATTGAAATATTTCCAAACTCACTTCCAAGAACAGAAAAGTTCTTTACCACAATATTTCCTGCGAGTAATAAGTTTTTGTAAACATTTGTCAGAAGTATTTTACCGTTAAGGCTACCCTTAAAATCCAGGGGGATAGTAGCCTGATCACTACTTTTTTTCCGGTTTATCCAAATGTTCAGAGGCGCTATGTCAATTCCTTTAAATTCCAGATGCAACGTATCGGCAGGATTTTCTGATACAGCACCATTAATAAGATAAGAACGGTCGTTGCCAGTTATAAAAAGCTTATTGATATTTATTGAGCTTGAATCAATAAGAATAGATGAACTGCTTACTTTCCAGAGATTATTTTCTGCATAAATATGGGAGGAATCGACATCAATATTCAGGGTAGCATACTTCTTCCCAATTGTGTTTTTCGTTACTATCCCTCGTGCGATAAAACTGCCCTTGCTCAGAATCTGGTCTCTGTTATCCCAATTTACTGTGAAAATGAAATTATCAGGTTTTGTCTTAAGTCCAACTGAGAAATCTTTGAGTTCAGACTGGCTTAAAAGGTTTAGAGAGCTACTATTAACCCCGATTGATAATTCAGATCCTGAAACTTTTGCATCAAATGAGAAATCTTTGAAAACATTATTTTTGATCGTCAGTAAATTTGCTTTCCCCTCGATCCGTATTATTGTATCGGCAGAAACGGCTCCATTAATGTAACTTTTATCCGCTACCAATATTCCTGTTCTGAAAAAGGAATTTATTTTATCTGTATTTTTAAAATTAATATTAAAAATGAAGTCGTTTTTTTTAGAGTCACGACGTATACCGCTATCATGAAACTGAGAAGGCATCAGTGTTGTAAGTTTCGATTTTATCATGTCGCCCAGGGAAGAAAAATTATAATAACCTTTTATATCCGCATCCATAAAATCAGTTCGCAGACTTAAGACGGGTCCATTATTGTCTTTATAGGTTCGGATGGTAAAATCATAAAGCTCAAGGTTATGGCCAAATTTTACAAAGTTCGAATTTAGAAGTTTTATTTCACCATCAATATTGTCGATACTATTTCCTTTGAAGTTTGCTGTAAGCAGCATTGTAACAGAGGAAGTGGTGTCGAGCTTGTCAAGATTCAATTTATGAAGATTTGCATCAGCAATATTCAGAGTGAAATCAAATTCGGGCAATTTTTTATTAAAATTCAGTAATCCTAAAAGATCCAGCTTGATATTCCTGTCGTTGATATTTATACTTCCATCCCATGTCTTTTCTGTAAAAGACCCATTCAGTGTTATATTACGGTAGACATATTTATTGATCTCAAGGCTGTCAATTTTACCGGTGATATTGCCTGCAAATTTATTAAATGAGTAGGCATAGCCGTCAACATTAGTCTGCATACTGAGGTTACCTAAAAACTCAGATTTTCCTGTCAGCTCTCCGATGTTTATATCACTTCCTTTTAGCAGACCTTTTACCATATATTTTTTGGATTCTCCGGGCCGGAGTGATATATCTGTACGAAAATTCCCCAGGCCGGTCCTTACTTCTCCATAGGTTACAAAATCAGTTGTAAATCCTGTAAAGCTTCCGTTAAATGAGATATTTCCCAGTTTTTTCAAGACATCTGGTATCACTAAAAGCCCTTTCCCGGGTATAATGATTTGCTCGAAATCTTTTTCATTTGTCTTCAGGCTGTTAACTCCGATAAACATGTATGCATTTTCTATTTTAGGGAGCCCTGAGAAATCAAAGTCGCAATCAAGCGAAGTATATTTCCTGTAGGCGAGCTTAATATTGCGACCTCTTAATTCGGATATTGTGCCAAGGATATTTCCTGATAACCAGACAGATTCATTTAAACTGTCGGCAAAAGGCATAAAATATTTAATGTCAGAAGTATTTATAAGGGACTTTTCAAGCACGATATCAAGTTTTACCTTAGAGGTGAACCTTTTAAAGTCGCTGGCTGAATCAGCAACCAGGTCAAATCTGGAAATATTTATTTTACTGCTGTCACAGTAGATGAAACCTGAATTAAGCATAATGTTTTGCCTGGCCAGGATAAAAGAGCTGCTCATCTTTTTTACAGCGAAACCGGATGATTCTTTAAATCCCAGGTTATAGATCTTAAAAACCGTTGTATCATTTTGTGTCTTTAAGTCTTCAATGATCCCATTTATCCCTGTAAATTTCAGGTTGTTAAAGTCCATTTTTGTTTTGGCCTTCAGACCGTTATGGTTGATAAGCGAAAATCTGGCATTACGAATGTCGATCTGTTCTATTACGAATCGGGTACCGGCTTTTTTTACAGTGTCAGCCGGGTTCTTTAGCAAATCGAGGTACCATGTAAGGTTCATCAGACCGGATGAATCGGTTATAAATGCCACAACAGGATTTATTAAAGTTACCTTTCCGAGCCTGAATGACCTTTTTTTAAAATCAATTCTTCGTATTCCTATTGTTGCATTAAGTGAATATATGAGAGTATCACTATGATTATCTTTAATAAGTAAATCATTTATAGACAATTTGTTAAAAAAAACATATTTAACTTTCCCAACTGAGATTGTCGATTTGATCTGGTTTGAAAAGTGACTTGTTATCCTTTTTATCAGAAAAGTCTGAACCGTGGAAGTCTCCAATAAAAGATAAAGGACGGTCGGGAGCAAGATTATTACTCCGAAAACAATTATAAAATACTTAAGTGATTTTTTAATATGTTTGAGCATATAAATGAAAACGGTCTTAAAATTTTAATTTAAATGTATGTTATAATTCACTGGCTCAAAGATAATGAAACTCAGGTTAATTGTCCCGAATTTATATTTGTAAAATTCAGATATTCTTTTGAAATTTGATTTGGAAGCAGTGACTGATTTTCGAAACAATTATCGGGATCTTATGCGTTCTTTCGGGTAAAACCTTTTCGGAAAATAAAACTTATCAATACGGAATTATTCATGAACTTGTTATGAACAGGAAAAGATTCAGAATTGTAATTTATAATAAGGGTGATATTTGTTTTTACGAGACCAGAGTTAAGACCTGGCTTGGATGGATTTCTTTTTCAGTATTTTATAAGACAGATATAATTCATATTTTATCTGATCCATCAGTTCAGAAATCACTGGCTTACGAACGAATTGATCAGTATTGTCTCGTAAAAGGATATAAAAGGAAGGAAATTGAAATAACTGAAATTAATCAGTGTAAAAATAAAAAGTGGATATTTCTTCAAAGAATTTATTCCGATTAATCATGCCATATACTTTTTATTAAGAAATTTGCGGATTAAGATGGGTTAAGAAATCAGGAATCATAATATCCTGAAATATATCAAAAACGAAAGTATTGATGGCAGTTACAATTTTGGCAATAGAATCTTCGTGTGATGATACATCAGTTGCAGTTGTGAGGGATGGTTACGTGCTTTCCAATCTCATTGCCAATCAGGATGTTCATATGTCTTATGGTGGTGTTGTACCCGAACTTGCATCACGTGCTCATCAGGTTAACATAGTTCCTGTGACGCATCAGGCTTTGTTAAAAGCGGGAATAAGTGCAGAAAACATTGACGCTGTTGCGTTTACACGAGGACCTGGTCTTCTGGGTTCACTTCTGGTAGGGACATCATTTGCGAAAGGATTTGCCCTGGCTCAAAACATTCCTCTGATTGAAGTAAATCATCTTCAGGCACATGTTCTGGCTCACTTTATTCTTGATAAAGATAAAACTAACCGCTTGCCCTCTTTCCCGTTCTTATGTCTGCTGGTCTCAGGGGGACACACGAGGATAATTATAATGAAAAGCCACCTTGAGATGGAGGTGATAGGCAATACGATCGATGATGCTGCCGGAGAGGCTTTTGATAAATGTGGAAAAGTGATGGGGTTTTCCTATCCTGCCGGCCCATTAATCGATAAACTGGCCGGCGAAGGCAATAAGAATGCTTTCAGGTTTTCAAAGCCTCGTGTCAATGGACTTGATTTTAGTTTCAGCGGATTAAAGACAAGCTTTTTGTATTTCCTCCGGGACAGGTTAAAAGAAGACCCTGAATTTATAGAACATAACAGAGAAGATCTGTGTGCATCTCTTCAGCATACCATAGTTAGTATTCTTATCGGGAAGGTGATAAAAGCCTCAGAACAAACAGGAATAAAAGAGATTGGGATCGCCGGGGGAGTATCGGCAAATTCCGGCTTAAGGAATGAGATGAAAACAGAAGCTGAAAAGAGAAAATGGAATCTGTTTATTCCTGAATTCCGGTTTACAACAGATAATGCTGCAATGATAGGAATTACCGGATACTATAAATTCCTGAGAGGTGAATTTTCAGGTCATGACATTACTCCTCTGGCGAGATACTGAATCCAATTTTATTTTTAATATGAAACAAACTGGTTTGAAATTTCTTGTTATAGGTGCTGGTGCGATAGGAGGCATAACCGCTGCTTTGCTCCGGAAGAATGGCATTAACGTTGAAATCGTATGCAAACATGATGAATATGCTTCATTAATTTCGGATATTGGCATTTCAATTTCAGGAGCATGTGGTGACTTCATTGTTAAAATACCTGCGGTTGCCTCTGTTGCTCAGGTAACAGAAGAAAAAGATATTATTCTGCTTGCCACAAAAGCCACCGATATGATGGAAGCTGCACGCTCCATTGATGATACACTCAAAAAAGAGGGGTTTCTCATATCGTTGCAGAATGGGATTTGTGAAGATGATCTTGCTTCCATTATAGGTAAGCAGAGAGTTATCGGTTGTGTTACGGGATGGGGTGCTACAATGAAATCAATGGGAAAGCTGGAAATGACATCAAAAGGAGATTTTATGCTGGGATATCCTGACAGGGATCCTGATGATTTCCTTTTAAGCATTGCAGAGACACTCTCTCTTGTTGTACCTGCGAAGACAACAGGTAACATCATAGGCCACAAATACTCAAAACTTATCATTAATTCATGTATTACATCATTGGGTGCAATTTGTGGACTTTACCTGGGAAAGATGCTTCAGATCAGAAAAGTCCGTAATATATTTATTGAAATTATTACGGAAGCTGTTGGAGTTGCCAAAATTATGAATATAAAAATTGAAGTTTTCGGTGGAAAACTTGATTTTATAAAATTTCTCAAAGGGAAAGGGATTATTTCGGATTTCCGTCGTCATCTAATTTTAATGATAATAGGTTACAAATACCGGAAACTTAAATCCTCAAGCCTTCAATCGCTTGAGAGAGGAAAACCTGCTGAAACTGATTATTTAAATGGATATATTGTAATGAATGGTAACAAATATGGCGTACCAGTTCCCGTTAATACTGTTATTGTGAATATGATACATCAGATTGAACTCGGGGAAAGGAATATTACCATACTCAATTTTGAAGATCCCTTTTTTGACAGATTCAATTGACTGTTTATGTTTTATATGATAAAATTAGTAATTTTGATACAAATTAAATGTGATGGAGGAGTTGAGGATTTCACCGACTAAGAATACGCCTGAGATCATTTTAAATCCTGAGGGGATAATTCGCATCAAGGGAAGGTCAATACATGAGAATGTAACTGATTTTTTTGAACCTGTAGAAGAGTGGATCAGTGAATATATTGTTGCTCCTGCAGAAATTACCAGTGTGGATTTGAGCCTTGAATATTTTAACAGTGCAAGTGCCAAGGTATTCATCCATATTTTACAGAAGATCACATATGTAACATTGAAGCGCAAGAAATTCATATTCAACTGGTACTACGAAGATGGCGACGATGACATCCTTGAACGAGGAGAATACTTTGCCTCGGTTCTTGATGTCAAGTTCAACTTCATCAAAGTAAAATGATCTTTTCAACAGCCCCTTAAAGATTCACTGATTTTGAATGGAAGGCCACACCACGTCGTGGCAAATACAATTTTTAGTCTCAGATGATCCCTTTAATTAGCCAGCGGGTCAACTACTCTGCCCATGAAAAGTATGGAATTTGTGGATGTCTCTCTTATAAAATATATGAATGGATGATCAAGATTGAAGATAAAAGGACCTGCGGGCATTGAAGTAGCAATGACACCGACTACCGTTGCAGCAGCTGCTTCAGTACCTTCTTCATTAGTTTCAATAAATGCCTGGTGGAGAACAAAGCTCAATTGCAGATTGAGATCAGCCAGGTTTGAAAAATCTGCATTATCCCCAAACGCAATTCCCATGCCCATATCAGTTAAAATATCCTTAAGTTCCTTTTTGTATCCGTATTTGAATCGTGGAAAAGTAAGTTCTGTTTTTCTTTCATACAGCAGATTGAGCCAACCTTTGAAACTGGCGCCATTTAATGACTGGATAATGTTTTTTATTCCGTCATTTTCATCGGGAAGGATTACATCCATTACAAAATTGCCCTGACCGTAAGGGAATTCAGCTAATGTGAATCCTTCTCCATTATAGATCTTAAAATCAGATGTTTGTTTCATCATAGGAACCTGGGCGGTTATTCCACCTGGTTTATAAAAAGATCCCTGAACAGTGTTCCCTTTGTCAAACTGAGAATTCCACATTCCTTTGAAATAGATCGCGTTAATAAGGAGCATCACGGTGCGTTGATCCAGTTTATCTATCATATTCTTTATCATCCCGTTTGTTTTGCTCTCGATCCAGCTGTTAATCTGTTTTGGTACAAGCGGATCATTGATATCAAATGATTTTGATTCAGCATTATAGAATTGAGTAAGGATATCAATGAAAGGTTTTTTCACAACAAAATTATTCTCAGTCCACACTGAATTGGCAATTGAAATAAGTACTCTTTTATCGACCTTCAGAAGTGCTTCAGTAAGATCTTTATCAGAGTTATTGATCATTTCAGGAGTTAATCCGATCACTCTAAGTGCTTTCAGCATTGAATCGCGGGTTGCTCCGTTTGACCCGTTGAGAGTCATTGAAAGTGCAGAGGATATGCTGAGAGGGGAAATGATCACATTCTCAGATTCTGAAGAACTTTCCATAACCTTCCTGAAAATGTCGAGTGCAAAAGAGTTTTCTGACTCTATCAGTGAAACCTGGTTAGAAGTCAGGTTGATCTGAACGGGATCGGCTGGTAAAGTTTCACCAGGCTCTTTTTTGCATGACAATAAAGTCAGAGTGAAAGTAAATAGAATTGCGGCAGCAGCTTTGAAGTTATGGTCTTTCATATTTCAGCTATTAAGCGGACCAGGGAAGATTGGATCAGGATGATCCAAATGTTTTCAGTCCGGGTTATGAAGTGAAAATGTTCAAAAACCATGCCATTTGACTAAGATTTCTTTTTCTGTTTTTTTGAATTCTCCTGAAATGCCTTGAAATAGATAAAGGATACTACAAAAAAGATCATACCAAGGAGAAGAAACATTATTAAAGCAAATACTGATTGCTTTTCCATTCCGGGGATGGGATGTTTTTGTCTGTAGATATATCCGTATACGGTATATATCAGAACCATTATAGAGATTATAAAACTGAAAATTATTGTTGTCCCGTCAAAAATCCTCGTGGTTTTGTAAAACTTTGAATTTTTAAAGGTTCCATAGGATGCTCTGGCATAGGCAGTAGCCCGTTTTCGCGATCGATCCTGTCTGTATTTTCTCCAGTCTTCCATTGCCTGAATGTATGCCTCCTCATCAGATTTTATTTTATCGTGATTTGCAATTAAGAACTCGTAAGCTTCGGTTATGCTTATAAAATGATCCTTTGCATCAGGAGCAGGATTGATATCGGGGTGGAAAAGACGTGCCTTTTTCCGGTAAGCCTTTTTTATCTCATCAATTGTGGAATTAACCGGCAAACTCAATATTTCGTAGTAGTCGGTCAATGTCATTTTTCATCATATTTTATTTAACAATTCCGGTAAAACCCATAAACGCCATGGCGAGTATACCCGCTATAACCAGCGATAAAGATACACCTTTCATCCCTTTTGGAATATCAGCGAGCTCTAATTGTTCCCTGATACCGGCGAGAATAACGAGTGCGAGGCCGAAACCGATAGCTGTGGAGCCGCCGTAAACAACTCCTTCAATGAGATTATAATTCTTTTTAATTACAAGGATGGCAACACCTAAAACTGCACAGTTTGTTGTTATTAATGGCAGAAAGATTCCGAGGGCCTGGTACAAAGGCTGGCTTACTTTTTTAAGAATAATCTCGACCATCTGTACCAATGCAGCTATAACAAGAATAAATGTTATAGTCTGCATGAAGCCAATTCCCAGTTTGTTTAACACATATACCTGGATAAGGTAAGTTACCATAGTTGCAAGAACAATTACAAAAGTAACCGCACCGGCCATTCCCAGTGCAGTATTTACTTTATTCGATACTCCCAGGAAAGGACAAATGCCAAGAAACTGGGCAAGTACAACATTATTAATAAAGACTGCCGATATGATAATTAAAATATATTCCATTTCAATCTTAGTTAAGTTCGTTTAAACCGGTTTACAATTGCTATAAGGTAGCCGAGTGCAATAAAAGCACCTGGAGCCAGAATAAATATCAGTATTCCATCACCTGCAATGAATTTGTGGCCGAAAATTGCGCCGCTGCCAACAATCTCACGAAATGCACCAAGAATTCCAAGAGCCATTGTAAACCCGAGACCCATTCCGAATCCATCAATGAATGATGAGAAGACAGAATTCTTGCATGCATATGCTTCTGCACGTCCCAGAACAATGCAGTTAACAACAATAAGCGGTATAAATATTCCGAGTTTTTCATATAATCCCGGAACATAAGCCTGCATAATCAGGTCGACAACTGTAACAAATGAGGCAATTATCACAACAAATGCCGGGATTCTTACTTTATCGGGGATCACGTTGGAAAGCAAAGAAATAACCACATTTGACCCAATCAAAACAAAGGTTGTGGCGATACCCATTCCCATCCCGTTCAATGATGATGAGGTAGTAGCCAGCGTGGGACAGGTGCCCAAGACCAGGACCAGGATAGGGTTTTCTTTTATAAATCCTTTTGTGAAATTCTGAAATTGATTCATTTTAAACCTCCTTTCTGTAATGCATTATAGGCGCGCTGAACAGCATCGCAAAATGCTCTCGAGCTGATCGTAGCTGCTGTGATGGCATCAACAGGACCGCCATCTTTTTTTACTTTTAATTTATATTGAGAAGGATTTTTATCATTGAACTGATTCTTAAAAAGCGGCTCAGCCATTTTATTTCCCAGGCCAGGTGTTTCCTTCTGTTCCAGTACAGTTATATTTATAATTGTTCCATCGGGCCTGAAACCTGTCATAAGGCTGATATTGCCGCTAAATCCTTTTTTTGTATTTGTATTTACTGCATATCCCACAATTGCATTATCTTTTTTTGCAGGATAAATATCGAGACTGTCGCCTTCACCTGTAGGCAATTTATACATCTCGTCATTAGGATTATTATTAAAGTCCGGTACGACCTGTTTAATTGCTGCCAGCTTTTTATTAAGGACCGAAAGTTCAATTGGCGCTTTTGTCATTTGATAAACATAGGCAAGGCATGCAGATGCTCCGAGAGATATCAGAGTCAACGACAGTACCATATTTTTGAATGTTGATTCGGTTTTAGCCATTTTTTACCTCCTCTCCGAAACGTTTTGGTTTGATATAAGCATTCATAAGTGGTACAAATGCGTTCATAATGAGGATTGCGAAAGAGACACCCTCCGGATAGGCGCCCCAGACCCTTATAATTACTGTGAGTATTCCGATTCCACAACCATAAATTATCATTGCCTTTGGATTCATGGGAGAGGTGACATAATCTGTTGCCATAAAAATTGCCCCGAGCAAAAGCCCTCCGGAAAGTAAATGAAATAGCGGATCAGCATTTGATTCAGGCTTTACCAACCATAAAATTGCTGTAAAAACCGCCACGGATCCAATGACAGAAACCGGTATATGCCAGGTAATTATTTTTCTGTAGAGCAGATAAGCAAACCCTATCAGTAATGCCAGTGCTGCCACTTCACCAATCGATCCTCCCATCTTACCAATCAACATCTGGACTGTTGTTGGTACTTTTTCCATCAGTTGTGATAAAGATTCTCCGTTTTTTATTCCCTCCTTTATTACAGCCAGCGGTGTTGCACCTGTTATAGCATCTGTATAACCTGAACTGATCCCTGCCGGAACCGGCCAGCTTGTCATTTGCACAGGGAAGGAGATCAGCATAAATACCCGGCCAACCAGGGCAGGATTGAATGGATTATTTCCAAGTCCCCCGAATGTCATCTTCGCAATACCAATTGCGACCAGGCTGCCAATAACAATGATGAAAACAGGAATATTTGACGGAAGGTTGAAAGCAAGAAGGAGTCCGGTTACCAGTGCTGAACCATCAGTTATTGATATTGGTTTCTTAAGGATGAACCTTTGTATAAAATATTCAAAGACAATACATGAAGTTACTGAGGTTGCTGTAACGATCAAAGCGCCGATCCCGAAATAAAAAACTGAAACGAAAAATGCCGGCATTAGTGCAACTACAACGCCAAACATCAGTTTTCTGGTTGTTTCCGTTCCATGGGCATGCGGAGAAGGTGATATATTTAGTATATTGCTCATTATTATGATATTGTAACTTACTATTTCATGTTTCGTTCACGGGCCATTCGTACAACAGTTGATTTGCCAAGTCTTATATAGTCCAGCAGTGGCCGGTCTGCAGGGCAGGTATAGCTGCAGCAACCACATTCCATACAATCCGTTATTCTTTCATTTTCAGCTCTTTCAAACAAACCCTTTTCAGAAAGTGTCATCAGCAGATATGGCTCCAGATCAAGAGCACAAACCGAAACACATTTAGCACACCTTATACACGGTTTGATTTCCTTCCTTTGTGATTCTTCCGAAGGGAAAATTATAATGCCGGAAGTTCCTTTTACAACTGGAACATCCAAATTGTTTACTGCTTTTCCCATCATTGGTCCCCCATTCACAATCTTCCCGGTATCTTCGGGCATTCCCCCGGCAGCTTCTATGAGTTTGTTAATTGGTGTACCGATTCTCACAAAAAAGTTGCCAGGTTTTACAAGCGATTTTCCTGTAATCGTTACAACTCTTTCAAAAAGAGGCTTATTCTTTTGCACTGCTTCGTAAACGGCAAATGCTGTTCCGACATTATGAACTACAGCACCCACATCCAGGGGAAGATGCCCCGAAGGGACCTCTCTGTTTATCAGAGCTTTAATAAGTTGTTTTTCAGCACCCTGCGGATATTTGACTTTGAGCGGATGAACGGTTATCCCCTTAAAGCCAGTTGCGAGTTTTGTTAAATTATTGATCGCTTCTGGTTTATTGTTTTCAATTCCGATCATTGCACGGTCAACCTTAAGAGCTCTCATGAGAATCGAAATGCCGGTAAGAACTTCTTCCCCTTTTTCTACCATCAGACGATGGTCGGAGGTAAGATATGGTTCACATTCTACACCGTTTATAATCAGAATGTTACATTTCTTTCCATCGGGCACAGTAAGTTTCACATGCGAAGGGAATGTAGCACCACCCAAACCTACTATTCCTGAATCAAGACATCTTTTAGTAATTTCTTCAGGAGAAAGTTTTATTTCTGTATTGAGTTCACTGCTTCTGTCGATTGTATCAATCCACTCATCACCTTCCACATCGATGAAAACAGCAGTCTGTTTATAGCCTGTTGTATCGATTATTGAGTCAATTTTGTTAATCTTTCCCGATACAGAAGAATGTATATTTGATGAAACGAAGCCTTTGCTGGCTGCAATTACCTGTCCTGTTTTTACATAATCGCCCTTGTTTACAATAGCAACAGCCGGAGTTCCGATATGTTGAGAAACAGGAATTGTAACGCTTTCAGGAATAGGAAGATATACGATCCCGATTCCGGCAGTTATCTTATTTTCGGGTGGATGAATACCACCTATTGGAAATGTTTTCAACACTATATTGTTCATTAAATTTAAATAATCTTGTTATCCGTTAACAGCCTCAGCCTGAACTTCTGCTTTGGGTTTTCTTGGAGGAAAGTTAAGTTCCAGGATCGCATTTGTTGGACATTCGGGAGCACATTTTCTGCAGAATGTACACTTTTTTTCATCGATGTAAGCAAGATTGTTTTCAATTGTAATCGCATCAAATTCACATACCTTAAAACACTTGTTACAGCCTATACAAGCCACTTTACAGGCTTTTCTTGCCGGACCTCCCTTATCACAATTGGAGCAGGCAACATATATTTTCCTGTCTTTTTTGGCTTTCCTGCGAAGCTCAATAAGATTTCTCGGACAAGCTCTCACACATGCACCGCATGCCACGCACTTATCATCAATTATGACAGGCAACCCGCTTGTGCTATCCATATACATCGCATCAAAAGCACATGCCCTTACACAATCGCTGTAACCCATACAACCATAGCTGCAATCAGTTTCACCTATATAAAGACTGTTAGAAATCCTGCAATCTGCTGCACCGTTATATTTTGATGTTCGTGGACGGTGCTCCGGTGTCCCGTTGCATAATAAAACCGCTACCAGTGGATCTACAACAGGAGCCTCTTTGCCAAGCATCTTTGCTGTAAGCCCCATTACAGTAGCACCTCCGACAGGGCAATAAAGTCCTTCAAAAGTATCGGCTTTCACCAGTGCTTCCGCAAAATTCCGGCAGCCGGCAAATCCACAGCCTCCGCAATTGGCAGCCGGCAGCAAAGCCTGTATCTCATCAATCCTTGGATCTTCAACTATTTTGAACTTTTGTGCAACAAAATAGAGTATAACAGCTGATATCAGGGCAAGAAAACTCAGACTAATAATTGTTATAAGTATTGTAGGACTCATTATCTAGACTTTTAACGTAAATGTGAATTTTTCATTGATCCTGTTTCTGAAAAAATACAGGATAGTATAATAAGGTACAAGTATTGCAAGTGAGATCAGTCCGGAAGTCAGTTCAGGAACTCTGAGTGAGATGAGCGTTATCAGTACGGCGATAACTGAAATTACAGGGAAAACATACCCCAGGAACAGGGCGGCATATCCCATCGATTGTTTCATCAATATTGTAACCGGGTCACCGGGTTTTACATTATAGCTTCCCGGTACTTCAATAATTTTATCTTCCCTTCCTGACAGTGTACAGGATCCTTCCGCATGACAGCCTGAACATGCAGATTTAACTGAAATTATGACAATAACGGATTTATTATTGATTCTCTGTACTATCCCTTCATGATTTATGATAGCGGAGCTGTTTGAATACGTCATTTAGTGATCGGGAAATTTAAATCCGCAAAATTAAAACTAGTGGTGAATTGGAGGATGTTTTTTATCATTTTTTCTTATTAGTTGGTTATTTATTATGATTTTAACTTATATTACTCCACGATTGCCGCTGACTGAAAAGACGTTTTAACTCTGATTTGAATATCAGGTTTTGGCTGTTTTCCAGCTGAGGATCAAGGTTAAGTATCTCTTCGGCAATATGTCTGACATATTCAATCAATTGTCCGTCTTTTCCGAGATCAGCAATCTTCAGGTCAAATGGAATGCCACTCTGAAGTGTTCCTTCAATATCTCCTGGTCCCCTGAGTTGAAGATCGGTCTCAGCAATTTCAAAACCGTCATTGGTCCGTATCATTACTTCAATTCTCTTTGCCGCCTCTCTTGAAATTTTATCCGAGGTCATAAGAATACAATATGACTGATCGGCACCTCTGCCTACCCGTCCTCTTAACTGGTGAAGCTGGGAGAGCCCGAATCTTTCTGCGCTTTCAATTATCATTACAGTTGCATTGGGTATGTCAACGCCAACCTCAATGACGGTTGTGGCAATAAGAATGTGAGCCACACCATCCTTAAACAGCTTCATTGACATTTCTTTATCAGCAGGAGTCATCTTTCCATGCACAATGCTGATACAATATTTTGGAGCAGGGAAAACTCTTGATATGGTGTCCCAACCATCCTCAAGATCTTTATAATCCATCTTTTCAGACTCCTTGATAAGAGGATAAACAATATAAATCTGACGATGCTCAGCTATCTGGTTCCTTATAAATCCAAAGACCTTATTTCTTTCAGAATCATTAAAATGCATTGTTTTTATTGGAACTCTGCCCGGTGGCAATTCATCAATTACCGAGACATCAAGGTCTCCATAGAGGGTCATAGCCAGTGTTCGGGGAATAGGAGTGGCCGTCATTACCAGGATATGCGGCGGATTGAGATTTTTCTGCCAGAGCCTCGCCCTCTGTTCAACACCGAACCGGTGCTGTTCATCAATAATAACTAATCCAAGATTGGCGAACTGAACATTTTCTTCGAGAAGCGCATGAGTACCGATCAAAATATTAAGTGACCTGTCAAGCAATGATTCTGCTATAGATTTCCGGGAAGTCTTTTTTGAGGAACCTGTAAGGAGGCATATTTTGATATCAATACCTTCAAGAAATTTACAGATAGTCTGATAATGCTGGTTTGCAAGAATTTCGGTTGGAGCCATTATACATGCCTGATATCCATTGTCTAATGCAATCAGCATACTCATCAGCGCTACAAGTGTTTTTCCGCTGCCTACATCTCCCTGAAGCAAACGGTTCATCTGTTTTCCCGAACCAAGATCTTTCCTTATCTCTTTCATTACTTTCTTCTGAGCTTCAGTAAGATTAAATGGCAAGTTATTATAATAGAAGTTATTAAAGTTATCTCCTACGCTTGAAAAAATGAATCCTCTGAATTTCAGGGTACGGTTCGTTTTAAATTTCAGAAGGTTCAATTGTATGTAGAACAATTCTTCAAATTTCAACCGGTACCGGGCTTTTTCAAGTTCTTCCGGGTTAGCCGGGAAATGGATCTTATGAAGCGACTCATGCAGTTCCATTAGTTTATACCGTGAAACAAGGTAACCTGGCAGAGTTTCTGGTAATCTTGTTTTAATTTGTTTCAGCATATTGCCAATAAGCTTACTTATTGTTTTAGATGAAACAAACTGATTTTTAAGTTTTTCTGTAGAGCTATACTGGGCCTGTAGCGCTGAATTCAGCCTTTCGGCTATTTTGCCTGCAGCTTCAATTTCGGGATGGATAATATTTACAATTCCATTAAAAACACCGGGTTTCCCAAACACAATGAGCTCTACTCCGGGGCTAAAGGTGCCGGTAATCCATTTTCCACCCTTAAACCAGACAAGTTTTATTGTGCCCGTATCATCCTGAAATTCTGCAACCAATCGTTTCCCTGGTCCATGACCTTCGGTAGAATACCCTCTTATTACACCTTTTATCTGAACAAAAGGGAGGTCGGGATCAAGTTCTGCAATCTTATAGAATCTGGTTCTGTCAACATATTTATATGGAAAATAATAAAGCAGATCGCGGAATGTGAAAATATTTAATTCTTTATTAAGGAGTTCAGCCCTTTTTGGACCTACTCCCGTTAAATAAGTGATTTCAGTATCTAAGAATTCTTTGATAGCCATCAGAGATAAAGTTTTTATCCAACTTGCCTATTCCGCTAAAGGGGCTCATTCGTAAACATTTTTGCCTCCCATCCCCTTAAAGTGGGGCTCATTCGACACGTTTTTGCCCCCCATCCCCCCTAAAGGGAGGCTCATTACGTAATGTTAAGAAAATTATCTTTAAAAATCGAGGATGACCCCCACTTGGGGGGGTAGGGGGGTAAAAAATAATCTTTGCGACCTTTGTGGTTAATTGATTTCATTATCCGAAAATAAGTATTTTTGAAAAACTGTCCTAATTAAAATACCGGTACCGGAATGAATTTATTAATTGCAGTCAAATATCTGAAATACATTCTTCTATCTGGTCACAGGAAGGGGCATGGAATTCACAGTCCATTTGTTTTTGACCTTGTATCAAGGGTTATCCGGAATAAAGTCGATCCTGATATTGTCTCTACTATTGAGAAGACCAGAAAAAAAATGATCCTTGACAACAGATCCATATTGGTAACGGATCTTGGATCAAGGTCAGATTTATCGAAAACCAACTTAAGAAGAGTGTCAGAAATTGCGAGGTATTCACCGGTACCAGGGAAATATGGTAAGTTATTGTCAAAAATGGCAGATGAATTCGGCGAGCCGCTGATAATTGAGCTGGGAACATCCCTGGGGATTAGCACAATGTACATGGCAGCTTCGACAGTTGCCACGGTTTTTACGATAGAGGGCTGTAAAGAAACCGCAGAAATCGCAAGGCAGAATTTTAAAGAAGCGGGTCTGAATAATATTAAAATTTTTGACGGTCCGTTTGACGAGGTTCTTCAGGGTTTAGAAGAAACCTGTGTTAGTCCGGGCCTTGTTTTTATTGATGGCAATCACCGTAAAGGTCCGGTTGTGAGATATTTCAACCGGCTGGCTGAGATTTCCAGTGGCAAAACAGTTATTATAATTGATGACATAAATTATTCAAATGAAATGACAGAGGCGTGGAACGAAATAAAGCTTCATGAAAAAGTTTCCGTAAGTATTGATCTCTTCAGAATGGGAATTGTGTTTTTCAGGGAGGGGATTAATCATAATAACTATATAATCAGGTATTAACAAAAATTAAGTAATTAAAATTTATTATTTGACATATTTAATCTAATTTCGGAAATTCAAATTTTTAAAGTTATGGATAAGGTAATTGAGATTCACGATATTGTAAAAAATTATCAGGTTGGATCAGTAATTGTGAGGGCTTTACGGTCGGTCACTATTAATATTGATAAGAATGAATACGTCGCTATTATGGGGCCATCAGGTTCAGGAAAATCCACATTGATGAACCTTTTAGGATGCCTCGATACTCCTTCGAGCGGTAGTTACATTCTTAATGGCACTGATGTGAGTAAAATGGAAGATGATTATCTCGCAGAAATCAGAAATAAAGAGATTGGCTTTGTATTTCAGACTTTTAACCTTCTTCCCAGGTATTCTGCTCTGGAGAATGTTACGTTGCCATTAATTTATGCCGGTGTTCCTAAACTTGACAGGGAAAAAGTGGCAATTGAAACGCTTGAACAGGTAGGCCTTGCAGACAGGATGACTCATAAGCCCAATGAACTATCAGGTGGACAGCGTCAGCGTGTTGCAATTGCCAGGGCACTTGTAAATAAACCCTCTATTATACTTGCTGATGAACCTACTGGTAACCTCGATAGTAAGACATCAATCGATATTATGGGTCTTCTTGATGATATTCATAAAAAAGGAAATACGGTGATTGTTGTTACACACGAAGAGGATATTGCTAAACACGCTGCCCGTATAATCAGGTTATTCGATGGAGAGATTGCCCAGGATTATCGTAATGAAAAGTATATAAAAGCATAAAGTATCTGATCTCGGATTTTATTACTTCTTGTTTTTCCTTTTTATTAAATTATGAAGATCTATACCCTTACAGGTGACGATGGTACAACTTCATTGTCGGGAGGCAGAAGGGTTCCAAAACATTCTATGCGAGTGGAGGCATATGGTTCTGTAGATGAGCTTATTGCCTGGTTTGGGCTGTTGAGGGATCACAAAGAAAATCTTAACAGGAATGAGCTTCTCATTTATATTCAGAGACAGCTCATGTTTTGTGCGGCTGCACTTGCACACGACAGCAAAAACAGTAGCAGTAAATTGATATTACCTGATCCCGGATGCGTATCGGTAATTGAAAAAGAAATTGACTTGATGGAAGAGACTCTTCCTCCATTGAAAAACTTCATCCTGCCCGGAGGCAATATGCTTGTATCATACTGTCATATAGCCCGATGTGTATGTCGCAGGACAGAAAGGGCCGTTATAAGGTTAAACCTCACCGAAGAATCGCCTGAAATCATCACCAAATTTCTTAACCGTCTTTCCGATTTTTTATTCGTATTGTCCAGAAAAATAAGCTTAGACCTTGATATTGAAGAAATTACATGGCCTGTCTGAGATGTTAAAAAACTTAAAAAAGGGATTGCTTTTTAAATAAAATAATATATATATTTGCAGACTTTGTTTTAAGCTTTACTTATTCAGGAAAATATGTATTGGACACTTGAATTAGCATCAAAACTTGAGGATGCTCCATGGCCTGCCACTAAGGATGAGCTGATTGATTTCGCCATTAGGTCGGGTGCCCCTATGGAAGTTATAGAGAATCTGCAGGAAATTGAGGATGAGGGAGATATTTACGAAAGCATAGAAGATATCTGGCCTGATTATCCAAGTAAGGATGATTTCTTTTTCAATGAAGATGAATACTAAAAGCGAGGCTGATCTTATGAAAATCAGCCTCGCTTTTATTAATTGAAGATATCAGATTTTTTCTTTGGCCTCAGATGATCGAGCCATTGAAATCCGTCAAGCCTGACAGGGTTGGCCGGTAAGGGCGGGTCAATAAATCCGTCAGAATTCAGGTATTCATAAATCTCGGATATTTTGCCTTTATCAACAAGAACCTCAATATTTGCGCATTTCGACTGATTTCTACCGGTAACATTATCTCCATCCAGAAGGTAATACAGCGATTCGCCATTACCTTTGATATCAATCTTGTACAATTCGTTATTTCTGAAATAGCCGGTGAGCGACCGGCCTTTTATCTGGTTAAATCTTATTGTGTCCACCTGACTTACTATAAACGCCTGGTTATATAATTCCAACCGGTCAGTCTGACGGTTTTTCGTAAATATTGCCATTGAATCAGATGTTAACTGGTTTTCATCCGACCATATAACAGGGGAGGTATAAAGTCTGATAACCGAGTCCTGAAAAGAATATGAAAGTGAATCGCATTTAGCCTGCAAATCCTTGCTGAAAACACGACAGCCATGATACGCCCTCATTAATCTGTATGCTTTTCCTGATGTGTCAGAAACAGAAATGGCGTAAATAGTATCTCCATGCAGGAATAATGAGTCTGGTTTTGAGATTTGAATAAAAACTGCCTTTTTAGTGACTAAGAATTTTTCCGGCTGTTTATAATACCAGGCATAATTACCCTCAATCGCCAGATGATTTACAGTGTCCTCAATGATCACGTTCCTGAATGCTTCACCATATCCGGTACTATCATTAAAAAACAGCGAATCTCCGTGAACGATCTGCTTCCTGTTGTCAATCATAGCGTTTTTCCAGACAGAAGTAATCTCTTTTTTTGTGTCGTACCACCCTCTCTCACTATGCATATGCAGGCTATCACCAACCAACTCAGTAGGACCTCTGAAATACGCTATCTCAGACGAGGTATTGTAATCCATTGTGTCAGCTGTCATTACATAGTCAGGATTTACTATTTTTACACTATCTTTAAAATGAAACATGTTTTCAGATACATAATATACTCCGATAATGCTTGTCAGTACATTTTTAGCATTTGTTATCCTGCCTCTGTCGTTGTACCGTGCAATTTTGTTTTTAACATCATAATTTATCGAATCTGTATAAAGATGAGTCTCTTTATCAATTAGTTCAACATTGCCTTTTACAAAGGCTAATTCACTTTTTCCGTCATAAAACAGGTAATCCCCGAAAAGATCAAGAGTATCGCCCTGTTCAATATGTATTTTGCTGAAAGCCGTCACCTGATTTTTATCCAGAGAAAAGTGCGCACTATCGCACCACATAGTTATTTCGTTATGTAGCATGTGCACTTTCCCAAGAAGATGATGAATGTCCTTTCCGGTTACCGGATCCGGCAAAATCAGATCTTCATCCGCATGCTTAATTTCTATTTTCCTTCTGGTATTTTGCTTGATTGAAGTATCCTGAGACTGAAGTGAAGGAACAAAAAACAGGATAATAGCGGCATAAAGTATACGTCTGCCGGGAATTCTACTGACCAGGTATTTTAGTAGTTTTATTTCAACCATCCTTTCTGCAAAAAGTCACATGTTTTTAATTCCTCGCTAATTTTAATATATGTTATACTAATTTTATTTTTAATCCATTTTTCAAAAACCCCGGCACGCTGTTTAAGCAAAGCAGCATCATAAAGGTTTTGATAATCGTCCTTTAGATTTGCGGTATGTGCCGGTAATATATTATCAAGCTTAATAATTCTGAAAACCTCATTATTATTCTCATCAGTTGTTTTGAATGCTTCAGATATTTCACCAACCTTCATTTCCCTGACTTTCATATACATTTCAGGGTTTAATTCTTCAAGTGTGAACCAGGTGATCCGTGAAGATGGATTTGGGCTAACTAATTTGCCTCCGTTTATCCTGCTGTCTTTGTGACTTGAGTAGCGAAATGCTGCCACTTCAAATTTGATGCTGTCTTTCCTGATGAGATTGGCAAGACTGTCAAGTTTTGCGATCGCTCTCGCTGCCTGATCAGGTTTGACTTTTGGTCTGATAAGGATATGGCGGGTATTTACAAGGTCGCCTTTCCGGTCGATAAGTTGAATTATGTGAAATCCAAATTTAGTCTCTACAATTTTGGAGACAGTATTCTTAGTGAGACTGAATGCTGCATCAGCATATGGTTTTTCCAGCTCTCCCCTGACCATGTATCCGATTTCACCTCCGTTTTTTGCAGACACGGGATCTTCAGAATACATAATTGCCAGGACATTAAAACTTTTGCCTGCCAGGATCTGACTTCTGATGTCAAGAAGCTTTTGACGGGCTTCAGCTTTATTATCTTCATTTGAGGGCGGATCGAGCTGAATGATACTTAAACCATATTTTGCCGGAACAACAGGCAGGCTGTCCTTTGGAATAGAATTATAATATTTTTTCAAGGCAGCCGGCGTTAATGTAATGTTCTTGGCAATTTTGCTCTGTACTTCTCCAACAACTTGTTGTTCAAGAAGCTGTTTCTTGATATCCCTTTTTATTTCAAGCATACTCTTTTTAAAATATGATACCAGGGCCTCTTCGCTGCCTGCCGTCCTGATTGCTTCATTCATCCTCATATTCAAGTCACCTTCAACCTGATCGTCGGTTACGATTACACTATCAATTCTGGCCTGATCCATGAAGAGTTTTGAAATAAGCATTTGCTGGAATATGCCGCATCTGAGTTCATCTACAGGTGTTTTGTTTCCATTTCTTCGGGCATCTGCAAGCTGATTCTCCAGGTCCGAAAGATAGATAACCTCATTCCCGACGATAGCTGCTACTGATTCTACCAGAACCTGAGAATTAGCAATAAAAACCCCTGGCAGAAACATAAATATGAATGTCAGGTAAAATCTAAATTTTCTATTCTTCATTATATAATCTGTTTTATCAATGCGTTTTCATTTCCAAAAGGTAAAGGACATTTACTCAAAATCAATATATTTTAAAACTGTTTCTTTTAAGCGCTTCGTTATAAATTCCATTCTCAAGCGATTGAAGGAATTCGAATCTCCTCGTATTCCAGATGATTCTCTTTATGTCATCTTTTACATATTCAAATGGAGCAAGAGAAGATCTTAGCCTGTAATCACGTATCGAGACCAGATATACTGAGGTGGAATCAGTTGTTTCGAAAAAGGTGTTCCTTTTCAGAAAATTATCCTCGTTCTCAATATTCTGTTGAAGCTCAACTGTCAGCCTGTCCATTGGCACCCACTCTTCGTTGAAATCATCGAACTTTTCAGCAAACTGATAACAATAACTTTCAAGTTGCTGAAGATCGTTCTGATCATTTGAACGGGCAAGCAATTTTATTCTGTTGAGATCAGGAGCTTCCAAAGGTAATTTTATAAAAAGGGCTTTCACAATGTTTGATGTAAGAATAAAACTATTTTCATTGGAGGCATAATAATTCTCAAGTTCTTCCTCAGTTAATACGGTGTCGAGCTTTTCCAGAATCATCTGTCGCTGATACTGATAAATTACAAGATTTGACCTGGTCTCCTCGAGTTGCCTGGCTATTTCATCTCTTAACTCCGGTGACAGATTATCTTCAGCTTTCCGAAGGAGAAGTTGTCTCTTTGCCCATTTGTTGATATAATTCTGAAACAAAGCGGCACTGTCAGCTTCATTGACGCCACGTTGTATCAGCTTTGGCATTTCGTCGTAGTAGAGTACTATGTTACCGACTTCCGCAACGGCAATTCTTTTAGCCTGATTGGGGTTGTTTTTGCATCCGGCCAAAAGAAAAAGAGTAAATATAATAATTACCGTTTTATTCATTTTTCAACTTCTTCTTCACTTCATCAAATACCAAGTTATCAATCTTAACGCTATATTTTTTATTTAATTGTCTGATCCATTCACTCTCCAGAAATTCCTGGTACCCTGTCATCGCCTCTCCTTTAACATCATCAAATTTCAAAGGCACGGGTTCGATGATTTTTTTGATCAGAATTATTGATGGATAACCAGCCCTGTTAAACGCATGTGAGCCAGGTATCCATTCTGTTTTATCAATTTCAGGATCGTCACCTTTAAACCATTTCCCCTCAATAATAACAAGTAATGAGTCATTCTTTTTGTTGAATTTTTTACTGAGACGATTGTCAGGATCAGATTTTTTAGAATATTTTTTGAATGCTGATGCCAGTAATTCTTCCCCACCGGGGGATTTTAGTGTATAAATCTTTGCCTCAATTCCTCTTCGTGACAGCCAGTTGTTTTTATGCTCTTCGTAATATTGACGAAGGCCCAGTGAATCATTGCTTACTTTATTCCATACTTTTTTGGTTGAAATGTCAAAAAGAAGCATCCCATCGTGAAATTCGTTCATGAGATACCGGAATTCCGGATATTTTTTTTCGAGAATGGAATTCTCGTATTTTATTATATGATCAGACGACCTTGTCTCGATTGAACGAATAATAAATTCAGATGAATCTTTTGTGTTAACCATTGATCCCCTTTTCTCAATATAATTTGCAAATTCATTAGTTGTAATAGCCTGATTTGCAAATGAATATAGATTTCCTTCAGGCATTGTGGTCCTGTCGTATTTTTTTAATCCCTGTATTACCAGGGTATCTGTATTTCCAACAAACCAATTAAAGGCATCCTGGTTAATCTGAAAATTATACTCTTTTTTTAATTTCTCGATGAAGGTTTTTTTACTTAAGGAATTAAGATACGACTGGTTGATTTTACTTTCGAGGAATGATTTGGATTCTTCGAAGGATCCGGGCACTTTTTTGTCCAGTAGTTTTATGATATGCCATCCGTAAAGTGTACGAACAGGTTTAGTATACCTGCCTGTATCCGCGATGCCAAATGCTGCTTCAGAAAAGTCGCTGATAACTTCACCAGTTCCAAACCAGTCGAGTTCTCCTCCTTTAGCTGCAGATTCTTTATGATCGGAATACTTTTTTGCAAGTTCGGAGAATGAAGCTCCTCCCTCCAGCATTTTATAAATATTATTTATCTCCTCTTCTGTCTGCCTGGATTGTTTCTCATCTGTTCCTGGCGGAACAGCTTTCATAATATGAGCAACTTTGATTCTGCCCCTTGCCGGGCGCTTATCCGTTACTTTAATAATATGATATCCGAAAGGAGTTCTGACTGGTAATGAAATAGCACCTTTTTTGAGGGAATATGCGGCATCTTCGAACGGCAATATCATTTGAAATACAGAAAAATAACCAAGATTACCACCATTTATCTTAACTGAAATATCATCGGAAGTGCCTCGTGCAACACTCTCAAATGGTTCCCCTTTAATGATTCTTTCCCTGATATCAGATGCTTTTTGCCATGCTTTAAGAGTATCTTCAGGAGAAGCTTCCGGAGCCAATGCAACTAATATATGCCAGGCGTTAATTTCAGTCAAGGATCTCTGGTACGCTTTCTGCAGAAGTTTATCCCTGGTTTGTGAGTCGGTGAGATAGTTCTGAGCAAGCTGAGTCCGGTAACCTGCAAGTTCATTTCTGAAGGCTTTGGTTGTATCGGATCCTTCATTAAGAGCATCAGCTACCTTAAGTTTAAACAGTGTAAATTGCTGCAGATAGCTATCGACATCCAACGTTTTTCCCGGCTCAATGCTTTTTTTATACATCCTGATAAATTCTCCTGCCTGTATCCTGCTTCCTTCTACTGTCATCAATATTTTAGTATTCAGATCCTGCGCCTGGCAAATGACAGGGGATAGATATAGCAATGTGATTAGAAAAGATGATCTGATCTTCATCAGGATTTTCTGATACCGGTTATTCAAATGACTTTCTGCTGTAATTTGGTGCTTCCCTTGTTATAGAAACATCATGAGGGTGACTTTCGATAATCCCGGAGTTAGTGATCCTGACAAATTTACCATCTCTTTTGAGGACCAGAATGTTTTTAGCTCCCAGGTATCCCATTCCTGCTCTTAATCCTCCAGTCATCTGGTATATTACTTCTGCCAAAGTACCTTTATACGGTACCCTTGCAGCAATTCCTTCCGGTACAAGTTTTTGAATATCATCCTCCATATCCTGGAAATACCGGTCCTTAGAACCTTGCTGCATAGCCTCAATCGATCCCATACCTCTGTATGCTTTAAACTTACGACCGTTATAAATAATAGTCTCCCCCGGAGATTCCTCAACCCCTGCGAAGAGCGATCCCATCATAACTGAATCGGCACCTGCTGCAATTGCTTTTATAATATCGCCCGAATATCTTATACCTCCATCGGCTATTACCGGAACTCCTGATCCTTCTATTGCTTTGGCTACATTATAAACTGCAGATAGCTGTGGAATACCAACTCCTGCGATTATCCTGGTAGTACATATTGAACCTGGTCCGATTCCAACTTTTACTGCATCAGCACCCTCTGCAACAAGTTTTTTAGCAGCCTCGGATGTGACAATATTTCCAGCAACTACATCAATTCCCGGGAAGTTCCTTTTAATTTCCTTTAAAATATTTATAACACTTTTTGTGTGAGCATGAGAGGTATCAATCGAAATTGCATCTACATTCGCACTTATCAACGCTTCAACCCTTTCAAGTGTGTCAGCAGCAATCCCTACAGCTCCTGCAACCCTGAGCCTTCCTTTGTCATCCTTGCAGGAATTTGGACGATCTTTGGTTTTTGTAATATCTTTGTAAGTGATCAGACCGATCAGCTTGCCTTCTTCATCTATCATGGGAAGCTTTTCAATCTTATGTTTCTGCAATATTCTGGCCGCAGCTTCCAGGTTAGTCTGATGGTTTGTTGTGATCAGACTGGTCGTCATAACTTCAGTAATTTTACGGGCACGATTGTTTTCAAACCTGAGGTCCCTGTTTGTGACAATCCCTTTAAGAATGCCATTTTTATCAATAACAGGAATACCTCCTATCTTGTATTCAGCCATTAAATTCATTGCCTCGCCAACTGTTGCATTGAGATTTATGGTTATCGGATCAAAAATCATGACATTCTCAGCTCTTTTGACACGTTTTACCTGTGCCGCCTGTCTTTCAATAGTCATATTTTTATGGATCACACCGATACCTCCTTCCCTTGAAATAGCAATTGCTAATTCATCTTCTGTAACTGAGTCCATGGCAGCCGAGACTAAAGGTGTGTTGATATGAATGTTTCTCGTAAACATTGAGCTGAGATCTACTTCCCTTGGAAGAACCTCAGAATATGAAGGTACCAGAAGGACATCATCAAAGGTTAAACCTTCATAAAGTATCTTATCTTTTAAAAATGACATTAGATGAGATTTTAAGTTTTTGATGGCGCAAATTACGAAAAAAAAAGAAGTAGTAAAAGATCTTATCCAATTAAGGGACCAAAAGTTTATGAGAGGATTTGAATCATATTATTAATAATCTTTATTTTAACATGATTATTGAAGCACTTATAGCAGCTCTGAAAGAGCTGAATATGAATAACCCCCGGTGAAACCGGGGGTCCAGACAACTAACAATCTATAGCTCTGAAGGAGCTGAATATGAATATATTAAACCCTTGCAGGGTTTTGGATCAAGGTGTTTCCTCTTTCCCCCGGTTGCACCGGGGGTTATTCATATTTTGCCACATTCGTGGCAATAAGATATCTCATATCTCTTTATTTGAATAACAGTTCTTACATTTGTAATAAGTGCCATCCGGAATGAATATTGAGCCATACAGACAAATTTTAACAAAATACTGGGGATTCACCACTTTCAGACCCTTGCAGGAGGAGATCATAAATTCCATTGCTGAAGGAAGAGATACTCTCGGGCTTATGCCTACCGGTGGCGGAAAGTCAATTACTTTCCAGGTACCTGCACTGGCACGGGAGGGAATTTGTCTGGTTATAACACCTCTGATCGCCCTGATGAAGGATCAGGTAAATCGTCTTAATGATCTGGAAATAAAGTCCATTGCAATACATTCAGGAATGTCGGGAGAGGAGATTGATAATGCACTTGAAAACAGCATCTATGGAGATTATAAGTTTCTGTATGTCTCGCCTGAAAGAATTTCAACAAGGATTTTCCAGGCTAAGGTTGCAAGGCTTAACCTCTCACTGGTAGCAATTGATGAAGCACATTGCATTTCACAATGGGGATATGATTTCAGGCCTTCTTATCTGAAAATTGCTTCCCTTAGAGATCATATATCCGAAAAGGTCCCCTTTCTTGCTCTTACTGCCTCAGCTACTCCCCAGGTTATTGATGACATTATGAAGAAGCTGGCTTTCAGGGGAAAGAATGTTCTCAGAACCAGTTTCGAAAGGAAAAACATTTCCTATTTGGTTCGGAATGTAGAAGACAAAGGTACTTATCTGATCAAAACCCTGCTAAAAGTAAAAGGCAGCGGTATTGTTTACGTCAGAAGCAGAAAACGTTGTAAAGAAGTTGCTGAACTTCTGGTCGCTAATGGTATCAGCGCTGATTTTTACCATGCCGGATTAACGGATGAGCTCCGTGACAGGAAACAAGCTTCATGGACAATGGGAGAGACCCGTATAATTGTAGCTACCAACGCTTTCGGTATGGGTATCGACAAATCAGAGGTAAGGTTCGTAGTTCACTGGGATATACCTGATTCTATCGAGAATTATTTTCAGGAGAGCGGAAGGGCTGGCCGGGATGGCAAACCTGCCTTTGCAGTGCTGTTATACTCACCATCGGATAAAAGCCGGCTGACAGATACAATAAGAAAAAAGTTTCCCCCAATTGAAAGAATCAAAGACACTTATGAGGCCTTATGCAATTATCTGCAGGTGCCTCTTGGTTCAGGAAAAGATAACGTTTTTGACTTCAATATGTACGATTTTGTGTCGAAATACAGGTTGCCTGTGATCGAAACTTATAATAGTCTTCAGTTTCTTCAGAGAGAAGGCTATATGGAATTTACTGAAGAAATAAATAATCCTTCACGGGTGCATTTTATTGTAAGCCGTGACGATCTTTATAAGTTTCAGGTGGCAAACGAATCATTCGACGGATTTATTAAACTTCTTCTGCGATCATATACAGGGATGTTTAGTGAGTTTGTTCCGGTAAATGAAGAATCGCTTTCGAGGAAATCCGCAGCAACACGCGACACAATATATCAATATCTAGTGAAGCTGTCGGCATTGAACATTATAAGGTATATCCCGGGAAAAAAGACCGCATTGGTGATCTTCACTGAAGAGCGACTGGTTCGGAAAGCATTGATGATCTCCCCCGATAACTATCTTCATGTGAAGGAAAAATATGAAATCAGGCTGAACAAAATGCTGGAATATGCAGATTCAAAGGGACATTGCAGGTCGGTATATCTTTTGGATTATTTTGGCGAAGAGTCGGACCGGTGCGGGATCTGTGATGTTTGCCGCGAGAGAAACGAACTGGACCTGAGTAAGTACGAGTTTGATGTGATTCTTGAAGAGATCAAAACTATTCTGGGAGAGAATAACCCTGATGCCGGGGAGCTCGTTAAACTAATCGATTCCCCTGAAGATAAGGTTATTAAGGTGTTACGCTGGCTGCTCGATCATAATAAAATTCTTAAGGACGATAATCACAGGTTGTCCTGGAATAATTAACAAGTATTCCTCTCTACATTATCAAAAACAAAAATGAGTAAAATCATGATCAGGATTTTACTCGTTTCCGAAATTTGCTTTAGTCCTGGAAATCCCTGGTCTGATTATATGCGACAAAAGGAATAAACAAAGTCTTTAAATTATTGTTAGCGTACTTTTAAACCTTTTTTATAAAGATACATCTAAGAGGAGAATCAGTTTTAACTTTTAACTTAAATAAAGGATTATGAAAACAAGAAAATTTGTTTATAGGTTATTCTTCTTTTTCCTGGCAGGAAGTCTATCATTATATTCATGCAAGAAGGAATCTTCTGCAACGAGTAATAATAACTCTCTGGCTGGTCCAAAAGTACTTCAGGTTCAGAATGCTGATGCCCAGGATGCTCTTGCCGATAAAACAGAAGAAGATATTGACAACAAACTTGACGAACTGCAAAATAACAATTATGCGGTTGGCATCATGAAATCGTATCTTTCAAGCCTGACAGATACTGTGGTAATAACTGTTAATCATCCCGACACTACTTTTTTCCCAAAAATAGTTACTCTTACCTATTATAACTATAAGGATAGCAGTGCATTCGAAAACATAACCAAGAACGGTGAAATTATTGTTACCATCAATCGTCCTGATCCCACCCATCCAAGATTAATTTCAAGAGTAATTAATTTCAATCATTTTGCTGTAACGACTGACAGTACTACGATCCTGGTAAATGGTATCCGTACAGTAACGAGGCAAAAAGCCTCTGTTAAATTTAACGGGATCCAGACGGTAAGAATTGCTGTTACGGACAATATTACTGCTGCAACGAACTGGGCTGTTGCAACAACAGGTAAGACTGATACTTTAAAATTTACACGGAATGTCAATAAAATACGAACGGCGGTATCGCATTTCAGAAATGTGTTTTATAGACCGGGTGTCCTAAATCACATTCTTTTCAGGTATGTTGCCTCCTCTGATTCGATCACCTATACCGGTACTGTTACGGGTATAAATGAAAAGGGCGATGCATATTCAAAAACGATCACTTCACCGCTTATTGTAACACTTTACAAAGGCAGCCTGGTAGTTTCGAGCGGAACAATTGCATATGTTGCAGGCACAGATACATTCACAATAACCTTTGAGGCAGACCCTGCACACAAGCATTTTACACTTGTATCTATTACAAACAACCTGACTGGTAAAACCATGAGCTTCGACCGCAGGTTTGGTCGCATTTTCAGAAGATGGTGGTAAGCTCAGTCATAGTATCAAAATAGAAAGCGCTAACAGGCATTGCCAGGGGTTTATCGGTGACGACCTGTTAGCATTTTTTTTATACTCAGAAGGGGAAGTTGAGCTGATTTATATTATATCCGCGCCCGTTATGCTCAGGTTTATTCCTCTTACATACGGTCTAATATTAGTACCCAATCATTTCCATCTGTTTTTTCACCAGGAGGATCAAAGGCTTTTATGGCTTTGGCATCAAAAGTTCCTATTTCAGAAGATGTACCATTTCGTGGATTGAACCATGAGGCTTTAAGCTTATCCCAATTCAGTTTTTCAAGGTTAACATTCATTGTGCTGCCGTTGCAGGTGTATACAAAAGCATAATCATTGCCCATTGTAGCTGCAAGATAATCATACTTTTCCCCCTGGTTATCTGCTAACAGATCCTGTGCAGGAACCCTTTCAAAATAGGGCCTCGACATCATCAGCTGCTTCAGGTATCGCATCTGAGATGCTCCGGGAGCATTTAATGCCACATCCCAGGTATCTTTCACACCGTAAGAGGATTCCGGATCACCTTCTTTATGAAATTGCATTACAGCATTGTTGCCATAGGTGATCCCGCAACCCCCGGCAAAAACAGACCAGTAAGCGTATCGCCTGACATCTTTGTCTGTCCAGTATGGCTGGGTCGGATCGTGAAGACCCTGAGGGATACCTTCATAAGAAGGTTCACCGTCCAGGGTTGGCTTTATGGGTACTTTATCATAGTCATCAACTGCATATTTCCAGTTGTCCTCCCCATAACAAAGACCGGTGGTGTCCTGATCGTACCTGCGGTGTCCCGACTGGAACATGTTAAAGTCAAGCCATGTCTCGTTATGGAACCATTTTGATGATTGAGTCCGGCCGAAGGGGTGAAAAGTAATCAGTTGGTGCGGACTGATTTGCTTTAAAGTTGAACCAATCGCTTTCCAGATGGTTGTTGAGTCACTGCCATTAATGTCACCACCATTTACCCAGATAACATTGGGTTTATCTTTGTACCTCCCTGCCAGCCATGCTGCATATTTTCCAGCTTCTTCCCTTGTTACGCTGCCATTTTTGACATTGGAGCCCCATACCGGCACGAGGGCCATGTATAAGCCTTTCTTCTGAGCCAGGTTTATAAGGTAATCAACATGGTCCCAGTAGTCGTATTGTGCAGGGTTATCGGGCGAATTTCCTGTTGTGGTAAGCGGCCGGTCAACTTCGTGATCAATCAGTGCAGAATCTCCATAGACATTTACTGCATTCTTAACATTGTGCAGGACCATAACCTGGATTACATTAAACCCCTTCTGATGCCGGTCTTCCAGGTATTTTTCTGCCTCTTCGCGGCTGAGCTTTGTGAAAAGCAACCATCCGGTATCGCCCAGCCAGAAAAACGGTTCACCGGTTTCGGTGGCGAGAAATCTTCTGTTTTCCGATATGCGGAGTCGCGGCGTTAAACCTCTGTTTGTATCTGTATTACAAGACAAATACAAAAATAAAAATGTAATGTAAATAAGTAGTTTGGTTTGCATTGACTGGCAGAATTTCCTGATATTTAGCTTTTATAATATGAAAATCCAATTCTTCATCCTGGTTGTTTACACTGGTACTTTTGATCAAATCATCAGTGGTCAAAAGTTTTTTATAAGACAGACATAAGATAATTATTTAATAAGCATTGCGTGGGTCAGTGATTTTAGTTATGTGAAAGATCAAGGTTACTAAACAGAGGAAAGAAACTTCAGAATAGCATTATTTGTCAATTCGGGTCTGGATATAGCAGTAAGATGATTAGCACCGGGAATGATTTCAACTTTGATATGTTGCATATATTTTTTTGCGCGTTGGATTGCCAGATTATAGTTATAGATAACTTCCTTTTCTCCATAAATCAATAAAGTGGGTGTTATAATTCTTTTTAGTTCCTCGTCTTGAAAAACTTTTGGAAATACCTGATTTGCTGATTTTCCATACTTCATTAATAAATAAAACAATCTGTGAAACTTAGGGTCTAATGAAGCATCATTTTCAATCCAGGCGATAGCGTGCCGTACTAATAATGTCCATCCTGTCATGCCACCAGGAAATGTATTGAAATAAAACCTGGAAATTTTAAGGAAAGATGCTGCAGGTCCGATCAATATCATACTTCGAACCCTCTGCGGGGAATTTAATGCAAAATTCATAACATGAAATGCCCCGACCGAATTCCCTATATAGTCTGCCTGATCTAATTGAAGTTCATTCATTACTTCCCCAAACCAATTGACGAAGCAGGATAATTGCCTGATGGGTTTAAAAGGCTTACTTTTATTGGGATCGCCGATTATATCTACCATATAAATACGGCGTTGCTCGCTTAAACTTCTGACGTTCTGAAACCATGCTGCAGCACTGGCATAAAATGCATGTATCAGAATTATTGGTGCAGCCTCTTTTGGACCGGAGGCAATAACATGTGTACTTCCCAGACTGGTAGAAATATACAAGTCCTCATATGCAACCGGCCAGGAGTTCATGATAGAATCATATGCCTCAAGCACCTGTTTTTCACCAGATTTACTTCTGAAAACCGATAAATAGTCAATCATTATGAACCTCCGGAAATTCTATTAAATTGCACTTATTTGAGTCAGGGTAATTTTGAGTTTGAATTTTTAATGTGTTACCAGAAATTGTATTAAGCTTATTAACCAGTTGAAATATTATACTTGTATTTTATCAGGGTCATTTTTTAAATAAGTCATATTTGACACCAAGCTGGCAATCAATCAGACCGACACCGGGTAATATTCCAACCACTGAATAGTTTAATCCTGGCTCCAACACAAAAGAAAGTCTATCAATTACTTTAAAGTCCAGACCAAATCCTATTCCAAGGAACATATTATAACCATATGCAGTGGTGGATGTGTGTTCACCGTTAAAATCCGGATCTCCCTTGAAATAATTAATTATTAATGAGTTTTTTATTTCTGTTTTAACGTACAGATTTACTTTATCATTTGGCTTAATGATGTGATAATTTAACCTGAACGGAATGTCAAACACAAAATATTTGCTGGTAGTTTTTACTGGTCCGGAGTAACCCATTTCACCTATGACAAATGAATTTTCATAAAACTTTTTATAAAGAAAATGGCCTCCTGCTGAAATAGAGAGTCTTTTTTTAAGCATGAAATTTTTTGTGATGTATAAACTGGCAGGCCAAAAGGTCTCAGCATCTAATTTTTCGTCCATAGTTGCGAAAAATGCCGGAGCAATTGTGATTGTGAGGGAGTTGTTTACGTTTTTGGCCACCTTTTCCTGTTGCGCATTTATTAAAGCGGGAATCAGGAATACTCCTGAGAGAAGAATCAGAGCTTTTTTCATGAGCGTCAGAGTTAGTCGGGTAAAGAATAAATGTATTAAATTTTAACAATAATTAAGTCGTGATTTTAAATTAAAACCTAAGACTGTAAGTTACAGATGGTATAATCGGGAATAAGGTATACTTTTTGAATACCAAAAGATCCTTTCTGCCGTGCAGATCATCGTTCCCGAAATAAACAAAGAAAACATTCATGTGGTTGTAGGCATTATAAATGCTTACGCTCCAGGTTCTGTAAAATGACCTCTTTTGTTTGTGAAAGTTGATTCCTAAATCAAGCCGGTGATATGCGGGAAGCCGGTAATTGTTTCTGTTTTCGTAGTATAGAATATCTATTTTGAGGACCAACAACTATGTAAGAATCGTAGACGTCTGTAATTAAGGTAAATAAGTTACCTGAACTGAATTCCCATGTAAGACCTGCATCTATTCTGTCGTTGAACCTGCGATTTAACATTATAGTTATATCGTGCCTCCGGTCATACTTATATGGGAACCAGTTTCCGGAAGAGATGTTACTGAATTTGCGTTCTGTTTTGGAAAGAGTATAGGAGATCCAGCCTGTTGTTTTTCCTGAAGATTTCTTTAACATAAATTCAAGACCATAAGCGCGGCCTATCCCTCCTTTTTCTATTTTGTTTTCCCAGTTACCCCCCTCGAGAAAACTGCTCCCTTCGCTATATTCAATCAGGTCTTTCATTGATTTGTAATAGGTTTCAATACTCAGTTCAATTTCATTATTGAAGTTATGAATTGAGCCCAGAGCAAATTGATCTGAAATTTGCGGGCTTACTTTATCTGTAGCCGGAACCCATAAGTCAGTTGGAAAAGTAATTCTTGAACTTGTAAGCAAATGGATATATTGTTTCATTCTGGAATATGCAAATTTTAATGCCCATCGGTCGGTCAGGAGATAGCGACCTGAAAGCCGGGGTTCAAACGAACTGTAAGTTCTGTTCTTAACCAGGAATGCTGATATCCGGAAACCTGTGTTCACTTTTAGTCTGCTGCTTAATTGAATTTCATCTTCAATATAAATTGAAGGTTCAAAAGCCAGCAGCTTATTCTTATCTGTTTCCGGCAAAGCGCTGCCATTATCAGTATTTGTCAAGGAAATATTTGCATATGGCGTGAACATATGATATATGCCCCCCATACCAAATTTCATATTATGACCCGTAAAAGGCTGATAATCAAAATCAATCTTTGTAGCAACATCTTTTATCCCGGAGTTGAAATCAGATCTGAAATCATAGCGTGTAAGGACTCCGGTTGACTGATTTATCTGGGTATTATTGAGCAGTTTATTATCAAAGTATTTGTAATTGCTGTATGTAACACTGGTATTGCTGAATAAACGGTTGTTGAAAATGTAATTCCACCTCAGTGCAGCTGTGATATTGCCCCAGCCATAATATTGATTTTGTTCGGAATTATATTTTATACCTCCGCTCACAAATTCGTTTTTTGTTTTGATGCTCGAAATATGATCTTTCCCGGTATAAACACTTAAGTATAATCTGCTTCGATCTGAGAAAACATGATTAACCTTGACGGTCAGATCATAGAAGTAATAGTACGGTAGTTCCTTGCTTTTTAGAATATTACGTGTGATCATATCTATCCAACTTCTTCTCCCTGAGAGCAGAAAAGATGTTTTATCATTTTTCAGAGGGCCTTCAATCATAATCTTTGATGATATCAGGCCAATTGTTCCTTCACCATGAATTTCTTTATTGTTGCCTTCTTTCATCCTGATGTCAACCACTGAGGAAAGTCTGCCGCCATATTGTGCCGGGAATCCTCCTGTAATGAGGGTTACATTTTTTATTGCATCCGCATTGAATATTGAAACAAAACCGAACAAATGGTCGGGATTGTAGACAGGTACTCCGTCAAGCAATATCAGATTTTGGTCCGGACCGCCTCCTCTTATGTAAAGCCCACTGGTGCCTTCAGTGCCTGTCTGTACACCGGGAAGGGATTGCAAAACTTTCAAAACATCAGTTTCTCCCATTAACATTGGTACCTGTTTAATTGAACTGACAGATAATACGGATGTGCTCATCCGTGAACTTTCAATGAGACGTTTTTTATCATCAATAATAACTTCATCCAGATTATATGTCTGCGGCTGCAGGAATATATTTATTACTGTATCATGGACCAGCGAAAAATTAATTTTTAAGGTTTTATACCCAAGATAACTGGCAACGAGGTTGACCGGTCTGCCGCCGCATTTTATTGTATAATAGCCATAGAAATTGCTGTTGGAACCGCTGTTTGATACCGAATCGCAGATCATAGCCCCGATCAGCCTTTCTCCGGTTTTTGAGTCCTCTACGTAACCGTTAATTATATAATTCTGACTGAAAATTTCAATCCAATTAAACAATAACAGAAAAAGCAGAGAAGCTGATCTCATTAATAAAATTCAATTAAATATAATACCGGGATGGACTGTCATAACTATAGATGAATCGACACTTACGGAGGTACCGGAAAAGATACCCAATCCCTTTTCTATATTGCTGTATACCAGGATAGGTTCAGAGAACATATCGTTTTTTTTGTATACCTGAGTAAAATATGATCTGGCATACAAATAGTAGTCCTCATTAATTGAGTATAAATTGAAATAGATCTTGCTTAAAAAGTCGCTTTTAATATCGCCTGACATGATCTCAATATCCACTAAAGGAAGCGGGATCAGCACTTTCAGTTCATACGTCAAACCATCAAATGAAGCATCAGATAAGAAAACCTCATCTATCCAATATTCATTATCCTCTTTCTCCAGAGGTATTGACCCTGGCATATCAGGACTCTTTCTGAAATATACTGCATTAAGATCGTAACAAAAGTAGGGTAATGCTTTTTTAAAAATCTGAGTCTTGCAGTTCAGACCCTGGAAATCACATTCGGTAAATTTTCCTGATCGTTTAATACCCAGTTTATAATAATTTTTTTTACCTGAAGGGTCATTGAATTTAATAGTACACTCAAGGGCGTTAATAGAATAGTTGCTATATCTGGTAAGAACAGAACTGGTATCAATTGATAAAACAGGTACTGCTTCCGGAAAATTTGTTTTTGCCGCAGCCTCCGTAAAGCCAGGAGCTGTTACAATTATTGAGTAAGAATGATTTGATAGTGGTTTGAATCTGTTTAAGGAGTGATAATTACTATATTTATTCCGGAGCTGATAAGATTCCTGATAAACAAGGTCTTCGACAAAAACATCATCTTCAAACAACTTTACTGTTGCATCTTTAATTGTCAGGCTCGTATCAAATAAAGGGGGATAAGGCTGACTGCTGTTAATCTCCATCTTAATGGGTACATCTTTATCTAAAATGCAATTTACCGTAATAAGAGGGGGATGTTCAGGAACCTTAATATTAAGAATTTCTTCACAGGATGGGAATAGCAGAATCAATAATAACCAAAGTAAAATTTGATTCAGTTTATGCCGGCGTTCTATAGTGTGAAGCATTTTGTGTCAGGTCAGGTTATTTTTATTGTACAAAATTCATTCCGAAAATAGAAATATAAAAATTTATTATTGTTTGCCTTGTGTTCCTTTGTGTCCCGATAGCTATCGGGATACTTTGTGATCCTTTGTAGTTCAATGTTTTAACTTTTACCACAAAGGGACATTAAGGTTATCACTAAGGGTCACTAAGGATTTTTTACAGACTACGAGAGTCATTTTTATCGGATCCTGATCTTTCATAAATTTTATGGGTTCTTCTATTGCTTCACTATCAATCATGCCGTATGGTGAAAATTCTCTGATAATTGATTTTGAGTCGTAGAAAAACACCTTTAAGCCTTTTGAAATTTCAAACCTGTCTTTGCTGAGATATTTGCCTGTCCCGTACATACTCATCTGAGTTGAGGCAACTACAAAAATCATAAGTCCGTTATTTTTTAATTGATTGAAACATGATTTTAAAAAAAACTGTCTTTCCGGCTTGTTTAAAAGATGAATAAGGGCATAACAAAAAATCCCATCATATTTTATGTCATCAAATGGCATTGAAGTAACGGAACCATGATGAATCAGGCAGTTTATGCCATTGGCGTTTGCCAGTTCAATTGCCGATTCGGATATTTCAATACCAGTTACTTCAAAGCCATTTTCAATGAATAATCTGGCGTTTCTACCATATCCAAACCCGGGAATCAGTATCTGTTTTAGCTTGTTTGATTTGAAAATGTCTAAAGTCCTTATTGCTGAATCTGACGGGAAGAAATCCCATAATGCACCTTCATCTTTAAATTTTGATTCCCAATATTCTATCATACTTAAAGTTGCTTGTATGCAAGACTATTGATTCATATCCCGTTATCGCTTTTGCAAAGTTCCGGCTGATGCCTTTAATTAACTGTTTATTGATAAAAATATCAATAGATTTTTTGTTTGATTGAATGACTTTTCGCTCCTGAGTGAGAGGCTGGTGGATCAGAATTTATTAAATCTTTTTCTTATACACCTTTTTGATTGTTTTTTCTCCGTTAAGCTTGCTTTTATGAAATTCTTCAATAACCAGCGTTTTTTCATCATCCGACAGTTTATAAGTATTTGCAGTCAGGAAATCCTGTGCAACGCCGTCGATAGAATCTGTCATGACTGAATTTGTTGTAAGAATTTTCTTATCCGGGGTCCATTTTACAAATTCCTTTGCTGGTCCTGTACCACCATTATTTGTTGTTACTTTTCCGTCAATGAAAAATGTACCGGCAGGTATAACAATGCCTTTTTTACCCGGTATGGTATATGTGCTTATCAATGTTATTTCAGAAGAGTTCTGTTTTATCTCCAGGATAATTGTACCATCAAAAGATGCATCTCCGGTTTCTTCCTTATCACTACGGGCTTTATCAAATTCCCATCTGCCTGAAAAGTTCGTTGGTGTCTGAGCATTAAGGGTAATGAAAGAAAGCAGAAACAATGAAATAAGTGATACTTCAATAATTGCATAGTGTTTATGTCCGTAAAGTTGGTTTGGTTTCATATTCAATAGGTATTTGCCTGTGGTAAATGAGATTTATGAATCTAAGATAATGATTTTTAGAAAAATCTTAACGGGCTTGGGATAATAGTTAATGAGCTTGTTAATTTGTTTCAGGTCAATAGGATCATGAGGATCATGTTAACTTTAATTCCCGATCAGATACTTTAAGCGTTTCTTTTCCCTGTCAATTTTTATTACTTTTGGCATCAGGTAAAAAATTAAATTTGATTATTAATATGGATACCAATACGGATCCTGTATATTCGAGAAATGTAGTTGAATTTGTGGCTGTTGCGAATGAATTCTGTAAATATGCAGAGCACGCTGCAGAGCTGAAAGGTGATGAGCTTTTGAAGATCCTGCAACGTATTTTACCTCTTCTGTACCTTAAGGCTTCACTTTTACCACAATTGAACCCTTTTTTTGAGGACGGTAATGAGAAGTTTGTCACAGAATCAGACTGGACAGGTATTAATGACACACTAAAAGAAAAATTCGGAACAGCAAACGATTACCTGGAAGTATTCGATGAAAAAATAAATGAATCAGAAGGGCCTGTCGTATCGAGTATTTCAGAGAATATGGCAGATATTTACCAGGATATGAAGGATTTTCTTCTCCTTTATCAGACTGGCACCGGAGAGGTGATGAATGATGCTGTATGGGAATGCAGGATGAATTTTGAAAACTTCTGGGGTCAGAAACTGGTGAATTCTATGAGGGCGATACATAAATTCCTCTACTCCGGGGAGGAGATTGGAAAAGTTGAAAATAATGCTGATAATGAAGACGAAAACAGAAACACGTCAGACTGGTTTATCACCAGAAGACAAAAGGATATGAGGGGAGATATTGAATAATGTATAAGGAGAATATTACAGTCGAAGAAATGGCGGAACATGAGCTTTCGTGGTTTAAAGGTGAAATAGTTCTGGTAGATAATATTAAAACATTCCATGAGATTTTTCCAAGGCTTCTTGGGTCGGATCTTCTTGGCTTTGACACAGAAACCAGACCAACATTTAAAAAAGGGAAAAAGAATTCAGTCTCCCTGATCCAGCTGGCAACCGCCGAGCTTGCATGTCTATTCCGTATAAATAAAATAGGTATACCCGATGAATTGATAGGTCTTTTATCCGATCCTTCTGTAATAAAAGCGGGTGTTGCAGTGCACGATGATATTAGATTTTTAAAAGGGGTGAAAAAGTTTTCACCTGACGGATTTATCGATCTGCAGAACCTTGTCAAAGAGTATGGCATTCAGAGTTCGGGATTGAAAAAACTTTCGGCAATTGTTCTTGGATTCAGAATATCAAAGCGCCAGCAGGTAACCGACTGGGAAGCAGAGCAACTTACTGAAGCCCAGCAGATATATGCTGCAACCGATGCCTGGGTATGCCATCAGATCTATAAGAAACTGGTAAACGGCCATGAGGTAAAAGACAAAAGATAAAAGTAAAAAGATAAAAGTGCTAAAATCTGATTTTAGCCCCCCCTTGGGGGGGATGGGGGGTAAAATAATCGAAACAGGTAAATGCAAGATCGAATAAAAATAGTGCTGAAATCAGGAAAAGAGCAGTCAGTACGCAGATTTCATCCCTGGATTTTCTCAGGAGCAATAAAGAAAATGTACGGTAATCCGGTCGAAGGAGATCTCGTGGATGTATTTGATAATAAAGATACATTCCTGGCTGTAGGCCACTATCAGCCCAGCTCAATTGCAGTTAGGATACTGTCTTTTGCGCAGGAAACACCTGATATTGATTTTTTCAGAGAAAAAATAAAACGTGCCATTGCGTACAGGAAAGCCATTAATATTATAGATAATCCCCGGATAAATGTATTCAGACTTATTCACGGTGAAGGAGACGGACTGCCAGGTCTGATAATTGATTACTACAACGGCGTGGCAGTGATGCAGATGCATTCGATAGGTTTTTACAGGATACGGAAAGAAATTGCATCTATCCTTGCTGAGTTGCTGAAGGACAGGATTATTGCAGTATACGACAAGAGCGAAGGCACAATTCCGCATATGTCAGGTGTGGTGGCCACAAATGAGTTTTTATATGGGAATTCTGAGGCAGTAGTAGTAACTGAAAACGGTTATAAGTTTAAAATTGACTGGACAACCGGGCAGAAAACCGGATTTTTCATCGATCAGAGAGAGAATAGAAAACTCCTGGAAAAATATACTGAAGGAAGGATTGTATTGAATATGTTCGGTTATACCGGAGGATTTTCGGTCTATGCCATGAGAAATGCAGCTCTTGTTCATACCGTTGACAGTTCGTTTCCGGCTATTGAACTGGCAAATGAAAACATCAGACTTAATTATGGAGATGATAAACGGCATGAATCATTTCAGGTTGATGCATTTGATTATATGAATCATATAAAAGATCAGTACGACCTGATTATACTCGATCCTCCTGCATTTGCGAAACATAATAATGTTCTGGCTAATGCACTTCAGGGATATAAAAGGTTGAATATAAAGGCAATTGAACAAATTAAACCGGGTGGAATTATTTTCACATTCTCCTGCTCTCAGGTTGTGACAAAAGAAAATTTCAGAAAATCGGTCTTTGCTGCTGCTGCCAATACCGGACGCAGTGTAAGAATATTGCATCAGATGAGTCAGCCGCCCGATCATCCGGTAAATATTTATCACCCAGAAAGCGAATATCTGAAAGGTCTGGTCATTTATGTTGAATAATAATATAATGGATACAAACAGGAACATTTTACTTGTTGCAAAAAAGCTGGGTCTCCACGAATGGCAGGTCGAAAATACTATCAGGTTGATGGATGGCGGCGCTACAATTCCTTTTATCAGCAGGTACAGAAAAGAGATGACCGGGAGTCTTGATGAAGTACAGCTTATGCATATTAAAGAAGAGTATGACCGGCTGAAAGAACTGGATGCCAGGAAAGAAGCCGTAATAAAATCTATTGAGGAGCAGGAAAAAATGACTCCCGAACTCAGACAGAAAATTGATGCAGCAGTTACAATGGCTGAGCTGGAGGATATTTACCTGCCATACAGACCCAAAAGACGTACCCGCGCAACAATTGCAAGGGAAAAAGGACTTGAGCCTCTGGCTGCTCTCATAATGGATCAGAAAGAGAATGATCCCCGGCTTAAAGCTGAAGCTTTTCTAAATGACGATGTGGCTACTGTAGATGATGCAATAGCAGGTGCTTCCGATATAATTGCAGAATGGATCAATGAGGATGAAAAAGCCAGAAAACAACTTAGATATCTTTTTGAAAAAGAAGCCGTTATTTATTCAAAAGTTGTTAAAGGAAAAGAGGCCGAAGGCATAAAATACAGTGATTATTATGACTGGTCCGAGCCTCTTAAAAAATGTCCGTCGCACAGACTTCTGGCTATGAGAAGGGGAGAAGAAGAAGGTTTCCTGCGGCTGTCAGTAGAACCTGATGAAGAACATGCCCTTGATATGCTTAATTCGATTTTTATAAAAGGACGGAATGCTTCCTCAGATATTGTCTCTGATGCAATTAAAGATAGCTGGAAAAGGCTTTTGTCATCTTCAATGGAGACGGAATTCAGGAACCTTTCAAAGGAAAAGGCAGACATTGAGGCAATTACAGTTTTTGCTGATAACCTTCGTCAGCTTCTTCTGGGATCACCACTTGGTGAGAAAAACGTTCTGGCTATTGATCCAGGTTTCAGGACCGGCTGCAAGGTTGTTTGTCTTGACAGGCAGGGTAATTTTATTCATAATGAGACAATTTATCCCCATCCTCCTCAGAATGAGACTGCTATGTCGATTAAGAAGATTCTCTCACTCGTCAATGCATATAAGATTGAAGCAATTGCAATCGGTAATGGTACTGCAAGCCGCGAGACAGAAGACTTTATAAAATGGGTCAAATTCGAGAATGACATCCAGGTATTTGTTGTGAGTGAAGCGGGCGCTTCAATTTATTCCGCATCCAAGATTGCACGCGATGAGTTCCCTGATTATGATGTTACGGTTCGCGGCGCAATATCAATCGGAAGAAGATTGATGGATCCGCTGGCAGAGTTGGTCAAGATCGATCCAAAATCCATAGGAGTGGGTCAGTATCAGCATGATGTTGACCAGCAAAAGCTTCAAAAATCACTTGATGATGTGGTTATGAGCTGTGTTAATGCGGTTGGTGTTGAGGTGAATACTGCAAGTAAGCACCTGTTAACTTATGTATCAGGACTTGGACCGCAACTTGCTCAGAATATTATTGATTACAGAACCGAAAACGGACCATTCAAAGCACGTAAAGAGCTTCTGAAAGTGAAACGGATGGGAGAGAAGGCGTTTGAACAGAGTGCCGGGTTTTTAAGGATCCGTAATGCTGATAACCCACTGGATACCAGTGCAGTTCATCCGGAAAGCTATCATGTGGTGGAGAAGATGTCGAAAGATATTGGCTGTGACGTAAAGGAACTTATAACAAATGAAATTAAGCGAAAAGAGATCAAGCTCGACAGGTATGTTACACCGGTTACCGGTTTGCCTACCTTGAAAGATATTATGGATGAACTTGCCAAACCTGGTCGTGATCCAAGATCAAAAATCAAGGAGTTCAGCTTTGCAGATGTGCACACAATGGAAGATCTGATCGAGGGAATGGTGGTTCCGGGAATTGTAACAAATATTACAAAATTCGGCGCATTCGTCGATATCGGGATCAAGCAGGATGGTCTTGTACATATTTCAAACATGAGCAAAAACTACATTACCGATCCGTCTGCAGTTGTCAAGCTCCACCAGCATATAATGGTGAAAGTCCTGGCAGTTGATATTGAAAGAAAACGGATTCAGTTGTCTATGAAGGATGTAGACATGAAAAAAACATAGGGATAATAAAATATACAAGGAATGGTTAAAAATTGTAGAGACAGGTCTCAGACCTGTCTCTACAGATTTAAAAAGAATATCCCTGAATATCTATGACCTGCGTTTCTGATTATCGTTAATAAGTCTGGCAATATGTTTGCTGGCCTGGTTCTGTTCCTGTCTCAGGAATTTTCTTTCCGGCGGGGAGATGATGCCATCAACTTTTGCCATTCTTTTTTCAATCCGGATCCGTCTTTGTTCTCTTTCGAGAATGGCAGCCTGTTTCTTTGTCAGTTTCTTGCTTTGTACCCCTTTCTTAATCCTGGCCTGCTGAGTTGCCTGTCTTTCTGTGATACTTTTTGCCGGTATCCGGGCAGAGACCATACCTGCTGAAACGATAAACAGGAGAGCTGAAATTAATATTATCCTTTTCATTTTTATAATTTTATTGGTTGCTTATCTCTTTGATGCAAATTTTCTGATAAGGTTTAATGGTCTTTAGAAAAGTATCTCTGATCTCCGGTTAATTTTTAAACGATATTAAAATCTTTAATATCTTTATGTAGATGTAGAGACGCCCAAATTGGGCGTCTCTACGAACAAATTTCAAAAAACCGAAACTATGAAAAGATTTAATTTACCCTTGACATTTTTATTTGCATTATTATTGTTTTCATGCAGCAGCCAACCTGCGATAAAAGGGCCTGTTGCAGAGAAAATACCACATGAGTTGTTCAATAAGCGCATAGATAATTATTTCTGGATGCGTCTTAGTGAGGAACAAAAAAATGCAGCCACACCTGATGAGCAGACCTCTAAAGTTCTCGATTATCTCAATAAAGAAAACGAATACTCAAAAACTGTTCTTAAAAGTACAGAAGGTCTTCAGAAAACACTTTATGATGAAATAATTGGAAGGATAAAGAAAGATGATGCATCAGTTCCGTATTATGAGAATAGTTACTATTACTATAATAAATATTCAGAAGGAAACGAATACCCTGTATATTTCAGGAAGAAAGGGTCATTGGAGGCAAAGGAGGAGATACTTCTTGATGTCAATAAGCTGGCTGCCGGAAAGAGCTATTGCTCTGTTAACAGTCTGAGTGTCAGTCGTGATAATAAGATCCTGACTTATGGCGTTGATTATGTTAGCCGGCGCCGTTATACCCTTAACTTTTTAGATATACAATCCGGGTCATTGTTAGCTGATAAAATTGAAAATACCACCGGTCAATCGGTCTGGGCTGCAGATAATAAAACTCTTTTTTATGTCACCAAAGACAAAGAAACCCTTCGGTCAAATAAAATTTTCAAACATAAACTAGGAACACCTGCAGAAAATGATATGCTTGTATATGATGAAGCAGATGAGACCTTTAGCGTCAGTTTGGCGGAAACTAAAAGCCGCAAATACATTCTTATTAATTCGGACCAGACTCTTACAACAGAAACCCGGTATATTGATGCTTTAAAACCCGATGGAGAGTTTAAAATATTTGAAAAAAGGGCAGTAAATCATGAATATAGTATTGATCATTTAGGAAATGAATTCTATATAAGAACTAATTCTGACGGCGCAACAAACTTCAAATTAATGAAAACAGCGGAGGGTAAAACTGCAATGCCGAACTGGACTGAAGTTATACCTCACAGGAATGATATTCTATTTGAAAACTTTGAATTATTTGATAACTGGATTGTTGCACAGGAGAGGATTAAAGGTCTCAACAACCTGAGAGTCATTAGTAAAAAGAATGGACCTGAGCATTATATTAATTTTGGAGAAGAAGCTTATACAGCAGGAATTAACATTAATCCCAATCCAAATACAGATGTTCTAAGGTATAGCTATTCATCACTTACCACTCCTAACTCTGTGATTGATTATAACATGCTCTCAAAAGAGAAGAAGGTAATGAAAGAGGATATTATACTTGGTGGCTTTGATAAGAATAATTATGAGTCTAAACGATTATGGGCTAAGGCTGCTGATGGTACCATGGTTCCTGTTTCCATAGTATATAAAAAAGGTTTTGTGCAGGATGGGAAAGCTCCTCTTTTACTATATGCTTACGGATCTTATGGAATTTCGACTGATCCGGGTTTCAGGTCAGCAATACTGAGTCTTCTCGACCGAGGATTTGTTTATGGACTGGCCCATATTCGCGGAGGAAGTGAGATGGGACGCTACTGGTATGAAGAAGGCAAATTGCTGAAGAAGAAAAATACATTTACTGATTTCAATGATTGTGCACAATTTCTTATTAATGAGAAATATACAAACAGCAGTAATCTTTATGCTATGGGAGGCAGCGCAGGTGGACTTTTAATGGGTGCAATACTTAATATGAGACCTGATTTGTACAAGGGAGTTATAGCAGCAGTGCCATTTGTGGATGTTGTTACAACAATGCTGGATGAGACAATTCCTCTTACAACCTCAGAGTGGGATGAGTGGGGAGATCCGAGAAAAAAGGAGTATTATGATTATATGTTATCTTATTCTCCTTACGACCAGGTAAAAGCAATGAATTATCCGAACATTATTGTCACCACAGGTTATTGGGATTCACAGGTTCAGTATTGGGAGCCGGCAAAATGGGTCGCAAAGCTCAGGGAGATGAAGACTGATAAAAACAGACTTGTAATGGATTGCAATATGGTTGCTGGTCATGGGGGCGCATCAGGCAGGTTTGAACGTTACAGGATCACGGCACTGGAATATGCGTTTATTCTCGATCTGGCAGGGATAAAATAAGGATTGGTATTTAAATTAGTAGAGACGCCCAAATTTGGGCGAATCTCTACGTAATAATACATTTCAATACATTTCAATACATTTCAATACATTTCAATAGCATTTCAATACATTTCAATACATTTCAACACATTTCAATTCATTACATCCCCGGTCCCCGGTCTGCATTCTGCCGTGGTTTCATAACAGGTTTTCCGGGTAATTTTGTATTACGCATCGCGGCATTATAGACAAATGATGCTGTGATCACTGCATTCTGTTTAAGATCAGCCATTACCAGTCTTTCATAGGTATCCATGGTGGTATGATAAGTACGGTCATATTCAATTTTATCCTGAATGAATTGAAAACCGGGAAGTCCGACGCGGTCAAAGGAAAGATGATCAGTTCCACCCGTATTTCTTATACTGATTGTCGAACAGTCCATATCTGTAAAAGGTTTCAACCACTCTTCAAAAATTGGTCTTACAAGTTCATTCTCCTGCAGATAAATTCCCCTGTATTTTCCCGATCCGTTATCCATATTAAAATATCCGGCAAACCTGTCAAAGTCGGGTTTATGCTCTTTCGTTACCGGATCGACAAGATATTTTTCGACATATCCGGATGACCCGTACAAACCTTCCTCTTCACCGCCCCACAGTGCTACCCTGATTGTCCTTCGGGGGGCAACATCCAGGTTCTTCAGGATGCGCAGAGCTTCCATCATTACAATACATCCGGATGCATTATCTGCAGCACCCGTTCCTCCATGCCAGGAATCAATATGAGCTCCTAAAAGAACCACTTCATTTTTAAGAACTTTATCTGTGCCGGGTATTTCTCCGATAACATTATATACAGTTGGACTGTCAAAGAATTTATTTTGAATCTCAACCTCCATTTCTACCGGAACATTGTGTCGTAATAAACGTTCAATTCTGCCATGGTCCTCAAGTGGAAGATTCAATGACGCCATCGGTTCTTTATCACCTGATTTAAAGTTTGACCCGGTTGAACCCGGAACATTGAATGTACCTGAACTATTAAGGATTAAAGCAGCTCCCTCATTGGTAAGAAACTCTGATACTTTGGTACGAAGAGCTCTTTGAGCCATCATAGCGGCTCTGTCAAACGTGGGTCTTCTGGCTCCGGGTGCCGAAGATGCCATAGATATATCTTTGAGCTGTGTGTCTGTCATGCGGCTCGCAAGCGGTTCAAAGTTTATTTCGTACGTAGAAGCAGTAGGCATGAGAACTATTTTCCCGGAGACTTTTCCCTTATATTTGTCAAGATCAGTTTCAGTTTTGACGTCCAAAAGTACAACCTCACCTTTAACCAAACCATTTGTACTTCCGGTCCATGCAACAGGATTACACGCGAAGTTTGCGTAGTATGGCGCGGTCATTGCTGCATAGGTTTTAAGATTATCCCAGCCACCACGGCTGAAATCCCTGGCTGCTTCAATTCTGACATTCTGAAAGCCAAGTTCTTCCATCTTCTTTTTTGCCCATTCATTTCCACGGTTATATCCCGTAGAAGCTGTAAGACGTGGACCTACGAAATCAGTAAGCCAGAATGCCAGATCCTCTATACCTGAATTTTTCAGGCCTTCCTGCTTGATTTTATAAATCATGCTGAGGTCAACATTTTCACTCTGCGACATTGCCCATGCCGGCAGGAGTAATAACATCAAAAGCGCGATTGAGATTTTCCTCATTTTCATTGTTTAATAATTAAGGTTTGTAATGACAGGTTTCAAATGTATATAAAAATGAATCCCGGTATTATTGTATGCCAACATGAATTAACAATAATTAACTTTGCTTCTGTTGCTAATCGAAGTCTCCTGACTTCGATTTATATATATTGCAGTCTTCAGACTGCATTTTAAATCCGGCGAAGTCGGGAGACTTCGCCAAGCCATAAGATGATTTATTACTTTTGTCTTTTATCTTTGAATATGATTTATCCGGATAACTTTGAATATAAGATAGGTTTCGACAGGATACGTATCCTGTTAAGTGAAAAATGTCTCAGCCCAATGGGTTTGGAAAAAGTTAATGCTATTAAGTTCATAGACAACTATGAACAATTATCAGGAATATTGTCTGCAACTTTTGAATTCCAGCAGATTCTGATATTTGAAGATTATTTCCCATCAGAACACTACTATAAAATATCGGAATGTCTTAATAAGATAAGGATCGAAGGTACATTTCCTGAGGTACAGGAAGTGTTTGATCTGAAACGTTCACTGGAAACAGTTAAAACTATTCTGAATTTCTTCAGGAATAAAGATGATGTCAGGTATCCTGTCCTCCGGTCAATGTGCAGTTCAGTGAAAACGTATCCTTATGTGCTTGAGGCTATTGACAGAATTATAGACAGACGGGGAGTCATAAAGGATAATGCGTCATCCCGGTTAAAGGAGATAAGAGCAGAGCTTATAGGAAAAAGCCTTCATGTAACAAAGAGGCTGAATGCAATTCTCAAACAGGCCCAGTCTGACGGAATAGTTGATACAGACACTTCGGTTTCAGTAAGAAACGGGAGAGGAGTTATCCCTGTGGGTGCCTATGACAAGAGAAAGATAAAAGGTCTTATTCATGACCAGTCAGCTTCCGGAAAAACAGTCTTTATTGAGCCGGAGGAAATAGTTGAAATTAACAATGATATCATAGAACTTGAATATGAGGAAAAAAGGGAGATTGTAAGAATTCTGACTGTATTTGCTGACAACATCAGACCTTATATCGACGATATGCTTGAGTCAAATCTGTTCCTGGGTGAAATCGATTTTATACGATCTAAAGCTCTCCTTGGTAATCATCTTCATTCTATCAAGCCGGTCCTTACAGATAAGCCATTTCTGATGTGGAAAAGGGCAATCCATCCTTTGCTCTCCCTTGCATTCGAGAAGTTTCCGGGGAGGAAAGTAGTCCCCCTTGAAATTGTACTTGATGAAAGAGACCGGATACTATTGATCTCCGGACCCAATGCAGGGGGAAAGTCTGTCTGTCTTAAGACAGTAGGATTGCTTCAGTACATGTTGCAGTGCGGACTTACGATCCCTGTTGCTGAAGGATCGGAGACCGGAATATTCAAAAATATTTTAATTGATATAGGGGATGAGCAAAGTATTGAAAATGATTTAAGTACTTATAGCTCTCATCTCATTAATATGAAGTACTTTGTTAAAAACGGAAACGATAAAACTCTGATTCTTATTGATGAATTCGGAACAGGTACGGAACCAATGCTTGGTGGTTCAATAGCAGAGGCAATTCTTGGTGAGTTGAACAGGAAGAAAGTATATGGTGTAATAACAACTCATTACACTAATCTGAAGCATTTTGCATCTCTTACAGACGGAATTGTAAATGGTGCTATGGCGTTTGACAACCATCTTATGCAGCCTCTTTTTCAGCTTACAATCGGGAAACCGGGAAGCTCCTTTGCATTTGAAATTGCACGCAAAATAGGTCTGCCTGAGGAGATACTTGAAGAAGCTTCGGGAAAAGCAGGTGTTAAAAATATTAACTACGACAGACACCTGAAGGACATAGCCCGCGACAAACGATACTGGGAGAATAAGAGGCAGAGTATCCGGCAACAGGAAAAACGGCTTGAAGAGCTGACGGCAGAATTTGAAAAGGAGCTTTCTGGCGCCAAGTCACTCAGAAAAGAGATCATTGCAAGAGCAAAAGATGAAGCACAGAACTTATTGAAAGAATCAAACCGGATGATTGAGAGTACGATCCGGCAGATTAAAGAGTCGCAGGCAGAAAAAGAAAAAACCAGAGATATAAGGCAGCAACTTGAAGAATTTAAAAATGTAGTTGAAGAGGAGACAAAACCAGTTGAGACTGAATCGGAAGGAAAGATCGCCGTATTAAGTTCAAAAGCAAAAAGAATAAAACTGGAGCCTGATATTGTAAAGGAAAAGCCCGTTCATGCTGCTTCTCCTGTACATCCTCTTAAGCCGGGCGATCCTGTCAGGATGATTGACACACAGGCTGCCGGTGAGATAATAGAAATAAAAGATAAGATGGTTCAGGTTGAAACCGGAAGTCTGAGATTTTTTGTTCCGCTTGACAAAATAGAGAGAATAACAAGAGCTGAGCTGAAAAAGAGTCTTAAGGCAAATCAGGTTAACAGGGAAAATGATCCCGCTATTGTGCAACGCAATATTAATTTTAAATCAGAGATCGACATTCGTGGCGTGAGGGGGGAGGAAGCCATAAATCAGGTCCGGGAACTAATTGATAATGCTCTTATTGTACAATATCGCAATCTCAGGATCCTTCATGGGAAGGGAAATGGAATACTGAGGCAGCTTGTAAGGCAATATCTTGCTACGGTTGATGTAGTAAAATCCTTCCGCGATGAGCATGTGGAGTTTGGAGGTTCAGGGATTACCGTTGTTGAGATGGATTTTTAAACAGGTAAAAAAAATAACCACAAAGATCACAAAGGAAAACACAAAGTAACACAAAGGAAAGAATATAAAAACATCTCTCACCATAACTTTAACAATAACCAAATGAAAACAAAAACGATTATTCTGCCATCTCTCCTGATCTTTATTTTGATCCTTTTTTCCTGCAAGGTTGACAGAAAAGCTAATCTTAATCCGGAAAAACAGGCATGGGCTATTGTTATTCATGGCGGGGCAGGCGGAATTTCCAGGGAAAACATAACACCCGAAATGGATAAAGAGTACAGGGCTTCATTACTGATTGCTCTGAACACCGGAAAGAAAATTCTTGCCCAGGGTGGAACAGCTCTTGACGCAGTCGAACAGACGATCAGGATAATGGAAGATAATCCTCTGTTCAATGCCGGGAAAGGTGCAGTGTTTACTCATGATGGAAAGAATGAGCTTGATGCAGCAATTATGGATGGATCAAATCTGTCAGCCGGGGCAGTTGCAGGAGTTACCGATATTAAAAATCCGATTACCGCTGCGAGGTATGTAATGACAAAATCGGAACATGTGTTGCTGACTGGTGCAGGAGCTTCACAATTTGCAAAAGAACAGGGTCTGGAAATCGTTCCTCCGTCATATTTTTATACGGAAAGGCGTTTTAACGAACTGCAGGAGATACTAAAAAAAGAAAAAAATGGCACAGTCGGTTGCTGTGCTCTCGATAAGAATGGAAATCTTGCTGCCGGTACTTCAACAGGAGGCATGGCTAATAAGCGGTATAACAGGGTAGGTGACTCGCCGATAATCGGCGCCGGCACTTATGCTAACAACAGAACTTGTGCTGTTTCAGGAACTGGTCATGGTGAGTATTTTATAAGATGGACAGTGGCTCATGATATTTCGGCTTTAATGGAATACAAAGGACTGACTCTCAGGGAAGCATCGGAACTTGTTATCAATGATAAACTATTAAAGGCAGGGGGTAGTGGCGGAGTTATATGCGTTGACAAGTCTGGGAATATTTCTATGCCTTTTAATTCAAAAGGTATGTTCAGAGGCTTTGCTACGGCAGATGGGAAAGACGGGATTTTTATCTATAAAGATGAAGGAGGAAAATAAAGAGGAGATGGGGGTAAAAAAGTTTATTGTATTGTTACTCTTCCCGATGTTGCCCGGATTTTAATCATAGAGTTTGTTTGCCTGTAAGCTCCGGCAATTCCCACATACGAAGTTATGTTATTGCTTTCTGTTTTAATTATTCCGGTGTTGTTTTTAAGCGGAAAGTCAGTAAAGCAATTTGTAGCAATTATGTCCGACTTAAATGAAACATCTGATCCTGTTTTTATCAGTATTGAAGTATGATCCATTACAATGTCAATGCTGCTAAATTCTTTATTCAGATATGAAATACCAAGTGATCCAAATGTCCCCCCTGCTTTAAGTCGCCCGTATAAGGTATCAATCTGAATTGTTGAATAGAGACTTTCTGAAACAATGTTTTTAATAGATCCAATAACGTAACTATCAGATTTCGAGTTGCAAACCAGAGAGCTTATTTCTCTGAACTTTAGTTTTGAGATTTCAGAAGTCATCAAAAGAGCCTGTCCTTTTCCAATAAAAACCAACGGACAGTTACGGACGGTCAAAGTCATCCAGTTCAATTCATCAATGTTGACTTTTCCATGATCAATTGAAATCGAATTCAGGGGACTGGCATTTCCTCTAGTAAGTCGCTTTGCAATGAAATTGCCCTGCGATAGCTTAACTTTTATATTTCCGGAAAGTTCTTCTACTGAAATATTACCGAATTCATTTGTGATATCCAGGTCGATATAATCAGGCATTTTAATTAAGTAGTCAACGCTGAAGCTTTTCCTCCCTTGCCTGAATGTCTCAGAGAAAAACTTTTTATCGTACATTGTAATCAGATCATTACTATCCTGAATAGTTATAGTTGCAGAAAGAGAGGGAATCATTGGTATGCAGATTACATTTACATCTCCAAAGCTTTATTTGACCTTGTGGGATCGGGGTAAAAAGACTGTGCTGAAACAGTGGTATTTTGCTGCAATAAAAAAGCGGAAATGTTTTGCCATTTCCGCCTGATAAAATATGTTTTATGTAAAAAATCAGTTGAGTTTTACCGAGCCATACGAAGCCAGTACATTTACTCTTGCGGTTGGTGACTCTTCCTTACCCATAGTTCCTGATACTTCATTTGAATTATTCTCAACAATGCGTCTTTGATTTCTAAAATTATCCTCATTGTATTTCAATCCGCCATATCTTACTTTTGCATCGAGCTTGTAGTTTGCCGATTCATCAATTCCAAGCCTTACACCCATATAGTGTGTTTCCACATCGATCGATTCAAAACCTGCAGGGATCCGGTCTACAGTAAAAGATCCATAACTGCCGTTATAAGTGAGCTTTTTAGTCAGTTCTCCGATATTTGTAGTTGTATACCCATTCTCAAGAACCAGATTGTTAATATTATCAATTCTAAGATTATCATATTTACTTTCACCTACAACTGAGCTGGTTTCTCCAAGGAATAACTTTGAATATTTACTATCGAGAAGAAGGGCCTGGCTTTTTATAATTTCCATATTACCAACATACCTTTCAGTAAGGTCGAGCCATCCTGTTTCATCAATTTTGCCTTTTCCATAGGCAATGTTAAGTTTGCTGAGAGGTTTTATATTTCCTCTTGTAAGTTTGCCGGCTGTAAGGTTTCCGTATTTGATCTCAAGATCCAGTAATCCGTGAAGCTCATCGATATCAGTATTGCCATATCTGTTTGCAAGTGTCAGATCAGTTCCGACCGGCATTTTTATATTATAATCTATACTGAATTTTCTTGAATCGCCCCAACCTGTAAAGTTGAATTTGTCATCAATTACGGTTTTTGCTGTGATTGCATCGCTACCTTCAGAAAATTGAACATCTATATAGTCCAGGAATCTCTGGGCTTTTTCCTTATTTGACATTTCCACAGTTACCTTAACATCGATAACTATCTGGTCCTTATCCCAGCTCTGGATTACCACATCTCCATACTTGTTACTGATCTGGAGTGTTTTTGCTCCTGCTGTATACTCCTTATGGAATTCCTTTGTTAACTCCTGTGCTGATACTGCGAGAGATACAAGGAAGAGTGATATGAAGAGGAGCATTCCTGCTTTAATAACTGACTTTTTCATTTTCCTTTTTATTTTGGTTATCATTTCTGATTGTTTTAAGCTGATTTACTATATAAGACATAACTTCCAGTTTAGTCTGATAATGCTCAATCATTGCATTTATTATTCTTTCATCGTTGGGATTTGCTTTGAGTTCTTTCTGAAGTGATACATATGTTGAATCCATACTTTTCAATCTCTTTCAGAAGCACCTCTTTTTGTACAGGGTTGTTTTTGAGATCAACATTTACAATTTCACTCTCCATCATATTTACCTGGTGCACGTAATAGTTTTCAACTTCTTTGTATTGAGGAGAGACCTGTCCAAGTGTCATCCTTTTGCTTCCCGGACGGATAAAATGATCCCATGTCCAGAGGGAGGAGAGAGTAATCAGCAATGTCACAACTGCTGCTCTTAACAGGTAAGGGACAATACTTCTTTTAACAGTAATGACCGGAAATCTCTTTTCAAGTTTTCTGTTAAATCTTTCCAGGTGACCAGTCGAAGGTTCTGCATCTTCGAAAAAATCCTTATTGTTCCTGATTATGTCTTCTATATTTTTCATATCCGATAATTTTTTCATTTTCCTTTTAATTCTCCGATGAGTTTCTGTTTTGCCCTTGAAAGTTGTGATCGTGATGTACTGCTATTGATAGAAAGTATTTCTGCAATTTCATCATGATCGTAACCTTCGAGCAGGTAGAGAGAAAGTATAACTCTGTATCCATCCGGTAGTCTTTCAATAGCCTCTTTTACCTCTTCAACCCTGACATCAATCTCTTCATATCTGGCTGTATCTTCACCGCTATCATCTCTTATACCAACATGTGACTCAATATCTTCAAAGACCGCTTTTCTTTTATTCAGGGCATCAAGTGACCTGTTAACCACTATTTTTTTTAGCCAGGCACCGAAACTTACTGTTCCGGAATAAGTATCAATTTTTTCAAAGGCCGACAGGAATGATTCCTGCATTATATCTTCGGCTTCCATTGTGTCATTTACAATCCTCAGACTTGTATTGTACATAGCTTTGTAGTACAACTTGTAGATCTGAAACTGTGCTTTCTGGTCACCGTTTTTACACCCGTCCAAAAGATCCTGGTGTAAGTTTCTGAATGCCGCTTCTACATTTGCCATCTTTATATAAAGACTAGTTTTTATATGTGTTGCTGCACCCACTTTCTATCAATTTTCTAATCAATAGACGTGGTAAATTATTTAATGCTGCACTCATCATATGAAATTTTAAATAAAATTTCAGAAAAAGTTAAGAATAATTCCCTGTGTAACCTGTCCGCTTGAGTAATTTAACTCTGACCCAAACAAACTGTGAGGTATTGAAAATACCAGGAGAAGAACAAATGCCGCAAGAGCAGTATAGAGTGGCCTATCTTATTTTCTGTTCATATACAACAGCCAAAATCCAGAATAATAATGCAATAAGTGTTTTGTTATCAGTTAGATCCCATCCAAAAGGGATCCCTGTCCAAAAATCGCCAAATGCATAATATTGAACAATCGGACCAAGCACCATGCCTCCTGCAATGAACAGGATTAGGGTCCACAATGCATATTTTTTATACTCAGGATATTTTATTACTGCCATCAGTCCTGCAAGAGTGGAGAAAAGCATGGCCAGAAACATTAAAAGGATATGAGGAACAAGAATAAACGCCGGTACACCTCCTTTAAATCTTATCACAACCGGAGTTTCATTGAGATACGATCTGGTTCCATTGGAATCGGAAATTTCAAAGTAATATTGAAGTTTCCCGGCAGGAGGCTGCTGTGGCACTTCAGCATACAATCCTTTTTCTTCATAAACTTTAAAGACTTTATTCATCACAAAGGAATTCACAGGAAACACTTTGTATGAAAACTCAGTAACCTGATATTCTTCATCACTTTTAAACCGCTTGAAGAATAGTCTTGCTTTAACTGTGGTATCGGTTACATTTAGTTTTACCTCAGGTTTTTCATTAAGAGCAAGGCTCCGTACCAGCTTAAGATCATAAACCTTGTCATTCAGGGTAACATTAACCTCCTTCGGGTAAGTGGGGCCGGTATGCCTCTGGTAGATAGCTGCTGCAATTGTGATTATGAAAGCCAGTGACCACAGGATGAATTTTTTCATAATGTAATTTATTGTTATTGATATTTACTCTTTGACGCTGTATCGCTATAATTGTATCAATAAAACCACTTTTTTATCATTGCGCAGAACCTCAACACTAATTGTCTCTCCATGTTTGAGCTGTCCCATTCTGAACATATAATCCTCAATATTATTTACAGGTTTTCCATTAATAAATATAATAATATCACCTTTTTGCATTCCACCCAGAGCTGCAGGTTTGCCGGGTGTGACAAAATCAGCTCGCAAGCCATTTTTTAAAACTCCTGCAAAATCAGGCATAATTCCAAGTGTAACTCCTTTCCCTCTTCTGTATCTTACTGTTTCTACCTTGGGACCTGATTCTTTGAACTGAAGTCTGACAGGAGATGAAGCCAGTTCCTCCGCGACATTGAATATCAGTCCGGAAATTTTCACCATTCCATCGAAATTTATTTTATCCCAGGTATCCATCGGAGTATGATAGTCGAGATGAGCACCGGTAAAATAAAACAGTACCGGAATATTTTTCCCATAGAATGATGAATGATCCGATGGTCCGTAACCTTCATCTGAGAGTGTCAGTTTTATAACTGATGTATCGCTTTTTGAATATATCAGATTTTTCAGTCCTGTTGCAGTACCCACCCCGAAAATCTGCAAATTGTTTGTTTCGTTCAACCTTCCAACCATATCAAGATTAATCATTGCGTTCACGCTTGGAAAGATTTATACCCGGATCATCAGTAAAATGTTTTGATCCCAGCAGTCCTTCTTCCTCTCCGGTAAAAGCTAAACATACAATACTTCTTTTATGACTTCCTTTTGTTTCGGCAAATTTCTCTGGCAAGTTCAAGCATCATTGCAACACCTGATGCATTATCATCTGCCCCATGATGAATACCTATTGTATCCAGTGCCCTGCTTCCGGAACCTGGTCCTCCCATGCCGAGGTGATCAAAATGGGCGCCTATAATTAAATATTCATTTTTAAGTTTTTCGTCTTCACCGGGAAGCAACATTACTACATTCCTTGTATTTGCCAATTCCCTGACAATTTCAGCTTTCCCATTGATTGCAACCTTTGTGGAAAATGAAAATGGTTTCCTTGTATCATTTAGTTTTTTCTCAAGTGCTGCAATGTCAATTTTCGATTTTAGAAGAATGATATCAGCAACCTCTTTTTTTATTCTTAAAACAGGTATATCTACTGAAAAACCTTCTGAACTGAGTGATTCAAAAGTATCGTTGGGATCAAATAAAGGGCCTGAAACCATCAGGACCCCGGCAGCTCCCATGTCTTTTGCCAGCAGAGCCTTGTCTCTGTCGGCGCTGAAAGCGACAAACGGACTTTTGGTATTTTCATTTTCAGGGTCGCCACGAAGTATCATTACCCATTTCCCTTTTACATCAATGCCATTGTAGTCATTCCATTTTAAGCTGTCACTGTTAATATTGAATCCATAGCCGGCAAAAACAACCTCTGATTCCAGTCCTGCATTTGAACTGAAAGCAAGTGGCATAAAATCTTTGTCAGGAGTATAATTTATTCCGTTCAACAACAGGGCGTTGGACTTTCCAGCCACAATTCTTTTAGTCACTTTAAACCTCTGTAATCCATCTCCTGACAGAGGGATCAGTCCATAGGAGACAAGTTTGTTTTTAATAAACTCAGCAGCCAGACTATCTCCCGGCGAACCCGTTAATCTTCCTTTCAGCGAATCTGAAGAAAGATATTTAATATCTGCCTGAAGATCTTTGATTGATACCTGCCCACTTACCCCACATGAAAGAAGGAAGACAATAATGAGTATCGGAAAGGCCTGTATAAAAGATTTCAGAGATATATTATTTTTCATATCCGGAGATTAATTTTATTCAAACAGTTTAAATGCATCTTTTATTATTCCAATGGCTTCTCTGAGTTGTTTTTCCGTTATAATAAGGGGAGGAGCAAACCGGATAATATGATTATGAGTAGGTTTCGCAATAAGTCCTTTATCTTTCATAGCCAGACAGACATCCCAGGCTTCTTTCCCGTTCTTTGGTCTGATAACCACTGCATTCAGAAGCCCTTTTCCCCTTACAAGCTCAATCATTTCTGACTTTATACTTTGAAATTCCTCACGGAATATCTTTCCAAGATGTTCTGCCTTTTCTGCGAGTTTTTCATTTTTTACAACTTCAAGTGCGGCAACAGCTACTTTTGCAGCCAATGGATTTCCCCCGAAGGTTGAGCCATGTTCTCCAGGTTTGATTGTAAGCATTATCTCATCATCGGCAAGTACTGCAGAAACTGGTAAGACACCACCTGATAAGGCTTTGCCAAGGATCAGAATATCAGGACGAACACCTTCATGATCGCATGCGAGAAGTTTACCCGTACGTGCAATTCCTGTCTGGACCTCATCGGCTATAAAGAGTACATTTTTTGATTTGCACAGCTCATACGACTTTTTCAGATATCCCTCATCCGGAACAAAAACGCCGGCTTCACCCTGGATTGGTTCAACCAGAAAACCTGCAACATCCGGATCTCTGAGAGCATTTTCAAGAGCCTTTAAATCATTATATGGAATGATAATGAAACCCGGAGTAAATGGACCATAATCATTTGTGGCATCAGGATCTGTCGACATTGAGACGATTGAGATTGTCCGTCCATGGAAATTTCCTTCACATGCAATAATCTTTGCATTGTTTTCTTTGATTCCCTTTTTCTTATAAGCCCATTTACGACAGAGCTTCAAAGCTGTTTCATCAGCTTCTGCACCGGAATTCATTGGAAGAACCTTATCATAGTTAAAGTATTTTGTAATGTATTCTTCATACTCCCCCAGAACCGAATTATAAAATGCCCTTGAAGTCAATGTGAGCCTTGATGCCTGATCTGTTAATGCTTTAATAATTGCGGGATGGCAATGACCCTGATTCACTGCTGAATAGGCCGAAAGGAAATCGAAATATCTTTTCCCGTCCACATCCCATACAAAAGGTCCTTCACCTCTTTCAAGAACGACAGGAAGAGGATGGTAATTGTGAGCTCCAAATTTGTCTTCCCGATTAATATAATCCTGAGTATTCATGTTGTTGATTATTAAATATATAATAAATGATTAATTGTGCCTACAATCTTACAAAAGCTTTTTAATATTTCAAAATGGAAATTCGTCTCTTCGTCTCTTCGTCTCTTATTACCATCACTCTTTCTCCTTCGTCCCTTCTCATCACCCGCAGTTTCTCCTTTCTCCTCATCTTTCTCTCCCAGACCGGGTCTTAATCGTTTAGTCCGTTCTTCCGATTGTTCATGTCTCCAGTTTTCGATTTTAGCGGTATGTCCCGAAAGAAGTATTTCCGGTACTTTCCATCCGTTAAAATCTGCAGGTCTCGTATAAACAGGCGGTGCCAGAAGATCGTCCTGAAAGGAATCGGAAAGTGCAGATTGTTCATCTGAGATGGCTCCGGGAATAAGCCTTACAATAGCATCGGTAATAGCTGCTGCCGGTAATTCACCTCCAGAAAGTACATAATCACCAATTGATATTTCCATGGTTATCAGATAATCACGGATTCTTTGATCAACACCTTTATAATGACCGGCCAGAATTATGATATTGTTCTTAAGTGAAAGCTGATTAGCCATCTTCTGGTTGAATTTTGCTCCATCGGGAGAAGTATAGATTATTTCATCGTATTCTCTTTCGCTTTTTAGTTTTTCGATAGCTTTGTATACAGGTTCAATCATCATAACCATTCCGGCCCCTCCGCCAAATGCATAATCATCTACACTTTTATATTTATCATTTGTAAAATCGCGCAAATTGATAATGTTTATATCAACAATACCTTTCTCCTTCGCTCTTTTAACAATTGAGTGATTCAAAGGGCTTTCAAGTAATTCCGGTTGTACGGTAAGAATATCGATTCTCATTTTGTTTTTTCCGTAAAAATACAAAGAATAAGTATGTATTTAATATCATGACCTCTGTGACCCTCTGTGTCTTCTCTGTGATCCTCAGTGTAACAAAAAAATAGTCAAGAACTGACACAGAGAAACACAGAGAATCACAGAGAAACACAGAGAAAAAAATCACAAAATTGTTTACTTTTGCATAACAAAAAAAGGACTATGGATTGTCGCAACAATTGTGGAGCTTGCTGTATTGCATTATCTATTTCATCTTCTTTGCCGGGAATGCCCGAAGGCAAAGAGGCAGGAGTGAGGTGCATCAATCTGACGGATGATTACAGATGTGCTATTTATAATGATCACGGATATCCAAAAGTTTGTGCCGGATTCAATGCGGAACCGGAATTTTGCGGCAAAGACAGGGAGGAGGCAATGAAGATATTGGGGTCACTGTCAGATTGCCCCCCAACCCCCCTAAAGGGGGGCTAAATCTCTCTCCTCTAAATTGAATTCGGAATACTAAACAGTATTAGTCCCCCTTTAGGGGGAAGGCCGCGAAGCGGCCAGGGGGCCATTATTTTCCCGAAGCATATACAATCTTCCCTCCTGTAATTGTATAATCACTTTTGTCTTCATAATTTCATTTTCAGGAATAGTAAGCAGATCTTTATCGGTAACTACAATATCGGCAAGAAAGCCAGGTTTGATCATTCCTTTGCGGTTTTCCATAAACTGAGAATATGCAGAACCAAGAGTATAATATTTTATTGCCTCTTCCATCTTAATCTTTTGTTCAGGATGCCAGCCTTCACCTTCTTCACCGAGCCGGTCTTTTCTGGTAACAGCCGCATACAGTCCTTCCATAGGATTTAGAGGTTCTACCTGGTAATCTGTGCCAAAAGCTAGTATTGCACCGGCATCAGCCAGACTTTTCCATGCATAGGCTCCTTTTGCTCTTTCCGCACCTATTCGTTTTTCACAGAATTTCTTGTCGGAAATGCAATGTGTTGGTTGCATTGAGGCAATCACTCCCAGCTTGGCAAAACGCGGGATATCTGACAGTTGGAGTGTTTGTGCATGTTCATCCCGGTGACGGCTGTCGCGTTTACCATTTACTTTCTGTGCTTTTTCAAACGCATTGAGCGTCCAGTTATTTCCTTTATCACCAATTGCATGAACACCTATCTGAAAACCAAATTTATCAGCTGTAATAACCATTTTCTCAAATTCTTCGTATGGCATCATTGCGAGTCCTGAAGATTTTGGATTATCGGAAAACGGTTCAAACATCAAAGCAGTTCCTGAACCGATCGTTCCATCAATAAAGGCTTTCAGATATCCGAATCTTATCCAGTTTCCCTCCCTGGGATATTGTTTTTCAAGCTCAAGGTATTTTTTGAGCAGCAGAGTATCGCCGGTGAGTGATTTTCCAATATCGATTCTGCTGGTAAGTTCTCCATCTTTCTGAAGCTTTTCATATGCATTGAAATCAGCACTTCCCGGAACCTGAACACTTGTTACTCCAAGTTCACGGGCTTCTTTCAGGGCAAGCAGATACCCTTGCCATAATCTGGCATTTTCTTCTTCAGGAGTTCTTATTGTTTTAACTTCTCCCGTTTTAATCAGGTTTTCAGCATTTTCCTTAAGTATACCGGTAGGTTCACCGGTTACAGGATCTTTTTGTATCACTCCGCCAAAAGGATCAGGAGTATTCCTGGTAATTCCTGAAGCTTTGAGAATATAGGTGTTGACAAGCACAGAATGTCCATCCGCCCTGCTGAGAATTACCGGATTATCAGGAGACACTTTATCGATAAGCTCTTTAGTCGGGCCATTTCTTATCAATGAACATCTCATGTTCCCAATGTCCTCCTTTTATCAATTCCCCTGGTTTAGATTTAGCAACCTGTGCTTTCACTTTCTCAGTAATAACAGAAGGATCAGTAGTATAGCGGAGCTCAATATAGTCCGGATCAAGCGGACCGAAATGCACATGGGCATCATTAAAACCCGGAATCACAAGTCTTCCCCCTGCATCAATGATCTTTGTGGAATTCTTTTCTATCAATGCTGATATTTCGGATGTCGTGCCTACGGCAATTATTTTTTCACCTTTAATTGCAATAGCTTCAGCTGTCGGATTGTCCTTATCAATAGTAAGAACCTTCCCGTTTATTATTACCAGGTCGGCTTTTTCTTTTTGAGTGCATGAAGCTGTTATTATCATGATAATTGTTGATAATGAGATAATTATGTTTTTCATAGTTGTTGGTTTTCATTCTTGAAATATAATAATATTTATTTGTAAATAGGGGATTGTCTAATGAGGCATAAATTGTTTCATTTTGACTTTGTGTTACTTTATGTTTTACTTTGCGATCCTTTGTATTTAAATGATTTTGTTACCTGTAAAGCCTACAAATGGTTTTTAATACTGGCTAATTACGATATTAATTTAACTTCTCTTTAAGAATTTTATTTGGATTTTATGTTATCGTCATACTCAAAAAAGGTAATTTCGCAAGAAAAATCAAAGAATGAACATTGCTTTAATAGGTTATGGCAGAATGGGGCACGAAATAGAAGCTGCAGCCATTCGCAGAGGTCATACAGTTAAACTGATAATTGACCTCAATAATATATCAGACCTGAATGAATCAAATCTTAAGGACATTGATGTCGCAATCGAGTTTTCATTACCCGATTCTGCTTTTGGAAATATTTCTGTATGCCTGAAAAACAGGATTCCTGTTGTATCGGGAACAACCGGATGGTTGAAGGATTACGAAAATGCCTGTGAGTTGTGTAAAAATAATAAAACTTCTTTTATTCATTCTACCAATTTCAGCATTGGTGTCAATCTGCTTTTCATGCTTAACAGGCAACTTGCGGAACGCATGGCAGCGTATAATGATTACAGTGTATCTATTGAGGAGATCCATCATGTTAAAAAACTCGATGCCCCCAGTGGAACTGCAATTACTTTAGCCGATGGGATAATCTCGAAGCATCCTGGATATAAAAAATGGTGCTTTAAAAAAGACACTGAAGCCGGCTGTGTTCCAATTGAATCAATACGTGAAGGTATGGTTCCCGGGATACATACTGTTACCTGGGATTCAGAGATCGATACACTGAGTCTGAGGCATGAGTCGAAAAACAGAAAAGGTCTTGCTCTGGGTGCAGTTGTGGCAGCTGAGTTCATTCAGTAAAAGGCAGGGCGTATTCACAATGAATGATGTAATGGGTTTACGATAAATTTTTCTACTTTTGAGAGCTTCTTAATCTATATATTATGAACGAACTTTTTACAAAAAAAAATATAAGGTTTGCAATAGCTGCAATTCTTTATATCCTGGTAGTTATCTGGATTGGTAATTTTTGGTTACTGATTGGTCTGGGTGTTATTTATGATTTATATATCAGTGAGAAAGTTAATTGGACATTCTGGAAAAAAAGAGCGGGAAAAAACAGCGCCTTTATTGAATGGCTTGACGCATTGATTTTTGCAGTAATCGCGGTTTCTCTTATAAATATTTTCCTTTTTCAGAACTATAGAATCCCAACACCATCCATGGAGAAATCCTTACTGGTCGGAGATCACCTTTTTGTCAGCAAACTTGCTTATGGCCCAAGAATGCCAAATACTCCGATTGCTTTTCCTTTTACACAGCATACAATGCCGCTTACCAAAGGTAAATCGTGGTCAAATCTGATTGTCTGGCCGTATAAACGTCTGGCAGGAGCTGGTAAAGTAAAAAATAACGACCCGATTGTATTCAATTTTCCTGCAGGAGATACCGTTGTTGTTGAAGAACAAACAACAAGTTACTATGAGATTGTGAGAAGGAGGGCCAGGGAATATGAAAGAAATGGAGAGCGGTTCTTCATCGAAACCTTTTAGTTACTACTATCAAAAAGCCCGGAAAGAAATATGGGAAAGATATACTGTAATATACCGGCCTGTTGACAGGAGAGATAATTATGTAAAAAGATGTATCGGCATTCCGGGAGATACTGTAACAATCAAATCAGGAGTGCTTTATGTTAACGGTAAGATTGTTCCTGACAATGGCACACAGCAAACGACTTATGCTGTTGCCACAAACGGTACCTCTATTAATCCAAAAGCATTTGAACGTCTTAATATCTCAAAATCCGATCAGACAATGTTAACGGGTTCAACTTATGTACTTCCTCTGACAAAACCTAATGCAGAAGCCATAGCCAAGTTCACGAATGTCACTGAGGTCTCGCCGCTACGTTACAAGAGCAGGGGAGTATGCACCTCACATCTTCCCCTATAGCCGTACATATGGATGGAACGAAGATAATTATGGACCAATATGGATGCCGGTAAAAGGGAGCACCGTTAAGCTTGACACCTCAAATCTGTGTCTGTACGAAAGGATAATTGATGTTTATGAGAATAATCATCTCAGGGTTGATGGCAGTACTATATATATAAATAATAAACCTTCAACCAGCTATACCTTTAAGATGAATTATTACTGGATGATGGGAGATAACCGGCATAATTCAGCGGATTCCAGATACTGGGGTTTTGTTCCTGAGGATCATATAGTGGGTAAGCCAAAGTTCATCTGGTTATCCCTTGACAAAGAGGCAAAAGGTCTGCAGAGAATCAGATGGAGCAGGATGTTTATGAAGGCGAAATAATGCGTAGGTAGGGACGTTGCATGCAACGTCCCTACAATCTATTTCACTTTTTCCACTATAGCTTTAAAAGCTTCAGGGTGGTTCATTGCAAGATCGGCAAGAGTTTTTCTGTTCAGCGCTATCCCTTTCTTATCCAGGTTCCCGATAAACTGAGAATAACTCATATCATACTGACGAACACCTGCATTAATCCTTTGAATCCACAGTGCCCTGAACAGGCCTTTCTTTTTCTTCCTGTCGCGATAAGCATACCCCATTCCTTTATCGAGGGTATTCTTTGCAACTGTTATTACGTTTCTTCTTGATCCGAAGTTTCCTTTTGTCAGCTTAAGAACCCTTTTCCTTCTGGCTCTTGAAGCGACTGCATTTACTGATCTTGGCATAACTCATCTTTTTTGAATGTCAGCGGTCCGGTTAAGACTCTTATGTGCTGAACAATCTGTTAATACTATAACTAATTTTATCAATACGTTCTACAGACGTTGCATGCAACGTCACTACATTATCTCATTGCGAGCAACAGCTTAACGTTTTTAAGATCTGCTTTGTCGACCTGACCGGCATAGGTAAGATTTCTCTTACGTTTAGTTGCTTTTTTAGTCAGGATATGGCTTTTAAATGCATGTTTACGTTTGATCTTTCCTGTTCCGGTCAGAGAAAATCTTTTCTTCGCACCCGGATTCGTCTTCATTTTTGGCATTTCTCTCTATCAAATATATTAAAAAACTATTTTTTCTTTTTTGGTGAAAAAGATACTATCATCCTTTTACCTTCAAGCCTTGGAAGTTGTTCAACTTTTCCAAATTCTTCGAGGTCGTTGGCAAAACGCAATAATAACACTTCACCCTGCTCCTTGAATAAAATTGATCTTCCTTTAAAAAACACATAAGCTCTGACTTTTGCACCCTCTTCCAGAAATCTCATAGCGTGCTTGAGCTTGAAATTGTAATCGTGATCATCAGTGTTGGGGCCAAACCTTATCTCTTTCACCACAACCTTTGAAGCTTTGGCCTTTATCTCTTTTTGCTTTTTCTTTTGCTGATATAGAAATTTCTGATAATCAACAATTCTGCAAACAGGAGGATCTGCATTAGGAGAAATTTCAACTAAGTCAAGTTCCAGGGTATCTGCCAACCTGAGAGCATCCTGAATACTCATTACATCTGCTTCTATTTCTTCACCGACTACTCTGACCACTTTTGCAGTGATCCTGTGGTTGATTTTGTGAGCCGGCTGGGTAACCCTTGCCGGGCTTCGCCTAATTGGTAAAGCTATAGTTCTATCCTCCTTATTTTTTGTTAATACTAAAAATTACTTATAGTGCATTAAAATGCAGTTTCCTTTTTGATCTCCGTATTAATAAAATTCACAAATTCTTCAATTTTCATGCTCCCTTTATCACCTTCTCCCTGCTTTCGGACAGCGATAGTTTCGTTTTCAACCTCTTTTTCACCAATTATAAGAAGGTAAGGAATCCTCTTTAATTCATTATCCCTGATCTTCTTACCTATTTTTTCGCTTCTATCGTCAATTAGTGTGCAAATATCGGAATTATTTAGAATTTCCAAAACTTTTCCTGCATAATCATTGAATTTTTCACTTATTGGTAAGATTACTGCTTTTTCCGGTGCAAGCCAAAGAGGAAATTTACCTGCTGTGTTTTCGATCAAAACTGCGATAAATCTTTCCATAGAACCAAAGATCGTTCTGTGGATCATCACTGGTCTGTGTTTCTGATTGTCACTTCCGTTATATGTAAGCTCAAACCGCTCCGGCATATTATAATCAACCTGGATTGTACCCAGCTGCCATTTTCTTCCGATGGCATCTTTCACCATGAAATCGAGCTTCGGGCCATAGAAGGCTGCCTCTCCGGTCACCACGGTTGTCTCAAGCTTCTTATCTGCTGCAGCTGCAATTATATCCTGCTCTGCTCTTTCCCAATTCTCATCCGAACCGATATACTTCTGTTTGTTGTCAGGATCACGCAAGGAAACCTGAGCAGTATATTCATTGAAACCAACGATCTTATATATATATAGTATCAGGTCAATAATACTTTTAAACTCTTCTCTTAACTGGTCCTGCCGGCAAAAGTGGTGAGCATCATCCTGAGTGAAGCTTCTGACTCTTGTAAGTCCATGTAATTCACCGCTCTGCTCATACCTGTATACAGTTCCGAATTCGGCCATTTTATATGGCAGATCCTTATAGGAGTGGGGTGTAGCATTATATATCTCACAATGGTGGGGGCAGTTCATCGGTTTGAGCATAAACTGTTCGCCTTCCTGCGGTGTCGAGATTGGCTGAAATGAATCGGCACCATATTTTTCAAAATGACCCGATGTTTTATAGAGGTTCACATTTCCAATATGTGGTGTTGTGACAATCTTATATCCTCTTTTCCTTAATTCCCTGGTAAGAAAAGTAATAAGATTCTGTCTTAAATCAGAACCTTTTGGCATCCATAACGGCAGGCCCATTCCAACTTTTGAAGAGAAGGTGAATAACTCAAGTTCTTTCCCGATCCTTCGGTGATCTCTTCTTTTAGCCTCCTCAAGAAAAACAAGATATTCATCGAGAAGTTTCTGTTTCGGATAGGTTATACCATAAATCCTTGTCAACATTTTCCGGTTCTCATTACCACGCCAGTATGCACCTGCAACGCTCAGAAGCTTTATGGCTTTTAGTGGTTCAGTGGAAGGAAGATGCGGCCCCTTGCACAGATCGGTGAAGTTACCCTGTGTATATAATGTTATTGTGCCGTCTGCAAGTTCGCTGATAAGTTCAGTTTTATATTCATCACCTTTTTTTGAGAAAAAATCGAGAGCATCTTTTTTACTGATGTCCCGTCTGGTATATTTAAGATTCTTGGCGGCAAGCTCCCTCATTCTGTTCTCAATGGTCTGAAGATCAGCCTCTGTAATTATGTTGCCATCACCGGGATCTACATCATAGTAGAAACCATTTTCAATAGCCGGACCGATACCAAATTTCATTCCGGGATACAATGATTCCAGTGCTTCCGCCATAAGGTGAGCTGATGAGTGCCAGAATGCATGTTTTGCTTCAGCATCTTCCCACTTATGCAGCTTCAGTGTTGAATCATTGCTGATAGGTCTCGTCAGATCCCATATCTCACCATTTACAGTGGCTGCATATACTTCTTTTGCAAGCCGCGGGCTAATCTGTTCTGCAATTTCAAGGCTGCTGATTCCTTTTTCATATTCTTTTGCAGATCCGTCAGGTAAAGTTATCTTTATCATTCTGAACACCTCTTTTTATTGGAGTGCAAAGATAATTATAATTTTATAAAAAATTTGTACTTTTAAAAAGGTTAAGGCTTAGGTTAAGGTTGAGAGCCCTTCGACCTCAACCTTAACCTCAACCTTATTTTAAATAAAAGAAGCATCTTCATGTTTAAAAAACTGTCTTTATAGAAAATTGGCACGTATTTTGAAAATTGATTATTGAACAATTAATACAATAAAAAATGAAAAGGATAATTTACGTTTTTCTGGTGCTTCCGTTAATTCTGTTATCTTGTGAAAAATCACCGGTAGCCTCTTTCTCCATTGATACCAATGAACCGGTAGTTGGTCAGCCGGTGGCATTTAACAACAATTCTCACAATGGTAATAATTTTGAATGGGATTTTGGCGATGGTTATATTTCACATGAGAGTAATCCGATACATACATTTACTTCTACCGGTACTTTCGAGGTTAAATTAACTGCATCTTCCAATGGCCATTCTGATATGGCCAGCCTCACATTTACTGTAGTTATTCCCACTCTTCTGGAAATTGAAGTCAGGGAATGGACGGCAGATGGAAACGGTAATGTGGTTCCTAATGCAAGCATAATACTCTATCCAACTCTTTCCGACTGGAATAATCAACAAAACAACGTTGTGGAAGGGTTCACTGACGCTAATGGAACTGCCGTATTTTCCAATCTTGATCCGTTTGTGTACTATGTTGATGTATGGGAAGCAACGCATGATAATTATGCTCTTGCCAGCGAAGATGTAGGTTTCATAAGGACACCTGAGGTCCTGGCACACAGAATTACCTTTTTCATTGCATATGTTGATGTTGTCACTCACACTAAAGGATCAACGGCCAGAGCCAGGGAATATGTAATCAAAAAACTGGAAAGGAAAGCTGCTGATATGAAACAGCCTGTATCTGATTTAGGAACTGAGAACTGGCAGGAGTTATATAATCGCAGTGTTGCAAAATAGATATCTCACTTTTTAATCAGTCTGTCATAAGAAAATGCAATCCATAATTGGATTGCATTTTTTGTATTTTTAAGGCAGGGCCATCAGATGATAAAGTAAAATGCAGTACCCCGAAAAACTTGCAAACTAACTTTGGAATAATATAATTTATTTTACAAAAAAAAGTTACGTTTGTATTAATTATACTTGAATCCCAAACTTTCAAATAAACCATATGTCAAAAAACAGGTTATTTTTAACTAAGCCACTTCCACAGCTATTCAGCGAATCTAAAGAATCAGGCGGCCTGAAAAGAACGCTTACAGCACTGAATCTGACAACATTAGGCATAGGAGCGATTATTGGTGCCGGCATTTTTGTACTATCGGGCCAGGCAGCAGCACAATATGCCGGTCCCGCTATTGTTTTATCCTTTGTTGTTTCAGGTCTGGCTTGCGGTTTTGCAGGTTTATGCTACGCTGAATTTGCTTCAATGATACCTATCGCCGGGAGTGCTTATACCTATTCGTATGCTACACTTGGTGAATTTCTGGCCTGGATTATCGGTTGGGACCTGATACTTGAGTACCTTTTTGCCGCGTCAACAGTAGCGGTCGGATGGTCGGGGTATGTTGTAAGTTTTTTAAAAGACCTTAATATATTTATTCCTCCTCAATTTACCGGCGCCGCGGGCTCTGTGCTTGTTAATGTACCTGACATGGGCTGGAAAACACTCACGGATACTTTTGCACAGACTCTGGCCTCTTCAGGTATTCAGGTAGATACCTTAGCCCATGTAACATGTGTTCTGAATCTTCCGGCAATGTTTATTGTTGCAATTCTTTCAACCCTCCTTGTAATCGGGATAAAAGAATCGGCAAATTTCAATAACATCATGGTGATAACTAAAGTATCTGTTATTATTTTATTTGTAGCAATTGGTGTAATGTTTGTAAAAACAGTCAACTGGCATCCTTTTATACCTGCCAATAAAGTTGAAGCTGCTCCGCTATCTCAGTTCGGAGGGTTATGGGGTTGGCTGAAGGCTTATTCTCATGAGTTTGGTAAATTCGGTATCAGTGGTATTTTGAGGGGTGCGGGCGTCATTTTCTTTGCCTATATTGGATTTGACGCTGTTTCAACAGCAGCACAGGAGGCAAAAAATCCTCAGCGCGATATGCCTGTTGGCATTCTGGGTTCACTGGGGATCTCAACCGTGCTGTATATACTCGTTGCTATTGTGTTAACAGGTATTGTCAGTTATACTGCGTTAAATGTTGCTGATCCGGTAGCCGTTGGTGTTGATGCAATGGGCAAGAGCATGTTCTGGTTACGGCCTATTGTCAAAATTGCAGCAATAGCCGGCTTAAGTTCTGTTATTCTTGTCATGCTTCTTGGTCAGCCAAGAATTTTCTACTCTATGTCGAAAGATGGATTATTACCGCCGGTCTTTTCCAAAGTTCACCCCAGATTCAAGACTCCTTATATCAGCACAATTATTACAGGATCAGTTGCAATGATAATTGCAGGTATATTGCCGATCAGCATACTTGGGGAGTTGGTGTCAATCGGTACCCTTCTGGCTTTTATTATTGTCTGTCTGAGTGTGATGGTACTGAGAAAATCGAAACCCGATATCGAACGTCCTTTCAAAACACCATGGGTTCCTCTGGTACCTATTCTTGGAGCTTCGATATGTTTTCTGCAGATGGCAGCATTACCACTCGATACTTGGTTAAGGCTGATTATCTGGATGGCTATTGGGTTCTGTATCTATTTCTTCTATGGTGTGAAACACAGTAAGATCAGGCAGAATACGCCGAAGGAATAGGTATTTGGCACCCGACTCCTTAATTTTACCCCCCAACCCCCCTAAAGGGGGGCAGAAAATCAAGAATGCGAACCAACGTCCAGAAGCCATAAGCTCAGATCTCGTCCGAAAATACTGATTTCGGCAAATCTCTTAGATTATACCTCATTGCCATCGCTTCTCCATAGGCTCCTGCTGATCTGATTGCAATTATATCGCCCCTGCGTGTTTCAGGCAGTTCGATATATTTTGCGAAAGTATCCGATGATTCACAAACCGGTCCGACAACATCATACCGGAATATTTTTCCGGTTGAAGAAAGGTTTTCTATCTTATGGTGAGCCTGGTAAAGAGCCGGCCGTATCAGATCAGTCATCCCGGCATCAATAATTGAAAAGATAGTATTGCTTCCATTTTTAATAAACAGAACTCTTGAGATCAGACTGCCACACTGGCCTATTATTGAGCGTCCGGGCTCAAGATGGAGCTCCTGCCCTGGACGAAGATCGATGAATTCATGAAGTAATGAGAAATATTCCCGGAAATCCGGATATTTTTCAGGATCTTCATAATCAATTCCTAGTCCTCCACCCACATTAATGATCTTTAAATTAATATTGTGGGAAGAAAACCATTCCTGTAACTCATTGATGCGGGCACACAGACTTTTAAATACCGACATCCTGGTTATCTGGGAACCAATGTGAAAATGTATTCCTATTAATCTGATATTTTTAAAATCAGATAGCTTTTTTACCACATCCTCAATCTCAAAAGTATTTATTCCGAACTTGCTTTCTTCTATTCCGGTAGTTATATATTTATGAGTATGAGCTTCAATATACGGATTGATTCTTAATGCTATCTGCGCAATTTTATTCTGTTTAGCAGCCAGATGATCAATAACCTCAATTTCAGGCAGTGATTCGCAGTTAAAGCAAAATATATTGGCTTTAAGTGCAGCTTCGATATCCTTATCAGTTTTGCCTACGCCTGCGAAAACGATTTCTGAAGGACTGAAACCTGCGGAGATTGCAGCAGCTATTTCATTGAAACTTACACAGTCAGCTCCAAAGCCATAGGAACAGATTATTTTAAGTAACCTGTTATTCGAGTTTGCCTTAACTGCATAATGCACTTTGTATCCGGAATTGTCTGACTCTTTCTTTACACTTTCCAGTGTAGATCTTAAAACATCAAGATCATAATAATAAAAAGGAGTTTCAAATTTTCTTAGTTTTTCTAAGGTTTTATTATTTATCATTTCTCTAGTTAAAAAGATGTTTGCTGAGTAATTTTAAAGCTTCAATTTTATTAGATGTATCTATCAGAAGGGACAGGCTATTCGGACTACCTCCATAAGATATCATCTTCAGAGGTATAGTGTTCAAGGCTTCAAATATTTCAGGCGCCGATCCTGTGCGTTGTGTACGGAAATCTCCAACAACGCATACAATTGTTTGATTCTCTTCAATTTCCACTGTTCCAAGTTCATTCAGGTCACTTGCTATCTGTTGAATGAACTCAGAATTGTCAATAGTGATCGAAACAGCAACTTCTGATGTGGTGATCATATCGATTGGTGTCTTGTAAGCTTCAAAGATCTCAAAAACCTTGCGTAGGAACCCGTAAGCCATCAGCATCCGGGCGGATCTGATTCTTAATACTGATATTCCGTCTTTTGCCGCTACAGCTTTATAATCCTGCAATATTGATGCGGATGTGATCAGAGTTCCTGTATCTTCCGGTTCCATAGTGTTCTTGAGTCTGACAGGTATGTTATTCTCACGAGCCGGATTAACACTTGACGGGTGCAGTATCTTTGCTCCGAAATAGGCAAGTTCAGCTGCTTCATCGAATGATAATTCCCTGATCACCTGTGTGTTCTCTACAAATCTGGGATCATTATTATGAAATCCGTTAATGTCAGTCCAGATCTGAATTTCCGAAGCTTTTACCGCAGCGCCTATTAATGAAGCGGTGAAATCACTGCCTCCGCGTTTCAGATTATCAATCTCGCCATAGGCATTCCGGCATATAAATCCTTGCGTAATGATTAAATTTTCAGAAGTATGTTTTTTTAGTTCTCTTCTGATATTTTCTTTAATGTAGAAAGCATCAGGTTCTCCATCTTTATCAATTCTCATAAAGCTTAACGCGGGCAAAAGAATTGACCTTATATTTCTTTCCTGGAGAAGAAGATGAAACAAAGAAGTGGAAATAAGTTCTCCCTGTGCAAGGATTGCTTTTTCCTGAAGCTTTGTAAATACCCTTAATGTAAAATTCCTGATATATTCAAAATGAGAATCAATAAGTTCATGTCCTGATTTTTTGAAATTCTCAGTGGCAAAAAGCTCATCAACCACCTGATGATATTTTGACCTGAGATCGTTATTCTTAGCCGATGCCTCATTAATATTGTCGGCATATAACAGTTCGGCTATTTCTACCAGACTGTTTGTTGTTCCCGCCATGGCAGATAATACAACAATCTTTTTGTTTCCATCATTTATCAGTGGTATCAGAGCCTTCATCCTGTCGGGGTTTCCTACTGAGGTACCCCCAAATTTCATAATTTTCATAAAAGTAGTTTGTTAAAAAAAAACCTGCATCTTCCTGCAGGTAATTATATCTTTTTCAGTTCAAAATTTTCAGATAAAGATAATGAAGACCTGTAATACAGAGGTTTGTTGTACCACAAAAGCCTTTTTATCTGTTTGTTCATCTGTTTTTAATCAGGGTGTAAAAATATACTTTTAATTAATACGGAGCATTTAATTGGTATATTTTTTGTTAACAGATAAATAATTTAACAGTTTAAATAAAAATGATGCAAAATGAAGAAAACTGTTTTTATTATACTGGTTATTCTGACTGCAATGCAAACTGATGGATTCAGTCAGAAAAAAAGGGAGAGGGAGAGAATAAAAGCGGACACGCTTTCTGTTGACAGCCTGGAATACAGGCTGATAATTCTGGACCCGGGTTTTGAAACATGGCTTGCAACCAAACCTCCAAAGGATTTTTACTCAAATGAGTATTACGCCCAACAAAACCGTTCTTATGTCATCGAATGGAACCAACGTTTTATGAATCCGGCCTATAGAGGCTTGTATGATACTTACATAGATTATGATTTAAATACTGATTATGGTTTGGATATTAATTACAAACTCTACTACTATTTCAAGTATTTTGAAGAAACAAATCATGTAAGACTTCTCTACGGCGGCAGGTGATAAAT
>CAWHIG010000016.1:0-111620 GCA_963829255.1 uncultured Bacteroidales bacterium
TTGGAAAAATCGGTCATATTGACCACCCTAGATCGTTTTCGTAAGACCTTGCATTTCCGGCTGCCAAAGACCACCCTAAGTTAACATCCTTTTTTGCCTCATTTTCATCATAATTTACAGGGTGATTCTACAAAGTTATTTTTTTAGACTGTTTTTTCAAGAGATATATTCATTTTATTAATCTGTTTTCTCATCGATTCTCCAGAGAGTTCAATACGATGTGCCTGATGTACAATGCGGTCAAGTATAGCATCTGCTATGGTATTTTCTCCAATGATATCATGCCATTGTAAAACCGGGAGTTGTGAAGTGATGATTGTAGAGCGCTTGCCATGGCGGTCCTCGATAATTTCCATGAGTGAAGATCGGCTTTGATTATCAAAGGGCTGTATCCCAAAATCATCGAGTATTAATAGATCCTGCTTTTCAATGCGTGCAATTTCTTTTATATATGACCCATCTGCTTTTGACATTTTTAGTTTAGCAAATAGCTTTGTAGTATTTGCATATAAAACTTTGTATCCCAGCATGCATGCCTGATTACCGATAGCTGAAGCCACATAGCTCTTTCCAATACCTGTACTTCCGGTGATAATAATGGTTTCCGATTTATCAATGAAGTTACAATCGGCAAAGCGCATGATTTGGTTCTTATCAAGGTTTCTATCAGTTGCAAAGTCGAGATTCTCAATGTTTGCCTTGTAGCGAAAACGGGCTTGATTTATGTGCCGTTCAATGCGGCGGTTGTTACGATAATCCCATTCCGATTCAACCATGAAAGCTACCATCTCATCTGCGGTCATACTAGCCATACGCCCGTCTTCAAGTGTGGTTTTAAAGGCCATAGCCATACCCTGGAAGTTCATTTGCTTAAGTTTTTGTAGAGTTAGATCATTCATATATTTATATTTTAAAAGTTCGTAATTGGATTAATCCAGCCACGTGCTTAACGTGACTGGATATCTGATTGATAAATTGATTATTTGTAGTATCCTCCTCCGCGCACATTACGATGCCCAGGCATTTTTTTATTATCATCTTCTGAGTCGAAAGGCTCCTGGTCCAGCCTTTTCTCGATGATTGTACGGATGGCATTATAGCTGAAGTCACCATAATATAAAGCCCTTTTGCAAGTCATGTTCAGACGATCACTGCCTACGCGCGAAGCAAAGCCAAGGATACCCTGACATGTTTTATAGGCCTGTTCAGGATGCTGCCTTATCTCAAGAATACGGGTTATATAATCCCTGGTATCGCTTCCGATAAAGGTTGCCCTCTGAATAAACTTCTCAGGCGTCCAGTCGCTTTTGAACTGGTGGTGAGATGCCAGATGATCCTCGTTGGTAGTGTATCCGTAAAGCTTTAAATTACGTGTATGGCTTGCTATCTGGTCATAATGGTAAAAGACTTCTACCAGATCCTGAGTGTAAAGAATGGTAACCTTCTTTCCGATATAGCGATAAGGAACGCTGTAATAATGCTTGTCTTCTGCAAGACAGACATGATTGTTTTTCATCACTGTAACTACTTTCTTACGTTTAGCCTGGTATTTATGTTTCGGAAGTGGCTGCAGATCCGATTTTTCTATTTCTTCAAATACTTGTCGTCGGCTATATGGGCGGCCGGTCAATAGTTTGTTATTATAGTCCACAAGAGCTTCCCTGATAGCAATATTTAAATCAGCCAAAGAATGGTGGATGCGTTGTTTAATGGTGTAAAAAATCGTCCTGTATATTATCTTAACTGCCCCTTCCACCAGTGCTTTGTGTTTCGGTTTATATGGGCCGGCTGGAAGCGCTGTCATCTGATAATGTTCCACAAAATCACGGAACATCTCGTTAAGTGTGGGTTCGTACCTGTCACTTTTGATTACAGCTGATTTTAAGTTGTCTGTTACAATTGCCTGTGGCATACCTCCAAAGTAATGAAGTGCATTTTCACAGGAACTTATAAAGTCTTCTTTGCGCTGAGTCATTGAAGCCTCTACGTAGGTCAGCTGGCTGGAACCAAGGATTGCGACAAAAACTTCTACCGGCACAACTTCTCCAGTTGCCTGATCGACAAAGGACAGCTTATCCCCGGTATAGTCCACGAACATCTTATCACCGCTCTTGTGCTCCATATGCATAGAAGAGTTCACCTTCTTGCTCCATTGATTATAATGCTCATTAAACTGCGTTCTACGATAACCATCGGGATGTTTAATAAAGTATTGTTCCCACTGTTTTTCCCTGGTCTCGCCTTTGCGCTTGAGAGCTTTCTCCATACCAGGAAAGAAGACCATCAGGTCTGCCTTTCGGTGGTCTGAAGGGACCTCCGGACGGGGCGTTGAAAACATTGCTTCCAGTTGAGTGTCACTGAGTTTATTAATCTCTTCCAGCGTCTTACCCATAGCAATAAATTGCCGGATATACTTCTTTACCGTGTTCCGTGTAGCTCCCGTGCGGAGACTGATTGATTGTTTACTTACACCCTCGGTGTACATTTTTAAAATCGTTCTTGCTTTACTCATAATAATTAAATTGTTAGACATAAATGATAGGTATTGTATAATACCCTCAACGTTAATCATTCAGCCTAATAAATCATGATAAAAAAGCAAGACTAAAGGGGGTGGTCTCTTTGCTCCGGTATTGGGTGGTCAATTTGGTCCGGACAAGGGTGGTCAGTTTGCTCCGGCCAGGGGGTGGTCCATTTGCTCCGATCTTAGGTGGTCATTTTGACCGTTTTTTCCACAATCACCATAATTTTATCAAATCAATAAAAAATCCATTTATATTAATCAATGGTAACATGACTATCTAGTTTTTAATTATAATTTTTCATACCTTTGCTATGAAGTGTTCTTTGGATGTTTTTATGCTCAGGTGAACCAATAGGTGAACAAGAATTTCAGGGACCTGTAAATAAATCATTATCAAGATATTGGGAAATAGGTTACATACCCTCTTTCTCCGCCAAAACAATCTGATCAGATCCCGCGACAGCGGGATTTTTTGTTTTGCTGAAGCGCCGGAGGAAGCTTGCTTCCGCAAGGTGCTGAAGGCAAAACAAAAATGACCCGAAGGGTCTGATCAGATTGTTTTGAAGCTCCCCCGCAGGGATCGCGAGCGAAGCGAGCAATCCCTCTTTCTCCGCATTAAAAATTGACTCGTCCTAAAAAAAGTTTACAGATTAATAATTAAATACTGATATCAATTTACACTTATAAGTTAGTCCTGATATTGGTTTACAATAGTAGGATTCTTTTTGTAATAATTCTTCCATAATCTTTCCGTTTGGATCTTTTGTTTATGAACCATAGATGGATATAGATTTCCGATACTCATATGTGGTCTATCTTCATTATAGAGACTTACAGGACCACCATATCGTGATGCATTTAATTATTTATTCAATCCTTTGGTAATAACAGGAATCGATGCTGTGGGTGCAGCCATGATCAACAGGCTGAATGTTGAAGGTAAGCCTGGGTATACCGAACGTGGCGGATCTCAGTTCTCCACATGGTACAATGGCGGTTTAAGAACTACTACATACTTTCACAACATGATCGGTTTACTGACCGAGATTATCGGGAACCCGACTCCAATGTCCATTCCATTTGTTCCGGCACGACTTATTCCAAGTGGTAATACTCCTTATCCTGTAATGCCGCAAAAGTGGCTTTTTAAAACATCAATCGATTATTCTATATCATTAAATTATGCAGTTCTTGATTATGCTGCCCGGAACCGTGAACATCTCCTTTATGATATATATAGTATGGGAAAGAGTTCTGTAGAGGCCGGGAACCGCGATAACCGGACTCTCTCACCCAAACGGATAAAAACAGTCAATGATATCTATGAGAAGGATCAAAAGAATATTAGAAGAACTGAGTCGCCCGCTAATTCTTTCAGGGGAAATCAGGGTACGTTACCTCTTAAGTATTACAGCCTTTTAGTTAAAGATTCTTCACAACGCGATCCCCGCGGGTATATTATACCGGCTGGTCAACCGGATTTTCCAACTGCCGTGAAGTTTGTCAATGCATTGATTCAGGCAGGTATAAATGTTTCCAGGGCAACAGCTGAGTTTAATATTGAAGGTAGTGATTATCCTGCAGGTTCTTATGTCATAAAGACTAATCAGGCTTTTCGTCCTCATGTCCTGGATATGTTTGAACCACAGGATTATCCAAATGATTTTTTATATCCAGGAGGCCCTCCTGTTGCTCCATACGACATGGCCGGATGGACACCTGCTTATACTATGGGGTTTAAGTTCAAAAGAATATTGAATCCATTTGATGGTCCGTTTCAAAAAATACCTTATGGCGAAATCCAGTCTCCGCACGGCAATATTGCTCTTACTTCACAAACCGTGGGTTACATTCTGGATTCGAGGTGCAACAATTCTTTTGTAGCAGTGAATGATCTTATTCATTCAGGAATTGATGTATATAGAACAAAAAATGAGTCTGATGGAACTTCAGGGATAGTACAAGGTTCCTTTTTCATTTCTGCAAGTCCGAAAGCAAAGACAATTCTTGAAAAAGCAGCAACAGATTTTAACCTGGATGTTAAATCGGTAAGTAAACGTCCGGTCAATCTCACCGGTAAGATATCACCATTGCGTATAGCGCTTTGGGATATGTACGGAGGATCAATATCATCAGGCTGGCTGCGATGGATACTCGAGCAGAATCATTTTTCTTTCAAAACCATATATGCCGAAGAGATAAATGCCGGAAACCTTCGAAAGAAATATGATGTAATAATATTTGTAAGCGGTGCCATTCCTCCTGTTTCTCAGACAGAACAACGCCCGTCAAGGGATACGACAAAATTACAAGATATCCCTGTGGAATACAGGTCACAATGGGGAAGGATCAGCGCTGATACTTCAATTGCATCATTAAAAATCTTTATTGAATCAGGAGGCTCAGTAATAACCATCGGAAGCAGCACAAATCTTGCGTACCATTTAAAATTGCCGGTTACCAATGCACTTGTTGAGATGAAGAACGGGAAACTGGTTCCGTTAACATCAGACAAATATTATATTCCGGGGAGCATAATGCATGTTATTGTTGATTCTGCACAACCTGCAACATGGGGAATGGAATCAGAAGCTGATGTTCTGTTTGATTCCAGTCCGGTATTCAGACTGACACCTGTAGCACAAAGCAGCGGGAAAGTAAAGCCCCTGTTATGGTTTGGTTCGGCTCAGACACTTCGCAGCGGCTGGGCATGGGGACAGGAATATCTTGCAGGATGGTGTGGCAGCTTTTGAAGCATCGGTTGGTTCAGGCAGGTTATTTGCCTTCGGACCTGAGATCACTTTCAGAGCGCAAACATACAGCACCTTCAAATTAATTTTTAACCAGCTTTATTCAGGACGTTGAATTTAATTGTATCAATTTTTAGAATCCGATATTTATTGTTATTTTTGTAACACTACATTTCTGAGAAACGGCAGACACCTTTTCGAAGTATGCAGGAAAGTGTTTAAACGTATATCCAATCCAAAAGAGATCTGATGGAAAAGAGAATTGGCACAATTACAATCTTAATAAAAGGCAAAACCGCTGTTCCTTTAGTAAACGCCCTGTTATCTGAATACAGCGATATTATTCTCGCCCGCCAGGGGCTGCCTCTGCATCATCGGAATATCAATGTTATTTCTCTTGTTATCGAAGGTACTATCGAAACTATCAGTGCTCTTACAGGTAAGATTGGACGGTTAAAAGATGTTGAAGTTAAATCGATTCTTACAAAATACAAGGAGGAGCAAAATAATGAACAAGAGCGAACGGAACAAGGTATTTATTGACAGGGACAAATTATATTCATTAATGGAGGGGAAGACCCCTTCTGAAAGCCAGACGAGCACTATTCTTAATAAAGCATTGAAGCTAAAAGGCTTAAATCTGGAAGATGTAGCTTCACTTTTGCGTGTTTCAGATCCGGTTGTCATTCATAAAATTATGGATACGGCTCATACCGTAAAGGAAGAGATCTATGGCAAACGGCTGGTGATCTTTGCTCCTATCTATACAGGGAACGCCTGCATAAATAATTGCACTTACTGTTCATTCAGATCTGATAATAAGCTTATAAAACGTAAAGTCCTCAGTATGCAGGAGATTGCAGAAGAGACCCGTTCCCTCCTTAAGGAAGGGCATAAACGGGTACTTCTGATATGTGGTGAAAGTAAACGTAACGACACTGATTACATGGTAGAAGCCATACGCACAACTTATGGCGTAAAAGAACACGGTGGCCGGGATTATATACGTCGTATCAATGTGGAACTGGCACCGATGGAAGTTGAGGACTTCGCAAAACTTAAAGCTGAAAAAATCGGAACATACGTTTGTTTTCAGGAGACATATGATCCGTTGTTGTACAAGGAGTTTCATCCTGCCAACACCAAAAAGGGAGACTACGAATACCGTCTTACTGTCATGGACAGAGCTATGGAAGGCGGTATAAATGATATTGGAATTGGGGCACTGCTCGGTTTAATTGACTATCGTTTTGAAGTTCTTGCGATAATGGAACATGCTCATCACCTGGAAAGTGCGTTTGGCTGCGGCCCTCATACAGTGAGTGTTCCACGAATTGAGTATGCGGTTGGCGCGCCTCATTCTGAAAATATTCCATCGAAGGTAAGCGATAATGATTTTAAGAAATTAGTAGCTATTATACGTATTGCACTACCATATACCGGCATCATCCTGAGCACCCGAGAAAATGATACAATGCGAAATGAGTTATGCGATTATGGTATAAGTCAGGTATCGGCAGGATCGCGAACCAATCCGGGATCGTATTCCCATGAAGAAGAACAGTCAGGCAGTCAGTTTACCTTAGGAGACAACAGAACAATCGATCAGGTGATTTCATCACTTGCTGACGGCGGGTACATACCGTCATTTTGCACAGGTTGTTACCGTAAGGGAAGAGTTGGACAAGATTTTATGGATCTCGCCAAGCCTGGCCTGATAAAGCAATATTGCATGCCCAACGCCCTTTTTACCTTCAAGGAATATCTGGAAGACTTTGCCTCCGCAGAGACGAAGGCAAAAGGTTTTTCCCTGATAAATAAACTTGTAAGTAACGTTCACAACAGCACACTTAAAACGAAAATATCAGGAAACCTTATGTCAATCCAGGAAGGACAACGGGATATCTATTTTTAATAATGCAACCCTTCAATAAATAAGCTCTGAGATCTCCTCTTTAGCCAGATTGATTTTTGAAATGGCTTTGTTATCGGAAAAGCTTACAGATCCGTGGATCTTTTTATGAAAAGAAATCGTGATTTTATTTTCTGGATTGAAGTTTTTCTCATCAAAAATATGCAGAAGAACTTCTGTCGAATTATCCTCTCTGATATGAATTATTGACATACCTTTTGAAATAGCCAGTCCCGATTCAGCTGATACCGCATATATCCCCGCTGATGGCAGTATTTTGCACTCTTCAGTAAGTGGGATCCTGACCAGAGAGGGCAGGTCAAATATATTATCAGCTACAAAGCTCTCAGGCTGACCCTTTATAATATAATAGTGATCGAGGTATGCATTTGCCCTCTGAATATAGCCTTCACTTATTGCCTGCCGGATTTTTGTAGAACTGACAGTTTCGTGATATACCTCCTGTTCTGGTATCTCTTCTGCTTCAAAATGATATTTTCCCTGCCAGTCCCACAATTGTTTATAATCACCTTCCTTATTGAATCCAAAATGATGGTTGAAGCCAACAACAACCACTCTTGCGTGAAGTTTACCATGAAGCAAATCTCTCACAAATTCTTCGCTAGTTATCCTGGAAAATTCTCTTGTGAATTCTACAATAATAACATTATCCAATCCTGATTTCTCAAGGAGATCAAGCTTTTCTTCCTGTGAATTAATCAGTTTCAGGTTTTTTCCGGCGGTATCGGGATAAAGAATTTTTCTCGGATGAGGGTCAAAGGTGATAAGTACCGATTCTCCGTTGAATTTCTCCGCCAGCATCCTCAGCCGGTTAAGTATGGTTTTATGCCCTATGTGAACTCCATCAAAGGATCCGGTAGTTACAACAGGATTAATGATATTCTGTGCCTCCTCAAAGCTTCTGAAGATCTTCATGTCAAAGCCCGTACCCTATATTTTATACTCTTTTACGAAATATGCAACTTTTTCTATTGAGGTGATCATATCATATTCTTCAAGGTATACTCCTGAGGGTACGTTTAATGGAATGGTTGTAAAATTCAGTATACCTTTTATTCCGTAACGGACTGTTTCTTCAGCTATCTCTCTTGCGGAATCAGGGGGAACAGTCAGAATTGCAATCCTGACATCAAGCTCCTTTATAAGTCTTTCTATTTCATTATACGGGTAACATTTTACCCCTGAAATAACTTTATTAATCTTCTGTGGATCATTATCAAATGATGCAACGAGGTTAAGTTTTGATCGTTTCCCTTTAAAATAACCTGCCACGGCTCTGCCAAGATTACCTATACCTATCACTGCAACATTCACACTCTCTTCAGAATCGATGATCTTCCCGATAGTATTGATGAGCTCCGTCACATCATAACCTTTTCGGAGAACACTTGAATAGCCAATCAACATAAGATCGCGTCTGACCTGTACAGCTGTAATATGAAGACGTGCAGCAAGATCATGAGAAAAGATGAAGTTTCTTTTTTCGTTAAGGCATTCCAGAAGTGTCCTCCTGTACTCGCTAAGCCTTTCTACGGTTTTTCCTGGTAGTTTCATCATTATGTAATCGATTTTAATGGTATGACGGAACTTGTCCCCCTACACAGGGACTCTGTTCATCATGATATTCAGGTTATTGTTACTGGTTTCTTTGGCAATCTTATGGTAAATGCTGTTCCAACATCAGGAGTACTGTCAACTTTAATTGTTCCATGATATAGTTCTACAACTTTCTTAACTATAGATAATCCGAGTCCGCTGCCTGAAATATTCCTGGTCTTTTCATTCTTTATTCTCACAAATTCGGTAAAGAGATTTTCAGTATCATTTTTTGTTATACCGATTCCGGTATCCGATATGATAAGAATTGCCTCACTCTCTGAACTGTCAATTGTAATTTCTGCCTTGCCGCCTAATTTATTGTATTTGACAGCATTTGAAATGAGATTATTGAATACAATCTCCATATCTCCCGGGTCAGCCATAATAACAACATCTGATCTGACATCCAGATTAATACTTACATCCATCTGAATTGCATATGGCTGAACGGTAACAATTGCTTCTGAAGCCACTTCGGCAAGATTGACCTCTTCGATCTTCTCCTCTTTTCGTTCAAGTCGTATTTTTGTGAAATCAAGAAGATCCATAATAAGACTTCTCATTCCCTGAATCCGTTGAAGCGATCTTTCAATAGGAGTTGCATAGTCATCAATCAATTCTCCTGCCTGCTTTACCCTGCATCATTCTAAGATAGCCTTCCAGTGCATTTAGCGGAGCTTTTAATTCGTGTGAAAGAACAGAAAGAAACTGATATCTTATCTTTTTCCCTTCCTGCTTCATCTTATGTGTTATCCTCTTAAGATACTGCTGTTTGGTAATATTTTCAATACTCGATTTCAGCTCCTGAGGCGTAAATGGCTTGGGAATGAAATCAATGGCACCATCGCGGGTTGCCCTGATTGCCACATCGAGTGAGGCATAAGAGGTGATCATTGCGACAACAATATCATAATTTCTTTTTCTGATATATTCCAGAACTTCAACTCCCTGTATACCTGGTAATTTGTTATCAAGTAAAAGAATATCGGGCATATCCCTTTCAAGGATTGTAATACCATCCTCACCTGTGGCAGCTTCAGTAACCTCAAAAGTATAATCCTCATCCATAAAAGGATATGTAACATGAAAATTATTGAGTATCCTGGATACACCTGACCGTATCCCCGGTTCATCATCAATAACAAGTACTTTCAGAACAGCCATTTCAAAGTTTTAATAATTTCATAACCTCCTGGTCGAGCTGCTCGGGTCTGATCCCTTTTTCAAGGTATCTGTCAGCCCTTATCCAGGATTTTTCCTGGTCAGAATCGATACTGAATGATAACCCTGTTTCGTGAGATACTGCTGTAGCCAGAATAACCGGCACATCGGGATACTTTCTTTTCATCTTGTAACATAAGATGAATCCGCTGTCATCACTTTCCATCATCAGGTCAAAGATAGCCAGGTCAGGTTTGAATCTTGCAATTACCGATTCTGCCTCAGCCTGACTTTCCACAGCAATAGTTTTGTAACCTTCTTTCTCAAGATTGAAGACTGTCTGAAAAAGGTAATCCGGATCATCATCAGCAACAAGTATCGTTATATCACTCTTTTTCATCTTTCCACAAATTTCTAAAAATTCTTTAAATCAAACAGTTAATATGATAAATATGATTGTTGTTAATTTAATAACATTGGTGCTGGGTACTGGGTACTGGGTGCTGGTTGCTTAGTCTCTCAGTCTCTCAGTCTCTCAGTCTCTCAGTCTCTCAGTCCCTTAGTCTCCTCTTCTCCTCTTCACCTCTTCACCCCTTCTATTCTTTCCTCCTTGGCAACACAATTTTAAAACTCGTTCCGGTTGCACCTTTGGCAGGATTATTATTCGAATCTGCAGTGATCTGACCTTTATGCATTTTAACAATGCCATAGGCAGTTGCCAGTCCCAGTCCGGTTCCCTGTCCGATGCTTTTGGTCGTAAAGAATGGTTCGAAAATCTTAGCCCGGTCTTCCTCCTTTATACCCGTACCTGTGTCACTTATAACAATTATTACGTCGCTGAGAGTGTCTTCCATCTTAATATTGACTGTTCCTCCTGCCGGCATTGCATCAAAAGCATTCTTAATAAGATTTGTCAGTACCTGCATCATCTGTTCCTGATCGAGCATAGCTTCAGGATTTGTCGTCCTGTCATCGATATTGATTTTAATCTTTGCAGGAATAATGAGGCTTTCAAGGCTGTGTTCTACCAGATCTTTAATACTGACTGTTTGATGGTTAACCTGATTCTTGCGGGCAAAATTCAAAAGACCTGCAACAATTTTCTTGCATCTTCCGGCCTGGTCAACAATCAGTTTAAGATCTTCTCTGACAGGATCTCCGGCTTTCGATTCTTCCAGGAGAATGTTGCTGTACATTATTACGACTCCGAGAGGATTATTCAGCTCATGTGCTATACCTGCCGAAAGCTGGCCCATATGAGCCAGTTTTTCTGACTGTTTAAGAGCCTGTTTCATCGATGAGAGCTTCTCGTTTGATAATGCCAGATCCTTTACTGATTTGTGAAGTTTTTCGATAGTATAAGGCAGACACATCTCAACTTCAGCCAGTCCCTTTTTGATTGCTATTGCATGCTCCACACAGCTTTCATAACCGCATGCACCACAATCGAGCTGATCCTTCTTTGTCTTCTTACCCATCTTAATAAGAATCTCATTCACATCATTCTCATTAAGAGTCTCAATCCCATGATCTTGTGGTTTATGCCTGATCGACAGGTCCAACTCCGCGTATTCGTCAAACGATTTTTGCCAGCTCTCAGAATCGATATTTTGCATTTTACTGTTGGCATAGGAGCTTACCAGTGACCTTCTGTTGTATTGCTTACCGTTTTTTGATAAACCGGGTCCCATAATACATCCCTCACAGCAAAGAAGTTCCATATGCTGGTTCTTAATCAGACCGGCTTCAAATTCCTTTAAGGCTCCCTGAAAGTCAATTCTTCCTTCAGCAGCTATAATATTCCCTGTTATCGCATTGTCGCTTATCTTGGCTGTCTGAAGTAATCCACGGGCAACCGGGAAAATAGCACCTCTTCCGCCAAGAGGCTGATCAAATTCTACCGGGGTACCTGTCTCAGTGGTGATACCTCTCTCAGACAGCATATCTCTTAATTCGGTAAATGTTATAGCCTCATCAACTTCACTGCTTTCAGCTTTCTTGGCAATACAGGGTCCGATAAATACAATTCTTGTATCCTTGCCATATTTTTCACGCATCACTCTGCTCATAGCCACCATTGGAGAAACAACAGGAGCCAGGTTATCTACAAGAGCAGGGTGATAAAATTTGACATAGTTAACAATTGAGGGGCAATCAGATGAAATATAAAAATTTTTTCCCTCCGAAACAAGTTTTTTATATCTGTCTGCAACCAGGTCAGCACCGAAAGAAACTTCTGCAACGAATTCAAAGCCCAGCGCCTTAATCATACCTGTAAGAATATGATGATCAGGGATATCAGAGAATTCTGCGGGAAAACTGGGAGCAACAATAGCTGCAACTTTCGATTCACTTTCGAGAAGTTTTGCTACCCTGTCGGTTGTATTAAGAAAGACCTTTGCTCCCTGGCTGCACACTTTTGTACAATTGCCGCAGGCTATGCATCGCTCATCAATTACCTCGGCCTGTCCTCCCACAATCCGGATAGCTTTGGCAGGACATTCCCTTACGCAGGTATAGCATGTACGGCAAAGCTCCTTTATTGTGTAAACCAACATGTTAATTCAGTCTTATAATCATAATAATACATTTCTTTTCTCAAAATGAGTAAAGAATATCTTTTTATCTGCAATATCAGCATTATCTTTTAACAGCTTTTCATATAAGTTGATAAGAGACGGCGATTTGCATGGGAGATTAATCGCCTCTGTATCATCAGCCTGGTATACAAGTTTCGACCTGTTCCTGATCTCATCCTTTGAGGGACTGAAAGGTAAACCTGCCCCATGTACGCATCCACCCTGACAAGTCATCACTTCAATCAGGTCATACTTTTTACCGGCTGCCATGGAAACTTTTAACTTTGCCAGACCTGTCAGACCATCGACAACTGCGACGTTAACCCCGTTGTCTCCTACCATAACTGAAATTTCCCTGAATGTTCCTCCCGATCGCAGCTTTTTAAAAATCTGTTTATCAGGCTCTTTCTTCATTTTTTGATAATGATATGTCCTGATGACACCTTCAGCCATCCCTCCCGATACTTCAGCCATTATGGCGGCTGAGCTTCTTCCGGACAGAGGTTCATCTGCCGGTTCATGTTCAATGTTTGAAGTGTCGATGCCGTATAACCTTATAAGCCTGGCCAGTTCTCTCACTGTCAAAACAGTATCCACATCACTTATACCTTTTCTCATCATCCCGTCGCGACGGGCTTCAAATTTCATTGCCATGCAGGGAGTTGCAGATACAGAAAAGATCTCTTCAGGTTTAACCTGCAGCTGATCCGCTACCAGAGTCTTGATCAGTACGCCGGTGATCTGTTGCGGAGATTTTACGGTCGAGAGTTGAGGAATAAGCGAAGGAATAAATTGCTCAGCATATTTTACCCATGCAGGACAGGCAGAGATATACAAAGGGGTATCTGACTTATTCTCAATTCTGCCGGAGAGCTGATCTGCGATCTCGGATATACAAACATCAGTACCTAATCCTGTTTTAAAGACCTTATCAAAACCAATTTTACGCAGGATGGCATTGAGAATCTTATCAAATTCCCTGGTATATCTCATCCCAAGTTCCTCGGCAATTCCGTAAACAACCATGGATGAATACTGAATGACCTTTACTATTTCAGGTTTATTAAGATATTCCTGTACTTCTGTAATATTGTGTTTTTCATGAAGAGCCCCGGTAGGGCAAACAAGTACACACTGGCCGCAATGAATACAGCTTGAAAAGTTAAAGTCCCTGTCCATGGCGGCGCCAACATGTGTTTCTCTTCCTTTATTAATAAAATCAAGTGATGTTGCAGTAATTACCTCCTCACAGACTCTGACGCATCGCCCACAGAGTATGCATTTGGACAATTCCCGTATAATTGCCGGGCTGGATTGGTCGAGACGTGGTTTTATTTTTCTTCCGCGTATGCGCCTCTCTCGTATATTGAGCTCTTCAGCAAGCCTTTGAAGTTCACAATTCAGGTTCCGGTCGCAGTACAGGCAATCGTCAGGATGGTTTGACAGCAGCAGTTCGACTATAGTTTTTCTTGCGGTAATTACCCTTGGGGAGTGTGTTTTAATTTTCATCCATTCCTCAACCGGCTGTGAGCAGGCTGTTACAAGACGGTCACGTCCTTCGACTTCAACAACACACATTCTACAGGCACCTGTAGGTGTAAACTCCTTCATTCTGCAAAGCGTCGGTATAATAATTCCGTTGCGATTAAGGGCGGAAAGGATTGTTTCACCCTTTTCGGCTTTGATCTTCTTATTATTTACCTGTAGTGTAAAAAGCATAAAGGTTATTTAACATTTACTGCACTGAACTTACAAATATCAAAACAGATACCACAACCGATACATTTTTCTTCGACAATAAAGAAAGGCTGAAGTCGTGTTCCATAAATCGCGTTTACAGGGCATTTTGAAGCACAGGCTGTGCAACCGGTACATTTGTCCACATCAATTGAGAATGTTCTTAATCCCCTGCAGATATTTGCCCTGCATTTTCTGTCAAAAATATGCTCTTCAAACTCATCTCTGAAATTCTTCAGAGCGCTGATGAATGGGTTTGGAGCAGTCTGCCCAAGTCCGCAAAGTGAAGTGTCCTTCATTACTGATGCGATTGTTTCGAGTTGCATGACTCCTTTAAACCTTTCAAGAGTTGTACCTGATTCTTCATTTAAAGGTTTCCTGATCACACTTTCCAGTATCTCGAGCATCCTGCCGGTACCTTCACGGCATGGGATACATTTACCACAACTTTCGTTACGGATAAATTCCATATAATATCTTACAAGATCAACCATACAGGTGTTCTCATCGATAATGACGAATCCTCCTGCTCCCATTCCAATCCCTTTTTCTTTAAGATCTTCGTAATCAACGGCAATATCGAGATTTTCACTTGTTATGAAAGAACCCGAAACGCCTCCGAGCTGTATTGCCTTAAACTCTTTTCCCCCCTTTATTCCATCAGCAATATCTTCCAGAACTGTCCTGATAGTTGTGCCCATTTCGATCTCAACGACGCCCGACATACGACCTTTTCCTGCAACTGCAAATACTTTGGTACCCGGACTGTTTTCGGTTCCCAGCGTCCGGAACCATTCTGGTCCGTTCTGCATTATCAGGGGGACATTCATCAGAGTCTCCACATTGTTTATCACTGTCGGTTTTCCGAATAGTCCGGCGGTTGTAGGATAAGGAGGTTTTAGTTGAGGCATGCCCCGTTTTCCTTCAAGAGTATTTATCAGAGCAGTCTCTTCACCGCAAACGAAAGCTCCGGGTTCAATACGGATCATAATATCAAGATTATAACCGCTTGAGAAAATATTATGTCCGAAAAGCCCGTAATCTCTGGCCATGTCGATTGCTTTCTGAAGCCTGTTCTTAGCATGGTCAGAACCCGATCTCATAAATATAATGGCATTTGAGGCCCCAATAGCATATGCAGCAATTGCAATACCTTCTATAAGGCGGTGCGGATCGCTTTCAAGAATGGTTCTGTCAGTAAAAGCTCCGGGATCGCTCTCTTTTGCATTACAGATAAGATACCGTGCATTTGAAGTAGTATTCAGAGCATGCTTCCACTTTAGTCCTGTCAGATATCCTCCGCCGCTTCTGCCTCTCAATCCGCTTCTTTCAATTATGTCGCATACCTCTTCAAAAGTATAATTTCTGATTGCTTTGATATATGCACGATAGCCTCCACGGGCTATATATTCATTAATGCTTTCAGGATCATAACATCCACAATTTCCAAGTATGATCCTTTTTTGTTTTTTGAAAAAAGGCAGCTCATCCATAAAAGGTATTCCGGACCACAGTTCAAAACCTTTAGTACCGATCTGACCGGCCAGATCATCCTCATTTATATCATTATGAAAAACACCATTCAGAAGAGGCTCCACCTTCTCTTCTGTGATGTTTCTGAAGAACAGTTTATTCTTACCCGGGATCTGAACACATACCAGTGGTTCAAAAGTTGCAGGTCCGTTACACCCGACATTCACTAACGCTGCAGATGGTTCATTTTCCGTTAAATAGGTCTCGATTGCTGAACAGGTTTTTTCAGATCCTGCAATAATACTGCTTGTACCGGAAGAGATAAAGATTACCGGCTTGTCAGGCTTTTCCCTTCTCACCTGCTGCAATACCTTTTCTGTTTCCGGCAATAATGTATCGGATTCAAACAAAAGTACTTTTTCAATCAGGAATGTTTTTAAATCTTCCATCGGGGATTATTACAGGAGTTAGTCGTTTTCAATAATGTACTTTAATTTTTTTATCAGTTCAGGAAGTTGCTCCGGTTTCACATGAGTATGATATTCGCCGTTCACATTGATAACCGGGCCATTACAACAGCCCCCCATGCATGAGACGATCTCATAGCTGAAATTGCCATCCCGTGTTGTCAGTCCTGGTAATACTCCAGTCTCTTCCCTTATTTTATTAATGATTGATTGTGATCCGTTAAGGAAGCATGAGGTGCCATTGCAGATCCTGATCTGAATTTTTCCTGAGGGAATGAACCTGAACCTGTCATAAAATGTAGCCAGGCCATAGATCTTTGTAGTGCTCAGACCTAAAAAGCTCCCTGTTTTAACAATAGCTTCCTCAGAGAGATAACCCAGATTGTCCTGTATTTCCTGAAGCAAAGGAATAAGATCTTCCCTTTTACCCTGTTTGTATTTTTTAAGAATTATTTCAAGATCAGTCGCCATCCAGATTATATTAAAGAATTTCAATACAAAGATAATTGATTTTATTGTTAATAAATAAACATTGTTATTTTATTAACAATAAAATAACTAACTATATTTATTATACTTTTTTAAATATATTATTGAATATTAACGTTTTACAAATTTTAATAAAATCAGGTCGAGCATAAGTTACATCATCTGAAATGTAAGTCGGACCGGTTTTACATATTAATCATGTGAATCTAAGAAGAAAAGAGGTAGATAACAGCTCGGAAATAATTATTACTTTTGTTGCTGTTGTTTATTTATGAACAGAAAGAAAAATGGCTCAAAGAATTGAGATGCAAATCTGTCTTGGAAGCTCCTGTTTTTCAAGAGGTAACAAAGACGTCGTAATGTTCATAAGAGAATATCTCAGGAAAAATCATCTTGATGACAAAGTTGTTTTTAAAGGTGCCCGATGTATGGGTCTTTGCAGTAATGGACCAAATCTGAGTATAAACGGCGTAACCCTTGAAGGGGTTACTCTTTCAAAAATAGAGAGTATACTTGAAAAAGAATTTGCCGGAATAGTATAAGAAAAGTTTGAAGTGAGCTAAAGTTTGGAGTGACTAAAGTTGAAATGAAAGAATGAATAATGATAAAGTTGAATAATACTATAATACTTTAGCACTTTAGCACTCTAGGCACTTTAGGCACTAATATAAGTTAATATGGCAAACAGAAAGCCTGTTCTTTACATAAATGATGAAAAGTGCAGAAATTCATATTCCTGCGTACGAGTCTGCCCTGTAAACGCAATTGAGGTTAAACCCCAAAAGGCGCATCCGTTCATTCTTCCCGACAGATGCATCGGATGTGGTTTATGCTATGTTTCATGCACACCACACGCAATAGAATTCCGCGATTCAAAAGAATCAGTTAAGAAACTGTTATCATCCGGAAGAAAAACCGCAGCTCTTATTGAGCCAAGCATTGCATCGGAATTTGATGATATAACAGATTACCGGAAGTTCGTTGCTATGATAAGGTCGCTGGGTTTTGACTATGTTCACGAAGATTCGTTCGGAGTCGATCTGATAGCCGCTGCCTATGCAAAACTTTTCTTAAAAGCTGAAGGTAAATATCTGATCACGGCAAACTGCCCTTCAATTGTCAAACTTATTGAGAAGTTTCACCCCGAACTGGTTCCTAACCTTGCACCACTTGTCTCGCCTATTATAGCTACTGCAATGGTTGTAAAAAAGCTATACGGACCTGAGGTAGCTACAGTTCAGATTGGCCCATGTATTGATGCAAAAGATGAATCGCTTATCTATGATTCAGATAAGCTTGTTGACGGAGTACTGACTTTTGTGGAACTGAGAGAGCTTTTTGATGAATTCAAGATCCAGGAAAGACTGGTAAAGATGTCCGATTTTGATCCGCCTCATGGAAATTGGGGGGCTCTCTACCCTCTGCCAGCAGGGATTATTCAGGCAGGAGGTATAAAGCGCGATATGGTTTCGAGCAGGGTAATTACAGCTTCCGGAAAAGAAGAAATCCTTGAAGCAATTAATGATTTCGACAAATATATTGACACGATACAACACCATTTTAACTTATTCTTTTGCCATGGATGCCTGCTCGGTCCGGGAATGCAACATCATAATGAACGATTCAGGAGAAGAGCACTGGTGCGGAAGTATGCTGAAAAGAGAGTGGGCAAACTTGATAAAGCTCTCTGGCAAAAAAATATGGAAAAATGGTCAAAGCTGGATTTTTCAAGAGGTTTTACACCCGATGATCAGAGAATACCTGAACCGCCGGAAGAAGCTATTTTGGAGGTGCTTAAAATCATCGGCAAAAACAGCCCCGATGAGGAGATCAACTGTGGTGCCTGTGGCTATCTCTCTTGTCGTGAATTTGCTTCAACAGTTGCAAAAGGACTTGCGGTTCCGGAAATGTGCCATACCTTCAATCTTCGTAATAAACAGGAATATATTGAGACTCTCCGGCAAACAAACAGGAAACTGGCTGAAACAAAAAAAGCCTTAAAAGAATCAGAAGAACTGGCACGCAGGGAAAAGGAGATTGCTCAAAGCACTTCAGATATGATGAACAACATGCTCGAAAAGCTTCCTTCCGGAGTGGTAATTGTTGATAATAATCTAAAAATACTTCATTCAAATCAAAGCTTTATTAACATAATCGGAGAGGATGCAAAAGCCATATCAGATGTAATTCCCGGTCTTGCCGGTGCAGATATCAAGACCCTCATCCCCTTCAACATTTATAATATGTTCACATTTGTAATAAAGGAAGATGAACCTGTTGTAAGCAAAGATGTTCATTTTGAAGATAAAATGCTGAATATTTCCATCTTTCCGATAAGAAAGAACAAGATCTGCGGAGCAATAATCCGCGATCTGTATTCACCTGAAGTACAGGGGGAAGAGGTAACAAACAGAGTCAGTGAGGTGATTGATAAAAACCTTGAAATGGTTCAAAAGATAGGATTCCTGCTTGGAGAAGGTGCATCTGAAACCGAGCAGATGCTGAACTCAATAATTGAATCGTACAAAACAAAAAAAGTGAATCTGAAAAACAACCTCAAATAATCTTAAGTGAACAGGAACTTTTTTATAGAGGTTAACAGCCAGCAAAGGAACTTCGACGGGGAGAGGATCAGCGGCGATGTATTTCTGTACAGGTATATTAAAGAAGAAGACAGGGTTGTTGCCGTATTATCCGATGGTATGGGACATGGGGTTAAGGCAAATATTCTTGCAACCCTTACGGCAACAATGGCCATAAATTTTACACGCGAACATAAGGAGGTTGACCGTATCGCTGAGATTATAATGAATACACTTCCGGTATGCAGCGAAAGAAAGATCAGTTATTCAACTTTTACAATTATAGATATTGAAAACAGCGGCAGGACAACAATACTGGAATATGATAATCCATCCTGTATTGTTTTAAGAGGGAGCCAGATATTTGATCCTTCATGGAAAAAAGTAGTGCTCGAGAAAGGTAAAAACTCAGGTAAGGTTCTGAAAACATGCACATTTTTGCCTGAGAAAGAAGACAGAATTATCTTCTGCTCTGATGGTGTTTCACAAAGCGGAATGGGAAGTGAACCATTTCCTTTTGGCTGGGAAAGGGACAGCATTGCCACTTATGCTGCATCGCTTGTTACAAGTGAAGCATCAATTTCTGCCAATATGCTTGCCGGAAAGATTGTTACGATGGCTCATAAAAACGACAACTATAAAGCCCGTGATGATATAAGCTGTGCAACAATCTATTTCCGTGAACCCCGTAAATTAATTATCTGTACAGGTCCCCCATACGAGAAGGAAAAGGACAAAGATCTGGCCGCAAAAGTAGTTGCATATAAAGGAAAAGTGATCCTCTGCGGAGGTACAACAGCAGATATAGTTGCCCGGGAATTAAACAGGACTATTATTGATGAACTTATATTCGAAGATCCGGAACTGCCGCCGGAAAGTTTCCTGGAAGGCATTGATCTGGTGACCGAAGGAATCCTGACACTTCAAAAGGTCAACGAAATATTGAAAACTTATAATAACAGTGTAAAACTCGGAAAAGGACCGGCAGATAAGATCGTAAGGCTGATTATGGAGAGCGATGAGATTCACTTCGTTATCGGTACCAGGATCAATATCGCACATCAGGATCCTAATCTGCCTGTTGAACTTGAGATCAGGACGAACTGTAGTAAAGCGCATTGCGCGTCTGCTTGAGGAAAAATGGCTGAAGAAAGTGACTTTTGAATATATCTGAAAATTCATTTAACCACAAAGTACACTAAGAAGGTGCCCCCTGGGGTTGTCTAAAAAGTCCTTTGTGAACCTTAGTGTTAACCTTAGTGTCCCTTTGCGGTAAAAAGTAAAAAATTGAACCACAAAGGATCACAAAGTACATCACAAAGGAACACAAAGGAGTGCACTTCACACTTTGTGGTTAATGGATTTTTTTGATCTCTAAATACTCTATCGTCTTGTTGAACAAATGCGGCTGAATATCCGGATGAGTGAGATTTTCGGGAAGATGATCTGACAAAACTATTTCAGCAATTTCCGAAATATCGGGTATCGGACCAATCTCAGAAACTTCAGCAAAGTAAAGCCTCCCCCAGCCTGTATCTCCGTCAATTGTCACTGAATATGTTGCAACACATATTAGACTCAAATTTCAACAGCACCGGTTTCTTCCATTAATTCTCTTCCGGCTGCCTCAAATGAAGTTTCCCCCTCTTCAATATGACCTCCGGCAATCTCCCAGGTTGAACGCTTTTGATGCCGGACAAAAATCCATTTGCCTTTGAACCTGGCTGATATAACTGAATAGGTCAGTTTTGAATCAGGGACAAAAAGCGGGTCGAAAAATTTAACTTCGGTCATATTACTCCGACATTGTAATTGCGAATGTAAGAATAATCGGGATAATTAATATTTGCTTACTTTTGATTATTAAAATTCATTCCAATGGTATTATTGATTATTCTGATCATCACAGAGATTCTCACACCAGTTGTATTACGGCAGCATTTTTACAACTATTCAAAGCCAAAATATTACATTTCAATTATTATTCACGTCATTCTTAGCATATGGGTCTGGATCCTTTATATTGAAACAACTTCCAATAAAACCTTTTTCGATAATCCCCGGCATGTCTGGTTGATGATGAATCTGACAGGAATGATTATTGCGGTGGTAATTCCAAGAATTATTCTGATTATTTTGCATTTCTCCGGAACATTAATAAAAATTAAGAGCAGAGGCCATGTAAGATCATTGACAAATTCAGGGCTTATTGTAATGAGTATTATACTAACAATAATAGCTCTGGGTTCACTTTACGGAAGGTTTAATTTCAAGACAGAAGAAGTCACCATTAAAATCCAAGGGTTAAATAAGGATCTTGACGGTTTGAAAATCGTACAGCTATCTGATATGCATCTCGCCACATTTTATCATCACAAAAAATTGTTGCAGAGGGTAATGGATGAAGTAAATACATATAAACCTGATCTGATTCTCAACACAGGTGACTTTGTCAGCTATGGATGGAGGGAGTTTGAAAGTGACGACACAATTCTCTCAAAAGCCCGGAGTAAATATGGCAATTTTGCTATTTTAGGTAACCACGATGTCGGAACTTATGACCCATATTTCACTGAAGCAGACAGAGAGAATAATATATTGATAATGAATAAATTGATCAAAGCTTCAGGATACCAGACACTTAATGATGAATTTAGAATAGTTAATATTGGAAAAGCAAAAATTGCACTTATAGGTGTTATCACCAAAGGACGGCATCCACATATGATTCATGGAGATCTGAACAAAGCAATTTCAGGACTTGACAGTGTTGACCTTAAGATACTTCTCACTCACGATCCAAATCATTGGGCTGAGGCAGTAACGGGGAAAACTGACATTGGGATCACTCTTTCAGGACATACTCATGGTATGCAGATGGGGATACTTACAAAAAAATTCAGATGGAGCCCGGCAAAATATTTCTATCCTCACTGGAATGGACTTTACAGAACCGGTAATCAATATCAATACGTCAACCGGGGACTTGGGGTTCTGGCAATTCCATTCAGAATATGGATGCCACCGGAAATAACAATACTAACAGTTAAAAGGAATAATCATACTGAATACAGATTTTGATATTCACAATTATTTGAAAAGAAACGGGCAGCAGATAAACTGCCGCCCGTTGTTATTACCCTACCCTGATCTTTTTACTAACCTACTAACCTACTAACCTGTGAAGATATGGTCGAAAAAAATTATTTGGAATAATTTACTAACCATCTCAGTTCGGGTAACGTGGAATTTTAATTTTGTCTTTGCTGCATCATGGCCTGCCTTCTTTCAGCCTCTTTGGTTTTAAAAAGTTCATAATTTTTATCTCCAAGTATAACTTTCAATTCTTTATCTCTGGCAGCTGTAATTTCTGTCATCTTTGCTCTCATTGCATCACGGTCTCCTGCAGCCATAAGTTTTTGCCTCTCCTCTGATGATTGTTTGGCATACTTCAAAACTACATCGTATACTTTCTTCTGTGTTGCCTCATCGAGCTTAAGGTCGGTTTTCATCCATTCAACCTGTGTTTTTGCCGTCTCTTCAGGAGTTCTTTGAACTCTCTGGCCTCCCTGACCTCCCTGACCCTGCTGTGCAGAAAGGGAACCCATGAAGAAAGAAAAAACAATTATTGATAAAATTCTGATTCCTGTTTTCATAAAATGTCGGTTTAAAATATTATTTATGATTTATAGACAACATATAACGCAGTAATATTCCTGAAAATTTGATTTTTAGAAATTTTTAACTTATCACTTAAAACAATTTAACAGGAGAAATGTTCAAACCGATATTCCCGATGAGCCTGTTCAGGTGTACTATTTTTAGTAAATTGCAACAATTCAGAGTATAAGAATTAATGGCAGAAGATCCGAAAATCTACAAAATAGAGGATATAGAATTCCAGGTTATTTATTCAGGAAGAAGGAGTATAGGGATCAGCGTCCGACCCGATTCATCAGTGATTGTGAGGGTCCCCTATCTTACTTCCTTTAAAACTATAAACAGGATTGTAAGGGAAAAGTACGGATGGCTTTTAAAACATCGTGACAATTACAGGAGACTTGATAATAGTTCGCTGAACAAATCATATACAACAGGCGAAATTCATCTTTTCCACGGAGATAAAACTGTTCTTAAAATTGAAAAATCAGGACAATCCTATATCCGGTTTAACAACAACACATTCGAACTGGGATTGAAAAGAACAGATGATCCGCTGGCAATAAAAAGACTGCTTTATAAAGGTTACAAAAATGAAGCTTTGATAGTTTTTCCTGAACTGATGAATAAGGTTATCAGGGAACACGAAAATCAAATGTTCAAGCCGGCAGGATTGGTTATAAGAACTATGAAAAGACGCTGGGGAAGCTGCTCCAGCAAAGGAATAATAACATTAAGCACTGAACTCATAAAACTTGCAGACCGGTATATTGAATATGTTATTATTCATGAGTTATGCCATCTTAAACACCACAACCATGGCGCACGGTATTATAAACTTTTATCAGAAGTTTTCCCGGAATGGAAAACTGTAAGAAAAGAATTGAGAAAATACATACAGTAGGAGGTTTCTCTTGCCTCTGGATATTTCCTTCCCCGATCCCTTCTCCATTATTTTTACCTCATCCCCCTGCCCCCTTCTCCTGAAAGAGAAGGGGGCAAAAGAAAGATAATCAGACACATAGGCCCCTCTCCTTCAGGAGAGGGGTTGGGGTGAGGTAAACTCAATGAGATGGGTTAGGGTGAGGTACAGGCAATCAAAGTTCATATTCCTGACCTTTGGCAGGTATTTCAATGTTTTTAAACCCTTCATCTGAAAGAGTCGAAACATACTTTTTCTGTGTCTCGTACTCACCATGAACTATAAAAATCTTCGAGAGGCCGCTTTTATTCTGGCAACTTAAAAAGTTGACCATCTCCTTATAATCGCCGTGTCCGCTGAATGATTCGATTTTTCTCACTTCAGCTTTTACTTCATAAACTGTTCCAAATATAGAGACTTCTCTATCACCTCTTCCTATCCTTGCTCCTAGTGTTGTTGGAGCACAATATCCTACAATAAGGATCGTATTGCGCGGATCAGAGATATTATTTGCCAGATGATGTTTTACCCGGCCGGCTTCCATCATACCTGAAGCGGAAATAATAACACACGGTTTTTTATGATCGTTGAGTTTTTTTGAATCCTCAACTTTAGTAATATAAAATAGATTTTCAAATCCAAAAGGATCGGGATCGTTTTGCAATACATTAAGGAAATTCTGATTATAACACTCCGGATGCATTCTGAAAACAGTAGTTGCATTAACAGCAAGGGGACTATCTACAAAAATATCAATCCTGGGCAATTTGCCCTGATTAAAAAAGTTATTGAGTGAAAAAACGATTTCCTGTGTGCGGCCAACACTGAAAGCAGGGATTATAAGCTTCCCACCTTTATTTACACATGTATTCACTACTACGTTCAGAAGCTCTTCTTCTGCCATCACTGTATCGTTATGTAGCCTGTCTCCATAAGTTGATTCAGTAATAAGGATTTCTGCCTGGGGGAAAGGCTTTGGAGGAGCAAGTATCTGATCAACCAGTCTGCCTATATCACCTGTATAAGCTATCTTTTTGATCTGCCCGTTTTCGGTGATCTGAAGATTTGCCACACCGCTGCCAAGCATATGGCCGGTATTTGTGAACTTAACTTTTACGTTTTCATCAACCCTGAAATTCATTTCATATGGTACACCGATAAAGAGTTTCATACAGGCTGTTGCATCAGCCTGTGTATAAATAGGTTCCACCGGTCGCAAGTCCCTTTTTAACTCTGCGTTTATTGAAAGTCAATGTATCATGCTCCTGAATAAAAGCAGAATCAGCCAGCATTATAGCACAAAGGTCACGGGTTGCATTAGAACAGATCACCGATCCCCTGAAACCAAGCTTATAAACATAAGGTATCAGTCCTGAATGATCTATATGGGCATGGGTAAGAATAATATGATCAATCTGAGACGGATCAAACATAAGGTCTCTGTTCATACCATCTGTTTCCAGGCCTTTTCCCTGGAACATGCCGCAATCAAGAAGTATTTTTTTCCCTGAATCTGTGGTAATAAGATGTTTGCTTCCTGTTACTTCTCTTGCAGCACCTATAAATTTTATTATCATTTTTGTTTCAATTTAATGTTTAAAGATAGCGAATATATTCCAGAAAAGAGAAGGGCGTTGGGCAACGTGCGTCGCAAAAGAGGCAATTTATATCCTCACACCCAGAATTGTAACATCGTCAATCTGATCTGCAGAGCCTTTCCATGTTTCGAACTCACTCTCCAGTATTCTATGTTGTTCAGCCATAGGCCTGTAGTAGATCTCCGTAATAAGTTTCTTCAGGTTATATTTCATGTATTTGGACATATATGGTCCGCCAAACTGATCAGCGAATCCATCTGTAAATATGTAGATTGTATCTCCTTTTTGTACATTGATCTCGTAATTAGTGAAAGTATCCTTTTCACCATAGTAAATACCTATTGGCATCCTGTCGCCTCTGTATTCCTTGAACTCTCCTCCCTGGAAAATGAAGAGCGTATTATAAGCTCCGGAAAATTCAAGTATTTTCCTGTCCTTATGCAGGATGCAAAAGGCTACATCCATACCATCATTGGCTTCTCCCTCTTTGCCGGTCTGGTGCATAGACGTTTTAATCTTTTCACGCAACAGATTTAATACAGTATTTGCTTTAAGGTTTTCATTATTGGTGATTACCTCATCTAATGTTGATATCCCAAGCGTACTCATAAAGGCACCCGGAACGCCATGACCGGTACAATCGGCAACCGTAAAGTAAATATGTTTTTCATCTTCACCGATCCAGTAGAAATCACCGCTTACAATATCACGGGGTTTAAATATTATAAAATATTCCGAAAATGAATCCCTGAAATGTTCAGACTCCGGAAGCATCGCCATCTGTATCCTGCTTGCATATTCAATACTTGAAGTAATCTCCTGTTTTTGAGCCTCAATTTCGGTAGTGCGCTCTTTTACCCTGGTCTCCAATATCCGTTTGTCTTTTTTAAGCTGCCTTTCCCTGAATCTGATAACTCCTATTATTACAACCAGTATGGCACACACAACAACTATGTAAAAAAAGGTCGTTTGTGTAAAAGGCGCTTCAATAGCAAATCCAACCCTTTTGGGTTCACTTATGTTCCCCCATATATCTTTCGCCCTTACCTGAAGTATATATTTACCAGGCTTTATCATCAGGGTTATCGTATTGTCGTATGACCACTTTGACCATTCCGTCATAACCTTGTCAACAATATATTGATATTGAGTCGAATTCTTCTTAAGATATCCAGGAGCTACCAGATCAAAATATACAGTATTATCTCCGCTTCCGAATACTATATCGGAAAAGCTGAAATTAATCCCTTTTGCATTGGAGATACTTCTGATGAACAGGTTTATGTCTGTTTTTACGGAAGGAATTTTGTTGCGGACAATTCTGTAAAGCAGATTGTCTCCGCTGATAACCCAGATATTGTCTTTATCGGTATATATTGAATTAAGATTATCAAAAATTTTAAGAAGTGCCTTATCATTATAGTCAATTCTGCCTGCAGAACTGATATTGATCCATTCGTCTTCGGTCTTAACCCATGGAATTTCCTGCTGCGATAACACATATTTTATCCTTGCACTGTTATTTGAAAATTCCTTTCTGTATTCTTTAAAGGAATCAAGATTACTGTCATAATAACTGACACCTGATAATGTAAAAGCAAATATCGTATCGTTAACATATTCAACTATATACCTCTGTGGCAAATTACTAATACTATACACTTTGGTATTCCCGGAAAAGATTCCGTTTTCAAGACTTATTCTGAACAGGATATCATCGCTCCCTGCCCAGATAGTATTCTCATCCGTTGATACTATTGAATAGAGTGGATGTGTAAATGTTTTATCGGGATAAACTGCCACCCAACCATTCTTATTATCATGTGTGATATAAAAGTAACCGTCTGTCGTGGCCACATAGTACTTGTTATCCCTTGATTTTGAACTAATGTTATTAATATACCTGTTACTTACAACAGCTTTGGCAACGTGGCCTGAAATAATATAAAGGCCTCTGTTTGTTGAAGCAAGAATATCATTTCCGGCAGAGATCATCTGCTTACATTTTTCATTCAGTCCATCAATTTTGGTATATACATAATTAATTGATTTGAGTCTGCCGGCTACCTTTTTGAAATATTTTGGTTCCGGTAACCTGATTGCCGGAGGAGTAATTATTTGCACTGGTTGTTCCTGAACAACCGGTGCCACCGGCTTCTTTCCAAATATTCTGGATAAAATACCTTTCCTTGTTTTCTGTGGCTCCGGAGTTACCTGTTGAACTGGCTTGTTCTGGATTACCGGCTGGATTGGCTTTTCAACTACTTCTTCATTTTTTACAAGTACCTCTACCTGAGCATATTTTTTAACTTCTTTCAGATAAAACACTCCCTCACTCGTTGCTACATATAATTCATTATTATGCCAGAGTGAGGCAATGAGGTTGCCCTTCAGTCCCGGATAAATGCTGAAATTGCCGACCGGTAATCGCAAATCTGCACGCGTAAGCCCATACTGATGGGAAAACCACAGACCATAATTGTTATCACATCCCCAGTGCAAAAATTTCATCATCGGGTAATCCATTTATATAATTGATCGCATATTTTAGTTTCCCGTTCTGCTTTTCAACAACCAGAGCTCCTCCATCAAGAGTTGAAAATGCATATAGACTGTCAGATATTAATAACCCGTCCGACAGAATATTTTGCCGGAGATAACCTTCATCCTTTATAGGGTAATCATAGAATTTTATCCCGTCAAAAAGAGAAAGTTCTCCATTGCTTTTTCCTAAAAGTACAAGATTCTTGTTATAGGGAAGACTGAAAAGGATCTCCTCATTTTCAAGCATATAACCAGTAACAATAGGGAACAAGGTATCACTTTCAAGCCTGTAGAGTCCTTTTGACAGAGACATTTATGAAGGTATTTTTAGGAGTAATAAACATCCCCGTGAAAGGTCTGTTTCCTTTCGGTCTGAGTCGTAATTCAAACTTTTCTGACTTTAAATTATGCCTGCTGATACTTTGTTCCCCGTAAAAATAAACAGTTGAATCAGTAAGAATTATTCTGGATATCAGTCCTACTGAGGATGAATCGCCTGAAATAGAATAGTATCTGTAAATACCCATCTCATCCCTGGCCAGATATCCGTAATTGTTATCACCACCGACATATACTTTTCTATCCAGAGGGCTGTATTTAAGTGAATAAGGAATTGTAGGCATCGGAATAAAATTCCAGCCCTGGCCGTCAAAAGTGAGAATACCACGCCGGTTGGCAAACAGCATTACATTGTTATCATCCTGACAGATAGCCCAGCTCGGATTTTCTATCTCAATGCTTTCCTTAAAATTAGTTAGCAAAGGTGCGCCTTGCTGAGCCCCAAGAGCATAAACAATAAGTAAAAAAGAAACCAGTAAAAGTGCCTTTTTCATGCGTATCGATTCTCAGATTGATCAGCCTCTTTTCTGAAGTTAAAAGTATAAGAAAAAATTCAGAAACTAACAAGTCCGAAGCAGGAATTCTGAAGAAGGTTAAGGTAAAGGGTAAGGTTAAGGTTAAGGTTAAGGTTAAGGTTAAGGTTAAGGTTAAGGTTAAGGTTGATTGTTACCATGCTTGTAGCTCATAGGTTTCTGATTTCTATACGATACTGATTACTGATTACTGATTACTGATTACTGATTACTGATTACTGTCTGCCATCAAAGCCTGGTTCCGGTTTCAATGGAAATTTAACAGGCAAGTTATCACGGGTGGAACGGTAGATCGCAGAGAAAAGTTCTACCGTTCTGCGACCATCTTCTCCTGTTACTGCAGGGTCAGTCCCATTCCCGATTGAACCGAGAAAGTCTTCAATCTGGAATTGCATATACCTGACAGAAGGATCGCAATTATTAAAAGTCTCAGTATCCTGCATTATCCATTGCTGTAAAAGATTTTCCTCGCCCGGGATTGTCCACAGATCATTTACCGGAGGTTCAGCAACACCTGTCCTTCCTGCAATGAACATTGCCCCGCCATCGGTTTGCACTCCAACAGATGCACCATTTTCACCATGCACATGTACCTTTCCGTAAAGACCAGGTTTCTGAGAGTTACTTACAAGTATATTTCCTAGAGCACCACTTTTAAATTTCACAATAGCTAAAGCCGTATCATCCACCTCTATGTAAGGGTGATTCAGGTTCCTCCAGATACCGTACACTTCATCAATTTCCCCCATATACCATAAAAGTATATCCAGCTGGTGGGGTGACTGGTTTACAAGAACCCCGCCTCCTTCTGTTTTCCATTTTCCCCTCCACTCATCAGAGTCATAGTAAGCCTTATCGCGCCAGCCAAGCAAGGTAACAATTGCAAGAACCGGTTTCCCGATCTTTCCTTGTTCAATGGCCTGTTTAACCCGGATTACTGGCTCGTACCATCTGCGTTGACTTATTACGCCTAACCTGACATTTTTTTCTCTGCAGGTTTTTATGATTTCATCGCACTCCTGAAGTTTCGAGGCAAGTGGTTTTTCAACAAGTACATTAGCACCTGCTATAGCAGCTTCAGTTGCAGGTTGCATATGGTAGGGATGAGCAGTACAGACAATTACAAGGTCAGATTTATTGTCTTTTACCATCTCTGATATATCCGAGTACGCCTTTGTATTGTAGGCAGCGGCAAAATCTTTTGCCTTCCGGAAAGTTCGGTTCCAAACCCCTGCCAGCCTGGCATTTGTAATACCCTGAATTGCTTTTGCATGCAGATGGGCTACCTTACTGCATCCTGCAATCGAAATGCTATAAATCTTTTCAGCCATTTATCAAAACTATGGTGCAAGTATAATGTTATTCAGAATTTCTTCACACGCCATGGCGGTGCCTGATCAGGAATTAATTACCTATAGACGACGATCTGGAGATATACAATCTATTTAACCTCCTCTTTCGCTACACTGATTATTTTGATTTTAGCCGGTTCTGCAACCAGATCACTGATTTTAGGTCCAAAAGCCTTAAAATAATCGCTGGCAAAATGGGCATCAACTGCAGCCTGATTCTTATATTCTTCAACAAAAACAAACTTTGTGTTGTCATAGGGATCCTGATAAAGCTGATAAGATTTGCAGCCAGCTTCTTTATTTGACTTTTCTATTATCTCCTTAGCAGCGTCAGTAAAAGCTTTAACCTTGTCTGGTTTCACGGTTAACTTCGCTACAATCATCATTCCATAAACTGAAGCAGTAGTTTGTGTTAAATTAGAAGTACTCTTTGAGTTTTCTCCTGCTTTTTTACTCCCATAGGTACTTGAGAATAATGCAAGGACTGAATAAAAGAATTAATAATTTTGCTTTCATGATTTTACTTTTTATTTATTAATATCAAGGTGTATTTCGCTTACTGATTTAATTGCCCTGTCGGAGAAAAAATCTGATGCAGCAAAAATTCTGAAGTGACCTCCGTCTTCATCAGCCTTTGTTTTGATAAGCATAAATTCCTGCTGATCATTCCGGTTGAATAGTTCAGAATACGAAACCGCACTCCTGTAACCATCTATACCAGCGATACAGATCATACCCGATTTCAGATTCTCCGTTGTGACAGGATAATACTTCAGAAGGAGTTCTTTAAGCAGGATCCCGGCAAACGGCGTAGTACTGTGAATGCCTTTCCCCCTGCCATAAAAAACTGTGTTAAAAGTAACATTGGCGAGATTTTCCGGAAGAGTCTCTATTTGCTCAACCTTTTTTGAAGAACTGAAAATATCTATCCGTGATGAATACATCGGCGACATTCCCTGCTGAACAGTAAATGAGTGTGGGTATGACTTAACCGTAATTTTTGCAGGCGAAGAGATATTTCTTTCAGTTACAAGATCACTTGCTGCCACAATTTTGCTTTCAACAGGCAGCGGCCACAGCTCCTTTGTCTTTGATGGCACTATTCGTGACACACTGCTGGCAATCAATATCTTATGCAGATCATTCGGATAATATATTTCACCCCAGCTAAAGACTACTTTTTCCCCTTTATCATTTTCGATTTCTACATACAAGTCTATAATGGGTTTGAATTCACTGATGTTTGCCTTTTTAAGTATCCTGTTATCAAGAATATCGAATAATGAATACCCATCATATCTGTAAGCACCAATAAACCTGTCACCACCGGCACTGTCGAGTAATGTCTCCTTGACAATGACTGAACGAACAGGCAGATTTGTAAAATCGACCTTGCCCGGATTAGCTATTTCACCATCAATGAACAATTCTTTTACCGGAAGCGGATAGACTTCAGTGTTATCATAAAAATTATTGGTCATATCAGAGGTATCAATAGATTGATTTAAAGGATTTTTTTCATTGCCCACGAGTTGTTTTGGTCGATTTGTACAGGAAATCAAACTTAGTAAAAATAAGAGCAGATAGGAAAGTTTTTTCATGACGATTCGGTTATTTTTATATACTATAAGTTAATGATCTTCTATGTTATTGAGTTATGCCTTTACACTATGGAGCCCTGCTACATCAATATACAATACAATGTATGCCGATTACAAAAGTAATTCTTCCGGACAATTCTATAGTGATTTTTATCAGGGTTCGGTAAGTTACTTATTTGATTTTGAGTATTCCATGGTCACTGTAATTTTTGGTTTTGTGATTATTTTTCAGTATTTTTAGACTGTATTTTACAGGGAAGTCATTATTGAAAAATATTTTACGATTTCGATACATCCGAAAGTTTAATTTTTGTAAATGAATTATCTAATTTCTTATTTTAAGAAACAGATGCATCAATATTGCTTTAAAATATGATTATTAAATTAGCTTATGGCAAAACAGGATATGAAATCGAATTATCCGATAATTATAATATAGACATTATTGAACCTCGTTGGGTTGAAAGTGTAAATGATCAGAGCTCGTCAATAACAAAAGCTCTCAGAAATCCGCATAAAAGTAAACCATTAAAAGATGTACTGGTATCCGATGATAAAGTTGCCATAATATTCAGCGATATTACCAGGGCAACACCATATAAGATTATTATACCCGCCTTATTAAATGAATTACGAAATATATCAGATGAGAATATTTGTTTTTTTTGTGCAAATGGAACTCATAGACCAGCAACTAATGAAGAATTGGTTAAGATTCTTGGGAAAACTATCGTAAATAGTTACAAAATTGTTCAAAACAATGCGAACGATGCAGATTTGCATCAATATGTTGGCACCACTACTTCAGGAAACAAGATTTTTTTAAATAAGGAAATTCTTAAGTGCAATATAAAAATTCTTACCGGTTTTATTGAACCGCATTTTTTTGCGGGTTTTTCGGGTGGAGGAAAAGCATTAATTCCTGGAATGGCATATGTGAATACGATTAAATATAACCATTCTATCTCACATTTGTCACATGAAAATGTAAACTGGGGTATTACTTACGGAAATCCTCTATGGGAAGAAATTATGGAAGCCGCAGAGTTTGTTCCTGGATTGTTTTTATTAAATATTGCCTTAAATAGAAATAAAGATATCACCAATGTATTCGCAGGCGAATTACGAACAGCTCATATGGCTGGATGTCAATTTGTAAAAGAATCTGCAATGGCCGCTGTAGATAATCTTTATGATATAGTGATAACAAGTAATTCGGGTTATCCGTTGGATCTGAATATCTATCAAACCGTAAAGGGAATGAGCGCAGCTGCTCAGATTGTAAAAGAAGGGGGACATATCATTATGGCAGCAGAATGCTGGGATGGAATTCCAAATAACAGTGACTATGAAACGATTTTAACCTCAGTAAATAGTGTAAATGATCTGATGAAGTTTATTAAAGAGAATGAAAGTACATTAAAAGATACATGGCAGATCTATTTTCAGGCGCTGATTCAACTGAAAGCAAGTGTGTATTTATTTAGTGATAAGATTGATAATGAAACTATTAAAAGAGCCCTCTTCAAACCTGTAAATAATATCGGCCATCTTATTAACGACCTGGTTGGAAAGATAGGACCACAGGCTAAAATTTGTGTTTTACCAGAAGGCCCTCAGACAATTCCCTATATAAAGTAAAAGCAAACATCGCTCAATTATCGATTAGAGCAACCATTAAATCCATTACATTGGTTTGTGTTGGTCCTGTTATGATTAATCCACCGGTCTTTTTAAAATAGTTGTAACTGTCACAATTATTGATGTATTGTTCAATATCCAAATGGAGATTTGATGAGTTCCCCGCGGTTAAGGAATCAACAACAGCGCCAGTTGCATCAGTAGGTCCATCGCTCCCGTCAGTTCCTCCGGCTAAGAAAGTGATCCCGGGTAAATCTTTTAATAAACTGGCAATAATTAGTGCCAGATGCTGATTTCTTCCACCCAGCCCATTTCCTTTTACCTTAACTGTAGGTTCTCCTGCAAATAATAGACAAATCTTTTTGCAGGATATTTCTTTTTTGGCTTTGACGGCAGTTTCAACAATGTATCTGGCCACATCACCGACATCACCATCAAGCTTGTTTGTTATAACACGAGATTCAAAACCTAATGACTCTGCCTTCTTTTTTGCTGTTTTGAGTGCTAAACTATTATTCCCGATTATTAAATTATTTGTACGAAGTAATATTTCATCCGATTCCTTAAGTGTTTCCTGCCGTCTATTTTCAAATCCTTCCTGTAATACCCGATAGATCTTTTCAGGTATTTCTTTTTCAATTTTGTAGTTTCTGAGGATTGAGATGGCATCTGCAAAAGTTGTCGGATCTGCTGTTGTAGGTCCTGATGCAATTACATCAAGAGGATCGCCGATAACATCAGAAAGGATTAAACTTATAACTGTTGCCGGAGATGCGGCTTTGGCTAAAAGTCCTCCTTTCACTTTGGATAAATGCTTCCTGATACAATTCATTTCGGTAATATTTGCACCCGTTCTTAACAAAATACTACTTACTGTTTTCAGATCATCAAGAGTACATCCATCGGGAACATCTGCCAGAAGAGCAGAACCTCCTCCTGAGATCAGACAAATCACAAGATCGTCTATTTCTGCTTTATGAACAATTGACATTATCTGTTCCGTTCCTTTAGTTCCATTTTCATCTGGCACGGGATGCCCTGCTTCGGTTATAGTAATAAATTCTAAAGGCACCGAATGATTATATTTTGTAATTATATGTCCTGAAGTAATTCGGGTCTTCAGAATGGATTCTATAGCCTGAGCCATTGCAGCACTAGCTTTTCCAGCTCCAACAACATAAATATTCTTAACGGCAGAAAGATCGAACCCGATTTTTTCAATCTGAAGTTTATTTTGATTAATTGAAACAAATCGTTTAATCAGACTATAGGGTTTTACACTTTCTACACCTGCTAAAAAAATTTCGATGGCAATCTCTCTGCGATCCATTTTTAAAATATCAATAATTAATAACCCCTTAAGTATCGGGCTATAGCACATGAACGTGAGCGAAAAAATTTAAGTAAAAAAGAGATAAGCGACAAATATTGCTGTTGTAAATCCCGCAAGATCAGCAAGCAAGCCGCATCCTATCGAGTATCTCGTATTTTTAATACCCACCGAACCAAAATAAACAGCTACAATATAAAAAGTTGTATCGGTGGTTCCCTGCATCGTGCATGACAATTTTCCAATGAATGAATCGGCTCCGAAAGTCTGCATAGCATCGATCATAAGACCCCGGGCGCCACTTCCTGATAGTGGTTTCATAAATGCAACAGGCAGAGCTCCTGTGAACTGAGTATCTACCCCCATCCATGCAAAGAACTTTGCTATACCGGCGATAATGAAATCCATCGCACCGGAGGCTCTGAAAATTCCGATTGCAACAAGAATAGCTACAAGAAAAGGTATAATCCTGATAGCAGTGTTAAAACCTTCTTTGGCTCCCTCAATAAATGCATCATAAACATTCACCTTTTTACTGAATGCAAGAACGATAAAAAGAATAATAATCGACATGAGGATAAAATTTGCCGCAAAAGTCGAAATAGTTGATATTTGTTCTTTGGGTAGCCTGCTGAAATAAAATATTATACCGATGATTATTGCAGTCAGTCCGCCCAGGTAAGCGAGAATTACTTTATCGAAAAGATTGATTTTCTGAATTATAGCGACACTGATCATGCCTGTAAGCGACGCAGCAAAAGTTGAAATCAGTATTGGAATAAATATATCAGCCGGGTTTACCGCTCCCAGCTGAGTCCTGTAAACAATAATGCTTACCGGAATTATAGTGAGACCTGCTGCATTTATGACAAGAAACATAATCTGAGCATTGGAAGCAGTCTCCTTAATGGGATTGACTTCCTGCATCTCTTTCATTGCCTTAAGGCCTAATGGTGTAGCTGCATTATCAAGTCCAAGCATATTTGCTGAAATATTAAGCATTATGGATCCATAAGCCGGATGACCTTTTGGCAGCCCGGGAAAAAGTTTTTCAAAAAGTGGACCCATGAATCTGCCAAGGATTGCAACCACCCCACCTTTCTCTCCCACCTTTAAAAGCCCCATCCAAAGCGTAAGAGCACCGGTCAATCCAAGTGATATCTCAAAGCCGGTTTTTGCATTTGAAAAAACCGAGTTAACCAAATCATTGAATATCTGCGTATTACCTGCAAAGATCAACTGACCCAGAGCAACGAGGAACCCTATAATAAAAAATGCAATCCATATGTAATTTAATGCCATACCAATAGTTTGGGATGCTAAGATAATTATTAGGAAAGACAAAAGGTGAGCCTGGGAGTTAAATCTTTCACGGTTGAAAGGATCTCTGGACATAATAGAGTGAGGTGCGAGGTGCAAGGTGCTAGGTGCTAGGTGCAAGGTGCTAGGTGCTAGGTGCTAGGTACTATCCTGCAACCTGCAACCTGCACCCTGCACCATTCTTTAAAGCCGAAACAATAGATTTTTCAAATTTTTTGGTACATTTGTCTATACAAACCCTAAAAACTATGGCACGGTTTACCAGAATAGATGTCATCATTAAGATGCGGGAAGCAGGTATCGTACCTGTATTTTATCATAAGGATCCTGAAGTATGCAGGAATGTAATTAAAGCTTGCTATGATGGCGGTATTAAAGTTTTTGAATTTACCAATCGCGGCGATTTTGCACATGAATTATTCTCTGAGCTTAATAAATGGGCCGAAAAAGAAGTTCCCGGGTTAGTAATGGGAGCCGGATCAATAGTTGACGCCGGGACTGCTTCATTATACATTCAGCTGGGTGCGAATTTCATTGTTTCGCCTGTACTTAATCCTGAGATGGCAAAAGTATGCAACCGGAGAAAAATTCTATGGTCGCCGGGTTGTGGAACACTCTCAGAAATAAATTATGCCGAAGAACTTGGTGCCGAGATAGTTAAAATATTCCCCGGCTCTTCAGTAGGCGGACCTGATTTTGTCAGAGCAATTAAAGGACCCTGCCCATGGACAAGCATAATGCCTACAGGTGGAGTTGAACCGACCCTTGAAAACTTGACAGAATGGTTTAATGCAGGTGTAACCTGTGTAGGCATTGGATCAAATCTTATAACTAAAGAACATATCCTCAAAAAAAACTGGGCCGGTCTTACAAAGAGAGTTTCAGCAGCAGTTAAAGTAGCAAGAATGTTTCATGTGGATTAATCCTTTTCATTCCCGGCGAGCCTCAGTGCCCCTCTTAGGTCCACTCAGTAAATTGAAAAGCACAAACTTACACTGTATGAATCAGGTTGTCTGGCTTCATTATTAAAACACTATAACAAAATCATTAAATTTTATTAGAACTATGAAAAAGTGGAAATTGTTTTTTTTGACATTTTTCTGCGGGAATGCAATTCTCATGACTATTTCTGCACAGGATATTTCTCTTCCGGCGCCGGATAAAACCGGTGGTAAACCATTGATGCAGGCTTTGAATGAAAGGCAATCAACCAGGACATTTACAAAAGATAACCTGACCCGGCAGCAACTTTCAGATCTGTTATGGGCAGGCTGGGGTATAAACAGAGCTGATGAGAAGAAAAGAACTGCTCCCTCAGCGAGGAATGTTCAGGAGATTGATGTATATGTAGCTCTGCCAGAAGGTCTTTATCTTTATGTTGCTGAAACAAATCTATTAAAGAATATCAACAACAAAGACCTCAGGAAATTATGCGGAAGTCAGGATTTTGTTGCGGATGCTGCTTTGAACATCGTTTACGTTGCCGATATGAGCAAACTCGGCAAAAAAGAAGGCGATGAGATAAAAGATTCTGATTTGCTCTCCTCATATGCCAATACTGCATTTATCGCACAGAATGTATATCTCTATTGTGCGTCTGCAAATCTTGGATGCGTAATAAGAGGTATGGTTCCAAAAGAGCAGCTCGCTCCTGAGATGGGTTTAAGAACAAATCAGAAAATAATACTCTCCCAGACTGTTGGAGTACCAAAAAAATAAAACGAATTCTGGTGGGTGAAAGAGGCACAAAGAACACAAAGGTAAAAACCTATATTTAAGCACTTTGTGACCTTTGTGTTTCTTCCTTTGTGTACTTAGTGGTTAAATAAAAAATTATTCTGAAAGATCTTTAATTCGTATGTTTCTGAATTTTACCAGTGAACCATGGCCCAGAAACCCGATATGACCAGTCTTGTTTTTTAATCCGGGGTGGGCATTGTGATCCATTGTTCCGTTGTCTCTTGGACCAGCAATATCGCCATCAACAATTGTAGTTCCGTTAAGAACAATTGTAATCCGGGTTCCTCTGGCAGTGACCTCTTCATAATTCCATTCACCGAGCGGCTTTAGAAATCCTCTTCTCGCAGGAATTACACCATATACCGATCCGTGATACTGGTAAGGTTGCAGATTTGCATAAACAGGAGCAGTGTCATCAAGTATCTGAAGCTCCATTCCCACATAAGCTGCATCTCCGGTGAGAGGAGCTCTGATTCCCAGACCATTATTTGCAGCTGGTGTAAGCTGAAATTCAAAACGGAATATAAAATCAGCATACTCATTGGCAGTATACAGGTTTCCACCCGAATCATCGACAGGCTTGATAACAATCATACCATCTTCCGCCACATATGACTGTTTGTTCCCAACCCAGTTATCAAGATTTCTTCCATTGAATAGAGAAACATATCCTTCAGCTCTCTCTTCAGGAGTAAGATTAAATTCCTTATCACTTATTTCTCTTACATATATATCTCTGAAAGCCAGATCAGTACCATGTGCCTGAAGCTCAATAGCCCCTTTTGGGAAAATAGGAATTTTTCGGTCCCAATAATTTTCCATAGTTACATTATCTACAACTGGTTCTCCATTCAGCCAGACTGAAACCTTTTCACCGATCATTACAATTCTGAAACTATTCCAGTCTCCAACAGGATTATCAGCTACTTTGAGAGGTTTGGAAGGATTTACCTGGTTATTGTATAGTCCTCCCGAACCAACCTGTGCTCCTACCTCCACTCTGGAAGTATCCCATATCTGAACCTGCGGAGAACCTCTGAGATAGATACCGCTGTCGCCTTTCTTTGTGATTTTCCAGTCAATCAACATTTCAAAATCACCGTATTCCTTTATTGAGCAAAGATTATCCCCGGCACCGTTGAACCATATACATCCATCTTTTACACTCCAGTTTGCTGCTACTTTTTTATTTGCTTCGATCTGCTTTTTTGCCAGTTCTGCAGGTTTCATCTTTGCCCGTGTAACCGGGTTTTCAACAAGTCCCTGCCACCCGGAAAGATCCTTACCGTTAAACATCGGTTTAAAACCCTCGTCAGCTGGCATCGCAGCTAAATATTTATTTACCATCTCTTTATCATACTCACTTTCCTGACCTTTAAGTTTACCGGCTGCTCTGGCAAGAATATCCTTTACAAGGTCTCCATACAGGCCTGCCTTTGAATTTACTGAAGGAAGGGCGATATACATAGCGGCTTTGGCGGCGATGGCCGAAGTTGAAGAATCTTCGAGATAGTTTGCAACAAAATAGAGAGACTGATAGGTTTTGAGTTTCCCTATTGCGGCAAGGAGTTCGTTTTTACGGTCAGGGCTAAGTGCAAAGGGCATGATCTTTCTGTAAAAGAGCAGCTTCTGCTCATCTTTTAGATCAGTGGAGTTAATTTGTTTTACATATCCCTCAAAAGCCGGTCCCTCATAAGTTTTATTTCCGGAAGCGCATATCTCATATAACGCTGAAGAAGCAGAATAATCCTTCCAGTTTGTAAGAGCCTTGAAACACGCCTCACGAATATCAGGATTTCCATTTTCAAATTCCTTCAGGACTGTTTTCAGAGCTTCGCGTCCTCCGGTTATTGCCAGGACAGGTATAAGCTTTTCCTTTTTAATTTTGCCGTCCATAGCTTTAAGAATAGCTTCAGATCTTTTTTCAGGATCAGATATTTTACCGGCAGCGACGGCAATTGCTGTCTGGATATCTGCGGTATAATTCTGGTTATCAGGAACTGAAAGAAGCTCAATCAGTTTTGTCTGATCAGCTGGTCCGGCGAGATTTGCCAGGGCTTTAATCGCTGCTTTTTTTACAGGTTCTTCAGTTGATGAGGTTAAAGGAAAAACTTCTGAAAAATACTCATTACCCTTATTCCAGGCCAGCAACTCAATTGTACTTTTTCTGGCTGCTGCCGAACCACTTTTGAGAACAGGTATCAGCATTGACATATTATCGCTGCCACAAACAGTCATCAAAGCCGATTTTGCAGCTTCCTGATCAGCATCGCTGCTGAATTTCATCATATAATCTATCAATGCCGGTATTGACTCACTTCCACTTATCTTAACAATAGCCTCAGAAGCCTCGATCCTGACACGCAAATCCTTATCCGATAACGAAGCTGTGATAAGAGGTAATGCCAACTTATCAGCTCTGATACCCAGCATGTTTATTAATTCAGGCCGTGCATCAGGAATAGCTTTTGGAAAATATTCAATCCACTTCTTTACTGCTTCTTTTTCCGGAATTGAGAGTGACATTTGCATAGCAGCGTTTCTGTATTTGCTATTTGCATGAGCCGCCGCTTTGATAATGTTATCCATTGCACTGAAACCATGAAATCTGACATAGATATCAAGTGCAACAGTTTTATTTTGAATTGTAATATTATCGTCGCATTTTGAGATGATAAGCTTACAGATCTTATCCATAGTTTTAATATCCCCATTCTGACCGACAACACTGGCGAAGTTAAGCAGTGAAGCCGTTGCACCGGTAACTTCCCACATGTATGAAACCTCTTTAGCAGCTTTTAATAGAACAGGATAAGCTGATTGGCTGCCGCTCCAGGCCAATGCATTGTATGCAGAAGATTTAATGTTTATATCTCCAACTGAAGCCCATTTAATATACTCATTTACACCTGACTGTGATTTCATTAATGCCAGTGTATTCATTACTGACGCTGCACAGGGAAGGTCTTCGTTCTTCAGCGATTCAGCTAAAATTTTCTCAGCAGTTTTTCCACCAACGGCTGTTATAACTCCTAATGCCGGGCCACTTATTTCCTTACTTGAGAGGTAAATTTTCATGGCTTCTGCTGATTGTTCTCCTCCAAATTGCTGAAGTTGTTTCATGAAAAAGTCTTTTACTCCAAAGTCCTTTTGTCCGGTAGCATAGCTGATACATACTTTTTCCCACATTGCTCTTCCATTTTCATTATTATTCCCTGAAAGAAAACGTGAAAGGCCTTCAACAGCGAATCTGGCACGGGTGTCATCGCCAGTTCCAGAGGGAATGACCTGATCGCATATTTGTTTTATTCCGTCTTCCCCAAGAATAAGCATATCCGCCATAAGTCTTTCGGTCAATTTCTGGTCGTTTGCAGGAAGACGGGCAAGAAGGTCAGCTACTTTCGTTTCGGTGGTCCTTTGATCTTGTGGAAAAGATGCTAAAGAAAAAAGGAAGAGAAAAAAACTTAAGAGAAATATTTTCATGTCAGTAAATTTATACATTCAAATCATATATCATTTATCATATTTTCCAGGGCCCGCGCATAGGTGGATTTATCAGTCTGTTGGCACCATCATCATTGATAAACTGCTGTTTCACAGGATCATAATTGAGGTTTCTACCCAATCTAAGTGCAATTATTCCAAGGTTTACAATCGAACACGATCTGTGCCCATTGACCTCATTAAGTGCAAATTTTTTCCTGGAAAGAACTGATTCGGTGAACGTTCCAATTTGTGGGGAGGGATCGGGAAGAGAATCTATCAGTTTTTGAAAATCAGGAATATCAGATCTGAAACCTTTATATACTTTCCCGTTTGGACCTTCGATATAAGCAGCATCTTTATCGCGGTTTTCACCATCAAGAACTATCTGGCACCCGTCACTATAAGTAAAAGTTATTCTCCGCCATGAGCCAACTGCATCATAATGTTGCTGAGGCGCATCAATTTCAACAGTTACCGGTCCGGTATCATCTTTACCAAGAAAGTACTGAACAGGATCGAGATAATGCTGACCCATGTCTCCCAGGCCACCACCGTCATAATCCCAATATCCGCGAAATTTTGCATGCACCCTTTCAGGATTATATGGCTTATACGGAGCGGGACCAAGCCAGAAATCGTAGTCAAGCTCAGCGGGGACAGGCATTGATTGCAGATTTTGAAGTCCACTCCAATAAAACTTCCAGTCGTAACCGGTTATTCCGCTGACTGTCACTTTAAGCGGCCAGCCAAGAGCTCCGCTATCGACGAGTTTCTTCAACGGTTTTACGGTCGTTCCAAGACCATAGAACTGATCTTTAAACCTGAACCATGTATTAAGACGGAACATCCGGCCATTTTTCTGAACTGCTTCAACCACTTTTATTCCTTCTCCGATTGTCCGAGTCATTGGTTTTTCACACCAGATATCTTTGCCAGCCTCAGCAGCAATTCTGGCTATAATACCATGCCAGTGAGGCGGAGTGGCAATGTGAACAATATCAATATCTTGTCTGGCAATCAGTTCACGAAAGTCGTGGTAACCTTTGATATTTCCTCCGGCCAATGCGATAGCCTGATCAAGGTGAGATCTATCTACATCACAAACCGCCAACAAGCGCGTACCTTCATATTCAAAGTGGTTCCGCCCCATCCCGCCAACTCCAATAATTCCTTTAGTAAGCTGATCACTTGGAGCCGTATATCCCTGTCCTCCAAATATATGCCGGGGCACAATTGTCAAGGCAAGGGTAGTGATAACTGTTTTTTTCAGAAAATCACGTCTGTCTGATCTGACTTTTTTCATGTTCGCAGGGTTTGCATTTAAGCAAAAAAAATTTAGAAATACGAATTGTAAATCAGGGTATTTAACTTATCCTAATTACTCTGCAATTTGCATGTTTTATAACCAATTAACAAGTAGGAAAGGTCTATTTTTTTTTAAAACCTGAATCATGTATTTGAGCAGCGTGAGAAGAAATCTGTACCAGGACAGGCTTTAAAACCAGAACCCCTTCAGTAACTGTAGCTTTCTGTAAGGAGAACTACAACACTGAAGGGGATAGTTCATCCCGGAGAAAGAAGGGAAATAGGGAAAATGGGGAACACAGACTCCGGGATGGAAGTGAATTAACCTAAACTTTTTATAAATTATTACATTTCAACAATAAATTTCATTTGAGGTAACCTGATTTAAATCCGTACTAAGATATCCCGATATTCTGTTTGATTATTAGAATTACTAAAGGATTGTATGAAATTCAGCCCCTAATGTATGAATAGCCTGCTCCGGAGTATGATCGATCTATTACATCAATGGAAGTGCATGTTGAACTGAATTCCAAAAATTATCATTAAGAAGGTATGCGCTTCCCAGAAGAGCTGCATCTTCTTTCAGTTCTGAAATAGTTACCTCGCATGTACAATTTTCCTTTTTCAATCTCTCTTCAAATACGTCGCCAAAAAGGTTATATGCATGAGATATATTTCCCCCGATAACTAATATTTCAGCTCTGAACTTTTTAAGCCAGGGTGCAAGGAATAATCCGGCGTTATCTCCAAAATCTGCAAATAGATCGGCAACTACCTTGCTGGTTGCAGCAATGGCAGCGAGCTCCCTTACCCCGCTCAACTTTTTGCCGCTTATCTTCTTATATCTGGAAAGTAATCCCCGGGTTGAAAAATAATCATCAGCAATTCCGTCTTTATAAGGAAGGTGATAAATACATCCTGATTCAGGTACTTCCGGTCCGTCAACGATCGGTATGCCTTTACTGATAAATGCAGATCCGAAGCCTGTGCCAAGAGTAATTGAGAGTGAACGGTCGAACCCTGATGCACTTCCTGCCCACGCTTCTCCAACTGCGAAAGATGATGCATCATTCATAAATCGGATGAGGAAATCATCATGAAAACCGAGACCATGTGAAATTGCTTCAGAAACATTTAATCCGTAAAGATTTTCATATTTTGCCACACCGCGGATATAGGAAATGCCTTTCACATAGTCAAATGGACCGGGCATAGCAAAACCAATCCCCTTAACATTTTCAAAAGTAACTTTTGATAAAGCAGCCGATAAAACCTGTGTCCAGATAGCGATTATTGTGCTTGCCTGTGCTTGATTATCAACTGATCTTTCTGTTAAAGTTTCCCTGATAATCTTTCCCGAAACCAGATCAACAGCGGCACAACTGATATGACTTCCTCCTATATCAGTTCCTATTGCGATGTTTTTATTCATACAAAAAGGAAAATTATAATCTGTACAAAATTGATATCAAATCAACCGTTGAAAATATCTAATTTTGTCATCAATGCAAAATATATCACTGCAGGGGTAAAACCATAATTTAGACAGGTTGAACAATAATTCTAAGAATTCGATACATTTACTAAAAATACAGCAGCATGCCAAAAGTAACAAAAGAAGATGCGCTTCTCTACCATAGCAGAGGACGCCATGGTAAGATAGAAGTAATACCCACAAAACCATATAGTACCCAGTTTGATCTCAGTATGGCATATACGCCCGGGGTTGCTTATCCATGTCTGGAAATTGAAAAGACACCTGAGGCTGTTTATAATTATACTGCGAAAGGGAATCTTGTGGCTGTAATTTCAAATGGGACTGCGGTACTTGGGCTCGGGGATATCGGTACCATGGCCGGCAAACCCGTCATGGAAGGTAAAGGACTTCTGTTTAAGGTATTTGCCGATGTTGACGTATTCGATATTGAAGTTGATGAAAAAGATCCCATAAAATTGATTGAGTTTTGCAGGCAAATAGCTCCTACTTTCGGCGGAATAAACCTCGAAGATATTAAAGCTCCAGAATGCTTCGAGGTTGAAACAGCGCTAAAAAAGATTCTTGATATTCCGGTTTTTCATGATGATCAGCACGGAACCGCAATAATCTCTGCAGCAGGTTTGCTAAACTCTCTTGAAATAATAGGGAAAAAAATAGAGGATATAAAAGTAGTTGTATGTGGCGCAGGTGCAGCTGCGATTTCTTGTTCCAGATTATATGTTTCTCTTGGTGTGAGCAAATCGAATATCGTAATGGCCGATTCGAAAGGTATTATTAATACGAAAAGGAAAGATCTGAACAAATATAAGCAGGAATTCATCACCAGCAGAAACCTTGATACTCTGCAACAGGCAGTAAAGGGAGCAGACCTTTTTCTCGGTCTGTCCGCCGCATGCACGATGACAAAAGAAATGCTGGCATCAATGGCAGATAACCCGATTGTTTTTGCTATGGCAAATCCTAATCCCGAAATCTCGTTCGAAGATGCGATGGCAACCAGGGATGACATGATTTTTGCCACCGGAAGATCAGATTATCCCAACCAGATCAATAATGTTCTGGGATTCCCATTCATTTTCCGTGGTGCACTTGATGTGAGAGCCTCAACTATTAATGAAGAGATGAAACTGGCTGCCTCAAAGGCGCTTGCTGCACTTGCCAAAGAGCCTGTTCCCGAATCTGTATTAAAAGCATATAATGTTGAAAAACTTAAATTCGGAAAAGAATATATTATTCCGAAGCCGGTTGATCCAAGGTTAATATCACGTGTGGCTCCGGCAGTTGCCAAAGCCGCAATGGACAGTGGTGTGGCTAAATACCCGATAACTGATTGGGATGCCTACAAGAAAAGTCTGGACAGAAGACTAAGTGAGCACATAAAAAAAATAGCTGACTGCAGCAGTATGTAAAATAAAATAAGGACAGTTAAAAAAATCTTTTAACCACAAAGTACACAAAGAAGGCGCAAAGCACACAAAGGTAAAAACCTATATTTCATCCCTATAGGTATCAGGACTTTGTGATCTTTGTGTAAATACTTAGTGATCTTTGTGGTTAATGGATTTAAATTTTGTATTCAGCAAATCCTGCCAATCTTTTTCCTGTCGGCAATCTGTCTGCAGACTTTCTTTTCATACATTAATAGAATCGTATCTGCAATTTCCTGAATTGAGAAGGAGCTCCGGTTAATTGTTGCATCGAACAGGTAATCAATGTTCAGAGGCTTCTTTTCCATAAAAGCATGTATAAGATTAAACCGTTTTTCATCCGTATCCAGAACAAATTTTTCGGCAGTCTCCAGGTTCATTCCCTTCTTTTTCATCACATTTTCCACCCTCCAGTAGAATGGAGCAATGAGCCTGATATGAAGAGCATCAGAAATCTCATGCGCAATTGAGACTCCACCTCTTCCAACCAATATAATAAAACCCTCTTTACAAATTGAAAGCACAACATCTTTTATGGCTTTTTTTACCCTCAGATCGCTCACAAAACCGCCAGAGAAAGCCATTATCATTTCCGAAAGATTTGATAATTCAATTCCTTTATAGAAATTTTCAACGCGTTGAGTATCCGTATTCAGCTCCCTTGCAATAGCATATATTATGTCCTTATCGACCCATTTCCATTTAGTAGTTCCAAATTTATGGTTAAGATCATCTGTCAGTATAGCAGCGACCTGGCGGGCATCACATCCTGTCAACCGGGAAAGAGTGATTACAGGACCATCTTCAGCAGGAGCCTTTTTAAGTATTGACTCTCTGTACCGACCGTCGAAATAATCAAAAAATTTTTCCATCTGACTTGTCTCCTTTATATTGGTAACTTATTTAAGATGCTTAAACACATAGCGTGTATTATCTTGAATAATAATTACTTATCCCGTATAACCAACGGATGAGATTTGTCGAAACTCAGAACAGTTTCAAATGAAATATTAACCATATAATTTACGAAAAATAAATGAATCGCTAAAATTTTTTTATAACACTACTCTCTGTAACCCTTATATTAATAAATTTGTCAACTAATGATAAAATTACTGTTCTGGCTGGTCCGATTTTTGAGGAATAATAGTTTAACAGACTATAAATGAAAAACTTTCCCGTAAATACTTTTTTCATTCTCCTTACAGCCTTGTCAATTACCGGATGTAAAAAAAATAGTGCTATCAATGAAAAACAGGCAATATTATTTCAAGTTGAATATATCAATTATGCCTGGGGTTACACGCATTCCGGATTTATAATAGATGGTGAAGGAAATGTCCTGAAATATAAGAATCCTCAAAATTGGAATTACGCTGATAAAGATTCTAACCTCACCCAAAGCCAGGTCAGAGAGAACATCAGTAATTGCATATCTGCGGGCAAAAAAATTCCAAAAGAAGAATTACAAAAATATGCCAATTATATTAAAAACATCTCTTCAAGCAAAGTTACTGCCTTAAAGAATGTTGCGGCTGATGCCGGATCATTGGAGTATGTCTGTTATCAATTCATTGCAAACTCCGGAACTTATAAAAGCTGCCTGATAAAAATGGAAGGTGATTTTACCTGTGAAAATCTGAATTTCTATTCCAAAAAGGTTTTTATGTGGTTGAAAAACATTTACGATGACCTCAGTAAGAAATAATCGGTTGATCATCATCTGCCTTTAAAATAGTAATAACCACTACTATTTTTTGAGTTTTCTGTGGTTTTTATTATATCTTTACTTCATACAAAACTATTATCTCGCTAACAACTTTAAATTATTCGTTATGATCACAAACATTTTTGCCAAACCCGAAATATTCTGGTTCATATTGGGTCTGGGTCTGTTTCTTCTTGAATTGGTCGTTCCAGGATTCTTTATTTTTTTCTTTGGTCTGGGTGCCTGGGTCACTGCTCTGGTTTGCCTTATAGCTAATCCGGGTACCAACGTTCAAATAGTGATTTTTGCAGTAATATCCGTTATCTCTCTCATAGCACTCAGAAGAATAATTCAGAAAAAATTCTTTTACAGCAGAGGAACTCAGTCTGAAGATGTTGAAGATGAATTTACAGGGAAAGAAGCAATTGCCACATCCGATTTCGGTGGTATAAAAAATGGGAAAGTTGAGTTCAAAGGAACTACATGGACAGCTGAATCTAAATCAGATATCAGAGAAGGACAAAGAGTTATAATCAAAGAAAAAGATAGTTTTAAATTAATAGTTGAACTTAAAAAATAATTAAAATGGAAGGATCTAGTACGACTTTTATTCTCATTGGTGTAATCTTTTTAGGATTTATTCTTATTGCATCAATGATTAAGATTGTTCCCCAGAGAACAGCAATTATTGTGGAAAGGCTTGGAAAATACAGGGCAACTTTTACAGCCGGTTTCCAGTTACTCATCCCTTTTTTCGACAAAGTCAGGTACAGGCATACTCTTAAAGAACAGGCAATCGATGTGGCTCCACAGATATGTATAACCCGGGATAATATCGCTGTAGAAGTTGACGGTATACTTTACCTCCAGGTTCTGGATCCTCAAAAGGCTTCGTATGGGATTGATAACTACAGATTTGCATCTATCCAGATAGCCCAGACGACCATGAGGAGTGTTATAGGGAAACTGGAACTTGACAGGACTTTTGAAGAACGTGAAACTATAAATGTTACTATCGTTGAAGCTGTTGATAAAGCCAGTGAACCATGGGGTGTTAAAGTAACCCGATATGAGGTTAAAAATATTTCGCCGCCTCAGAGCATAAAAGATGCCATGGAAAAACAGATGAGGGCTGAAAGAGAGAAAAGAGCTGTAATTGCTGAATCGGAAGGAACAAAACAGGCTAAGATCAATAATGCAGAGGGCGACAAGCAGGAGTTAATTAAAAAATCCGAGGGCGAGATGCAGAAACGTATCAACGAAGCTGCAGGCCGTGCCTCGGAGATCGAACAGCTTGCCAAAGCAACCGCTAATGGATTAAGAGCTATATCATCAGCAATATCTGAAGAAAATGGATTAAACGCTGTTAACCTGAGGATCGCCGAGCAATACCTTTTGGAGTTCGGAAAACTTGCCAAGACTAATAACACAATAATAATTCCTTCGAATCTTAGCGATATCGCAAGTGTTATTGCATCAGCAACAGCGGTGTTTAATGAGACAAAGGATAAGAAGGTAAAATAGAAATGGATAGAAATGAAAAATAGAAAATGAATAGAAATGAATAGAAATGAATAGAAATGAATAGAAATGAATAGAAATAAGTAGAAGTATTTTGAGTCTAAAAACCAGGCCTGGAAGTAATCTAAGTCTGGTTTTTTTCTCTTTGAGTTAGTATCTAACAATATATTACAATCAATTTCAACCTATTTCAATTCATTTCAACACATTTCAACACATTTCAACACATTTCAACACATTTCATCTTATACTTCTTCATGCTCAGTCCTCCTGATTATCTCATTCTGCAGATCCTCTCCAAGATCGTTGAAATAATCACTGTAACCTGCCACACGAACAATAAGGTCCCTGTATCGCTCCGGATGTAATTGCGCATCCTTCAGAGTTTGCACATTAACTACATTAAACTGAATATGATGACCATCCAGACTGAAATAGCTGCGGATCAACGCCGTAAGCTTTTCATAACTCTCCTCATCTTCAAAAAAGGATGGAGAAAACTTTTGATTTAACAGGGTGCCTCCTGTTCTGAAGATGGTCAATCTTTGAGGCTGATTTAATGACAGATGTCGGGCCTTCATGATCAACACCCTGAAAAGGTGAAATACCTTCTGAAAGAGGCAGATAAGCATTCCGGCCATCAGCAGTGGCACCGATAACACTTCCAAAATAGACATGAGAAGTTGTAGGCAGCATATTTATACGGTGGACTCCCCCTCTCGAATTTGGCTGGCCATTAACCGCATCATAATAGATCTCAAAGACTGTAACTGCCTGTTGATCTGCATAATCATCATCATTGCCGAACTTGGGTGTTTCATATACTATCTGGTACTGAATCTGTTCGTACCCTTTGAAATCTGCATCAAGAGCTTTGTTAAACTCTTCCCAGCTAAATGTTTTGTTATCATAAATATTATAACGGATTGATGTAAGCATGTCGGTGATACTTCCCAGACCAACACCCTGAATATATGAAGTATTGTAACGTGGCTCCGCCACTATTGTAATCCCTGCCGTTGGAAATACAATCTTCTACCAGTAAAGATAAAAATGGTACTGGCAACCAATCGGCAAACGTCTTTTCAATAACATTGTTACCCTTTATCTTAATCGCAGCGAGGTAATTTACCTGCAGTTTAAATGCTTCAATGACATCTTCAAAAGTCTTGTAGTCGTTAGAGTTACCAGTCTTCAGCCCGACAAGTTGATTAGTCCTCCTGTCATATCCGTTGTTAAGAGTCAGCTCCAGAACTTTCGGAAGATTGAAGTACCCTGTCAGCCAGTATGCCTCCGTACCGAAAGCTCCGGTTTCAACACAGCCCGATGCACCACCGTTCCGGGCATCAATTATATTTTTCCCCTGCCTGAGCAGTTCCTCGATTATTGCATCTGTATTGAAGCATGAAGGTTGGCCGAATCCGGTTTTTATTATATCAAGTGCCTTATGAATAAATCTGTCAGGACTGCCTTTGGAGATCTGTATCATCGAACTGGGCTGAAGTATCCGCATCTCCTTTATGACATCAAGAAGAATATAGGACATCTCATTAACTGCATCGGTACCATCAGGTTTCACTCCACCAAGATTAATAAGACAAAAGTCGGTGTAGGTATTGCTTTCACTTGCTGTTACACCCATTTTTGGTGGTGAGGGATGATTATTGAATTTTACCCAGAAACAGCCAAGAAGATCATCGAGTTCACACTCGGAAAGCGTACCGGACTGCTGTTTCCCTTTTATAAACCGGATAAAGATGCTGATCGAGTCTGCCCGGATTAAAAGAGTCCCAGGGATTTAGTTCAGTTATAACCCCCAGATGTATGAACCAGTAATGCTGAAGCATTTCATGAACAGTCTCGGGAGCATAGGCAGGAACTTTGCGACATACGGCTGCCATCTTTATCAACTCCTCTTTTCTTTCCGAATCTTTCTCCTCTGCGGTAAGCTTATCCAGCTCATCGGCATGACGATTCGCGTACATTATTATTGCATTGCACGTAATATTCATTGCTCTGAGCTCCTCCATCTTTTCGTATGCCTGGCTGTCAGTAAAAAAATTAAGAGCCTCAATAGCCTCGCTTATCTCCTCTTTTACAGCCAGAAACCCTGTTTTAAACATTCTGTAACCCAATACTGTATGTCCGGGGGCGCGCTGTTCCTGGAATTCAGTAAACACGCCTGCATTATAGGCATTCAGCCATTCAGTTGTCATCAGTGACATTATCCTGTCGCGGTTGCTGTTCCCTTTCCAGAAGGGAATAATTTCCTTTTCATAAATGTTCTTCACCTCATCATCTACTCTGAAGAAGACTTTTTCCCTTGAATCAAGGATCGCAAGATCCTTCAGGGAATGAAGGCTTATTTCAGGATAGGTTGGAGTTTCCTTTGGCGCCGGCCCTCTCTCCCCTACTATCAGTTCGCCTTCGTTGATGCAAATTTTCTTATTCTTCAGAAGATATTCAAAAGCCTTTGCCCTTTTAACAGGGGCTGACAATTCACCTGCTTCATCACTCTTATAAAACTCTGTGATAAGCAATGCTCTCTCTGCGCTTATCTTTTCGACTGCATTCAGGCTCTGATCTCTTAATTTTTTAACTCTTTCTGATAAAATCATAACTATACAATTACTGATTTCAAATATTATGTTTTCTTCCTTTGTGTTCCTTTGTGACATCCTTGTGTTCCTTCGTGGTAAGAAAAAATTTAACCACAAAGGACACGAAGGGATTCACAAAGGAATTATTATAAGAACGTTGCATGCAACGTCCCTACACATTTTCTCATCCCCCGATTTTTACCTTAATTCCTGTCTCCTCGAAAAATATCTTTATTTTCTGCATTTTCCCCTTGTCAGGCGGCTCAACTCCCTCCATCCTGTAAGGAATATTGAATCTTTTATATTTAGAAGACCCTATCTTATGAAATGGCAAGAGATTGATCTTTTTAACCGAACTGGTTTTTGTCTCTGTAATGAACTGTTTCAGTTTCTCAAGATGATCCTGATCGTCATTAAATCCCGGAACAACAGGTATCCGTACCATAACGTCCTTTCCGCTATTTATTAAAAGCCGGTAATTATCCAGTATTCCTAGAATTAGAAACTCCTGTGGATTCCAAATGCTTCGCTTCATCAAGATGCTTTATATCGAAGAGGAAAAGGTCAGTGAACGGAATGATTGATTTAAAATTCTCAGCTGAGGAATATCCCGAAGTATCAACAGCTGTATGATATCCATTTGACTTACAGGTCATTAAAGCTTCACGAAGGAATTCAATCTGTACCATCGGTTCTCCTCCTGAAAATGTAATTCCACCTCCTGATTGATTAATGAAAACTTTCTCTTTATCAAGGATCTCAATAATGCTTTCAGTTGAATAATATTTCCCAACCTCCTCGCTCTTACTGAATTCCTTGTCACCGATTCTGTTCGTCCGGATCACAGTTTCCTGTGAAGAAGATATCCCTTCCGGATTATGGCACCACATGCAGCTCAGAGGGCATCCCTTCATGAAAAATGTCACCCTTATCCCCGGACCATCATGGATGGAATATTTTTTAACGCTGAAAATGAGTCCTTTCATTCTTTGGAAATAAATAGAAATAAATAGAAATGAATAGAAATGAATAGAAATGAATAGAAATGAATAGAAATGAATGGGAAAAATCGTTTAAGGAATATTCTGTTCCGTTGAGCCGGATCAGACATATTGATCAGAAATTGTAAAACATAAGGCAGCAATAGAGCCGTCTGCCAAGGCGCTGCATCATAAAACGGTATTTCAGTTTTGCAATCATCTGATACTTCAAGTTGGGTGCAAGTTAAAGCTTTTTAAGGAATATCAGAAATTTTATACTCAGGATAAAGCTCCATACAAATGCAGGCTAAGCTATGATCAGCTATTTTAGCCCCGTATATAAGCATTGATTATTAGATGATTAGTGCTTATATTTTAAATATTATTTAACATATAAAATACTAAAAGTCTGGAAGTTTAGTTCTAGATTTGTTACAGTCTATACCTGCTAACATGAAACAACTTAATCTTCTTGCAGCGCTATTGCTGTTTCAATTGCCTCTTATTGGACAAAATCCAAACCATTACACTATAAGCGGTTACATAAAAGAGGCCATAAGCGGTGAATCTCTTATTGGTGTAAATATCTATCTGTCAGACCATAAGACAGGAACAGTAACAAATACTTACGGATTCTATTCTTTAACTCTGCCTGAAAATGATACCATAGAACTTGTGGCATCCTATATTGGTTATTCACCGGGGATTGTCAGAGTATCTCTTCACAAAGATGTAGAACTGAATATTGAGTTAAAAGCTAATCTTGTTCTTGACGAAGTAACAATTATCGCTGACCGGCAGGAAAAGCAGAGTGAATCTGTAAAAATGAGTACAATAAAACTTCCGGTGGCACAGATAAAGAATATACCCTCGCTCCTGGGAGAAAAGGATGTACTGAAAGTTCTTCAGCTTTTGCCCGGTGTTCAGAAAGGATCAGAGGGAAGCAGCGGTCTCTATGTACGGGGAGGAGGACCAGATCAGAATCTCATTATTCTTGATGATGCAATTGTATATAATGCCAGTCACCTTTTTGGATTCTTCTCTTTATTTAACGGTGATGCTCTGAAAAGTGTCGAACTCACGAAAGGCGGTTTTCCGGCCCGTTATGGTGGCAGGCTATCTTCAGTGCTTGAAATGAATATGAAGGAAGGCAACAAGGAACAATGGCACAGCGAAGGCGGAATTGGACTTGTTTCTTCACGGGTTACTATTGAAGGCCCACTGGTAAAAGGCAAATCTTCTATCCTTCTTTCTGGCAGACGTACATATGCAGATCTGATTATATATCCTTTTATGAAGAAAGGAAAAGCCGGGTATTATTTCTACGACTTTAATGCCAAGATTAATTACGACTTTGGCAGGAATGACAAACTTTATCTGAGCGGATACTTCGGGAAGGACAAATATTATCTGAAAAATAACACAGAGGCTTATAATGAAAATACTGGTTTTCTGTGGGGTAATGCCACAGGGACGCTCCGCTGGAATCACCTGTTTACAAATAAGTTATTCTCAAATGCCTCAGCCATCTTCAGTAATTACACATTTGGATTATATGATAAGTACAAAGATCTTGCGGTGAATAAGGATTATTATGCAGAATACTATTCAGGAATCAGGGATTTCTCTCTTAAATATGATCTGGACTGGCTTCCAAACCCAAACCACTGGATTAAAGCCGGAGCAATAAGTATCTTCCACAGGTTCAATCCACATGCTTTTGTTGAGGAAGATGTCCCGAATAATACACACACTAAAAATGTCAAATATACGAACGGGATTGAATCGGGTCTGTATATAGAAGATACGTGGCAGCCGGTTCAGACAATAAAAATCAACGGAGGTTTACGTTTCAGCCATTTTATTGCCACGAAAAGACAGTACCACTTTTTTGAACCAAGACTATCTGTTGCATGGAGATTAAATAATGACCTGGCATTAAAAGGATCATATGCCTCTATGAATCAATACATTCATCTTATATCTAATACAGGTATAAGTCTGCCCACCGATCTCTGGGTTCCGACAACCGACAGGATCAAACCTCAGCAATCACGTCAGGTTGCACTGGGTCTGGTAAAAGATATAAGCAGGCAGAATCTGTCAATTTCACTCGAAGGGTATTACAAAACTATGAACAACACACTTGCATATAAGGAAGGTGCGACTTTTCTTACGTTTGATGACCCTGGTGCTGCCTCATATATTAATTGGGAAAATAATGTTACGGCAGGTCATTCCTGGTCTTATGGAGTTGAATTATTGCTTCAGAAAAAAGAGGGCAGGTTAACAGGCTGGATAGGCTATACTCTTTCCTGGACACAGATGCAGTTTGATTCGATCAATTTCGGAAGAAAATATTTTGCGAAATATGACCGGCGACATGATATTTCAGTCGTTGCAACATATAAGCTCAATAATCACATAACCCTCTCGGGAACATGGGTTTATGGAACAGGAAATGCGGTAACTCTGCCGAGTGCGCAATTCTATACAATGGAACGGTTCCCTGATTCATATCTCCCATCTACACGTAATTACCATTTCGGAGGTATCCTTCAGAGTTATTATTATGGAGGTACTTATAATGATCTGAGTGAGAAAAATAATTTCAGAATGGCTCCCTATCACCGGCTTGACCTGGGAATTCAATTTCATAAGATGAAAAAGTGGGGGGAACGTACCTGGGAAATCTCTGTCTATAATGTTTACAACCGTAAAAATCCTTTTTTGTACTACAGTGATACCAAAACCGTGGGTAATACTCAAACCATGCAGCTCACTGACGATCGGCATACTTAAGCAGGTCAGTATTTTCCCTATAATACCGTCTGTTACATATTCTTTTAAATTTTGACTATGAAAAGAACAATTACATATTTTGTGATCTCCGCTTTCATATTGATTTTCTTTTCCTGCGAAAAGGAAGCTGACAATATTAAATATCCTGCTTTCAGACAAAAACTTGTGGTATTCGGTGTCCTTGCTCCAGGTTATAAAAACAATTATATCTCGGTTAGTTCAACGGTTAATATTTATGGCCCGAAATTTTCAATCCCCAAATGGGGTAACATAACTGCTACAATCTCAAATGGCACTGATGAAGTATCTCTTGACACAACCAGTGGAGGATTTGTTTTCAGATCATCGGATTTCCCGGTCGAAGAAGGAAAAACTTATACTCTCAGAATAACAAGCGACTTTGGATTATCGGCAGAAGCTTCATGCACAGTACCATTCAGAAGAAACTTCAATCTTGAGATCGATACAACATTGCAGCAGTATAACGACCCTCAAAACATAGCAATCTCGCATACATGGGTGAATTCAGATTTATACTTCAATGATTATAAGGGGGAAACCAATTACTATCGCTTACTAAATATAACCAGCAGCTATCGTTCAACAGGACCGATATATTCTTCTCCATCAACCGGAAACGAATTCAGCGTTATAAGTGATAAGGGTCGCGACGGCGAAAGATTCAGGATAACCCTTCCCGGTCACGGGACCGGCGGCTCACAGGATTCAATTTTTTTGAAAGCATACCTTTTAAATACCGACAAAGTCTACTATGATTATCAAAAGTCGCTTGAGAATTATAGCAGCGGCGAGGATCCATTTACTGAGCCATCTCCACTTTATTCAAACATTACAGGAGGATTAGGAATTTTTGCAGCATATACAGTTGATTCAATAATATTCAGATTGAAATAAGCGGGGAATTGAAACTAACTAACTGATGATGAATACTTGATGGAAGCAGATGTAGTTTTTATATAACAAAGAAATAAAATTCTCTGTTTAACGTTTAATCAAACAAACTACCCTGCGTGACCTTGAAATTTTTTAGACTCTATTTCCTTTTTTCTTTGGTAACTACCGGAATCAGCGGACAGCTAGCTGAACGTTACACTATTAGCGGTTATATCAAAGAGGCCATAAGCGGTGAATCTCTTATAGGAGTAAATATCTATCTGTCAGACCATAAAACAGGAACAGTAACAAATACTTACGGCTTCTATTCAATAACATTACCGGCTGCTGATTCCATTGAACTTATTGCTTCATACATCGGATTTACTCCTGAAGATACGTAAAGTATCTTTTCACAAAAATATTGAGCTCAATATTGATCTGAAACCCAATATTTTACTAGATGAAGTTACTATTACTGCCGATCGCAAAGAGAAGCAGAGCGAATCTGTAAAAATGAGCACAGTTAAACTGCAGGTTGCGCAAATTAAAAATGTACCCTCGCTGCTTGGCGAAAAAGATGTGCTTAAAGTTCTCCAGCTTATGCCGGGGGTGCAGAAAGGGTCGGAAGGAAACAGTGGTTTATATGTCCGGGGAGGAGGACCTGATCAAAACCTGATCATTCTCGACGATGCCATAGTATATAATGCCAGCCACCTTTTCGGATTCTTCTCGTTATTTAACGGTGATGCCCTGAAAAGCGTTGAGCTTACAAAAGGTGGATTCCCGGCCCGGTATGGCGGACGACTATCTTCAGTGCTGGAGATGAACATGAAGGAAGGTAATAAAGAAGAATGGCATGGAGAAGGTGGCATAGGGATTATTTCCTCGCGTATGACTGTTGAGGGACCTTTAAAAAAGGGGAAGTCCTCAATACTTCTGTCAGGAAGGAGAACATATGTTGACTTACTTCTCAGACCGGTGTTAGCTGCAGCGAAGACAGAAAATAGCGGGTACTACTTTTACGACTTTAATGCCAAAATCAACTATGACTTTGGCAGAAATAACAAACTTTACCTGAGCGGGTATTTCGGGAAGGATAAATTCTATCTGAAAAATAACTCCGGTGGTGTAATAGAAAATGTTGGTTTCCTTTGGGGAAATGCAACAGGTACACTGCGGTGGAATCATCTCTTCAGTAATAAACTCTTTGCAAATGCTTCTGCTATTTACAGTAGCTACAAATTTGGTGTTTATGACAAGTACAAGGTCATTAAGGAGAATAAAAATTATTATGCAGAATACTATTCAGGTATCCGCGATCTGTCGGTCAAGTATGACATTGACTATATTCCAAATCCAAACCATTGGATCAAAATCGGGGCAATTTCGATTTTCCACAGATTCAAACCGCATGCTTTTGTTGAACTTGATGTGCCGAATAATATTAATATCAGGGAGATCAGTTATACAGATGGTGTCGAATCAGGCATCTATGCTGAAGATACCTGGCAACCTTTTCAGTCGTTAAAGGTAAACGGGGGAGTACGCTTCAGTCATTTCCTTGCCTCAAAGAATCAATATCATTTTTTTGAACCCAGACTTGCCCTGGCCTGGAGGCTAAAAAATGATTTCGCTCTGAAAGGATCATATGCTTCCATGAACCAATATATTCATATGATTTCAGGAACTGGTATCAGTCTGCCCACCGATTTATGGGTACCTACAACAGACAGAGTCAGACCTCAGCAGTCGCGACAGCTGGCTCTCGGGACTGGTGAAAGACCTGCAAGGAGTCCGAATGCTTGCGCTTTCCCTTGAAGGGTTATTATAAAACTATGGATCATGTAATCGGATATAAAGAAGGAGCCTCTTTTATCGACATTGATGAAGCAACCTCTGCAGTTGGTATAGAACTGGGAAGATAATGTTACTGCAGGCAGAGCCTGGTCGTACGGAGATTGAATTCCTTCTTCAGAAAAAAGAGGGCAGATTGACAGGATGGATCGGGTATACTTTATCGTGGACCCAGATGCAATTTGACTCCCTCAATTTCGGAAAAAAATATTATGCCCGGTACGATAGAAGGATATGATATATCAGTTGTAGCAATATATAAGCTAAACCAACCGGATAACCTTGTCTGGAACCTGGGTCTACGGAACCGGAAATGCAGTTACTCTGCCACTCTCAGAGATATAAAGTATCTGAGCATCCGGCTGATCTTCAGAGAACCAATCTTAAATTTTTTATTCCGGCGAAGACGAGGTACGCTTTTGGCAGGAACGTAAATGACTATGAGTGAGAAGAACAATTTCCGGATGAGAGCCTATCACCGGCTGGACATTGGTATTCAGTTTCATAAAGAGAAAAAAATGGGGAGAGAGGATCTGGGAAATATCATTTTACAACATGTATAACCGAAAAGAATCCTTTCTTCTACTTTGCTGAGAGAATAAATTATGACGAAAACTAAGACAGGCAAGTCCTATGAAAGACTTCTGAAACAGGTAAGTTTGTTTCCTATAATCCCATCATTCTCCTGGTCATTTAAATTTTAAGAGATGAAAACATTCCGGATTAAATATTATATCCCTTTTTTAATATTGATTTTTACATTTGCCTGTGAATCCGATGCAGATCATGGTAAAAGCTCCTGCATTTGAAACAGGAGCTCGTGATAACGGCATTTATATCGCCTGCGGGAAATAAAAACATCCTATTTCCGTGTAACTACAAATAAGAAAAATATATGGAAAGAACTGGATACGGAAGAGCCACTTGGATTAGTGTCTGGATTCGATCTCAGATGGTACAGATGAAGTGGCACTCGACACCTGCAGTATTGGTCTGAAACTGAATCATAGAAAAAATGCAGATCCAATATGGCAAGACGTATAAACTAAGAGTTTATAGCGAAAATGGATTGAGTGCTGAGGCAGAATGTACTGTCCCGGCCAGGAAGAAACTTTTCTATTGAGAGTGGACACATTTTCAATACTGACAGAGGAATCCATGTACAGTCCCTATCCTGGAATATACCGGAGTTTAAATGTCAGAGTTAAATTTTCATAGATCTATCCGGGAGAAGAAAACTTCTACAGGATTTTTGAGTACTTTCAGAGCTTATTCGCCACGCGTTCAAGGGTCAGGCCACATTTCATTTGATGAAAGGAGTTCATTAAAAGTGATAAAGGTATGAGATGGCGAAAGATTTTGTTGATCAATATGGACAAGAATAACAGTTACCTCATTTCATATGCAAAGGATTCATTCGTTCCTTAACGTTTATCTATTCAACACGGAAAAATCTTACTATCAGTTTCATAAATCATTTGCAAAATTATATTGATGGTGAGGATCCTTTTACTGAAGCTACCCCACTGTATACAAATATAATTGGTGGATTTGGTGTTTTTACCTCATATACCGTCGATTCGTTGCTATTAAGACTTAAATGATCATAAGTTTACCCACAAAGGGGCACAAGCGTTAAGAAATCGCCATCAACGAATCCGCCAGCTGGCGGTTAACGAAGCTTTGACTCTGTAAGTATAACATCTAAGAAAATAGTCAAAATTTATGTCTCGTAATTAACAAAGTATTATTTAATATTACTCATTATATGTCAATTACAAATTTTAACATATGATTAACAAATCATTAACAAAAAAACATGCAACAATTTGATTTCCCAAACGTCTATACATTGAATGAGAGACAAAAAGACAATTAACAATAAGTTGGACAGTTCTTTTTTTATTGATTCACTTTTAATGAAATAATAAGTTTTTTCTTACGATAGTTTAAATTTCTCTATAATCGCCATTCGGCAGATTCTACGATCAGGTTTAGGTAAATCAAGGAAAGACGCCTCCCGGTGTCTTTCCTTTCTTTTTTTTTGTATTTTCGCCAGATAACCGAAACCAAATTGATCGATATGAAAAAGACCCTGATTCTAATGTTTTTGACAGCTATGGCATTAGTCACCAGTTGTAAAGAGGAGGTAAAGAGCGATAATCCTTTCTTCAGCACCTATAAGACTCCATTCGAGGTACCACCGTTTGAACAGATAAAAGCGGCTCATTTTATGCCTGCTTATATTAAGGGATTTGCAGAACAACGAACTGAAATAAAAGCTATTATAAAAAATCCCAAAGTTCCTGATTTTGAAAATACAATTAAACCACTTGAATACAGCGGACAGCTTCTTACTAAAGTCAGCAGGGTATTCGGGGCACTAAATTCTGCAAACACAAATGACACATTGCAGAAAATCAATAAGGAACTTGCCCCTCTCTTATCAAAGAACAGAGACGATATTAACCTCAATGACAGCCTTTTTCAGCGGGTCAAATCAGTTTATGAAAATCGTGATAAATTTAAATTAACTGAAGAGGAGAAAAAGGTTCTTGATGATACCTACAAAAGCTTTGTAAGAAGCGGGGCTGCGTTAACTGCAGAAGATAAACTTAAACTTCGCAAAATTAATGAAGAACTCTCTCTCCTTTCTGTTCAGTTTGGCCAAAACCTGCTTGCTGAAACAAACGGATTCCAGCTTGTGGTTGACAGAAAGGAAGATCTGACAGGATTGCCGGATGGAGCTATTGCCCAGGCAGCAGCTACGGCAAAAAACCTGAAAATGGATGGCAAATGGGTGTTCACAATACAGTATCCGATAATGGAACAATTTCTGAAATATTCCCAGAAGCGCGATCTGAGGCAAAAGCTTTTCACTGCCTATTTCATGAAAGGTGACAATGATAACGATCATGATAACAAACAGATAATATCCAGAATTGCAAAACTCAGGCTTGAAAGATCAAACCTTCTGGGTTATAAGAGCTATGCAGATTATGCACTTGAAAGGAATATGGCCAAAACACCTGAAAAAGTCTTCGGGTTCCTGGGTCAGGTCTGGAATGCAGCTCTCCCCTTTGCTAAGGCTGAGGCAACTGCGCAGCAGGAATTAATCGACCGTGAAGGTGGTAAGTTTAAACTTGAACCATGGGACTGGTGGTACTATACCGAAAAGATAAAGAAGGAAAAATATGATCTCAGCGATGAAGTTACCAGACCCTATTTTAAGATTGACAACGTAATGGAGGGCATGTTTTACGTTGCCAATCGGTTATACGGACTTGAATTCAATAAAAGAAATGATATCCCTAAATATCATCCCGACGTAAATACATTTGAAGTGAAAAGGGCTGGGAAACATGTTGGTATCTTAATGATTGATAACTATCCCCGCTCCTCAAAGAGAGCCGGTGCCTGGTGTGGAGCATTCAGGGGACAAAGCCGTGATATAAACGGGAAAATGATCTATCCGATAGTGACAATGGTTACAAATTCGACTCCCCCTTCTGCTGATAAACCATCATTGCTTACTGCTGATGAAGCTTCTACACTGTTCCATGAGTTTGGTCATGCACTCCATCAACTGCTTTCAAACTCAACTTATCCGGGCGTTTCAGGTACTTCGGTACCCCGCGACTTTGTGGAATTGCCATCACAGATTATGGAACACTGGGCCCTGGAGCCGGAAGTACTTAAGGTGTATGCAAAGCATTATCAGACCGGTGAAATAATCCCCGCTGAGATTGTTGAAAAGCTTGATAAGGCAAGTAAATTCAATACAGGTTTTATAACTGTGGAATACCTTGCTGCTGCACTCCTTGATATGGAATATCATACAATTAAAGATTCGGTGAATCTTGATATCCGTTCATTCGAAAAAACTGCAATGGACAAATATGGTCTCATACCGGAAATCAAACCAAGGTACCGGTCGACATATTTTAATCATATCTGGTCGGGTGGATACGCTGCTGGCTACTACAGTTATATCTGGTGCGAAATTCTTGATGCTGATGCATTCCAGGCATTCAAGGAAACCGGGGACATATTCAACAAAGAGGTGGCGGCAAGGTTTGAAAAAGAGATCCTTTCAAAAGGCGGAACAAGAGATGCGCATGATATGTATATTGCATTCCGGGGGAAAGAGCCAAGTATTGATGCTCTTCTCATAAACAGAGGACTAAAATAGCCAGACAGATATGCAAATCAGGCTGTTATTCACATACATTCTATTGACCTCTTGTACATTTACATGGGCTGCAAAAGATCATGCGCCGACAGCCATAAAAGGTATACTGGATCTTCGTGGGATCAGGAATGCCGATCATTTCATTGTAAAACTTAACGGGGAGTGGGAATTTTATTGGAATAAAATGTTGCGCCCCTTCGATTTCGAAGGAAGGAATCTTAAACCCGATTACTATGGAAAGGTCCCTTCATACTGGACAGATTATCCGCAGGATTCGGTTAAGACTGAAAATTTTGGTTATGCCACTTACAGGTTAACTGTCTTATTTCCAACAGGATTTAATAAGCCGTTGGGAATTGATCTTCCTGTATTTGATTCCTCATATGATATTTATCTGAACGGGAAATATCTTGGCGGTAACGGAACACCCGGAAAATCATCCGCTGAAACAAAACCTGAGTACAAAAGAAATTTTTACAGGATTACACCGGAGTCAGATTCTCTGAAAATAATCATAAACGTTTCAAACTATGATCACCGCCGGGGTGGATTCTGGTTACCTGTAAAGTTGGGAACTTTCGGTGAGGTGCAGAAGCAAATGGCCAACAGCTGGGCTGCGGAATGGTCTGTTATCAGCCTTCTTTTAGGATTCTCACTGTTTTTCCTGTTCTTTTTTATCATTTCCCCTAAGGAAAAGATCATGGTTTTCTTCAGCATGACAACCATTGGTCTTGCCTTGAGACCACTTTTTACCTCCCATTATCTCATTCTTAATCTGTTCAATATGGATTGGGTCTGGATCGTCAGATTTGAATACCTGGGACTTTTTCTGATTCTGATCGGCTGGGTCTGGTATGTTTTAAATCTATATCCTTCGAAGTTTTTCAAAGTTATCGCCTGGCTTGTTACTGTACTTTTTTCCCTGGCGTTTATTTCAGCACTATATCTGCCGGTAAAAATCTTTAGTTACTCAGCATTAGCGTACTATCCCTTGATGATAGTGATTATATTATATCTTTTAGTCATGAGTTTTATCGGCTCATTGAAAAAAAATTCTATCGATATAATATATTTTTTGGCATTTGTCTTATTGCTGGTAGGTGGGATTCATGATATGATGGTATCGCTGGGAAGATCGGATAGCACCATTGGATATTCACTTACTTATATCATTGTACTTTTTGTATTCATTCAGGCATTTATTTTACTTTATAGATGGGTACGGTCGTATCGTGAGAAGGAAAGACTCCAAAATGAACTTGAATTCATGAACAGGAACCTCGAACACCTTATTAATGAAAGAACCCTGGAACTAAAAACCAGGAATGAAGAGATTGGGAAACAGAACGATAAAATTGCACTTCAAAACAAACAGCTGTCTGATACAATACAGTTGAAGAACAGGATCTTTTCTGTCATTGCACATGATTTAAGAAGCCCGGTAGTGAACATCCTTTACATGCTTAATCTTCTTAAAGAGAAAGAGTATAAAGAGAAATATGATATTTTTGCAAATTCAAGTATTCAATATGCACAGCTTGTAATCAGTCTCCTTGAGAACATGCTGGTATGGGGCAGGGATCAGGAGGACAAAATAAAGTATTCTCCTGAACAACGCGATCTTGCTGATATAATACTTACAAACCTGAGTATATTCAAAGAGACTTCTGACAAAAAAGAAATATCAGTTAATTTCACCCAGGTTGGAAATTCAATTGCTTATTTTGATAAAGACCTGCTGGATATTATAATCAGAAATCTTCTGTCTAATGCCGTAAAATACACCCCACGGGGAGGCAGGATAAGCATACTTCTTAAGGATAAAACAATGAATGGTGAAGTAATGATGCTGAAGGTTTGCGATAATGGCATCGGAATTCCGATGACAAAGCAAAAATATCTCTTTACATCCAGGGAAATCGAAAGCACTCCCGGAACAGAAAATGAAAAGGGAACCGGTTTGGGTTTAAAACTTTGCCATGAGTTAGCAGAAATAAACAATGGCAGCATCGCTGTTGAAAGTAAACCGGGTGAAGGAACATGTTTCATAATCACTCTCCCGAGGGAAAAAGGATCCGTACCCGCAGGGAAGCAATGATCAATCAATCTATTGTAAGATCAGCAAGTCCTTCTTTATCAAATATATGTATGTTTTTCCCCTTTGCTTCAATATATCCGTCTGCTTCCATAACACTAAGTGCTCTAGCAACAGAAGGCCGTGCAACGCCAAAAAACTCAGCAAGATCGCTCTGTGTCATATTCAGGTTGACTGAGCTTAATTCCTGTCCTGCTTTTTGAAGGATGTAATGCGCCAGTTTCCCCTTTATCGTTTTAAAATTCAGGAATTTTATTTTCTCGGAAAGGAACTGGGAACGGTTTGAAATCATATCCAGGTAATTTACCAGGATAATGTCATTCTTCATTAATAATTTAAGAAAATAGGGCTTTTCAATCAGAAGCATTTCAATATCGGTAATCGCAACCACATTCACAGGAAATTTGTTCCTGCTTCCAAAGATGAACGCAGGAGCAATAGCGCCGGGTGCAGGAATATCCTCAATTTTTATTACCCTGCCGGTATAATCGACCATTTCGCCCTTCACTGCTCCTTTTGTTACAACCATCAGTGAATTAACCGGTTCTCCGCTTTGAGATATTATTGAACCTGCTTGAAATTTTTTAATCCTGTTGGGTACACTCTTAAGAATTATTTCAATTTCATCAGGGGAAATTCCCTTGAATAAAGGAGCATTTGAGAGAAGTGAATAATCCATTTTTTTATTTCAAAAGTAGTAAATAACTCCAGTAACTATAGGTTTTCCGAAGTTTATAACCTCATCCCCCTCGCCTCCTTCTCCCGAGACTAATCTTTATACACATCTTTTTTTATTTAGCTCCAAAGAGCTGAATGTGAATAATCCCCGGCTTCTGTGAGGGGCTAATCATATTATAATCTGCAGCTATGAAGGAGCTGAATATAGGAATTATTAATAAGATTGGAGATTCCTCGCTCCGCTCGGAATGACACGTCATTTCCTGGTCAAAGGGTGGAAGAAGCGGCGAGTCGGTTGCAGATTATTGATATAGAATTGATTCATAAACCGAATCGCCGCTTCTTCCACCCATACATGCTACATGTCAATTGTCATTCCGAGCGGAGCGAGGAATCTCCAAGGGATAAGACTATGCTAATAAAAAAAGATCCCTTCAAACAAACGATCTTATAATCAGCTACCAACTCATGGAGATGTGTATAAAGATTAGCTTCAAAAGGAGAGCCTGCCCCGCTTTTGGCGGGGGGGAACTTTTTTATGCAGTATCTCCCTCTTCTCCAATGCTTATATTGACAGCGATGGAGTTTGAGGACAAACATCAAAAAGGGAAGAGAAATTGCTCTATTTTGTAACATATGTTACACTTCACCTTATTCTATTTCTTCATTTTTGCTGAATATACTAATAAAACTACAATTATGACGAGAGATATTTTAAAGATTGATGAAGATCTTTGTAACGGATGCGGTCAGTGTGTACCTAACTGTCATGAAGGAGCATTACAGGTAATTGATGGCAAAGTAAGACTGGTAAGTGAACTTATGTGTGACGGACTTGGCGCCTGTATAGGACACTGTCCTGAAGGAGCTATTACTATTGAGACCAGAGAGGCTGAACCTTACAGTGAAACAAAAGTAATGGAACAAATGATAGTTAAGGGAAAGAATACGATCACAGCGCATCTCAGGCATCTTAAAGACCATGGTGAAACAGGATCTCCTGCAATTCATGATCATGAAGGAGGTTGTCCTGGTTCAAGGGCTATCACTATTGAAAAACCAGGCAGAAATGAAAATGTTCCTCTTCCTGAACAACCCTCAGAACTCAGACAATGGCCAGTACAAATGCATCTTGTTAATTCGAATGCGCCATATTTCAGGAGCGCCGATCTCCTTTTGGCCGCCGATTGTGTGGCATTCTCTATGGGAGGCTTTCATAGTAATCATTTGAAAGGTAAATCTCTGGCGATCGCTTGTCCTAAACTAGACCAGGGAACAGATTCGTATATTGAAAAACTGACTGCTATGATTGACATTGCAAAAGTGAATACAATAACTGTTATGATGATGGAGGTTCCCTGCTGCGGTGGCTTATTGCAGATGGTAAGAACAGCCCAGGGAAATGCTTCCAGAAAAGTACCGGTAAAGAAAATGATTGTTGGTATCACCGGAGAAGTGCTCCAGGAAGAGTGGGTGTGATGTAGTAATTTGAGTATGTGCATGTTATATCGTTCAAAAAAATGATAAATATCATAAAAAGTATTATTTAGATTGATTCTTAAAATGGGAATTAATATATTTGAACGCATTAGATTCCACCCTAAAAGATTTGCTGTATACCTGATCAATTCATCTTTTTATGGTACCTGAATATTCTCTCTCCGGATTACCTGATTCCAAATATTTTCTTGGTATTGACATTGGCTCAGTCTCTATTAACACAGCTGTAATCGACGAGAACAATAATATCCTGGAAGAATATTATGATTATGTGCATGGAAGGCCTTTTAATGTTTTGAAAGATAGATTATCTTCTGTCCTTGAAAAACATCCTGCTGAAACGATCAGGGGAATTGCAATTACCGGTTCAGGCGGAAAGCTTGCCACAGAGTTGATAGGAGGGGTTTTTGTAAATGAGATTATTGCACAGGCGACTTCAACCGGAATACTATATCCCGAAGCCAGGACAGTAATCGAAATAGGTGGAGAAGATTCTAAACTTATTATTCTGGAGAAGGACCCTGAAAACGGACACTCCAGACTGGTTGATTTTGAAATGAACAGTATTTGTGCCGCAGGAACTGGTTCATTTCTCGACCAACAGGCAAGAAGGATTGGCGTACCAATTGAGAACGAATTTGGTATCATGGCGCTCAGATCGGTTGATCCTCCAAGGATAGCTGGTCGTTGCAGTGTTTTTGCAAAAAGCGATATGATCCATCATCAACAGATAGCAACACCCCTGCATGATATAGTAGCCGGATTATGCTTTGCATTAGCCAGAAATTTTCGGAGCAATGTTGCAAGAAGTAAAGAGATCATAAAACCAGTCGTTTTTTCAGGAGGAGTTGCAGCAAATATAGGAATGGTAAGGGCTTTCAGGGAGACATTAAACCTCGCTGAAGGTGAACTTATTATACCGGCTCATCATGCTGCCATGGGGGCAATCGGCGCTGTATATTATGCCTGTGCAAATAAACTGGATATGAACCATTTCTCCGGTATTATCCAAACTTGAGGAATATCTTGCGGGAACTACAACCGAATTTGTCAGCCTTCCTCCCCTTAAGGAATCTCTGGCAGAATATAGAAAAAAGGTTCATTTCATCAGAAACGGCGAAGAGAAAGTACGTGTCTACCTGGGACTGGATATCGGTTCTCTCAGTACAAATGTGGTATTGATTGATGAAAAGCATCGTGTAGTGGCAAGACGCTACCTGCCCACGGCAGGGAAACCCCTGGAAGCAATCCAGAAAGGAATGACAGAAATATTCGACGAAGTTGGTGAAGAGGTCATCGTACTGGGAGCTGGTACTACAGGCTCGGGACGTTACCTTACCGGTGATTTTATTGGTGCCGACAATATCGTTAATGAAATTACAGCTCAGGCAACCGCTGCGATTGACTTCGATCCGACAGTTGACACAATTTTTGAAATCGGCGGACAGGATTCCAAATATATTAGCATAGAAAATGGTGTAGTAGTAGATTTTGAAATGAACAAAGTATGCGCTGCCGGTACAGGTTCATTTCTTGAAGAGCAGGCAGAAAAGCTGAATATCAATATTGTTGAGGAATTCGGATGCATGGCGCTGAATTCTGAATCACCGGTAAAACTGGGTGACAGATGCACTGTATTTATGGAATCTGATCTGAACTCATTCATGCAAAAAGGGGCCAGAAACGAAAATCTGGTCGGTGGCCTCGCTTATTCAATCGTTTATAATTACCTTCAAAAGGTAGTCGGTGACAGGCGGATAGGCAATAAGATTTTCTTTCAGGGTGGAGTTACAAACAATAAAGCAGTAGTTGCCGCATTCGAGCAGGTAGTAGGTAAGAGTATTATTATACCTCCTCATTTTGACGTCACCGGAGCTATAGGAGCTGCTATCCTGGCCAAAAGATCAATGGTTGAAGGTCAAAAAACCCGATTCAAAGGCTTTGATGTACGAAATGCTACTTACAAGGTCAGCAGATTTGTATGTCAGGGTTGTACTAACCATTGTGAGATCAGACGTGTAAAAATAGCCGGAGAAAAGAAATCTCTTTATTATGGTGGCCGTTGCGAAAAGTATGAAACCGACGATAGAAAAAACATAATAAATAATATCCCAAATCTTTTCACAAAAAGAACCGAAATGTTGATGGAAGGCTTTGTGGAAAAAGAATCATGGAAATCAACTTCGATTGGAATTCCAAGAGCTCTTATGGTGTTCTACCAGCAATTTCCCTTCTGGAGGACATTTTTTGAACAACTTGGATTTACGGTGGTAATTTCAAAAGAATCGGATAAATCTCTGATGACAAAGTCCATTGAGACAATAACAGCTGAGACTTGTCTTCCGGTAGAAATGATGCATGGTCATGTAATAGATCTTATAGAGAAGGGTGTCGACTTTATTTTTCTTCCTTTCATAGTTAATGGTAAACAAAAGGAAGGAAACAATACATTTAACTGTAACTGTCCCTGGGTGCAGACCTATCCTTTTATGATAAAAGCTGCCCTTCGGGGAAAAGTTGATGAATCAAAACTCCTTATACCCACACTTCATTTCAGGTTCTTCGAAAGAGCTCTCATAAAGGAGATGACTGAATATTTCAATGAGAAATTCGGAATTGATAAATCAGAAATCAGAAGAGCGGTAATCTTTGCTGATAAGGTACAGGTGTCATTCGAAAAACGACTTATTGATTACGGTAAAGAAGTCCTGAGTTCTATTCCTGAAAACTGCCGTCCGGTTGTGCTTTTGGGAAGACCTTATAACAGCACGGATCAGCATCTTAACCTGGGACTCATAGAAAAGCTAATAAACCAGAATGTTATGCCGATACCTCTGGATATGCTTGATCTGTCGCCATATAATATTTTTACAAACTACCGCAATATGTACTGGCCTAACGGACAAAAACTTATTGCAGCAGCACAGTTTGTTGCAAAAAATGAAAAGTTCCATGCAGTATATATCAGCAACTTCCGATGCGGACCCGACTCTTTTATCTGGCATTATGTTACAGAAGAGCTTAAAGGCAAGCCTTTTCTTCATCTCGAGATTGATGAGCATTCCGCCGATGCCGGAATGGTAACACGTATCGAAGCTTTTCTTGATAGTCTGAAAGGATCGGAGAAAAACGAAAAGAAGGAAGTGACAGTATTCCGCCCACGTCCAAGTCCCGCCTCACCCCAAAAAGACAGGGTTATGTATTTTCCGTATATGCATGATGGTGCCTATCTGATTGCTGCTGCTGCCCGAAGTTGCGGAATAGCCTCCGAAGTACTTCCAAAACAGACCGAAGAAGACCTTGCTATCGGAAGAAAATACACCTCATCAAAAGAGTGTTTTCCAATGATCTGTACAACCGGAAGTTTTCTCAGAAAACTTATGGAGCCAGGGGCCGATCCTTCAAAAATGAGTTTTTTTATGCCCGATCATAATGGTCCGTGCCGGTTTGGTCAGTATAACCAGTTTCAAAGGATTCTTTTTGACAGACTTGGGTTTCATAAGGCAGAACTTATAACCCCATCAAATGATACATCATACGAAGATGTTGCCGGGGAACATGGACAAAAATTCAGGATCAACGCGTGGAAAGGATTCGTAGTTGCCGATTACCTGCATAAAATTCACAGGGAAACCCGGCCCTACGAATTAAACAAGGGAGATTCAGACAAACTCTATCAGGATTCATTATCCCGACTTGAAAGATGCATCGAAAATGGTTCAAGTGGCCTGCATAAAACTCTGGTAGGAATTGCTTTTGATTTTATGGCTATAAAGGTTGATAAAAGTGAAAGAAAACCAGTGGTTTCACTGGTGGGTGAAATATTCATGCGCGACAATGCAGCCTGCAACGGTAATATCTCAAACCGGCTGGAAGATCTTGGCGTTGAAGTGGTTGTTGCTCCATTTTCTGAATGGATTTCATACTCTACTTATCGTTTCACCCGTGACAGCAGGTGGAAGAATGATAAAACAGGAATATTGAAATCAAGAATTCAGGCAATTGGGCAGGATGCAATTGCTGCCTCACTTCTCCGGGGTATTGAAAAATTTACAGATCACGAAAAAGATGTATCTCTTCACGATATGCTGAGTTTGTGCAATAAGTATGTGAATGAATTTTATGACGGGGATCCGCCTGTGGCAATAGGTACATCTATGGCACTCACAAAGAGAGGGGTATCAGGTATTGCTGCCATTCTGCCATTTACATGCATGCCGGGAACAGTTGTTGCTGCCGTCAGCGATACATTCAGAAAAGACCATAATAATATTCCATTTATTAATGTTGCTTATGATGGTCAGGATTCTGTATCACTCGATACCAGGCTTCAGGCTTTTGTTTTCCAGGTTAAGGAGTTTACTTTGGCAAGGGCTAAAACACCGGTAGTCATTTAATGTTTTTGGCTAAACAAAGTTTGCATAGTGTTAAGATATTCAACTTTTAAGTCTGAATCCAATATTCTCCAACATCTGTTTAACTTCTTTAGTCCCTCCTTTCAGGTCAACTGTATATGAGGAAAACTCTCTCCTGATCCGATAATCGCCCCGAAGTTTTTCAAATTCGGTTGGAGAATGGATGAGATTTGCTTTATCTTCCTCAATATTATAAGTATGTAACACAGCTTCCCTTACTATTTCTTCTTCAGATTTACCCTTGCAATCAATTGATATATAAGGAGAAAAAGGAAGGGGAACATTCTCCGGATACCAGTTTTTTGGAGGAAGATTGAAAAATCTGCTTACTGCACTTACCACCATCGCGGTAGAATTGGCTTTACCATCCGTGGAGTATCCGGCAATATGAGGAGTTGCAATAAAAGCCATTTGCATAAGTTCCACATCTATATCCGGTTCATTTTCCCATACATCCAATACTGCTCCGCCCACTTTACCTGAATAAAGTACTTTCTTAAGCGCAAACGTATCCGTCACCTCACCACGTGAAGTATTAACAAACCATGCTCCCCTTTTAATCTTTTTAAAACTTTCGTCATTAAAAAGATGATAGGTATAATCTTCCCCAACAACATTCAGAGGTACATGAACTGTGACTATATCAGATTGAGAGAGCACTGTCCTTAGGCTATGAAAGTTTTTTTTGCCCTCCAGCCTGGCCCTGGGAGGGTCGTTCAGAAGAATATTCATTCCTAATGCGCGGGCAAACTTCTCTACCTTTGAACCTACATTGCCAACACCAACGATTCCCAATGTTTTGTCCTTTAGTTTAAAGTTGTGTTCAGATGATATCCTTACCAGCGCTGCTGCTATATATTGCTGAACTGATGACGAGTTAGAACCCGGTGCATTTGTCCACAGGATATTCTTCCTATTGCAGTAATGTGTATCGATATGATCAAATCCTATTGTAGCCGTACCTATAAACCTGACGCTTGTCCCTTCCAGGAGATTTTCAGTACATTTTGTTCTTGTGCGTATCAGCAGGGCATCAGAATCCTTAAGTATTTCTTTGTCGATCTGTTTTCCAGGAATATAGACAACTTCTGCATGAGGTTCGAGTGCTCCCTTCAGAAAAGGAATTTTATCATCGGCAACAATCTTCATCACAACTGAATTTTTCTGAAAGTTAATACTTTTTAATGGAAGTCCTGAGTTCTGATTCCGAAGAAAGATTCACTGTAGTACCACGGAGTGATTAAAAAAAATCTTTAAACAATTTACTGTTTATACTTGTTAATACAAAAAACAGGATTGTTTAATCAATTTACTTATTAACCTATCCGTAATAAACTCTTTATTCATTGATTAGTACTAATATGAGTTAACAGTCATTTATAATAAAAAACAACTACTTATGAAATCAATTCGCTACTCTCGTATTTCTGATTTTCGTTTCCAGCATTGGAATTAAAGCTCAAAAACCAATTCTGGTCTCGGAAGATAGTTTAAAAATTGGAAAGGATCGTCTGCCGGGACTTTCAGTTATTATTCCCGAAGTTGACTATGAAAAGACGCTGAAAATATGGATAAGGGAATTAGAATCAGGTACCAAATCGAAAATCGTTACGGAAAATAACGAAATGTCGATATTTGGAGCAAAAATAAAGGAAATCAGCCCTAATCCGGTAAATGTGTACAGTAAACTGACGAATCTTGACTCTGCGCTTCAGCTTAATGTGTCATTTGAAGTTAAGAAGGATCAGTATATAGAAAGAGCCTCAGGTGAGACGGATCTTATTAAGGCAAAGAACTATTTAAAGGAATTTGCCAAAAATCAGTACATCGATCTTGCTAAAGATCAGGCAGATGCTGAAGACAAGAAGCTCCGGGATCTTCAAAAAGAACTTTCTTCTCTCGAAAAAGAAAAGTCCCGTCTTCAAAAGTCAATCCAATCTGAGAACACTTCTATCGTTACAGAAAAAGATAACATAGCAATACAGAACAATGAGCTGGCATCAGTATCAGCTGAACTAATTGAGCAGAATAAGCAGCTTGGTTCGATGGAAGAAGGTACGACGAAGAAGGAGAAAACTGATTATATTAATGGCCTTGAAAAAAGGAGGAAGAAAGTTCAGAGTTCTATCGAATCATCTGAAAACAGGATTAATAAAGCCAACAACGAAATTGACAAAGCCAACGCAGAAATACCCAGAAACGATAAAATGCAGGAACAGGTAAATGAAAAAATCGAGAAACAACAGACTGTATATCAGATATTTGAAGATAAGATCAAGACGATAAAATCATATTGATTCGTAGGGACGTTGCATGTTATTGTAGGGACGTTGCATGCAACGTCCTTACAAGACCCCATTCTATATTATAAATTTCTGCAGTTCTTTATAAAGTTTTTGTACCGGTAATCCTACAACATTAAAATACGATCCGTCAATATGACTGCAGGCAATCAGACCAATCCACTCCTGGATTCCGTATGCTCCCGCTTTATCATATGGCTTAAACTTATCAATATAGTAAACGATTTCCTCCTCTGACAGCGTTTCAAAAGTGACTTTCGTTGAATCAGAAAATGTAATCTCTTTAGACATGGAAAATAGTGATACCCCGGTAATTACTTCATGAGTGTTACCGGATATCTCAATAAGAATACGTTTTGCGTCTTCAAAATCAAGAGGTTTTCCAAGCACTTTATTGTTACACCAGACAATTGTATCAGCTGCAATAACTATCTCATTATATGATATCTGGTTTTTAAAGGAGTTTGCCTTTTCATGCGCTACATAAGTTGCAATCTCTTCTCCGCTAAGGCCTTCCGGATAAGTTTCCTGGTATTCCTTAATTACTACATCAAATTTCAGACCCAGTTCCCTGAGCAGTTGCTGTCTCCGCGGTGAACGTGAAGCAAGAATTATCTTAAAGTTGTTGAGATTATCAATTCTCATCAGATGAGGTTCCAGGTGAGTATTACTTTTACTACAACAGAGTAAAGTATACCGGTTAACATTACTATTTTCATTATGCTGCTGGCACTGTGAAGTTGTACTCTGTCACTGCTGATGACCAGTTTATAAATGACGTACAATAGAGGCAATACTACTGCAACAGATATGTAACTAAGTGTAATTATATCATTAATAAAAAAGTACCATGCAAGATAAAGCAAAGCAATAGTAAATATTATGAGACAAACCGAGACAATTTTTGCTGAAAGGACTCCAATAACGACAGGAACTGTATTCCTTCCATAGGCTTTATCTCCCTCAAAGTCTTCGATGTCTTTAATTATTTCACGTGTAAGATTAGTCATAAAAGCAAAAAGCGCAAATCCTCCAACCCAATAGATTATAAAGTTTATATTGGGAAGTGTAACAGCATTAATTGTATAATATTTATATAATGCCGGCCATTCATAAAAAACAACCAGAAGCGGGACCATTGCAGTAAGAAGTGCCACAACAATATTACCGATCAGAAATTGCCTTTTGTAGCTTGCAGAATAGAAATAAAGTAATCCTGAGACGATCAGGAACAAAGTTCCCAACCAAAAATATCCTGCTCTGTATGAGATGTAGAAACCTGTTGATACTCCTGCAATATTAAAAATGTTGTGCCACATCATGGCCTGGCGTCTCGGGATTTTGGTACCAACAATTACCTTTCCTTTATTAATCAGGTCGGTTTTTATATCAAAATAATCATTGATAACATATCCGCCGGCAGTGATAAAGACTGTGGCAGCAACCAGCAGGACAAAGTCATACCATGGAAATTGGAGCGACATTGGAATCTCCTGTCCGGTTCCTTTCAATAATATCACTCCGATCTTGCTTATCACGGGTTCAAGTACTGCATATCTCATCAGTACCATAGTAAGGACAACTATAGAAAGATTCTGCCATCTGATCAGTTTAAGAAATTCTTTCATATTTTACCATATAAATGCGTCTGAATCCATCCAATTATTATGCAATCTCAAAACCTGTTCGATAACATCTCTGACACATCCTTCTCCACCTTTTTTATCGGAGATATAAGAAGACACCTGTTTGATCTCACTATCAGCATCAGAAGGACACACAGGAATACCAGCCTCTTTCATCACTTCAAAATCCGGAATATCATCACCCATGAACAAAACGTCAGATTTATCCAGGTTGTGCTTTTTTAGAAATGAATTAAAATTGTCCAGTTTACTGCGACTTTTGAGATAGATATCATTTACTCCCAGAATCCTGAGTCTCTTTTGATATTCCTTTGAGCTGCTTCCTGAGATTATACCAATGTGATAGCCCTTCTTTACAGCAAGCTGAAGAGCATAACCATCGCGAAGGTTCACAGTTCTGTTTGGCACTCCGAATGCATTAAGACTGATCGTCTGAAGCGACAGAACTCCGTCAATATCAAAAATAAATGCTTTAACTCTCACAAGATCTTCTTTAAAATTAGCCATGTTAGTCTTATTATCTTGTTGTTTGTTGCTTGTTACTGGGTGCTGGGTGCTTGGTGCTCGGTGCCAGGTCAAAAACAATACCTGCTTTAACTTGCAACCAGCAACCAGCAACCAGCACCCAGCACCCAGTAACTATCATATATCTTTTATCTTATAATATTCTATAATTGACTTCGTCATCTCTTTATAAACCCTCTGCAATTCAGGGGAGAAAGATAGTAATTCCAGATGCTTTTCAACAGTATTAAGGTCATGTCTTACAGCAGGTCCGGTTTGTGAGTTTTCGGGACCAATTTCTACTGCTTTGAAGATAGTCTCTTTTATTAATGGGATCAGTATTTCAAAAGGGAAGCCCGCTTTTAAGGCCACTTCCCTGCCCTCAGTCAGCAGATGATTTGTAAAATTGTTAACAAAAACGGCAGCAAGATGCAACATCCTTCTCTGTTCAGTATCAACAAAATGCACTAATCCGCCTATAGATCCTGCAAGGCCTTTCAGAATTTCAGAAGATTCGTCATCGGATGATTCAAGCAAAAAAGGGAGATCTATAAAGCTTACTTTCCTGTTTCTTGAGAAAGTTTGTAAAGGATAAAAAATACCTTTATGCTCAATTTGTTCAGGGAAAATATCGAGTCCGAAACTACCGGCGGTATGCGCTACCAGGGTACCGGGCCGACACTTAAGATTATCCAGAACACTTTTCAAACTGTGATCAGGTACAGCAACAATTATTACCCTGGTGGAATCAGGGAACTGAAGATCAGTTGACCATTTTGCTTTACAGGAATCAGCGAGAATCTTTCCGTGGATCTCAGTTTCTGAAACAACCGTATCTATTCTGAAACCAGCATGAAACAACTCTTTGCACAAAGCATCTGCAACTCTTCCGGCTCCGGCAAAAGAAATGTTGTTTTGATACATCATCTAATTTTTCAGAAATATACAAAATTACCCGCAAAGTAATAACTCTGCACGGTAATGAGGTGTAATGATGATTGAAAGGTTTGAAAAATAATGATCCTATTTCTTTCCGTAAAGATCGAGGCTGAGATCAGTAACCTGGATATCAAAGTATTGATAAGGGTTCTGATAAGATGAACTACTGGACTGGGATAGATAAGCGCAATTGTAGTATGCATCGCCTGAAACGAGTAATAAATCTCCCGATTTGGCATTAGCAAGTTTTGGAAACATCTCCGATGGATTGCAGAAACTATAACTTCTATACGGGTCACCCGGTAACATTGCGGTTATTACTGATGAGTCGGTGAAATATATAATACACGATGTCTTGTTAAATGTCGATACGACATCTTTTCCACAACCGCATTTAGGTTGTTTCTTGCACCCTATGTAGGAAAAAAAGATGGGGGCAATGATAATAAATGCAGCAAGAATTTTTTTTATAGTGATACCTCTCATTTCAGATCAATCTTATTCGGTTAATTAGTAATCAACGGCGAAAGTAAATCTTTATTTTATGCCTGAGCTGTTGGTCCCCCAAAATTTAATGGTATTGCAGGACCAGAACCTTTAACTTCTTTAATCGACCCGTGTACAGATTCATACTTGGCAATGTTATCCTGGAGTGCTGCGACAAGTCTTTTTGCATGCTCCGGAGTAAGTATTATCCTCGATTTGACCTGTGCCTTGGGTATGCCAGGCATAATCCGTACAAAATCGATTACAAATTCAGAAGCCGAATGAGTTATTACTGCAAGATTTGAATAAGTACCCTGTGCAACTTCTTCGTTCAGTTCAATGCTGATCTGTGTAGGATTCTTGGGATCTGTCATAGCCGTAATTTATTAGTCCTATTTTTTTGGTTCAGCTTCAGCTTCAGTTTCCTCTTCTACACCAACCAGGTTTTCATACTCCTCAAGTGAGCCTACAATAATGCCATTGTACTGTCTCTGACCGGTACCAGCCGGAATGAGATGCCCAACAATAACATTTTCCTTAAGCCCTTCAAGTCTGTCTATCTTACCCAGTATAGCTGCTTCATTCAGTACTTTTGTTGTCTCCTGGAAGGAGGCTGCTGAGAAAAAGCTCTTTGTCTGAAGCGAAGCTCTGGTAATTCCCTGCAAAACCTGACTTGAAGTAGCCGGAATTGCATCCCTGGCTTCAACAACTTTCAGGTCGCGACGTTTAAGAACTGAATTGTCATCCCTTAATTTTCTGGCCGATATGATCATACCGGGACGGAGGGTCTGAGAATCTCCGCCATCTTCTATTACTTTCTTGCCATAGATCCAGTCATTTTCATCCATAAATTCAAGCTTATCAACTACCTGGCGTTCAAGGAATTTTGTGTCTCCCGGGTCAACGATCTCAACCTTACGCATCATCTGGCGTACAATAATCTCAAAATGTTTATCATTGATCTTAACACCCTGCAGACGGTATACTTCCTGAATCTCATTCACGATATATTCCTGTACTTTTGTCGGGCCTTTAATAGCAAGAATGTCTGAAGGAGTAATGGCACCGTCAGAAAGCGGAATACCAGCTTTTACATAGTCGTTTTCCTGGACAAGTATCTGTTTTGAAAGTGGTACAAGATATTTCTTCGTCTCATCAGTCTTGGATTTGATAGAGATTTCCCTGTTACCTCTCTTAATTTTCCCGAATGTAACTTCACCGTCGATTTCCGATACAATCGCCGGATTTGACGGGTTACGTGCTTCAAATAACTCAGTAACACGGGGAAGACCACCGGTTATATCACCCGATTTTCCTACTGCCCTTGGTATTTTGGCAAGTACTTCACCTGCTTCAACCATTTTATTGGTATCAACAACCAGGTGAGATCCAACAGGCAGGTTATATACCCTAAGCTCGTCACCTTTTGCGTTTAAGATCTTAATTGCAGGGTTCTTTGTCTTATCCCTGCTCTCAATAATAACTTTCTCCTTAAATCCTGTTTGTTCATCAGATTCTTCACGGAATGTAATTCCTTCTATAAGAAAGTCGTAACCTATTTTTCCTGCCATTTCCGAAATAATAACGGCATTGAATGGATCCCATTCGCAGATCAGTTTACCCTTTTCAATCTCCTGTCCTGGCTTAATATAAAGTTTTGAGCCATAAGGAATTGTGTGTGTTGTGAGGGCAATACCGGTTTTCTTGTCAACTATCCTTAATTCAGCAAGACGTCCGATGACAATATCAATATCCCCTTTTTCAACATCTTTTTTAGGAACTGTTCTTATCTCTTCGATCTCAGCTATACCACCATAACGTGCAACGAGCCTCGATTCAGTTGTAATGTTTGATGCAGTACCCCCAACGTGGAATGTACGGAGAGTCAGCTGGGTTCCGGGTTCACCAATACTTTGCGCGGCAATTACTCCAACAGCTTCACCCTTCTGAACCATCCGTCCGTTTGCCAGGTTACGTCCGTAGCATTTTGCACAGACTCCCTTTTTGGATTCACATGTGAGAACCGACCGGATCTCAACCTGTTCAATCGGAGAATCGTCAATTTTCTTTGCCAGGTCCTCAGTGAGTTCCTGTCCTGATTCAACGATCAGTTCGCCGGTAAGAGGATGATATACATTATGAACGGTTGTACGGCCAAGAATTCTTTCGTATAATGATTCAACTACTTCCTCGTTCTTCTTGATGGCTGTAGCAATCAATCCTCTAAGCGTACCGCAGTCCTCCTCATTTATAATAACATCCTGAGAAACATCCACAAGACGCCGTGTCAGGTAACCGGCATCAGCAGTTTTAAGAGCAGTATCGGCAAGACCTTTTCGTGCACCGTGGGTTGAAATAAAATACTCAAGAACCGATAGACCTTCTTTAAAGTTAGACAGGATCGGGTTTTCGATAATCTCTGAACCCGTAGCTCCCGATTTCTGAGGTTTCGCCATCAGGCCCCTCATTCCTGAGAGCTGACGTATCTGTTCTTTTGAACCCCTGGCACCTGAATCAAGCATCATATAAACCGAATTGAATCCCTGTTTATCAGTTGATAGCTGTTTCATCAAGGTCTGAGTGAGCCTTGCATTAACATGTGTCCAGATGTCAATTATCTGATTGTAACGCTCATTATTGGTAATGAATCCCATGCTGTAGTTATTCAGCACCTCTTCAACCTGCTCATATCCTTCGTTAACAAATTTAGTTTTCTCTTCAGGTATGATCACATCGTCGAGATTAAATGACAGGCCGCCTTTAAATGCAGAATAGAATCCAAGATTTTTTATGGCATCGAGGAAATCAGCTGTTTTGGCAGTTCCTGCAAGTTTGAGAACCCTGCCGATTATATCTCTTAACGATTTTTTTGTCAGAATCTCATTGATATACCCGACTTCTTCCGGTACAAACTGATTAAAAATTACCCGGCCGACAGTTGTTTCAATGAGATGGTTAATGAATTCACCATCTTTCCTGTCGTTTGCTTTTACTTTTATATGAGCATGAAGATCGATCTGACCTTCGTTATAAGCGATATTCACTTCCTGAGGTGAGTAGAAAATCAGCCCTTCACCTCTTACTTTATCTGTTTCAGTGCTTTTTCTTCCTTTGGTGATATAGTAAAGACCCAGAACCATGTCCTGTGACGGAACGGTTATAGGCGCACCGTTTGCAGGGTTAAGGATGTTATGCGATGCCAGCATAAGCATCTGAGCCTCAAGTACAGCACCGTTACCAAGTGGCAGGTGAACAGCCATCTGGTCACCGTCGAAGTCAGCGTTAAAAGCTGTACATACGAGAGGGTGTAACTGGATAGCTTTTCCTTCAATAAGTTTTGGCTGGAAAGCCTGAATACCAAGCCTGTGAAGTGTAGGAGCACGGTTTAACAGAACTGGATGACCTTTCAGAACGTTTTCCAGAATATCCCATACTACAGGATCTTTCCTGTCAACTATTTTTTTTGCTGATTTTACTGTTTTTACAATACCACGTTCGATCAGTTTACGGATGATGAATGGCTTATAAAGCTCTGCAGCCATATCTTTTGGTAAACCGCATTCGTGCAATCCAAGTTCCGGACCAACTACGATCACTGAACGTGCAGAATAGTCAACCCTTTTACCGAGCAGGTTCTGACGGAACCTTCCCTGTTTTCCTTTAAGACTGTCGCTGAGTGATTTAAGCGGACGGTTAGCATCTGTCTTTACAGCATTTGCTTTCCTTGAATTATCGAACAGAGAATCGACAGCTTCCTGAAGCATACGTTTTTCATTACGCAGAATTACTTCCGGAGCTTTGATCTCAATAAGTCTTTTCAGACGGTTGTTCCTTATAATAACCCTTCTGTAAAGGTCGTTCAGGTCGCTTGTTGCAAACCTGCCGCCATCGAGAGGAACAAGAGGCCTCAGTTCAGGTGGGATAACAGGAACAACTTTTATTATCATCCATTCAGGTTTGTTAACCTGCTTTGAATCCCTGAAAGCTTCAACTACCTGAAGACGTTTAAGCGCTTCATTTTTACGCTGCTGTGAAGTTTCGGTGTTGGCTCTGTGACGAAGTGAATACGACATTTCGTCAAGATCGATACGGCTCAGAAGCTTATAAAGAGCTTCAGCGCCCATATCAGCAACAAATTTATCAGGGTGATTATCTTCAAGATACTGGTTTTCTTTTGGAAGCGATTCAGTAATCTCAAGATATTCCTCTTCTGTCAGAAAATCAAGATACTTAACGCCATCAACTGCTTTTATGCCCGGATTAATAACGACATATCTCTCATAATAAATAATTGAATCGAGCTTCTTGGTAGGAAGGCCAAGAAGATATCCGATTTTATTTGGCAATGAACGGAAATACCAGATATGAGCAACAGGAACAACAAGGGATATATGTCCCATCCTTTCCCGACGTACCTTCTTTTCTGTTACCTCAACACCACAACGGTCGCAAACGATGCCTTTATAACGGATTCTTTTGTATTTTCCGCAATGGCATTCGTAATCCTTTACCGGTCCAAATATCCTTTCGCAGAATAATCCATCGCGTTCCGGCTTATATGTACGGTAATTTATTGTTTCGGGCTTCAGTACTTCACCACTTGAACGATCAAGTATTTCTTCAGGTGAAGCCAGACCTATTGAGATTTTTGAGTAACTGGTCTTTGTTTTGTTATCTCTTCTGAATGACATATGCTGAATATTTTTTATTCTAAAACTAAAAATTCAAAACCTGGCGAAATACCCGACTTAATCGAGTATAACGCTCAGTCCGAGACCTCTCAGTTCATGAAGGAGAACGTTAAGTGATTCAGGAATACCGGGTAAAGGCATTGGTTCGCCTTTAACAATTGCTTCGTATGCTTTGGCACGGCCAACAACATCATCAGATTTAATTGTAAGTATTTCCTGCAGGATATGAGCTGCCCCGAATGCTTCGAGGGCCCATACTTCCATTTCACCAAAACGCTGACCTCCAAACTGGGCTTTACCACCTAATGGCTGTTGAGTAATAAGGGAGTATGGTCCGATTGAACGGGCATGCATCTTATCGTCAACCATATGGCCCAGTTTAAGCATGTATATAACGCCTACTGTTGCAGGCTGGTCGAATCTTTCGCCTGTGCCACCATCATAGAGGTAAGTTTTTCCGAACTTCGGAAGTTTTGCCTCTTCGGTGTATTCGGTGATCTGAGTTATTGTAGCACCATCGAAAATCGGTGTCGAGAAGGTAAGTCCGAGTTTTTGTCCGGCCCACCCGAGAACAGTCTCGTAGATCTGTCCAAGGTTCATCCTCGAAGGAACGCCCAGCGGGTTAAGAACAATATCAACCGGTGTGCCATCCTCAAGGAAGGGCATATCTTCAGCTCTTACTATCCTGGCAACAATACCCTTATTACCATGACGACCGGCCATTTTATCTCCGACTTTTACCTTACGCTTCTTGGCTATATATACTTTGGCAAGACGTACAATACCAGCCGGCAGTTCATCTCCGATGGTGATATTATATTTCTTGCGTTTGTAAACGCCATCAATCTCCTTATATTTAATTATATAGTTATGGAGCAGTTGTTTGATACTGTCATTTTTCTTTTTATCGGTAGTCCATTTATTGGGATTTGCATTCAGAAAATCAACTTCCTGAAGCTGTTTTAAAGTGAACTTGCTTCCTTTAGGAATTACATCAACATTCAGATAATCTTTTACTCCCTGTGATGTCTTACCGTTAACAAGAATAAATAGTTTGTCGACAAGTCTTGCCTTGAGTTCATCAGCACTTCTGTTAAACTCTGTCTCAATCTTGTCAAGAAGTGGTTTTTCCACTGCTTTGGCTTTCCTGTCTTTGATAGCCCTGGTGAACAATTTTTTATCAATTACCACACCATCAAGAGAAGGACCTGCTTTAAGAGAGGCGTCTTTAACATCGCCCGCTTTATCACCAAAGATAGCACGCAGCAGTTTTTCTTCAGGTGAAGGATCCGATTCACCTTTAGGTGTGATTTTACCTATAAGGATATCACCCGGCCTGATATGTGCTCCTATCCGGATAAGACCATTCTCGTCGAGGTTTTTGGTAGCTTCCTCGCTTACATTTGGTATATCGGATGTAAGTTCTTCAAGACCACGTTTGGTATCACGGACTTCAAGCTGGTATTCATCAATATGAACAGATGTAAAGTAATCCTCCTGAACAACTTTCTCAGAGATCACAATTGCATCTTCGAAGTTGTAACCTTTCCAAGGCATGAAAGCAACTTTCAGGTTTCTTCCGAGAGCCAGTTCACCGTGTTTGGTTCCGTAACCTTCTGTAAGTACCTGACCTTTAGTTACTTTTTCACCTTTTCTGACAACAGGTATAAGGTTGATGCAAGTGTTCTGGTTTGTTTTCCGGTATTTTGGAAGTACATAACGCTTGATATCATCATCAAAACTTACAAATTTTTCTTCGTCAGTACGGGTATATCTTATTACGATCTCATTTGAATCTACAAATTCCACCACTCCGTCGCCTTCTGCAGCAAAAAGTATTCGGCTGTCGCTGATCACCTGTCCTTCAAGACCGGTACCCACGATTGGAGCTTCCGGATTGATGAGAGGAACAGCCTGGCGCATCATGTTTGAACCCATAAGCGCCCTGTTGGCATCGTCATGTTCAAGGAATGGAATGAGCGAAGCGGCAATTGAAGCAATCTGGTTCGGAGCAACGTCCATGAGGTCGACCTTTGAAACTTCCTCGAAAGGATAATCAGCTTCATATCTGCACTTTGCTCTCAGGTTTTCAAAATGTCCGTCTTTTAAGTAAAGGAGCATTCGCCTGGGCAATCATTTTTTCTTCTTCCTCTTCAGCGCTCAGCCATACTATTCCGTCTTCACCGAAATCGACCTGGGAATCCTTCACTTTAAGGTAAGGAGTTTCTATAAATCCAAGAGTATTGATCTTGGCATAAACACAAAGTGATGATATAAGACCGATATTTGGTCCTTCAGGTGTTTCAATCGGGCAAAGCCGTCCATAGTGTGTATAGTGAACGTCACGCACTTCAAATCCTGCTCTTTCGCGCGAAAGACCACCGGGTCCCAGGGCTGACATACGACGTTTGTGCGTCATTTCAGCAAGAGGGTTTGTCTGGTCCATAAACTGAGAGAGCTGATTTGTTCCGAAGAATGAGTTTATTACCGATGAAAGAGTTTTCGAATTTATAAGGTCGACGGGTGTGAACACCTCATTATCCCTTACATTCATTCTTTCGCGAATTGTACGGGCCATACGGGCCAGTCCGACACCGAATTGTGCAAACAACTGTTCTCCTACGGTACGTACCCTTCTGTTACTCAGATGGTCAATATCATCTATATCGGTCTTGGAGTTGATAAGTTCAATCAGGTAACCGATAATCTTGATAATATCTTCCCTGGTAAGAACCTTAACATTCATTTCAGTGTTAAGTCCCAGTTTCTTATTTATCCTGTATCTTCCAACCTCTCCGAGGTCATACCTCTTATCTGAGAAGAACAGCTTGTCGATCACGTCGCGTGCTGTTGCCTCATCGGGTGGTTCGGCATTCCGGAGCTGACGGTAAATATAGATAACTGCCTCTTTTTCAGAGTTACAGGGATCTTTCTGAAGTGTGTTATATATGATAGCATAATCCGAGAGAGTTGTATCATCTTTATGCAGGAGAATAGCCTTTGCACCTGAATCAACTATCAAATCGACATGTTCCGATTCAATAACAGTCTCTCTGTCGAGGATTACTTCATTTCTTTCAATTGATACAACTTCGCCGGTATCTTCATCAACAAAATCTTCCACCCAGGTCTTCAGTACCCTGGCTGCCAGTTTACGTCCAACGAGCTTTTTGATATTTGTTTTAGATACTTTATGTTCTTCAGCGAGATTAAAAATCTCGAGGATCTCTTTATCGCTTTCGAACCCGATTGCACGGAGAAGTGTTGTTACAGGCAGTTTTTTCTTCCTGTCGATATAAGCGTACATTACGTTATTAATATCCGTAGCAAATTCTATCCAGGAACCTTTAAAAGGAATTATTCTGGCTGAATAGAGTTTGGTTCCGTTTGCATGTACGCTTTGACCGAAGAATACTCCTGGTGATCTGTGTAACTGGGAAACAACCACTCTTTCGGCACCATTGATAACGAAAGTAGCACGTTCGGTCATATATGGTACGGTTCCGAGATACACATCCTGGATAACTGTATCAAAATCCTCGTGTTCGGGATCGGTACAGTAAAGTTTTAGTTTTGCTTTAAGCGGAACACTGAATGTCAGTCCGCGCTCGATACATTCTTCTATTGTATATCGTGGAGGGTCAATATAATAATCCAGAAATTCAAGAACGAAATTGTTCCTTGTATCAGTTATTGGGAAATTTTCTGTAAAGACCTTAAATAGTCCCTCTCTTTTCCGGTTTTCGGGAGTAGTTCCAAGCTGAAAAAACTCGCCGAAGGATTTCAACTGAACCTCCAGAAAATCAGGGTATTCAAGCTGATTTTTTCTGGATGCGAAACTTATTCTTTCGGTATTTTTTGAGGACATTTATTAAAAGATTAAGTGAACTTATTATTTAAAGAACAAAAAGGCTTAGTCCCGAAAAATCGGGACTAAACCTATAACCCAGCAATTAGGTATAACTTATTTAAGTTCAACTTCAGCTCCTGCTTCTACTAATTGACTTTTTATTGCTTCTGCTTCATCTTTGGAGATACCTTCTTTAACTGGAGAAGGAGCAGCATCAACTACTGCTTTGGCTTCTTTCAGTCCGAGACCGGTAATATCCTTAACAAGTTTAACAATCTGTAATTTCTGACCACCGGCTGCTTTGAGAATTACGTCAAATGATGATTTCTCTTCAACAACAGCGACATCGCTGGCAGCGGGGCCGGCAACGGCAACTGCAGCTGCGGCGGGTTCAATGCCATACTCATCTTTAAGTATTTTAGCCAGTTCGTTTACTTCTTTTACAGACAAGTTAACCAGTTCTTCTGCAAATTTCTTAAGATCTGCCATATTTATCGATTTTTAATTTGATTATACTTTAATTATTCTTCTCTTTTTGATAGTGTTTCAAGAACACCATGAATTTTTGTTCCACCTGATTGAAGTGCGCCAATAACGTTTTTAGCTGGTGACTGTAAAAGCATAATAACATCACCTATCAGTTCTTTCTTGGTTTTTACGGAGATAAGTGCTTCAAGCATATTTTCTCCGATATAAACAGATTCCTGAACGTAAGCGCCTTTAAGGACAGGCTTATCATGTTTCTTACGGAATTCCTTAATAAGTTTTGCAGGAACGTTTCCGGATTGTGTGAACATGATGGACGTAGTACCTTTAAGAACCGGATATAGTTCATCAAAGTTTCCATTAGACTGCTCCAGTGCTCTTTTGAGTAGTGTATTTTTTACAACAACAAGTTTAATGTCGTTTTCAAAACATTTTCTTCTCAGATCACTTGTATCAGCGGCATTAAGCTGAGCAGTATCAGTCAGATAAAAGTGGCTGTACTCTTTTAATCTTTCAGCAAGGCTGTCTATGATAGCATTTTTTTCTTCCCGTCTCATTATTTCTATGTTTTGACTTAACTAATTAATCATCAAGACCTTTTGGATCGATCTTAACCCCCGGGCTCATTGTGCTTGAAATGAATACGCTACGGATGTAGGTACCTTTGGCAGCAGCGGGTTTAAGCTTGTTTACAATTGAGATGAACTCTCTTGCATTGTCGACGATCTTATTTGGTTCGAATGAGACTTTTCCGATTGAGGCATGAATGATTCCGCTTTTGTCAACTTTGAAATCAATCTTACCCTGCTTCACTTCTTTAACAGCCTTACCAATTTCCATAGTAACAGTTCCACTCTTTGGGTTCGGCATCAGTCCGCGTGGACCGAGGATTCGACCTAACTGACCGACCTTTCCCATAACGGATGGCATGGTTATTATAACATCCATATCTGTCCAACCACCTTTGATCTTTTCGACAAAGTCGTCAAGACCAACAAAATCAGCACCGGCTTCCTTAGCTTCAGCTTCCTTATCGGGAGTGCAAAGCACGAGTACTCGTGTCTCTTTACCTGTTCCGTGAGGGAGGGAAACTACGCCGCGAACCATCTGATTGGATTTCCTCGGATCTATACCTAACCTTACATCTAAATCGATTGAAGCATCAAATTTGGTTTTGGTCATTTCCTTAACCAAAGAAGAAGCTTCTTTCAATGTATAAAGTTTGTCCTTTTCAAGTTTTTCAAGAGCAAACTTCTGGTTTTTGGTAAGTTTAGTCATTTTTTCTCCTAATTAATTATTTTACGGGGAATTCTCCTTTAACGGTGATTCCCATACTTCTGGCTGTACCAGCTACCATTCGCATAGCAGACTCAACTGTAAAACAGTTCAAATCCTCCATTTTATCTGCAGCAATTGTTTTGACCTGGTCCCAGGAAACTGAAGCTATTTTTTCGCGGTTAGGTTCCTGAGAACCTTTTTTCGCTTTAGCAACTTCAAGAAGCTGTACGGCAACCGGTGGTGTTTTGGTGACAAAATCGAATGATTTATCTCCATAAACAGTTATAACTACCGGTATTACTTTTCCAGCTTTGTCCTGAGTCCTCGCATTAAATTGCTTACAGAAATCCATTATATTCACACCTTTGGAACCTAAAGCGGGTCCAACGGGTGGTGATGGATTAGCTCCTCCGCCCCGAATCTGTAGCTTGATTAGTCCAGCAACTTCTTTTGCCATAATTTAAAATTTGCGTGTTTATTGCGAGAGCTTGATAGTTATTCAGGAAGCATTATGAATATTACAACTATCAATATCTTCAGTTAATTTTCTTTTTCTACCTGCATAAAACTTAGCTCAAGCGGGGTTTTTCTGCCAAATATTTTAACCATCACTTTAAGCTTTTTCTTTTCATCATTCACCTCTTCTATTATTCCGGTGAAACTGTTAAAAGGTCCATCAATCACTTTAACCGATTCTCCAACAAAGAATGGAACATTCAGTTCCTCGTCGCTTGCATTAAGCTCATCGACCTTTCCGAGAATACGGTTAATCTCGGATTTTCTGAGTGGTACAGGTTCACCATCCTGAGAACCCAGAAAACCTATTACATTTGGTACGTTCCTCAATAAATGAGGTATCTCTCCTACAAGTACAGCTTCAACAAGTACATAACCAGGGAAGAATGTTCTCTCCTTACTGATTTTTTTGCCCGCTCTTATCTGATAAACCTTTTCAGTGGGGATAAGAACCTGTGAGACAGAATCCTCAAGTTTAAGACGCGCAACTTCACTATCGATATACTCTTTAACCTTTTTTTCCTTTCCGCCGATAGCCCGAAGTACGTACCACTTCTTTATATTCTCACTCATTGGAACCTTCTCCTGTTTAGTATAACAAACTGTAAATGAATTGCATTGCCCTGCTAAAGATAAAATCCATGCCGGCAACTAAAAGAGCAAATATCAACGAAGTCACCATCACTAAAACAGCGCTGTTCTGAAGTTCGCTCCACGTTGGCCAGGTTACCTTGTGCACGAGTTCTGTAAACGATTCCTGAAAATATCCTTTTATATTCATAGTACTAATAATTTTGCACGGGAGGAGAGACTCGAACTCCCGACACCTGGTTTTGGAGACCAGTGCTCTACCAACTGAGCTACACCCGTATATTGTTGGGACGCGACGCATCGCGTCTCAACATTTATATCCAAAACCTTTTTATTCAAGTATCTTAGTTACCTGTCCGGCTCCAACAGTTCTGCCACCTTCACGAATAGCGAAACGCAGACCTACATTAATAGCAACAGGATAGATAAGGTCAACCTGGATAGTAACATTATCACCCGGCATCACCATTTCTGTTCCTTCCGGAAGTGTTATTTCACCTGTTATATCAAGTGTTCTTACGTAGAATTGGGGACGGTATTTATTATGGAATGGAGTGTGGCGACCGCCTTCTTCTTTTTTAAGAACATAAACCTCGGCCAGGATTTTAGTGTGAGGTGTAATTGAACCTGGTTTGGCAAGAACCATACCTCTTTTTATCTCTTTTTTATCGACACCGCGAAGAAGAAGACCTACGTTATCACCAGCTTCACCTCTGTCGAGGATCTTACGGAACATCTCAACACCGGTACATACCGATTTGCGTTTGGTTGCACCAAGTCCGATAAGTTCAAGCTCATCACCGGTAAGAACAACACCCGTTTCAATACGACCTGTTGCAACAGTACCGCGACCTGTGATTGAAAAGACGTCTTCAACCGGCATAAGAAATGGTTTCTCATTTTCTCTTGGAGGTATAGGAATAAATGAATCCACTGCATCCATCAGTTCCATCACTTTTTCTTCCCATTTCGGTTCACCATGCATTGCACCCAGGGCAGAACCGCGGATAACAGGGGCATTATCTCCATCAAATTTATAGAAGTTAAGCAGATCGCGGACCTCCATCTCAACGAGATCGAGAAGTTCCAGATCGTCAACCATATCAACTTTATTCATAAATACAAGCACAGTAGGTACGTTAACCTGGTGTGCAAGCAGAATATGTTCACGTGTTTGCGGCATAGGTCCGTCATCAGCAGCAACTACAAGTATCGCTCCGTCCATCTGTGCGGCACCTGTAACCATATTCTTGATATAGTCAGCATGGCCGGGACAATCAACGTGTGCATAGTGACGTTTAGCAGTCTGATATTCAACGTGAGCAGTGTTAATAGTAATACCCCTTTCCTTTTCTTCGGGAGCATTATCAATTGAGTCAAAATCCCTGATTTCAGAGAGACCCTTTTTGGCAAGGACCATAGTGATCGCTGCCGTCAAGGTGGTCTTACCATGGTCAACGTGACCAATTGTACCAATATTTACGTGCGGTTTCGACCTGTCAAATTTTTCTTTTGCCATAACTCCAAGCGTATTAAATTAAGTTTATTGTATAGTCAATTATAAATCAAATTTCCTGTTGAGCCGGAGGGGGGAATTGAACCCCCGACCCCTTCCTTACCAAGGAAGTGCTCTACCCCTGAGCTACTCTGGCCTCAAAAAGTGAGCGGGAGACGGAACTCGAATCCGCGACCCTTAGCTTGGAAGGCTAATGCTCTACCAACTGAGCTACTCCCGCCTGATATCGTCCAAAGAGCCCTGCATACCCGTATTCCAATTTAGGGTCTGCAGCCTGTATCCGTTTGATGTGGGGAGAGCAGGATTCGAACCTACGAAGGCATTCGCCAGCAGATTTACAGTCTGCCCCAGTTGGCCACTTTGGTATCTCCCCAGATAAACAGAGTCTTACTCCTAAGACACACATTTACAAATCTTTCAAGAGCCGATGAAGGGATTCGAACCCCCGACCTGCAGATTACAAATCAGCTGCTCTGACCAACTGAGCTACATCGGCAATTTAAAGAACGCCCCGCAGGTGCATAATCCACCCTTAAAAAACGGTTTGCAAATGTATGGATTTAAATTTTATTTATCAAAATAAATCTGTATAATTTTGAAAATGAAATTATCAGACTCCTCTCTTCTTCTGCTTATGCTTGGTAATCTGCTTTTTAAGTGCATCTATAGCCTCATCAGTTGCTTCTTCAAATGTTTTGCTTTGCTTCTTTGCAAATAAAGGTCCACCCGGTAACTCCAGTTGAATTTCGCTAATTTTGTTCTCACGTTCCTGATCTTTGTCAAGTCTGAGATAAACCTCAGCATTAACAATATCTTCACCAAACTGGGTCAGTTTTTCCAGTTTCTGATGAACAAAGTCGATTAGCTTTTTGTCGGCATCAAACCGCACTGAATGAATCTGAATGTTCATAGTAGTACCTCCTGATTTATTGATTAATATTTATGCCCTTGGATGAGCCTGTTTATATACTTTCCTGAGTTTTTCAAAAGTGTTATGGGTGTAGATCTGTGTTGCAGATAAATTTGCATGTCCCAGTAATTCCTTTATTGAATTAAGATCAGCACCTCTGTTAAGCATGTGAGTTGCAAAAGTGTGACGCAAAATATGTGGGCTTTTCTTCTCAATTGTAGTTACCATCGAAAGATATTTATTCACTGTAGTGTAAACATATTTATCATACAACTTGTTCCCTTTATCTGTAATAAAAAACCAACCGTTCTCAACCGGAGCAATATTTTCATCCCGCACCTTTAAATATTCTTCCAGACGTTTTATAAATGGTTTAACAATAGGAATGATCCGTTGTTTATTTCTTTTACCGGTTACTTTCAAAGAACAGTCAGCCAGATCCAGGTCTTTATCCCTTAGCCCGATCAGCTCCGCTCTACGCATCCCGGTGAGATATAGAAGCTCAATGATCGTACGGTTCCTTATACCTGCAAATCCATCCCCAAAGTTGAAATTGTCAAGCAGAGTCGTAAGAGCATCTTCTTCAACAAAAACAGGAAGAGTCTTTTTACGTTTTGGCAAAACAACCTTCTCAAGAGGATCGTTTTTAAGAATACCTTCCTTTCTTAAATATCGGTAAAATACCCTCAGACAGGAGATTTTTCTATGAACGCTTGTTGTTGAATAGCCCTTGTCCAGCATACTGACTATCCAGGCCCTTATATCGTGTGAAGTAACTGCGACCGGATCCTCTGGAAGTCCAAGAGATGATAAAAATGAGTAAAACTGATCAAGATCATTTAAATATGACCTGACAGTATGCAGCGAATACCGCTTTTGGATTTGCAGATATTGTAAGAACGATTCCTTATGGCTCATGAAGGAACCCTTTTATCTGTTATGTTAAATAAATAAGATGCCTGACTGCGAATCACTCTTCGCTTTCCTGCATCTTCTGAACATACATTGCCTTCTTGATTTCTTCCCTCCGGCGTACTGAAGGCTTGATAAAGGCCTGACGTGAACGTAATTCCCGGATTACTCCCGTCTTTTCAAATTTTCTTTTGAACTTTTTCAAAGCTCTTTCGATGTTTTCGCCTTCTTTTAATGGTACAATGATCATAGTTAATATTTCTGTTTTTAAACGAGGCGCAAAGTTAGAAATAGAAAAAGTCTTTTCAAAACATTTGGGTAAATAATTTATCCGGAGAGTTTTATTTTTGGCTTTTGAAGTTTATAGTTTGAATTTGGATTAAGCAATATTTTGCAATAAAATTACGACTTTTTCAGGCTAGATACAAATTAAAAAAGAGACTGATCACATCTTGACTAGATACAATTTACTTCTCCACTAATTCCCCCCTTTGAAGGGGGGCCAGGGGGGATGTCAAGTATGTGCAAGGGCCAGGGGGGATGTCATGATACGTGTAAGGGACGCCAGGGGAGATGTCAAGGAACGTGTAAATTTTTATTATGATTCTCAATCTCCGATATGACTATTTCCAGGGCCCTTAAAACATCAATCAGACTACGTTTAACATCAAGATCCTCAAACCTTATAAATCTAACTCCAAGACTTTCAAGTTTCTTCTGCCTTCGTAAATCATATTCATGTTTATCAATATGACTGCTTCCATCAACCTCAATTGCCAACTTGAGTTCATGACAATAGAAATCAACAATGTATTCATCTATAGGAACTTGCCTGTGAAATTCAAACCCTAGTGATTTCCTTCTTATTTTAGACCATAGTATTGTTTCCGAGTGAGTACATCTGATACGCAGACGACGGGCTTTGTCTTTTAGTGCTGGATTGTAATATATTAGGTTGTTTCGTTTCATTTACATGTTTTTACATCCCCCTTGCCCCCTTCAAAGGGGGAATTGAGCAACAGCCCCCCTTCAAAGGTGGAATGGTGCCGTTGAATTCCGTCAATCTTCACGTTAAACAGATTTTATTAATCATACTTTAGATAGGGTCCCACCTTCCTGGCCTTCTCAGAAGTAATTAATTTATTCTCTATAAGGTCATTAATTCCTGTTATTCTGCCATTCAATTCCCTGTACTTTAAAATTGCACCTACCTCATATTTTTCGAAATATGGAAAACGTATTATTTCTTTATAAGTAGCCGAGTTTATGTTGATCCTTGTAACAAGCGTTGAATCAGCAAAAACCTTCCCTTTGATCATTTCAAAGGTTTCCTCCTGCAAGCCATATACTTCTTTCAACTGATCGATAGTGGCAAACCCTCCCAGCAAGCGACGGTATTTGATAATACGGGCCGATAATACCGGACCAATCCCGGGAAGTTCTACCAGTGTCGCTGAATCACTTTTGTTTATATCAGTTAATGTTTTTTTTGATGTATATTTTTTATAGTTCTGCTGCGGTCTGAATTTTTTACCTGAAACGGGTAAAGAAGCATATGACAATTTTTCCGAGGTACTATCACTCTTTTTAAGATCTATAAGGTCCGTATAAGCTGTGAGAGAGTCAGTCACATCCTTTATTGCAATACGGCTTTCAGGAACGGTATATCTTATTCCGAGTATCACAATTATTAATATTAACAAAAAAAACGAAGATCTTCTCTCCCTTCGGGTAAAGCCAAACCAGTTCTTAAGTGGTTCCCTGTTTAAATTCATTATAAAAAATGCAATGAGACATCTGCAAATTATGCAATTTCAGCGAAAAATCAAGCAATCTGATACCGATTTTTAGAATGGATATCCGATCCCCAGTACGATCGTAAAATCATCTCTCTTATATGGCCCGTTAAGAAATATCCACTTCGGTCCGCTATCATCTGGTTTCTTCCAGGGCCCTTGTACATTCGACTGTGATCCTCTTACAAGCAGAGGATCACGTAGTTTCATGCCTATATCGATCCTGGCTATCACGAATTTCAAATCGAATCTGAATCCTGTACCGGTACCTACAGCGATGTCTTTATAGAACTTGTAAAACTTGAATTGAGATCCTATTCTTGCCGGGTCATAGTTAAAGCTCCAGATATTCCCTGCATCAATGAAAACGGCACCCTCGATTATCCAGAAAAGTTTAAACCGGTACTCTGCATTTACTTCTAATTTAATATCTGATGTTTCATTCAAAAACTTTGAAGTATCCCTGTATGAACCCGGGCCAAGTGATCGTACCTGCCAGGCTCTGATACCATTAGCACCACCTCCGAAATATTGCTTTTCAAATGGTACCGCTTTAGAGTTGCCATAAGGTATGCCAATGCCAAAAAATCCCCGGTATACAATTGAGCTTACGTCATTAAATTTATAATTATACCTGATATCCAGATCAGTCCTGATATACTGTGCAAATGGCTGACCCAACAGGTAATAGTAATAACTGCTGTCATTCTGTTGCGCTCCTGAAAATTCATTTTGCGGTAGAGCCATTTTCTTTCGCAATCCCGATAATTTATAAATTGCTGAAAGCAAATTCCCGGAGGCTTCAGCGTTTACCCTGAGAAACCAGTAATCTCTTGAATTTTTGATTTTCTGATCACTATATATAAATGAATAACCGCCACCAAGTATCAGGACATCCTTATAACTGTTAGCCTGATAAGAGGATTTTCTTAAATAATCAGCAAATTCTACAGCGATACTTGGAATTCTCACTAAGTCAAACTGAACAGGGTTGAAAATATGCTCCTGATAATTACCTGCTCCTGCCTTCCAGTTATATCCAAAAGAAGCATTAGCCACTGTCCTTGTATAAACAGGCAATTTCTGAAAGTTATAGGCTGCCAGTAAAGTAGTGGAAGGATTATATTTTTTGACAAACTCCTCAAATCTAAGAAATGGAAACTTGAATTTCGGAAGTCTCAGGCTGGCTTCCAGACCATATTCCTGTGCACTTGAAAGACTCTGGTCTTTTTGTGCGTATGCAGCATAGGCTCCTTTCAGTTTAGTGCTGAAAAGTTCAGCTCCGTGAAAAAGGTTTTTATGCTGGTATATCAGGTTCAGAGCCCCTCCCAGGTTGCCAGCCGAATTAGTTCCCTCAAGTTCGATTTTATATGACTGCTGGCTAAGAAGAGTAAGCTGAATGTCACAGTCGATCTTCAGTTCCATTCCCTGCAGACCTTCATTTTCCTTTGAATCATTAAAGTTAATGTTAATAAGGCGATAAATCTTCAAACCCAGGAGATGAGTCTGCGTCTCCTCTGTACTTGTCACACTATAGACCGATCCGGGTTTAAGATAGAGCGCCTGAATTATAAGGTCATATTTTACTTCAGGTTTCTTTTTTGACGTGACAAAGTAGTAACCTCTGTAGAAGGTAGTATCCAGACCCCTGTAATATGCCTCACCTCCTGCCAGGGCTTCGTTTGGCACAAAATCTGGATAGATGTAAATATTCTTAATTGAATAAATAGCGAAAGGAGCTGTGATTATTCTGTTATCTGAATCAAGCTTTGTGAATTCCCTGACTATGTATTTAATATCTACCTGTCTGTTTCCAACAAGACTGTCAATCTTGAAAGAAATGTAATCGTTTGAAAATCCATAAAAACCATGGTCCCTGATATAACGCTCAAATCTTGTGCGTTCAGCCGTCAGAATATCAACATCATAAGGTTTTCCTCTCACTATAACACAATTCACAGAATCAAAATAAAAGAGTTTTCTGATATTACTGTCAGCTATCTCATAAGTGAGATTACGAATCGTATATGGGCGAAGTAAATCGACCTTATAGAAAACATCGGATTTTCTATTGTTGGTAATCACCGTATCCGTAACATATCCGTCGAAATAACCCTTCGAGGCAACGAAGGATCTGATCTGGTCTTTTGACCTTAATGTTGCATTAGGATCATAAATAACAGGTTCTTCTCCAATCGTTCTTAACCAGCCATGTGGCCACTTCTCCTTATTGATATTTGACAGATTGTAAAGACCAAGATAAAACCTGGTGCCAAAAATCCTTTTATTCGGAACCTGCTTGATATATGGTACAAGTTCGCTTTTCTTAATCCCTTCCTTATTTATACTGATGTGATTCTCATTCAAAAGACTGTTGCCTTCAGGAACATACTTCGTTGGATTACATGAAGTTAACAGTTGAAAAAGTAAAATTAGGAAAAAACAGAATCCCGGATTAAACAGAATTATATATGAAATGGATTTTTTCAAAACTTACCTTAAAACATACCTTAAAACATACCTTAAAACATAAATTCAAATATATCAATAATTATCCGAACTAAAAGTAAAAAATCCTGCTCACCCAAAACGTTCAAAAATCAGTTTATTTACCCCATTCCGTCACTGCGGGCAGGCAGGAAATTGAATTATAACTGAATTTTTCTTTAATTTGCATTGAGTCAATTTGAATACAAAGAGGTTAAGAATGCTAAGTAAGACCAGAATCAAATTTATAAAGTCCCTTCAAAATAAAAAGGTAAGAGATGAAGTGAGACTATTTGTAATTGAGGGAGATAAGCTTGTTAAAGAATTTTTGATGGCAAATATCCCAATAAAGATACTGGTCGCTAAACGGGAATTTATCAGTAGCCTGTCATCCGGTCTTTTAAAGTTTGTCAACCTGACCGAAGAAGCAAGCTATGATGAGCTTAAACAAATAAGCACACTAAAATCCCCGCATAACGCTCTGGCAATTGTTCCTATGCCGGAAAATGAAATGAATATACAGGAGGTGCTAAGACAGTACTGCGTAGCCCTCGACTTTATTCAGGATCCTGGTAACATGGGAACAATCATTAGAGCTGCCGGCTGGTTTGGTATAAAAAACATTGTGTGTTCCCTGGATTGTGTTGATGTTTATAACCCAAAAGTCATCCAGTCCAGTATGGGAGCCTTGCTTCATGTAAATGTGCACTACTTTGATCTTAAAAAACTGTTCGCATCTGCTGCTGAAAACTCTGTCCCGGTATTTGGAACAATGCTTTCCGGCAACTCAATCTATGATCACAGGCTTTACAAAAATGGCATTATTTTGCTTGGGAATGAATCGAAAGGAATTTCAGGTGAACTTATTCCTTTTATCACAGAGAAAATCAGAATTCCTAAATTCAGCGATGCCAGGGAAGGCATTGACTCACTTAATGTGGGTATGGCGGCCTCAATCGTTTTTTCAGAGTTTCTCAGAAAAAGCGGTCGCATAGCTGATTAATAAAACTATATTTACCAAAATTTTACTACGCCATGCCAAAATCAGATTTCAAGATCTATGGCATCAGATGGATGATGCTGATTGTATATATGTTTATGGTAGCCGTGAATCAGCTATTATGGATCACATTTGCCCCGATCACAAGCGCTGCAACAAAATATTATGGTGTTTCGGACCTCCGGATAGGGATACTCTCAATGTGTTTTATGATAGTATACATAATTGTTTCCATTCCGGCATCGTGGATAATAGACAGATTTGGTATACGAATAGGTGTTGGCATAGGCGCTGTTTTTACCGGAGTTTTCGGATTGGTTCGTGGATTCGCAGGAACTGATTACAATCTGCTGCTGATGGCGCAAATCGGTATAGCTATAGGACAGCCTTTCATTCTGAATGCAATTACAAAACTGGCTGCAAGATGGTTCCCTATGGAAGAAAGGGCTACAGCAGCCGGCCTGGGTACACTGGCAATGTATTTTGGAATCCTGCTGGGAATGATTCTTACACCATACCTGATTATCGGCTCAGGAATAGGCGGAATGCTATACATCTATGGCGTCATTTCAATTATGATAACAGTTACCTTCCTGATCTTAATTAAAGAAGGGCCTCCGACAGCGCCTTGTCTGCCCGATCAGGAAGAACGTTCACTCGTTTATGATGGTTTCAAACAGACACTCAGGACCAAAGACTTCATAATACTGATGATAATCTTTTTTATTGGTCTGGGTGTTTTCAATGCAGTTACGACCTGGATAGAAGATATCCTCCGGCCAAGAGGATTCTCTGCCACACAGGCAGGAATTACCGGAGGTCTCATGATTGTCGGCGGAATAGTCGGAGCGCTCTTTATACCGATCTTATCCGATCGATACAAAAGAAGAACTCCATTTATAATTATCGCACTCTCCGGCGCCACGCTCGGTCTTGCCGGAATAACCTTTGCAACAGCGTACTGGCTGCTGCTTACTTCAGGGGTAGTGCTGGGATTCTTTCTTCTCAGTTCAGGACCAATTGGCTTTCAGTACGGGGCCGAAATAACCTTCCCCGCATCGGAAGGGACATCTAACGGGATGCTTCTGCTGATGGGACAGATTTCAGGAATTGCTTTCATATTCGGGATGGACAGTTTTAAGTCCACGATCACGGGTTCTATGACCCGATCGCTCATCCTGATGATAGCGTTGATGGTTCTCAGCATATTGATGTCATTCAGATTGAAGGAATCTGCAATCCTCCATAAAGAATAAAATCAAAAAATCATTCTTCACGTAATCCTTTAATAGATTCCGGGAATAAGTCGCTTTGTTTTGGATTTATAAGCTGAATAAGTATTTCCGAATTCACCATAAAGTACTCTCTCTTCAACGCTGATCCTGTAAACAACTGCTGTAAATACCGGAATCACCAATACAATAAAAGAATACAGACTGCACATGGTAAAGGCGAACCCGGTTATCACCAATAGCATGCCCAGATAGCTTGGATGCCTTACTCGTGCATAAATGCCGTCGGTCTTGAGATCTGCTGCATCTGTAATGGCAACATCCACTGTGAATGACTTGCCAAGTTGCAGAATTGCAATCCACCTTATTATTAATCCGGCAATAATAAATGAAAATCCAAATCCCGTCCAAAAATGATTATCCGGCCTGGAGAGGAAGAATCCTGCAGTAAAGCCAATTGTTATCATTAACCAGAGAAAGATCAGAGATCCACGGTCATTTCTGGTTTTTACAGTTTCTCCTTTGGATCGTTTAACGAACATAAGAAGGAGCTCTGAAAAGGCATATGCGAATGATAGATATACAATTGATTTCATAATGAACAGGTTAAAGTTAAGGCTGAGGTTAAGGTTAAGGTTAAGGTAATATCAGGTTTATTATTTTAGTAATCCGACTCTGACAGACCATCCATACGATGTCGGAGTTGAAATGATCACACTTTTTACCTTGTCGTTAAACGGATCAAGTACGGTTTTTGAGTTTTTCCTTTCTACCGATATGCAAAAATCTTTATTCCCGTCATCATTATAGTCTATCGAATCGCTTATTACCTCAGGAACATTTCCGCGCCAGTCCAACTGTACAAAACCCGATTTACTTTCTTTTAAAAATCCGTTGAAAACAGGTTTCCTGATATCCAAAGTACAACTTTCCGTTATTATTTGATTTGCAATATCCCCACCGGTATACCTGGGATTCAGCTTCATGAATGGTAGCTTTGAGACTGAAACGGAGAAACCGTTCAATCCCGGGAATAAAATGATTATCAGTATCAGGCAGAGAAACGCCCAGCTGATTCCTGCTATTATTTTTACCTTTTTCATTTTTCTGACTTTTTAAAAGATGAGTTTTAGTAATTGCTGCAAAGTGGAAATTATCGCACCTGCTGAGAAAACCGACATAAAGAGGAATGAAACAAACAGGAATAGATTCCTTGAAAAATTCTTCATGGTCCCGGAAGGGACACCTTTGATGCCAAAATGAATTGCATTTTTTGAGCATGCATCAACGCACTTGCCACACTTGCTGCAAAACAAGGAAACTTTACCTGCTTTAATATCATCAGGTGTCAGGGCAAATAAGGGGCACACTTCAACACATCTGAAACATTCGTTACATGCCTTTTTATCGATTTTTACAGTAAACGGAGTAATCTTATTTGACAGTGTATTAACCGCTCCAAGAGGACAAAGAAAACTGCATTGCGTTCTTTTCCTGGTCATTACAGGTAAAACTACGACTAATCCGCCGAACAGTGTAAGAAATACTCCGGCTTTTGCAGCAGATTCAACCGAAGTAACCTGTTCAAATTCAGTAACTGCTTTGAAAGGACAGATCCACGAACAATAAGTTGGCATCAGGGTTAAAGCCGCGGTTAAGGCAACCATGATCAGAACTGCATATGGCATCCATTTCCACAGTCCACTGATCTTTTTAATAACCGGTCTTTTTCTGATCCTCGAGAAACCATCATCCCATCCTCCGTAGAAGCAGCCCCAGCTGCAGAAACCTCTGCCCAGCACAACAGTTGCCACTAACCATAAGACAACCATCGATGATATGTTCGCAAAACCACCTATAATGCTGCCCGGGAAAATAATAGATTTTGTAAATGCAGCCGGCAGGATCATCATCGGAATAACCAGATGGCAGAATGGTATTTTACATTCAAGAATGTCAGCCTGGGAAAAAGACATGGCGTGCCTCATTTCAAGCATATTACGTATTAGTGTAAAAGAGAGGGACAGCGCGAAAATAATAAAAAGGACTGCTCTGAACCTGTCTGTTTTACCTGTAAAGTGCATAAGAAAATACAGTACGTTCACCAATAAAAATGCTGTAAGCAGAGCTATGGCAGAAGCCGGATCTCCAAAATTTGGTCGACCGCCCGTCATAAACATAAATGTTATCAAAAACATAGGCAGAGTATAAAGAAGAGACTTTCCGAAAGATTTCTTCATCCCTGCAATCATTAATGTGTTATCCATTAATCAGTCCTCCAATTAGATTAGTTAAACCTTTAATCATAAAAATTATGCCTGCCAGACCTGTGGCAAGAATTCCAATGTTTTTAAGCACTTCCTTTTTTTGTATTTTCCCAGCCAGAGGCAACGGTAAAAACCAGAGGGAAGAACCTATAAAAAATGCCAGAAAAGCAAAGTAGCTTTGAATCAGAGTTCCCTGAGCAGCACCCTTGGTAAGAATTAAAAATAGTGCAGGACAAAATCCAAGACTATTTACCAGTCCAAGCAAGATCGGGACAAGCTTTTTGTTATTGATCGTCTTTACAATTTTTGCGGGGCATTCCGGATTGCGGTTTTTACTTATGCTATACCATACCAGCATAACGGCAGAATACAATATATAGAATCCCGGGAACAATATTTTTTACAACCGGATCACTAAAAACTGCCTGACCAAAACACCATGCTAATGTTGCCAGTATAAAATAAATAACAAACCTGGTCACTAAGAACAGAGAAAGGTCAATTGCAATCCTTTTGACACCTGCTGAACCTGCCATGAGGTAGGGAAACATCACCATTCCGCATGTAGCGAGGCAGGCTGAACCGCTGCTTAAACCAAGAATCAATGAATCTGTCATCAACTTTTTTATGCAAATCTATACCCGTCAGGATATTGCTCCAAGAAAAAAGTGGTCAACATACTTCAATTGTGGCAAAAGGATTTTTTTCGGGGGTGAATTGCCGGAATCAGGGACAAAAGGTTATGCCTGGAAAAGAGTTCTCAGCTATCCTGTCTGAATTTTCTTACAGCTTCGGCAGCTTTTGAACGTGAGACAGGAATCTCGAGACCCTGAGGTTTGAGTTTAATTTTCAGATTCTGAACATTGCCAGTCACATGACCGGCGTATTCAGCATTGACTATAAAGCACTTATGACATCTGAAAAAAGATGAATTCTTTTTAAGCTCCGATTCAGCTGCTTTCAGTGTTCCGCGGAGGTGGGTTTTGGTCAGAGTTTCTCCTTTGATTGTAACAATGGTAATATAATTATCATTTGAACAAATATAGACGATACTTTTCGGGTTAACCTTATATTCATTTTTTGGATTTCCTCCCCTGATTGTGACTTCAGATTCCCATAATATCTCATCAGGCGAAATTGCAGCATCCAGCAGGGCCGTTTTATATATCTTATTGAATGAGATTATATAACTAATTGTAACCGGAATAATCCCTACCAGAATCGCTGTCCAGATAGCAAGAAAGAAATATTTAAAAACAAAAACATGAGGAAACATAATACTAACATAGAAGTAATTGGCAGCTCCGATACTGGAAGCAATTACCAAACCCCAAAGGATACTCCCCCCGAAAGTTCTGTTTCGTTTCAGTACAACGGGCTCAATCAGAAATTTAAAGATGAAAAGCATAAATATTGTTACAAGCCCAAAACCAAGAGATACAAAAAATTGTGACCTGGTTTCCAGCTGAGCCAAGCCGAATGGTTTAAAAAGAAATAAGAACAGAAAGATAAAGGCACCAAAAACCAGGATGAAAACAATCTTACTCTTTGAAGTTTCAACTACTGTGTATGGTTTTTTAAACAGGTTCTCCATTACAAATATCTTACTGACAAATCTATATAATATTCGGAAATTTCAAGACTTAAATTTTATTGAATTATATAATATGCCCACTTGCCGTGGAAGGATAATGCATTCAATTCTTCTCTGTGCAACTCTGTGACTCCTCCGTGACTCTCTGTGTAACAAAAAAAATGAAGAACTTACACAGAGTTCCACAGAGTATTCACAGAGAGCCACAGAGAATAACTTTTAGAAAAAATGAGAAACGAGAAAAGATTAACTAAAAACCAGAAAACAGGAACAATCAAAAGTCTACAGACTCGAAAACTTTTTGATTTTTTCTGCTATTGCTTCCGCTGCTCTCATGCCATCTACCGCGGATGACACAATTCCACCGGCATATCCCGATCCTTCGCCACAAGGATATAATCCTTTGATACGTATATGATGAAGCTTCTCAGGATCTCTCGGAATCCTGACCGGTGAGGAGGTGCGTGATTCAACACCCAGTACAACAGCATCGTTTGTCAGATAACCATTCATTACCTGTCCGAAGAGTCTGAAACCATCTCTTAATCGCCGTCCCAAAGATTTTGGTAACCAGCTGTGAAGAGGTGATGATGTGACTCCCGGAAAATAGGAAACTTTTGGTATTGAAGCAGAGTTATCCCCATTAACAAAATCAGCAAGGCGCTGGGCCGGTGCCCGTTGTGTATGACCTCCATTCTTCCATGCTTCGCGTTCGAGCTCTTTTTGAAATTCAATACCAGCCAGTTCACCAAAACTGCTGTATTTTACCAGGTCTTCCGGTTTTATCTCAACCACTATCCCGGAATTAGCATAAGGTGAATTTCTACCTGACGGTGACATACCGTTCACAACCACCTCTTCCTGTGCTGTTGCCGAAGGCACTATAAATCCACCCGGACACATGCAAAAAGAATAAACACCTCTCCCATCTACCTGTTTTGCAAGATTATATGAGGATGCTGGCAAAAATTCTCCTCTTGAGTTTCCATGGTATTGAATCCTGTCGATTAATTCCTGGGGATGCTCAACTCTTACTCCCATGGCGAATGGTTTCATCTCCAGCTCTACTCCCCTATTATGGCATATCTCATAAATATCACGTGCAGAATGGCCTGTCGCAAGAATTACATACTGTGATTTGATTTTTTGGTTGTCGGATGTAACAACTCCTCTGATTGTATCACCCTCAATAATAAAATCGGTAACTTTCTTTTCAAGATTGAACTGACCTCCGGCATCGAGAATGGATTTTCTGATTTCAGCAATAATTCCAGGCAGCTTATCTGTACCTAAATGAGGATGAGCCTCATACATAATATTTTCATTGGCACCATGAAGGCAAAGCAGTTCCAGAACTCTTGTATTGTCACCTCTTTTTTTCGACCGGGTATATAGTTTCCCATCACTATATGTTCCGGCACCTCCTTCCCCGAAGCAATAATTACTATCGGGATCAACAATTTGTTCACGGCTGATTCGTGCAATATCTTTTTTACGGGATGATACATCACGACCCCTTTCAATTATAACCGGCCGTAAACCAAGCTCAATTAAACGAAGAGCCGAAAAGAGACCTGCCGGCCCTGCACCAATGATGATTACCTCTTTCTTTAAAGAAACATCAATGGGAATAAAAGGGCTGATTTCATGCGATGATGAATCTTCACCTGAAATAACTTCTACAGTAAGATTAACCCGGATATTTTTCTTTCTTGCATCAACCGACCGTTTAATTACTCTGACGGCGGAAACTTTGGCCTGATCAATTCCTGAAAGAGATGCAGCTATCTTTTTGATTACAGCCTCATCCGCCGCAGCAGAAGGGGTAAGATTGATCTGAACCAGTTTCCCCATTTCTATTCAAAATGAAAAGCAAGAATCCAGATCTGCGACTTAATTTTATCTATGGCATTGTAGAATTGGGGATGACCGGGAGCCGCTTCCTTTATCAATACATTTCCCAATCCGTTCGACATCTTCAACTCAACCGAAAGTTTAAAGTATGTCAGGTAGAAATCAAGACCTGCTCCGAGTTCATAGTAAAGATCGGGCCGTTTGAGTCGCAAATAAATTGGTTTGGCATCATCAAATTCCTTTTTGCCTGCCAGGTCATATCTGTAATTCAGACCTCCAATAACATATGGTCTGACGTTATTCATTCTGTCTCCCTTATATTTAAGAAGGAGAGGAAATTCCAGAAATGATGATTCAAGTCTTTGCTGATCATTTACAAGCACTCTGTTTTTATAAAAACGGATAACTCTCTGACCAAATGATACTCCCGGAAGAAATCTTACATCAAAATGATCAGATGCCCTCAGGTTGGTGACAATCTGGATATTAATGCCGGGATTGAGGATGCTCACCTCAGGGTAAAGAGAATCAGTCTGAAAATTTTTTTGTGAAGGAGTAATATTGAAATCCATGGTATTAAATCCCAGACTGAATCCAAAATGAAGGGGCTTATCATCGTACCATGATTCGTTTTTAACTTTCTGCTTCTGCCCGTATAAATTAAGATTGGCCAGAAGAAAAATGACGGATAATACTATATAAAAAATTCTTCGTTTCAACCTTCCTTACTTTTTAGAATTGGTACAAGATAATAAACTCGTTTGGATTCCGATTATTGCATTAATAATTTGATACCGGTATAAATACTTGCTACCCCCCCGGTCAGTTTAATCTGATGTGTTTCGGACCAGCCTGCCCGTATAAGCAATTTAAGGAACTCCTCATTGTCAGGAAATTTCATGACAGAATCCGGCAAATACCTGTAAGCGGCTTTGTCCCTTGAAAACAGTCTTCCAAAAAAAGGAAGTATATTTCTGAAATAGAAATGATAAAGCGGTTTAAACGGGAACCCCGATGGTTTCGAGAATTCAAGCACCATAATCATTCCTCCCTTTCGTGTTACCCTCATCATTTCCGAAAGACCTTTCAGCGGATCGGAAAAATTTCTGACACCGAATGCCACCATCGTCACATCAAAAACATTGTCATAAAAAGGTATTTTTTCCGAATCACCCTGGATCAGCTCTATTTTTCCTGTAAAACCTTTTCTTTCAATTTTTTTTCTGCCTATCTCCAGCATTTTACCGGATATATCAATACCTTTTATTCTCAATGGTCTGAGTTTCATAGCTTCTATTGCGAGATCACCCGTTCCTGTGGCAACATCAAGAATAACAGGTGATTTGCAGGATTTCGAAATCTCCCTTACTGCCCGCCTTCTCCAGTATCGGTCAAAATTAAAAGATAGAAAATGATTGAGAAAATCATATCTCCATGCTATTGAGTCAAACATCGACTCAACCATAACTTTCTTTCCCTCATCAATATTCCTGGTTTGATTTGTCATTGTAATTTTAAACCCTAAAGATAGAATTAAATTGGAAGCCTTAGCCCAAATTTTGTCCTCGGTTCCTAATGATCCCCTGCCCCGCGTTTTTTGCCCCCCAACCCCCCTAAAGCACAATGTTATTTGCCCCCCTGCCCCCCTAAAGGGGGGGTCGTTCTGCTATTCATCCCTGGATCTTCTTTATTACTTTAGTCATACTCTTTCTAAGCAGTTGGGCAGCTCTTATCCGGGTAAATAACGATACGAACCCCCCTTCAGGGGGGCAGGGGGGCAAGAAATCCAATAAAGCAGTGTATTCATGGTAGTATGGACATGCTTTAAAATAATTTTCTATTTTTACATGAAATAAAAACAAATCATATAAATGAACAAAATCATATTGATTACCGGTGCTACTGCAGGTTTCGGAAGAGCAATTGCTATAAAATTTGCTGAAAACGGATATAACGTAATAATAACCGGTAGAAGAAAAGAGAGACTGGATGAGCTGGAAAAAGAACTTCGTACTATTGTAAAGATTAAAGTCCTTGCACTCCAATTTGATGTCAGGAATAAAGATGAAGTTGAAAAAGTTATCGGAAATCTTCCGGAAGAATGGAAATCTATTGACATACTGGTTAATAATGCCGGACTCGCTGTTGGCCTCGAACATATCCAAAACGGTAATACTGAGGACTGGGACAGGATGATCGACACAAATGTCAAAGGATTGCTTTATGTTACACGGGCAGTTGCACCTCTTATGGTGGCACGAAACAAAGGGCATATTTTTAATCTTGGTTCAATTGCCGGAAGAGAAACCTACGAAAATGGTAATGTGTATTGTGCCTCAAAATCTGCCGTTGATGCCCTGTCAAAATCAATGCGAATTGATATGCTGAAGAATAATATCAGAGTAACCCTTATTGCTCCCGGCATGGCAGAAACCGAATTTGCTCTGGTCCGTTTTAAAGGAGATGATCAAAAAGCCAAAAACGTATATACAGGTATTGATGCACTGACTGCTGATGATATAGCGGATGCAGTTTATTATTGTGCAATGCTACCAGCCAGGGTCTGCATAAATGAACTGGTAATTACTCCAACCCAGCAGGCGAGTGTGAATCATAGTTTCAGAATCTCTAAATAACCAGGTTATATGAAAAAGTTTTCCTTTACTCTGATTTTCATGGTTTTATTTTTGATTTTTATACATGAAAATTCATTTTGCATAAACACAAATGATACGCGTATGCTATCACAGCCCGCAATCAGCGCCAGGCATATTGCATTTATTTATGCCGAAGATCTCTGGATTGCAAATCCCGATGGTTCACAGCCACGCAGATTAACTGTAGATGAAGGGATCGAGTCAGATCCGTTTATCTCACCGGATGGAACCATAATAGCATTCAGTGCTCAATATGACGGTAACACTGATGTTTATACCATTCCCGTTGAAGGAGGTATACCCACCAGGCTTACCTGGCATCCGGGAGCTGACCTGGTACGAGGATTCACCCCTGATGGGAAAAGTGTTCTTTTTGTATCTCAGCGCTCGGTATTTTCAGGAAGGTATTATCAGTTGTTTACAGTCAGATTAACCGGTGGATTCCCTGAAAAACTGGAAATTCCCAATGCATGGTCGGCCTCCTATTCTCCCGATGGCAGCTCAATGGCATATACACCGCTCACACCACAGTACCAGCAATGGAAACATTACAGAGGCGGGACTATTTCAAATATATGGTTATACTCATTTTCAGATCATTCCGTTATAAAAATCCCTCAACCTCAGGGTGGCTGCAACGATGCAGATCCTATGTGGGTATCCGGCAAAATATTTTTTATCAGCGATAGAAATGGAGAGTTTAATTTATTTTCATACAATCAGGTATCAAAGGAAGTAGATCAACTAACCTCATTCACCGATTTCCCGATCTTAAAGGCTTCAGCAGGAAACGGTAAAATCATCTTCGAACAGGAAGGATATCTTCACACTTTTGATGTTGAATCTAACCTTCAGAAAAAGCTTACTCTGGCAATTGCAGCAGATCTTCTTGAACTTCGTCCCAGGTTTGCAAAAGGAAATGAATATATCCGTTCGATAGATATTTCTCCATCGGGATCGAGGGTGGTATTTGATTTCAGAGGTGATATTATAACGTTACCGGGTGAAAAAGGCGATCCAAGGAATATCACACTTACTACCGGGATTCATGAGAAATACCCTTCCTGGTCACCTGATGGCAAATCAATTGCCTATTTCTCAGATGCAACAGGTGAATATACTCTTCAAATCAAATCCCAGGACGGAAAAGGTGATGCCAAATCTTTTAAACTGAACGGCACTGGCTTCTATGCCTACCCTGAATGGTCACCCGACAGCAGGAAAATATCGTACACAGATAATGGCAGAAATTTATATATAGTTGATATTGAATCAAGTACAATAAGAAAGATTGAATCCGATGAGGTTTATGCACCCGGGCCTTTCAGAAAAATGTTTGGCGATTGGTCGTCCGACTCCAAATGGATCCTTTATACAAAATTACTCAAAACAAACTTCAGAGAGGTGTTTCTTTATTCGGTCGATCAGCAAACTTCATTTCCGGTTACAGATGGAATGAGCGATGCCACCGAACCGGTTTTTGATCCTAATGGGGAATACATTTATTTCTTCGCTTCAACAGATGCAGGCCCTGTTGTTAACTGGTTTGATCTCTCCAACCAGGATATGAGAATGACAAATTCAATCTATCTGGCTACGCTAAGGAATGATATTGTTTCACCATTCGCTAAAGAAAGTGATGAAGAGGGCATTAATAAGGAAAAGAAAGAACCGGATAAACCTGCAGAAAAGGATAAAAAAGAATCAAAGACAACCTCTCCTGCTCCTGAAAAACCTAAAGTGCTAAAAATTGAAACTGCCGGAATAACCGACAGAATTGTAAATATTCCTGTCAGGGCAGGCAACTACTCCGATCTGCGGATCGGGGCAACAGGTGAAATCTTATATATAGTGAATCCGTCAGATCCGTCAGAATCCTCAATGCTTCATAAGTACGATTTGAAAGAGCGTAAAGACAACGAGGTAATGGAACTTGACAGCTATAAAGTCTCAGCCGACCGCAAAAAGATGTTTTATGCCAAAGGACAGGTTTCCGGAATAACTGCAACCGGTAAAAAGCCCGAACCGGGAAAAGGTATTTTAAATACTTCCTCAATATCCGTTAAAATTGATCCTGCTGCAGAATGGCCAGATATTTTTGATGAAGCCTGGAGAGTAAACCGTGACTATTTCTATGATCCCGGAATGCATGGAGTGGATTGGAATGCAATGAAAATCAAATACTCGAAGTTCCTTCCTGACCTTGCCTGCAGGAGCGACCTCAATAGGGTTATTCAATGGATGTGCAGCGAACTGGGCGTAGGTCATCACCGTATTTCTTCACCGGGCGACAGACTCTACACTCTTCAACCGATTGGAGTTGGATTGCTCGGCGCAGATTATAATGTTTCAGAAAACAGGTATCAGATTGCAAGGATTTACGGTGGCCTGAACTGGAATCCTGATCTCAGATCCCCGTTAACTGAACCAGGATTAAATATCAAAACAGGGGACTATATTCTGGCAGTGAACGGTAAAGATGCAACAGCCGACAGGGATTTATTCAGCTTTTTTGAAAACACGAACGGGAAAATAGTTGAACTTACCATTAATGAGAAACCTGATTACACCGGCTCAAGAGTTGTAAAAGTTGTTCCTGTCGCTAATGAGTATTCATTAAGGAACCGTTATTGGGTGGAAGGAAACCTGAAAAAAGTTACAGAAGCTACTAACGGACAGGTTGCATATGTTTATGTGCCCAATACATCATATGCAGGACATGAATATTTTAAAAGATACTTTTTCCCACAGGCTGACAGGAAAGCGATAATTGTCGATGAGAGGTTCAATGGAGGAGGGTCGCTCGCCGACTATTATATTGATATACTTCAGCGACCACTCCAGGCCTACTGGAATATGAGATATGGAATGGATCTTAAATCCCCAAGTGCTTCGATCCAGGGTCCGAAAGTAATGATTATTGATGAAACAGCCGGATCGGGAGGTGATATGCTGCCATGGATGTTCAGAAAATTCAAAGTCGGAACACTGGTTGGCAAGCGCACCTGGGGCGGACTTGTCGGAATTCTCGGATTCCCGGAGTTTATCGATGGCGGGTCAGTTACTGCCCCCAATGTTGCTATCTGGACAAAAGACGGTTTCGTAGTTGAAAATGTGGGAGTCGCGCCTGATATTGAGGTAGAACAATGGCCCGCAGATGTCATCAACGGTAAAGATCCCCAACTTGATAAGGCAATAGAAGTGGCACTGCAGGAACTGAAGAAGAATCCTCCTGAAATACCTGTTCGTCCGCCATATCCTGTGAAAGTAAAGAAATAATAAGCACCTAGCACCTTGCATTATGTTCCTTGTAATATTTAATCATTAAAATGTATAATGTACTCATATAACTACCTGTTTGATTTTACGAAAAACGTCTTCATGAAGATGGGATGCAGTGAACATGATTCAAAAATTATTGCTGACGTTTTTCTTGCTGCTGAAATGAGGGACCATGCTTCTCACGGGATGATCAGGATAAAGGACTATTACGAATTATGGAAAGCCAGACGGATTAATACCGATCCACGGGTGACTATAGTGCACGAATCCCCGAGCACAGCAGTCATAGATGGAGACAATGCAGTTGGGATGGTAGTTGCCAGGAGATCGATGGAACTTGCCATAGAAAAAGCAAAAAAGGCAGGAACCGGTTGGGTTGCTGCAAGAAATTCCAACCATTTTGGTATTGCCGGGTATTATGCAATGATGGCATTAGAATCTGACATGATTGGCATCTGCCTGACTAATGCCAATCCGCTCGTGGCTCCTGTTTTTTCAATAAGCAGAATGATGGGTACAAATCCTATTGCTGTTGCTGTTCCTGCAATGAAACAACCTCCGTTCGTAGCAGATTTTGCTACAACGCCTATTGCAAGGGGCAAACTCGCTGTAGCTGAAAAAAAGGGTGAAAAAGTTCCGTTCGGATACCTGCAGGATAAAAATGGACTGCCGTCAGATGATCCGACTATTCTTAAATCGGGGGGATCAATGCTCCCACTTGGTGGAGACAGGATTCATGGCAGTCACAAAGGCTATTGCCTCTCTTCAATAGTCGATATTTTTTCTGCTGTTTTCAGTGGGGCAAACTTCGGACCATTTGTACCTCCAAGTGTTGCTTACCTTCCTGTACTCGATAAAAAGGTTGGCAAAGGAACCGGACATTTTTTCGGAGCAATGAGAATTGATGCTTTCCAGCCTGCAAATGATTTCAAAACAAAAATGGATGAATGGATTGAGACATTCCGGTCGGCCAAACCGGTTAAGGGTCAGGAACGGGTTATGATACCGGGTGATCCGGAAAGAGAAGCTGAGGAGAGAAACAGGAAAGATGGAATCAAACTTGTTCCGGCAATAAAGAGTGATCTGGTTGAAATCGCTAAGGAACTTGATATTAATTTTATATAGGTTATTTCTCTGTGATTCTCTGTGGTTCTCTGTGATTCTCTGTGGTTCTCTGTGTAACAAAAAATGAAGAACTGACACAGAGTTACACTGAGGTTTCACAGAGAGACACAGAGACTGGGACCTATTGCTCTATAAACCCCTGGTCCTTTAGTACTTTTAATAGTGCTTCTGAAAAGTAGATATTATCCGCTTTCTTATAACGGATATCTGTAAAAACCTGTGCAAGTGTTTCTTTATTATTCTCCTTTACAAATTGCTGAGAATCGCTCCTCTCCTCTTTTGGCTTGTAGTATTTTTCAATATCATTTTCTGAATAATCGTGGTAGGCTTCTTTATGAATTACTGCTTCCAGCGGCAACCTGTCTATCTGTTCCGGTTTCTCATCCGGCCAGCCAAGTGTAACTGTCGTAACAGGGACAACACCTTTGGGAAGTTTCAGAACCTTAATTATTTTATCAGCCATATAAGTTGTAGTTCCGAGATAACAGATCCCAAGACCTTTCGATTCAGCTGCGATACAAACTGTTTGGGCCACAAGCAATGCATCAATTGCAGCGGTCATGAAGGAAAGGAAATTATCATAACCGGGTTCAGCATTTCTCTGCAGGCACCACTTGTTAAACCTGTTAAAATCGGCACAGAATGTCAGAACGACAGGAGCCTCAGTTATCATAGTCTGATTAAAATGTAAGGGTGCGAGATCTTTTTTCTTTTGTTCATCTCTGGTTATAATAATACTATAAACCTGCATATTACCTGTTGTGGAAGCCCGGCAACCCATCATAAGCAATTCATAAAGCAGGACATCATCAACAGGTTCAGCGGAATATTTCCGTATTGTCCTGCGATCAAGTAAAATATCT
>CAWHIG010000017.1:0-33688 GCA_963829255.1 uncultured Bacteroidales bacterium
TAAAATTTCACATCAGGAAAAGCATCAATTGTGAATTTCACATCCTGCCCGTCCTTTACGCTGTGGATTTTTGTCTCTTCCAGATAACAGATCACCCATTTTCTGCTGTCATCGGTAAGTGTGAAGGCCGATTGGCCGGGCTGAATTACATCGCCGGGCAACAACCATCTCTTTGCAATAACCCCGTTTGCCGGTGACCAGAGTTTGGTATTCTTAAGCTGGGTATCCAGAACATTAATCTGTGCATTTGCAGTTTCTACTGCCGCTGATGCACTGTTTATCTGGGTCTGTGACACGACGATCAGGGCTTTTGAAGCATTAACCTGCGCTGATGCTGCTTCGTACGCTTTTGTTATATGCTCATACTGTTCCTCAGTAATAACGCCCCCTTCTGATTGTTTTTTGGCTCTCTCAAGGTCTTCCTTGGCCCGTTCAAGATTAATCTCAACGATTTTCAACCCTTGCAGATCAGAAGCATACTTTGCATTCGCCTGGCTCAGGATGGTCAATGCCTGTACTCTCTGAGCCAGGGCCTGGTTTCTTTGAGCATTCAGGTCAGAGCTGTCAATTTCAGCAAGAAGCTTGCCTTTTTCGACAAGATCGCCTTCCTGCGCATAAACAGCTACAATTCTTCCAAGCATCTTCGAGCCGATGGTTATATTATCGGCATCGATCCGGGCATCGTCCGTAGTAATATATCTGGAATAATCCCTGTACCAGTAAAAAGCACCGGTCAGTACTGCAATTATCACTATACCAAGGGGTAGATAAACTTTCAGCTTGTTTTTCTTTGAATTCTGTGCCATCTTTTATTATCTTATTTTATTACTGTAATCATTTTATTCTTTATACATCAAGCCTTTGATAAAGATATCAGTGGCGGCTGTAATTCTTTTTAACAGTTCCATGTACTCTTCATCATTTATTGCAGCGGACTTTCTGCTATTAAAAAACACAATCCGGAGACCTCTGAGGATTTCCAGGAAAAGAGAAGAAGTATCATAGCTGTTTTGCATTATGAACTGCCCGTTCCTTTTTCCTTTCTCGAGTATTTCCATGACAAGCATCTTTTCCTTTTCCCTGAAAGCATAAAAGGAATTTGCTATAAGAGGCTGGTAATCAGAAAACGATCCGGAGCCAATTCTTCCAAGATTTACCAGATATTTAAAATAGGAAAGACGGTTCAGGGCATAGCGCCTGAGGCACTGCTGAGGATCAGGATTATCCCTGATATCTTTTTCAAGTGTTTTCAGAAATTCAGCCTGCTCTTTCTCAAGGACTGCCCTGTAAAGATTTTCCTTATCAGGAAAATAATAATAAAGAGAGGCCTTCGACATGTGAAGATCACCGGCAATCTCCTTCATGGATGTTTTTTCGGCTCCGTAGATTCCAAAAAGCTTCTGTGCAGCTTTGATAATCAAGCTTCTTTTATCCTCTTTGGGGTCTTTTTCCGTTTTCATTCAGGAAATTTAGCTGCAAGTATAACAAACTTCCTGACCGGTTTGTTTAAAAGGTCAGGTTTATAAGAAAATATTTTTTTGCCTGAAAAAGCCTTTGACCTAACCGAACATTTTCTTGATTTTCCGCAGCGCGCCAGGCCTGTTAATGAGATAGATACCGGCAAGGATCAGCAGTACGGATACAATCATGTTGGGTGCCAGGCGCTCATTATCCGAAAGTCCCCATAACGTGGCCACAATAGGAATGAAATATGCCACGACGGAGGCAATCACCGGTGAAGTATCCCTGATGAGAAAATAATAAATTATATTGGCAATAGCCGTTCCTAAAACTGAAAGGATTGCAATAAATCCCAAGTTCAGAAGCCAGTGGGGGGTAAGAAAAACGGCATGGATATCCGTACTAAGCAGCAGACCCAATGCAAATGGGCTTATAACACTCAGGGAAAGCGATGTGATCTCCATTCCATTCAGGCCCTCTACCTTGCTGACCTCATTATTGCTGAATCCGTTCATCAGTGTGGCAAGCACCACAAAGAGACCATAATAATTAATGGTTAACGGACCGCCGTAAAGCAATCCTGCTGCTCCTGTAAGCCCCAAAAACACTCCGGCGATTTGCGACCTGATGGCTTTTCTTTTATAGAATAAAATGCCTACCGCCAGGGTAAAAGCAGAGCTGAGTGTGTTCAGCATGCCTGTGAGAGAGCTGTCTATCCTTGTTTCGGCAAGCGGGTAAAGGATAGAAGGTATTCCGCTTCCGAAAAACCCTATTATGAGAATTGAAATAAAGTTTTTCTTATTGAATTTTGAAAAACTGCGAATGGCGACCGGCAACAGGCAGATAAATGAAATAAGAACCCTGACAGAAGCCAGCTGATAGGGTGAAAAGGACCTCAGTCCTTTTTTCATTAAGATATAGCTGCTGCCCCATATAATTGATAAAAGTGCAACAGCCAGCCAATGCCATATTTTACTGCTTTTGTTCATAGCAACGAAGCCGCAAAAGTAATGTAAGAAATAAAAGGAAGAGAAATTGGACAGATATTTTTTAATGTTGTACCTTGGATTTCAAATAAGGTAAAACGATTAATCTTTACCGGCGATGGCGATTGATTGAGGGTTCAAAACGAAAACAACATTCAACAGGTGTTTCAAAAAGGGTTTAACCCCTTCAGAATTCATAAAGAGACAGAACCACTAAAACACATAAAAATGAAAACAAAAACACTCTGGACAGGTTTTGCAATCATTACTCTGGCCTGTTTTACTGTTCTTGGATTTTTCGGGCATGAGATTTACAGACAAAAACCTCCGATTCCTGAAAAGGTTATTTCCAATAGCGGAATTGTGCTTTTCACATCTCAGCAGATCAAGGATGGCCAGAATGTCTGGCAGTCGATAGGCGGGCAGGAAGTCGGTTCCATATGGGGACATGGCGCCTATGTAGCACCAGACTGGTCAGCCGACTGGCTGCACAGGGAGAGCCTCTTCATCCTTGACAAATGGTCACAGAAAGAATTTGGCCTGTCATACACCAATCTTAACTCCGAGCAACAGGCTATGCTTAATGTCAGGCTTCAGAAAGCTTTGCGGACTAACACATACGATAGTAAGACTGGTATTCTGACAGTATCAGACGAAAGAGCTGAAGCGATCCTGAGCAACAGCAAATATTACAGAGGACTTTTTATGGATGACCCATCCCTGGATGATATGAGAGCATCTTATGCCATTCCTGCAAATTCAATTAAAGATCCGAACCGTATGCAACTTATGAACGCTTTTTTCTTTTGGGCTGCATGGGCATGCATAACGGAAAGACCCGGATCGGTTATAACTTATACAAATAACTGGCCTCCCGACCAGGTCATTGGCAATACACCATCAGCAGGAATTGTTCTCTGGACAGGCTTCAGTGTTATCATGCTGCTTGTCGGTATCGGACTGCTTGCATACTACAATGCCAGAAACCGGTCTGATATTCTCGATAAATCATTATTGCCTCAAAATGATCCACTCGGAGGCTTGAATCCTACACCATCCATGAAAGCAGTCCTCAAATATTATTGGGTTGTGGTTGGACTGATTCTGGTACAGATACTTTTTGGTGCAATTACTGCTCATTATGGGGTTGAAGGCAAAGGATTCTACGGATTGAATTTAGATTCTATCCTGCCATATTCAATCGCACGAACGTGGCATGTACAGCTTGCTCTTTTCTGGATAGCCACGTCATGGCTTGCAGCCGGACTTTATATTGCTCCGGCAGTATCGGGAACTGAGCCAAAGTACCAGCGGCTGGGAGTGAATGTTCTGTTCGTTGCTCTCCTTGTCATTGTGGTCGGTTCAATTGCCGGTGAATGGATGGGTGTAATGCAAAAACTCGGATTAGTTCAGAATTTCTGGTTTGGACACCAGGGTTATGAATATGTTGATCTTGGAAGATTCTGGCAGATATTCCTTTTTGCAGGTTTTTTAATCTGGCTCTTTTTAATGTTCCGCGCATTATGGCCGGCACTTATCAAACCTTCTGAAAGCCGTCAGTTACTGATATTGTTTATTATAGCCTCAGTTGCAATCGCCGGCTTTTATGGCGCCGGGTTAATGTGGGGACGACAGACGCATTTATCAATAGCTGAATACTGGAGATGGTGGGTGGTGCATCTCTGGGTTGAAGGTTTCTTCGAAGTATTTGCCACGGTAATAGCTGCATTCCTCTTTGTAAGAATGGGGTTGCTCAACATAAAATATGCAACAACCGGGGTTCTTTTTGCTACTGTGGTCTATCTGTTCGGCGGGGTTATCGGAACATTTCATCATCTTTATTTTACCGGAACGCCTACTGCTATCATTGCCCTTGGTGCATCTTTCAGCGCCCTGGAAGTTGTTCCCCTGGTATTTATGGGATTTGAAGCTTATCATAACCTCCGTCTCAGCAAGGCAACCGCCTGGGTCAAATCGTACAAATGGCCAATATATTTCATTATCTCAGTAAGCTTCTGGAATCTTGTCGGTGCCGGATTATTCGGTTTCCTGATCAATCCGCCCATAGCATTGTACTATATGCAGGGACTGAATACCACTCCCCTTCATGGTCATGCAGCGCTTTTTGGCGTTTTCGGAATGCTGGCAATAGGACTTATGCTCTTTGTTGTTAAGGGACTAACCATCAAATATGTGTGGAAGACCAAATTACTCAGCGTTGCATTCTGGTCAATAAATGCCGGATTGATGTTAATGCTTCTTATCAGCCTTCTTCCTGTCGGAGTATTGCAGACAATTGCTAGTATAAAACATGGAATGTGGTATGCCCGCTCAGCTGAATTTATGCAGGATCCAACAATACAGACCTTACGATGGATGAGAATTATCGGAGATGTTATATTTTCTATAGGTGCCACGGCACTTGCACTGTTTATCATAGGGTTGAAAACTGGCTGGTCGATTGATAAAACGAAAAAAATATATTAGCATTACAATCAGCATCCTGATCATGTAGCATTTGTTCAGACTCTCTGGGTAAAAGAGGTCAGTGATTTTCTTGAAATTGACTATGAACCGTTAAAATGATTTCATACCAAAAGTAATTTAAGCACTTTTCAGACCTGATCCCAAAATTGCCAGGGGTCGGATTAACGCCCCTGTTATACTTACCAATTGAGATCAGGCAGCAATTTTACACAACTGTTGCCTGAACATTCCTCAATTTTTGTTGTTGATTATTAAACAGATAATGCAGTGTTATCCTTATCTGTGATGGGTCGCCAGACAGAAGGACATTAATACTAATAGTTGATTGATTGGGTGCATGTAATCCGCCATATGCTTATAAAGCAATACAGGCCGAAGATAAACTCGGGACTATGATGCCCTGCAATGTACTGGTCATTGAGCAGGGACAGAATAAAATTGAGATTGCCGCTGTAAATCCGCTTGCTTCAATGCAAGCCATAACGAATCCTTCATTGGGAGCCATTGCAACTGAAGTAAGTGATAAACTAAAAAAAGTCATTGATAACTTGTAACAAAATTGACAGGTTCAGGAATTTTTATTCCCGGAATTATCGGGAACAAAACACTTTGAGACAATTGGTTTCAAAAATCCCACATTTAGGGCGTATTTTAGTTAACCTGAAATGGTCGACGCCGGGTAAGAAATACTTAGTTTTGTCAGGCATATTGCTTTTCGCAAACGTTCAATACAATTATGCCGGCCCGCCTTTTTTTACCGATGACCCGGAGCCTGTCAGATATAAACATTGGGAGTACTACATTTCTTCAATAAACACTCATCAATCCGGAGTATGGTCCGGAACAAGCCCTCACATTGAAATAAATTACGGAGTTGTTCATAATGTTCAGCTTCACCTTCTGTTGCCAATGAACTATAATTATTCTCCTGGCCAGGGTGCTGATTTTGGTTATGGAGATACAGAGTTTGGTATTAAATACCGGTTTATTCAGGAAACGGATAATTCGCCACAGATAGGTGTATTCCCGATAGTAGAAATTCCCACTGTGAATAATAACGAATTCACTAACGGGAAAGCTAAAATTTATCTTCCTGTATGGGCACAAAAAACATGGGGTAAATTAACTTCTTATGGTGGTGTTGGTTATTGGATAAATCCGGGTAACGAAAATAAGAACTGGATTTTCACAGGAGTGGAAATCCAGTATGACATTTCACCAGCTTTAACACTTGGAGGGGAGATTTATTTTCATTCTGCTGACTCAGAAACAAGTAAATCCGGAACTGCCTTCAGCCTGGGAGGATCTATCAACCCAAGCGAAAAATTTCATATAATTTTTTCATTTGGCCATAGTATAACAAATGATCCCCTCTTCAGCTCCTATATAGGGCTATTGTGGACTATCTGACATTTTTAGCCCCAGCCGGGTAAAATGAAAGCAGGTAAACAATCGTTTAAAAACCTGTACAAAAGCAATTGTCCTTTACAACAGGTAACCTATTCAAAAAGAGATGCCAGTTTCTGGTATGTGGCGTGTAATTTCTCTACAGCAGCGTCTTTCTCTTTTGCATTTTTCCTTTTTAAAGCATCTTTAAGAGCAACAGTCTCATTATAAAGGTCTTTTGAAATAGTATAATATTCCGGAGTTTTGCCTTTCAGTCTTCTTGACAGTTTGTCCTCAGGAAACTTTGTTATCGCATCGGCCTGTGAAATAAGAGTATCCATTACACCTGCAATTTCGTCGTATCTCTTTTCAGGATACATCTTATGGTAAATCACATAAAGTGTCTGATGAAACACATCCATCTCTTCAACATATGGTTTTACAACCCTGTTCATTGCTTCGTACTCCGAGTGGAGTTTTTCAGCGGCAAGAAGTATAGCTTCGTCATTGTTTTCAGAACATGCCTTGTAGTAAGATTCAGCTACAGCGTTGAATTTTACCAGTTCGGACTTCCAGAGATTTTCTTTGTCCCGTAAAATACCAGGTAATTTTGCGCTGTTCATTTTTTCCATGTTAGCCTTGATCTGGGGGACAAAGCCTTTCAGGGCACCTATATCTTTAGCAGGATAAGCATTATGCCATATCGGATAAATGATTGTGTGAAAAGCCTGCAATTCAGGAACATCTGATGAAATTTCTGCAGCTTGTTCTTTTGTCTGAGCGAGGGCTGGAATGCTGGCGCCAAGCGCCAATAAAAGCATACCGGAAAATAGTCGTAACTTTTTCATATGTCTTTCTTAATTGTTGTTTAAAGTATTAATACAGTTATTAATATTATCAATTTTATAACAACTGCAAAGATAATCAGTACCTTAAATTCAGGATTATATTGCAGCTTTTTTAAGAATTTAAACTTCATATTTTTATCAATATTATTTCAAATTAATGTATGATATTAAGTATCATGTTCATAATGATAGTCATGGCTAAGTTTATTGGACTGATAGTTCTGTTCAATAAATAATTTTATTGTGGATTTCTTCTGCTTCTGCCTGAATGTGGTCAATATCCTGAGGCTCGGCATGAATATATACTTCACTTCTGGGGATTATGATATTTAAGTCTTTTTCAATTTTATCACATAATTCATGCACATTCCTGAGACTTGAATTTGGCTCTAAATGAATATTGAACTTAATGAAAGTATCAGCACCCGCTGTCCGGATTTTTAAACTATGGTATTTCTTTACATCGGTGTAGGTAGTCAATACTTGTTCTACTTTTGCAATTGAGCCTTTTGGTGCTCTATCGAGCAAGACATCTATAGCCCTTTTCCCCAGCCTGAATGAAACAAACAATACAATTAAAGCGACAGCCAAAGCAGCAACAGAATCGGCAAAAAAGAAGCCAAAATTCGCACAAATAAGACCTAAAAATACAACAGCCGAACTCCAGATATCTGTGGAAAAATGTAATGCATCGGCTTCAAGAGCCTGGCTGTTATGCTTCTTTGCAACTCTGTATAGTGCACGCGACCGTGTTATGTCAATTATAATTGAGCTGATTACTACTATATAACTCCAGGCATTTACTTCGATATGTGTCTTGCCGGATACAAGCCTTCCTATGGCTTCGTAAATAATCCATGCACATGTAATAAGAAGTAAGAAGGTTTCGATTAAGGCAGAAAAATTTTCTATTTTACCATGCCCGTAATTATGTTCTTTGTCAGCTGGCTTATCGGAAATCCGGACTGAAAAATATGTAATTATGGCTGCAACCAGATCGAGTCCGGAATGCAATGCTTCTGATAAAATCCCCAGGCTGCCTGTCAGGATGCCAATAACTAATTTAAATCCTGTTAAAAATATTGCAGCAAAAACAGATAATAGTGCTACCCTTTTTTTCTCTTTTACCATTTTAGAAAAGTTTAAAAATTAAACTTCACTCAATTACAAAAAAATGGATTAAGAGTTTTTGGGTGGTTGCCAGATTTGTGAATAAAAACTGTTCTCGAAATCAATATCGGTAAAAAAAAGTAATCCCTTTTGAATTTCTAAATTGGCGGGCCTTACTAAAATTTCATTTTCTAATCCATCATCCTCCAGACTTTGGATATGTGAATGCTCGCAATCTCCTGAAAAATCAGGACACTCATAAGTTGGAGTTATGTCGTTTCGGGAAATTAAATTATTAGATACACAATTAGCTATAAGCAACATAAAAGTGATTGTCAAAAGTTGATTTAGCCTGGATTTTGTTATTTTCCCCATGCTTACAAAGATAGCACATAGTTTTCAATAAAGACTTCGTTTCTTCACGCAAATATGCAAAAGCCGGTTCAGTTGACCACATTCGGCCGGACAGATTGCAGTAATAATATTTATCTAAATATCAAGGATTTAACTCAGGCTGTGTATAGTCATTATATTCCTGCGAAAAGTGGTCATGGGCAGCGGCATTTCCGGGTGATTGTTGAATAGCCGCAAACCTTCAGATACGCTCAATTCTTTTATCAACAGGCTGATCTATAATAATCGGGACCTTTTCAACGATAATGCTGGTGTTATCAAGATTGAAAGCCCTGTCTGCAGGAATACTGAGTCTTTTTACTAAGGAATGTAATGAAATAATAAAGCTATCGATATTTGAAAATTTAAAGTCATGGAGCATTATCCTGTCAATCAGCACAAATTTAAAATCACCCTGTAATCCCCGCTTTTTCATAGAAGCAAAACCACTTTCAAGCTTTATTTCACCTGATTTCACCATATCTTCAACAACTTCTCTAAAATAAAGGTTTATTTTCGGTTCAACTTTATATCCTAAGTGAAAGTCGATCCTGATAAGTATTCCCGGTATTATCTGGTTAATTTCATATTGAAAGCGATTTGGCTCTTCTACCATATCGACATGAAGCAACCAGTATGTCTTTGCCCGTTTGGGTTGTTTGTTAAATATAGAATAGATCACTTTTGATTCTACCTGATTAATGCTGTTAGCATGTATGATGTAAACGAGATTGGTTGCAAACAAGGGAACAGATTTATCCATGGTGAGGTCCCTGAACATATCAAGGTATCCATCCAGATAGGCAAAGGAGATATATCTGTTCCTGAGTTTCCTGCCAAAATACCAGCCATACATTATCAAAGAAAACAGGGTTGTCAAAAGTAATGTAAACCATCCTCCATGGCTGAATTTATGAAGATTGGCAATAAGAAAACTACCTTCTATGGTTAAATAGACGACCAATAACAAGATTATTAATCCATAATTAATTCTCTTTTGATAAAAATGATATGACAATAACAAGGTAGTCACTATCATGGTTAATGTGATGGAGAGACCATATGCAGCCTCCATGTTCGATGATTCCCTGAAGAATACAACAGTAAGACTGCAGGCTATCCAGAGGAACCAGTTCACTACAGGCAGGTAAACCTGCCCTCTTACATACGTCGGATGAACCACCTTGAACTTAGGCCAGAAATTCAAGGAAATTGCCTCACTTATAAGAGTAAACGATCCGCTGATTATTGCCTGGCTTGCAATAATAGCTGCAGATGTAGCCATCACAATTCCGGGCATCAGGAACCATTTTGGCATTATCCCAAAAAATGGATTAACGGCTGCCCCTTTATCAATGTTCAACATCAGCCAGGCACCCTGTCCGAAATAATTGAGCAGGAGCGCAATTTTAACAAATCCCCATGTCACCTGGATATTCAATCTGCCGCAATGCCCAAGATCAGCATAGAGCGCTTCAGCACCTGTTGTACATAGAAAAACGGCACCAAGCAAAATAAAGCCACCCGGATAATCTGTAAGAAACCGGAAGGCATACGCAGGATTTATTGCCTTTAAAATATCCGGATGCTGAGCTACCTGAGATAAGCCCAGAGCAGCAAGTGTGGTGAACCATATAAGCATAATCGGGCCAAACGAACTTCCGATAAGATTTGTGCCAAACTGTTGAATAAAAAACATGAACGCCAGTATGCATAAAACAATCGGAACAACCGGAATATCCGGATTATAAAGCCTTAATCCTTCTATTGAAGAACTGACAGTAATAGCAGGAGTAATAACACCGTCAGCCATAATTGCTGCTCCTCCGATCATCGTCAGGATGGCAATCAATGACGATTTTCTCTTAATCAGTGCAGCCAGGGCAAAGATGCCTCCCTCTCCCCTGTTATCAGCACGCAATGTTATTAAAACATATTTAATTGTTGTGGTCAGAGTCAGTGTCCAGAAGATACATGACAAACCCCCGTAAATAAGTAACTGATTTATATTTTCCGATCCACCCTGAATGATGGCTCTCATGGTATAAAGCGGGCTTGTACCCAGATCGCCATACACAATTCCGAGCGCAATTATTGCACCGGCAAAAGATAATTTCTTAATATCCTGGTGCTTCCCTGACCCTTTCATGTTTCGCTATAATATACCGCAAAGATAAACTGCTCTAATAATATTAAGCTTCTGGAAGATGAAAATAAATATTTACAACTGCCGGTGATTTAGGTAATCGTCAGGCACAATGCCTATTCGCATTATAATAATATGTCCGGCATAAGATTTATCCTTAATTTTGGCAGATAATTAAATAATTCAGAGCATGAAACCAAACGCCCATCCTTGGCATAGCGTTGAAGCAGGGAAAGATGCTCCAGCCATAGTGAATAGTATAATTGAAATTCCAAAGGGATCAAAGGGTAAATATGAGATGGATAAGAATACTGGACTGTTAAGACTCGACAGAGTATTGTTTTCATCCGTTCATTATCCAGCTAACTATGGCTTCATACCCCAGACATACTGTGATGATCATGACCCGCTCGATATACTTGTCATCTGTTCAATTGACGTTTATCCGATGTGCATCGTTGATGCAAAAGTAATTGGTGCAATGGAGATGGTTGACGGTGACGAGCGTGACGACAAAATAATAGCAGTTGCCGAACACGATATGTCAGTCAATTATATAAATGATCTTTCACAGCTTCCCCCTCATACCCTTGTCGAGCTGAAAAGGTTTTTTGAAGACTATAAAATGCTCGAACATAAAAACGTCATTGTAGAGCAATTTATGAACAGGGAAAAAGCCTATGAGATAATTCAGGAAAGCATGAGCCTTTACCAGGCAAAGAAAGAAACGCTGATACAACCTTAATATAAGCTATTTTACTATGCCATCATACACCACAGTTCCTGGTACTGACATAGCTACTTCTTGTTGTGGCTGCCGTATTTTTGCCGTGGCAAGCATCATCTTCACATTTAACTTGGTCCCCAAAGAAAGCCGGATCCAGCCATATATTATTTCGAATGCTCATTTGAGACTGTCTGTCTTAAAATTTAAGAGAAATAAGTTGATCAGTGGTTCACCGAGTCATGAAAACTGACATTTTTCCGTCATATCATTTATAAAATTAACAAATTGACACTGAATTCCCTTATCCATTTTTCGCGCCGAAGCAACCATGTTTATCTTTCTTTAGAAAGTCTTTATACGTTTATAAATAATCCTTATAAAATCCTTGTAAATTCTGATGCATTTTTGGATCGATTTAAAACGATTAGCTATGTATGCAACAATTTCATTAGGTTTATCCAAACTCGTTGAAACGAATCTTTCTTCAGGGTATGTAATCGGAGCAATAATCGCTCTCTTTATTCTTGGATATCTTTTATACACACTTGTTAAACCCGAAAAATTTTAATCATAAAGTACTATGGCCTATATTTTGCCAGCGGCGTTTATCACTTTGGCCTTCTTTACAAATCTTCCTGTAATTACACAAACAGGAGAACAAACTTCTCCGTTTAAGGTAACAGCAGATTTGGTAACTCACTATGTATGGAGAGGTTCGATGGCAACCGGAAGTCCTACCCCCAATTTCCAGCCAACCTTGGCTTTTACAGAAGGAAATTTTGAAATTGGTGTCTGGGGATCTACAGATTTTGTTGGGAGCTATAAAGAAGTTGACCCATATATTTCTTTAATTGTCGGACAATTTAAACTTGCAGTTACAGATTACAATTGGAATTTTGACAAAGCAAATTACTTCAATTATAAGAATAGCGAAACTGGTCACAGGATTGAAGGCACTATTGGTTTTACTTTTACCGAGGATATACCAATCAGCATTATATGGAATACTATGTTTTACGGTTTAGATAAGAAATCTGACGATTCGACCAAACAGGCTTATTCAACATATATTGAACTGGGTTACTTGAAGGGTGTTTTCAGTTTCTTTTTTGGATTTACCCCCTGGGCAGGTTATTATAATAATTATGGAGTAACAACTTTTGATCCCCTAGCCGGTAAAAAGACATTTTCAATAGTCAATATCGGTGCAAGCGTTATAAAGGCGTTGAAAATTAATGATACTTTTTCATTGCCACTCAAAGCTACTTTAGTAATTAATCCTTCAGCTACATATTCCAGGAATGATTATGTACATCTGGTATTTGGCATAACATTCTAATAAATGACCTAGGAACTTATAATTATTTATGCATTGTAAAAATTATTTTAAATAAAACTTTAAATAAAAAAAATGAATGAGGCAATTCAATTGATACTTTTCATGCTGGTACTTGTTGCCCTTGCGCCTTTTTTAGGCAATTATATGGCAAAGGTTTTCATGGGTGAAAAGCATATAATGAAGCCTGTTTTTGGCTGGCTTGAAAAATTAGTTTACCGGATATCCGGTATCAAAAGCGAGGAGGAAATGAACTGGAAGACCTATATGTATGGCGTTCTCCTTTTCAACCTGTTTGGACTTGTGTTTTTGTTTCTATTACAGATGTTGCAGGGGTATTTGCCACTGAACACAGAAAAATTGCCCAATGTTTCATGGCATCTTGCATTTAATACTGCTATGAGTTTCACCACTAATACCAACTGGCAGTCGTATAGCGGCGAAAATACCCTGAGTTACCTGGTCCAAATGTTGGGGCTTACCGTGCAGAATTTTGTCAGCGCGGCAACCGGTATCGCAGTAATACTGGCTCTGACACGCGGGTTAACAAGAAAAACAACTGATGCTTTGGGTAATTTTTGGGCTGATATGACCCGAAGTGTGCTTTATGTGTTATTGCCACTCGCTATTATTCTCACTATGGCTTTGGTAGGACAGGGAGTTGTGCAGACATTTTCACATTATGTCAAAGCAACCACTTTGCAGGGAACTGAGCAGGTTATTCCACTAGGCCCGGCAGCGTCGCAAATTGCCATTAAGCAACTTGGTACAAACGGGGGTGGATTTTTTAATACCAACAGTTCTCATCCTTTTGAAAATCCGACTCCTTTCTCCAACTTTCTGGAAATGTTTTCCCTTATAATCATTTCAGCAGGATTAATATTTACTTATGGTCATTATGTGAAGTCTAAACGTCAGGCATGGGCGATATTTCTTACCATGTTTATCTTGTTTGCAGCGGGCCTTGCCATATCTCTCTGGTCCGAGTACAATCATAACAATGTATTGAATGTTTCGGGCGCTATGGAAGGAAAGGAAACCCGCTTTGGAGTGATGAACAGCGTCCTATGGTCTGTTACTACAACCGCTACTTCAAATGGTTCTGTGAATGCCATGCATGACAGCTTATCTCCATTATCCGGGATGGTTTCAATGTTCAACATTATGCTTGGTGAAATCATTTTTGGAGGCGTAGGGTCCGGATTATATGGGATAATCATCTTTATCATTCTTACCGTTTTTATTGCCGGTCTCATGGTAGGCCGAACACCTGAGTACCTGGGTAAGAAAGTGGAAGCCTTTGAGATGAAAATGGCAATACTTGCAGTTTTAGCTCCCAGTATCGTCATCAAGTTATTTTCAGCAATAGCCTGCTCGATACCTGCGGGGCTTTCGAGTCTCAATAATGCCGGGCCTCATGGACTTTCTGAAATTCTGTATGCCTTCAGCTCTGCGGCAGGAAATAATGGCAGCGCTTTTGCAGGGCTTAATGCCAATACTGTCTTTTATAACCTGATGATCGGATTTGGCATGCTGATTGGCCGTTTTGGAGTTATCGTTCCGGTAATGGCCATAGCAGGGAGTATGGCAAAGAAAAAGATCACCCCGGTTTCATCAGGGACTTTTAAAACAGACAACTGGTTATTCGTACTAATGTTGATCGGAGTAATTCTTATTGTTGGAGGTTTGACATTTTTTCCACCACTGGCATTAGGCCCAATCGTTGAACATTTATTAATGAATCTAGGTGTTACATTTTAATTATTTCCTAGAATAACTAAGTATGGAAAAACGAAATAAGAGTCGCCTGTTTACTAAGGAAATTGCTGTACAGGCTTTGAAAGATTCCTTTATTAAACTGAACCCGTTAGCACTGGTCAAGAATCCTGTAATCTTCATTGTAGCAATAGGTGCACTGATGACTACAATAGTAGTAATTCTGGATATTAATGCAGGAAATTTTTCATCCTTCAATTTTCAGATAACAATATGGCTTTGGTTTACCGTCTTGTTTGCCAATTTTGCAGAAGCGGTGGCTGAAGGTCGGGGAAAAGCGCAGGCAGATAGTTTGCGTAAAAGCCGGACCAAAACAAAAGCCCGCAGGCTGTCTCATAATGAAGAAGAAATTGTTTTGGCAACAGATCTGAGGAAGGGAAATATTGTCGTTTGTGTAACAGGAGATATTATACCGGCTGACGGTGATGTGATCGAAGGAATTGCCAGTGTAGACGAATCGGCTATTACTGGAGAATCAGCACCGGTTATCCGTGAAAGTGGTGGAGACCGATGTGCTGTAACCGGGGGAACCAAAGTAATCAGTGACAGGATCATCATTAAGGTGACATCTGATCCGGGCAATACGTTTGTAGACCGTATAATTGCTCTGGTAGAAGGCGCAAAACGTCAGAAAACACCGAACGAAATAGCATTGACCATTCTTTTATCAGGCCTTACCATTATATTCCTGTTAGTGGTCGTCACCTTGCCTGCTTATTTTGGTTATAGTTTAAAAGCTTCAGGTGTATCAGCAGATCATAATCTGACTTTACCTGTTCTGATATCATTGCTTGTGTGTCTTATTCCAACAACTATTGGAGGTTTGCTAAGTGCAATAGGTATAAGCGGAATGGACAGGTTGTTGCGTAAGAATGTTATTGCGACCAGTGGTAAAGCCATTGAAGCAGCCGGTGATACGGATGTTTTGCTGCTGGATAAAACGGGAACCATTACATTGGGTAATCGCATGGCTACCGAATTTATTCCTGCCGAAGGCTTTACGAAAGAACAACTGGCAGATGCGGCACAATTGGCATCCCTTGCGGATGAAACACCCGAAGGGCGTTCAATTGTTGTTCTTGCTAAAGAGAAATTCAATATTCGTGGCCGTGAAGTCCACCAGCTCAATGCAACGTTTATTCCTTTTACGGCACAATCGAGAATGAGTGGTGTTGACTTAAAAACTGATGAAGGCATCATTCGAAAAATCCGAAAAGGCTCATCAGATGCCATTCGTACTTTTATACAAAATAATAATGGTTTTTATCCTCAGGAAATACAGAATATCGTTTCCGAATTGGCACGAAAGGGGGCAACGCCTTTGGTTGTGGCAGAAGATAAAAAAGTTTTAGGGGTTGTTCATCTTAAAGACATTGTCAAAGGGGGTATCAAACAGCGTTTTGCCGAATTACGGAAAATGGGTATTAAAACAATAATGATTACTGGTGACAACCCATTAACTGCCGCTGCAATTGCAGCTGAAGCAGGAGTTGATGATTTTATGGCTGAAGCTAAGCCCGAAGATAAATTACAGCGTATCCGTGAAGATCAAGCTAAAGGTCATCTGGTAGGGATGATTGGTGATGGCACTAACGATGCCCCGGCACTGGCCCAGGCTGACGTGGGCTTAGCTATGAATACCGGCACACAGGCTGCCCGTGAAGCCGGGAACATGGTCGATCTGGACAGCAATCCGACAAAACTCATTGAGGTGGTCGAAACCGGGAAGCAGTTGCTGATGACCCGTGGAGCGCTGACAACCTTTAGCATTGCCAACGACGTGGCTAAATATTTCGCCATTATTCCTGCTATTGCTTCATTATTGTATGTTACATCATCCGGAGTAGCTCCTTTAAGCACCCTTAATATTATGAACCTGACCTCTCCCGGAAGTGCTATTTTGAGTGCGGTAATATTCAATGCTCTCATAATTATCGCTCTTATCCCGCTTGCCCTGAAAGGTGTGAAATACCGTCATATTTCCGCTTCACGGGTACTCGCGTTGAACATCGTGATCTACGGTTTTGGCGGCATAATCATTCCATTTATAGGAATCAAGCTGATTGATATGCTACTTGTGTCCACCCATATGATCTAGGGATCAGAACAAAAAATTAATTTTAAAAAGAGATTACTATGAAAACACAAATAATTATAGCATTAAAATTTTTTCTGGTTATGACGGTTCTGACCGGATTCATTTATCCGTTTTTCATGACCGGAGTGGCGCAGCTTGCCTTTCCGGCCAAAGCGAATGGGAGTTTGATAATAAAAGATGGTAAAATTATAGGCTCTGAGCTGATCGGCCAGAAATTTGATAGCAGTATATATTTCTGGTCAAGGCCCTCAGCCATTGACTATAACCCGATACCATCAGGAGCATCCAATCTCGGCCCGACGAGTGTTAAGCTAAAAAAACAGGTCGCGGAAAGACGCAGATTATTTGCGACAAATAATTCAATAGCCGATACATCAACTATACCCAAAGAAATGCTGTTTGCATCAGCAAGTGGCCTTGATCCGGACATTTCACCCAAATCTGCTCTTCTCCAGTTAAAAAGAGTAGTAATGGCAAGAAATCTTAATGAAGCACAAATACAAAAGGTAGAACAACTCATTAAAAACAAAACACAGGAACCTCAGTTTCTTTTATTTGGAGAACCGAGAATCAATGTGTTTGAACTAAATTTGGCTTTGGATAGTATCTAGTAATGAATTACGAGGATAACAGACCGGATCCTGATGAACTTCTAGCTTCTTTAAAGTTAGAGGAGGAAAAAAGCAAACGCGGTAAGCTGAAAATATTCTTTGGCATGTGCGCTGGAGTAGGTAAAACCTATACCATGCTTCAAACAGCGCAAGCTGAGAAGTTAAAAGGGAATGATATTGTAATTGGCTATGTTGAAACGCACAACAGAGAGGAGACCGCCAAACTGGCAGAAGGTATTGAACTGATTTCCCGTAAAGTCTACGAATACAAATCTACTTCTGTTCAGGAAATGGATTTAGATGCTATTATTAACCGAAAACCGCAAATTGTTATTGTTGACGAACTCGCACATACGAATGCCCCCGGCAGCCGCCATACCAAAAGGTTTCAGGATGTCCAGGAAATTCTCGAAAGCGGAATCAGTGTTTATACCACATTAAACGTACAGCACCTTGAAAGCCGTTCAGAAACCGTAGCACAAATTACTGGTATCATAGTTCATGAAACTGTTCCCGATGAGGTTTTTGAGAGTGCTGATGCAGTTGAACTGGTTGATCTGACACCCGAAGAATTACTTCAGCGGCTTTCAGAAGGTAAAGTTTATACTCCCGAAAGGTCGAGAGAAGCTATAAGAAATTTTTTCCGGGAAGGTAATATAAACGCCCTGCGTGAAATGGCATTGCGAATTGTTGCCGACAGAGTGGACAAGCAACTGCACGATTACATGCAATACAAACATATTCGTGGCCCGTGGAAATCAGGTTTGCATCTTTTGGTTGCAATAGGACCAAGCCCATATTCAGGCAAATTATTGCGTTGGGCTAAAACCCTTTCTTACTCTATGGGTGCAAACATTCAAGCTCTTTACGTTGAAACTTTGCACAAACTTTCCACGAAAGAGCGGGAATTACTTGATAAAAACATTAACCTCGCAAAACAGCTGGGGATTAAATTCCGGATTATTACTAATAATGATATTGTAAAAGCAATTGTCGATTTTGCCCAAAAAGAAAACGTTACACATATTATTGTTGGGAAACCACGGTTTCGCAATCTGCTTTCTTTACTCCGCCTTGGCAAATTTGTAAACAGGTTAATACGGTATAGCGGAAACATTGATGTTTATATTCTTGGTTCCGATAGTCAGGCAAAAGACCGTTTTCAGGATAGGGTTTCACTACCTCCCTTTACATCAAACATCCGCCAATATCTGATAACTTCATTACTTGTTATTTTATCGTCAGTAGCCTTCTATCTTGTGAAAGATTTTATTGGCTATCAGGTAGTTTCATTTGTCCTTCTATTTTTGGTTTCTATTCTTGCTATTTTTTATGGCACCGGTCCTATTCTACTCGCAGCAACTTTAAGTGCAATTATCTGGGACTTTTTTTTCATTCCTCCACAATTTACTTTGCATATTGGAAAAGCCGAGGATGTGCTAATGCTCATAATGTTTTTTATCATTGCTTTACTTAATGGCATTCTAACATCTAGGGTTCGCCGTCAGGAGAAAAAAATCAGGATTCGGGAAGAACGTACCCATGCCCTTTATCAGCTTACCAGAGAATTAACAATGGTATCAGGAATAGATGAGGTATCGAAAATTGCAGTCAGGTATATTCAGAAATATTTCAATCTAGATTGTGTCATTATTCTTAAAAACGACTTAAATCAACTCGATAATCAGGTTCAGCTTGACACTAAAATAAAACTTTCAGAAAATGAATTAAGCATTGCAGCCTGGGTTTATAAACATTCGACTAAAGCAGGAAAACACACCGATACATTGCCTTCCACCGATTATACATTCTATCCCTTAACCGGAAATAACGACAGCACGGGGGTTATTGCTGTTAAACATCCTATTCCGTTTACCCAAGGTGAAGAACAATTTTGGGAGGCATTTCTCTCACAAATATCTGGCAAATATGAGCGTGAGTTTTTGCGGAACACTGCAAAAAAAGCATATATATTGAATGAATTGGATAAACTCTACAAAACCCTTTTCAATTCCATTTCTCACGAATTGCGCATTCCGGTTGCAACAATTTTGGGAGCATCAGATACCTTGCTGACGCATACTTATCATGAAGAAACCCAAAAAAAACTTTTTGCAGAAATCAATACAGCCTCAATAAGGTTGAATCGTCTTATCGAAAATTTACTGAACATGTCTCGTCTTGAATCAGGACGAATAACTCCGCATTTAGACTGGTGCGATGTTCATGACCTGGCAAATAAAGTAGCTGATAATCTAAAACAGGAATTACTGCCTTTTAAATTATCAATGGTCATTCCATCCGACATGCCATTGGTGTTTATTGATTTTGGACTTATTGAGCAGGTTCTGAACAATCTTGTTCTTAATGCAACGCAAAACGCCATGGCTGGAACTAATATAAGACTCAAGTTCTTTTTCGATCAAGGCGCACTTACTATTCAGGTGATGGACAGGGGAAAAGGATTTCCGGCATCTGAATTACTTTTAGTTTTTGATAAGTTTTACCGGGGAAAAGATGCAAAAGCAGGAGGTACTGGATTAGGATTATCAATCGTAAAAGGTTATGTAGAAGCACATGGAGGTACGGTAATTGCAGAAAACAGGAAGAACGGGGGAGCCATATTCACAATTAAGATCCCGGTTAAGAGTTCTGAAATGGACAAAGTGGAAAAACAGGACAATTAAATGTCTAAAGCTGGCATCACATCATTCTTTAAAGGTTAATTTATGATAGTTAAAACAAGAATATTATGAAAATAAAAATAAAGCTTATTCTGGCATTCGTGTTTTTGTTGGTTGAGTTTTCGTGTATTAGCTTATTCAGTCTCTATTTTATTTTCAAAATCTCCCAGCAAAACAATCTGATAACTAAGGATAATAATCTTTCTATCAGCTATTCTGAAAATATGCTTCAATCCATAGACAAGATTAATGATTTCAATTCATCATCAATATTTAATCGCCATTTTATACCTGATAGAAAGGAATTATCACTTTTCTTAGCCAATTTTGAAAAGAACCTTGTAAATGAAGAAAACAATATTACAGAAACGGGAGAAAAGGAATTGGCACAGTCTGTTCGTGAAAATTTTGAAAAATTAAAATCATTATTGTCTGATTCTGTCAGGAGTTCCATTGAGGATAAATCAGGATATTTCTATACAATTCTATTACCAACCGTAAACGAAATCAAATTTGCATTATTTGCGATTTCTGATGTCAATATGAACGCCATCATAAGAAAAAATCAGACGGCTAATGACACTGCCGGACATTCGTACATTGTTCTTTCAATTATTGCTTCTATCTTTTTCCTTGTGTTCTTCGCTTTTATTTTCGGTTTTCCGAAATATATTGCAGACCCGATTGAAATTCTTGCAAAAAATGTCAATGAAATTGCAAACAAGAATTTCAAGGTAAGAATGGCGTTCAATACAAATGATGAATACGGGCAAATTTCAAAAGCATTTAATGATATAGCAGTCAGTCTGGAAGAATATAATAAATTTGAAACAGAAATTCTAATTAAAAGGAAAGAGCTTGCAGAATCTATTATAATAAGTATGGATAAACCTGTACTCGTCCTGGATGTTAATCAGAACATTATTCTGGTTAGTATTCTGGCAGAAAAGGTTCTTAATTTGAATAATATTAATATCATTAATAAAAGTGCTTCTGAGGTTGCAAAAAAGAATGATTTGTTAAGATTTATGTTGAGGAGTCTGATTCAGGATGTAAGCTTTCAGACAAATACCTTCACCTTAACTTCTGACGATATAAAAACGACTTATACCAGTGAAATGAATCTAATCACAAAACCTGATGCAAATTCAGATTTAGTTGTTCCCATTGGTTATTTAATTTCATTAAAGGAACTATCTAAATCACTTGATTGAGAGCTTATTTCAGGATTCCCATCTGAACTTCGGATATAAGCTTATTCTACCCGGGACGAATAACTCGACAGAATTGATTCTTTGAAAAGGATATTATTAACTTTGGCAAAACTGAAGAAAAAATAGAAAGAGAAAACCCATGAAATTAAAAACCAGAGGACTAAATGCGTACTTCTTCCAGTCCATTTCTTTTCCTTCACATGATATTAATCTGTAAATAGTTTTTTCCAGCGGTTTCAATAATGATTTCAATGCATGGTTTTCGTCCAGAAAGACCCTGGCCATATATCTCCCAAGCAAAGGAATAAGAATTAGCAGTACAAGCAGGAAAAGAGCAATTTGTATAATATCGAAGATATTCACAGATTGCTATTAATGATTATGGAACATTTTTTCAAGGAGCCTTATAAAAAGGTTGCCGAAATAGAATATACCTGCTACTGAAATGAGGAAAGTAATTACAGCCAAAATAATCTTCCAGTCCATTTTTAGAAATTTATTATCATGACAAAAGTATTCTGGAAGTTATAAAGGTGGCATAAAGAATTGGTTTACAGGTATAAAGAAATTATAAATAACAAGTAATTAAAATTATCAATACAAATAGCGATCTAAAATTTTAAAATAATTCATAGCTGCAAAAACCGGTTCATTCGACCACATTTGGCCGATAATAACAACTAAATTATATTTATGTTGAAATATCAAATTTCTGAAATAATTCAATCCGTTTCAATAAATTTCTCGCACCCGGATAAGTCAGGTTAAGGAATAAGTCAATTTATCCAAATGAGATTTTAAATTCTCTGTCCAATTTTGGATTGAGACCCAATCACGATGATCACCTTCTTTCCAGATCCCCAATAGGACACTGATACGGAATTTAAATCTATCGCCAAAGGATGGAATTTTCTTAATATCCAGTGTCCCTTTGAAAAGTCCCACATCTATCGGGGAAACAAGACTTCGGACAGGGTCTAACCAGCCGGATACTGTTTCTCTGTAGCTTTCTCCTTTTGGCATAGCAAGTGTCATACAGACTAAAAAAGCTGCAAAAGGTTTCTTATTCAGATCATTTCTATGAGCTTTGACAAAATCAAATGCTTCCGGTAACCATTTGCCAGCCTGGATAGCGCTGCCAGCAATTACTGCCCTGTAGTGTGATAAATCTTCTATTTCCCGCATCGGTAAAACATCAACACTCTCACCAAGGTCAGATAGCGTCTTGCCAATACATTCAGAAACTCCTTTTGCTGACCCTGTTCTGGTAGAATAAGTTACAAGTATTTTGTCTTTCATTTGTTCTTAGGTTAAAAGTCATTTATTTTAAACAGTTTTATATAAAATGCTAATTTAAGGATAGTGATCAATAAGCCAATCTTTGTGCAGGAAAGGCCTCCTCCCTTAAATTGATTAGTATTTTCAGCTTTTGCAGGTAAGCAATCAATAATAGATTTCTGAAGAATCCTGTACTATATTTGTATCACACAATTGGACCGGAAAGTGCGGTTTATAGAAGTGCACTTAAATCAAAGCAAAATTGTCTGATACAACTACCTTGAGACACTTGAAACTTTACTTGTCCAAACCTAATCTAAGAGAAGAGGATTTGCTATGCGACATTCATTTATCCTGTTTACTGCTTTCATAAACATTATTGGCTCTGCGCCCATATTTTCTCAACCGGCCTTTCCGGGTGCTGAGGGATTTGGCGCTAATACCATCGGCGGAAGAGGCGGGAGAGTTATAGAGGTTACGAATCTTAATGACAGTGGTTCCGGCAGTTTGCGGGAAGCTGTTGAAGCTGAAGGATCAAGAATTATAGTTTTCCGGGTATCCGGTACCATAGCCCAGAAAACAATTTTAAGAATCTATAATCCTTATATAACCATCGCCGGACAGACTGCTCCAGGGGATGGAATCTGTCTTAAAGATAATGAGCTTGAAATAGCAGCTGATCAGGTGATTGTTCGCTATATACGATCCCGCGCAGGAGACAGGGTCAGCAAAGAAAATCACGGTATTAATATTGTGGCAGGCAAAAATATTATTGTTGATCATTGTTCAACAAGCTGGGCAATAGATGAAACTCTTTCAGCCACAACAAGAGGCCACCTGGGCAATCTATCAGTGCAATGGTGCATAATCAGTGAAAGCCTGAACAATTCCAGGCATTCAAAGGGACCACATGGCTATGGCTCTTTAATCCGTGGAGGCTGGGGTAATGGTTACACTTTTCATCATAATCTTTACGCACATAATTCAGCACGAAATCCCAGGCCGGGTAATTACAACAACCGCCTTAATGATCCGGATGGTTTTATATTTGATTTTCGTAATAATATTATATATAACTGGGGCGGAAGGTATGCGGGATATAACGCTGACGGATCAAACAAGGCAAATAGCCTGACAAGAATGAACTTTATTGGTAACTATTACAAAGGGGGATACAACTCTACGGATAATTTTGCTTTCTCAGAAACCACCACCTGCAATAAAGCATATTTCAACGGTAATTGCATGAATGGCAGTTTTCCGGATGATCCGTGGTCTCTTGTACTCTTCAGTAATTTCTCAGATGAACAGAAAGTAACTTACAAACAGGCAGTTCCGGTTCAGGTTGCTCAGGTTAAAACAGATGATGCGATTACGGCATACAAGAGGATTCTTGCTGATGTCGGCGCGGTGTACCCGAAACGGGACGCAGTAGATAGCAGGATTATAAATGATGTAATAAACGGATCAGGCAAAATCATCGATTCTCAGGATGAGGTCGGCGGATGGCCTGAACTGAAATCTGCTACGCCACCTGAAGATTCTGACCATGACGGAATGCCTGATGATTGGGAGATTGCGCATGGACTTAATCCAAATGATAAATCGGATGCCCAAAAGACAAATTTAAGTTCAAAATCCTATACTAATATTGAAGTGTATATCAACGGCCTGGTAGCTAAGTAAGTGATCTCCGGCAACGGTATCTGAATTAATAATTACTATGAAAACAAGCATTTCTTTTTTAAGGTTATTATCCTGTTTGGTTTTGTCTCAGGTGAGCATGTTCTCATTTTCACAATCAAGAGGGCTTAAGACAATCACGGAAAAGGAGCTCAGATACAATCTTGAGTTTCTCGGTGCAAGGGAATTCAGGGGAAGGGAAACTCCCTCTCCTGAACTGGAAATCGCTACTCTTTATCTTGGTAACTGGTTAAAGAGCGCCGGCCTCAAACCTGCAATGGCAGACGGGACATTTTACCAGAGTGTTCCATTAACTGTTGCATCTGTTTTTCAGCCTGATACAAAGATTACACTATTTAAGGGGAGCGGTGAACAGGTATATTATTTCGGGAAGGGCTTTTCCGGAAGTTTTTCTGTCAGCGGAACTTATTCGGGAAATATTGTTTTTGCCGGAGCCGGCATATATGACCCCGGAAATGGCTGGGATGATCTTAGTGGTCTGGATCTGTCAGGTAAAGTTGTTGTTATTCTTGATGTACAGCGCCCGGGTACAAAATATGAGCTGGGATCAACCCTGGCCAGCAGGCTAAATTCACGGATTTCAGAAATCCGGAGAAGGGGGGCTTCAGCGGTTTTATCGATTGTAAGCCCTGAGAGACAAGATCAGATGACGGAAGGGTTAAATATTTTTGATTACATCCCGACAGGAAAATTGGGCACCATTTATGATTCGCAAAGGACAGATTTCGGATCAGGTACCGGGACAAACACAGGTGCTGCAGATAACAGGCGTCCACCTCAGTTCGAAAGGGCTGAGATCAGCCATGAGGTGGCTGCTGAGATGCTTAATCTATCTGTTGATGAAATAGCACGCATGTTTGAAATGATCAAAAAAGGACAACAGGTTCCAGCTAAAGAAGTCCCCGCAATGCATATCCGTCTTGATATAAATGTTCAATCTTTCAGATCGTCATCGCGGAATGTTGTTGCACTTGTTGAAGGAACCAACCCGGTATTGAAGAATGAATATGTTGTCATCTGTGCTCACCATGATGGCCGTGGAATTGATGACGGCGAGATTATTCCGGGAGCTGACGACAATGGTACAGGCACTGTTGCCCTGATGGAGATCGCACAGGCTTTAATCGCCGAGAGACCTCAACGATCAGTAATACTTGCATGGTTTACGGGCGAGGAACAGGGAATGAATGGCTCCCAATATTTCATCAACAACTGTCCGGTTCCCGTTGAGAAGATAAGCGCCTGCCTTAACCTGGATATGATAGGACGTAATGATACCGACAGCCTGTTCCTTGTAGGGTCTGACCTGTTAAGTACAGGTCTGGACGAATCCATTAAAAGGGCTAACCGGAATCCGGGGATTAATTTCGGATTTGACTACAGATATTCTGATCCGTCACATCCCCAGAGAGTCTATTTCAGGAGCGATCATTATCCCTTTGTCAGGTTCGGAATACCGGGGGTATGGTTCTTTTCCGGGTTCACATATGATTATCATACTAAGGGTGATGTTACCGAATTTGTTGATTATGTTAAGGTATTAAAAACTACGAAGCTCGTTTATCTGACAGCGTTTGATATTGGTAATATGAAGGAACTGTTAAAGCTCGATGTAAACCCTGCGGTCACTACCCGGGGAATTCATAATCTGACTGAAAGAAGTTTGTTCGAGTGAATATTAAAGTAAATTAAACAAAGTAATTCAATGACTGAGAACAAATCAGACCAAAGCAGAGATGATGAAGACGCCATTATGAAAAGTCATATGGAAAAAATGGTGAATTCTTACGACAAATACATGAATAAAATAACATTAGGCCGGGAAGATGCCCTGCGTACGATGACGATTACCCTGGCACAGGTAAAACCGGGAGATTGTGTCCTTGAAGTAGGGTGCGCTACCGGCACATTGTCTCTTGCGGCAAAGCGACAGGCAGGCCCGAACGGCAGTGTTTTTGGAATTGATATCATACCAGGTATGATTGAAGTCAGCCGGAATAAGGCTGAACAAGCCAAATTGGATGTTACATTTCAATCAGGGAACATTGAAGATATTCCTTTTCCAAATGAATATTTTGATGTAGTGATGTGCAGTTTTATGATTTTCCATATGTCTGAAAAGGTAAGAAATAAGGGAATTAAAGAAATCTATCGTGTCCTCAAACCACAGGGAAGGTTATTGGTGCTTGATCTTGCTTTGCCGACTCAACCAGCGTCAAGAAGGATATTAAAGTTACTTCTGGGATTTATGTTAAAGCATGATTTGAGAGAATTACAGCCTCAAATGGAATCATCCGGTTTTTCACAAATAGAGATTTCCCAGGCAAAGTTTCGAGTTCTGGGGCTTCCGTTACTTTCTTTTCTGCGTGGAATCAAATAAATTGCCCGGCAGAAACGTGTCAATAACTACGTAAAATCTCAAATACATTTTAACTATACCAACGACAAAAAAAATTCTCTAAACCTTAACTTTGCTGGTAAAATATGTTTTGGCATTAAGAAGTCCTGCAATCTGATAGATGAATATCCATAAGGCTTTCTATGTTTCCCTTCTGCTGGTTTTGCTACCCTTTATTGTTGTCGATGGACAGAAGGTAATTACCGTAAATCATGTTAATGCCATTCCTCCTATGGACGGTAAACTGGCTGACATTGAGCTGTTAATGATCTCTTATAATTTCTTCCAGCTTGAACCGGTTAATGGAGAACCTTCACCATCCGAAACAAAAATGGTTTTATTACAGTCGAAGGATACCCTTTATATAGCCATTGCCTCCGTTCGGGACTCTTTATTTTATAGTGAACCACTTTGAATATTTTGATAATATGGATGTGTTCCAGAATAAATATATTGCTTACTTAAAACTTACTTACCCTTTATCTTTCTGATGGATTATTCATTGCCTTCTAATATTAAATAAAAACCAATGAAAGTAAGATCTGTCTTAACAGGGTTAATTGCAGGGTTACTTTTTGGTGTGGCAACTCCGTTCAGCAAAATTATTTTATCTCAACTCAATAGTTTCCAATTAGCCGGGTTGTTATACATGGGTGCGGCATTAGCCTTCCTTCCCTATGTAATAAAAAAAAGAAAAACTGAATTTAAGGCGTTAAGACTAACAGGTAAGAAAAAGTACCTGGGCGGAGTTATCCTTTTTGGTGGAATCCTGGGTCCGTTGTTCTTAATGATCGGCTTAAAAACAGCCAATGCCATGTCTGTTTCCATATGGCTGAATATGGAACTTGCAGCTACTGCCATCCTCGGAGTTTTGTTCTTTAAGGATCATTTGGATCGTTATGCAATAATTGGAATATTATTAACCCTGTGCGCAGGAATTATTATTTCCTCCCAGGAATCGACAAGCGGAATAATTTCCGCAATTTTCGTACTTCTTGCATGCATTTGCTGGGGATTTGACAATCACTTTTCTGCAATAATAGATGGGGTATCACCCCAGACTATAACATTTGTCAAGGGTGCCGTCGGAGGTACTACAAATTTAGCGATTGGCATGTTTTTAAGTAACTGGCAAATTCAACTAAACTATATTCCGGCTGCTCTTTTAATTGGAGTTTTCTCATACGGGATCAGCATAGTTCTCTATATCATCTCAGCACAAAACCTGGGTGCAACAAGAAGCCAGATACTGTTCAGCACAGCTCCTTTCTGGGGAATATTTGCAGCCCGGGTATTCCTTGCGGAGCCAGTAACCCTTGTAGTTGTGATTTCATTTTCAATATTGGTCTTAGGAATAGTTTTTACTAATATAGCATCTCATGGACATGAGCATAACCATAAAGGTATGGTACATATCCATTTGCATAGTCATAATGACGGGCACCATAACCATATTCATGAAGGGAATGACAATAAAAGCCTGAGGCATTCACATTTTCATGAACACAGAGGGATTAAACACACGCATAAACATTATCCTGACTTGCACCACAGGCATGAACATTAGCAGTTGCATTTGCCGGTCTCCTGAACCGGGGGACACTTTACGCTCCCATATGAACAGTAAACACAGCAATCTCCCGGCCTCGGTTTGAGAACCTGACCACAATTGGTGCATTCATAAAAGAATTGACACGAATTTGTCGGCATGGTTTCCTCTTTTTTGAATCCGCACACCGGACAGGTTATTATGGAGTTTAATTGAATTTCTTCAGTCATACTTTAAAAATTCCGACTGTTTTGATAATGCCTGATTCATTCACAAATGTCAACAATATTCACTTAAAATTTCCGGTTTTGCATTTTTTTAAGGCGCGGCAACTCAATTTACCCGTTTCCCCTCCTTCAACCCATAAAGGGCACGATCTTTGAAGATCTCAAGCAGAAAGTCATTAATTTCCCTAATCAAAAAAACAATGATAACCCTGACAGTAATAATACTTGCCATAATAGTATTTATTTCCAAGCAACTAAAAAAGGAACAGATCGAATAATAAGCTATTATAACCGGTACCAGTTGAGATAATTGTTAAGAAGAGGCTCAACACCAGCCAAAACAAAATAAATCATAATTGAATTATGTAAAAGCCCCCGGAGGGAAACCGGGGGGCTGATAATTATTTATATACTTTCAAACTTACATTTTAAGTCACATATTTTTTAAAGCGTCTTTAATTACAGGCAAAAACCTTGTTTTTGATTGTTCCCTTAACCGAAACGCCATTTACTTTCATATCTGTCCAAAAAGTTGTATAACCACTTTGCCCCTGGCCGCAATCTACTTTAACTAAAAAACAAAACATGGGATTCATGCCCTTAACCAGATCTGTTGTACAGGTTATCACTGTTGGGTTATTAACATTATTGACGGTATAGATCCTTTGCTGATTTTTATTATTCATATGGGGAAGAAAATATAAAATATGCGGAAATGTAAATTCAACAACAGCCCCGGTAACAGCTTCAGGACTTATATACCCAAAATGAGCCATCAAATCATAATTAGCAGGATTATATTCTGTCTCGCCATTTATGTAGTATGGAGAAAAGTCATAATCCGGAAATTGAGTAAAACTGTAATTTGGAGAAGGCCCTAATTTTGGCGGAGCCCATAAAGCTGTTTGGAGCACACTATTGTTATCCCAAACTGTAACAGATCCGGGGGTCGCCCACGGGGTTATTGGTGTTGCAACTCTGGCTGATTTCAACTGATTTCCTACCGGTTTAACCGTAAAATCATCAGATTTTGAGCATCCGAGTACAACCAGGAATGCCGCCAAAACAAAATAGATAGTTTTTTTCATGATTAGTTTTTTTTTACTATTGTCTTCCTACTCTGTTAAAGGATTTTCGGATATTTCCTTAAGATGGTTTTTAGCAGAAAAATATAATCCGGAGAATTACAAATACATAATACCTGACTTATTGGATACTGGTTTTATGTACTGTTTAATTCATATATTTGTAAATGTATAGTATTATTTTCTATCACTTTGTACTTTTTGTAATATTCTTTGAAAATCAGACTGTTATTAAATTAACAATAAAACAGGTGGGTAATTATTCTTTATTATAGTTGAAAGGCGCCATTCAGATTACTGCAGCTTAATACGTTAAATGGGGGAAGCGTTACAGGGGTTTAAAGTTTTGATTTTCAAAAGGCAGCAGAATAATTTATATTTAAGCGGGAAATAATTTGAGAATTTATCAAAATCATGAAAAATAGTTCAATTGCAAGCACTACGCCGGTTTATACCCTGAGTGTTACGGCAGATCTTTCGGGGATCCCAGTTCATTCAATAAGGCAATACATTGACAAAGGATTGATAATTCCGTTCAAGAAAGAATCAAGCCGGAACTTATTTTCTCAGATAGATATTCTGAGGCTAAAATATATTCATAAACTACTGATTGAAGATGGCTTAAATATTGCAGGGATAAGGACTTTACTGGCCCTTATTCCCTGTTGGGCAATCAGGCAATGTTCAGCTAAGGAGCGTGAAAAATGCCAGGCTTTCCTGAGTACTGCATATCCCTGCTGGGAAGCATCTGAAAAGGGTACACTCTGTAAGAATACTAATTGCAGGGAATGTGAAGTTTATGGTATTGCTGAAAACTACCCCGATCTTAAATCATTCTTTAAAGCTATCATACCATAAAATGTGTCGATAAAGGATTCCCGGCTTTTCCATCCTGTCAAGCCTCCCGAAATTAGCAGAATTGGTACTCCTTTGACACTGACTCTTGCCTTAAGCTGTAATTTATCAATCATAGCTTTCTTTGTTTAGAGTAACGACCTGAGAGAAGTATCCGGGATTCGCTGATCTCCCGGGACACAAAACTGAAATTTGATACCAGGAAAGCAGCAAGAGAAATTTGAGTTAACAGTGATTTTGAATACAAAAAACCATAAAGTTGCTTATAGAAAGTACTGGCAGCTGAATATATGAAGACCAGGAGTCGGAGCCTCAAAATGAACTGAAGAGGTTATGGTCAGTGCCTTTAACACCTGATGTGATTGAATCTTGTCCTCTGAAACCTATCGTTTGTCAAAATTGCGACTCTCTGAGTATCAAATATTTTGCTCCTCTATTATTCAGATAATTAATACTATAGGAAATTTAATGACCTGACTGTCTGTTTACTCCCTTGTTTTCTTGTAAAAATTGATCCCTTTTTGACGAACAATCACATTCCTGTTGTAAGTCGTTTCGAATTATAAATGAACCTGCATTTTTTTTTGATCAACGTACTTTTAAACTCTCTCAAAGTGCCACCAGTTGGGATTTATATGGTTGTTTGAATTATGCTTATGCATTACTTTTAATGCGAAAAACAGAACAAATAAAAGTGAAGACATTTAATCATATTTCTCCAGGTTGAACCCCGGGGGTCGTACGCAAGAAAAAATTCAGCTATAAGATTAAACCAGGTGAAAATTAATTCTTCCATACGAATCATTCTCACTTGCATAATATTCCTGCTTGGTTCTTATAAAGTTCCGGGCGGGAGACCTGTAATGACAGAAGAAATGAAATTTCAGGCTGAAAGAGCATCGTTTTATTTTCAAATCAGGGACCAGCCATTCAGTGAAGATTTATTGAAAAAATGCATTTACTATGAGCGGATAAAATATCAGGATATCGTCATTTTACAATCACAACTTGAAACAGGAAATTATACCTCCGATATTTTTTTGAACGGAAATAACTGCTTTGGCATGAGGTTCCCCAAATGCAGGCCAACTACTGCAATTGGAACCTATAAGGAACATGCACAATATTCTCATTGGTCTGAATCTGTTATAGATTATGCACTGTGGCAGGAATGGTATCTATCACGGGGATATAGAATTGGAGGAAGCAATGATGATGCTTTTTATCTGGTATTTTTAAATTGTGTCCATTATGCGGAAGATTCCCGTTATATTTCCAAATTAGTAGAAATGGCACGGAAGGATATGACATGAGAACAGAATTGGATAACCTGATTTTTATAGTGTCAGGAATTATGTAAATGACATTTACAAACGCTTAGGATATTCTCATTTCATCACAGTCGTTGCGGTCGCAGATATTATTATTCTTCCGGTACTCTATTCTTCTGTGAGCTGTGGATAAACAATTAATGTAGTCCTTAATATTTACAACTTTATCCGGATTTTTGACGACCAGGGGTATCACCCCGATCTCCTGAATACCATCTTTTTCTTTGTTTTCCGTTTCACAGACAAAGTACATTTCCCTGTCAATTTCCAGGGGATCTCCGGCAACCGGAACCTTATCAACAGTTAAATCCGGCAGGTTAGAATGGTCCACAACATTAAAGGGTTTAATTTTCATTTTATTCATAATTACTGAAACTATAATTAAGCACTTGCTAAACCTTGCAGTCTATCAGGTTTTTATTAGCCAGCCTGTTTAACTGATACCTGATACTTCCCTCTGAAAGCCCCAATTTCTCAGCCATCTCATCTCAGGTGCCGGCAATTTTATGTTATTAATCCTTTACAGTTATACCGGCGGCAAAATACCCACCAGTGTATTCCCGATTTAAAATAGTACCTGGACAAGTTGTACATTTTGGTCTCCACTTTGCCTGAGGCCAAAAGCTCTGACAACTTTTTAATGTTTTTAAGTTGCTTTGCCATCATTACTTTATTCATTAAAGAAAAAGTATAAAAGAAACCCCTTGAAGCCATATTGGTATTAATATAACCTTTGATCTTGCACCATAATTGTGATTTATCTCCTTGTTCCACAATCCTGTATTCTAAAAACATACACTTCATGTACAGGCTGATCGGTGTGTTAATCGGTTCGCAGAAACGGCATACTATAAAATAATTTTCGTCAAATTCCACTATATGAAACGACAGCAGGTAGTGTGTATTGACTTTAAGGGGAGGCAGGTTTTTAATAATATAATCAGGTGATTTTCTGCCATTGTTGTCAATGAAATCATAACTGTAAGGTGCAATACGCATCTGTTTCAACCACACAAAAATGTCTGATGAATTGGCAGATATTTCAGTACCATGCAGCAATTCCCTGCAGTCAGTATTTGGTATATCGGGCAAGGAATCAACAAAAAAGTAAGGGACAGAAAGAGATTTTATCTTCATTTAAATGCTGACGTCATACCAACTTAAATAAAGGCTTTTGTTTCATAAATGTACAAAATCTCAAAATCCCAGTCAAAATTAACTACCCTGCAAGCTGGCCAATCTATACCTCGAAATAACATTCCGGTGCTTAACGACCGGTCCAATTCCTGACAGACTTTTAATGACAATGTTATTTTGAAAAAAACATTTTTACGGCTACCAGAACCAGCAGGATGCTGAAAATTTTCTTAAGGGTACTCTCCGGAATTGATACGGCAAATTTTGATGATAGCCAGCTGCCAGCCATAAAAGCGACAGCAATTATCAGTGCGTATAGCAGATTTACATTACCGGCTTTATAATAATTGTATGCCGCAAACATCCCTATCGGAGGAAGCATTACGGCAAGGCTTGTGCCTATAGCCTGATGCTGGGAAAACCCCAGCAGAAAAACCATGGCAGGGATCATTATGATTCCGCCACCCAGACCGAGAAGACCTCCCAGGATGCCTGCGACAAGCCCTATCAACAGTAACATAAGAAAGCTATAGATATCCATATTGCCTTTTATTTTTAATTCGTCTTTCATGCCTGATTAAAGAAATATGAACAAAATTACGAAGCTATTGTATATAAGGAAGGATTACACGCATTGATTTTAATTTAAAATGTATTTTAGTATAATTACCGTCAAAAGAAACAGGCGCAAACCGCAATGGGAGCGCTCCAAAAAAAACAATGGCATCAGAGTTTGATATAAAAGCACAGGAATGGGATAATAATCCGATGCATTGGGATCGTTCTGCCGCGGTTGCTGATCATATCAGGCGACTCATCCCCTTAAATGAAGAGATGACTGCCCTGGAATTTGGCGCCGGT
>CAWHIG010000018.1:0-67178 GCA_963829255.1 uncultured Bacteroidales bacterium
CTAAAATAAAAGATCAGACAAGCTTAAGTTCAGATATTCAATTGACTAAATTTATAAATTATGAGAAAGTACGACATCAAAAACATTTCTGTAGTTTTATTCTTCATTACAACTTTTTTTGTAACCGGATGTGGTGAGAATCCCGGCCAGGGAGGAAAAGCCAAAACACCAGGTCAGGTTTCGGCGAATACAAAGGATTCAGAAAAAAAGTACAAGGTTACTTTTATTGAATTAGGATCTGTAAGGTGCATCCCGTGCCAGAAAATGCAACCCGTTATGAAATCGATTGAAGCGAAGTATGGCAACGAGGTAAAAGTTGACTTTCACGATGTCTGGACTGACGCAGGCAAACCTTATGGCGTAAAATATGGCATTGAGGCAATCCCAACCCAGGTATTTCTTGACGAGGCTGGTAAGGAATATTACAGGCATGTCGGATACTTTCCGGAGGAAGAGTTAGTGAAGGTGTTACAACAGAAAGGAGTTAAACCGATTTAGATGAGTGGTTTATTTGATAATTATGGCTTTTTAAGCGGTGGAATTCTAAATGTTTCACCCCGTGAAGCATTTGAATTGTGTGGTAAAGGTGCTGTAATTGTTGACTGGGAGCGTGACGGGTTGCCGGTTAAAACAAATCCTGAAGAAAGATTATCCGGGTCTTGCATGTGTCAATTGAAGCCAAGGGAAGGGGGGAAAGATAAAAGATAAAGAAAAAGCAGGGTCATTGCATGCAATGACCTGTAATAGAGCATGTTTAAATTCACAAAAATCATATCATTATGAAACAGTCAATTGGTTTTATAGGAGGCGGAAGAGTGACCAGGATTCTTCTGCATGCGTTTAAAAATAAAAATGCACAATTCAGTAAAATTGTCGTTACCGACCCTAACCCGGACGTGTCAGGTAATCTGAAAAAATCATTTCCTGATATCCAGGTCGATAATGCATCCGTTGCCGCTTCGCAGGATATAGTTTTTATTTCCCTGCATCCTCCCGTTGTGATGGATAGCCTGGAGCTCATTAAGGGAAGCGTCAACAGTAAGACTATAGTGATATCTCTTGCCCCCAAAATCACTATTACGAAAATATCATCAAAACTGAATCAGACTAAAAACATCGCGCGGTTGATTCCAAATGCTACCTCCTATATAAATGAAGGTTATAACCCGTTGTGTTTCTCATCTGATTTTGCCACAAATGAAAAGCAACAGGTTCTCGATTTGCTGAGACTTTTGGGTAATACCTTTGAAGTTGCTGAAGAAAAACTTGAAAGCTATGCTATCATCTCAGCTATGTTGCCTACATATTTCTGGTTCCAGTGGAAAGAGCTGGCTGAGATAGGACAAAAAATCGGTCTGAATGAAAAAGAGTCAAAAGACTCCATTCATAAAACCCTCATTGCTTCATTAAACCTTTTGTACAAATCGGGATTGACTGCATCTGAGGTTATTGATTTAATTCCTGTTAAACCTATCGGCGAACATGAAATGCAGATTACTGAGATCTACAAAACAAAACTCATTGGTTTGTTTGAAAAGATAAAGCCTTAAGTATAAAAAAATTACTGGATTCGAGTAAGTCTTTGGATTAATAGCGGTTTCTGCATTTTAGATTGACAAAATTATTAATGAATAATTTGTTTGTTATCATCAACCGTAAACTCTGGTTGAATTGTCGAATGACTTATATTGTGATGACTTAAAACCTTTTTTATATGATCCAGAATTATTTCGAAGCTGCTAACCTTTATATCTTCTGATACATCGATATGGGCTTCAAACATAAACTCATGTTCATTAATCTGCCATACATGAACATGATGAATATTTTTCACTCCCTGAATGTTCTCAATTTCCTTCACAACTTTTGGAATTTCAACTTCTTCGGGAGTGAACTGCATAATAATACGCAGTGCTGACCTGAATATTCCCCAGCTCAAATATCCCAGGTATATTGCTATAGCAATGGATAAGACTCCATCCGCCCAGTACCAATCGAGGTATTTAACAGCCAGCCCGCCAAGTAATACCGCTACCGACGTAAGCATATCGCTGAAAAGGTGCAGGTAAGCAGATTTCATATTCAGATTTTTAGAGGAATCTTTCCTGATGAACAGGACGCTGGCCCCATTTACGAAAATTCCGGCAATAGCTAAATAAATGACCCAAATGGCCGAAATCGGAACAGGTTTAATTAATCGTTGAATGGATTCTGACAGAATTAAAATTGCAATTACGATCAAAGTGGAAGAGTTGATGAACGCTGCCAGTATTTCGGAGCGTCTGAATCCAAATGTCTGTTTTTCTGTAGCATCTCTTTTTGCTAATCTATTAGCTAAATAACTTATGATCAGAGATAACACATCGCTGAAGTTATGAGCTGCATCGCTTAACAGCGCCATACTTCCCGAAATGATACCCCCAATAGCCTGCGCCAGAGTTATAGCTGAGTTGAGCATGATGGCAAATGCCAGGTTTTTACCACTCACCTCAATGTGGTGATGATTTGCTTCATTCATGTTTCATAAATTACTTAATTCCTTTTTGATAATGAAATATCTTGAACTAATATAGTATAATTAATTAATTTTGCAGGCAGTGTCCAATACCTCATATCTAAAATGTCAAAAAGCAAAATCAGTTTACCTGGCAGAAATATTTCAAAAGGTATTAATTTTTTTGGTATAATGCTTTTAATCCTGATCCTCACAGCCGGTTGCGCAACCCAGCATAAATTTAAAAAACATAAACCGGTTCCCTGCCCTTGTGAGAAAGAGAACAAAAGATAACCCTGATTTTTATGTCAGACGCTCTGACAATTAATGATATTCACACTCTGTAAAGTTTTTAAAATATACAGAGAGAAGGCAACCCTCATCAATATATTGGCATTTTTTTACAGGAATATTATAAATTTTCTTCAAAATATATTTGTTTTAATAAAAACTGCATTATCTTTGTAAGTGATTACTTACTTGCAAATATGACGCGCAAAACAACTGACATCAGACAAGAGGAGATAAAAAAGGCTGTCCTTGATATTATCTATACTGATGGTTTGAAAAACCTCTCTACTCATAATCTGGCAAAACGGATTGGCATGAGTGAGGGTTCTATATTTCGTCATTTCCCGACTAAACAGGATATCATTCTTTCCATTATCAATGATGTACAGAATGACTTTATCGGTCAATTGAGGAATGTTTCGAACTCTGTAGGAGATCCGGAAACCCGTCTAAAAAGGTTTATTTGTGCCACAATTGAATATCTCACAGCAAATAAAGGAATAACAATGCTTATATTTTCTGAAGCATCTCACAATAACGATGCGGCGCTGAAAAGCCAGCTTCAGAAGATATTCAATAGCCAAAAAGAGCTTGTAAGCAAAATTATTCTCGATGGAATTACTGCCGGAACCTGGGACGATAAGATACCAGTTGAAAACCTTGCTATGCTTTATATGGGTATTCCGGTTTCACTTAATATAGAATTGATTCTCAGCGGGGGTGAGTTTCATACTGATAATTATTGCAACAGGATGATGCAATTAATGCTTAAAATCCTGAAGAAGTAATTTTTTTTCGTTTATCAACAATGTAAGTACTTACTTATATAAAATGAAGAAAGCTTTTCATAATAATTCTGCTCATCAGCCTGGTAAGAATAAATGCGCAATCCGACAGCATCAAAATTAAATTTGATTTGTCAGTACGTTACCGGTTTGAATTGTGGAATGGAATGAATGCCAAAAATTATGGTGATGACAGCCCCTGCAGGCTATTGGAAAACTCAATGATAAGATCCTTTATCAAAGGGTGATTACCGGACTGACTTTAAGTCCAACTAAAAAATTAACCATTGCATTTCATTTGCAGGACTCACGTGCTTTCGGTTGGTCGTTACGTAATAGTAAATATCCCGATCTGTTTAAAATTCGTAAGGCAGGTACTCAGACACCTTATTATACAATGAACCCAAATGAAGAATTTTTTGAGATTTATGATGCTTATGTTGAGTATGACCAGTTATTAAAAGATTTATCACTTAAGCTTGGCAGACAAAAAATATTTTATGGCGATACAAGGATTTTTGGTCCGGGTGAATGGGGAAATACCGGGCGCTGGACCTGGGATGCTTTGAAAATTTCGTATAAAAGAGGCGGAAATTTTATTGATGTCTTTGCAGGTGGAACTAAAATTCATGATCCTGAAAAAATTTCCATTCCATTTACCCGGACTGAGTTTTGGGGTGGAGGATTATACTCACACCTTGGCATTCCTAATGTAATGAACATTGAACCTTTTTATGTCTTAAAAACTGAAGGTTCTGCTGATTATATCAACACTCTTGAATTTAGCAGGAATTGGACGGGTATAAGAATTTTTAATAACGATTTTTATCATTTTGTTTTAGATCTGACAGCAGTTAAGGAATTTGGCAGCGAGGGTGGTAAAAATATAGATGCTTATGGCTGGTTTGCCAAGGCCGGATATCAATTCCATAATATACCGTCAAGTCCTATCATCAGTATAAGGGAAAGTTATGCTTCAGGAGGTAAGAAAACTGATGCTGAAATTCACACTTTCGACCCGGCCTATGGAGCCAGCGATATGTACTATGGCAGGATGAATATTCTTACCTGGTCGAACCTCGATGACCGCGAAATCGTATTGGAATTGTTCCCATTCAAAGACATGTGGGTTGAAATGAAATACAACCGGTTTTATATCCCTGTTCCTGATGATATAACACTTTTAAATACAATGAAATTAGAACCAGGGAAACATCATCTTGGTGATGAACTCGATATTTTTATAAGGCATCAGGTTCTCAAACACTTGCAGCTGACAGGTGCATTCGGATATTTTATACCGGGAGAATTATCTCCAATAAATAATGAACCTGCTAAGAATGCAGAATGGTTTGCTTTGCAGGCGCTTTTCACTTTTTAGTACTTAAACAATTCAAAATTATGGCATACCTTATTGTGTTTCTCATCATTACAATTGCTTCTTTCATCTTTGCAATGCTCGGACTTGGCGGTGGAATGGTTTATGTCCCGGTGATCAACTGGTTTGGCTTCGATATGAAAGAGGTGGCAATCCCTCTTGGTCTTCTGCTAAACGGATTAAATACCCTGTTTGCCCTGATCCCCTTTGCCCGCAAGAAGCTTATTGACTGGAAGGGTGGAGCTGTAATGGCAGTTGCTGCTGTAATTGCTTCGCCAGCGGGTTCCTGGTTTGCCCAATATGTTCCGGTAGGTACGTTGAAAATATTCTTTGCCGCCATGGTTGTGGTTGCTGCAGTCCGAACCTTAATGGTATCAGGTAATGAAGAACCCGAAACTATGATGTCATTTAAAAGGAGAGCAATCATTGGTCTTTTTGTCGGCATTTTCGCTGGTTTTGTCGGAGGTATGTTAGGTATTGGTGGTGGTTTTATTATTGCCCCTATTTTAATGTGGATGGGATATAAGACAAAAGAGGCGGCCGCAACAACTGCTTTTGTTGTCACATTCTCATCTTTCTCAGGTTATTTTGGCCACATGGCACAAGGGCACATGAATTGGACGCTTACTATTATTTTAATTGTATCCGTAATCATAGGTTCCCAGTTTGGCGCAAGATACCTGTCTTCAAAAGCCAAATCAAGGCAAGTCAAGATAATATATGCTATTGTGCTTGCTTCTGATAGCGGTTAAATTGGTTATTGATGTTCTGGTAAAATAAATTCTTATAATATTCACTTTAAAATTTAAAATCATGATTGATCCAAAAGATTGGCTCGAATTCGGGCAAAAATTTCACGGACATAAATGTCCTGCCATGCCAATGGGCTTGCGTGTTGGCGCTGCAGCAATGAATAAACTCGGAATTGAACGTGCAAAAGATGGACAGATTGTTGCCTTCGTTGATCTTGGCGATGACCATTGCGCCACATGTTATGGTGATGGTTTGCAAGTTATAATGGGAACTACATTTGGCAAGGGAAACCTCAAAAAAACACATAAAGGAAAATGGGCCGTCACCGTAGTTGACAAGGCTACCAACGGGCAGTCAGAGTAACTCCTAAGGCGGAAGCAATGCTTAATAACAAAAAAACAGCATTTTTTACTGACTATCGTATGCTTGGCAAACCTGCAAGCACTGTTCCTGCAGAGATAGTTGACCCGCTTGTGACGGGTGTAATGAACGCTCCTGATGAAAAACTCCTGAATATTTCATCCATATTCGAATATAAACTTGAACCCAAAAAGGATAGTTTTGAAGGTTTCGTGTGCGAAGAATGTGGAGAGATGACTGTAATGGAATACGGCAGGATAAAAGGTGATAAAAAGGTTTGTATTGATTGTGCTGCGAAATAGGAATCCCCATTATACTGAAAAAGCTGAACTATTTTGGTTCAGCTTTTTTTATAAATATTACCATTAAACTTGGATACCGAAATTTCCGATTGAATAATCTGATGTAAAGTATTTGATATTTATAAATAATGTCGTATGTTTGCGTCATTAGATATTAAAAAATGAACAAAGCAGAAAAATTTGATGACTCATTACAGGACCTTGCCAGATTTGCAAAAGTGATTTCACATCCGGCAAGATTGGCAATACTAAAATATCTTGCAGAAACTAAAACCTGCATATCTGGTGATATCTCAGATTATCTGCCTCTCAGTCGAACAACCGTTTCGCAACACCTGAAAGAACTCAGGGACATGGGTCTGATACACGGAGAGATAGATGGGTTAAAAATTAATTACTGTTTATGCTCCGAGGAAATTGATAGGTTTCTGATCATGTTTGAAGATTTTTTTGAACCTGTTAAGAATGCGAAAATAATTTGCTGAAAAATGTTATCCCATGAAAATACTGATACTTTGTACAGGTAACAGCTGCCGCAGCCAGATGGCACAGGGCTTTTTAAAGTCCTTCGACAATTCGATTGAGGTGCAATCTGCCGGAACATTTCCTGCTGCTAAAGTTAGTCCAAGGGCAATTAAAGTTATGGATGAGGAAGGAATTGACATAAGTAAAAATTCACCAAAGTCCGTAGACGAGTTTCTGAATGATGAATGGGATTATGTAATAACCGTTTGTGACGATGCAAGAGAATCCTGTCCGGTTTTCCAGGGAAAAGTGAAGCATCGTTTGCATATTGGTTTTGAAGATCCGTCAAATGCCACCGGATCAGAAGAATTCATTATGAGCGAGTTCCGGAGGATTAGAGATGAAATAAGAGCTGCATTTTATAAGTTTTATGATAATTTTTTAATTTGACATGAATAACTCTTTTTTGGTTGGTAAGGTATCTGACTCTGGTACCGACGTTCCGGTTGTTTCAACTGAACTAGGTCTTAAAGATTTTCTGGGTGCTGTTATGGTACGCTGGGGAATTAATCGTAATAATTACAGGGTAAGCCCGGGACTTTATGCTGTGGGATCTCCCGGTAAGGATTCTGACGTCTTTGTGACTGCAAACTACAAGCTTTCTTTCGACGCTCTCCGTAAAAACCTCTCCGGACAAAATGGATGGATACTGGTTTTGGATACAAAAGGCATTAATGTCTGGTGTGCTGCCGGTAAGGGTACTTTTGGCACAAAAGAACTGGTAAACAGAATAAGACTGGTTTCGCTTGAAAAAATTGTAAATCACAAAAGGTTGATATTGCCTCAGCTGGGCGCTACAGGAGTCGCTGCACATAAGGTTAAAGAGGAGACAGGCTTTAATGTGCATTATGGTCCGGTGCGGGCTTCAGATATAAAAAAATTTATAGGTGAAGGATACAGGGCAGACAAGGTAATGAGGAGAGTTACTTTTAACCTTAAAGACCGGATAAAGCTCATACCCAATGATTTTATATATGGTAAATTTTACCTCCTGGGAGCAATGACTCTTCTTTTTTTGATTTCAGGTCTCTCCGGCAATGGATTTTCATACAGGGATTTTTCAGGGACAGGAGGGCCTGCCATATTGAGAGTATTTCTTGCATATATTGCCGGAATTGTAATTACACCTCTGTTTCTTCCATATATTCCGGCAAGACGTTTTTCTTTAAAGGGATTTTATGCAGGGGCACTTGTGTTTCTTATTCTTTTATTATTGAATATTTCCGGAAGGAATATTATTGAAATACTGTCGTGGTTTCTGATTATTACCGCAATTTCTTCCTTTCTGGCAATGAATTTTACGGGTTCATCAACCTATACTTCATTGTCGGGAGTTAAAAAAGAGATGAAGATCTCAGTGCCCCTTCAGATAGGGTTTGCTTCGATTGGTCTTATTTTACAGGTTGTCGGGAAATTTTTTTAAAAAAATCATATGAAAGAATTAGTATATCTGCCGGATGTTGTGACACTTAGTTTATGCGAAAGTACATGCAACGGTTGTGGAATGTGCATAAAGGTTTGTCCGCATGATGTTTTTGAACTTTACGGGAAGAAAGCTCATATTGTACGAAGAGATTATTGCATGGAATGCGGAGCATGTTCATTAAATTGCCCGGTACAGGCAATAACTGTTAATTCAGGTGTAGGTTGTGCTGCCGGCATTATTAGTGGAATACTGAATAACACCGAGCCAACATGTGGATGTTCTGACTCAAAATCAAACTGTTGCTAAACCTAATTTTCAAATTATTATAAAATGAAACCCAGGCTGAAGTTTTTAGATCGTTTTCTGACTTTATGGATATTTCTTGCTATGTTCATAGGGGTTTTTTCCGGATATTTTTTCCCGGCAATTGCTTCCTTCTGGGATTCATTAAAATCTTCACCTGAAAGTACAACCAATATTCCTATTGCCATCGGATTAATTCTTATGATGTACCCGCCACTGGCAAAAGTAAAATATGAAGAACTGGGTGGCGTTTTCAGGAACTTCAAGATTCTGGGTCTTTCCCTGATCCAGAACTGGATTATAGGCCCTGTGCTTATGTTTGCACTGGCAATACTGTTCTTTAAGCTATTCCCAGGGAAAGACAATGCAAACCTTCCATATATGTATGGTATTATTATGATTGGTCTTGCACGATGTATCGCAATGGTGATTGTCTGGAACGACCTGGCAAAAGGCGACACGGAATATTGTGCCGGACTGGTGGCGTTTAATTCCATATTTCAGGTATTATTTTTCTCAGTTTATGCCTGGGTCTTTATAGCTGTTTTACCCGGATGGTTCGGAGTGCCAACTAACTCTGTGGTAGATAATATAACGATCGGACAAATAGCCAGAAGTGTTTTTATTTATCTTGGTATACCCTTTATCTCCGGCTTTCTTACCCGTTTTATATTAATAAGGGTTAAAAGCAAAGAGTGGTATCACACCAGGTTTATTCCCAAAATCAGTCCTGTAACACTTATTGCATTGTTATTTACAATACTGGTAATGTTCTCATTAAAAGGCGAATATATTGTAAAATTGCCTTTGGATGTAATCCTGATTGCCATTCCTCTTATCATTTACTTCCTGGTGATGTTCCTGTTTTCCTTCTTCATGAGCCGAAGGGCCGGCGCGACGTACGAACAAACAGCAACACTTTCATTTACAGCCGCGAGCAATAATTTTGAACTTGCCATAGCTGTTGCCATAGCTGTATTCGGGATAAATTCAGGCGAGGCATTTACTGCAGTAATAGGTCCGTTGGTTGAAGTCCCGGTTATGATCGGACTGGTTAATGTGGCTTTGTGGCTTAAGAATAAATATTTTATACCTTTATGATTTTACAGGAGCAGGTTTAAATATTCCGCCTGTTTCTATCATTTAAAACAAATCCATAAGGGTTAATGACAGAGAGTATAATAACTATGTCGATTGCCGGCTTGCTGGCAGGTTTTATTTTTTCGATGCCAATAGCAGGCCCCATAAGTATACTGATTACTACCAATGCACTCAAAGGGAGGTTACGTTACTGTAACCTGGTTAATATCGGAGCATCTTTTGCCGATTTTGTATATGTATTTATTGCAGTTTTCGGATTGACCAAGCTGTATTCTTTGTACAAACCTGTCATTCCTTATATTTTTTCCTTTGGCTCATTACTGCTTATTTATCTGGGGTACAGGATTTACAGAACAAATATAGATATTGAACATCTTGAGGATAAAAGCCACATTATTGAGAAGATAAAACAAAGGGAGAAAGGAGCTTTTTATACAGGATTCATGATTAACTTCTTTAATCCGACTTTATTTTTAGGATGGTTAACATCATCCTTATTAGTGATTTCGTTTATCGCGGCTCTTGGTTTTCATACTGGTGGATTGGCTGTAAAAATTGATCAGAATGCAAAAGAAATAGGTAGTATTGAAGGTAAAAAAATTGATAATTCCAAGGATCTGGCACTTAAGAAACTTGATAATATTTCAATACTTAAAAACAGAAATCACCAGGTGGACCAAACCATTTTTCCTGCTTCTTTTCATCTTGCTATCAGTATTTGTTATGCATTTTTCATCTCAGTTGGCAGTATAATCTGGTTTTATCTCCTTGCATTCCTGATCGTGCGATTCCGTAAACGCATAAACATTAAGATTATTTCGGCCTTTGTCAAGAGTCTGGGTGTAGTACTTTGCCTTTTTGGATTGTACTTTGGTTACCAGGCTGTCAGGATGCTTATCAATTTGAAAAATTGACTTATTTTCTATTCCCTGTTGCCGGTTTTATGCATTAGTACCGTAGTTTCATCAAGTGTGATAATATGGCCTTTTCCTGCTTTTTCAAAGAATGGTTTGATATGCTCGAGAAACGGTTCTATTTTGTGAGATTCATCAATGATTTCTATAACCAGAGGCATTTTTTCGGAAATCTCCCATAGCTTGTTACTGTATATCTCACTGCTGGCGCCATAACCCATGATACCCTTAAGGACAGTGGCTCCTGTTAGCCCGTATGATCTTGCCGCATATACAATTACTTCGTATAGTGGTGAGTGCTCAAATTTGTCGGTCGAACTGAGATAGATCCGTAATCTTTTGGCTTTGTCATCAGGTTGCATGGCAGTTCTATATTTTAGTTATCATGACTCCAAAAAAGGTTGCAGCAATTCCAAGAAAAACACTGAGTCCTGTGTATATCACAAAGTGGAAGAAGTCGCCATCGCGCAATAGTGCAAGATTTTCATTGGCAAAAGTAGAAAAGGTTGTGAATCCTCCGCAAAAACCAACGGTAAGAAACATCTTCCATCCCGGAGTTAAAAGAGAGGTTCTTTCAGAGAAACCATATATTAATCCTATGAGCAGACACCCCGAGATATTAACAAAGAAAGTTCCGAAAGGGAAAGCTGAAGGGAAATTGTTTTGCATGAAACGTGATGCCAGGAACCTTGAAATACTGCCAAGAAATCCGCCTGTGCCGATAAATAACAATGTTCTGATCATAATAAATTCAAATACTTACTTTTACCACAAAGGGCACAAAATATATCACAAAGTAACACAAGAAATCAGAGAAAATGTGCCGGCAGATGAACTAAGTTTAAAAATCAGATGTTTTAAAGAATGGCTTATTGTTTCAAATGATTGTTTATCCATAAATTAGCAGAACTTTTAAATCTTGATCTTATAAAAATATGTTGAAGACCGGAATATTCATATCGACTCTTTTCTATTGCTTTCTGTGTCCGGCTCAAAATGACTCAATCATTATAACCCCTGACCGTCATTTAAATTTTAAACTTTCTTATAATAGTTCTTTGATTTACCCCGGAATCGGTACGGGTATCGAGTATCCCTTCAGCCAGGTGAATGTACAGAAATTTAAAAAACAGACATTTATTAAATCATTTACTAAAGGACGATTTATTACAGGAAATTTAAACTGGTACCACCACCCTGATTTTCATGATAATCTTTACCTGACAGCGGAATGGGTTATGAGAAGAACAAAACTAAATGGTTTTGTTTCTGAATTTTCTGCCGGTCCTGGCTACAGCCATACTTTTATTGGTGGAACTACTTACAAGGTAGATGACTCAGGGAATATTTCTATTATTAAACTCGCAGGCTATAATTATGCACTTATAACAATTGGAGGAGGTTTCGGGTATGATTTTTCGATGAAAAAGCAATTGCCATTTTCACTCTTCGGAAAGATGAATCTTATTTCAATGTTCCCATATAACAGCACAATATACTTCAGACCGGTTCTTGAGCTCGGATTCCGTTATATGCCAGGCAGAGTATTGAGGAATGTTAATATGGGATCAAAATCAAAATAGAAAATGAGAAAATTGCTTCTCCTGGGATTTGTATTGTTATTCTCCGGATGTCAGAAGGAGGAAATTACTCTGTCTGAAAATGTTTCCGAAGCGTTTTATGTGGAGAATGCGGGAGCTTCGATGCGTGTTCTGGTCGACGGAAATACAGCAAGCAACACTTTCATTTTAATAGTTCATGGTGGCCCCGGAGCCAGCTCATATTTCTATGATACGAAATATATCAGCCGGAATATCGGGGACAAATATGCAGTGGTTTATTGGGATCAAAGAAATGCAGGGGCCTCACAGGGGACAAATAATGGCGGAAACCTGCATCTTGATCAGATGGTTGAAGATCTGAAAAAAGTGATCGAGGTACTTAAGTTCCGGTATGGACAGCAAATAAGTTTGTTTTTAGTCGGACATAGTTTCGGTGGCCTTTTAGCAATAGATTTTGTAACCAGTTCAGATTATCAGAATATGGTAAAAGGATTGATTAATGTTGACGGCAGTCATGATTATCCGTTGAACGACACACTTACAAGGCAGATGTTACTTGATGTGGGACAATATGAGGTTTCAAAAAAAAGACATGCAGACAAATGGCAACCAATTATCAACTATTGCATCGCTCATCAGGGCAACTTTAGCTTCGAGGAATCACAACAATTGGAATCATATGCATCCGAGGCTGAAACCTATATCGATAGTGTGAAGCAGGTAAGTATTGTCTCCGAGATATTTAAATATGCAATTGCAGATAAATATCCTCTTACTGCAATGCTAAGTAATCTGCTCTATTCAGAAGATTCAAATTTTAACAAGGAGCTGGCTAAAACACAATTCTCATCATCGCTGTACAAAATTACCCTTCCGGTTCTGGTTTTATGGGGCAAATATGATTTCACCTGTCCGCCGGCATTAGGCGAAGATTTTTATAACCATATTTATTCAAGTGATAAAAGAATGGCTATTTCACCACATAGCGGTCATAATATTATTTTACAGGATAAAAAATTTTTCTGTGATGAGGTAAATGCATTTGTTCTGGGACACAAGTAATTATTAATTATTGGCAGACTATGATAACTAAGCTTGTACTTCTTGCAATTTTCGGAATCGCGATGGCTCACCTCGAAGGAGTTGTAGTTGTATATCTGAGAAAAGTTCTGGGGATACTCGATTCGGATTCAAATAAGGAATCGATTGAAAAATTTCCCAGGCGTTATCTAAAAATTGAAATGACCCGGGAAGCTGCAACAATTGTCATGCTCGTGGTGATAGCATATATTACTCCGGGATCGTTGATCGAAAAAGGAGTATTCTTCCTGTGGACATTTGCATTCTGGGACCTTTTCTATTATGTATCTCTTTACATTCTTATAAGATGGCCGCCTAAGTTTACAACCATTGATGTTCTCTTTCTTATTCCAAAACCGTGGATTGCCCCTGTCTGGTTCCCGATAGGCGTGTCAGGTCTTACAATACTGATTATTTCTATCCTTGCCATATTAAGGATCTTATAAACTTTCTGACGATAAGATTGTTTATAGATATTATGAATGGATTTAGTATTTAATAATGATAAATACTAAGTACCAGGAATAATTTATATGATTGAACTGTCATTCAGAATAAGTTATTTCCATAATCTCATTTAAAATATAAAAAATGAAAAGATCATTGGTTTTTGTCAGTTGTTTGTTCGTCCTTCTATCAGGATCAAAACTCGGGGCACAAAATGCAAATTCTGAGTACGGTATCATTAATAAAATCCATTTGCCGGGCGATGGTGGCTGGGATTATCTTAGTGTTGATGAGCCCGGAGCAAGATTATTCGTTTCGCATGGAACAGTTGTTCAGGTGGTGGATCTGAAAACAAGTCAGCTTGCCGGAACTATAAATGAGACTCCCGGAGTGCATGGCATCGCTATTGCTCAGGATCTGAACAAAGCGTTTATAAGTGTTGGAAGAAATGCATCGGTAAAAGTTATCGATCTGAAAACTCTTGCAGTAATTACAGATGTTAAAGTTACCGGAGAGAACCCTGATGCTATTATGTATGATAAGTACTCAAAAAGGGTGTTTGTGTTTAATGGAAGAACAGCAAATGCAACAGTTCTTGATGCAGTCACAAATAATATTGTTGGAACTATTGTTTTGGAAGGTAAACCTGAGTTTCCGGTTTCAGACGATAATGGGAAATTATACGTGAATATTGAAGACAAGAGTCTGATTTCAGTTATTAACGTTAAAACACTCAAAGTTGAGAAGTCGTGGCCAATTGCTCCCGGAGAAGAAGCAAGCGGACTGGCACTTGATAACGAAACCCATCGTCTCTTTGCAGTATGCAGTAATAAACTTATGGTGGTAGTTGATGCCATTGATGGTCATATCGTAGCAAATTTGCCAATTGGAGAAGGTTGCGACGGAGTGAAGTTTGATCCGGGAATGAAAAGAGCTTACAGTTCAAATGGAGTAGGGACGATGACAGTCGTTCAGGAATCAGATAAAGATAGTTTCAAGGTTATTGAAAATGTCACTACTATGCCAGGTGCAAGAACCCTGGCAGTTGATACCAGAACCCATCATATCTATATGCCTACGGCAGAATTCGATCCGGCTCCCCCTGCTACTACAGATAATCCAAGGCCAAGACGGACAACAAAACCCGATTCATTTTATATAATCGATATTGCTCCTGTAAAAAAATAGCTTTTCGTTTGTTCGTGATTCTCTATTTAATTAATTCAAAGTCCCCTTAGGCGTTTGAACTTTGTACACATCTTTTCATCTAAGCTCTAAATAGTATAATCATAATCATCATATTGGAATTTTATCGCGTCCACGCCCCTCTTTACGAAGTATACTCTTTATACACATCTATTGAATGTATCTCATTCCCTGTTGTTTACCCCCTGCCCCCTAAAGGGGGTTCAAAAACTTCAATAGTCAATAATGTATCAGCTTTAGTAGCGTTTCCACAAATTTAAGAGAAGATACAAATTTTTTTAAGTCCCGCTTCGCGGGATTGGGGGGTAAAAAGAGGGAGAATGAGAAATCTCCTCAAATCTCCTCAAATATGATCAAAGATGTGTATAAAGCGTAGTTACGAAGCAGAGAGGAGATGGGGGTGAGTATTTATAAACTAGACTTTATATACTTTCAGTTTATGGAGAGACAGACATTCACAGATGCAAAAAAGAGATTATATTTAGGGAAAAAAGATGAATGGGGGTGGGGCCAGCACTAAGGGGGATCGGTTTAAAACAGTATTCAGGTCACTTAAATACAGGAACTACCGGCTTTTTTTCAGCGGTCAAAGCATTTCCCTTATCGGTACATGGATGCAGCGTATTGCCATGCCATGGCTGGTTTATCATATGACGGGTTCCACACTGCTTCTCGGAATTGTCAGTTTTGCAGGCCAGATTCCAACTTTTTTGCTTTCACCGGTTGCCGGGGTTCTGACAGACCGCTGGAACCGGTACCGGGTTTTAGTGGTGACTCAAATATTGTCTATGATCCAGGCTTTTATCCTTGCATGGCTGTGTCTGTCAGGGGTAATTCAGATCTGGCAAATAGTTGTTCTTAGTATCGGTCTTGGCTGCGTAAATGCATTTGATGTCCCTTCCCGGCAATCTTTGGTGGTTGACCTGGTTGAAAAAAAGGAAGATCTGGGAAACGGTATTGCTTTGAATTCACTGATGTTTAATGGTGCAAGAGTAATAGGTCCATCGGTAGCCGGGATTATGCTTGCATCAACAAGCGAGGGGATCTGCTTTCTGATAAATGCGATCAGCTATATTTTTGTGATTGTATCCTTATTGATGATGAGAATTAAAATCAAAGTTATACGGAAGAAGCGTATCACCATATTTAAAGAACTCAGGGAAGGATTAAATTATACTTTTGGTTTCTCACCAATAAAACATCTTATAATTTTACTGAGCATCTCAAGTCTGATGGGAATGTCATATTCTGTTCTGATGCCGGTTTTTGCAAAAGAGATTCTTCATGGTGGTTCCAATACATATGGATTTCTGATGGGAGCGGCCGGTCTTGGAGCAATGTTGGGAGCTCTGTTCCTGGCTTCAAGAAAAACAGTTCTGACACTGGGGAGAGTAATACCTGCATCTGCATTTCTCTTCGGGTCAGGTCTTATAGTATTGTCGTTTTCCAGGATATTTCCCCTGTCTCTTTTCATGATGGTATTTATCGGGTTGGGAATGATGATGCAGACAGCAGCCAGCAATACTGTACTGCAAACAATCACTGATGATAGCATGCGTGGAAGAGTAATGAGTTTCTATGCTATGGCGGTTATGGGGACCGCGCCTTTTGGAAGTCTTCTGTCAGGATGGCTGGCAAAGATTATTGGATCACCTGGTACAATATTAATTGGAGGAATAGCTACTATTCTGGGTTCTCTGATTTTTTTGAGAAGACTGCCGGAACTGAAAGCGCTGGTTCGCCCTATTTATATTAAAATGGGAATTATTCAGGAGGTGGCAGAAGGTATTCAACTGGCATCAGACCAATCAGCTGAAACGAAGCTGTAAAATTTTAATACGACAAGATTTATATTTTAAAACATTTCCTGCAATGAGTTATTCTTATAATTTTGAGGCACTAACCGGTTTAAACCTGTAATTGTCTTTTGAAATGAAACAAACTCAAGCTGCTATCCAAATCCTTTCAGTTATTATTCTTGCTACTCTCGGGTCTTTCCGGTCATATTCATATCCTGCTGATGCAGCATTTGGAAATCTGCAGGATACTGTTCGATACTCAAAAGTCTCCCAAACAGCCTGTTTATACTACCTCACGACTGGTTACAGCAATACCCGTCATTGACGGAAAGCTCGATGACGAATGTTGGAAAAATGGCTCATGGGCAGGAGACTTTCACCAATGGATTCCAAAAGAAGGGGCAAAACCGACATACCCGACCGAATTAAATATTCAATATGACGATAAGAATCTATATGTAGCAATTCGTGCATATGACGGAGAACCAAAAAAAATTCTTAGACAGGCCGGAGTCCGGGATGAGCTCGTAGGTGATGTGGTAGGTGTAAACTTTGATAGCTATCGCGATTACCGGACAGGTTTTGAATTTTCAGTAACCGCATGGGGGCAGAAGTGTGATCTTGTATTATTTAATCCGATGAACTGGGATTTTAACTGGAATCCCGTATGGAAGGTAAAAACCGGTTTGGAAGATTCTGCCTGGGTGGCTGAATATGAAATTCCTCTAAGCCAGTTGCGATATAGCGGCAAAGATGAACAGGTATGGGGAATGCATGTATGGCGTTGGATTGCGCGACTTCAGGAAGAAAGCGATTGGGAGATACAAAGCAAGACCGGCCCCGGAATGATGTACAACTTTGGGGAACTGCGTGGAATTAAAGGTCTGAAGAAATCACGTCGTCTTGAAATAATGCCATATGCACTCGGCGATTTAAAAACAATGAAAAAGGAACCGGCGAATCCTTTTACGGATAAGGGTAGGATCTGGGGCGGTAATGCGGGACTGGATGCAAAGATTGGCATTTCAACAAACTTCACGGTGGACCTGACTGTGAATCCTGATTTCGGACAGGTTGAATCCGATCCTTCTGTTATGAATTTAACTGCGTTTGAAACATTTTATGAAGAGAAGAGACCGTTTTTTCTTGAGGGATTAACTATTTTCGATTATAAATTTGATGACCAGAGCCTGTTTTATTCAAGAAGGATTGGACATGCACCTTCGAGACCTGTTTATCCGAATGATAACCTCTTTGTTAAATCGCCCGATAAAACTTCAATACTGAGTGCCGTTAAGTTCAGTGGAACAACTTCAAAAGGACTTTCAATCGGTTTGATACAAAGTGTAACTGCAAATGAATTTGCAACCCTCGCCGACAAAGATGGTAACAGAACCAGTACAAAGGTTGAACCTCTTACAAGTTATACAGTAGCTCGCATCCAGAAAGGATACAAAGCCGGAAATACTGTTGTCGGAGGGATGTTTACATCGACGAACAGAGCTATTGAAGACAGGAATCTGGAAACGTTAAGCAACGATGCTTATACAGGAGGTTTAGATTTATTGCATCACTGGAAGGATAAAGAATTTTATCTTAACGCAAGATTAATCGGAAGCTATATAAATGGAGCGAAGGAAGCAATTACACTTCTGCAGCGATCATCTGCCCGGTACTACCAGAGGCCGGGAGCATCCTATCTGAAATACGATACAACTGCTACTCATCTGAGTGGCTGGGGAGGAAAGCTTATGATAGGAAAAGGATCCAAAGGATTATGGAAGTATTCAACTGGCGTTACATGGCTTTCTCCCGGACTGGAATTAAATGACCTGGGTTACATGAATACCTCTGATGAGATCAACCAGGAAAATGTGGTCTCTTATGAGATCATTCAACCGGTTTCGATTTTCCTTACTTACAATATAAGCCTGGAACAGTTCAACTCATGGAACTTTAATGGCCAATATCTTGGATCGGGTGCTCATTTTTCTTTTTCATCAGGATTTAGAAATCAGTGGGGCTTTTCAACAAATCTTATTTATAACACCCGGGTGCTTGATACTAAAATTTTACGGGGAGGATATGACATGATAATGCCGTATACTATCACAACCTTTGGGAGTGTGAATTCTGATCCTTCAAAGAAATTTATAGGTAATGTTGGTTATAGCTATGAGTACAAGGGTAATAATTCGGCGGTAAATTATCAGCTTGAACCAGGAATAACATATCGCCCCATTAATAACCTTAAAATTGGGTTGAATGTGAATTATACCGATAACCGTGATAATTTGCAATTCATAACAGCAAGTTATTCGGTACCCGGCAACAGGTATATACTGGGGACAATCAATCAAAAGACCCTGGGACTGACATTCAGAGTTGATCTGAATCTTACTCCGGAGCTTTCAATACAATATTACGGAAGCCCTTTTGTCTCCCGCGGGAGTTATTCACAGTTGAAATACATAACCGATCCGAAGGCAAAAAATTATGGGAACAGGTTTGAGCTTTATGAGGATCCTTTACTGTCAGAAGGGACTTATCAGCTGTACGATTACAATAATGGAACGAGAGCTGATTATTCAATTGACAATCCTGATTTCAACTTTCATGAGTTCCGTTCAAATCTTGTTGCAAAATGGGAGTACCGTCTTGGATCTTTTATTTATCTGGTCTGGTCATCCGAAAGATCAGGTAATACAAATTTGTCACATGCATCTTTTGGAGATTCATATAAACAGCTAAGAAGTATATTTCCCAACAATATTTTTCTTATAAAATTGAATTATTGGTTCTCACTATAAAGTCGAATTACCCCCCTTGCCCCCCTAAAGGGGGGATAAATCTAGATATTTAAAGTAATTTGCTTAAAGTACGAAAATTAGCCCCCCTTTAGGGGGGGTGGGGGGCAAAAAACAAAGAAGATGGCTATTACTATCAGACATATTGAAGAAAAAGACAATAAGGAGATTGCCGAACTTATCCGGACAGTCTTCAGGGAATTTAATATTCACAGACCAGGTACAGTGTACTTTGATCCGACTACCGATAATCTTTACAAGCTTTTCAGGACACCCGGATCGGAATACTGGATAGCTGAGGAAGACAACATTATTATCGGCGGCTGTGGGGTTTATCCTACACCCGGATTGCCTGAAGGATGTGCAGAACTTGTTAAGTTTTATCTTTCTGCTTTGCAGCGGGGAAAAGGGATAGGGTGGCAGTTGATGGAAAAATCCTTCGAATCGGCTAAAAGAAATGGATACAGGCAGTTGTATCTCGAATCACTTCCGGAATTAAGCAGGGCGATCAGTTTATACGAAAAGGCAGGTTTTAGATTTATACCCGGACCTTTGGGTAAATCAGGTCATTTTGGCTGTAATATCTGGATGCTTAAAGAACTTTAATATCTAAAAATCTGTCGAGGCATTTCCCAGTATCCTGAAGTTATATGTGACCATGAAAATCGGCTGTCCGAATATTGACATCTTATAACCTTTCACGACCCCGTCTTCTGCCTTAAAAAAGATTGAATATGGATTCCGTCTGCCCAGGGCATTATAAACAGTAAAAGTCATTGAAGAATGGTTGAGCTTCTTGGCTTTCAGGTTGCCATTTATTGTGGCAGCCAGATCGAGCCTTAAATAATCGGGAATGCGGAATTCATTTCTTTCTGAATAAAATACACGGTTTACCTCAAGAAAATTATAGTAAGCCACCGGATAAGTAATAGGTCTGCCTGTATTGTAAACAAAATTGGTGGTAAAATTAAATCTTCTGAAGAGTTTTGCATTCGCAACAAGTTTAAGATCATTGGGTTTATCATAATTTGCAGGAAAATAATTTCCCCCGTTAACTTTTTCTTCTTCAAATTTACCGTTCACTTTCAATAATACTCTTGAATACGTATAACTGATCCAGCCTGTAAACATGCCAAGTTGTTTTTTAACCATAATTTCTACTCCATATGCTTTGCCTTTCCCATTGATAATATCAGTCTCCAAATGATCGTTCATAAGAAGTACGGCACCTCCTTTATAATCAAGTATATTATTTAATATTTTATAATAGGCCTCCATCGAGAATTCTAAAGCACGGCTGTTCACATTCTTATAAATGCCCGCTGAAAACTGGTCACCTCTCTGTGGCTTTATATACTTATCACTCAGCTTCCAGATATCGGTCGGTGTCATAGAAGTTGTATTGGAGATCATATTCAGATACTGGTAGTTCCTCTGGATACCTGCTTTTACCGATAAGTCAGGTGTAATTATAAACCGTGATGAAAATCTGAATTCCAAACCCGGATAGGATTGTATAATCTTACCTGCACCATAATGGACCGTATCAACAATATTTTCCAGACTCCGCGGGCCATTAGGATTGTACATATATTGAGTCCGCGGACCGAATGAGGTAAACATGGTAAACCTTAGTCCGCCTGTTACCAGGATCCTTGAAGAAACAACGAATTCATCACTCACGTATAGCGATGGTTCCAGAGCTTTCTCAGTTTCCAGTTCTTTAGGAATGATATCGGAATATATTCCTTCAGGTTTCTGAATCCCCGGGGAAAGGTAATAGTTCGTTGCATCCACGCCAAAATCAATTTTATGGTTTTCACCAGCCCGGTACGTGAAATCGGCCCTGAATATTTGTTGATTTAACTTGTAAGATAATGAATAGTACGAGGTTGAATCCTGTGTTGAGTTATCCTGATAATCGTAATTGCTGATAATTGCAGAGAATTGGCCGGAAAACACTGGATTGTAAATGTGGCGCCATTTTAAGGTAGCGGCGCTGTTCTTATAATTGATGATGCTTTCTTTATATAAATTAAAATTATCGTTGCTTAAATAACCTGAGAGAGAAAATGAGTTTTTGTCGTCCGGATCAAAAGTCAGAAGACCCTGCACATCATAAAAACCTGCACTGCTTTTTTGTAGCTGTATGTCCTTTAGTTGTTTCAGGATCCAATCGGAATAAGTAGTCCTTGAACTGATAATAAATGATGCTCTCTTTTTAATAATAGGTCCTTCTATCATAAGTCTGCCGGTGAGTGGACTTATTCCCCCGCTTATATTAATTTTTTCTTTACTCCCTTGCTTCAGATCAATATCCATTACAGATGATACTCTGCCACCATACTTTGCAGGTATACCGCTTTTATACAGAGTAACATCTTCAATCATATCTGAATTGAATGCTGAAAAGAATCCAAAGAAATGAGAAGAATTAATAATCGGAGCGCTGTTTAACAGGATAAGATTCTGATCGGCACTTCCTCCCCTGATATTATAGCCACTGGAAGCCTCACTGACCGACTGTACGCCGGGAAGAAGCAATGAACTCTTGAACAAATCAACTTCGCCCATACCCATTGGCATCTGCTTCAGCATTTTTACATTTATTTTTTCAATACCCATTCTGGCATTCTGCACCTGGTTTTCCCTGTTGGCAGAAACAATTACCTCATTCAGCTGATTTGTATTTTCATACATAACGACATTCAGAATCCCGTCGGAATAAATAATTATATTTCTTACTGTCTGACGCATGCCCACCATCCTGTATTCAACCTGGTACTGCCCCTTTGGCAACTCCACAGAATAGAAACCGACACCATTTGTTACAGCTCCTACTTTAAGTTTCTCCACATAAACAACTACTCCCACAAGCGCTTCTCCTGTCGATGGATTGGTTATGGTCCCTGAAAGAACTGCTTTCCCGTCGGTACTTGCACCTGACGGATTTCCTACTTTAAAAACCTTATATTCATCGTTTATTAAAATATCTTCAGTTTTTGGTGCAGAGCGGGCGTAGTTCGTTGTGTCAATCCTGGCCTGATTCCTTTCAAGATATTCAAGATATTCCTTTTTGAAATTAGTTTTTATAGTGTAGCCCTTCGAAAGAATAATCTTATTATCATCGGTTATTATAAATGAAAGGCCGCTTTTCGAAATTGACTTGTCAAGTAAGGTACTTAATGATTCATTTTCAGATTTGATGTTCAGAAACAGACTATCCACCCACTTATTTGTATAATAAATTTTAAAAGGAATAGTTTTTTCAATGGTATCAGCCAGGTCTTTGAACAGGATTTGTCGGAACTGCAAACTAAGACGATTATCCTGCGATTCTGCTTTATTTACCAGGAAAACAAGTAATACTATATAAAGTAACTTTTTCATACGGATCTTCATTACGATTTGGAAAGGGAATCATAATACTTCAGAATGCTGATATACTGATTTTTATCAGCCTGCCTTACTCTTATCCGTGATGAATGAAGAAACTTCTTAAGCTCACCGGACTTTTCTCCAAATAATTTAAGAAGACTTCCCTTACCCGAAATCTTATAAAATACACCTCCTGTACTGACGTAGTTTTCTGCAGAATATTTGTATTCGTTCAAACCTTCCCTGACATAAAATGAAGAAACATGTTTTATAAAGTACTTACTTTTTCCCTGGTATGCTATTTCATAAAATCCCTCCTTCAGGTTTACTTCAGAACACTCCGGAGCCCTGAGATATTTAAAATGCATACTGTCGTCCTCAAAGTAGAGGTTAAATCCATCAACAATATATTTATTGAGTGCTATCTGAGGGAAATTGTAATTAATCGTCCTGCTTTCATCCGTATATATAACCTCGTCGAGGAAAGTATCATACTGCAAAGTCAGATTGGTATATATTCTTGAGGCAGTAAGAAGAGATGCCGTGCGTCTTTTTTTAGGGAATAAAAGTGGTTTTGAGGTACTCCGGGTGTAATATGAATTGTATTCCTTGCCATTTATAATTTCTTTTGGTGCTTCCACCTTTTCAGAATACGAGCTTCTGATATACTCAATCTGTTTATCAATAAGGGAACTGATATTTATGTTAGCTGAACCATTTAATGTATTAGTATTTAGCAGATTGCCGTTTTGTCCTGATAAAGTAAGTGCGACCGTCAGAAGCAAGATTGGAAATATGGTTTTTACCGGATAATTTATGCATTTGAATTTCATGCCCCGAAATAACAAATTTTTATAATCTGAAACACTCTTTATCAGATATTTTTTATCGAGGAAACAATATTGTTGTGTTGGATATACCTTTTTTATGCCAGAATATTTTCAACTATAAAGAGGGTGGTAAAGAATTAATATTATTTTTGCTACCCGATCTCTTATTGTTCCATTGAAATGAGTAATCAAACACCAACGGCCTGATGTTAAAGCCGGGTCCAAAATCTATATTTATCCTGATTGCTGTCTTCGTACTCTGCACATGTATCGACCCGTACAGTCCAAATCTTAGAGGTTATGACTCCCTTTTGGTTGTAGATGGCCCAATTATGACATGGTATGATGTTTATGAGACTTATTGTATATCTTCAAAATATTCTTTTGTTGATGCAAAATTTTATACCCTTAACGGATCAACTTACAAAAATGGTATTTACTATGCCGGAATGTGGAAATTGTGAATTGACCGGTTCCCGGAAAAAACCAGATTTCTGGATAGACCTGAATTAATATGTGCAACCCGAAAAATATGCTTAATTTGTCAAGAACCAGAATATATGTGCTGAATATCAGTGTATTAACTTTACTCTGGTTTCTTGTCAGCCAGCAATTATTTTCTCAGCAACAAAGTGATAAACCCCGTGATCCGGATATAAGTAACTTTAAAGAGGAGACTTTTGTAAGAACGGATCGTGATATATATATTTCAGGTGAACAGGTCTGGTTTAAAGTATATACACTTAATGGATTGACTGGTGCTCCGTGCAATATAAGCAAAGTCGTTTATCTGGAATTGCTTGATAAAAACAACTTTCCGTTAAAGCAGTTAAAAGTAAAGACTGAAAACAGTTCAGGTTCCTCGGATTTCGTTCTGCCTGATAATATAAGTTCAGGTAATTACATAATCAGGGCCTATACAAACTGGATGAAGAACTTTTCGACAGATCAGTTTTTTTATAAGACAATATCTGTTATCAATCCCTTCGAAAGCATTGATCACCTTAAGTTACCTGGTGGAACTACCAATTCTGATTCAATCATTTCAATTACTGTTGATCAGTCCAAATCAATAATTGATGGCACGGGAAGTAGGCCATTGGCCGGGAGATCATATATTGGCGACAGTAAAAAACAGATTAATTATACAATCACTCTTGAAAAACCTGAGTATTCATCAAGAGAAAAAGTAAAAATGGAGATCTCTGCCACAGATATTGAAGGTAACCCGGTTGAAACTGACTTGTCGGTTTCAGTGGCAAAATCAGCAGTGATCAATTCAACCGGACTCACAAGTTTTTATTGTTTTAACTCAAATGATAGTCCGGCAAGAAGGATAATAGGTGGACCAGAGTATCTTGCAGAACTTGAAGGACACCTGATCACTGGTTATCTACGGTTAAAAGCAACAAATGAACCGTTGATGAATACTGACTTGTCTCTCTCCTTTGTTGGTAAAACGGCCAGGTGTCAGTTTGGCAAAACAGACGAAAACGGAGAGTTCTATTTTGTTATGAAGGAGTCTGGCCTGAATGAAATAGTAATTCAACCTTTATCTCCCGATATTTCCGGTTATTATATTGAACTTAATCAGCCTTTCAGCAGCGCATTCAGCAACTTTAAACCTGTTGCATTTTATCTCGACAGCAATAAGATAGAGGCGATAAACAAAGTTATCATTGCGATGCAGATCGACAATATTTATGAACCTTTCAGACAAAGCAGACCTGCAGAATTAAAATCTGTTGTTCCTGATTTTTACGGGAAGCCTGAAAATACTGTAAAAATGGCTGATTATATTGAGCTTACTTCTTTAAGAGAGGTTGTCAAAGAAATAATTCCCAATGTTTATACGCTTAGACAAAACGGAAAGTATGATTTTAAACTTATAAATAAATACAGAGGGCAACCATTTGAAAATAAACCACTTGTGTTAGTCGATGGAGTACCGGTCTACGATATTGAAAAGGTTTTAAGCATAAATTCAAAAGAGATTGAAAGAGCAGATATAATAAATACGAGGTACTTTTTTTCAGGAAATGTTTTTGACGGGATTGTAAGCTTTATCTCTAAAAAAGGCAATCTTAGTGTTATGGACTTTGACAATTCAATTTTCAGGCAGGTTTACGAAGGATGCCAGAATCAAAACAATTTTTATGCTCCGGATTTTAGTGCTGCAGAAATGAGGAACAACCGTGTGCCTGATTTCCGGAATACTTTATGCTGGAAACCTGATCTGCATACAGGTAAAAATGGAAAGGCGGTAGTCGGGTTTTTCACTTCTGACGAAGCTTCTGATTATACAATTGTCGTTGAGGGGATAACCTCCGATGGCAAAACAGGTTATTCATCGGCCTCTCTCAGAGTGAAATAGAATCAGGATCTCTGAACAGGCAGTTATTTTTCACGGTTCACTTAGTATTACCTGAAAACGGTTTTGAGCGGGAATGATTTATCCTCAGAAATTTTTTATAATTTCGCATCAAATTAGTTTTGGCACAAATTGACTTAAAAATATGCAATTAAAGATGAAAAGATTACTTATTATTGGAGGGGTGGTTGTTGCAATTACAGCTTTAATTGTCTTCAACAGCATGACAACAAAGAAGGGCAACACCAATACATACGCTGAAGTAAAAAAAGGGTTATTTGAAATAACCGTAACCAATTCAGGTGAATTGATCGCGGAAAAATCGATTGATGTAAAGGGACCTGAGATAGGCATGGGAGATGACCGTGGAGGAAATCGGGGTGGAGGAGGGGGCCACGATATGCATGCTATGGATCTTAAGATACAGGATATAGTGCCTGAAGGTACTGTAGTAAAGGAAGGTGATTACATTGCACAACTCGACAGATCATCTTATGCCAACACTCTGAAAGACGAGATTGAAAATCTCAAAACCATGCAAAATACCGTGGATATGAAAATACTCGACACGGCGGTTGTGCTGACGAACCAGAGGGATGACATAAAAAATCAAAGATTTGTTGTGGAAGAGGCAGATATAAGCCTTGCGCAATCAAAATATGAACCGCCTGCAACTATTCGTCAGGCAGAAATATCGCTGGATAAAGCTAAACGGACACTTGATCAGAAAATAAAGGGGTATTCACTGATCGTGGCGCAAACTCTGGCAGATTTAAACCACCAGAAAATGCATCTTACCCGGCAGATAAGATTGGTTGATGATCTTGAAAGTTTTTTAGCAAAGTTTACCATAACAGCCCCTGCCTCCGGAATGGTGATTTATAAAAAAGACAGGAATGGAACAAAAAGAAAAGCAGGGTCAACAGTCAATCCTTTTGACAGAGTGATCGCCACCCTCCCTGATCTGTCATCAATGATCTCCAAGGTTTACGTAAATGAAATAGAAATAAGTAAAATAAAATCAGGTCAGAAGGTGAATATTAAAGTTGATGCTTTTCCTGAAAAAGCTTTTGTTGGCAGCGTCTTAAGTATCGCAAATATAGGTGAACAATTACCTAATTCCGATTCAAAAATGTTTGAAGTACAGATTAAAGTCGATGGTTCTGATCCTGCCCTGAGACCTACAATGACTACAGGGAACAAAATAATTATTAAAACTTATAATGATGCCATATATATTCCGACAGAGTGCGTACAAACAGGCTCTGACAGTATCCCTTTTATATATGGAAAAAAGAAGACCAAAGATATTGTTATTCTGGGTGAATCGAACGAAAAGAATGTGATAGTGGAGCAGGGACTTGAACCCGGACAAACCATATATCTTACTACACCGGATGATCCGGATAAATTCCGACTGGTAGGCGAAAATCTTATACCCGTTATTAAAGCCCGCAAATAAGAGACTCAGATTGCTTTTATGACGAAATCCAGATCCTAATTCTTCGGGTTTCAATCAATATTAATTAACTACAACTGTGGCAGTCATATAAGGATGTACTTTGCAATAGTATGGGAAAGAGCCTGCAGTCGCGAATGTGTGGCTATAGGTTCCGCTAGTACCAATAGATCCGCTATCGAAAAGACCTGAAGTACTTGTAACCGTATGAGCAACAGCATCTTTGTTCGTCCAGGTAATAGTTGTCCCAGCTGCTACAGTGATTGTAGAGGGGCTGAATGCAAAAGACTGAATAAAGACCTCGTTAACGCCAGGTCCGCCTGTACCACCAGTGCCACCAGTACCGCCTGTCATTCCGGTCATGTTATTATACGAAGATTTGTTGCAACTGTTAGAAATGCTGAAAATTGCAATTAGTACAGCGGCACCTAATAAAAACCTACTTTTGGAACCAATAAAATTTTTCATAATTTTTATCATATGTTTATTTAGACTAATTAAACATACCGAAACGAAAAATGTTCAACACAGATGGAAATAATTTAATTAGGATGGAAATACTCATATGACTCTGAGGGATTTAAATTTGATCTGGCGGTTGATTCAAGGAAGTGAGATATGAGGAAAAAGAGACGAGAGTGCTCGCTCACGCTCTCACTCTCGCTCTTTTTCTGTACCCGGAGCCGGGATCGAACCGGCACAGCATTGCTGCCACTGGTGTTTGAGACCAGCGCGTCTACCAATTCCGCCATCCGGGCTTATTGATTGGAGTGCGAAAGTATGAAAAATATTTTAAAAGAAATCCAATTAACCGCAAAGAACGCAAAGTTTAAGAAACGCAAAGATCGCAAAGGAAAATAAAGAACTTACACTGAGTTTTGCAGAGGAACGAATGACTAGGGCCTGAGAGCACTCCCTTGGCAGAGGGACGAAAATTCTGGTGATATCATGACCTGAGTCTGGACCCTGAGTCTCTTCGTCTCTGCAGTCTCTGCGTCCCTGTGCATGTTTCATCACCCCTTCATTTTACGATCATCTCCCTGATTGCCATTTCAATTCCCATCAGCATCATACCCACATTCACTGTAGAGTTCTTCCTGTGACCCATGCTCCACAAAATAGTCGGGTATGCCGAGCCGTCTTACTTCGGAGTTATATCCGTTATCACTCATGAACTCAATTACCGCACTCCCGAATCCACCTTTAAGTACTCCGTCTTCAACTGTTATTATATATCTGAAGTTTTTAAAAACGGAATGGAGCACTTCTTTATCAAGTGGAGCAACGAACCTCATATCGAAGTGAGCAATTGATATTTTTTCCTTTGCCAGTTTGCTTACAACAGAAGAAACTGCAATTCCGGGATGACCTATTGATAGTACAGCTATGTCATTACCCTCGCTTATTTTACGCGCTTTCCCGATCTCAATCTCCTGGAAAGGCTTTTTCCAGTCTGTGAATCTTCCGCGTCCGCGCGGATAACGGATGGAGAAGGGAAAGTTGTTTTTCACAAGCTGAGCGGTATACATAAGATTCCTCAGCTCAATTTCATCCATTGGAGCAGAGACAACCATATTGGGAATACTACGCATAAATGCCATATCGAAAAACCCGTGGTGTGTGGCTCCATCTGCGCCTACCAGACCACCCCGGTCGATACAAAACACCACATGTAAATTTTGAAGCGCTACATCATGGATTATCTGGTCGTAAGCCCTCTGGAGGAAAGACGAATAAATAATGCAGAATGGTATCATACCCTCTGTGGCCAACCCGGCGGAAAATGTTACAGCATGTTGTTCGGCTATCCCAACATCGAATGTTCTTTCCGGCATCTCTTTCATCATAAGGTTCAGAGAGCTGCCTGTTGGCATAGCAGGAGTGATGCCGGTAATTTTATCATTCAGCTCCGCGAGCTCAAGGATTGTTTTTCCGAATACCTCCTGGTAAGTAATTGGTGCGTCCGCAACTGATGTATTGATTAACTCACCTGTTTTTTTGTTGAATTTGCCGGGGGCATGAAATGTTGTCTGGTCTTCTTCAGCCTGTTTAAAACCTTTGCCTTTGACTGTAAGACAATGAAGAAGTTTTGGTCCCGGGATTCCCTTCAGATCCTGGAGGACTCTCGTAAGGTGCAGGACATCATGCCCGTCAATCGGGCCGAAATACCTGAAATTGAGTCCTTCAAAAAGATTACTTCTGTCGAGTATGGTGCTTTTTGCTCCGGCTTCCAGCTGGGCCGCAAGTGTCCGTGCATTTGGTCCCAGTTTTCCGAATACGCCGAGAATCTTCCATACACGATCCTTAAACCGGTTGTATGTTTTACTGGTTGTGATATCAAGGAGATATTCCTTCAGAGCGCCGACATTTGCATCGATAGCTATATTGTTGTCATTGAGGATCACAAGTATGTCTGACTTGCCGATGCCTGCATTATTGAGACCTTCAAAAGCCTGTCCTGCCGTCATTGCACCATCACCGATGACTGCAACAACATGCCTGTTCTCTCCTTTACTTGCCGCTGCAACTGCCATCCCGAGAGCTGCTGAGATTGAAGTTGAAGAGTGGCCGGTTCCAAATGCATCGTACTCACTTTCAGCCATCTTGGGGAATCCGCTTATTCCTTTATACTTTCTGTTGGTAGCGAAGTTCTCACGTCTCCCTGTAAGTATTTTATGTCCGTAAGCCTGATGCCCTACATCCCAGATGATTTTATCATAAGGAGTATTAAATACATAGTGCAGGGCTACGGTTAATTCTACAACACCCAGACTGGCTCCAAAATGACCGGGATTATTACATACAACATCAATAATGAATTGCCGGAGCTCCGAACTCACCTGTGCAAGATCAGCAGGATCGAGTTTTCGCAGGTCATCAGGAGTGTTTATTTTAGAGAGTAGATTCTCTTTCCCGTCCATTAGGATATGGTTATAAAAAATAACCTGCAAATATAACAATTATTATTCCTGAGTGTTTGCTGAAGCATACCTGGGATTTTCTTATTTTTGTTTCGGAATACAAAGGAACGTATACAATTTTTACCGGTGGCAGGTGTTATATATTAAATCAAAATGAATTATGAACAGATCAGTATTTTATATTCTGGGGATTATCGCTTTAGTAATGTTTTCAGTGTCATGTGTTTCCGGTAAGAAGTACAGCAGTTTGCAGGATACCAGCAGACAATTCATGAATGAGAGAGACGCTTTCAAGACAGATAATATCGGGCTTGAGATGCAGAACAAAGAACTGATGGCAAAACTTGCCTCAATTGAAAAGGAGATAGGTACTGCAAAACAGGATATTTCAGCTGCACAGAACGAAAGAGATAAGGCTGTTGAAGATTACAACAGAATCTCAACCAAGTACAACGAATTACAGAGTGCTCAGGAAGATCTGATCAAAGGCAATGTGAAAGAGACTCAAAAATTGCTTTCCGAGCTTCAGGCAGCTCAGGAAAACCTTCAAAAGAAAGAGGATCTTCTTCGGCAGCTTGGACAAAACCTTGATACCAAAAAGGCTTCGCTCGATGAGCTTACTTTTGAACTTGAAAAAAAGAACGCAAGAATGGCTGAGCTCGAAAAAATACTTGATGCACAGAAGAGAATTGTACAGGATCTGAAAAATAAAGTCTCTGAAGCGCTTCTCGGATTTGAAAACAACGGACTTACCGTGACAATGAAGAACGGCAAAGTATACGTCTCCCTCGATGAAAAGCTACTGTTTAAAACGGCCAGCTGGGACATAGATGCAAACGGTAAAAATGCCCTGAAGAAACTGTCGTCTGTGCTTGAGAAAAATCCGGATATTCAGGTTACAATCGAAGGACATACGGATAATGTACCCTATAATCCGGGGAATAGCCAGCTGAAAGACAACTGGGATTTAAGTGTAAAACGGGCCACTACAGTTATCAGGGTTCTGCTGGACGGATCGAGGATTGATCCCAAACGATTAACTGCTGCAGGAAGGAGTCAATATTCGCCTGTAGATGAGCGCAATACCACAGATTCCCGTCAGAAGAACCGGAGGACTGAGATCATTCTGACTCCTGATCTTACGGAATTGTATAATCTGATAAATAAATACTAGAATTGATTTCGGATTTCGAATTTTTGATTGCGGATGATGAACTAACTGCAATTTTTACAGCATCAGGTAAAACTGCCAGACAAAATAATCCGAAATCGCCAATCCGAAATCCGAAATGACTACTTCGTAAACTCCTGCAGGCTCACATTCATATTCTTCAGTGCCTCAAGAAGGTTATCTTCAGGTCTGAGGAAATCCTGATTTCCCCAGAATGATGGATCGTAATTAGTTATAGTTTTTGAGAAAATTGAATGAATAGGGGCCAGTTCTTCCCTGTCAAACCGGGAAACATTAGTTAACACGGTTTCTGTAATTGCGAGTTCGAAGAAAACTTTAAACTGGGTGTTGAAAAGCTTTTTTTTACGGCTTGAAGCGAATACAAGATCGCCTCTGACATGATTTAAAAAATACCTGTTGTTCATTTTCCGGTAACTTACAGAATACTTTACTGACACAGGCCAGGTGTCATATCTGCGCGTTGTTGCCGAAATGAACGAACTTTTCATTTTATTGATCAGCCTGGGATTGATTTCAAATTCAGCATCAAAAATTCCATAATCTGCTGTATTGATATATAATGTTCCTTTAAAAAGGGGCTGATCAATATTTTCATGTTGTTCAAACTCGATTGCATAAGCTGATTCTTCATCGTAGGTAACAATATCTGTTATCCTGTAAGAGTAGTCGGCCATGCTTTCCTTTTTGAGGAAATCAAAATCGTTTTTTGCACCGTCAAGTTCAAGACATGTGCTCAGACCAGCTTTAAGTCGTATTGCAAGTGTATCACTGCGATTTGTGTTTTCAATTTTTCTGCTTTTATATACTTTAATCTGATCCCCGAAAAGGGTTCCCGAGTATGCGCTTTTATAGATCTTTAAAATCGCTTCAGAATAGGTCTGAAGTTCTGATTTTCTCATAATCCCCTCTCTGTAAAAACCTGTCATTAAAGCAGGAGTGTCACCGTAATTTTTAGGTATTGATTTTAACGTCTTGTATAAGATTTCCTGTGGATTTTGATTTTTGATAATGATTTCAGGAATAGATATGAATTCCTTCTTCATTGAAATTGTCAGGTTATTTCCAAAGACCTTTCTGACGGGGATTTCTCTTCCCTCATACCCCATATATGAAACGGAAAGGGTGTCGTTAAAAAGATCAGAGGTGATTTTCATACCAAAATCACCATTATTATTTGTGACGGTTCCTTTACTCTTATTTTTTATTGCGAGTGTTGCAAAAGGCATTGGTTCGGAAGTCTCGTCATCAATGATTTTGCCGGTGATATATTTAACTTTTTCCCCTGATGTCGAATCTGCAGCCACTACCGGGGATCTCTCAGGACGAGAGATGATTATATACTTATCAATTACCGAAAAAACGAGGGAATCGTTCTTCAGGATGCTATCCAGAACGACTCTGAGTTTTGTATCTCTGAAAGTCATTACCGTCTTCTTCTCCTGATTAATTAGACGGCTGTCGTATGTAAAATTGTAGCCTGTTCGTTTCGTAATAATATCGAGAGCGTTGCCTGTTTTAACTGTGCCCGCTCTGAAGGTAAAGGTCGAGTCAAGAATGCTTCGCTGGCAATCTGCTCTTTGTGGCAGGATCAGTAAAAGGAACAATGCAATGGCGTTTAATTTTATTAATATATAGCCATTGAGTGATGACATATTTCAAAGCGGGTTATTTTTTTGTAAGATGGTAAACATTTCCATCTTTTGTATAACTCAGGTTAAAGCTACGACAAATTATATTGATTATTATTTCCTGTGACGAATTATCAATAGGGGCATGCCACGGGTATTCGAGAATTTGAGGATCATCGGCAACAATATCCATATCATAGACTCTCTTGAGATCATTAAATACAACGCTTAATTTTTGGTCAGTGTAATACAGGTACCCTGTCTGCCAGGAAAGGTAATTCAGGTTGCTGTTAACAGTTTTACCTGAAGTCTTTGAGTCCATAGTTCCCACGAAGCCAGGATCGAGTTGAATGGTCCGAGATCCTGAACTATCTGATACCACAACCTTACCCGTTTTTACAAAGACCTCAACTTCGGAGTCCTTGTTATTCGTTATAACATTAAAAGATGTTCCGACAACTTTTACTTTTGCCTTCCCGGCATCAATAATAAATGGCTTTGAAACATCAGGGGCTATTTCAAAAAAAGCTTCTCCTTTTAGTTTTACATCTCTTCCGTGCTTACCAAAATTTGAGCGGTAACTGAGCTCAGAATTCCGGTTAAGATATATCTTGCTTCCATCGGGAAGAGAAACCAGTATATTCTTTTGATCATTGCCAGCCAAAGCAGTAATATTTTTACTAAAATAACCTGAGTTATTCATGTAAACTGCAGCAGCTCCGACACATAACAAAATCAGGGCAACAGCAGCAACTCGCATTAAAACAGGTCTCATTAAAACAGTTCTCATAAAAATGGTTCTGGAAGGAGGTTCACTTTTTATAAGATCATTCTCATTCAGCCTTGAATAAACTTTATTCCAGGCATTATCAACATTTATTTCCTCTTTGCTATCCATATTCTTTAAATCTTTCCACTGTTTTCCTGAATTACTGGCGTCTCCATCCATATACCGGTTGAGGAGGTCAGATTGTTCACCTTTTTCTTCTGAAAGGATTGAGGCAAGTTCTTCCCATTCCTTATCAGTAAATCTCTCTGTTTTATTTATCTCTTTCATAATGGTGTTAATTCCTTTCTGAATTCTTTTAATGCCCTGCCCATATTTGCTTCAACTGTTTTAATCGAAACAGATAATTTTTCAGCTATCTCAGAATATTTAAGTCCTTCAAATCTGCTCATGGTAAATATTTTTCCGCATCTTTCGGGGAGTCTTTCCAGTATCCTTGCTACTTTTTCCTGCAGCTCTTTGTAATTCAGGATATCGGAGGGACTCTCGGGACTTTCCGATTGCTGGTATAGCATTTCTTCAGCATGCCGTTCAACAACCCTGTTATGCTCTATATAATGAAGACATTTGTTGTGAACTGATCTGAAGAGATAACCATTTAAAGAACTTTCAATGTTTAATTTTTCCTTATCCTTCCAGAGTCTGAAAAACAAATCCTGAACTATCTCTTCTGCAGTATCATGATCTTTTATCAGAGTCTTTGCATATCGTACCAGGGAAACATAGGAGGATCTGAAAAGCAACTCAAACTGTCCAATGTCGCCTCTTCGGATCCTCCCTATTATCTCAGTGTCCCTGATCATAGATGTTACATTATTTGGTATCTTCCCTGTCGCTGAATTTTAGCTTTCTGTTAAGTCTGCGTATTGCTGATTCAATGCTCTGGTCGGGTTCAATCACATTATAATCTCCCCAGAATTCTTTATCGGTAAAAGCGCCGACTTTCTCAGAAAATACATCCGAGTATTTTATTTTATCTTTTCCTGCAAATTTAATAACTTCCTGGTCAGTACGATCTGTTACGGCTATTTCTGACATGGTAGTATAATATGTATTGAACAGTTTTTTATTCCAGTTAACTTTAAATTTGACTTCAGCCCTTGAGTAAGCAAAGTGCCATTTGCCGCCCTGTTCACGATATTTTGTCCTGTAGGTTGCAATTTCCGGAGTTACTTTCATTCCAAGCGGTTTTTTTCTGATAAAAATTGATTGTGCTGCCTCTTTGTTTGTAAGATTGAATCCAAATTCTGCTTCAGTTACGGCATATGAGTCCATATCAATGTACAGGCTTCCCATGAATAAAGGCATTTCAACTGACGGCTTTTGAATGAAATCAATCACATAATGAGGCTTGTTGTCGATTTCAATAACGCCGGACAATGTGTAGTTGTAGTTTTCCATGGCTTCTCTGGTAAGAATAGATTCAGAGTTTTTAACAATATCAAGTTCCAAAACACTTACCGGTCCACCCTGGAGTTTAAACAGAACCGTATCCATTTTTTCTACATCGGAGCTTTTTCTTCCCTTATAGATCCTTGCACCGTCAAAACGCACATCATTTTTATAAGGTGCTTTGAATATCTCGACTACTGCTTCTCCGATTGAGACATAGCTGCGGTTCTTTCGGATAGTCTCCCTATAGAATGCGGTCATAAGATTTGGAACCGACTCGTAGTTTTTATCAATGTTGGCAATAGCTTTCTCAACAATATTAACCGGATCCAGAGGCTTCACAATTATCTCTTTGATAGGAATAGGAGCTGCTTCGAGCGTGATAACATTTTTGGCTCCGTTATCTTTAAGATCACTCAAAGGAATAGTCTTGTTTTTATATCCCAGAAAAGAGACGACAAGAGTTTTTGAAGTTGACAGGTCACCGACTTTAAGCGTGAATTCTCCGTCAATGTTGGTTATTATTGCAACATTGGATTCCTTGACGGCAACAGTTGCGAACACCAGAGGAGCCCGGCTTTCTGCATCAATAACTTTTCCTTTAATCGTAATAAGGTTCTGCTGGTTATTTTTCTTTTTACCTGAAAGATTTCCGGCAGATGCAGTCTGGGCCGTAAAGGCCAGCAATAGAACTACTGCAATAAGCGAAATGTGTTTAAAAGTTTTCATGGCATTTAATTATTAAGTAAAAAATTTAATTTCATTTAGTTTTGAATACTGTATTCTTTCCGTTCAGCTCTATGACCATTAAGCTTACATTGTACCCTATATTATTGTGATTATTATTTTTCATATCTTACCCTGGATTAGAAAAAAACTCATATAAGTATTTGGGATTGTTCAGTTAGATTATTTTTCAATGATTGCAAGCCTAATTAAACCTGTTAATCTTTTCAAAGCAGGATATTCATATCTTAATAGCTCCGTAAGGGGTAACGCAGATATTAAAGGTATGCCGGTATCCATTAGTACGGAACTGACGAATAACTGCAATCTTTCTTGTCCGAACTGTTCAACTGGATCAGGTCTGATGCAAAGGGAGCGTGGGTATATGCATATTGAGTTATTCAATAAGATTTTGAATGAACTCGGACCTTACCTCTATAATATAAATCTCTACTTTCAGGGGGAGCCTATGCTGCATCCGCTTTTTTATTTATTTATAGGAACCAGCCAGGTTCCAAATACAGTAGTTTCTACTAATGGTCATTATTTATCAGTGGAGAATTCGGAAAAGATTGCAGTCTCGGGATTAAAAAAGCTGATAATATCTCTCGATGGTATCGATCAGAAAACCTATTCTGCTTACCGGGTGAATGGGAAAGTGAACACTGTTATTGACGGCATAAATAATATTTGTCAGGCAAGAAAAAGGCATAATTCATCTTTGAAAATTGAGATACAGTTTCTTGTAAACCGACTTAATGAGCATCAGATACCAATGATCAGGCAATTGGCAAAAAATGCAAATGCATCACTTGGTTTGAAATCGATGCAGGTTATAGATGATGCACAGAGACGATCGTGGATGCCTTTGAATGAGAGATACAGGAGATACAAAATTCAGGACGGGAAATATGTCATTAAAAATTCATTGCCTGACAGATGTGCAAGACTCTGGTTTAATCCGGTCATAACATGGGATGGGAAAGTTATTCCATGCTGCTTCGACAAAAATGCAGACTACGTAATGGGAGATATTAACCACGATTCGTTCAGAGAGATCTGGGATGGGCCTAAATACCGGATTTTCAGAAAAAGGATTTTGTCGGGCCGCCACATGATAGAAATGTGCAGGAATTGTACTTCAGGATTGAGGGGAGTCAGATATTAATTAAAAGGACCCCTCTGTCGCTACGCGACATCTCCCCTTAAAGGGGAGAAAAAACTCATGTTAACATGGATTTTCTCCCCCCTTGGGGGGAGTGGCCGAAGGCCGAGGGGGTAATTAATCCCAAAACAGAAGTCCTTGGAGTGAGTGCCCGAAGGGCGAGGGGGTCAGGAAATATCAGACTGTCATTACATCTTTCTCTTTGGCAGCCATCACTTTCTCAATTTTTGTGTTGAATGTGTGAGTAATCTCCTGTACCAATTCAACGGCTTCTTTTTCAAGATCTTCCGGCAATCCGTCTTTTAGCAGTTGTTTAAGCTCATCGTTTGCCCATTTCCTGGCATTACGGATACTTATCTTGGCAGTTTCCCCTTCGTTCCTGACCTGTTTAACGAGCTGATGTCTTCTTTCTTCAGTCAGGGGAGGGATATTTATTCGTATAACTTCACCATTATTAACAGGTGTAAGTCCGATATTTGCTGCCATTATTGCTTTTTCAATTATCCCAGCCATGTTCTTTTCCCAGGGTTGTATCAGGATTGTCTTAGGATCCGGCGTATTAATATTGGAAACCTGGGTCAATGGTGAATTAACCCCGTAATAGTCAACAGTGACACCATCGAGAAGAGCAGGATTAGATCTTCCGGCACGAAGTCTGGCAAGTTCATGTTCGAGATGCTCAAGGGCTTTTTCCATTCTTTCCCTGGTCTCGTCTGTGATAAGTTCAATTTCTTCGTTCATATGGTTCAGGTTAATTATTTATAATTTTAAATGATATCCCTGGTTTTATTTTATTGTGATTTTAATAACAGGTAGAACAAAAATAGTAAAATAGCCGGAATTGCAATAGATCTTTCAATTACTGACAAGAGTCCCGATTTTATCACCTTCAACCAGTTTCTTCAGATTTCCGGGTTTATTCATATCAAAGACCACCAAAGGCATGTTGTTTTCCCTGCACATTGTAAATGCTGTGGAATCCATTACCATAAGTCTTCTTTTAATTACCTCCTCATACGAAATATTATCAAATTTTTCTGCATTGAGATCTTTTTCAGGATCGGAGCTATAGACTCCATCTACCCTTGTCCCCTTGAGAAGGACATCAGCTCCGATCTCAACAGCTCGCAGGGCAGCTGCGGTATCAGTTGTAAAGAATGGATTACCGGTACCCCCCGAAAGAATGCATACAGTTTTGATTTTCATTGCCTCCAGCACTCTGTCCCTGCTATATAATTCTCCTACTGGTTCCATCCGTATTGAAGTAAACACCTTTGCTTTGGCTCCCAGCCTGTGTATGGCATTCTCAAGAGCGAGGCTGTTAATTATTGTTGCAAGCATCCCCATCTGATCGCCTTTTAATCTGTCAAATCCTGATTTCGTACCATTCAGTCCACGAAATATGTTACCGCCTCCGATTACAACGGCAACCTCACAACCTGCATTCAAAACCTCAATTACCTGGTTCGCATAATCATCTAAAACAATATCACTGATCCCATTGTTTCCTTTCCCTGAAAGTGACTCTCCGCTTAGTTTGAGCAGAATTCTGGAATATCGCATAGTATTCATAAGTTAAGGTAAAGAAATTTGTCTGTCCCCTGCTCACGTATAGATGGAAGGGATCAGTGCAACGAATTTAGTAAAACTGAAGGGAATTATTTAAGTTTTTACAAATTTCAATGCCAGTTATCTAGTTTTACTTTATTTTTAGTCCTGTTTTGTGCAAAATCCGGAAGAAAAGCTTATCGGGGTTTTTGATTAGCCTGTTTTGAGAATTATGCCCGGAGAAGTAAGGAATGCATTAGAAGAATTATCTTGGAAACGATATTTACGGACCAAACATTTTAAATATACCCCTATGGCAGAAAGAACAAACAAACAAAACAAGACCCTTGTGGTCGTAATCGCTACAGTTGCAGCGACCGGAGGTTTATTATTCGGTTTCGATACCGGAGTAATTTCCGGGGCAATCCCGTTTTTTCAAAAAACCTTTGCAATCGCAGATAACTGGGTGGAAATTATAACGACTGCCGGTTTAGTCGGTGCGGTAATTGGTGCAATGTTCAGCGGTAGAATAGCTGACATTATCGGTCGAAAGAAAGTTATCCTGGCGTCAGCAATCATTTTTTCAATTGGAGCAGTATGGTCAGGTGCTTCTTCAAGCGCAATTATGCTGGTTTTTGCCCGCTTCTTTCTTGGTATTGCAATTGGCGTTTCTTCGTTTGCAGTACCGTTATACATTGCTGAGATTTCACCTACGAAAAGCCGTGGGACTTTAGTCTCAATGTTTCAATTGCTGATTACTATCGGGATCATGGTTTCATACTTAAGTGATTCAGCGTTTGCTGTGCCGGATACCGACCCTGCTTTCACAACATGCTGGAGGGCAATGTTTTATGTGGGAGTAATTCCCGCGTTGATAATGTTTACAGGAATGATCTTCCTTCCTGAAACTCCACGGTGGCTGATAAGCAAAGGGCATGAAGATAAATGTCGTGAGGTATTGCAAAAGGTTGAAGAACCTGCCCTGGTAGAAGACGTTATTACAAGAATGAAGGGAGATCTTGAAGCTGATAAAAAGAACAAGGTTGACTGGACTCTTATATTTAAGAAATGGTTGAGGGTACCGCTTATTATTGCGATAGGTATTATGTTTGTACAGCAATTTACAGGGATAAATACCATAATATACTATAGTCCCAAGATATTTCTCATGTCCGGGTTCGCGGATGCACAGGCTGCCGTATGGGCTTCTGTGAGTGTAGGAGTTGTAAATGTGGTGTTTACTATTTTATCGTTATTCATGATTGACAGACTCGGTCGCAGGAAACTCTATTTTATCGGATTAACCGGACTGGTGATTGCCCTTATCGCTATGGGAACCTGTTTTGCACTTCAGGCAACCCTGGGTGATTCAATTAAATGGGTGACAATATCTCTGGTATGGGTATATATAGCTTTCTTTGCAATCAGTCTGGGTCCGCTTGGATGGTTAATAATCTCAGAAGTGTTCCCATTAAGCGTGAGGGGTATCGGTTCAAGTATTGGAGCTCTCTCAAACTGGTTGTTCAACGGTGTAGTTGCCTTTACCTTCTTCAAAATAGTGAAAGGATTAACTCTGCCCGGCACCACAATTACATTGAAAGGAGAAGATCTTGGCAATCCGGCCGGCGCTTTCTTCTTATATGCACTTGTAGGTATTTTTGGAATAATCTGGGGATATTTCTTCATTCCTGAAACAAAAAATGTTACTCTCGAAAAGATTGAAGAACATTGGAGGGAAGGAAAATTACCCCGGGATTTGAAACAATAATAATCATACAACATATTCTGTAGAGACGCCCAATTTGGGCGTCTCTACTTTTTAGAGGCAGCAAAAAAAAAGTGGTCCCACCTAAGCGGGGCCACCTAATATTGAAATATGAACCTACGTATTACAAGTTAAGCGTATAGCGTTTAAATTCAGTTACTGTAAGCTCTTTATTTACCGACTGAAGATACTGTCTGATTGTCATCTTGTTATCTTTCACGAAATCCTGGTTAAGCAAGGTGCTTTCCTTAAAAAATTTAGTAAGTTTCCCCTGCGCAATTTTTTCCAGCATCTCCTCCGGTTTTCCATCCCTTCTTGCCTGTTCTTTGCCTATTTCAAGTTCCTGGGCTATAACAGACTGAGGAACAAAATCCTTATCAACTGCTACCGGGTTCATTGCAGCGATCTGCATAGCTACATCTTTATAAACCTGAACATCCGCACCTGATTTAGTAAAACCGACCAAAGTGGCAAGTCTGTTTCCCGGGTGAATATATGCCTGAACGTGGGCAGCATCGATTTTTTCAAAATATGAAAGGTCAAGCTTCTCACCAATAATTCCAACGTATTCAACAACCTTGTCTCCAACTTTACCACCGTCCATAGGAAGTGATTTGAGTTCATCAAGGTTAGCAGGTTTCTTTGTCACTGCAAGATCCAGTATTTTAGTTGCAAGAGCCATAAAGTCTGAGTTCTTTGCAACAAAATCAGTTTCGCTGTTGAGGACGATTATTGCACCTGTCTTCCCATCGGCGGATACTTTTGACAAAACAACTCCTTCCGAAGCCTCTTTATCAGCACGTTTATTGGCAACAGCCTGTCCTTTTTTACGTATAATTTCGATTGCTTTTTCAAAGTTGCCGTCGGATTCTTCGAGAGCCTTTTTACAGTCCATCATTCCGGCCAGGGTAACTCTTCTTAATTTAGCAACGTCAGCAGCATTTATAGCAGCCATAGTAATATCTTTATAAGTTACAATTATTATATTTTACAATTCTTCTTCAGTCTCATCAATTACCTTGACGGCATCTTCATCTTCATCTGATTCGTCGACTTTAATATCGTCATCATCAACTTCAACCTCTTCCTCTTCTTCAACGATAGCCTCGATAATGGCAGCAGGGATATCTTTTGTTTCAAGTTCTTTCCTCATTATCTTTTTATCTTTCTGCTGAGGCTCTTTGTCTTTTTCAATTTTTCTTTCATTAAGACCTTCTTCAATAGCCTGACAAAGGATTCCGATTATTAATGAAATCGATTTTGAAGCATCGTCATTTGCCGGAATCGGAAATTCAATATCAGAGGGATCTGAATTAGTATCGACCATTGCAAATACCGGAATTCCAAGTCTTTTTGCTTCTCTCACAGCAATATGTTCTTTGGTAACATCCACAATAAACAGTGCGGAGGGGAGTCTGGTAAGATCTATTATACTTCCAAGGGTTTTTTCAAGCTTGGCTCTCTGTCGCGTAACCTGTAATCTCTCACGTTTTGAAAGGTTCAAAAAGGTTCCGTCGGTAGCCATTTTGTCAATAGATGACATTTTCTTTACTGCCTTACGGATAGTCGGGAAGTTGGTAAGCATACCACCGGGCCAACGTTCAGTTACATAAGGCATATTAACAGCTTTAACTTTTTCGGCAACAATTTCTTTTGCCTGTTTTTTTGTTGCAACAAACAGTACTTTTTTCCCCGATTTGGCAATATGCTTCATTGCTGAAGCTGCCTCGTCAATTTTTACTACTGTTTTTTCAAGGTCAATAATGTGAATTCCATTACGCTCCATAAAAATATAAGGAGCCATTGCTGGATTCCATTTTCTTTTCAGGTGGCCGAAATGCACACCGGCATCAAGTAATTCTTTAAAATTTGTTCTTGGCATTTTTTGGTTTATTAAGTTTACATTCCTTCAATCAATTGCAAAGTAGCCCCGCCAGCTGGCAGGAGTCTTTACAATTTAGATACTAAACTTGCATCTATAACGACTGTGTTCTTATTATTACTAACGTTTACTGAACTGGAATCTCCTGCGGGCTTTTGGCTGACCGGGTTTTTTCCTTTCAACCTCACGTGGATCGCGGGTGACAAATCCTTCAGCTTTAAGCTTTGATTTGCATTCAGCATCAATCATGATAAGGGCTCTGGTTATTCCAAGACGAAGAGCTTCAGCCTGTCCTTTTACTCCACCACCATCGAGATTGACATTGATATCATACTTCTCGACAGCATTCATAAGAACAAGCGGCTGTGTAACTACATACTGAAGTGTTTCAGCTCCAAAATATTCTTTATAATCCCTGCCATTAACAGTAATTTTCCCTTTGCCATCGCTTAAATATACGCGGGCTACAGCTGCCTTCCTTCTTCCTAGAGCATTGATGGTTTCCATATCTGTTGCTTAATATTTTTTAAAGTTCAATTTTTTTAGGTTTCTGTGCTTCATGAGGATGTTCTGTCCCTGCATAAACATGTAAATTTCTATAAAGTGCACTTCCGAGCCTGTTTTTTGGCAACATACCTTTCACAGCTTTCTCTACCAATCCTATTGGATTCTTTTTTAAAAGCGCTTCGGCAGTTGTAAATCTCTGACCTCCGGGATAACCTGTATGCCGTACGTATACTTTATCTGACCATTTTTCACCTGTCAAATCGATTTTTTCAGCATTGATAACAACTACGTTGTCACCACAATCAACATGAGGAGTAAAGTTGGTCTTGTGCTTTCCTCTAAGCATCGAAGCCACAACAGATGCAAGTCTTCCGAGGACTTTGCCATCGGCATCAATAATTACCCACTCTTTGTTTACAGTAGCTTTATTTGCTGAAACAGTTTTATAGCTTAAGGTGTTCACTTGTTCTTAATTTTTAATTGATACACTTATATTTAATGCAATTACCCCATTATTTTGGGGTCTGCAAAAATACAACATATTTCCTGAAAAAAAAGAAATCTTTACAGAATTTATTTTTGTTATGCAAAAGTAGGCTAATTTTACGAATGGTAAATGACCAAGACGCCCCATTGATTTTCTTCGTTTACCCCGGCCCCAAGGGGAGCGAAGAAAATCAATTTACTGCCGCCTAAGCGGCATGGGGTAAATAAATTGATTTTCGAGCGGATTGAGAATAGTTATAAGACTTTATTATTAAAGGAATTTCAAAATGGAAAACGATAAATTATTTCTCTCCAGAGCAAATGAAATTGCAAAGATTGGTATTTCAAGTGGTGGCGGACCATTTGGTGCTGTAATAGTTAAAGATGATAAAATTATCTCAGAAGCTTTTAACAGGGTTACTTTAAATAGCGATCCAACCGCTCATGCTGAAATACTGGCAATAAGACAAGCTGCTTCAGCATTGGGATCTCACGAATTAAATGATTGTACTCTTTATTCGTCGTGTGAACCATGCCCTATGTGCCTCGGAGCTATTTACTGGTCAGGAATAAAAAAAGTGGTTTATGGTTGCAACCGCGCCGACGCTGAAAGTGCCGGTTTCAGTGACAAAATGATTTATGATGAGATAATGCTTGATCCTTCAAAAAGGAAAATTCTATTTGTCCGGATGACTGATACGGGAGGAGAAGAGGTTTTCAGAAAATGGGATGAATTTGAAGATAAAATTTCTTACTGACAATATGGATTCAGGGAAAAGATTATTAAGAGAGTTTTATACCAGGGATGTACTTGATGTGGCACCTGATCTGCCGGGTAAAAACCTTATTGTCAGATTAAGCGATGGATCTTTTGCCAGCTTCAGAGTTACTGAGGTTGAGGCATATAGGGGTACTGAAGACAAAGCATGCCATGCTTATAAAGGCAGAACCTCAAGGACCGAAATCATGTATCATGAAGGAGGCAGGTTGTATATCTATCTTATCTACGGCATGTACTGGATGCTGAATATTGTAACGGGCGATAAAAACAATCCTCAGGCAGTCCTGATAAGAGGCCTTGAAGATTATCCCGGACCTGGAAGATTAACAAAATCACTTGGAATAGATAAATCGTTTTACGGAGAAGATCTTGTAGTCTCCGGTAAGATCTGGATCGAGGATCCGGGTCTGCGATTTAATGTTAAAAACGGACCGAGGATTGGTATTGATTATGCCGGTGAATTCTGGAAGACCAGACCATGGAGATATTATCTTTGAGATCACCTCACCCCAACCCCTCTCCTTGAGGAGAGGGGCTATCTCAATATATATAAATTACATACACCCCTTCTCCTTAAGGAGAAGGGGCAGGGGATGAGGTAGAAATGAAGGGGAATGAGCGCAGCAAGAAATAACAGACGGATAATGAACCTGAGTTAAAGAGATGTTAATTAGAATTGTAAATGAATGCATCTAAATTATTTTTACGTTCTTTGTTCTGAAATTTATCAAAAATAATTCGTTTATGGATTCAATTTGGGGCAATTACCGTCGCTGGAATAACCTTACCGGATGGTTTGTGTTTATCTTTTCAACAATAGTTTATCTTTTGACTCTTGAACCAACAGTAAGCTTTTGGGATTGTGGTGAATTCATCCTTTCAGCTTTTAAACTGCAGGTAGGTCACCCCCCCGGAGCCCCGCTTTTTCTGATGATGGGAAGAGTAGCAACCCTTTTTGCAGGAAGCGACACCACCAAAGTTGCAGTCACAGTAAACACATTATCTGCTATCTGCAGCGGATTTGCCATCATGTTCCTTTTCTGGACCATTACCCATCTTACCCGTAGAGTTTTCTTAAAAGATAAAGCTCTTGAATCAAAATATGTTCCTGCTATCATCGGAAGCGGTGTGCTGGGAGCTCTGGCATATACATTTTCTGACACTTTCTGGTTTTCAGCAGTCGAAGGCGAGCTTTATGCACTCTCTTCACTTATCATTGCCCTCGTTTTCTGGGGTATGCTGAAATGGGAGGAAGAGTCAGATAAATCATATTCAGGAAGATGGATAATATTGATTGCATATATAATGGGTCTGGGACTCGGTGTTCACCGTCTTAATCTTTTAATTATTCCGGTGCTTGTTTTAGTGTATTATTTCAAGATGTATGAGGTTACAACCAGAGGGATCATAAAAGCAATTCTTGCAGCTCTGATTCTCCTTTGGCTGATGGTCTTTGTTTTGATGCCCGGTGTTCCCGAAGTTGCCGGTTGGTTTGAATTGTTTTTTGTAAATGTTCTGGGCCTTCCTTATAATACCGGACTTTTGTTTTATTTAGTAATTGTTTTTGGGGGACTGGCATTTGGGATATATTATTCTTTGAAACATAAGAAGGTAGTTCTGAATTATGTAATGACCTCTTTGGCTGTAATAATGATTGGTTATTCTTCTTATGCGATGATAATGATCAGATCATCTGCAAGGCCGCCTATGAACCAGAATAATCCTTCAGATGTTTTTTCACTGTCGTATTATATTAATATGAAGCAATATGGGAGCGCACCAAAATTCTACGGCAACTACTACAGCGCGCCTAAAATAGGGTTAAAAAGAGTTATTGCAGGATATAATAAACTGAATGGTAAGTATCAGCCATACTACGAACCGGACTATTCATATGATAAAAAGTTTGAAACTATTTTCCCTCGAATGTACAGTGAAGATCCTGACCACGAGAGTGCTTACAAATACTGGGGAAAGGTTGTTGGCAGAAAGTATTCGGTAGGATCCGGTTCAGAAAGGGAAGCTCTTGTTTGCCCGACTTTCGGCGAAAACCTGCGTTATTTTTTCCGGTATCAGATCGGATTTATGTATATGAGATATTTCATGTGGAATTTTGCTGGCCGGCAAAACGATATTCAGGGAAACGGGAATCCTATTGATGGTAACTGGATCAGCGGGATAAAATTTATTGATGAAGCCCGTCTTGGAAAGCTCGATAAGATTCCCAAAGATCTGAAAACTAACCCGGGGAATAATAAGTATTATTTCCTCCCACTTTTGATTGGCCTGGCAGGCATGTACTGGCAATACAAGAAAAATAAAAGCGGATTCTGGCTTGTGATGGCCTTTTTTATTATGACAGGACTTGCCATTATTTTATATCTGAATCAGTATCCAAATCAGCCCAGGGAAAGGGATTACGCTTACGTCGGCTCATTTTATGCCTTTGCAATCTGGATTGGGTTAGGATTTATGTTTGTATATGAGAACCTTCAGAAGCTGCTCGGAAATAAAGGATCACTGGCGGTTACCTTTGTGGTTCTTATAGCTGCTGTTCCCGTTTTGATGGGTGCCCGGAATTGGGATGACCATAACCGTTCAGGTCGTTATACCGCACGGGATATTGGAGCAAATTATCTGAAATCATGTGCGCCAAACAGTATTTTATTTACTTACGGTGATAACGATTCATTCCCCGTATGGTATAATCAGGATGTTGAAAATGTTGGAACTGATATCCGCGTGGCGAACCTTAGTTATATACAGGCTGGCTGGTATATCGATATGATGCGACAGAAAGCCTATGGATCGGATCCGCTGCCATTTACTCTTCCGCCTGAAAAATACATTGAAGGGGTAAGAGAACAACTCCCTGTCAACAACAGGATTGACAAACCTGTTGATCTGAAAGAGATTGTGCAGTTTGCAGGAAATGACGACAATAAATACAAGATTGACCTTGGCGGAAGAGGTGATTATCTGAATTATATTCCGGCGAACAAATTCATTATAGATGTAGATTCTTCAAAAGTGCTGTCAAATGGCACTGTCAAGAAATACTTTAAAGACAGACTGGTTTCTCCTATGATCTGGGAGTATACCGATGCCGATGCTTTTAAAGGTGATCTTGCCATTATGGACTTGCTCTCTACAAATAAATGGGATAGGCCCATTTACTTTTCAACTACGGTTCCTTCCACACAATATAAAGGTCTTGAGAAATATTTTGTACAGGAAGGACTGGCTTACAGGGTGGTTCCGATAAAAACAGATAAACCCGAACAGGGTGAATTCGGAATGATAGATCCGCATGTGATGTATGACAATATGATGAATAAGTTCAAATGGGGGAATGCGGCAGATCCTGCTGTTTATCTTGATGAAAATAACAAGCGGATGTTCAGCAACTTCAGGAGATTATTCGGTTCCCTGGGCCAAAACCTGTTACTCACAGGCGATACATTAAAAGCTGTTGAGGTCGCTCATCGCGGACTTGAACTGGTTCCGTCCAAAAAGATGCCTTACGACTTTTTTACAATCAACATTGCAGAAGTTCTTATAAGAGCAGGGAAAACTGATGAGGGTGAGAAGTTGATCAACGATATTATTGCTTACTCAAAAGAATATCTCGATTATTCAATCAGTCTCAAACCTGAAGAAAGGTACGGACTTGAATACCCTACCGGGATCAATATGCAAAGTCTGCTTGATATTTATAATATGGCGGTCAGGCTGAAATTGAATTCCATTACTTTAACTATCGAACCTGAGATAAATAACTATTACGGCAAGCTATATTCGGCTAAATAAATTTATATGCGGCTTTTCAGGCCCGTCTTTTTTTCATGCTGGCTTTATCCTGAGGCTGTCTTCAGGATAAAGACCACTGAAAAGGTATTATACCTGACTTTTGATGATGGTCCGGATCCTGTCTCCACTCCCCGGTTGCTCGATATACTTAAAACTTTTAATATTAAAGCATTATTTTTTTGCGATGGAAAGGCTGCAGAAAAATATCCTGATCTTATTAATCAGATAAGATCACAAGGTCATCTGACAGGAAATCATGGCTATAGTCATTTTGATGGATGGCATACTGAGTCTGATAAATACATTAACGACATAACCAGAGCCTCTGATTTTACATCTGATAAAATATTCCGTCCTCCATATGGCAGATTGTCGGTTAAACAAAAGAATCTGCTGAAGTCCTATAAAATAGTCTTCTGGGATATAATGGCGTATGATTTTGATGCCACTTTTGGAACTGCAAAATCACTGGGGGTACTTAAAAAAAGAAAAAGACCGGGATCAATAATTGTTTTGCATGATAAAGCGTCTTCCTGTGCCAATGTAATTATAAGTGAATTTATAACATCTGCAATGAAGTTCAGGTTATAGATTTGAATTATTGGATATTTTTGAAGGCAAATAAAACTTTCCGATTAAACTTTCTCTTTATTTTTTGCCCCCCTTCCCCCCTAAAGGGGGGCTAAATCTCGAATAACTAGTTTAATCTCGGAAAAGGGACAGTATTAATCCCCCTTTAGGGGGAAGGCCGCCCTTCTAAACAGGTATATCTGTTAAATATGCGCGGCCAGGGGGCAATTCCCATAAAAGGAATAATTCTCAAGTAGGATCCAATGCAGGGAGGACGAAAAGTTAACTTGTTTTAAGCCAAAAACATTGTTGCCTCCGCAAACACTTTTTCAAACCAGTAATCAACTTTTTTCGAAAGCGGGAAATCAAGAAGCGGGAAAGGATTTTCATGGGTATATTCATATGGGAAATCCCATACATCAACGATATCCTTATTATTAAAGTTGCTAAGGGTCGAAATTACTCCATTGCATGGTATTACAGAGTCTTTTACTAATGATAACGAATGAATCTGCTCCCGGAGTTTTTTTAAGATGTTCTCCCTGAATGTTTTAAATCTTCCAAGGTCAATCATTGATCTGAAAGCCATGCCGATCTGACTGGTACTCAGAAAATCGACTAACGGACTCTTCCCGGTCAGGGTTTTTTCAAAATCATTAAGGTAATAATTATACACCCTGTCGAATGCAAGACTATCCATGATTAATTTTGAAGAACCGCGCATATTGCTGAACACTGATCCGCCACAGAAAATAAAGAGCTTTGAATCGGAAAACAGGTTATCGGGATTTCCCATTAAAATAATTTCAGCAAGAAAAGCGCCGATCGAATATGCGAAAATATTAAAATTACTGGTCCGGGGGATAATCTCATGCTCTCCATTTCTGATACCTGAAAGAAGTTTTACTATGTCAGTTGTGGTCTGATAACCTGACTTAAAGAATCGCATAGGATCTTCCGTGAGACGATTGCTGAGGGCAATATTGGCAAAACTCGACATATTTATTTCCCCGAGAGTGGAATTCCGGTCTTTCATAAAATTGATCATCGCCCGCGGATCTTTCCATAAAGACGGGGACCTGTTAATATGAAATGAGATCGGGAAAAGAATGACATAACTGTCGGTATATTGTGCAAGATAATAAGCCCAGACTAAATATTTGACCCAGCTTCTCTCATTAAGACCATGAAGCAGAAGAATTACCTTTTTACTTTCAGCATTACGGGGAGTAAAAACAGGGTATGAAAAAGAACGGTTTTCAGCAATAAGGGTATCGTTGATATTCGAAAATTCATTGAGTGGGAGGTCTGACCGGAATCCGATATTATGAATTCCAATATCTGAATCGGGAATAGATATCTTCTTATTCTCAGGTTTGAAGATTGTTTTAAGCTCATTAAATGTCTTAGTATACTCCATGGGTCTCCAATCAAAAACGAATTTTATGCAAAGGAAGCAGAGGCATTCATAGCATACAAATTAATGTGGCCGGGGTTTGAGCGTAGTGATAAAAATCCGGTACGAGGGATATAATTCAATTATTTGTGACGGAATTCCTGGTGCTAAAAAATGTCTCAGTACATTTTAGCTGGATTTAAAGTAAGAAAATACTTAATTTTGCTTAAGTTATAAGTGCATCAATGATCGACTTCCAAAAACCTATTCCTTCCTATTTGAATGAAAAGCAGAATATTGTACGTCTGGTACTTTTTACTTCACTTTTTGCTCTGGTTTTTATTAATACCTATTCCCCATTTGGTGCGGACAGATGGTACAATCTGACAAGGCTTGAGTTTTTCACATATTCCAGCCTGACAATTCTTCTGGGAGTGCTTGTTGTTGTTTTGAGCCGGATTCTTATGTACCATGTTTGTAAAAGACATCCTATTAATATATGGCAGTATCTGATATGGATTACCGGGGAAATACTGATTATGGCCCTTGTCTATGCGTCATTCGAAAAACTTTTCCTGCATGATACCAGGTTGTTTGCCGATCTCGTCAGGAATTCATCACGAAACACAGCTCTGGTTCTTTTATTGCCATACTCAATTTTATGGCTTTATTTTTCATGGCAGGATAAAAAGGAACAAATAGAACGACTGGCGGATTTTCAGCCATTATCTGATAACACCAGAAACATGATCCCTTTCTATGATGATAAAGGGATATTGAAGTTTTCAATAAAGAAAGAGAATCTGCTTTATCTCGAATCTGCTGAAAACTATGTGAACATCTGCTATCTTAATAAGGGTAAAGTATCAAAATACCTGCTCCGGCATACTCTGAAAAAAATAGAAGAAAGCTTTTCAGGGACTGAAATTATCCGATGCCATAGATCATATATGGTTAATTTTGAAAAGGTTAAAGTTATCAGAAAGGATAGAGACGGTTTGAAACTTGAATTTGATAGTCCTTCCGTTACAGATATTCCGGTTTCAAAAACCTATGTAACCTCCGTTATGCAGACATTCTCCAAATACTGTCAGTCTATTGATGGTGGGTAACGGTTTTTAGATTATCGATATTGTTTATCAGAATGAAATGTTACTTTTGAAATGATAAAATACTTCCTTAAAAATGAATATTCTCATTCTGGGATCTGGCGGGAGGGAACATGCACTTGCCTGGAAACTTGCCCAAAGTAAAAAGGTTAAGAAAATTTTTATTGGTCCCGGAAACGCTGGAACTCTGAATTTAGGAACAAACCTGAAACTGGATCCTGAAAATTTCCCCGAGGTTAAGGCAGCAGTGTTAGAAAATAAGATTGATCTTGTGATTGTCGGGCCTGAAGTTCCCCTGGCGATGGGAATACATGATTTTTTTCTGAACGACAGCACAATTAAAAACATACCCTTAATCGGTCCTGATAAATCAGCTTCACGGCTGGAAGCAAGTAAAGATTTTGCAAAAGCTTTTCTCATGCGGCATAAAATTCCAACTGCTGCTTATAAAAGCTTTGACAAAACTACAATGAAAGAGGCTTCCTCTTTTCTTAGAACGCTTAGTCCTCCTTATGTAATTAAAGCGGATGGTCTTGCTGCAGGTAAGGGAGTGGTGATAATTGATGATATACATGATGCTGAAACAGAGGTTCAGGCAATGCTGAACGGTAAGTTCGGCGCTGCAGGACAAAAAGTTGTCATAGAACAGTATCTGAAAGGGATAGAGCTATCGGTATTTATTATTACCGATGGGTTTACATATAAACTATTGCCGGAGGCAAAGGATTATAAGAGAATTGGAGCCGGAGATACCGGTCTTAATACCGGGGGAATGGGAGCTGTTTCACCCGTGCCATTCGCTGATGATGACTTTATGAAGAAGGTAAAACACAGGATAATCGATCCAACCATAAATGGACTATCGGAAGATGCGATTGTTTATAAAGGATTTATTTTCTTTGGTCTTATAAATGTTGAAGGTAACCCATATGTAATTGAATATAATACACGGTTGGGTGATCCCGAATCGGAGGTTATTATTCCTAGAATAAAGTCAGATTTTTTCGAGTTAATTGAAGGAGTGGCTATGGGAGATCTTGCAGAAAGAAAAATAGTGATTGATGAAAGATTCGTCACCACAGTAATGCTGGTTTCCGGAGGGTATCCCGGAAATTATGAAAAGGGCAAATCTATCCATGGCCTCGATCTGACGAAGGACAGTGTGGTATTTCATGCGGGTACGAGGAAAGAAGCAGAAAATATCGTTACATCAGGGGGTCGTGTACTGGCCGTAAGCTCATGGGGAGCAACGATGAAGGAGGCACTGAATACCTCATACCGGAACGCCGGTTTGTTAAGCTTTGAAGGCAGATATTACAGAACTGATATTGGATTTGATTTATAAAATAAATGTTATTACGAGTTTTCAAAGGAACCTCTCCCGGAGTAATATTTCTGATAATTATTACTCTTTTAGCTATATGGGCAAGTGCGTTCATCAGGCTTAGAAGTCACTTTTCATTGTACTTTGACCTGGATCCGATGCCTCTTTATGGTATTTTGTCGGATCTGATCGGGACCAAACCTTTGCCGGGAATAATTTTCACTTTATTATTGGTTTCCCTGATGGCTTTTCTTATGGTAAATCTGAATACAACAATCTTTTTTATAAATGAAAGAACTTTTCTCCCTGCATTAATTTACATTCTGTTGAGCGGACTTTTTCCTCAGTACCAGCTGCTGAATCCTGCTATATTTGCTGCTCTGTTTTTAAACCTGGCAATCAGGCGGATAGTGGAAGCATATCAGATTCAGGGAACAGCTTATAGCTTTTTCGATGCCGGGATACTTATTGGCACCGGGAGCCTCTTTTACGCTAATCTTATCTGGTTCGGATTGATTGTCATCATCGGAATTGCAGTGCTCAGAACCGGGAACATTAAAGAAGTTATTATTGCTGTTATCGGTCTAATAACTCCTTTTATGCTGACTTTTGGTGTTTATTATGTACTGGGGAAGGATATAAAAAATTTATCGTCGGTGATGGCATATAATCTGTTTGGTAAACAGACCGGCTTTTCTTTTACACCTTTAACCGCTGTTGCGCTTGTCCTTGCCAGTTTGAGCACTCTGGTGAGTATAGTTTTTTTGCTCAGGTTAATGAATACTAAAAAGATAAAATCACGCAAAACATTTTCCCTGCTTCTCTGGATATTTTTTATTGCGATAGGAATATATATTATAGTACCATCGGTTTCAATTGAAATAGTCTGGTTAGCAGGAATCCCCGTAAGCTATTTCTGGACACACTATTTTGTTTTTATTAAGAAAAGGCTTGTACCGGAAATCTTCTTTACTCTGTTTTTTATATTTATTCTGGTAATACAGATATGGTACCTGCGATAGGGATTATTTTATCATGGAGACTACGCCTACACCAGATCCCTGTTGCCAGTTATTGAAGTCATAGCTGATCTGATATATTCCACTTTTCTGACATTCAAAATCAATGAAAGGATAAATCTTGCCGGTTTTTTTATCGAACGATGATAGTATCTGTTTATTCGAATCATCTTTAATTGAAAGTATAAGCTGACCCTTGGAATTATCAGCATTGCACATTGTAAACCTGTACCTGGTATTTTTCCAGAGCGACATATTTGCTTTATATCTTAACTCGCTCTGGTTAGAAGCTTTTCCCAGTTGTATTCTGAAATCTTTCAGGTACCTGCAATTGGCTCCGGCATTAGTAGCACAGTTACTTATAAGCGGATCAGTAACCTGTCCGAACGACAGTAATCCGAAAGTAAATAATATGGCAAGAGTTAAAATACTTTTTTTCATTCTAATTATTTAAAATTAGCCTGTCTCTGATATTCCTGGTAATTTCAATAACGCCATTCAGCTGTTCTTTAGACATTGTAACAACACTGGTTTCGGTCTGTTTAATCGTCAATCCGCCATCCTTTTCAACACTCACGGGCTCCCCCTGTGTATAGGTTATTCTTATGTCGCGGTATTTATCTTTAATGTCCTGCATATCTTTGCAAAGGCTTGTGAACTCAGGATCACGGTTGCAATAAGGACTGATCAGAAGGAGGAGATCATTCAATATAATCTTCTGTTCTCCAATCCTGTCAATCAGCATTTTATCGGGAAACTGATTTACAACCTGTGTTGCCAGAAACTGACCCTCTATCCATACACCTATTATCATCAGGGCTGAAAGTTGACCGCGATCATTGCTCCTCAGATAATTATCAATCTTGTTATATGAGTCAATTGAAATGAAAAGAAGTGAATCAAGATTTGATCTGTTTTTAGATAATCTTTTTATTGATTCGAAATCAAAAAACTGACCAACTTTAATATCTTCTGAAATTTTCCTGATAGCTGAAAGCACATCAAGGGAAGAACCTGTTTTTTCGTACATATTCAGATACCCAAGGTCAGCTCCAAGAATACCCAGTTTAAGAGCCTTCTCAAAATTTGTACTTTGTTTATTGGCATCAATTGATTCAGCAAGATAGTTTTGTGAGAAAGGAACCTGGAGTGTCTGCAGAAGATTTGCAATCTCTACCGGTGATGAAATATTCTTTGAGATATCAGCAATTGCTTCGGGACTCAGCTTTTCAGCTTCAGAAACCGGAACTGAATCAGATTGGGGAAAAACAAACTCAGCAGCCTTGCTTTTTGAATTTCTGCATGAGAAACCAATAAAAACAATAATCAGCAATATAAATATTCTTTCTGTCATTTATTATAATGCATAAAGTAACACAAAAATACAAAAAAACAGATTAACAATCTATTAAATGTTCATTTTCCGAATTTTAAATTCTCAAAAAACCGAACTGCCCTTCCGAGTAATTCAAAATAAAGAGCCAGATAAAGAAATATCGAGCTTAAAAGAACGAGTGAAATATTGAACACAAAGGTGTCGGTTTTTATCCCAAAAATATATTTCGCCGGGGCATAGAAATGTGTTCTGAAATCAAGCCATCCTTTTTTATATGGATCAAGATAAATAGGATCTGTATTCTGCACAAGAGTGTTATTATAAACCAGTATTTTTTTCCTTTCGTACGGTTTTGTAACCAGTTCAAGAAGTTTATAATTATAATATTCATTCTCAAGTTTCTTCAATAATAGATCATTCATATTATAAAAAATATCTCTTCTGTCACTTGCCGAATTTGAAATTCTACTGAATAGTTTATCCATTCTGTCGAGGTATTTTATAAGCGAATCAGCAATTCCGGGGTTGAATTCATAAGGTGTCAGATCATAAATATAATTGAATAGCGGAACATGATAGACATCGGCCATTTTTCCTAATTCATTTTTCAGAAGCTCAAGTTTGCTAAACTTTCGTGTGGATTTCTTAATCAAAAGGTCTTCACTGTTTCCGATATTTTTGGGGTTGCTTCTGTATTCAAACAGAGTAGTCTCGAGAGCCGTACGCAATGCTTTAATTCTGTAAACCTTATTAAAGTCAGCTTCACTGATTTCCTTTTGAAGTTGATAATATGTCTCTCCTTCCTTCGTAAAAGGAGTTTTACTGTATTTGTTATCTTTAAACTGAGTCACGATAAGAGCCTCATATGTCCACCTTGTTGGTATAAATTCAGCGATGAGGGGAACTTTATCGACATTGCCTATTTTCCTGTTAAGTTTATCAAAGGAGAACATAGCTCCGCTGAGAACCATCATGGGGATTATTAAAAGCGGGATTACAATGTAGATGGTAATGGCCGAATTAAAGGACGCAGAAATGTTGAGTCCCAGCATATTGGCACAAAATGAAGTTGTAAATAATGCGAGCCAGTAATGGAAGTACATACCTTTAATACCGAGAATGGGATTTGCAATCAACACAAACAGAAGTGTCTGTATGGCAGATATAATGATAAGTATTGCAATTTTGGAAAGGAGATAACTATTGCGGCTCAGATTAAGGAAATGCTCCCTTTTAAGAATTTTTCTGTCCCGGAATATTTCTTCTGCACTAATTGACAATCCCAGGAAAAGAGCCACGATCAGGCTCATGAAAATGTATATCGGGATATTTTCATTTTCCGAAAAAATGTAAATATCAGAGTCAGGATCAGGGATATATCTGATAATAAACGAAAGAACAAAACCCAGAATCGGCGCTTCTAACAGGGTTAACAAGACATATTGACCATTGGAAATTTTGCTCTTCAGGTCTCTTGAAAAATAAATCTGAAACTGTCTTAAGAGTCCCGGTCGCTGGAGATTCTTATGTGGAGGCTCCTTTACTTCCGGCAATTGTACATAAGGCTGTTTCGAATTAAAAGTATTTGACCATTCCTTTGGTCTGACTTTTCTTTTTTCAGTATACTGTCCAAATTCATCAACAACCTGGGTCTCAATTATATTAAAAATAGTTTCAGGATTCACATTCCCGCATGACGGGCACTCTCCCTGGTTTGAGTTGATCTGGGTATCAAGAGTTTTAAAATATATTACCGAATCGACAGGATTACCGAAATATGCCATACATCCCCCCTGGTCGAGGATGACAACCTTGTCAAACATCTTGAATATCTCTGATGATGGCTGATGAATGACTGTAAATACCAGCTTACCTTTTAAAGTAAGATCGCGAAGCAGGTCCATCAGGTTTTCAGAATCCCGGGAGGAGAGTCCTGATGTTGGCTCATCAAGAAAAAGAACCAATGGTTCTCTTATCAGTTCCAATGCAATATTAAGTCTTTTTCTCTGTCCGCCGCTGATCACTTTGTTAAACGGAGAACCAACTTTTAATCCTCTCTTTTCAAGCAGTCCGAGATTTGAAAGTGTATGATCGACAAGAACGGTGATCTCCTCTCTTGTTTTATCCCGGAAACACTGGCATGCTGCAAAATAAAGGTTTTCAAATACTGTCAGATCCTCTATTAACAAGTCATCCTGTGGTACATATCCAAAAACTCCCTCCAGTGCTTTATAATCTGTATTTACGTCTAATCCGTTAATCTTGACACTTCCTGTAGTTGGCTTCTGAATACCACTCATCAGGTTCAGAAGAGTAGTTTTCCCCGAACCGCTTCCACCCATAATTCCTATAAGTTTCCCCTCCCCAATAGAAAAGCTTACATTATCGACTGCTGCATGCCCCTCCCTGAAAAGATAGCTGAGGTTTTCAACATTGAATGATATCTTATGGATGATTATTTCAGATAGAAAACTGGAACTGATATCGCTATAGTAAATTGAATGCCCCTGTTGTGATTTTATTGAACCTCCCTTGGCGAAAGTGTATACCTGGCCTGATCTTATCGGAAGTCCATTGAGATACAACTGGTCAGTTGAAATATACCTGACAAAATAGAGGTCAACACTGGCAATCCTTAAAATGAATATTATGGTGTCAGTGTAGCCGGTCGTCATCTTTTTGCACAACTCGCACTCTTCGTCACCCGGGTCAAGAACAAGAATTGCGGGATTCTTCAGGTCAGCAGGATTATCATTCTTCACGAATTGTTCTGTGGCAGCAAATTCATCAGTTGATATTTTAAATACTTCAGCAACAGTATTTATTATATTCATTCTCTGTATCGTGAACTGGCGGTCTGCATTAACCAGTTCATATAACCTCATCAGAACTACAACCTTTTGTTCCTGATTAAGGGTACGGTTGATCTTTTTACATATTCCAAAAATTTTTACCGAGTCTTTTACTGAAGGAGAGGACGGTTCTTTTAGGAATGATCTTTGCATAACCGGTCCGGCATGTATATCGAAAAGAGCAAGATATTCATTAACGGTTTCCCTGGTAAGCTGCTTGGAGAGAAAGCCATAAACATAGTCACGCTCGTTCATTAATATCCCACCGTCCTGTTTTACAATCAGGGCAAATAATTCCATTAATGCCTTTAGAATCTCCTCACTCATAAATTGGATGTGATAGTCAATGTTCCGAAGTACCGAAGTTAAGAAAAACTATTTCTTAATAGCTAATAGCAAAAAAATTCTTTCGATCTGTCATAAACGGGAAAAATATTGGACACAGGAATAAAGCCGCGATCAGTAAATGCAGAGACGCCCAATTTGGGCGTCTCTGCAACAGGATCTGCATTTATTATTTATCAATCCGCATTATGGTTTCCTAGTGGAGGCGGTCGGAATGAGTTTGTACCGGATTTGGAACACGGGCTGACACTACGGATTCAAATATCTGTTCGCCTATGTTACTATAGCTGACTTTCTTAACAGTCAATTTAGCCTCATTGATGTTAATCTCATAAAGATAATCGATGTCGCCATTTATGGCGATTGCCGGTTCAAAGCTTCCGCATTTCCAAACCTTTGGCATCTGCATTCTGCTCAGTTCGTTAAATCCAAGTTTTTCCTTGAAAAACAAAACTTTTGGGAAAGTATTATATTCTATTGCTCCCAGAATTATTAACCATCCGCCACACTGCCCTAAACTGTTTTTTAACTTTCCTTCTTTAATCCATTTTAAAAAGACATTGAGCACTGGCATAATAGCTTCAGGGTTACCATCAGCCTGACGGTAAAAGATCAGCTGTTTGGTTTTTATCACATTCAGGTTATTTTTGGAGCGATATGAATGTATATCTGATAAAATTACGTTTGCCCGGAATGCCATACCATTTATTTTAGTTAAAGATTTTTATCTTTTAACAGTTAAAAATTATGCAATAAAGGTAAAACAGGATATCATTTATGACAAGTCGTAAATGTCCATTTAGTGGCAAAACTAGTTAGATTTAACTCCTGCTGGTCTAAGAAAATACGATAACTACAGTCAGGAATTTTCAGCTTATGCCAAAAAGGAGTCAATTCGTCAAAAACGAACCGGATTTTATCAGAAGGAGAGAGTAAATTTATAGTTTCAAAGAATAATCAAGTTTAAAACATTGATTATAAGGATTATATAAAATTGCCACCTCAAAAGAGTGAAAAACTTCAATTTTGACAAACAATGTAATACTTGGGATAAAAATTTTGGTTTTTGCTATATTTTAGGACTTTTCAGAATGTAACTCATTCATTAGAAAGTCAATTTTAAAATCTTTTACAGGTTTAATACCGGTCGAGCCATCGGTATTTTCTTGCACTGTCACCAAATTTCCATGCCAGATTTAACTCATGAGTACCGTAAGTTATCCTCTGAATCTCCTGAAGTGTAAAATCAAAAGCATAACCAAGATACATATGATTATATTTTACTCCGACATTTGCAATTATGGCGCCACTGGTCCGGTATGTCAATCCTGCCCAGAAAGCCTGATTATAAACAAAATTTAATCCGATATCTGCCTGTGGTTTTAATTCTTCAGACATTTTTATTAATGCCGAGGGCCGTATTTCAATATCACTGCCCTGGTCAAAGCTGTAAGAACCAAACAGATAATAAGTTCTGCTAACGTTGTAATTTGAGTAAGAGTTATTCCCTATTTTGGCAGCAGCCCCGAATAACTGATCAACTGAAAATCCAACATTGTATTGTCTGTTGAGCAGATATATTCCAAAAGCAGCATCAGGGACAAATATTCCGCGCCTGAGATTATCATTAAGCAAAGGATCATTTGGATCCTCCATTGATAATTGCCTGTTGATTTATCCTGAAATAATAGCCTGTAAAAGAAAGTCCAAGCGATAGTTGGGTGGTGCTTTGAAGCCACATATGATAAGCATAGGAAACCTGGAATCCGTTCCTTTGAATAAGTCCGCTTGTATTACTGAAAACCGATCCTCCCAGTCCTACTTTCCCATCTGTTTTCGGCCGGAAGGTTTGCCGGTTATTTTTCATTTTCAGAATATGTCCCCGTTTGAGAAACCTGGTCTGGATACTGAGAGAATATGTTTGCGGAGCCATGGAGATTCCAACCCATTGTTCGCGGGCGGTAAGATTAATACTTGTATACCCGTCACTTCCCGCTACTGCCGGATTGATCAGAAATTTATTGTACAGATACTGACTATATAAAGGAAGTTGCTGAGCAAATGAAACCTGTTCAATAGCCACAAGAAATAAAATATAGATCATCCTTTTCATAATCGCTGAGATATTTATTTCTATTTTATTATCGTTACGCTTCCTCCGATAGGTTTCGATCCGTTGTGCAAATCAATAATATAAAAGTATGAATCAACAGGCAGAGCTTTCCCATTACTTCTGCCTTCCCATGGATGGGGATAACCACTTTCAGATTTCCAGACAACTTCACCCCAGTTGTTATATATCGTTATTACAACGTTGGGATATTGTTCAATATGCTTAATATTCCAGACATCATTAATAAGATCCCTGTTAGGTGAGATGGCGTTTGGAATAACAAGGCAGGTAGGATTGGCGGAATTGACCTGTACGGAATCGCTGATTGAACATCCGTTCAGATCAGCTACAGTCACTTTGTAAGATCCTGCGGAAATATTCGAAATATTTCTGCCGGTGGAATTATCTGACCAGCGGTAGTTATAATCAGAACCTGGAACTCCTCCGGTAACTGTCAGCCTGATTTCTCCATCGGCTTTGTCGGGACATAATGGTTCAGTTACTGTGAGAGTAAGTTTCAGCGAATCGGGTTCAGTCAGTGCAAAAGTTGAATCAGCCTGACAATTATTCGAATCAGTAAATATTATTTTGTAAATCCCTGCGGAAAGATTTGTTCTGGTGTCCCCTTTAAAACCATCATCCCACAGGTAATCAACCAGGCCCACATTGTTTAGTGCCGAGAGTGTAACTGATCCGGTTTTTTCACCGGCACAATTGATATTAAACGTTCCATCATTACTTACTGAAGGATCAATTATCAGTCTTAGTTGTCTGGGTTCAGTCAGCACAATTGTTTCCGTTGTCGTATGGTTATTTTTATCAGTGATCAGCACTGTATATTGTCCTGCACTCAGTCCTGAGATATAGCCTGTTGATGCTGTAAAACCTCGCGGACCATTCCACAGGTACGTGAACGGAGCTAAATCAACCGGACCAATGATCCTGATAAATCCATCGGATCTGCCAAAACAACTTATGTTAAATCCATTAAAATCAGACAGCTCATGAGTGAAGCTACTAACAAAAGGTTGTTCATTTACAGTTATCGTTGTGACAGAAGAGATACAATTGGCGGCATTTTGTGCTGCCAGTGTATGAATTCCTGCCGGTACTGAAGTAAATCCACCTGCAGGGTATGCTGTATATGCTGCACCGTCAAGACTAAATGTCAGACCTGCAGTTGCAGATGTTATTGTTATAGTTCCGGTGGCCACGGTGATTGTAGGATGAACAATAGTGACTGTTGGTGCTATTGGGGCTCCCGGTGCAGCATTGATAACAGCGGCGGATGACGCCAGTGAGGTACATCCGGCTGCTATGGTAACCGTAAAGTGATAGGTACCCGGGATAAGGTTTGTTATGTTGTTGTTGTTGTACCTGTCCCGGTTATAGCTCCGGGATTGACCGTCCAGATTCCCGCTGCAGGCAGCCCATTCAGTACGACACTTCCTGTAGCTGAAGTACATGATAATGGCTGTGTTATTGATCCAATTCTCGGAGTAGCCGGAGTTCCGGGAGGTGAAATTATTACAATATCCGTTGAAGGCAGAGATATACATCCGGCAGTAGTTGTGATATTAAAATGATAGGTACCCGGAATAAGGTTTGTTATGGTTGTGCTTGTCCCGATACCGGAAATTGCTCCGGGATTAATAGTCCAGGCTTCTGTTGCGGGCAAACCATTCAATACCACCGTTCCGGTTGGTGCACCACATGTAGAAGGCTGCGTAATTATGCCTGCTATTGGAGCTGTCGGAGCCAGGGGAGCAGCATTAATAACAACATCTGCTGATGGATGTGATATACATCCGGCAGAAGCGGTAACGCTGAAGTTATATGTCCCCGGTATAAGGTTTGAAATGGTTGTGCTTTCACCCGTTCCGGTTATTGCCCCCGGATTGATAGTCCATGTTCCAATTAGAGGCAGACCATTTAATACCACGCTTCCGGTTGTTGCAGCACATGATGAAGGCTGAGTAATAGTTCCAACTACCGGTGCTGTCGGAGCTAATGGTGCAGGATTAATAACCACAGCTGCTGAAGCATGTGATATGCATCCGGGATCGCTGTAAACAGTAAAGTTATAAGTGCCCGGGGCAAGGTTATCGATGGTTGTGCTTATACCGTTCCCGGTTATACCTCCGGGATTTATAGTCCATGTTCCTGTCGAAGGCAGACCGGTTAATATCCACGCTGCCGGTTGGCGCCGAACATGAAGAAGGCTGTGTGATTGTACCAACTATTGGCGCTGCCGGAGCTGAAGGAGCCACGTGTATAATCACATCTGCTGATGCACGTGATATACATCCTGCAGCGCTCGTAACATTAAAGTTATATGTTCCCGGGTTAAGGTTTGAGATAGTTGTGCTTGAACCTGTTCCGGCTATTGCTCCCGGATTAATAACCCAGGTTCCGGCTCCAGGAAGACCGTTTAAGACAACACTTCCGGTTGTTGCAATACATGAAGAAGGCTGGGTGATTGTCCCTAATATTGGAGCTGTGGGAGCTGACGGTGCAGGATTGATAACCACACTGGCTGATTCAACTGATATACATCCTGATTCACTGGTAACGTTAAAGTTGTATGTACCCGGAGCCAGGTTATTAAGAGTTGTACTCGCCCCTTTTCCTGCTATTGAGCCGGGATTGATAGTCCAGGTTCCTGTCGCAGGCAGACCATTAAGTATCACACTGCCAGTTGGTGCTGAACACGAAGAAGGCTGTGTGATTGTCCCAATGATCGGGGCAGGTCGGAGCCACCGGTGCAGCATTGATAACCACAATGGCAGATGCAAGTGATATACACCCGGCCTCACTGGTGACATAGAAGTTATAGCTGCCCGGGATAAGGTTTGCAATTGTTGTTGTTGTCCCTATTCCGGCTATTGACCCCGGATTGATAGTCCATGTTCCGGTATCAGGCAGTCCGCTTAAAGCTACACTGCCTGTTGGTAAAGCACATGAAGAAGGCTGCGTGATTGTGCCAACTATCGGTGCTAATGGACCTCCCGGGGTATCATTAATAACAACATCTGTTGAAGGCAGAGAAATACATCCTTCAGCAGTGGTAATATTGAAATGATAGGTACCCGGAATTAGGTTTGTAATAGTTGTACTTGTGCCGGTTCCGGCTATTGACCCAGGATTAATAGTCCATGTTCCTGTTTGAGGCAGACCGGTTAATACTACGCTTCCGGTAGATGCGGAACATGAAGAAGGCTGAGTTATTGTGCCAACTACCGGTGCCGTGGGAGCCACAGGTGCAGCATTTATAACAACATCGGCTGATGGATTTGATATACATCCTGCAGAAGCGGTAATGCTGAAGTTATAAGTTCCCGGAATAAGATTTGAAATGGTCGTACTGGTACCTGTTCCGGTTATTGCCCCCGGATTAATAGTCCATGTTCCAATTAGAGGCAGACCATTTAATACCACACTTCCGGTTGATGCTGAGCATGAGGAAGGCTGAGTAATAGTTCCAACGACCGGCGCTGTCGGAGCTGATGGCGCAGGATTAATAACCACAGCTGCTGAAGCATGTGATATACATCCCGGATCACTGTAAATAGTAAAGTTATAAGTGCCCGGGGCAAGGTTTGCGATGGTTGTGCCTGAACCGGTCCCGGTTATTCCCCCCGGATTAATATTCCATGCTCCTGTTGAAGGCAGTCCGGTTAATAGCACGCTGCCGGTTGGTGCCGAACAAGAAGAAGGCTGTGTGATTGTACCAACTATTGGTGCTGTCGGAGCTGAAGGAGCAACGTGTATAATCACATCTGCTGATGCACGCGATATACATCCTGCAGCACTTGTAACGTTAAAGTTATATGTTCCAGGGTTAAGGTTTGAGATAGTAATACTTGCACCTGTACCTGAAATTGAACCAGGATTGATAGTCCAGGTTCCTGTCGCAGGCAGGCCATTAAGTATCACACTCCCGGTTGGCGCCGAACATGAAGAAGGCTGAAAGATTGTCCCAATGATTGGTGCCGTAGGAGCTGACGGTGCAGGATTGATAACCACACTGGCGGATTTAACCGATATACATCCGGCTTCACTTGTAACGTTAAAATTATAAGTACCCGGACTGAGGTTTGTAAGAGTTGTGGATAGGCCTGTTCCTGCTATTGACCCCGGATTAATGGTCCATGTTCCTGTTGCAGGCAGACCATTTAAGTATCACACTTCCGGTCGGTGCCGAACATGAAGAAGGCTGTGTGATTGTCCCAATTAACGGGGCCGGTGGAGCCACCGGTGCAGCATCGATAACCACAGTGGCAGATGCAAGTGATATACATCCGGCTTCACTGGTGACATAGAAGTTATAGCTGCCCGGGATAAGGTTTGCAATTGTTGTTGTTGTCCCTATTCCGGCTATTGACCCCGGATTGATAGTCCATGTTCCGGTATCAGGCAGTCCGCTTAAAGCTACACTGCCTGTTGGTAAAGCACATGAAGAAGGCTGTGTGATTGTTCCAACTATTGGTGCTAATGGACCTCCCGGGGTATCATTAATAACAACATCTGTTGAAGGCAGAGAAATACATCCTTCAGCAGTGGTAATATTGAAATGATAGGTACCCGGAATTAGGTTTGTAATAGTTGTACTTGTGCCGGTTCCGGCTATTGACCCAGGATTAATAGTCCATGTTCCTGTTTGAGGCAGACCGGTTAATACTACGCTTCCGGTAGATGCGGAACATGAAGAAGGCTGAGTTATTGTGCCAACTACCGGTGCCGTGGGAGCCACAGGTGCAGCATTTATAACAACATCGGCTGATGGATTTGATATACATCCTGCAGAAGCGGTAATGCTGAAGTTATAAGTTCCCGGAATAAGATTTGAAATGGTCGTACTTGTCACCTGTTCCGGTTATTGCCCCCGGATTAATAGTCCATGTTCCAATTAGAGGCAGACCATTTAATACCACACTTCCGGTTGATGCTGCAGCATGAGGAAGGCTGAGTAATAGTTCCAACGACCGGCGCTGTCGGAGCTGATGGTGCAGGATTAATAACCACAGCTGCTGATGCATGTGATATACATCCCGGATCACTGTAAATAGTAAAGTTATAAGTGCCCGGGGCAAGGTTTGCGATGGTTGTGCCTGAACCGGTCCCGGTTATTCCTCCCGGATTAATATTCCAGGCTCCTGTCGAAGGCAGGCCGGTTAATACCACGCTGCCGGTTGGTGCCGAACAAGAAGAAGGCTGTGTGATTGTACCGACTATTGGTGCTGTCGGAGCTGAAGGAGCCACGTGTATAATCACATCTGCTGATGCACGCGATATACATCCTGCAGCACTTGTAACGTTAAAGTTATATGTTCCAGGGTTAAGGTTTGAGATAGTTGTGCTTGAACCTGTTCCGGCTATTGCTCCCGGATTAATAACCCAGGTTCCGGCTCCAGGAAGACCGTTTAAGACAACGCTTCCGGTTGTTGCAATACATGAAGAAGGCTGAGTGATTGTCCCTAATGATTGGAGCCGTAGGAGCTGACGGTGCAGGATTGATAACCACACTGGCTGATTCAACTGATATACATCCGGCTTCACTTGTAACGTTAAAATTATATGTACCCGGACTGAGGTTTGTAAGAGTTGTGGACTAGTACCTGTTCCTGCTATTGAGCCCGGATTGATAGTCCATGTTCCTGTTGCAGGAAGGCCATTTAATATAACACTTCCTGAAGGTGATGCACATGAAGAAGGCTGCGTGATTGTCCCAATTAACGGGGCCGGTGGAGCCACCGGTGCAGCATCAATATCCACAGTGGCAGATGCAAGTGATATACATCCGGCCTCACTGGTGACATAGAAGTTATAGCTGCCAGGGATAAGGTTTGCAATTGTTGTTGTTGTCCCTATTCCGGCTATTGACCCCGGATTGATAGTCCATGTTCCGGTATCAGGCAGTCCGCTTAAAACTACACTGCCTGTTGGTAAAGCACATGAAGAAGGCTGCGTGGTTGCCCCGACTATTGGTGCCGGCGGCGCTTCGGGTGCAGGATTTATGACAACATTTGCAGTTGCTTGTGAGGTACATCCGGTTTCAGCGGTAACGGTAAAGCTATATGTACCCGGGATAAGGTTTGTGACAGTTGTGCTTAAGCCTGTTCCGGCTATTGACCCCGGATTAATAGTCCATGTTCCGCTTGCAGGTAGTCCGCTTAATTCTATACTGCCGGTTGGCGATGCACAGGAAGAAGGCTGGGTTGATAAACCGAGTAATGGTATTGTTGGTGTTGGAGAAGTGATTGTAGTACTTACTCCGGCACCGGAAGCACAACCGCCGACAGAAATTGTCAGGTTATTGTAAACACCTGCAGGAGCAGGTATTGTTGCAGCACCTGCAGCTACATTAACGTTGGTGAAGCTGCCTGATGTATATGATATTGTATAGTTTCCGTTTGGAACATTAGTAAATGTGAAGTTTATGCTGCCATCTGCCCCGCATGCAGAAGGGTTATTACCTGTTGCGACGAGTGTCGGGGCTCCGGGTGATGGTGATGACTACATTCACCCCTGCAACCGAAGTACATCCTGCTACTGTCATGATGGACAGGTTATTGTATGTTCCGGCAGGTGCTGTTACAGTGGCTGTTCCACCGGCAACAGTAACACCGGTGAAAGTGCCTGCATCATATGATACTGTATATGATCCGTTCGGAACATTGGTAAATGTAAAGTTGATACTTCCATCAGCGCCACATGTAGCAGGATTATTACCCACTGCTAAGAGTGTAGGAGCTGACGGTGCAGTAATGGTGACATTTACACCAGTGCCTGAGGTGCAGCCACCTGTTGTGATCGACAGGTTATTGTAAGTTCCGGCAGGTGCTGTTACAGTGGCTGTTCCACCGGCAACATTAACACCGGTGAAAGTGCCTGCAGCATAAGATATTGAATAGGTTCCGTTTGGAACATTGGTAAATGTGAAGTTTATGCTG